>NZ_SMLG01000010.1 GCF_004349195.1 Flavobacterium rhamnosiphilum
TGGCTCAATAGCTACAAACCAATAAAACACACGTTCGATTTTCCGCTGGAAAATCTTATATTAGCAAGAAATAATCGTTCCACGAAGCCGCTACTGCGCCAAGCCGCGGAACGTTGGCGGTCATTGTAAAAAAACTCACAGAATGAAATTTAGACTATTATTTTTAATATTACTTGTTTCCAAAATTGGGTACTCCCAAGATGGAAAACTTGAAGACTACAAAGTAGCCAATATCAACAATGTTATATCTTTATTCAAACAGAAAAATATTGACAAAATTTCAAGTATAATTGATTTCCCATTAAGAAGAGAATATCCAATACCAAGCATTAAAAACTCGAAAGAATTTAGACAAAGGTTTAATGAAATCTTTGACAAAGTTCTTATTGATAAAATTACCAATTCAAAAGTCAAACAGTGGTCAGAAGTCGGTTGGAGAGGAATTATGTTAGATAATGGCATTTTATGGATTGACAGTACTGAAGGAAAAATAACTGCAGTAACCTATCAAAGCAACTTTGAAAAAAAACTAAAAAAAGATTTGATTGATAAGGAGAAGGGGAATTTGCATATATCATTAAAAATATTTGAAAGCCCTACTTACAAGATAAAGACAAAAAACTATCTCATTAGAGTTGACAAATTATCTGATTACAAATACAGATATGCCTCTTGGAAAATAGGCGAAAAGGAATCTTCAAAACCCGACTTAACTTTAAAAGACGGAAAATGGGAATTTGAAGGAAGTGGAGGAAATCACGTAATCACATTCAAAAATGCAAATTATATATATAGAGTTTACAGAAATATTATTGGAGAAGACAACGCACCAGATATAACAATTGAAATTGAAAAAAATGGAAAAATAATACTAACAGCAAACGGAACATTAATAGTTGATTAATTAACAACGAACCGCCAACACTTGCTACAAGAGATTTGGGCAATTGGCTTAATTTAAAAATGGTTTTGTGTTTGGGATGATTTGGCAAATCCGAATAATGGGTTTAATTTATTCCCAAACCCGCTGTAGTACCGGAACACGTTACAGGATACCTTTGAGCTACACGAAACGCAAATAAACAGCATAAAAGAGAAATAAACGAACAAAAAAACATACAATATGATGTCAAAAATATGTTTAGTAACCTTTTTCTTAATTGCCTTTTTACCAAACAACTTACTTTCACAAACAAGTATTAAAGGTACAATAGTAGACGCCAACAACATTCCAATAGAGTCCGCCGAGGTTATATTGTTATCAAAAGAAAGCAAAATCGCAAAAGGAGATTTATCAGATATTAAAGGTTTTTTTGACATAACTATTAAAAATGGAAATTACACACTACAAATCAATCACAATGGAGTTTTTTTGTTTTCAAAAGAGATTGTTATTAATAAAAATATGGATTTAGGCATCATTAAATTAGAAACAACTCAATTACTAAAAGAGGTAATAGTCCAAGCAAAAAAACAATTATTCAAAAGAGAATTTGACAAAATAATATTTATTGTAGAAAATAGCCCTTTAAAAGAGGGTTATAATGGATTAGAAGTTCTTCAACGATCACCTAAAATAAAAGTAAATTCGGAAGGAGGTATTTCACTTAAAAATGGTAATCCATCAGTGAATATAAATGGTCGAAAATTAAATTTATCAAGCGACGAATTATCAAATTACCTAAGCAGTTTAAACTCAGAAACGATTAAACAAATTGAAATTCAAGAAGTTGGTTCTCCTGAGGCTGATGCAAGTAATATTGGCGGAATAATTAACATTGTAACCAAAAAAAATCCAAAAGGATTCTCCTCTTTGAGTAAAGGGTATATTGGTCACAAGGAAAAGAACTTTCAGAAATATCAACTTGGAAACACAATAATTTATGGTTCAGACAAATGGAATCTATATTCAAGAGTAAATTATACGGATAATGATGATAGAGGAAAAGTCAAGTCAACAGCTACTATTTTTAATACAAACATTAAGCAAAAGAATGAAGGTTTTTTTATCGAAAGTGATAAAACAATAACATTAACAAATGGAGTTGTTTCTTATCCAAATAAAAAAAATGAATTTGGAGTAGAATTCTTTTTTAATAAGCAAAAAAAAGGAATTGATTCAAACAAAGATTTAAATATATATAACAGTAACATACTTGAGACATCCAGTAAAAATTTATCAATCTCAAGCGTAAAGCAAAATACATGGTATACTACTTTTAATTATACTCTTAAAAAAGATACGCTTGGAAGTACCATTAAATTTATTGGTGACATTGGTCAAAATAATATCGACAACACAAATAATATAGTTATCAATTATTTTTTAGGTAATTTAAGTAATTCAAATTCACGCTTTACTGCAGACGGTATCGCAAATTATAATACATTTCAATTAGATTGGAAACAGAATACATCAAAAAAAATCAACTTTTCGACAGGAATTAAAAACAATTATATTAATAGAAAAAATACATTAATAGAAGAATCCCTTATTGGAAATAATTGGCAATTAAATCCAAATGGATTTCAAAACTTTACAAATAGAGAAAATATATTTGCCAGTTATTTTACATTTAATACAAAGTGGAAAGAAAATAATACAGTAAAATTTGGTTTAAGGATTGAAAACACTTATATCAATGGGTTTAATAGGATTAATAGCGAATCTGTAACGCAAAATTACACAGATTTTTTCCCGAGCTTCTATTATGGGTATGATTTTGGCAATGATAAATATATATCCTTAAGCTATTCAAAGAGCATCCAAAGGCCCTCTTTTAGGGATTTGAATCCATTTGTACTCAAACTAGATGATTTCTACTATCAAAAAGGCAATCCCAATTTAAAGCCTCAATACTCAAATAAAATAGATGTTTCGTATCAATTAAAAAATCATGATTTTTCATTTTATATGAACTTTGTAAATGACCTTATTGCTCCAGCCTATACATTAACAGATGAGAATGTTAGGATTTATCAATCTCAGAATTTTGGAAATGAAAAGAATTACGGTATCAGCTATGATTACTCTGGAGATTTAACAAAATGGCTATTTCTGAATTTTACTTTTAGTACCAAATATTACGAATTCAATTCGAAAAACGATTTTTTAAAAACTAATAAAACATCTTTTGTTAATAATATTTTCGCCAATATAAAACTTACAAAAACACTCTCAATTGATGTTTTTAGCGTTTACTTTAGTAAATTCCAATATCATGTCATGGACGATTTTGGGGCTTATAATCTTGATATTTCGATTCAAAAGAAAATATGGAATGACAAAGGTTTAATCAAGTTATCTTTTTTTGACATTTTTGATACAATGAGAGCCAAAAATGCTTCAACCTATGGGAATTTTGAATTTGAATTCTTTCAAAAAAGATTGACACAATCTATAGCTTTATACTTTCAATACAAAATAGTAAATAGTAAAAAAGTAAATGACAAATCTGTTCGTTCCGAAAACCAAACTAGACAAAGACTATAAACAATATTAAAATGGCGGAAATCGAAAAGCCAGCTATGAGTAGACCTAACCAAAAAAACAGTCAAAATGAAAGATAAAAAATCATTTAAAGACCTTGTAAAGCAAATGGAATTTTTACAAGAAAACCAACAAGGTAAACTTAAAGGAGGCTTTCCTTCTTATAGTTCAACTAATTCAGCATCTATTTTTAGTATTCGTCAGATAAATATCTCGTTTTCGGGTAGTCTTAAAAACAGTTGAATTTTGATTAAAAAAGAACCGTTTTTTAATCAGTTTCAATTTGCATTACCCCAAACGAAATAAAAACACAAACAACTGTT
The DNA here is from genome assembly GCF_004349195.1 of Flavobacterium rhamnosiphilum. Classification (GTDB taxonomy): domain Bacteria; phylum Bacteroidota; class Bacteroidia; order Flavobacteriales; family Flavobacteriaceae; genus Flavobacterium; species Flavobacterium rhamnosiphilum. The sequence goes on from NZ_SMLG01000010.1 coordinate 3,814, forward strand.
TATTAAATACTTAAAATAAAATAATATCAAAAAAAAGTGATTTTTTTGTACCAATAAAATAATTATTTGTTTAAATTTACAGTATTGGTTTAAACAGGCAGGAACACCTACTACCTCTTCTTTTAAACTTGATATGTAAATTTCAAACCTACTTCTGAATTACAAAATTTACTATCCTATTAACTAAAAAATCTGCCCCAGTAATTTTCTATTGTTTCTTATCCAGCATACCAATAATGGTCTGTTTCTATTACAAAAACATACGAAATGGGGAAGTACAAATACATTTTGCTTTTTGACCAAATTGGTATTGATGCCATTGGTAAAGTTGGTGGCAAAAACGCCTCTTTGGGTGAAATGTACAATCAGCTTAATCCAATAGGGATCAGTATTCCTAATGGGTTTGCAGTTACTGCTGAAGGATATCGTCTTTTCAGGAAAATGAATAATCTGGAGAAACCTTTGAAGGATTTATTATTTTCATTGGATACAGAACACTATTCCAATCTTTCCTCTATTGGAGAAAAAGCCAGAAACCTTATTTTATCTGCTGCCATTCCGGACGAAATTCGGGATGAAATTTACGCTGCCTACCAATCACTTAGTGAACAATGCAACAGCAATAATCTTGATGTGGCGGTGCGAAGCAGTGCTACCTCTGAGGATTTACCAACAGCGAGTTTTGCAGGACAAATGCAATCCTTCTTGAATATCAACGGTGCCGTGCAATTACTGGATGCCGTTCATCGCTGTTTTGTATCCTTGTTTACAGATCGTGCCATCAAATACCGCCATGACATGGATTTTGCTGCACTAGACATTGCCATTTCCGTTGGCGTTCAGCAAATGGTACGAAGCGATAAAGCTTCCTCCGGCGTGGCATTTACCATTGACCCTGACAGCGGTTTCGAAAACACCATCATCATCAATGGATGTTGGGGTTTAGGAGAAAATATTGTTCAGGGAACGGTGACTCCTGATGAATGGATGGTTTTTAAACCAACTTTAGAAAATCCTGATTTCAATCCCATTCTAAAAAGACAGTGCGGAAGAAAAGAATTCACGATGATTTATGCTGAAAAATCAGAAAGTTCATCCGCTGAAAACACAATTATCAACACCAATACTTCTTTAGAAAAACAAAACCAGTTTTCGTTAACCAATAAAGAAGTCATCCAACTGTCCCAATGGTGTTCCAAAATTGAGAAACATTATAAAAAACCAATGGATATCGAATGGGCAAAAGACGGTTTGAATAACCAACTCTACATTGTTCAGGCTCGTCCGGAAACCGTTCATGGAAAAGCAAACAAGCAAGTTCGGGAAATCTACAAACTCAAAGAAAAAAGCGCTCTTTTGACTCAAGGAATTGCGCTTGGCGATAAAATTGCTTCCGGAAAAGCGCGTATTCTAAACAGTCCGGAAGAAGGCGATTTATTGCAAAAGGGAGAAATCATAGTAACTGATTTGACTAATCCGGATTGGGACCCTATCATGAAAAGAGCGTCGGCAATTATTACCAACAAAGGCGGACGCACCAGCCATGCAGCGATTGTTGCCCGAGAACTCGGAACCGTTGCCGTAGTGGGTTGCGGAAACGCCACTTCCGCGATAAAAAATGGTCAGGAAATCACTGTTTCCTGTGCCGAAGGTACAACAGGAAATATTTACGATGGGAAATTGAAATGGGAAGTATCAGAACAAGATTTCAGCAAACTTGAAATGCCAAAAACAGCTCCCATGCTTATTCTTGCGGATCCGGAAAGGGCTTTTGAATTAAGCCATTATCCCAATCAGGGCGTGGGTTTGATGCGAATGGAGTTTGCCATTTCGAATACCATCAAAATTCATCCACTGGCATTGTGCGAACCTGAAAAAATAACCGATGAGAAGATTGTAGCCGAAATAGCCACATTAACGAAAGGCTATGAAGATCCTAAAAATTATTTCATTGACAAACTGGCCGAAGCTGTAGCAATTGTTGCCGCCGCTTTTTATCCCAAAGATGTTATTGCTCGAATGAGTGATTTTAAAAGTAACGAATATGCCAACCTCATCGGAGGAAAATATTACGAGCCCGATGAAGAAAACCCGATGATTGGTTTCCGTGGTGCTTCGCGTTATTACAGTGATTTTTATCGAAAAGGTTTCGCTTTAGAATGCGAAGCCATGAAAAAAGTACGAAACGAAATGGGACTGCAGAATGTAAAACTGATGATTCCTTTTTGCAGAACAATCGATGAAGGTGAAAATGTGCTAACCGAAATGTCTAAAAATGGATTAGTGCAAGGCATCAACGGATTACAAGTATATGTCATGATTGAGATTCCAAGTAATGTATTAATGGCCGATGAATTTGCAAAACTCTTTGACGGATTTTCTATTGGTTCCAATGATTTAACGCAACTCACATTAGGTTTGGATCGCGATTCCGCACTGGTAAGTTATTTGTTTAGCGAAGAAAATCCTGCCGTCAAATCTTTAATTAAAGAAACGATTCGGGTTGCCAAACGTTTTGAAATAAAAGTGGGATTGTGCGGACAAGCTCCTAGCGATCTCCCGCAATTTGCACAATTTTTAGTGAATGAAGGCATTGACAGCATCTCGTTTAATCCAGATGCTTTGATAAAAGGAATTGAAAATATTTTGGAAGCGGAAAAGAAAACAAAAAGAAAAATTCTAATGTAAATCGATTTAATTATGGAAGCACCATTCAAAAATAAAGTAGCCATCGTGACGAGTGGTTCATCTGGAATTGGTAAATCAACCGCCTTGGCTTTCGCCAAAAAAGGAGCTATTGTAAACTGTGCTTCTGTAGCCGGACATGCAATGACAGTTGATGGGGGATTTGCCGCACAATATTTTTTGAGTTTAAATATCACTTAAAAACGTATATGATGTATACTTACGAAGTAAATCTAAAATGGTCAGACAAAAGGAAAGGGATGTTAAGTTCCCCCGCTCTGCCTCAAAATATTGAAGTAGCGACACCTCCTGAGTTCCCGAAAGGAATGGAGAAAATTTGGTCGCCTGAACATCTATTTGTTGCAGCGATAAACAGTTGTCTGCTAACTACTTTTCTATCGATTGCCGAAAATTCAAGACTACAGTTTATAAGCTTTGAGAGTAAATCGACCTGTAATGTTGATAAAATCAATGGGAAACATACCATAACCGAAATCATTCTTCAACCAAAACTCGTCATTCATTATTCCCAAAAACCGGAGCGGGCTAAACATATTTTGGAGATGAGTGAAAAAGCCTGTTTGATTTCAAATGCCATAAAAATAACCATTCGTTTAGAGCCGGAAATAATTATTGAATATAATCTTGTTCCGCTTGGAAATTCCTTCTAGAATAATATTCGAAATGTATTCCCAAAAAACATAAAGCTATAATTACCAGCACAATATATTTCAATATTACAACAAACTAAAAATAACGAGTCAAAAATTGATTCAAAAAAGATAATTATGGATGCGAAAAAAGGACTTTTGCTTTTGTATCAAATGCTACTCATTCGACGATTTGAAGAGAAAGCTGCCGAGCAATACACTAAAGCCAAAATCAGGGGATTCCATCATTTATATATTGGTGAAGAAGCAGTAGCCGCAGGTGTAATGCAGGCTTTAACGGATGATGATACTGTGTTAAGTACCTATCGGGAACATGGTCATGCTTTGGCACGCGGTATTGATGCTGATTTAATCATGGCAGAAATGTATGGTAAACTGGAAGGCTGCAGCCGAGGCCGAGGTGGCTCAATGCACCTTTTTGATGCCTCAAAAAAATTTTACGGAGGCAATGCTGTAGTGAGTGGCAATCTTCCAATAGCCGTTGGAATGGCATTGGCATCCAAAAAACAAAAGAAAAACAATATTACCTGTTGTTTCTTTGGTGAAGATGCCGCTGCCAAATGTGAATTTTACGAGGCAATGAATCTGGCAGCACTTTGGAAAGTTCCTGTTTTGTTTGTTTGTGAAAACAATCTGTATGCGATAGGCAATGCAGTCCGGTATTCGGATACTGCAACAGAGCTGGAAAAAAAAGGGCTTGCTTATGGAATTGAATCTTCTACCGTAGATGGAATGAATTTGATAAAAGTAATGCATGCTACCAATACGGCTGTCGAAAAAATGAGAAGCGGTGGAAAACCCTATTTATTGATTTGCAACACGTATCGTTTTAGGGCTTACTCCATGTTTGATGCCGAATTATACCGTGCTAAAAAGGAAGTGGAAGAATGGAAAAGACGAGATCCTATTCCGCAATTCGAACAGTTTCTTTTGCAACAGCAATGGATTACAAAGGATGAAATTACTGATTTTGAAAGCAAAATAAACACAAAAATCCAGAAAGCATTAGATTTTGCGGAAGAAGGCGCTCGGGAACCATTAGAGCAATTGACAAAATTTGTTTACACCGAAATTTAAATTATAAACATTAAAATCAAAAACACCATGAAAAACTTTACACTAAACTCTTTAAAAGAAAACAGTATGGAAGACATACTATTTTGTCAAAGTTGCGGTATGCCACTAAATGCGGAAAAACTAAAAGGAACAGAAAATAACGGTATTAAAAGCAATGACTATTGTAAGTATTGTTATGTGAACAGTGATTTTAAAAATCCGGAAATGAATCTGGATGACATGAAAAATGTTGTAAAAATGTATATGGAAAAAAGAAAACTTCCCAGTTATATGATTCAAAAAGCCGTAAATATTTTGCCTGCATTAAAACGTTGGAAAAGCAAACAACAATAATTGATTCAACCCATGAAAAACAGCATGGCTACACTATCCATCACCTATCGAGAGGCTTTAAATCAAAGTCTTCGCGAAGCATTGCAAAATGACGAACGCGTTTTTTTGATGGGCGAAGATGTGGGTCGCTATGGTGGCGCTTTTGCGGTAAGCAAAGGATTATTACAGGAATTTGGAAAAGACCGCATTATGGATGTACCCCTATTCGAAGCGGGCTTTGTGGGAGCCGGAATTGGAGCGGCAATGGCTGGTATGAAACCTATTATTGAAATAATGACAGTTAATTTCAGTTTATTGGCTATGGACCAAATCGTGAACAATGCGGCTACCTTACAGCACATGTCGGGCGGACAATTGAATGTTCCTATCATTATACGAATGGGAAGCGGTATTGGACGCCAGTTGGGAGCACAACATTCGCATAGTTGGGAACCCTTTTATGCACACATTCCAGGATTAATTGTTTTGTCCGTGGGAACGCATGAGGATGCGAGAAGTATGCTACATGCCGCCTTGCTAAGTCCTGATCCTGTGCTACTGTTTGAATATACGATGCTGCTTAATCTAGAAAAAGAGATAGCGACTGATTTGCCAATTGCCTCTCTCTCTAAAGCCAAAGTGTTACGAGAAGGAAAAGACATTTCGATTATCACCTACGGAACAGGAGTGTATAAAAGTTTAGAGGCTGCTGCCGAATTAGCTACCGTTGGAATTGATGCTGAAGTCATTGATTTACGGGTTTTACGGCCATTGGATGAGTTCACTTTCTTGGCTTCAATAGCCAAAACGCATCGGGTATTAATAGTCGAAGATGCTTGGCGTTCCGTGAGTATTTCTTCGGAAGTGAGCGCTCGGATTATGGAAAACGGATTTTATGATTTGGATGCTCCCGTACAACGATTGTGCGGCATTGAAGTCCCTATTCCCTACCCTGCCCATTTGGAAGAAGCAGCTATTCCTCAAAAAAGTGATATTATAAATGCAGTAAAAAAAATGATCTATCGGAATTGATTTTTTAAGAAGAATTACTGATTCGGGAAGAAACTAAAGCATCCATTTAATCCTTAATCACACTGATTAAAAAGAGTTTAGTTCCATTAAATTAAAAATAAGAATTGAAATTCCAGAAACAGGTTTACGAAAAAATCACTATCTTAACATGTATTTTTTTTAGAAATGAAAAACAACAAAAAATGAAAGTATTAGTCTATAGTATATTTGGTTTTGATAAAGCTTTTCTGGAAAAAGCAGCACATGGTAATCACGAATTAGTTTTTACGGAGCAGCCCTTGAATGAAAGTACCGTACACCTTGCTAAAGGATTTGATGCGGTTTCACTTTTTACTTCTGATGATGCTTCGGAAGCAGTATTGCAAAAACTATATACTTGTGGCATCAAATATATTGCCCTGCGCTCCGTAGGTTACGATCATGTTGATTTGGCCAGAGCAAAATCATTAGCGATAAAAGTGGCAAATGTTCCTGCTTATTCGCCTTATGCCATTGCTGAACTAGCCGTAGCCTTGTTATTGGCCCTAAACCGAAAACTGGTTTTAGGTCAGACGCTAATGCAAATTGGCGATTATCGTTTGGATCATTTAGTGGGTTTTGATTTACATGGAAAGACAATAGGCATCGTAGGAACTGGAAAAATAGGCGCTGCTTTTGCAAGAATTATGCATGGTTTTGGCTGTGAAATTTTAGCCTTTGATATTGAGGAGAATAAGGAACTTATGGATGAAATTCCTATTACTTATGTTTCACTCGAAGATTTATGCGCCACTGCTGATGTGATATCTGTTCATTATCTGCTCAATGGAGCAACAAACCATCTGTTCAACAAAAGTACTTTTGCACTAATGAAAAAAGGGGTGATTTTTATTAATACTGCTCGTGGAGGAATCGTAAACACCAAAGATTTATTAGAAGCTATCGAAAATAAAACCATTGGAGCTGCCGGCTTAGATGTTTACGAAAAAGAGAAACCTATTTTTTTTCAAGATCATACTGATTCTCCAATACATGATAACTTGTTTTTAAAACTTCGCTCCCATCCTAATGTAATGATTACCGGACATCAAGGTTTTTTGACAAATGAAGCATTAGAAGGAATTGCACACACTACGATTGCTAATTTGAATGCTTGGACCTACAATGGTATTTCCGGAAATGAAATAAACAATTTCTAAATTGTTTATGGTTAATTTATTCTAACCATGCTATCGTCAATGGCGTTAAAATTAAAAAATGAAAGAATCATTTAAAATAGGGAATATAGCAGGGATTGGTATATTTACAGATTAGACTTTTCCATACTTATTTCCTTTATCGTTTTCTTTACCAATCCGTTATGGGTAAACTTATTCTTCATATTATCGATTATTTTTTTATTGTATTTCATACCGTTCTTATCTTGTTCAACGTGCTTGGCTGGATTGTTCCGCGATGGAGATCTGCAAATTTAATTACATTATCACTTACAGTATTTTCGTGGTTTATAATGGGGATTTGGTACGGTTTGGGCTATTGCCCGTTTACAGATTGGCATTGGAAAGTGCGTGAACTTTTAGGCTACCATGATGAAAGCAATTCTTATATCCATTTTCTTATTCTAAAAATAACCGGAATTAGGCTGTCGGAAAGTTTGGTTGACGTTGCAACAGTAATTATTTTTTTTACTGCGTATTTTATCAGTATTTATTTTGCAGTAAAGAAAAGAATGTTGAAGCGAAAGTTAAAAAAATGATATTCCTCCTATTGTAGTTTTCTTATGCTCTGCATTTGAAAAAATAATTTTCATTTTCAAACTCCAATTTCTCTAATTCTTCAAAAAAAATGTTGTAATTTAGTACAAGTTGTGCCTGCCCCCTTTCTTCTTGCATAGACTACAATTTATTGATTTTTAATTATTTGCATATTTTTTTTCTAATCCTACTATAATAAATAGTATTAAAAATTCAAAAAAATGAAAGGATCATTAAAACTCGGAAAAATAGCAGGTATCGCAATATTTATACACTGGACATTCACATTACTTATTCTGTTTATCATTTTCGTTAACTACAAATCAGGTCAAAATGCCACACAAATAATATGGTCTGTCGTATTTATTTTAACTATTTTTATTACTATTTTATTACACGAACTGGGGCATGCTTTAGCCGCAAAAAATTATAACATAAAAACCAAAGATATCACCCTTTTACCCATTGGCGGATTGGCCAGACTAGAGCGGATACCTGAAAAACCTTTGGAAGAATTAATAGTCGCTTTTGCCGGACCTTTGGTAAATATCATATTGGCCTTTATTACGGGAATTTTCATTACCATTCCTGACACTTCGGAGCAATTAATGGCGGAGTTATCTAATGGCGTAAACGCGAATAATTTCTTTCTCAATTTTTTTTTAGTCAATTTCTGGTTGGCAATTTTCAATTTAATCCCAGCTTTTCCTATGGATGGCGGCAGAATATTACGCGCTTTATTATCGTTTAAATTACAAAGACATGTTGCGACAAGAATTTCGGCACGAATAGGACAACTATTGGCAATGGGATTTATCATTTTTGGATTTTTCACTTCCCCTTTTTTAATTTTTATAGGTATTTTTGTCATTATCGGAGCTCAAGTTGAAGCTGATTATACCGAGTCTAAGTTCTTCTTGAAAGGCTTCAAAGTCCATGATGTTATAATGAAACAGTATCCAACGATGGATGCAAATGATACCGTAAAAACAGCGGTTGAATTGGTATTGGACAGTCAAAACAAGAATTTTTTGATCACTGAAAATGGTATTCCGGTTGGAACGTTGAATCGAGACCAAATTATTATGGCACTTTCTAAAAAAGGAGACGATGAATTTGTTTACAATGTTATGGATCGAAATTTGGTTTACCTCGACAGTGATTCCCTTTTGGAAAACGTTTTTGAACTGATACAACTCAATAAATCAAGATTAATGCTTGTTATGGAGAACAATGAACTCGCTGGTACTTTGGATGTTGAAAACCTTATGGAATTCCTTTTAATTAAAGAAGTAAAAATAAATAAAGCCCATGATGAAAAGTAAAAATAGCCTTATTGTTCCAAAAAATCTGGAGCTTGTCTACAGCGGCGAAGATTATTTTTCTCGATTAGAAGCTATTATTCGTAATTCACAGTTTGAAATTCACATGCAAATGTATCTTTTTGAAAATGATACAACCGGAAATAGAATTATCACAGCATTAAAAGAAGCCGCTTCCCGTAACGTTCAAATTTATGTCCTTTTGGATGGCTTGGGATCTTTATCATTTCCTTCCGAGACAATAAAAGAAATGAGGCAAAGTGGCATAAACATTCGTTTTTTTGCCCCTTTATTTTCAACCTATACCTTTTATATTGGCAGAAGATTGCATCGAAAAGTTATTGTTACTGATGCAAAAACGGTCCTAATTGGTGGCATAAATATAGCCGATAAGTACTGTGGTTCGGCTACCGAAGCTCCTTGGTTGGACTATGCCGTTCAATTAAACGGAGAAATTGCCCAACCGCTTCAAAAATTGTGTGCCGATATTTATTTTAAAAAAAGACGCCTGCAAAACAAAAAAATAAAATCTTCCTTTCCTGTTCAGGAAGATGCCATGGTTCGCATCCTTCAGAATGACTGGTTAAAGGGAAAAAACGAAATTTGTGATGCCTACATAAAATCCATTCGAAATGCGAAAAAAGAAATAATTATTGTGGGAAGTTATTTTCTGCCTGGGATTCGAATCATTCGAGCCTTGAAAAAAGCATCCAAAAACAAGGTGAAAATTAAATTAATTCTTTCCGGAAAATCAGATTTACCGCTGACAAGGCGCGCCACTTGCTTTCTCTATGGCAAACTCCTTAACTATAATATTGAATTATACGAATGGAACCAATCTATCTTACATGGAAAAGTGGCGGTAATAGACGGCAATTGGACTACAATAGGTTCTTTTAATCTGAATAATTTAAGTTCGTACGGAAGCCTTGAAATGAATGTTGAAATAAATTCTGCTTTACTTTCTAAAATGTTTCAAAAACAACTCATCGAAATTATTGCTCAATGCCAAAACATAACGCTTAACTCGCTAAAAACAAAGAACAATCTGTTTACGAAAACCATCAACTTTCTTTCGTATTGCATAACCAGAATAATAGAAATAATTGTCACGTACACTCCCTACAAGCGATTCAATAATTGATTTTTAGAAAATAATAATTACCGTTTTTATTCCAAAACAGAAAAAGCGTATTCTGTTTCCAAAAGTAAATTATTATTGAAAAAATTATCACTATTAGTACTGTTAATAAAATATTTTTAATTAACTTTATATGTGCTTTTAAACTATTTAAAACACTAACATATAGCACTTTATAAACTAACAAACAATGGAACCACACCGAATAAAAACTAAAAAAAAAGAGGATTGGATTCAAAAAGATTTGGAGAGTAAAATTCCCAAATTAAGCAGTAAAACATTGTTTATTCCCAGTCAGGATGAATTATTTTTCTAGTTCATTCCTCAAAGAAATTTGTTAGCCTAGGTTAACATCGGAGCCGTGAGTCACTGCTCTGTAATTGAATGTTCTTTCAAGCACCAGGTTTAAAAGATTCTCCGCAGAGCTTCGAACTTTTAAACCGGTATTCTTAATCGGGGTTAGGGACAAAATAGTCCCTACTCCATTAACGATTTAAACGCTATGGATTTTGCACAGTACAAAGATACCTTTACAGATAAATCCCATAAAATAGGATATTCCCTGCCTAACATTCAACGTTGTCTGGATTATGCCGAAGTTTTATTTTCACATGAAGTACCTATTATTTATAATCCAACCCATTTATCGCTTTTGGTGGGATACAAAAAAGAATACTTAAAAAAAGCGGCTGTTTATCCCCGCTATTTTTATCGTGATTTTGAGATTGCAAAAAAAAATGGCACAAAGAGACTTATTTCAGAGCCACTTCCCAGTTTGAAAGAAATCCAGATCTGGATTCTGAAAAATATCCTCAATAAAGTTCCCATCAGCCCTTTTGCGAAAGCATACAAAACCAATGTAAGCCTTATTGAAAACCTGAAATTCCATAAAAATCAACCTAAAGTATTTACATTGGACTTAGAAAATTTTTTCCAATCTATTACTATTAAATTAGTTGAAAAAGAATTTCATCAATTGGGCTATTCAAAAATGGTATCGAGACTGCTTTCAAAATTGTGTACCCGAGACAAAACTTTGCCTCAAGGCGCACCTACGAGTCCGTATCTTTCAAATTTGATTTTTAAAGATGCCGATGCCCAGATTGCCACTTACTGCAAACTGCATAAAATAAGATACACCCGTTATGCTGACGACATGAGCTTTTCCGGTGATTTTGACGAGAATAAGTTACTCCATAAAATAATTGAAATTGTTGAAAAACTAAACCTTCGCATCAATAAAAACAAGACTAAACTCATGACGTCCAATACCCGTCAAACCGTCACAGGTATTGTGGTCAATGAAAAACCACAAGTTGTATTTCACAAACGCAATGATTTGAGACAAGCCATGTATTATATCAAGAAATTTGGTTTCGAGGAACACCGCGAATACAAAGAAATCAACCAAAAAAATTATCTCGAACATTTGTTAGGGAAAATCAATTTTGTATTGCAAATAAATCCAAAAGACATCGAGTTTTTAGAATACAAATCTATACTGAAAGACCTAAAAAAGAAACAGGATTTAAAAGCTATGGAGGACGAATTATTACCAATATAGGAATTGAAAAATATTCTTGTACAGCACTTTTCTATAAAAACTCATTTTAGAGTTTTTTTTTATTTATAACTATCTGAAATAAAGCTATTTATTATTATTTAATCCTGGAAATTAATTAAATTTGATAGGTTAAAATGTCTAAAAACCACAATCATTTGTGCTATCTCTTTTATACATATTGATAAAAGTGAGATTACAACCTGAGAACGTCTTTATAACCTATCAAATAATTAAAAAAAGTAATACCCCATGAAAAAAATAACAACCATTATCGCAACACTATTTTTCTCTACTTTTCTACTGGCACAAACAACATGGAAAGCAGATCCGATGCACTCAAAACTTAGTTTTAGCACTGTGCATCATGGTATTTCAGATATAGCAGGATTATTCAAAAAATTTGAGATAACTGCAACAACTAATAAAACGGATTTCAGTGATGCTGTATTTGAACTTTCGACTGATGTAGCATCTATTGACACTGAAGTGGAAATGCGGGATAACCATTTACGAAGTGCCGATTTCTTTGACGTAGAAAAATATCCAAAAATGACTTTTAAAAGCATCGCTATAAAAAAAATTGGAAAAGACAAATACAAACTTATAGGTACGCTCACATTACACGGAATAACAAAGCCGACAACAATTACTATGTGGTATAGAGGAACTATAGTGAATGAACAATCAAAAGCAATTACTGCCGGGTTTCAATTTAGCGGAATTTTAAAGCGTTCTGATTTTAATGTAGGTACAAAATTCCCTTCGGCAATGATTAGTGATGAAGTAAAAATTAAAGCAGATTGCGAGTTTATAAAGCAATAAAATCTACTGTTAGATCATAAAGGTCTTGTCATAATACAGTTCCAAATAATTATATAAAAAACATTTTTTCACCTTGAATAGCCCTAAAAGAAGTACCTTTTTTTCAGGGCTATTCCTTTATAAGGAACTGAAATAAAACACTTTATTACCATTTTAACATTCAAAAATTGATTAAATTTGATAGTAGAAATATTCCATTAGTCAATCGTTGTTTTTTTTGTACTTGTGGATATTAAAAGCAATCATAGTAACAGCAATTATAAAAACAATCCAGATGGCATTTATAGACTATTACAAGATTCTTGAAGTGGATAAAAAGGCAACTGAAACCGAGATTAAAAAGGCGTATCGTAAACTGGCCAGAAAATACCATCCTGACTTAAACCCCAACGATAAGGAAGCCGAAAGAAAATTCAAGGAAATCAATGAGGCCAATGAAGTATTGAGCCATGCCGAGAATCGTAAAAAATATGATGACTACGGTGAAAACTGGCAACATGCGGAGGAATTTGAGAAATCAAAACAACAACAGCAGTACCATAGAGGTGGTCAACAGGATGGTTTTGGTGGATTCAGTGGCGGCGGAGATTTTTCAGATTTTTTTGAATCTATGTTTGGTGGTCGCTCATCAGGAGGTGGAGGTCGTCGTAGTGCACAGTTTAAAGGGCAGGATTTTAATGCAGAACTGCATCTTGACCTAAAAGACGTGTACACCACCCACAAACGTGCCTTGACAATTAACGGCAAAAACATTCGGATTACCATTCCAGCCGGAGTAGAGAATGGTCAGCAAATAAAAATCAGCGGACTTGGTGGTGAAGGCGGTGGCGGTGGACCAAAAGGAGATTTGTACATCACTTTCACTATTGAAAACCATACCAACTTCAAATTAGACAAACATAACCTCTATTCCACCGTTACCTTAGATTTATATACTGCCATATTGGGTGGAGACATTACCGCAGATACTTTTGACGGAAAAGTAAAATTAACCGTAAAGCCCGGAACCCAAAATGGAACAAAAGTAAAACTGAAAGGGAAAGGATTTCCAGTGTATAAAAAGGAAGGGGAATTTGGTGATTTATACATTACCTATCACATCCAAATACCCATAAATCTTTCCGAAAAAGAAACAGCATTATTTACGGAACTCGCTAAGTTAAGAACGTCATGAACATAGAAAACCTCATCGCTATACCTGCATTATGTACCCATTACAAAGTGGAATTATCTTTTTTTAACAACCTCAGTGAAATGGGTTTGCTCGAAATAAAAACAATCGAAGAAACGCAATATATCCATCCGGATGCTATCTATGAAATAGAGAAAATGATACGCATGCATCAGGAATTAGAGGTTAATACCGCAGGAATCGATGTGGTGTTTAATTTGCTGCAAAAAATAGAAGATTTGCAAAATGAGTTAATTTCTACTAAGAACAGATTGCGTTTATACGAAAATTGAGATTTGGCAATCGAATATTCTTTTTACTGAATTATAAAAAGTAAAAAATATGAACTGGCATTTAATCCCTCTTTCGGAAATAACACAGTTGCTAAATACAACTCCATCCGGTATTGATGATATAACGGCATCAGAACGCTTGAGCGAACACGGAAAAAATCAAATTGAAGATAAAAAAAAGAAGACAATATTCCAGATGCTTCTATGTCAGCTATCTGATTTCATGATTCTCATCCTTATTGCAGCGGCAATTATTTCAGGCATAATAGGCGATGTCACGGATACGGTTATTATTCTTGCTATCATTATTATTAATGCCGTTGTTGGGTTTATCCAAGAGTATCGGGCTGAAAAAGCGATGGAAGCATTAAAGAATATGGCGGCAAACTATGCGCGTATTTTACGTGAAGGAAAAACAATGGATATTCCTGCTTCCAATCTCGTGCCGGGCGATGTAGTGGTACTCGAAGCAGGGAATGTTATTCCTGCCGATATTCGTTTTTTTGAAACCCATCAAATAAAAGTAGATGAATCAGCTCTTACGGGTGAATCAAATAATGTTGAGAAAAATCCTGAGGAACTTCCCGAAGGAAATTATGCGCTTGGCGACCAAACCAATATGGGATATAAAGGAACTTATGTTACCAATGGAAGGGCGCTGGCTTATGTTGTGGCAACGGGAATGCATACTGAACTTGGACACATCGCTAAAATGATCCAAACCGATGAAACCACAACGCCTTTACAAAAAAGATTAGCCGCTTTTGGCAAACGATTATCGGTAGTTATACTTATTATCTGTTCTATCATTTTTTTTATTGGATGGTTGCGCGGAGAATCTGTTCTAACGATGTTGATTACGTCAATTTCACTCGCTGTTGCCGCCATTCCTGAAGCTTTACCGGCATTAGTTACCATTGCACTTGCTTTTGGCGCCAAGAAATTGGCAAAAAACAATGCGCTTATTCGGAAATTACCCGCTGTAGAAACGCTAGGTTCCGTGACTTACATCTGTTCGGATAAAACAGGAACCCTTACGCTGAATAAAATGACTGTACAGGAAATTTTTGAAACTTCTGATACAAAATATGAGGCTTTTTTTGCAGAAAAAAATGCACTGCTACACACAATAGCTTTAAACAATGATGTTACAAAAGAGGAAAACGGAAAATGGCTGGGAGATTCAACCGAAGTCGCATTGGTACAATATGCATTCGATAAAAATTTAAACCGCGCTGATTTAGAAGCAACATTTCCCCGAATTGCAGAATTGCCTTTCGATTCTAAAAGAAAATGCATGACTACAATTCACCAAACCCAAAATTCTAATGGTGAAATTATGGTAATTACAAAAGGGGCTGTTGATGTATTGTTTCACAAACTGAATGATAATCAAAAATCGCTTATTCCTGAATTTGAAAGTAAAGTCAACGAAATGGCTGAAAAAGGATATCGGGTTTTAGGTTACGCCATGAAAACGCTTCCTTCCTTACCCGAAAATCTGGACACTGATGAAATAGAAACCGAATTAACCCTTATTGGGTTTGTAGGTATGATTGACCCGCCGCGTGAGGAAGCAAAGCAAGCCGTATCTGAGTGCAAAGAAGCAGGTATCATACCAGTGATGATTACAGGTGACCATAAACTCACTGCCAAAGCTATTGCCGAAAAATTAGGAATCATATCTTCTGATGAAGATCTTGTTTTAACGGGTTCCGAATTATCAGCATTAACCCAAACTGAATTTATTAAAATTGTAGAAAAAGTACGCGTTTATGCCCGTGTGAATCCAGAACAAAAATTAAGAATCATTAATGCCTTACAATCAAAGGATCATTTTGTAGCGATGACTGGCGATGGTGTAAATGACGCTCCGGCACTTAAAAATGCCGACATCGGTATTGCGATGGGAATCAACGGAACGGAAGTTTCTAAAGAAGCTTCGCACATGATTTTGCTGGATGATAATTTTGCCAGTATTGTTGTTGCTGTCAAACACGGTCGGAAAATATTTGATAACATCCTGAAATTCATCAAATACATTATGACGGGAAATTCAGGCGAAATATGGGCTATTTTTTTAGCGCCGTTCTTTGGTTTACCTATTCCGTTATTAGCCATACACATTCTCTGGATTAATCTGGTAACGGATGGTTTACCGGGGTTAGCATTGGCCTCAGAACCATCTGAAGCTAACATTATGAAACGACCGCCCAGAAATCCTAAGGAAAATATTTTTTCAAACGGAATGGCAATACATATTTTATGGGTAGGATTTTTAATGGGTATCGTTACCATTGGGATGCAGGCCTATGCAATACATAATGCCAATACACATTGGCAAACGATGGCTTTTACGGTGCTTTGTTTTAGTCAGTTGGGACATGTAATGGTCATTCGGTCCGGGCGGGAATCCATTTTTAAAATTGGATTTTTTTCTAACAAACCTATGCTTGGTGCGCTATTAATAACGATTACCCTTCAATTCATGATTATTTATATGCCTTTCTTTAACGAGATTTTTAAAACACAACCCTTATCTTTTTATGAATTGGGACTAACCTTAGCGGTATCAAGTATTGTATTTTGGTCTGGTGAAGCCGAAAAATGGATTAAAAACAGACGCTATACTACCATTTAGTCTTTGAAATTACTGTATTGTTTTTTTATCAATTGCCGCTGGTTTTAACCAGCTGATTGGAATGAGTAAGCTGATTGGCTTTAGCCAAAATACAATGCTCATTTTGGCTAAAGCCAATGCTAGCCTGAAATTTCAAATTCCGTTGGTTAAAACCAACGGCAATTAATCTGAGTTGTTTGATTATAATTTTTAGCCTTAAACAGGTTACAGTAATTTCTAACCAAAAATGGTATAACTTCCATGTTCTGTTTTAAAATAATTTATGAGCAAAAAAACACTGCTAAAAGTGTTAATATTCAAAATGCCAACTTTTGATTGATTCAAAATTAATCGGGTCTTAAAGAGCCTGTTTACAATCTTAAAAGTCATGTTTTTTTATATAAATTTAGTAAGATTATTCAAACGTTAATTATTCTATTTTTTAGAATTAACACTAAAAATTGCATTAATTTTACAATTCTAATTTATATAATATGACAACAATTACAGATTATTGGTGGGTACTGGTATTGATTTTATGCCTGATTCTTTACAAATTCGTTTTACGTGTTTTCTTCGGAATGGTAATCGTTCCTGAAGATAAAATTGGTTTAGTAACCAAAAAATTTGTCCTCTTTGGATCCGAAAAATCTTTACCGGATGGCAGAATTATAGCTACCAAAGGGGAAGCCGGTTTTCAGGCAAAAACACTTGCTCCAGGGTTATATTGGGCCATGTGGCCTTGGCAATTTTCTGTTGAAATGGCTCCATTTACCATTATCCCTGAAGGTAATATTGGTTTGCTTTTAAGTAAAGATGGTGCCGAAATACCAACGGGTAGAATTTTGGCACAAAAAGTGAACTCAGACAATTTTCAGGATGCTACCTTATTTCTTAATAATGGTGGACAAAAAGGACGTCAATCTGCCTTTATAACTACTGGATCGTACAGGATTAATACGTTTTTATTTGAAGTGGTAATGTCTCCTCAAATTGTGATTTCAGAAAATATGGTCGGGATTGTTACTGCTATGGATGGTGAGCCAATTCCTATTGGTCAAATTGCAGGTAAATTTGTTGAAAATCATAATAACTTTCAAGATTTTGATCAATTTCTAAAAAATGGCGGAAATCGTGGATTGCAACCACAGGTTATGCTTGCCGGATCCTATTATATTAATACTTGGGCGATACAAATAGAGCAAACTCCTATGACAGATGTACCTATTGGATATGTTGGGGTTGTGATTTCTTATATTGGCGAAGACGGACAGGATGTAACAGGTGATACTTTCAAACATGGAAATATTGTTTCAAAAGGGCAACGCGGTGTATGGATGGAGCCGCTGGGTCCCGGAAAATATGCATTAAACAAATACACTACTAAATTAGAACCTGTTCCAACAACAAATCTAGTGTTGAACTGGGCTGATGCACGTAGCGAATCCCATAATTTAGACCAAAATTTATCCACAATTACGGTTCGCTCAAAAGATGGTTTTCCTTTTAATCTCGATGTTTCACAAATCATTCATGTTCCCGCTAATGAAGCCCCAAAAGTAATTGCCCGTTTTGGTAGTATGAACAATCTTGTTTCACAGGTTTTGGAGCCAACAATTGGGAATTATTTTAGAAACTCCGCTCAGGAAAGTGATGTAATATCCTTTTTGTCAACAAGAAAAGAGCGTCAGGAATCTGCTAAAAATCATATCAAAGTGGTTCTTGATGAATACAATGTAAATGCTGTTGATACATTAATAGGAGATATTGTACCTCCGGAATCCTTAATGAAAACCCTGACTGACAGGAAGATTGCCGAAGAAGAGCAAAAAACCTATCAGACACAAAGAATGGCTCAGGAGCAACGTCAGGGAATGGAAAAAGAAACCGCTATTGCCGATATGCAAAAAGAAATCGTAAAAGCGTCTCAAAGTGTTGAAATTGCACAACGTACTGCTGATGCAACAGTTAAAAAAGCAGAAGGAGATGCAACCAGTTTAAAATTAAATGTAAATGCAGAGGCAGAAGCTACAAAAATGCGTGCCAATGCAGAAGCGGAAGCTACTAAAGCAAGAGCTGGAGCACAAGCAGAAGCGACAAAACTAACTGCAAGTGCCGAAGCCGAAAGAATTTCTAAAACGGGTCTTGCCGAAGCTGAAAAAATTATGGCTATTGGTAAATCAACTGCCGAAGCATATCAATTGCAAGTTTCAGCAATGGGTGGTGATAACTTCACGAAATACAAAATAACTGAAGAGATTGGCAAAGGAAAAATCAAAGTAATTCCCGATGTTTTAATCTCAGGAAATAATGGCTCTGATGGACCAATCAGTGGTCTTCTTGGAATGAAACTAATGGAAATGATGGATACAAAAAACGAGAAGGAATAAACAGTAGTACAATAGTTTTTTATAAAATGTTCAACAAACGCCATTCAAAATTTGAATGGCGTTTGTTTTTTATATTTTTTCAATAAAAACACTAAAAAAACAGCTTAAAAAGACTGAAAATCAACACAATAATACTATATTTGAGTAGCTTTTTTTCTATTAAAAATTAATTCATTTGCTAATGAATAGTATTTTTAAAATAATCGAATTGTTTAAAGCTTTTTTACTTGAAATTGGCGAACTCTCCTATTTTGCCGGCCGTTTTTTTAAAGAAGCTTTTAGGCATCCTACGGAGTTCAAAGAATTCCTTAGGCAGTGTTTTTATATGGGAAATCGCTCGTTGCTACTTGTTGCTGTAACAGGATTTATCATTGGTTTAGTCTTCACCTTACAATCGCGCCCCACGTTACAGGAATTTGGTGCCGTTTCCTGGATGCCGTCAATGGTCAGTATTTCGCTCATCAGAGAAATTGGGCCTATTATTACGGCTTTAATTTGTGCAGGTCGTATTGGTTCCGGAATTGGAGCCGAATTAGGTTCCATGAGAGTTACAGAACAAATAGATGCCATGGAAGTTTCAGGAACAAATCCTTTTAAATATTTAGTGGTCACCCGCATATTAGCGACCACTTTTATGCTTCCCATTCTGGTTTTTTTTGGGGATGCCATTGCCATTTTTGGTTCTTATCTGGTTGAAAACATAAAGGGAAACGTATCTTTTTTATTGTATTACAACCAGGTTTTTGATGCTTTGGAATTTAGCGACTTAATACCCGCAACAATTAAGACTTTCTTTTTTGGATTTGCCATAGGGTTAGTGGGCTGCTTTAAGGGGTATTATTGTGAAAAAGGAACCGCTGGAGTAGGTCTTGCTGCCAACTCTGCCGTGGTTTTCACCTCAATGCTGCTTTTTATTATCGATTTTATTGCCGTTTTTGTTACCGATATTTTTTATGATATGTAAATGATTATGAATACATCTATACCAAATCAAAACCCCATAATAGAAATCAAAGACTTAAAAAAAAGCTATGGTAATAATCATGTTTTGGATGGTTTTAATATGGTTTTGAATGAAGGAGAAAATCTGGTTATCATGGGAAAATCAGGTTCTGGAAAATCAGTTATGATAAAATGCCTGATTGGATTAGAAGAACATGACAGTGGAACTGTTGTAATAATGGGAAACGATATTAGTAAACTCGACCATTCAGCATTAGATGATCTTCGTACCGAAGTGGGTTTTCTTTTTCAGGGAAGCGCACTCTATGACTCGATGACCGTCAGGGAAAATTTGGAATTTCCATTACGTCGTCACAAAAAAAAATTCGGTAAAATAAAAGACACCACTCCACTGGTTATGGAAGCATTGGAAAATGTAGGTCTGGCCCATACTATAAATTTAATGCCCGAAGAACTTTCGGGGGGAATGAAACGAAGGATTGCTTTGGCCAGAACCTTAATTCTACAACCAAAAATTATTCTTTATGATGAACCAACTACTGGTTTAGACCCCATTACTGCAAAGGAAATTTTGCTGTTAATGATGTCCATCCAGAAAAAATACAACACTTCGGCAATTATCATTACACATGATGTGGATTGTGCCAGAGTGATTTCGAACCGAATGATTTTATTGGTAGACGGCATCAATTATATCGAAGGAACTTTTGAGGAATTATCAGTTTCAACAGATCCTAAAGTACAAGCTTTCTTTAAATAAGAATAGATATGGAAAAAACGACATCACAAAAAATGCGCCTTGGACTTTTTGTAATCATCGGATTAACGCTATTTGTACTGGCAGTGTATTTCATTGGCGATAAGCAAAAAATGTTTGGAAAAACCAATCATCTGAAAGCGGTCTTCAATAACGTAAGTGGATTACAATTAGGCAATAATGTACGGTATTCTGGGATAAATGTTGGCACTGTACGCGGAATAGAAATGATCAATGATTCTACTATTAAAGTCGATATGCTGATTGAAAAAAACATTTTTACTCACATTAGGAAAAACGCTATTGCCACTATAGGCTCCGATGGATTGGTAGGTAATATGATCATAAATATTATTCCCGGAAAAGGGATGGAAGCATCAGTAGCCCCGGGTGACGAGATTCAATCCTTAAACCGTATTCGTACGGATGATTTACTGAATACCCTTGGCGTGACCAATAAAAATGCGGCGCTTCTTACTGCTGATTTACTTAAAATCACGCAGGAAATAAATCAAGGCAAAGGAACTGTGGGTTTATTGATTAAAGATTCCACTGTAGCCAATAACCTGAAAGAAACCATACGCTATTTAAAAATTACCGGAAAAGGAACTTCGGAGTCCGTGACAAAATTAAACCGACTCATTTCTTCCTTAGAAAATAAAGATAATGTGATAGGTTTTTTGAAAGATACGGCTGTAGCCAATGATATGAAAGCGGTAGTTCGCAATTTAGATAAATCCAGCACTGAAATAAACAAAGTAGTAACCAATCTTAATACTACAATTGTAAATATTAAAGACGGAAAAGGCGCCATTAATTACCTTTCTAATGACCCAAATTTAGTTCGAAAAATAGATTCGACTATGAAAAATATAAATGATGCCAGTTTTCGATTAAATGAAAATATGGAAGCCTTGAAACACAATTTTTTATTTCGGGGTTATTTTAGAAAACTGGAAAAAGCAAAAAGTAAAGAACAGAAAAAATAAGACATAACATAAGAAACCAGTCTTTCGAGCAGATTTTTTATATTGTTTTCAACGCTTCAATAAGTAAATCAACATCCTCTTTTGTATTGAAATGGCTGAAAGATATTCTCAAACTCGGTTTTTTCAAATCTTCTACAGAAAGCATTTCGGCTAAAACATGCGAAGGCTTTATACTTCCGGATTGACAGGCGCTTCCGCGGGAAACTGCAATTCCTTTCATGTCTAAATGGAATAATATCATAGCTGTTTTTGCTTCTGAAAAAGGCAATAAAACATTCAAAACAGTATAAAAACCATCTGGATTTCCATTGATTTTAAATTCAGGAAATTCAATTTTGAGTTGGGCAATCAAATAGCTTTTCAACTGAGCAATATGATTTTGTTCCGTTTCTAAGTTGGCATAGGAAACGTCCAATGCTTTTGCCATACCCGCGATTTGGTGCAACGCTTCGGTTCCGGCTCGCAATCCTTTTTCTTGTTCGCCACCAAAAAACAAGGGTTGTAATCCAGAATTTTTTCGAATAAAAGCAAATCCAACACCTTTTGGCCCATGAAATTTATGTGCACTTGCCACAATAAAATCAACAGGAATGGTTTGTAAATCAATCGCTGTTTTTCCAATGGATTGAACCGTATCCGAATGAAATAAGGTATTGTGTTCTTGGCAAATGCGGCCTATTCGTTCCAAATCTAAAACGTTCCCAGTTTCATTATTCACGTGCATCAGGCTGACCAATGTTTTCTTTTCCTGCGAAAGCAATTCCACTAAATGTGTGATGTCAATTTCTCCATTTGGTTTAACATCCACATAATCAATTTGAATATCGTATTCTTTTTCTAATACTAAAGCCGTATATAAAACTGCATGATGTTCTATTTTACTGGTAATAATTCGTTTTACCTGTAAATCTTTAACCGCAGAACGAAGAATCCAATTGTTGGCTTCGGTACCACAGGATGTGAAAATAATTTCCTGTGCTGTCGCATTTAGGTTCTTAGCTATTGATTTTCTGGAAAGTTCCAATATACTTTTGGCGGCACGACCCAAACTATGCGTTGAGGAAGGATTCCCATACTCTTCGGTCATTATTTTGGTCATTTCCTGGATCACTTCGGCACGAATAGCAGTAGTAGAAGCATTATCGAGATATACTTTTTTCATTTTTTGAAAATTATAAAATTATTTTACACCATCTATTTATGTTGGAACGTTTTTCGATTTTCTAGAAAAGAGTATTCTTTCATTAAAAACAACTATCGAAATCATAATCAGGAAATAGGAAAATAGTTGGAGTGTACTCACTTGTTCGTGATAATAAAAAATTGCCATTAAAAAATTAATAATGGGATTGATATAAATCATAATTCCCACCGCAGAGGAATTGATTCCCTTGAGTGCATACAGGTTTAAAAACAACGGAATAATTGTAAAAAAAACTACAATCATTAACAAACAAGTATAAAACAAAGGCTCCGTAGGAATTGGCCCGCTGTAAGTGGGGTAAAAAGGCAACAGAATTAATGCTGTAAAAACCAATTGAATGGTTAGACTCAAGAATTTATCCAAATCACTATTTTTTCGCTGACTCACTAAATATAAAGCATACGTTGCTGCCGTAATAAGGCTGTAAAAAATATCCTTAAAATGATTGAATGATAATAAAACACAACTGAAAACACTTATCCCAACTGCAATCCATTGCCATTTAGTTAGTGTTTCCTTCAACATAAAAAAGGCAAAAACGGTAGTGAGAATCGGGCAAATTAAGTACGCCAAAGAAGCCGCATTCACGCTGACATGATTCATTACATAAATATAAACAAACCAGTTTGAAGATAGAAATACACCGCCGCCAAGTGTCAATGCAACAGTATTTTTCTGTTGTTTGGCAGTCATACTTTTGAAATGATTCCAATTTTGTCGTATTACATTTCGTCGAAAAATAATATTAATTAATACCATCATAATTACACTAAAAAACACCCGATAGAACAAAATATCCAACGATGGATAAGCATGTATCGGTTTTAATGCTAAACTGAAAAACCCCCAGAGAAAAAACGCTGAGAAAGCAGCTAAATAATATTTATTAGTTCTCATTTTTAGTGTAAAATTTGCGCAAAGATAATGATTTCTATTCGCTTTAAATTCATCCGATCGCGGCAATACAATAAAGCACTCGCTATTGTATTCCTCTCACTATTTGAAATTTAAAAACCCAATATCCTGTTAAATAATCTATTTTTAAAGGGGAATGCAATTGGAACAAATTAAAAATTCTATTTTTGTTACAAATATTATAAAAATGAAAAGAGTTGTAAGCCTACTGGTTTTTGCGTTACTATTAAACGGTTGTGATGATGGTGATTTAATTCAAGAAGACATTAGTTTTGAAGATGTTGACACACAAAAGTGCACTACAAATGGCATCTTCTACAAGCTAAAAGATAGCGAAGCCCTTATTCTTGAACTTAAGGAATTCACTTTCCCAACCGAAACTAAATCTCAAGAATTAGACATTAATACCTCAAATCGTGTATTTTATCGCTTTTACAATGGAGCGGTAACTTCTTTAACTATTTGCGAAACCATTCCGCCGGCAACACCAATTGTTATGGATCAATGGACTACTTCCGGTGGAAAAATAATTATAAACACTACCGCTGTTAAAACCACAGATGAAAAGGATAACAGCACTAAAATTACGGGTTACAATCATAATATCACGTTCAAAAATATCACATTTGTGAAAAGTAACGGAACACAAGTGTACGAAACATTCCCTTTTGGTGACCATGTAATTAACGCTACTCCTTTACCTTTTGCATTCAATAAGACGCTTGAACAATGCCCGACTTCTAAACAATTGTATGATTACAATAGTAGTGAAGCACTTATCCTAGACATTGATCCCGCTTTAATTGTTAATCAAGCGACACCGCTAAATACTCCAAGAACCGGATTGATAAGCGACACAAAAAACAAACTTACGTATCGATTATTCTCCGGTTTAGTAACTGGTGCTTATTTTTGTAACACCACTTTTCCGGCAACTCCTGCAGTAAGCGAAGAATGGATTGCAGTAGCTGGAGTGGCAAACGAAAGTGGCATTGTGGAAGTAACAACTACTACTTTGGGAAATGGTTTTAAACATACCGTTGTCCTTAAAAAAGCAAAAATGAAGAAAGGAAACAGTGATTTTATTTTGGGTGATAATTACATTTATGGTGAATTATTAACTACGAATTAATCCCAAATAAGCCGTAAAATTTGAGACAAAAAACAACCGTTTTTAAGTCCAAAAAAGGTCCGATTTTTAAGTACATTTTCTAATGAAAATTGCTTAAAAACCGGACCTTTTTTTGAGCTTTTAAAAACCAAAATAAAACTTACATGGCACTTTGCTTGATAAAAACTTCTGTTGCTCCTTGACCATATTTTTGATAATTGCCTTCTTGAAAAGCAATGTTATCATAACGTCCCAATAAAAAATCCAGCTCTGCTTTTAGGATTCCTTCACCCACTCCGTGAATAAAAACAATCTTTGGAATGCGGTTACGAATGGCAAATTCAATGTGACGTTTTGCCGTTTCAGTCTGCAAAGTCAAAATGTCATAGTTCGACATTCCGCGTTTATTTGGCACCAGTTTTTCGATATGCAAATCAAACTCCGGAGCCGGAATTTCGTGTTTTGATTTCTTTTCTTTCACAAAACTTCGCGGTTTTGGGATCTCTTTCTCTTTTGAAACCTCACTTACATTAATTCTTCTGATAGAATCAAGTAAGTTACTGGAATCGTTTATCTTAATCAATTCGTTGACAAAAAATGTCATCGTAAATCCGTCCTCAGTTTCTATCGTAACTTGCTTGTCTTTGACTGATAATACTACTCCGTTCATCGCTTCGTCAAGCACTGAAACCTTATCTCCTTTGTTAAACATTTTCGTCTTCTTTATCTTGATTTTTACTTGGCGTTTTGGCACTCAATTGCATCATTCCCATCATGAAAACTACAATTGCAATTACCATTATATACACATTTTTTTCGGCACTCACTTGCTCGTATAAAGCAACAGTGATGGCGATAACCATTATTGGAATTATAAACTTTCTCATCTTTTTAACTATCAGTTTTCAAAAGTAATGAATTTAAAATTGCATCAATTATTATCGCAACCGTTTCTTATTTTTTCGTAAAATTGTAAAAAGAAAAACCATTGGATTTAGAAAAATACATGCTCCCCTGTTTAAGCAAAACGCTCTTTGGAATGGAGTGTTTGGGCTGTGGTTTTCAGAGAGGATTTTTGCTGCTTTTGCAGGGTAATTTTGAAGGTGCTTTTAAGATGTATCCAGCCATTTTTACCACCCTGTTATTTTTGGGAATTCTAGGTTTTAATTGTATCGATAAAAACAGGAATTACAAAAAACTCATCATTGGCTCCGCCATCTTAAATGGTGTTTTTATGATTGCAGGTTATTGTTTTAAGCACTACTGACGAGTTCCTTTTTTTGACTTTTTTAAAACAAAAAAATTATTTGATTCGAGTCAAAATATCATTCATCATTTCGATTTGCACTTTTTGAATTTCTATTAATTCTTCTTGTTGATGCATAATCAAATGATCCAGTTTTTCATGAAGCATTCTGATTTCAAGTTCTGATTTCAGATTAATCATATAATCTTTTTTGGCTCTTTCCCGGTCTTTTTCTTCCTGACGATTTTGACTCATCATAATCACCGGAGCTTGAAGTGCGGCAAGACACGACAAAATTAGATTCAGCAAAATAAATGGATACGGATCAAATCCTTTATTCAAGAGGATATAAATATTGGCCAAAATCCACAACAAAATAAATACTCCAAAAAAAATTATAAATTTCCAGCTTCCGCCAAAAGCAGCAACTTTATCCGCCACTTTTTGACCCATCGTTCGAACTCCAATTTCATCTTCAACAACACTAACTAAAGATTTATCTTCGTTTAAAGATCCAATTACCTTCGTTTCCAGATTTGACAACTCCCCTATTTCGACTACTAAATAATTAGATATGTATTTCTCCCGATACATATTCAACTCCCCAATTGCTAAGAATTTATCCTCATCAAAATCAGGATAATCCTTTTGTATGAGAGCCAGAATTGGATTTCTGATTAATTTAGCAGAAATTTTATCCGCTATTGGAAATTCTTTTTGAGAAATATCGCTTATAAAAGTAGTCTTGGATTTCATATTTAATTATTTATTGGCTAATTTAAAAAAACACTTTCACCAAAACTAATAATCGGATCACACACATTGAAAATAAAACAGATACGCAACAGCTTTTTGTCTTAAAAAAATTTAAAACAGCAATACCCATTGCTTTTAATATCAATTTATTTAACAAAAGTGTCTCAATAAACACCATAGCTTTATGTTTTAAGAAAGAAATAATTCGAAATAGTTCAATATCTTTGTGCTTCGTTTTAAAACCATAAAAATGTTACTGAACTACAAAAATATTCCTTTCTGCTATTGTTGTTGCTGTTTTTAAAATACTCTATTTAGAAACATTGTTCAAAAACGAATACGTATTGTAATCAATTAGAATCTGATTATTACAATTAAAACATAAGACACAAAATAGCATGAGACCACAAAAAATAGTAGACCTTATTGGAAACACGCCTTTAGTAGAAACTACTAATTTGATACAAAATAAAAACGTAAAACTTTTACTGAAACTCGAAGGAAACAACCCTGGAGGCAGCGTAAAAGATCGCGCAGCCTACAATATGATTGCTTCCGCACTGGAAAGAGGAGAAATCAAAAAAGGAGACAAACTCATTGAAGCAACCAGTGGAAATACGGGAATTGCTTTGGCGATGATTGCCCAATTATTCAATATAGAAATCGAATTGGTTCTTCCGGAAGATTCCACCAAAGAACGCACCCAAACCATGCGTGCTTATGGCGCAACCGTGATTTTGACACCCGCAGCTACCGGAATAATCGGTTCCAGAGATTACGCTGATAAAAAAGTGGCCGAAGGCGGTTATATTATGCTAAATCAGTTTGCAAACGACGACAACTGGAAAGCGCATTACAAAACAACTGGTCCGGAAATATGGAATGATACCGAAGGAACCGTAACCCATTTTGTTTCTGCTATGGGAACAACGGGAACAATTATAGGCACTTCCACGTATTTGAAAGAGAAAAATCCGGCGATTCAAATTGTAGGCGCTCAACCCAGCGATGGATCTCAAATTCCGGGAATCAGAAAATGGCCTGAAGAATATTTACCTAAAATTTTTGACGCCAAAAAAGTAGACACAATCATTGAAGTTTCTGAAGAGGAAGCGCGAGCCATGACGAAACGCTTGGCACTTGAAGAAGGCGTTTTTGCAGGAATGAGCAGTGGCGGTTCAGTGGCTGCCGCTATAAAAGTGGCGAATCAATTAGAATCAGGAGTGATTGTTGCTATCATCTGTGACCGCGGCGATCGTTATTTGTCTTCGGATTTGTTTGATTAAAAAATTACAAATCAACCTTCCCTTTGTATATCTTTTTGATATAAAAAGTAATGCTGATTCTTTTTTTTGTTCTACTGGATTTTGTGTAAAAATCATAAACAGAGTCCTTTTAAAAAAGTAGTTTTCTTCTTTTAACCATATAAGAAATATAAGGTCATTTAAGTTTTAGTTTATATTATTAGGCTTATGTGTACTTATATTTCTTATGTGGTTTAAATTTATCTTACTGTTTCACAACATTTCCAGTAGCACTTTTTTTATATTTTTATGAGCTAATGAATTTCAAATCTGGTTACAAATGAAAAATACAACATTAATTTACAGCATTCTATTTTTATCAATCGTTATGGGAGGAAAAGCACAGGTTCAGGACTGGCCAAATTTAAATAAATACCAAAATGAAAATGCTAATCTCAAACCGGCAGCACCCGGACAAAAAAGGATTGTATTTATGGGAGATTCCATAACCGAATTTTGGAGTATAACAGATCCTCAGTATTTTGCCGGAAAACCATACGTTAATCGCGGCATTAGCGGTCAAACCACACCTCAGATGCTAATCCGTTTCAGAGCCGATGTTATTGCTTTAAAACCAGCCGCTGTGCTTATTTTTGCCGGAATAAATGATATTGCAGGCAATACTGGCCCTTCAACATTGGATATGATTGCAAATAATATATTCTCGATGGCTGAATTGGCAAAAGTAAACCAGATTAAAGTAATCCTTTGTTCTGTACTGCCAGCTTACGATTTCTCTTGGAAACCCAATCAAAATCCCGCAGAAAAAGTGGTGGCTCTAAATGAAATGATAAAAAATTACGCTGACGCCAAAGACATTCTATATCTTGATTACTTTTCGGCTATGGCAGATGAACGAAAAGGTTTGCCTGCTTTGTATTCTAATGATGAAGTACATCCCAATAAAAAAGGGTATCAAGTAATGGCGCCGCTTGCCGAAAAAGCAATCACAAAAGTCTTGTTGCAAAAATAAACGAATACAAAGAAGTTACTTCAATTAATACTTTACAAAGTAAAAAGGCTCGATTTAATTTTAAATCGAGCCTTTCTTTTATGAATTCCTAATTTTTAAGCCAAAGTAGCCGTTGAAGAAATTGCTGCATTCAATACTTTAGAAATAATACAAAATTTTTCTGCTTTTGTAACCAACCCTTGAAAAACATCTTCCGAAATTCCTTTGACTTTTGCATGTACAGTTAAGTGAGATGTAACAATGGTTCCGTCAACCAAATCAATGTCGCATTTGGTTTCGACACTTTCAACTTCAAAACCAGCTTCGGTGATATAAGCCGAAAGTTGCATCGTAAAACAACCTGCGTGCGCCGCTGCAATAAGTTCTTCAGGATTGGTCCCCACTCCTTCTTCAAAACGGGATTTGAACGAATATTGTGTATCTTTTAACGTGGTACTTTGTGTGGTAAGTTTTCCGGCTCCTTCTTTCAGTGAACCATTCCAGACTGCGGTTGCATTTCTTTTCATAATTATACAATTTATGTTTTCTCAAATTTAGTTCATTTGTCAAAAAAACACTTTCAGAAATAGGATTTTTTAACGAAAATTTAAAGTTCGTGCTACTCTAAAAACTGAAATTCTCCATTTAGCATAATCCGTTACAATTCGATTTTTAAAAAATTAAGCGGTAAACTCTTTTTACTGTATCTGTTTAAATCATTATTTACGTGCTATTTTTCGTATTTAATTGATTATGTTTGTTTGAAGAAAAAATCTGACGTTCAGCAGACCAATCTAGCCGAAAATGGGTGGATTGGGATAATTTTGTCAGACCTATGTTAGCCGTCAGTTTACAGCAAAACTAAACAACATAAACTAAATGTTTGAAAACACAAATTTTAATCAATGATAAAACTTGAAACGTTTAATGAAACAGATTTCGACAGACTAATAAACTGGGCTGTAAGTGAAGAAATGTTAGTTCAGTTTTCTGGTCCAATTTTTAAATTCCCGCTCACAAAAGAACAATTAGAAAAGTATCTAACGGAAAAGAGAAGTATTACGTTTAAAGTTGTAGACAGAGAATCGGGCGAAATTATTGGGCATTCTGAAATATATCATTCTGAAAATGGAGTAGCAAAACTTTGTAGAATTCTTATTGGTGACGAAAGTTTTCGAGGCAAAGGAATTGGAGAAAAAATCATAAATAAATTAGTTGAATATTGTTTTGAGAAATTAGAAGCGGAAAAAGTAGAACTTAATGTTTACGATTGGAATAAATCAGCAATAAGATGTTACGAAAAATCTGGTTTTGAAATTAACCCAAATAAACTCAGCCAAATAGAAGTAAAAGGAAGCATTTGGATTAGTTTGAATATGATTTTAGATAAATCCAAATGGAAAAATAAAACCAAAAAACCGAACGGCTAACAGGCATTTGGGTAGATTGGGGCAAAAGGCTTAATTTAGAAATGGCTTTGTACTTGAAAACATAGTGATTAACCGAAAGATAAGGCTTCCCTAATCCCCAACGAACGTTGGCAGATATATTATGAAAAAACTACAAAAGACAATAATTCTACTATTTTTAGTTCAAATAAGTTTTGGACAAAACTTAAACATAATAAATAATCAAGCGATTCAATTTAGTCTGAAACAAAAAAATGACACAATTGATTTTATATTAGTTGACACTAAAACAGATGAAAAAAAACCAATATTCTTATTTTGTCAAGGTTCTTTACCTATGCCTTTATTTGTAAAACCTGAAAAAGGAAAAATGTGGATGATTGGTGGCGGAATTACAAATTTCGATTTAAATGAACTCAAAAAAAGTTATCATTTAATTGTAATTTCTATGCCAAAAACACCTGTAATTGTTAATGAAAAAAACTTGAATAAATCTTATTGTTACATTCCAAATCCAAATGAACCAGATGAATTTGACAAAGAATATGTAAAATCTGATTATTTAGAAAATTATGAAAATAGAGCAAAAGAAGTTTTGAAATTTTTGCGTAAACAAAAATGGGTAAATAATTCCAAATTGATTGTAGCAGGACATTCACAAGGTTCAAAAGTGGCAACATTAATTGCATTGAACAATGAAAATGTTACCAATTTAGGCTTATTTGGAGCAAATCCATTCGGTAGAATTGACCAAAACATTAGAGATTATAGAAAAAGTGCCGAAAGCAAGGAAATAACTTGGGAAGAAGCTGATGAACAAATTGAGAAAACATATCAAATGTATAGAGATTCTTACGACGAAGATATTTTGAATAAAAATCCATATTTATTAGCTTGGAAATCTTTTTCAAGACCTTTAATAAACGATTGGTTGAAAATCAAAATTCCAACTTATTTAGCTTATGGAACTAATGATATTGCTTCTGATTTGTGCGATTTAGTTCCTTTATTTTATATTCAAAATTCAAAAACAAACTTGACATATAAAAGACACTTAAATTTAGAACATAATTTCTTTGAAGTAAATGAAAATGGAAGAGCAAATTATGAAAAAGAACATTGGAAAGCAGTTATGAATGAATTTATTAAATGGACATTAAAATAAATCAAAAACTCCACCTCCTGCACAACAAAACCCAATTCTCACCCACAATTCCCCTGCCCCCGATTGCAGCGAAAAACCCGCAGTTTCGAAAGCTTTGGAACACTTGCCGGTAAAGAGCGACTCCCGAAGTTTCGGGAGAAGCTCCTTTACGGGCGTAGTGTTGCTGCTTGCGGAACGAGGATTTGCAGCGGAAAGCGGGAATTGGCTCAAATAAAAAACACTTGAAATTAAAAATATTTCACAATTTGAATTTATAAAACCATTCAAACGCTTATTTTTGCGCTATGGCAAAGAAAAATACAGACAAAGTTGTCTTTCATCAAATAAAAGTCCTTGATGCTGGTGCAAAAGGCGTTTCGGTAGCAAAGGCTCCCGACGGAAAAGTAGTTTTTATCCCGAATGTGGTTCCGGGTGATGTGGTTGATGTGCAGACTTTCAAGAAGCGCAAGGCCTATTATGAAGGAAAAGCGGTTCATTTTCATGAATACTCAGAACATCGCGTAGAACCGGTTTGTGAGCACTTTGGTGTTTGTGGCGGTTGTAAATGGCAGAATATGAAATACAGCCAACAGTTGTATTACAAGCAAAATGAGGTTTTGAATCATTTGCAACGCATCGGAAAAATAGAACTTCCGGAATTCGAACCGATTCTAGGTTCAGAAAAACAGTTTTTTTACAGAAACAAAATGGAATTTTCGTTTTCGAACAGCCGTTGGTTGACCGAAAAAGAAATTGACAGCACCGAAGATTTAGGAAACAGAAATGCACTTGGTTTTCACATTCCGAAAATGTGGGACAAAATCCTAGACATCAATAAATGTCATTTACAGGAAGATCCATCAAACGCAATTAGAAACGAAGTGAGAGCTTTTGCGAATGAGCATGGTTTGACTTTCTTTAACCCAAGAGCGCACGAAGGTTTATTGAGAACTTTGATGTTACGCACCGCTTCAACTGGTGAAATCATGGTGTTGATTCAGTTTTTTGAAAACGACAAAGCCAACAGAGAATTAATCCTAGACCATCTTTACGAGAAATTCCCGCAAATTACTTCGCTGCAATATGTGGTGAACAACAAAGCGAACGATACTTTATACGATACCGATATTAAATTATACAAAGGAAGAGATTACATTTTGGAAGAAATGGAAGGGTTGAAGTTTAGCATTAATGCGAAATCTTTTTACCAAACCAATTCCGACCAAGCATACGAATTGTACAAAATAACTCGTGATTTTGCTGGTCTTACCGGAAACGAAATCGTTTATGATTTATACACAGGAACAGGAACTATTGCACAGTTTGTTTCTAAAAAAGCAAAAAAAGTAATTGGTGTAGAAAGTGTTCCTGAAGCGATTAAAGACGCAAAACTGAATGCTGAACGCAATGAAATCACCAATTGTGAGTTCTTTGTAGGAGATATGAAAGTAGTTTTCAACGATAGTTTCATCGCACAACACGGTCATCCTGATGTGATTATCACCGATCCGCCAAGAGACGGAATGCACAAAGACGTAATTGAACAAATTATGAAAATTGCTCCTGAAAAAGTGGTTTATGTAAGTTGTAATTCGGCTACACAAGCGCGTGACTTGGCTTTGATGGACGAGAAATACAAAGTGACCCGGGTACGTCCTGTGGATATGTTTCCACAAACGCATCACGTGGAGAATGTTGTACTTTTGGAAAAAAGATAATTGATTTTTGATTGCTTCGCCAGTTCGCAAAAGCTCGGGTGCAGATTTTAAAAATTGATATTGCTATTGCCATTGCTATTGTTTTTATCATTGTCATTGAAATTTTTCATTTCAGCTATCCTATTGCACACCGAATTACACAAAAACAAATTGTAAATGAAAAAAATAATTTTATTGGTATTCGTATTAGCGCTATCCTTCTCCAGTTGTGAGAAAGATGATATTTGCGATGCAAATACACCCACAACGCCTCGTTTGGTGATTGGCTTTTATGATTTCTTGAATCCTTCGGTTTTAAAAAACGTGACAAATCTAAAAGTAGTTGGCGAAGGAATGACGGATGGAATTATTTTTAATGCCAGTGCGACAGATGATTCAAAATACCTGACAAACGGAAGCACGATTTCGATTCCGTTAAGAACGATAGGAACTACAACCAGTTATAGTTTTACTTTAAATTCTGGCAATCCAAATCCAGCTTTGGTGAACCAAGACAATATAAAATTTGATTATACGACACAAGAGTTATTTGTGTCGAGAGCTTGTGGCTATAAAACCATTTTTACATTAGACCCAACAAATCCATACACACATACCGATGCTGCAGTTGCAGACACAAAATGGATAAAACACATCTCGGTTGAAAAAAGTAACATAGAAAACGAAAATGAAACACACATTAAGATCTTTTTTTAGTTTTTGTCTCCTATTATCGTTGACTTTGGCACAAGCTCAGGAAACTACTCCTGTAAAAAGTGATCCAAAAAGCACCAAAACGGATCAGATAGTTCCTGAAGCGCCTTTACCATTGGTCGAAATTAGTCCTGAAATTATAAAGAGCGATTCGATTCCTGTAAAAACTGACCGATACGGAATTCGTGTTGGACTAGATTTATTCAAACTGACACGCGCTTTATACGACAAAGATTATAAAGGAATTGAGTTTGTGGGAGATTATCGATTGACGAAGAAATATTTTTTGGCTGCCGAAATTGGAAACGAAAATAAAACCACGGATGATGACCGTGTGAATTTTACTACCAAAGGTTCGTACCTAAAAGCAGGTTTTGATTACAACGCCTATGAAAACTGGCTGGATATGGAAAACATCATTTCTATAGGAATGCGTTACGGTTTCAGTACTTTTAATCAGCAATTAAACAGTTATAGAATTTACAATGCCAATCCTTATTTTGGTGAAGTTCCTGTAATTGCTTCCAGTCAAAAATTTGATGGATTAACTGCCAGTTGGATTGAAGTGGTGGCTGCAGTGAAAGCGAAAGTATTCAATAATGTTTTTATGGGTTTCAGTCTTCGATTGAACCGATTAGTAACCAACAAAGAACCGGAGAATTTCTCCAACTTATATATTCCCGGGTTTAATAGGACTTACGATGGCGATTTTGGAGTAGGATTCAACTATACCGTTACTTATTTTGTTCCTATTTATAAGAAGAAAGTAAAACCTGTTGCAGTTCCAAAAAAAGTTGATACCAAAAAGTAATTACGAATTTAGAATTCCAAATAAAAAAATATCGCAAAGAAAACAACAGTTCTCTTTGCGATATTTTTTGTTGTTAGAATAAACTAAAACTATCTTATTTCCTTAATTCCTTTCATGAAAATCCATTTCATGAATAATTTCTCTCCGTCTTTCGTTTTTACGGATTGAAATTTTGGTGCCAAAAGTGTTCCTATAACAAATGCGGTTAACGGAATCCAAAAACTAGTTAAATTAGTAAAACGTTCCACTAAAAATCGGGCGGAAATAAATAATATTGCAAAACATCCCAGTTGGTACAGAAATGCTCGTATTTGTAATTTGGTCATAATAAATTATGATTTGTAAGTTATGAATATTATGTGTTTTTTAATCTTATTATTCCGGAGTGCTGTCTGAAATCTGATCCGTATTATCGGAATCCTGAACAACTTGAAACTTCGTTCTTTTGCTTCCTTCGTACATTTCGTATTTTACTAAACGTGCTTCTAAACCAGCATTAAAAAGCTTGATTTTTCTCGAAGGTTTTAATCCTACAAATTTCAATGCTTCCAGATTTGCTGTAATCATCCAAGCATTAGTTCCCGGATAATTTTTCTTCAAGGTATCACCAATACTTTTGTAAAATTCTTCCATGTGAATATCCAAACGCTCATCATACGGAGGGTTGAAAACTATGTGCAGTTTCCCTTCTGAAGTTTTCTCAGTATCAAAAAAGTTCTTTTCTTCAATAGAAATATACTCATCAAGATTCGCATTTTTGATATTATCTTTGGCTTTTTGAACGGCACTTGGTGCTTTATCATAGCCTTTTATGGTGTAATGAAACTCCCGAATTCGTTTCAATAAACTGTCTGAAATAGCATCAAACAAATCATTGTCCCAATCGTTCCATTTTTCGAAAGCAAATTCTTTACGATTTATATTTGCCGGAATATTACAGGCAATCATTGCTGCTTCTGCTAAGAATGTTCCCGAACCACACATTGGATCCAAGAAATCAGTTTGTCCGTCCCAACCGGAAAGCAATAGAATTCCTGCTGCCAAAACCTCGTTTATAGGAGCAATATTGGTAGCGGTTCTGTACCCACGTTGATTCAATGCATTTCCTGAAGTATCAAGCGCTACTGAAACCTGGTCTTTATCGATATGGATGTTGATTCTTAAATCAGGATGTACTTTATCAATACTTGGTCGTTGACCTGTTCTTTCTCTGAACTGATCCACAATCGCATCTTTACACTTTTGGGAAACAAATTCTGAGTGATTAAAATATTCCGAATGTACCGTTGTATCAATCACAAATGTCTGATTGGCATTCAGTAATTTAGACCAATTCACTCCCGAAATGCCTTTGTATAAAGCCTGTTCGTTATTTGCCTTGAAAAAATAAATAGGTTTCAGAATTTTCAAAGCCGTACGTAAAGACAAATTTGCTTTGTACATAAAACCTTTATCTCCTTTAAAACTCACCATTCTCACACCCTGCTCGACGTTTTGTGCGCCCAGCATTTGCAATTCTTTCGCTAATATTTCTTCAAAACCAAAAAAGGTTTTGGCAACCATTTTATAATTATTTTCCATTGTAAAATCAAGTATTCGTTGCAAAAATACACTAAATTTGCATCAATCGAATTAATTGAAAAAGAATAAATGTCTGCAGCACAAAATCCGCCAACTGAAAATCATCTGAAATCATCTGAAAACTGGTATACCTCTTGGTTTGATACTCCGTATTATCATATCCTTTACAAAGACAGAAACTACAGGGAAGCGCAGGTTTTTATGGACAATCTTACCCATTATCTTAATCTTCCTGAAAAAGCAAAAGTATTGGATTTAGCCTGTGGCAAAGGCCGTCATTCTATTTATTTGAACCAATTAGGATTTAATGTTCTTGGTGCTGATTTATCTGAAAACAGCATTGCTGAGGCTTCTAAAAACACGAATGAAACGCTGCATTTCAAAGTTCACGACATGCGCGAACCTTTTGAAGAAAAATTCGATGCTATTTTCAATTTATTTACCAGTTTTGGTTATTTCGAAAATGACGAAGACAATTTAATCACGCTAAAAGCCATCAAAGAAAGCCTTTCGGAATATGGTTTTGCCGTAATCGACTTTATGAATGTCAACCAAGTACTCGAAACCTTGGTTCCTGAAGAAACAAAAACAGTCGAAGGAATCGATTTTCATATCAAGCGCTATCTAAAAGACGGTCATATTTTCAAGGAAATTGACTTTGAGGATAAAAGTCAAAAATTTCATTTTACCGAAAAAGTAAAAGCCCTTACCCTAAAAGATTTTGAGGAATTAATGGAAGAAGCCGGAATTTATCTATTGGATATTTTTGGCGATTACAAATTGAAAAAATTCCATAAAACAGACAGTGAACGCCTAATCATGATTTTTAAATAAATGAATTACCTTTTACCTTTACTTTCTGTAATCATAGGATATATCGTCGCCTTGATTATACGACCAAAAAACAAAACCAACCTAAAATTGTTATTGGCTTTCAGTGGTTCTTTTTTACTTTCATTGACTGTGATGCATTTATTACCGGAAGTGTACGAAAGCGCCAACCCTAACATTGGAATCTTTATCATGCTGGGGATTTTGTTCCAAATCATATTGGAGTTTTTCTCAAAAGGAGCCGAACACGGTCACGTTCACGGACACGAAATAATAACCCAAATCCCGTGGTTGCTCTTCATCAGCCTTTGTATCCACGCCTTTCTGGAAGGATTTCCCGTGGGTCACCACCACGATTTAGCCATAGGCATTGCCATTCACCATTTGCCCATTGCCATTATTCTGACTACCTTTTTCATCAACGCCAGTCTGGATAAAAAGGCCATCCTTTTTTTCATGGTTACTTTTGCCATTATGACGCCGCTGGGAACCATCCTGTCTGATTACATGCCGATATTAAACGTGTATCATACTGAAATCACAGCCGTTGTAATAGGAATATTATTTCATATTTCATCCACCATTATTTTTGAAACCAGCGAAGGACACAAATTCAATATCGCCAAAGTTTCGATGATTGTAATAGGAATCGCCTTGGCATATTTTATATAATTTTAAATCTAATACCCAGGAAATTTAATTATTTTCTGGGTATTAGATTTAAAATTTTCTAATTACCCGTTCTACTTTTTTCTTCTTGATTTCCAAAATCGCGCTGCTTCACATTGATTTTTTTGTTTCCAAAATTATAAATTACAGATAAACGAGCAAATTGGTTGCTCATATTTTGGCTATACACCTGTTTAACTCCATTTACAACTGAAACGTCATCTTTTAAATAAGACGTATTAAAAATATCATTGGCTAGAAAGGCAATCTGCATTGTTTTGCTCAACAATTCCTGTTTAAAACCAATATCAAAACTCGACGTATATCCTGTTTCATACAAACCGCTTTTATAAGGCGTACTATAATTAAAATCTATTTGCAATTTTGTTGCTTTCCCTAACGAGAATGTATTGTTTGTAGAAAAATCGACTTTCAGACTGTTTGATTGTTTTGCATTAATATCTTTTATGAACTTAATTTCTGATCCTGAAAAAAACAATGAATTTTCACTCTGCCACCAATCTGCAAAATTGGCTGAATAACTTTCTCCAACTCCATAAGTAAAACCTTTAAAATAATTCTCTCTCGTCACAATTTGCGTGTTCGTTTCTGGAT
Source organism: Flavobacterium rhamnosiphilum (assembly GCF_004349195.1). Classification (GTDB taxonomy): domain Bacteria; phylum Bacteroidota; class Bacteroidia; order Flavobacteriales; family Flavobacteriaceae; genus Flavobacterium; species Flavobacterium rhamnosiphilum. The sequence goes on from NZ_SMLG01000010.1 coordinate 42,315, forward strand.
TTGCGTTAAATATCACGCCATAACCATCCGTAATAGCATTTAAGAAAATGCTGGTTCTTACTATTGTTTTATAAGAATGTACAAATTCAAAATTATCACTAAAAGATGGTTTCAAAAAAGGATTTCCTTCTGAATAACTATTACTGCTGATATAAATTCTAAACGGATTCATTAAGCCAAAACTCGGTCTACTGATTCTTTTTCCGTAGTTTAAACTAAAATTATTGTTTTCATTTTTCTTATAAGAAGCATAAAATGTTGGAAATAATTTCAAATAATTATTTTCTGTTTCTTGATTCAAATTTTCTGAAAAACCATTCGTTTGTGTATTTTCCAAACGTACTCCGAATTGAAAATCCCATTTTTCATTGATTTTTTTTTCTCCGTTAATGTAAATCGCCTGATTATTTTCGGTGTATTTAAATTGGTTTGATTGGTTAGGATCTAATTCTGGAATTCCAGTAATTGTATTATAATAGACAACATCGCTATTACTGTTTGTAAAACTCATTTTTGCTCCGTAGGATAAATTTAAGGCTTGAAGCGGATGTTCCATATCAGCCTTGAAGCTCAGGTTATCAATAGCCTGATTCGAAATATTTCGTCCTGATTGATTGACATCGACAAAAGTTCCATCTGATGAATAGTTATTCGCTTTAAAATCATTGTCAAATTTCGAATTGTAATTAAAATAATCTACATCAAATGATAATTTTCGGTTTAAAGAATCCAGTTTTGTAATCAAATGCACATTATAAGTTTGATTGCCTGAATTCCTGTCAACAACGGTATTATTGAGAGTATAGTTTTCTAATTGATTTTGAGCATTGTATCTATCAATTCTAATCTCTGCGTCTAAATCTGGATTACTTCTATCCTTTAAAAATTGAAAACCAATGGTTGTTTTTTCTGAAAAATCATAATCTAAAGCTAATTTTCCAGATCCGTTTTCCTCATTTAATTTTGTTGTCACATCCATCCTTGTAGGCCCTTCAACGAAATACATATTAAGAGATTCATCAATATTTTTAGCGCCCGTTTTTCCACTAACGCTGGCCGAAAATCTAAACTTATTTTTACTGTAAAAGAAGTTGTTCCTTAAAGCATAAATTCCATATTTATTTTGATCATACGAAGCTGTAGTGGTATTTTTCCAGGAATTACGAGCACCTTTTTTCATTACAATATTAATCAATCCGCCAGTTCCTTCGGCTTCATATTTTGACGAAGGATTACTTATAATTTCGATATTTTTAATATCACTTGACGAAATAGATTTCAAGAAATTATTCAGTTCTTCGCCAGTTAATTCAATCATTCTTCCATCAATCATGACACGAGAAGTTCCTTTTCCTAATATATTGATAGCTTTATTTTGTACCACAACACCCGGTGCTGTATTTATTGCACTCAAAGCATCGCCACCAACCGTTGTTACATTATTTTCAGGATTATAAACCAAACGATCTATTTTTTGTACGATTGTGTTTTTTTTACTTTTGATTACAACTTCTACTAAATTTGTTGCGTTTTCTTTCAAAATGATTGTTCCTAAATCAGTATCATTTTCTATTGCAATCTCTTTTTCAAATTCAGAATATCCAAGCGACCTAATTTTTACTTTATAAATTCCTTTATTCAAATTCAGCTCAAAACTGCCGTCTTCTTTTGTTGTTGCTCCGTTTATAATTTTTCCTTCTTGATTTACAATTACGACATCTGTCCATGCTAATGACGTTTTTTCATCGGCAATTTTTCCATTTAATTTAAAGGATGTTTGTGCTAAACAAAATAAAGGCAATAATAAAAAGATAAGGAGGTTTGTTTTTTTCATAATTTCTAATTTTAAACTTGTTCGATTAATTTGAAGCAAAGTTGCCTTAGAAAATTTCAGAATTCGACCGACAAAAAAAAGTCGAACTCATTTTCTCAGAAGAAATGGGTTCGACTTTATTGAACACAAAGTACGACTTTTTACAAATCACTTATTATGAAGCGTTTCGATAAGCTGTCGGCGTTAGATTAGTATGTTTTTTAAAAGAGGTATTAAAAGAAGATTTTGAATTAAAACCTACTTCATACAAAATTTCCAAAACCGTAAGCTGACTCTTGGATTGATCTTTAAGGATATTCATTGCTTTTTGAATGCGATATTCATTCACAAAATCAAAAAAGTGCTGGTCTATATGATGATTAATCAAAACAGATAAATCCCGAACCGGAATATCAATTTGATTTGAAAGCTCCTGAATGGTAAGCGACGGATCGAGAAAAGGTTCTTTTTCTATCATATAGTGTTTCAACGCCGAAATTTGAGCCGAAATTACTTCATTTTGATGGTCTTTTACTTCGGCATTATTTACATTTTCCTTAGGAAGAATATCTCTTGCTAATTGTAATTTGGAATCAATCCCACGAAAAAGTTCGGGATGGTTCAAGGCTTTTAATACAAACCAGCAGCTTATTATTAAAACCAGAAATTGCATTACTACATTTGCCCAAATCCATAGCAATTCGAAATCAGTAAATCTTATAATATTCTTAGCTATAGATAAATAATACAAAATAAAGAACATAATGGATATTTGAAATAACCATTTAAAAACAGAAGTTTTGGGATTCGTATAATTTTCCAGATATACTTGTCTATACTTTTTTAAAACCAAAAATATTCCAATACTATACAATACAATTTGCATGGATAACATAAACTGGAAATAGTACAATTCAGGCATTTGATTACGATGGTCATAAAACTGCATTTTTTCAACATCATTTAAAAAGTAGAGTCTGAAGATAAAAACTACATTTGTGATTATAAATGGAAGTGTGTGCAATAAATGCTTGGTTTTTAACCGAAAATCAGCAAAACAAACTGACAATACATACAGATAAAAAACAGGAAGTACCAAAGCACAAATAGTCCATCTGAAAAATTCTAAATTAAGATAATCTTTAATCAAGTCATCATCAATCAAAAGACCGCTATTGTCAATTACAAAAAACAGTAAATAGGATGCAAATAGTCGGTTTGCTAATTTGTTTTTTGTTTTTACAGTGAGTAAAAAGAATGCCAGTAATAATGAAACAAAAACTGATATTTTGGCCATACCCGTTAAAAAGCTAATTATATCCATTCCAATTTTTTAATTATTCAACAAATATAATATTTTAGTTCATTCAAAAAGGTTCTAAAAATTGCAATAAAAAAGATTAATTTTGGGGCTGTCTAAAATCACTAAAAACCAAATTCAAATACTTCTTCGGGTTTTTCCACACAGTTTTCGACGTCGTGGATAAAATTATCGATTTGTTCTTTGGTTACATTTGGCATACAGATGATGTGCGAGATATCGCCTTCGGTAGCCAATTGCCATTTCGATTTTATTTTTTCGGAGACTTTAGGGAATACAACCGTAATGGCATTAGGGTTTCGCCAAGCGTTAATGCCAATTTCTTTTAGTCTTTGCTCGCAATATTCCGCAATTTCCAAACTATGTAAATACCGTTTTTTTAAACCGTTAACCCCTAGTTTTTTAAGAGTATACCATAAAAATAAGGGGCAATGTCCATTTCGGGATCCCGTAATGGTAGTGTCCAGTGAACCGATATAGGAAATCCCCTTTGAGATTCGGTCTCTGTTGGAGCGTTTTGTAATGATTACCCCGGTTGGTATTGGCGAACCAATAAATTTATGACCGCTAATAGAAATACTGTCCGCGCCATCTTTGAAGTCAAATGGGAAACGAGGTTCCATGAAAGCTCCGTAACTGCCAGACAAAGCGGCATCGCAATGGATGTAGCTGTCTTGTATCGCCAAACCTTTTAAGATATTTCTAATTTTAGAAACGTCATCTTTCGCTTCTTTCATAGTCGTACCAAAGGTTGTCAACACTATGGCGGGCTTGTGCCGATTCATTTTTAGGGTATTCTCAAAATCGGTATAATCAATCTCACCGTTTTCTTGTGATCGGATGACAATGCTTGGAATATTTAGCAAATGAATGTTTTTACGAACACTATAATGGGTCGATTCAGAGTAATAAACCATTGCTTTTGGATATAATTCCCTTGCCAGATATAAACCGTACAAATTACTTTCGGATCCTCCATTAGTTACGTAACCCCAATAATCTTTGGGATTCGCTCGGAACAATTTGGCAAAAAATCCAACAACTTCCCTTTCCAGTTCATGGGTCTGCACTTTATAGGTGCAGTCTTCAAATGGATCTCCCAGATTATTAATCGGGTATTTTAAGAAATGATTAATTTCTGAATAGTCAAAATCTTTTGAAACAGGATAGCCCAAGAAATTGTCTCTTGCATTTTCAATAAATTGTTCTAATTCAATTAATCGTTGGTTATCTTGTTCTGTTAATGACTCTGAAATTGTTTTCATGCTTTTGAAATGTTTTTTTTTTTGCAAAAATACTTTAATTGAAATGCAATTCTATTTATCGAATCAAATTCGAAATATAATTCTACATTTGCTATTAATTGAAGAATTTTAATATTGAATTGCTTCAATTTTATTTTTCAAACAAGATAATTTTTCTGCTATGGATGCAACAGACAAAAAAATATTAATGCTCCTGCAGCAAAATGCAAAGCTTAATACGAAGGAAATCGCCGAAAAAGTGGGCTTGTCAGTCTCTCCCACGTTTGAGCGGATAAAGAAATTAGAACAAAAGCAATACATCAAAAAATATGTTGCCCTGTTGGATGGCACAAAAATCGGAAAATCGATCAGTGTGTACTGTCAGGTTACCTTGGCCGTTCATTCGAGGGAATTGATTGATGATTTTAAAAAACACATCAACGAATTGCCTGAAATTATGGGATGTTTTCATGTTTCCGGCAACTATGACTTTTTATTAAAAATTGCCGTTAATGACATGAATGAATACCAGAAATTTATAATAGACAAGCTATCGGTTATCAAGGGGATTTCTAACGTGCAAAGTTCCTTTGTCATGGAGGAGATAAAAAATGACATCGCTTATACTTTATAGAAAGGAGTTTGTGTAGTCAAACACCTTGATGCCTCCATTATTTACTCGCTCTTCTTTTCTCTTCTTCATTTCCAGAATTTCTTTGTATCCTATTATAAAAAAAACATTTTAAATCTTTGCGACTTTACTCCTTAAATTTCGGGATTGCGATAAAAAAGATTAATTTTGGGGTTGTCCAATTACAAGAAAAATGACCTTTACAAAAACTACCGAACAATCCTCAAAATACGAACATTTAGAAAAAATGTCGGTTCCAGAATTGTTATCTAATATCAATCAGGAAGACAAAACCGTTCCGCTTGCCGTAGAAAAAGCATTACCACAAATAGATCGTTTAGTAACTGAAATCGTTGCCAAAATGAAATTGGGCGGTCGATTATTCTATATTGGAGCAGGAACATCCGGGCGTTTGGGAATTCTTGATGCTTCGGAATGTCCGCCAACCTTTGGCGTTCCTTTCGATTTAGTAATTGGGATTATTGCCGGCGGCGACACCGCAATCCGTAAAGCCGTAGAAAACGCCGAAGACAATACTATACAGGCTTGGAAAGATTTAAAAGCGCATAATATAAATAAAAATGATGTCGTTGTAGGAATAGCAGCTTCGGGAACAACGCCTTATGTTATTGGAGGATTGCAAACTTGCAACGAAAATAATATTACCACAGGAAGTATTTCTTGCAATGCAGAAAGCCCGCTTTCGCAAACGGCAAAATTTCCAATCGAAGTAGTTGTAGGTCCGGAATTTGTAACCGGGAGTTCCCGTATGAAAGCTGGTACCGCACAAAAACTGGTACTCAACATGATTACAACTGCTACCATGATTCAACTGGGGAAAGTGAAAGGCAACAAAATGGTTGATATGCAACTAAGCAATAGTAAACTGGTTGATCGTGGCGTGAAAATGATTATGGGAGAAATTCCTGTTTCTTATGATGAAGCTACCGAATTATTGAAAAAATATGGCAGTGTTAGAAAAGCAGTCGATAATTATAGTGGTCAGTCCCGATAGCTATCGGGAGTAGTCAATATTAAGTAATCAGGTTGCAGATAACCTTTAACTCATAACTTTTAACCCTTAACTCATAAAATGGCAACCAACAAAGAACTATTATCAAAAGGAATCAAATATTTAGCGGGAGCTTTACCATTGCTGTTTTTGGGGCCGGCAGTGATTTATAATGCTTTTATGAATCAACAAAATGTGTGGCATTATTTGGTTTTAGCAATAGGAATAATTGCTTGTTTAGCAGCTATGCTTTTGATGTTTTTGGGTTTAAAAATAATTATGAAAAGTTTATTTAACGACTAATGGAAAACTTAATTCATGTTCAAAAAACATTTGAAAAAATCGTTTACATTGATAAAAAAGTAAACAATAGAGAATTTGAAGATTGCGTTTTTAAAAACTGTGATTTATCGAATAGTGATTTCTCCTATAGCACTTTTATGGATTGTGAGTTCATTGATTGCAATTTATCCATGACCAAATTATCAGGAACAAGCTTAAAAGGGGTACAATTCAAAAACTGTAAATTGCTGGGTATCCAATTTGAGGAATGTGATGACTTCTTGTTTAAAGTCAATTTTCAGGAATGTGTTTTGGATTATTCGTCGTTTGCTAATAAAAAAATGCCTAAGACAAAATTCAATTCCTGCTCGTTGAAAGACACTACCTTTATTGGAGCCAATCTTACGAGTTCCGTTTTTGACAACAGTAATTTGGATGGCGCTATTTTTAACAATACGCAATTAGCTGGAGCCGATTTTTCAAAAGCATCTAATTTTAAAATTGATCCTGAATTCAATCCCATGAAAAAAGCAAAATTTTCAACACAGGGAATCGTTGGACTTCTGGACAAGTATGACATCAAAATTGTGTAACCATGGAAACAAATATTGCCTATCTTGAAAGTGCGAAAAAGCAGTTTTTGTATTATAAAACACTGGGAGAAAAAGCCATAGAACAACTTGAACCAGAGCAACTTTTTGTCGCCGTAAATGAAGATACAAACAGTATTGCCACGATTGTAAAACATCTTTCGGGGAATATGCTTTCACGTTGGACCGATTTCCTTAATAGTGACGGCGAAAAAGAATGGCGCAACCGCGATGCTGAATTTGAAAATGATTTACAATCTAAAGAAGCAGTTTTAGTCGCTTGGAATAAAGGCTGGGAATGTTTATTCAATGCTTTAAACGGATTACAACCAGAACAACTTTCACAGATTATATATATCAGAAATGAAGGCCATACGGTTGTGGAAGCGATCAACAGACAATTGGCACATTATCCATATCACGTTGGTCAAATCGTTTTTTATGCCAAACAACTAAAAAATAGCGATTGGGAAAGTTTATCAATTCCGAGAAATAAATCAAAAAGTTACAATGCGGATAAATTTGCACAAGAGAAAAGCATCAAGAATTTTACGGATGAAGAATTAAAACGGTTAAAATAATAGCTACAATCAGGACACGAGTGAAGCGAACTGAAGAAGTAAACAGCTCCAAAAAATTAAAAATAAATACACTTAAGAAATGAAAAAAATAATACTCCTCCTCCCATTATTGCTACTAATGTCGTGTTATGATGCGGAACGCAATTGCAAAGATTTTAAAACCGGGAAATTCAAGTTTGAATATGAAGTTAACGGCGTAAAAAAAATTGCCCTTTTTGAACGTAATGACAGTATTGAAATTGAAACTTTTGAAGGAAAAACAGATACCGCTTCGATACGATGGGTAAACGATTGTGAATATGTTTTACTGAAATTGCACCCAAAAAACATGGCTGAGGAAAAGGCAATTGGTATGAAAATTTTGACAACCTCAAAAAATTCCTATACCTTTGAATTTGGAATGGTTGGTGTTGATGAAAAACAAAGAGGAACTGTCACTAAGATTTCCGATTAAGCACATAAAATCAAATTAATTACAAATAATAACTAAATAAACATGGAAGTATTTTTAAATCCAGATGCTTGGATTGCCCTTTTAACATTGACTTTTTTGGAAATTGTATTAGGAATCGACAACATTATTTTCATATCAATTGCCACAGGGAAATTACCTGCTGAACAACGTAAGAGAGCCACGAAAATAGGAATGTTCCTTGCCATGTTCATGAGAATTGCGCTTTTATTTGGTATCAATTTATTGATTCAAATGAAAGAACCTTGGTTTCATATCGATTTCAGTTGGTTTTCAGCGGGAATTACAGGTCAGAGCCTTATTTTACTAGGCGGTGGATTATTCTTAATTTACAAGAGTACAAATGAAATCCGTGAAAAAGTAGACGAGAAGGGTCATGAAGAAAAAGAATTAGGTAAAGCGGCAACAAAATCATTTCAAAATGTACTGTTACAAATTATCATGATTGATTTAGTTTTCTCTTTCGATAGTATTCTTACGGCGGTAGGTATGACAAACGGAGTTGAAGGTGCTTTGTATATTATGATTACAGCAGTGGTTATATCAGTATTAGTAATGATGCAGTTTGCATTTCCAGTAGGGAATTTCGTAAATAAACATCCTTCAATTCAAATTTTGGGTTTATCATTTTTGATTCTAATTGGGATGATGTTACTTACTGAAAGTGCGCATTTATCGAATGCATTAATCTTTGGAAATCACGTTACACCAGTACCAAAAGGGTATTTGTATTTTGCGATATCATTCTCATTATTAGTTGAAGTATTGAATATGAAAATGAAGAAAAACAAGTAATTCTTCTTTGTAATTTTAAACAAAAATAGCCGCTCAATGAGCGGCTATTTTTGTTTAAAATTAAGATGATAAATTTACATTTGGTCAAAAAATTTACTTTTTCATAATACAATTCACCTAATTTGATAGCTATTAAAAAAAACTGGCTTAACATCTTATTTACTTTTCTACAATAGTTTTGCTTCAAATAATAAACAAAACAACTATGAAATTAAATTTTTTAAAATCTGTAGCATTGCTAGGATTTACAAGCTTGTCGTTGATAAGTTGCCAAAATGACGATGATTCGTCTAATAGTGTGAACCCAAATATTGATTTCACGTCAAAATCTAGTGTCCCAGCCTTCGCTTATGCTCAAGCGGGATTTGAAAACCTTCAAATTTCATCTTTGATTAGTTCTTCAGATGTTTTAACACAAACTCCAGGATTTATTTATGGTGCACAACCCGATGGTGCTGGTTTTATGAAAGATCCTAACGGTGATGGTTATATCATGATAACAAATCACGAAATACTCAAATCTGTTTCTAGAGTTTATTTAGACAAAACATTAAAACCTATAAAAGGGGAATATATTGTTGATGCTGTAGGAGGTATGACTAGACTTTGCTCTGCTACATTGGCCACTCCAACAATTCATGGTTTTGGTCCAATTTTCTTGACTGCTGGAGAAAGTGGTGAAGAAAGCATGGTTCACGGCATAGATCCTTTTGGAGCATCTAGCGAAAAAAGCCGAAAAGACAGAGTTTTGCCTGCATTAGGAAAAGCAAGTATGGAAAATGCCGTACCGTTACCAAAAGTTGCCTACCCTGGAAAAACGGTAATACTTATTGGTGAAGATCAATCCTACGCAACAGCGCATGCAAGTGCTGGACAGGTAATTATGTATGTAAGTAATACTGTTGGTGATTTAACTAACGGAAAATTATATGCTTTAAAAAGAAATGACAACAATCAAGTAGAAACAGCAATGGCTGTTGGAAATTCTTTTGATGTGTCTTTTGTTGAAATTCCAAATGCAAAAAACAGTACTGGTGCCGAAATTAACACTGCTGTAAATAATCTTAAAGCCATTCGCTTTTCAAGAGTAGAAGATGTCGATTACAGAAAAGGTTCGGCGAGCAACAACAGAGAAGTCTATTTTACAGCTACGGGTCAATCCTCCTCAAATGCACCAGTTGAAGGTTACACTATGTGGGGAAGAGTTTACAAACTGGTATTGGATGCAACTAATCCACTTATCGGTAAACTAGAACTTGTTGTTGAGGGAGATTCTACACCTGGAACAGGAATTATCAATCCGGATAATATTTGTGTGACCGAAAATTACGTTTACATACAAGAAGACGGTGACAGCTACTATACCGCAGCAAAACATGATTCCTACATTTGGCAATACAGCATTGCTGCCAAAACCAACAAACCTTGGTTAAACATGAATCACAAGCGTACAGACGCAGCTTGGAATGCTTTGTATAATCCCGGAAATGAAACCCGTTTTGGAAGCTGGGAATTCGGAGCTATGGAAGATATATCTGATGTAATTGGCATTCCGAATACATTTATCGTAAACATTCACCCTCATACTTGGCAAAAAGATGCATTTTCAAACGCTGATGGAAGTGGCTTAAACACAAACAAAGAAGGTGGACAAACTATTGTTATTCGTAACGTTCAAAGATAATTTTATCCTTTATAAAATAAAAAGCAATCCGATTATTCGTCGGGTTGTTTTTATTTTTTATCCATTTTGCAAAAGTACACACATATGAAAATTAGCATTAAAAAAATATTTTTTGTTTTTGGAATTCTATCCAGTCTCGTTTTTATTTCTAGTTGTACCAAAGAAAAAACAGAAACATCCGTAAAACAAGAATTATTAATCGATTTAGAAAAGCTTCAAAATAGCGTAATTGAATTTCAAAAAATTGCCAAAGCGGAAAGTTCCTCAAACGTTATTCAAAAATGTTTCAAAGAAAACAGATTGCTATATAAAAAAGTAGAATGGGCTATTGAATATTTTTCACCTGAAACGGCAAGATTTATGAATGGTCCCGCACTAGATGAACTTGAAGTGGAAGAAAATAAATTCTTGCCTCCAAATGGTTTCCAAGTTATGGAAGAACTTATTTTTCCAGTTTACAACACAGTCAATAAAACCGAATTACAAAGAGAAATTGCAGTTATGAGTGCTAACATAATGCAAGTAAAACAACATTTAAACGCAATTACAATTAGTGACAATCATATAATAGATGCCGCTAGATTTCAGGTTTACAGGATTATAGCGTTAGGAATTACGGGTTTTGACTCCCCAATTGCATTCCAATCCGTAAATGAAATCATACCTAGCTTGTCATCTGTAGAAAAAATCACTTTAAAAACCTGCAAAGACAATTCTAAAAAGTCGGTTGCATTAAAGCAGAATCTAAAAAAAACAATAACAGAAAGTAATGCCTATTGCAAGGATAATAACAACTTTGATACTTTTGACAGAGCATTATTTATTAGGACGTATTTGAATCCTATTTCTAAAATTTTACTTCAATTGCAAAAGCAAAATAATATTCCTAATGTAAATAAAACCAATGCTATCAATCCCAATTCGATAACTCTTTTCGAAAAAAATACTTTCGATGTTAATGCTTTCATTCCATCCGATGAATATTTTTATTCTAAAGAAAAAGTAAGTTTAGGTTCCAAATTATTTTATGATGTGAATATATCAAAAGATCAAAGAAGAAGTTGTGCTTCTTGCCATAATCCAGAGAAAGCATTTACGGATGGGCAAAAAACTAACATTTCTTTAGAAGGTGGAGTTCTAAACAGAAACACTCCTACCCTAACTTATGCGGGTTTTCAAAACGCTCTTTTTTGGGATTTAAGGCAACCCGATTTAGAAAAACAAAGTATGGAAGTTATAGCAAACAAAGAAGAAATGCATGGCTCATTCAAAAATATTATCCCAATTGTAACGGAAAACAGCACTTATAAAACCTTATTTGCAAAAGCATTTCCTAAAGAAAAAAAGGTGGAAGAATGGCAACTACAAAATGCGATTGCCTCTTACATTCGCTCTTTAAATGATTTTGATTCTAAATTTGACCAATACATACGAGGCGATTCTGAAGATTTTTCAGAACAAGAAAAACTAGGATTCAATCTTTTTGCGGGTAAGGCAAAATGTGCCACTTGTCATTTCATCCCTTTGTTTAACGGAACCGTTCCGCCTAACTACAATAAAACCGAGCAAGAAGTTATTGGAACTCCTGCTACCAAAAAAGGTATTGCAATAAGTCCTGATTTAGGAAAATACAACCAGTATAAAATGCCTCAACTAAAAAATGCATTCAAAACACCATCGCTACGAAATACAGCAAAAACTGCTCCTTATATGCACAATGGAGTATATACAACGCTAGAAGAAGTTGTAGATTTTTACAATAAAGGAGGAGGAAAAGGATTAGGATATTCAGTCGAAAATCAAACCCTTCCGTTTGAAAAACTTAATTTGAGTAAAAAGGAGGAATTAGCATTAGTTGCGTTTATGAAAACACTAACCGATGTAAAATACCAATAAAAACAAAACGGAATGCCCTATTTAGCATTCCGTTTTGTTTTATTCTAAAACAAAACAACTTGACCATCATCATCAAGTTGAATGTCTGAATCATCGGCATTAGTATCACCCATAACTTCTAACTCCTCAGGGATAACCTCAACAGGAATTTCATACGGCAAAGGTTCCAGCAGGTTTACTTGTTTCAACTTATCGGTTGTCAATTGATTCCCTAAAGCTTTAAATCCTTTCACCGAAATAAATGATTCTATATCTACCGTCATCGTTTCTTTTTGAACTCCTTTTACTTTTGTAAAAACCAATTCAGCCACTGGACGATACTCCGTTGATACAATCTCTAATTGTGAATTAGGATGTTCAGTGATAAAACTTTCCTCTTTATTCTCCGTTTCCACTAAGAAACGTTTGATGTAATAACGCTCTTTTTCTCCATCATAATAAATAGCTGAAATTGGTTTCTTTGGAACCCATTTTTCCAAAACTACCATATCTTCATCAAAATGAGTGGATAATTCAGGTGTAATTACTTTTATTTTTCCGGATTGCGATATAACCAAAATTTTATCATTTGGTCTGAACTCCCCTAATAATTCACCTCTTGCATCAACGTTTAATCGTTGAACGGTATCGTCAAACCAAACTTTTCTAGGCAATAAAGTAGAAATTCCTTTCTCCTTCAGTTCTATTTTTTTGATTGGATACTTGGTAACCAAATTTCCTTTGGAAGCCCTTCCTTTTATTGCTAAACTGGCAAAATCAATATCGAATTTCAGTTTTTTAACACTTCCTACCTGACGCAATAGTATTGTAATTACTTCAGCTTCTCCATTTGGATTACAAGAGAAATATACTACTTGAGAACCCGTAGTTTCATTGGTTAAATCGTATGCTTTATCTCTGGTAACACCTGAGACATTGAATCGTTTGATGTAAGAAGGCCCAGATTTTCCATCACGGTAAATCATATTGTAAATAGTGCGCTTATCACTTTTGTCAAAAATAGCAATGTGAATAATATCTTTACCCACAAAGGTTTTCGCATCCACTTTGGTAATCATCATTTTTCCATCACGCAAAAAAACAATTACGTCATCAATATCAGAACAATCCGTAACGTATTCGTCTTTTTTCAGGCTCGTACCTACAAATCCTTCTTCTTTATTTACGTATAATTTAGTATTTCTTAAAACTACTTTAGTTGCTTCGATATCATCAAAAATACGAAGCTCCGTTTGACGTTCGCGTCCTTTTCCGTACTTCTCTTTCAATCGAGTGAAATAGGCAATCGCAAAATCAATCAGATGTTCTAAATCATGTTTTACTTGTTCGATATCGCCTTCCAACGATTCGATTTTGTCCTGTGCTTTATTGCTGTCAAATTTGGAAATACGCATGATTCGGATATCCAATAAACGCAGAATATCTTCTTCGGTAACAGCACGTTTTAAGTGTTTCGTATGTGGTTTTAAACCATCATCAACGGCTTTAATTACCGTTTCTCTGGTCGTCATTTCTTCAATGTCACGATAGATTTTGTTTTCGATGAAAATACGTTCCAAAGAAAGAAAATGCCATTGTTCCTCTAATTCTCCTAATTGAATTTCCAATTCACTTTTCAGCAATTGGACGGTTCTGTTTGTTGAAATTTTTAACATTGCAGAAACCCCAATAAACAACGGTTTGTTGTCTTCAATCACACAACCCAATGGCGCCACCGAAGTTTCACAAGCCGTAAATGCGAACAATGCATCAATGGTTTTATCTGGAGAAACACCCGGAAAAAGGTGAATTAATATCTCTACCTCAGCAGCGGTATTGTCTTCAATTTTCTTGATTTTGATTTTCCCTTTATCATTCGCTTTCAAAATACTGTCAATCAAAGTCGTCGTATTGGTAGAAAACGGAATTTGGGTAATCACCAAAGTATTTTTATCCAACTGACCAATTTTGGCACGAACACGAATACGTCCGCCACGCAATCCATCATTATAATTAGACACATCGGCAATACCTTGTGTCATGAAATCCGGATACAGTGTAAAAGGTTTTCCTTTTAATATTTTTATCGAAGAATCGATTAATTCATTGAAATTATGAGGTAATACTTTCGTGGAAAGACCTACCGCAATACCTTCGGCTCCTTGTGCCAAAAGCAACGGAAACTTCACCGGAAGATTGTTCGGTTCCGCTCTTCGTCCATCGTAAGAAACGCCCCAATCGGTAATTTTTGGACTATAAATAACCTCCAAAGCAAATTTAGACAAACGCGCTTCAATGTAACGAGAAGCAGCTGCACCATCTCCCGTTAGGATATTTCCCCAGTTTCCCTGACAGTCAATCAATAATTCTTTTTGTCCAATTTGCACCATCGCATCACCAATACTCTGATCTCCGTGAGGATGATACTGCATGGTGTGTCCTACAACATTGGCAACTTTATTATAACGACCGTCATCTAATTCTTTCAAAGAGTGCATGATACGGCGTTGCACCGGTTTAAAACCATCTTCAATCGCCGGAACGGCACGCTCCAGAATTACATAGGAAGCATAATCCAGAAACCAGTCCTTGTACATTCCCGTAACTTTGGTAATGGTATCGTTTCCGTCTTCTTGATTATCGTAAAAATGTTGTCCTTCAAAAGATTTGCCGTCTACTTCAATAATTCCATCAGCATCATTCTCTTCTTGATTTTCATCAATCGAATGATCCTCTGAATTATTTTCTTCGTCCTGACCTTCTGGGATTGTGTTATCGTCTTCTTCGTCTTTCATTATCTTGATTCCGAAATTAATTGTATTAAATCTTCTCTGCTTGGCAGAATTGTTTTGTATTTACTGGCAAAAATTTGCTCATTATTTTCAGGTAAAGTATATTCTACAACCAAATCACTTTTGTTTTGGCAAAGTACAATTCCTATGGTTTTATTTTCGTCTTCCAAACGCATTTCTCTGTCGTAATAATTGACATACATTTGCATTTGTCCTAAATCTTGGTGTTTCAAATCGCCTATTTTCAAATCAATCAGTACAAAACATTTTAAAATTCGGTTGTAAAAGACCAAATCGATTCGAAAATGTTTATCGTCAAAAGTAATTCTGTTTTGTCTTGCGACAAAAGTAAAACCATGGCCCAATTCTAGTAAAAAATGCTCAAGTTTATTGATGATTTCTTCCTCTAATTCCGATTCAGAATAGTGATGCAATTCTGGCAATCCTAAAAACTCCAAAATATAAGGATCTTTGATAAGGTCTTTGGGTTTCTCTATAATCTGACCTTGCTCCGAAAGTTTCATAATCCCTGCTGCATCTCGGCTTAAAGCCAATCGTGTATAAAGTGCCGAATCGTATTGGCGTTTTAATTCTCGAACACTCCAATTGTATTTTTCGGATTCTATTTCATAGAAACGTCTTTCGTTTACGTCATCAATTCGCATTAAGAAAACATAATGTGTCCAAGTTAGTTTGAAAAACGAAATTAGTGACTGTGCTTTTTGATTTTCAGAAACCCCAATCAGTGACTGGGAAATTGAATCTTGAGAAATCCGCAACAGTGTATCGGATTTCTCAAGATTCAATTTCGTCATCAGTGATGAAGAAATTGAATATGTTTTATAAAATTTCCTCATTCGATCAAGATTTTCTACAGAAAACCCTTTTCCAAACTCAGTAGTCAGCCGTTCGGAAAGCCCTTTTAATAATTGCTTCCCATATTCAGCTCTGTTTTTTCCATTTTGCTCCTCTTCCACAATCATTCTTCCTATTTCAAAATAGGTATAAACCATTGTTGAATTTACGGTACGTAAAACCTGTTGCCGGGCATTTTGCAATAGCGCGACTACTTGAGAAAATAAAATTTTATTTTGAAGATTTTCTGGAATTGTATTTTCTTCGTCTTTCATTAAATATATTCTATTGAATACTAATTAATTCAATTTTTGTTTTATAAATTCTAAAAAGAATATTTTTCTTTACAAACATGCTCTTCCTTTGTAACCTCAATTCTATTTTTATCCATCTCTTTCTTTATAACTATATCACATTCTTTATGATCATTACTCCTTATAATAAAAAAGGTCGTTGAAAAACTAATCACAAATAATAAAACGATAAAAATTAGTGTTCTTTTTGTAGGCATTTTATAACTATTTAAATTTTCTCAATTACATCTAATTCCACTTTCAAATTCTTGATGATAAACTCCTGTCTGTCCGGAGTGTTTTTACCCATATAGAAAGACAATAACTGCTCAATAGAAGTATTTTTGTCCATCATAACCGGATCTAAACGAATGGTTTCTCCAATGAAATTTTTGAACTCATCTGGAGAAATTTCTCCTAATCCTTTAAATCGGGTGATTTCAGGTTTTGGTTTTAGTTTTTCGATAGCGTCTTTACGTTCTTCATCAGAATAACAGTAAATCGTTTCTTTCTTGTTTCGAACCCTGAAAAGTGGCGTTTGCAAAATATACAAATGCCCTTCTTTGATTAACTCCGGGAAAAACTGAAGAAAGAACGTAATCAATAATAATCGAATATGCATTCCATCGACATCGGCATCGGTTGCAATTACAATATTGTTGTAACGCAATTTTTCCAATCCGTCTTCAATATCCAAAGCCGCTTGCAATAAATTGAATTCTTCATTTTCATAAACAATTTTCTTGCTCATTCCATACGAATTCAAAGGCTTACCACGCAGACTAAAAACGGCTTGTGTATTTACATCCCGTGATTTAGTAATAGATCCGGAAGCCGAATCTCCCTCAGTGATAAAAAGGGTACTCTCTAAATTTTTAGGATTTTTAGTATCCGGAAGATGTGCACGACAATCCCTTAATTTTTTGTTGTGCAGATTCGCTTTTTTGGCACGATCTGTCGCTAACTTTCGAATACCGGATAATTCTTTACGCTCCCTTTCGGCTTGAAGAATCTTTCGAAGTAAAGCATCCGCAGTTACTGGATTCTTGTGTAAATAATTATCTAATTTGGTTTTCACAAAATCATTTACAAAAGTACGCACCGAAGGCATTCCAGGCTCTGAACCCATATCAGTTGAACCTAATTTAGTTTTGGTCTGCGACTCAAAAACCGGTTCCATAACCTTTATACTTACCGCACTTACAATGGATTTTCTAACATCCGAAGCTTCGAAGCTTTTGTTATAAAATTCACGAATAGTTTTCACTATTGCTTCACGATAAGCTGCTAAGTGCGTTCCCCCTTGCGTAGTATTTTGTCCGTTTACGAAGGAATGGTATTCTTCACTGTATTGGGTTTTACTGTGTGTTAAAGCAACTTCGATATCATCGCCTTTCAAGTGAATGATTGGATATTCCAAATCATCGGCGTGAATGGTTTCTTCTAATAAATCTTTCAGACCATTCTCCGAAAAATATTTTTCGCCATTGAATAAAATAGTCAAACCGTTGTTCAAGTAACAATAGTTTTTGAGCATTTTGATTACATATTCATATCGGAATTTATAATTTTTGAAGATTGCTTCATCCGGAATAAAAGTTACTTTAGTTCCTTTTCGCTTCGTGGTATCAATTACATCTTCTTCGAGAACAAGATTTCCAGCAGAGAATTCAGCCGCTTTTTGTTTTTCGTCCCGAACAGATTCTACGCGGAAATAATTAGACAAAGCATTCACGGCTTTTGTCCCTACTCCATTTAAACCAACAGATTTCTTAAATGCCAAGGAATCGTATTTTCCTCCAGTATTCATTTTAGAAACTACATCAATCACTTTTCCCAAAGGAATTCCACGTCCATAATCTCGAACAGTAACCGTTTTGTCTTTAATTGTTACCTCGATTGTTTTACCGGCACCCATGACAAATTCATCGATACAGTTATCGAGTACCTCTTTTAGAAGAATATAAATACCATCATCCGGAGAAGAACCATCACCCAGTTTCCCGATATACATTCCGGGACGCATGCGAATATGTTCTTTCCAGTCGAGCGACCGAATATTATCTTCGGTATATTGATTTTGTTCGGACATTGTAAAATTTGTGGATTTGGTGCTAATGTAGTGTAATTCGATAAAATTTAAAATAGGAAGCCATCAAAGTTATCAAGAATGATATTGACAACTAATTTCTGATTTAGGATTAACAATTTTAGATTTCAAATTGATATTGATATTGCCATTGAAATTTAAAAATTCTTGATAATTTCTTTCAATTGTTTATCCAATTCGGGATTGGAAATCTTACCGTTTACAACATCAAAATTAGCATCGAAACTAGGAAGCGAGAAAGTTGCTTTTATATTTCCACCATAAAAAGGAAATGCGTTTTTTGCAATTCCCAATACGCTTGCTCCACCTCTGGCTCCTGGAGAAGTTGCCATCAACAACATGGGTTTTTCCTGAAATACTTTTCCTGTAATTCTGGAGCACCAATCAAAAACATTTTTGAAAGCCGCTGAATAATTCCCATTATTTTCCGCCATTGAAACTACCAAAATATCAGCGGTGGCAATTTTAGCCAGGAAAGCTTTTGCTAATTCATGTTGACCTATTTTTTTTTCGATATCAACGGTAAAAATCGGCATTTGAAAATCGTTTAAATCCAACACCTCAACTTCAGCATTTTCGAAAAGATTTGCTGCATACGTCGCTAATTTTTTATTGATGGAGTTTTTGCTGGGGCTTGCGCCAAAAGCGATAATTTTCATGATGATTTATTTTTACTAAAAGTACTAAAAATAAAATAACAACAAAATTATTGTCCGCAGATTCACAGATTACGAAAACAAATAAGAAAAACGAAATTTCATTTTCTTCTAAATCGATTTTACCCCAGATAGAAACAGAAAGCATTTTTCAGATCAATCTTATTTTTCTTGATGAAAAAGAGCGACCAAAGGAAGCTCCTTTTTTGTCTTAGAAAAAGAGATTGATGGGAAAATCTTGAAGTGGAAAGCTGGAATAGGTACAAAAAAAAAACCTGCAAAATTACTCTTACAGGTTTCTCTTTATGCTATTTTATTAGCTATTTACACATTAAAACGGAAATGCATTACATCACCATCTTTAACGATATATTCTTTTCCTTCCACCTTGAATTTTCCTGCTTCTTTACATTTAGCTTCTGAACCGTAATGAACGAAATCTTCGTAAGCAATAACTTCGGCACGGATAAATCCTTTTTCAAAATCAGTGTGAATAACTCCAGCAGCTTGTGGCGCAGTTGAACCAACATCTATAGTCCAAGCACGAACTTCTTTAACTCCTGCCGTAAAATAAGTTTGTTGTTTCAATAATTTGTAAGCTGCACGGATCAATACAGACGCACCTGGCTCTTGTAACCCCATATCTTCTAAGAAAACCTGACGCTCTTCATAGCTTTCCAATTCGGTAATATCAGCTTCAGCACCTACAGAAAGTACGATAACTTCAGCATCTTCATCTTTAACCAATTCACGAACCTGATCTACATACTTATTTCCGTTAACTGCCGAATTTTCATCAACATTACAAACATATAATACTGGTTTCGCCGTAATCAATTGAAAACCTTCCATCAAAACTTCTTCGTCATTGTTTTGTGGCGTTATAGTTCTCGCTGATTTCGCTTGAAGCAGCGTTTCTCTAATTCTATTCAACAACGCTTCTTCAACGATTGCTTCTTTATTTCCAGTTTTAGCAGCACGTTTTACTTTTTCTAAACGTTTTTCAACATTCTCCAAATCTTTCAACTGCAACTCAATATCAATTGTTTCTTTGTCACGAATCGGGTTTACATTCCCGTCAACGTGAACAATATTATCGTTATCAAAACAACGCAAAACGTGAATAATTGCATTACACTCTCTAATATTTCCTAGAAACTGATTTCCCAAGCCTTCTCCTTTACTGGCTCCTTTTACCAATCCTGCAATATCAACGATATCAACAGTCGCCATTTGCACACGCTCCGGTTTTACTAATTCTTCCAGTTTTTCTATTCTAGAATCCGGAACATTTACAACACCAATATTAGGCTCGATTGTACAAAAAGGAAAGTTGGCACTTTGCGCTTTTGCATTTGATAAACAATTGAATAATGTTGATTTTCCAACATTCGGTAATCCTACAATTCCTGCTTTCATGATATTTTTGTTTACTGACAGCCTTTCCAGCCAAAAGTTTTAGTACTTACTTTAAAAGTTTGCAAATATAAGATTTATTAGATGCTGAAAAACCAAAAAAAGCACATTAATCCACAGTTGATAATTTTTTTATATAATTTTTATTGATTTGTTAATGATACGTTAAAAAATTATTATATTGCCACCGATTAACTAACCAAAAAACAACCAAACTCAACTTATTATGAAAAAACTTGCATTATTATTATTCCTATTAAACGTCTCGTTTCTTTTTGCACAAAAAGAAATTTCAGGTGTTGTTAAAGACAATACCGGTAATGCCTTGATTGGCGTTAATATTATTGAAAAAGGGACTCAGAATGGCGTCTCTACTGACATCGATGGGGCATACAAGATAAAAGTTAAAGAAGGAGCAACTTTAGTTTTCAGTTATGTTGGTTTTTCTAAATTAGAAAAAGCGGCTACTGATGCTGTTATAAATGTTGTTTTATCAGAAGAAGGCGGACAAAATCTGGATGAAGTTGTAGTTACTGGAACCAGAACGGCGCCAAGAAGTAATACAACAACCGCACTTCCAATAGATGTATTGTCTTCAAAAGATTTGACATCAACTGGACAAGCTTCTTTTGACAAAGCGTTACAGTACAAAATCCCTTCGTTTAACACGGTTCAAACGCCTGTAAATGATGCAACTTCATTACTTGATCCTTATGAAATTAGAAATATGGGACCTAGTAGAACTTTAATCCTTATCAACGGAAAACGTAAAAACTTAAGTTCATTACTTTACGTACAAACGTCTCCAGGCCGTGGAGAAACAGGGGCTGATATCTCTGCCATTCCTACTGACGCTATCGAAAGAGTAGAAATACTTCGTGATGGAGCTTCGGCTCAATATGGTTCTGATGCTATTGCAGGAGTTATGAATATTATCTTGAAAAAGAATACAAACGGTGGATCTGTAACTGTAAGAAGTGGCATGACTTCTGAAGGTGATGGCGAAATGTTAGGCGTAAGTTTGAACAATGGCTCTACTGTAGGAGAAAAAGGATTTGTAAATTATACAGTCGATTTTTCTAAAGTAAACTTGGCTAATAGACCAGGTAAAGTAGATGCAGAAGGAGATTTTAATGATTTTGTTAAAATAAACCCTGCTGCATACGGTAGTTATATTAATAAAGATAATACTCTTGGAGGAACAGACATAACTGGAATGACAGAAGCTCAAAAAGAAGCAACTTTTAGCTCATACCAAGGTTCTGCAGATTACAATGCAAAATTTGCCACTATAAATCAGGGAAATATTGCAGGTAGGCAAGCCGTTGATGATTTTTTAAAAGAAAAACCTGATGGAGGAAACATCAATGGTTCTCCAGAAACAGCTTCTGCAAAATTCTTGGTAAACGGTGGATTTGAGTTATCCGATGAAACACAATTGTATTATAATGCTGCTTATGTGTACAAAAAAGTAAACTCTTTTGCGAACTACAGAACACCATATTGGAGATCAATAAAAAATCCCTTTGAAAATGCCAGTATCTCAGATTGGAGTACTTCAGAAGCTTATCCTACCTATTTAAAGGATTTCTTTGGTAACGGAACGGCAGCTTCTTACAAAGGCTATGTACCAACATTTACAGGAGACTTAAACGATTATAACGCTACTTTAGGTTATAAATCAACAAAAAACGATTGGAATACCGATGCCAGTATTACTGTTGGTGGCAATACACAAACCTATACCGTAGAAAACTCACAAAATAGATCTGGATTAACTGATCCAATCACCGGGCAAAACATTTACCAAGAAAACAGTCCGATAACCTTCAAACCTGGAGGAACTTCTTTCAACCATGTTGTAGGTAATTTAGACATCTCTAAAGTATTGTCGGATAAAATCAGTATTGGTTTTGGTTCTGAGTTTAGAACAGAAACTTTTGAAGTAACTGAAGGCGATAAAGTATCTTGGGAAGGAATGGGAGCTGATTCATTCGCTGGTAACAGACCTGAAAATTCAGGAAAATGGAACCGTTATAATTTAGGTGCTTATTTTGACCTTGCTTATGACGTAACTGAAGATTTCTTAATAAATGGTACCGTTCGTTACGAAGACTATAGCGATTTTGGAGGCGCAACGGTTTGGAAATTGAGTTCTAGATATAAATTTTTAGATGACAAAGTTACATTAAGAGGATCTATTTCTACTGGATTTAGAGCACCTACGTTACACCAAATTTACACTCAAAAATCACAATATTCATTCGTTCCCGGAGAAGGAATTCAAGTTAGTGGAATTATAAATAACGTTTCTCCACAAGCGCGCCAATTAGGAATTGATCGTTTAGACGCTGAGAAATCAACAAACATCACTATAGGAATTGGAGCAAAACCTATGAAAAACTTTAATTTCACTATCGATTACTATAACATTAAAGTGGAAGACAGAATCGTTTTAGGAGACATTGTACCTACTACTTTTGGAGATGTTGCTTGGTTTGAAAACTCATTTGACTCTAGAACTTCAGGTTTAGATGTGGTTGCCAATTACAACAACATCGAATTAGGAACTGGAAAACTTGGATTCAATTTATCTGGAAACATAACTTTTCAAAATGAAAGAATCTCTCCAGTAAAAAGCAACAATTTTAGTGCAACACTAGATGCATTAATGTTTACTTCCAGACCAGAAACAAAATGGATTTTAGGAGCAAACTACGAAGTTGGAAAATTTGGCTTTTCTCTTAACAACACTTATTTTGGAAAATCTACATTTAAACAAGCTGGTTTAGATTCTAATTTAAGAACTGAATTCACTCCTAAAATTGTTACAGATTTAGGAATTACTTTCTCTGCTACTGACAAATTAACTTTGGCATTGAATGTAAATAACTTGTTGAATGTACTTCCTGAATGGAAATTCAAAGCAGAAAACGCAGCTGGAACTGCAATATTAGCAGATCCTGCTCAAGTAAAAAATCAATCTAACTTAATCACTTTCAACCAACGTTATTCTCAAATGACGTATGACGGATATCACTTTAGCCAATTAGGAACTATGTTTAATTTATCTTTAAACTATAAATTCTAATTCGGTTATCGAATAATTTAAAAGGGCTGTCTTTCGACAGTCCTTTTTTTATTTCGTTTATTCTCCCTAAATTTAGTACTTAATATACAAATATCATGGCAAATCTTTACGACGGAAAAATGGCGGCAATTTTTGATGCTATGTACCAAACCTTTATCGATTATGATGAAGAGTATCATTTTTATAATAGTTTAATCCAAGAAAACAATTGTAAAACCATACTGGAGATTGGAAGCGGCACAGGAAATCTTGCCAAACGATTTCAGGAAAACAATCAAGATTACATTGGTCTGGATTATAGTCAAAGTATGATTGCGATTGCCAAAGAGAGGAATAAAAACGGCACTTTCATACATGGCGACATGAGAGAGTTTGAACTTGAAAAACCGGTTGATTGCATCCTAATTACGGGGCGCTCCACCAGTTATTTAATAACAAATGAAGATGTGAACAATACTTTTGACTCTATTCATAAAAACCTAAATAAAGACGGAATTATCATTTTTGATTTTATTGATGCCAATCGATTTATTCCTTTCACCAAAGAAAATGAAATCATAATTCACAAAGCTGAATATGATGGAGTAAAATATTATAGAAACAGCAACTGGAAAACAACTTCGTCAGAAAATTTTATGCTGGAGTGGACCGCACAATATTATACCCTTAAAAATGATGAAAAAGAAATAATTGCAGACGATTTTTCTACAGTTCGCGTTTTTACCTTAAATGAAATACAATTGTTTTTATATCTAAATGACTTTGAAATCATTAGAACAATTGACCGAAAAACCTATGCGTATGACACTTTTGTAATTGTTGCTAGACAAAAATAAAAACATAGTTTTTATCTCCCTTTATGTAAATTATATAATCTTTTATCATAATTACGTAACAAGTACTCAGCCAGAGGATTGTAAATTTGTTTCATATTAATCACAAAATTAAATATTATGAAAACTATAATTCTTGGAATGGTTGCTTTTCTATTTTCAGTAAATATTCAAGCTCAAAATAAAAATGTTAAATCGGAAGTTAAAACGACAGTTACTACTGTAAAAAATTCTGATGGTCAGAAAAAATCAATAAAAACTCAAGAAGTAAAAGAAATTCAAAAAATTGAATTAAAAGACGCCGAATCTAATGTTTTAAACAAAGAAAGAAAAGAAACACCAGTTGAAGTTACTGCAATTACTACAATTACTACAAATGGAGTTACAAATATTGTTGACATTGACAGATCAGCTTATTATGATTTAAACGGAGAAAAATATCAGGTTAAACTAGCTGAAAGTGGATATAACATGTATTTGCCCAACAGTGAGAAAACAGCCATTTTGAGAAAAACATCAAATAATAATTATATTTATAAAGCAAAAAACAAAACATCATTTGCTTATTTTGATACCAATGGAAATCTAGTTTTAGAATCCTATGATGAGCAAACGGATAAAATAAACAAGGAGATTTTTATCATAGTTAAAGAATAAAAAAACAGTTAAAACAAAAAAATCCTGAGTTCGCACTCAGGATTTTTTTTAACCCAATTCAGGATTATATGTTATTCGTTATGTAAAAACGCTTGTCTGTTTAGTAACGTTTCTTCGCTTTCTACATGATTATCATCCGGAATACAACAGTCTACAGGACATACTGCAGCACATTGCGGCTCATCGTGAAAACCTTTACACTCGGTACATTTCCCTGGCACAATGTAATACACTTCGTCAGAAATTGGAGTTTGAGCTTCATCAGAATCTATTTCGGAACCATCAGGTAAAATTACTTTTCCTTTCAGTTTTGTTCCGTCTTTATATCTCCAATCATCTGCTCCTTCGTATATTGCTGTATTTGGGCACTCTGGTTCACAAGCACCACAATTGATACATTCGTCTGTTATAATAATTGCCATTGTTCTTTGTTTTAAAGTATAAAATTTTAGGTTTAAAGTTTGTTTTTAAAACTTATGTTTTTTTAACAATGCCTAATTACTTTATCCTTATTTTTGTGCAAAATTACAATCAAAACTATTCATAAGCAAACATTATGACATTAGAAACAAAAAAAAGTGTTTTTGTTGAATTAGGGAAATTCTTAAGTCAATTTTCCGAAGATAATACTTCTAAGAATCCAACTGTTTTGCACAACGATCTGTTTTTTGATGATTTTATCGAATTAATAAAATTATCTCAATCCCACAATGGATGGTATACGCCGGAACAAGTGTATTTTGCTATTCAATCTTGGGCAGAAGCATTAACTGCAGAAAACTTAAATCAATGGCTTTCTGCTTATGATTTTCCAATAAATGAACCTAAAAACATCGCCTTAATTCTTGCCGGAAATATTCCGTTGGTGGGTTTTCATGATTTTCTTTCGGTTTTGATCACAGGAAATAATGTATTAGTAAAAACATCATCAAATGACCAACATTTGTTGCCTTTTTTGGCAAAATACATCATTGCAGTTGATTCTGAATTAGCCAACAACATCACTTTTGTAGAAGGGAAATTAGAAAATTTTGATGCTGTAATAGCTACAGGAAGCAATAATACAGCCCGTTATTTTGAATATTATTTCAAAAACAAACCTTCTATCATTCGAAAAAGCAGAAACTCAATTGCAGTTTTGAATGGAAAAGAAACCAAAGAGCAACTAACTGCTTTAGGGGAAGATATATTCCGATATTTTGGATTGGGTTGTCGCAATGTTTCTAAACTTTTTGTTCCAAAAGGATACTCATTTGACGCCTTTTTTGAAGCAATATTCGAATACCAAGACGTGATACATTATGAAAAATATGCTAATAATTACGATTACAATAAAGCCGTTTTCCTGATGAGTAATTTTAAATTATTAGACAATGGTTTTTTGACAATAAAAGAAGATCAAAGTCATGCCTCACCTATTTCTAGTGTGTTTTATGAGTTTTATGACGACATCAATGATTTGAAAATAAGATTACAATCAGAAAATGAGCAAATTCAGTGCATTGTAAGTGACAATCTTATAGAGAACAGCATTGGTTTTGGGCAAACCCAAAAACCTAAATTGTGGAATTACGCAGATAACATCGATACTATTTCGTTTTTGTTAACAACATAGTTGAAATATGTTCAATTATTTCGAATTAATTAACGCCTTTTAAATTCCTATTCCCGAAATTTGCACTTTAATTTTTTGGACTTAAACTACACCATGAAAAAACACAACTACAGCGCAGGACCTTGTATTTTACCACAAGAAGTTTTCGAAAAATCAGCACAAGCAATTTTAAATTTTAACGATTCCGGGTTATCTCTTTTAGAAATTTCGCATAGAAGCAAAGACTTCGTTGCCGTTATGGATGAGGCTAGAGCAATTGTTATTGAACTTTTAGGCCTTGAAGGCAAAGGTTATCAAGCATTATTTCTTGCTGGCGGAGCCAGTTTAGAATTTTTGATGGTTCCTTATAACTTAATGAAAGAAGGCGGAAAAGCGGCTTATCTTGATACAGGAACATGGGCTTCAGGCGCTATAAAAGAAGCAAAACTTTTTGGAGATACCGTTGTTGTAGCTTCTTCTAAAGAACAAAATTACAATCACATTCCAAAAGGATATACTGTACCTGCAGATGCTGATTATTTCCACTGTACGAGTAACAATACGATTTTTGGTACACAAATGAAGGAATTTCCGTCAGTTGATATGCCTCTTGTATGTGACATGAGCTCTGATATTTTTTCAAGAGAATTGGATTTTTCTAAATTTGATTTAATTTATGCAGGAGCACAAAAAAATATGGGCCCAGCAGGAACTACTTTGGTTGTTGTAAAAGAAGAAATTCTTGCTAAAAACGACCGAATTATCCCAAGTATGTTGGATTATACTAAACACATCAAAGCAGAAAGTATGTATAATACTCCTCCTGTTTTCCCCGTTTATGCTTCATTATTGACATTACAATGGTTGAAAAACCTTGGTGGAATTGCTGCTATTGAAAAAATAAACAATGCTAAAGCGGCATTACTTTATACAGAAATAGACAGAAACCCATTATTCAAAGGAGCTGCAGTTGTTGAAGACCGTTCCAATATGAATGCCACTTTCTTATTAAATGATGAAGCGCATGCTCCAACATTTGATGCGATGTGGAAAGCAGCAGGAATATCTGGATTACCTGGACATCGTTCCGTAGGTGGTTACAGAGCTTCTATGTACAATGCACTTCCATTAGAAAGTGTTCAAGTATTAGTTGATGTAATGAAAGAATTAGAGTCAAAAGTTTAATCGTTGATTTGGTTATTTGTTTAATCGAAATAACCAAAGAAAATAATATCATGTTGATTTAATTATTTAAACCAACAATCAAATTAATTAATAATTCAGTTATTTTTTATCCAAAATACGATTAAATAAATAACTGAATAAACAAATAAACACAAATGAAAGTATTAGCCAACGATGGAATTTCAAAAAGTGGAATTCTAGCTTTAGAAAAAGGTGGATTTGAAGTTATAACTACAAAAGTAGCTCAAGAACAAGTAGCTAATTTTGTAAACGAAAATAATGTAAGTGTAGTTTTGGTAAGAAGTGCGACTAAAGTTCGTAAAGATATCATTGACGCTTGCCCAGGATTAAAAATCATAGGCCGTGGTGGTGTAGGAATGGATAATATTGATGTGGATTATGCTAAAAGCAAAGGAATTCACGTGATCAATACTCCGGCTTCGTCATCAGAATCAGTGGCAGAATTGGTTTTTGCACACTTATTTTCCGGTGTTCGTTTTTTACATGATTCTAATAGAAATATGCCTCTTGAAGGAGATACAAACTTTGAAGGTTTGAAAAAGGCCTATGCAAACGGTGTTGAATTAAGAGGAAAAACGCTTGGAGTAGTCGGAATTGGCCGTATTGGTCAAGCTACAGCTAAAATGGCATTAGGTTTAGGAATGAAAGTAATTGCTGCGGATATGTTTATCCCACAAGTTGATGTTAAAGTGGAGTTTTTTGACGGTCAATCGATTACAACTACTATCGTTTCGCAATCATTGGAATCTTTATTCAAAGAAGCTGATTTCATCACTTTACACGTTCCTGCTCAAGATGGCTACATCATTGGAGAGAAAGAATTGGCAATCATGAAAGACGGTGTAGGTATTGTAAACTGTGCTCGTGGTGGTGTTATTGACGAAGTTGCATTAGTAAAAGCATTAGACAGCGGAAAAGTATTATTCGCTGGATTAGACGTTTTTGAAAACGAACCAACTCCTGAAATGGCTATTTTAATGAATCATAAAATCTCGTTGACTCCACATATTGGAGCAGCAACAGGAGAAGCTCAAGACAGAATTGGTACTGAATTAGCACAACAAATCATTAGCATATTAGGCTAGTATTTTTTGACTAAATAAATAAAAAGGGATTTATTAACTTTGTTTAATAAATCCCTTTTTTTATTAAATTTGATTTCTAATCTAAAAACACTATTCATGTTTGAACAATTAACACAATTAGCACAACAGTTTGGGGTCGAATCAGTTGTTAAAAATAACGCTATTCCAAACGAGCAAAATGAAGCGGTTATTACTGAAGCCAGTAATTCTATTTTTTCTGGATTACAGAAAATAGTTTCAGAAGGCGGAGCAGATCAACTTGCAGGTTTATTTCAAGGAAATAATGCTCAAGACAGTTCAAATCCTGTGGTGCAAAAACTCACCGAAGAGCTTACCGGGAACTTAGGCGAAAAATTTGGTATCAACAGTGAAACTGCCTCTGGTGTTGCAGGAAGTTTAATTCCACAAATTTTAGGCTCGTTAGTCAATAAAGCTAAAGACCCAAATGATAGTAGTTTTCAAATTTCAGATGTGATAGCGGCTATTTCTGGTAATAGTACCCAGAATTCAGGCGTAATGGATGCTATATCTAAATACGGAGGTCAATTTGGTTTAGACCAAAATGCAGATGGTAAAGTAGATCTAGGCGATGCCATGTCAGCGGTGACAAAAAAAGGTGGTGGATTAGGTAGCTTACTAGGCAAACTTTTTGGAAAATAATTAAAAAACAAAAAATATCTATAAAAAATCATCTACTCGTTGCAGATGATTTTTTTATGTTAAAACATTACTGACAAACCATTTAATTTTGTAAATTTAATATTCAATTTTCTGATTATGAAAAATAGTGTTTACCTATTAGCGATTATTTTAGTTTCTCTTTTTAGTTGTAAAACTTCAAATTCAAGTTTTTCAAAAACAGACAAACCAATTGCAACTAAAGGCGATACCGTACGAATTGCCAACGATGCCCTTGAATACGAAGTGATTATTATTGATCCCGGTTTTAGTTCGTGGCTTAGCTCAAGAGCTTTACCGCGAAACTATCATTCCCAATCTTATTTAGAAAACAAAAATCGAATTTGGATTAGCGAATGGAACAGTCGTGTTTTACAACCGCAACGATATAATCCCAATCTGTATGAAATGACAATCAACTATGATTCTAACATTGATTATGGATATGAAGTAAATTATTTGATTTATAATTACATGATTTATTTTCAAAACACGTACAAACAAAAACTTTTTGGTTATGTCCCCATAAGATAATGTTACTATATTTGTAATCATTATAAATAAAAATGAACAAACTAAAACAACGTTGGGGGATAGACACTAATTTCCAACTCACCATCATATTTATCGTTTTTGCAATTACCGGTTCGGCTTCGGCTTGGCTGTCAAAACCATTTTGTTTTTGGTTGGGAATTACAAAATCAGATTTGGGTTATTGGTTTACACCAGTGCGATTAATTTTAATTTTTCCAATATACCAAGTGCTTTTAGTCCTAATTGGATTTCTTTTCGGGCAGTTCAAATTCTTTTGGGCATTCGAAAAAAAGATGCTGAAACGCATGGGATTGGGATTTCTTTTTAAAGAATAACAAAAACGCCTCAATTACGAGGCGCTTTTGTTTTTAATCCAATACTTATAAATCCAAGTTAATGTAAACGTTGGTATAAAATCCGAAAAGGGTAAAATTTCTTCCAGAAAAGTGACGACTCCTCCTACTCGTCCTATGGTTCCTTTATACATCCAAGTCATTAGAAACCCTGCCAAAGGTGCCCAAATCACATCGGAGAACTCACCAACCAGCGGAACTGTAAACGATAGCAATCCTATTGCATCAAAGAGAATTCCTAATATAAGATTTCTAGTTTTATTGTTTTCTGTTATAACCTGTGCTTGCTCTGTCATATCTATTTCAATTTTTCAGAAAATTGTACAAATCCAATGCCAATTATTTTTTAAGCTTGTCTTGATACACTTTTTTCAGTTTCTCAATTTTTGGAGTAATTACATAACTGCAATATCCTTGTGTTTTGTTTTGATTGTAATAGTTTTGATGATAGTCTTCGGCTTCGTAAAATTTAGAAGCCGCAGAAATCTTGGTTACAATTGGTTTGCCAAATGTATTCTCGCTGGTCATCAAAGCGATGTAATCTTCGGAGAGTTGCTTTTGAATAGGATTGTGGTAAAAAACCTCACTACGATATTGTGTCCCAACATCATTTCCCTGACGATTTAACGTAGTAGGATCATGTGTGGCAAAAAATATTTCCAATAGTTCTCCAAAACTTATTTCGTTAGGATCAAAAGTAATTTCAATAGCTTCCGCATGACCGGTATCTCCATTGCAAATATCCTTGTACGTTGGGTTTACAGTATTGCCGCCAATATATCCCGAAACAACTTTTTTCACTCCCGCCAATTCTAAAAAAACTGCTTCGGTACACCAAAAACAACCTCCTGCAAAGGTTGCAATTTCCAATCCGTTTTGTATTTCCATATTTTTTGTTTCTTTACTTTTCGGCACAGTACTATTCTTTTCTTTCGCACAAAATGAAAAAGGCAATAGTGCCAGAAAAATTCCAATTATTTTTTTCATCATTCCCGATTTAGAATCAAATTTATTCATTAAAACGAACCGATTATCCGATATTAACTAAAGTTTATATTTTGTCAAAGCAAAATATATGGCGATGCATTTAATAATCATTAAAATCTTTGTTTCTTTGTGAAAACAGTTTCAAAATGATACAAGCCAAAAATCTACATAAATATTACGATCAACTACATGTGTTGAAAGGGGTTGATTTACATATTCAAAAAGGAGAAATTGTCTCTATCGTTGGTGCTTCGGGAGCCGGAAAAACGACACTTTTGCAAATCCTTGGAACTTTAGACAAGCCGACCGTTGAAAATGGAATTGAATTGCGCATCAACAATGAAGACATTCTGACTATGAATGACAAAAACTTATCTAAATTCAGAAATCTAAATTTAGGTTTTATTTTTCAATTTCATCAATTATTACCGGAATTTACGGCATTAGAAAATGTTTGTATTCCCGCTTTTATTGCCAATAAATCAAAACTGGAAACAGAGATAGAAGCAAAAAAACTGCTGACGTATCTTGGACTTTCCCATCGAATGAATCATAAACCCAATGAACTTTCCGGCGGAGAACAACAACGTGTGGCTGTCGCAAGAGCATTAATCAACAAACCGGCAATCATTTTTGCAGATGAACCTTCGGGAAATCTCGATACTGCTTCGGCTGAAAACCTGCATCAATTATTCTTTAAATTGCGTGATGAGTTGGGACAAACCTTTGTTATTGTGACCCATAATGAAGATTTAGCGAATATGGCCGATAGAAAGCTAGTAATGATAGATGGACAAATTAGTAATTAGGAGCTATTTCCAGCTATACGTTGCAACCTTTCTAGTCCTGAAACAAGTTCAGGACTAGAAAGGATTTACACTGCAAACGAAGTTCACTGAACTCCTATGAAAATAGAAATCAAGTGAAGTAATCTGGGCTAAACGTATTTGCTGTAATCTGTAATGTTTTTTTTTAATCTGTGTCATCTGCGTTTCAATTATGAATCATTCTGAACTCAAATCCTTCCTCGACGAAAAAGTGATACAGTACAACACACTTGACTTCATAGAAAGTGATCCTGTCCAAATTCCGCATTTATTTTCACAAAAAGAGGATATCGAAATCGCCGGTTTTCTAAGTGCTACAATAGCTTGGGGCAATCGCAAAATGATTATCAAAAATTCCCATAAAATGATGGATTTAATGGGGAATGCACCTTATGATTTTGTTATGTCACATACCGAAAATGATTTGGAGCGACTAGAAACTTTTGTCCATCGGACTTTTAACGGACAGGATTTCGCAAGCTTTATCAGAAGTTTACAGCATATTTATAAAAACCACAACGGATTGGAAGCTGTTTTTAGTACCAATCAATCCCGAAGCGTCGGGACCGATTCAATGCAAAAAAGCATTCATGAATTCAAGAAAACTTTTTTTGAAATCCCGCATCAATATAGAACTCAAAAACACATTTCAGACCCTCTGAACAATTCTGCCGCCAAGCGAATCAACATGTATTTACGCTGGATGGTGCGCCAAGACACTAAAGGTGTCGATTTAGGAATATGGAAAAGTATTTCTCCAGCTTCTTTATCCTGTCCTTTGGATGTGCATTCCGGTAATGTAGCGCGAAAATTAGGATTGCTGACCCGAAAACAAAATGATGCAAAAGCATTAGCCGAATTAGATTTAAGACTACGTGAATTCGACCCGACTGATCCCGCTAAATATGACTTTGCATTATTTGGATTGGGTGTTTTCGAAAAATTTTAAGTTTCTCTAATCTAAAAATCGATTATCCCAATTTTCAGAAAAGTAAAAAATTTGATTAAAAAGATGCCTTTAATTTTTATAAAATATTCTTTTTATAAAAAATTGAAGTGTAAATTTTGTTGAAATTTTATTTAAAATCATACTATTTAACTCACTTTTAAACACTTAATCTATTTTTTTTGCACTTTATCGGATGTTTTCAAAAAAATTACATTATATTTGATTAGTAAAATTACTAATAAAATAAAGTTAAAAATGATAACTTTTTTTATTAAAAAAATCACTAAACAAATAAAAACTCAAATTATAAATAAGTCGAGTCTACTTAGAACAAAATAAAAAGGGTAATTAATAATACTATTAACCAATTATTTTTTCAGCATTTTAAATCTGAATTATTAACTTAAGTAATGTGATTGAAATAATGTCGTATTTGTTCTTAGAGGCAACCTCTGTAGTTATTGAGGTTTGGCACTATAAAATACGACAACATATCGTTCCTGTTACTTAATTCAAACCAATAAGACTAATGGGTAACAGCAAAAAAATAGTTTTAGCCGAAGATAATTCAGTCCTTTCATTACTACTGAAATTTAGATTGGAAAAAGAAGGATATGAACTTCTTATAGCAATAGACGGAAAACAAGCAATTGAATTAATTGAAGAGCACAAACCGGAATTAATTTTGACCGATATTATGATGCCTTTTGTTAGCGGACTAGAAGTAATCAGTCATGTAAGAAACAAATTGAATTTACAAACTCCAATTATCGTTTTTTCATCAGCAGGGCAAGAAGAAATCGTACTTAAAGCATTTGATTTGGGCGCTACTGATTTTATGAGTAAGCCTTTAAGTCCGCATGAATTAGTAATCCGGGTAAAAAGATTGCTGATTTAATAGTTCAAATAAATTAAAGTATCTGGATATGAACGAAAACGTATATATTTTAGAAAATCTTAAACAGTCTTCACCAATAATCCAATTGGCATGGTGTCTGAGCGGTATTTTTTTCGTAATTATTACAATGCTAATCATGTATCTAAAATACTTAAGAAACCATTTAAGAGAGAATGAAAAGATAGAGACAAAATACCAAGAGGAATATGAAACCCATCTCATAACCTATTTGTATGCCGGAAATGATGATGATACTTTAAGTTTGGAACAACAATCAATTATCAACGAATTGAAAACTTGTATTGTTGACCCTTTTAAAAGAAAGATTGTAGTTTCAACATTATTGAAGTTAAGAAATGAAATATCCGGAGAAATAGCTGAATCTATTGATAAACTTTACATTGAATTAGGGCTTTTAAGTTATTCATTAGCCAAACTGAGAAATAAAAAATGGGATATTATCGCTATAGGCATAAGGGAACTTACACAATTTAAAGTAAAAGGAGTTCACAAAGTTGTAATGAATAACATCAACCATCCAAAAAAAGAAGTTCGTAAAGAAATGCAATTATACTTGATTCATTTATTTTCTTTTAAGGGACTTAATTTTTTGAATGTTTTAGAGACCTCCTTATCTGAGTGGGATCAGATTCAGCTGCTAGAAGTCCTTCAAGTAGCCAATAATACAGAAATTGCAGATATTAGACCATGGTTGAAATCTTCAAATGATTCTGTGGTGATTTTTTCTTTAAAACTTGCTAAAGTTTACAATCAATTTGAAGCAAAAGAAGAACTTATTGAATTATTAGATAGTAAAAGTGAAAACGTAAGAGTTAATACAATTGCTGCATTGAGTCATTTGAATATTATTGAAGCCAAAAATATTTTGAAAACTAATTTTGCTGAACGTAGTCATGAAGAGCAAATCGCTTTTCTTAAAATGATGGAAAATGTATATGAAAGTAGTGACAAAGCATTTTTATTGGAACATATGCAACATAAAAATTTTGAAATTAAGCTATTAGTGATGGAAATTTTGAAGAATATCAATTTTGAAGAGTACCCATTCTATGAGAGCGAATTTCAAAAATCATTAATAGCTTAAAACCAATTGACTATGAATACAAGTACTGTAGAAATTATAATGTTAATAATTCATTATTTCTTTCTTGTTTTTTCTGTAATTGCAATTTCATCTTATAGCATATTAGCTGTAATTTCAGCAATTGAGACAATTGAATACATGAAAAAAAATAGCTTTGTCAATTACAAAGAAATATTGTCTTCTACTTTTTCTCCTTCAATTTCAATTATAGCACCTGCCTATAATGAAAGTTTAAACATTGTTGAAAACGTACGTTCTTTATTATCAAGCCACTATGTTAATTATGATGTTATCATTGTAAATGACGGAAGTAAAGATGATAGCTTGAGCAAACTTATTGAAGCCTATGATCTCATTCAAATAAGCTATCATATCAATGAACAAATAAAAACAAAACAACTAAGAAAAGGCATATATAAATCTACTAATCCTGCATTTGACAAATTAACCGTTGTAGATAAAGAAAACGGAGGAAAAGCAGATGCTTTAAATATGGGGTTGAACATAAGTAAAAATAAATATGTTGCTTGCATAGATGTAGATTGTTTGCTATTGGAAGATGCACTTCAAAAAATGATAAAACCTTTTCTGGAAACAACAGATGCTAGAGTAATTGCAGCTGGAGGAGTAATCAGAATCGCCAATTCATGTATTGTTAAAGACGGTAAATTACTTGATATAAACTTTCCTAAAACGTGGCTGGAACAAGGACAAATTTTAGAATACTTGAGAGCCTTTTTATTAGGAAGAATGGCTTGGAGCAGACTAAATGGTTTGTTAGTTATTTCTGGTGCTTTTGGTTTATTTGACAAAAAAATAGCTATTACAGTTGGTGGTTATGACACAAATACCGTAGGGGAAGACATGGAGATTATTGTACGAATGAGGCGACACATGGAAGATGAGAAGCAAAAATATAAAGTTGCTTATATTCCTGACCCACTATGTTGGACAGAAGCTCCAGATAATTATAAAACATTTATTTCTCAAAGAAACAGATGGACTCGTGGAACTATCGAAACACTTAAAAAACATAATAAGATAGGGTTTAATCCAAAATATAATTGCTTGGGACTTATCAGTTACCCGTATTGGTTCTTTTTCGAAAGAATGGCTCCAATTATAGAAGTCGCAGGTATCATTTATTTTGGAATTCTTACAGTTCTTAATGAAGTAAGATGGGATTATACATTTGCATTTGTTATTTTAGCCTACTTATTTTCGGTGCTGTTTTCTATAGTTGCAATTGTTTCAGAAGAACTTACGTATCATCAATATAAAAAGAAGTCTATAGGATTTAAATTAGTAATGATAGCTTTCCTAGAACCTTTTGTCAATCATCCATATATCCTATATTCAGCAATTAAAGGAAATATAGACTACTATTTTTACAAAAAAATAGAATGGGGAGATATGACACGAAAAGGAATGACTAAAGCATAATTTTTAAAAAAAAATGGAGATTAAAAAAATTAAAAACATTTTAAACAATAGTTATTTTAATAATAGTTATGTCTATATCTATTTAACTTTTTCGTTAATTATTACATTTTGGTTATTAAGTTTATTTGAAATTTACTCAACGGGATCAAATGGTTCCGAAGGTCAGAATATTGGAGCGACTTTAGTCTATAAATTACTGAATGATTTTTGGGCAGGAATAGGTATCGGATTATTATTCATTCCATTTTATTTTGCATTACTTTATATAAAAAAGCCTCTTGAAGTAGTATTAATTAAAGTGTTGTTTGCTCTAGTTATCATTATTCAGTTTGCTTTGGTAAAATACAGTCTTACCACACATATAAATCTGGGAGCGGATCTATTGGGATATTCCATGGATGACATGTACACTACGGTTACTGCATCTGAATCGTTGTCTCTTCTCTATTTCTTGCCTTTTATAATAATGCCTTTAGTTTATTTGGGAATAAATTATCTTTTGAATAAGTATACAAATGAGCGACAAATTTTTGCTACTTCATTCATTTTTGTAATTATTTTGGGGAGTGTAAAGCTTGTAGTTCCTGATTCATCTGGTGTAGTTTTTCAAAACAAACTTAATTTCCTGACTACAGATATCATTAAGTTTCAAAATGAAAAAAGCGCGCTGGA
Source organism: Flavobacterium rhamnosiphilum (assembly GCF_004349195.1). Taxonomy (GTDB): domain Bacteria; phylum Bacteroidota; class Bacteroidia; order Flavobacteriales; family Flavobacteriaceae; genus Flavobacterium; species Flavobacterium rhamnosiphilum. The sequence goes on from NZ_SMLG01000010.1 coordinate 79,649, forward strand.
CGCTTCTAATTTATTTTATAAGAAAGAGTTTCCTTTGATGAAGCCATTTAAAGAAACAGAAGATGTATTAGCTCCGTTTTTTAACATTCAAAGTGAGAAACCCAATATTGTAATAATTATGGCAGAAGGGTTAGGCAGCGATTTTATAGGTAAAAATTCTTATAGAGGCTTTACACCTTATCTCGATTCCTTAACCTCAAAATCCCTGTATTGGGAAAACTTTGTCAGCAATACCGGAAGAACTTTTGGTGTGGCATCATCATTATTGGGATCGCTGCCGTATGGAGAAAAAGGCTTCTTGGAATTAGGCTCTCAGCCTTCACACATTTCGCTTATGAGTGTCCTAAAAGCAAATGATTACACAACTTCTTATTATTGTGGTGATGATTCCAGTTTTGACAGAAAAATAAACTTTCTGGAATACAATGACATCGACCATGTAACCGATATAAATAAATTTGGCACTGGCTATGTTAAAACTAAAGAGAATTCAGGTGGTTTCTCTTGGGGATACCCCGATGCCGAAATATTCAAAAAAACATTATCGGAACTGGATGGCAAAAAAATGCCACGATTAGATGTTATAATGACACTTTCGAATCACGAACCTTTTGATTTTCCTTCAAAGGATATTTATTTGAAAAAAGTTGACGCCATTGTAAATACAAATAAGACTTTGGGAGTAAAAAAAGGAGAGGTTGAGACTTACAAAGATATTTTTGCGGCTCTTCTTTATACAGATACGTCTATTAAAAACTTTATGGAGGCTTACGCCAAAAGACCCGAATACAACAATACTATTTTTATCATTACAGGCGATCACCGATTGATTCCTATCCCTCAAAAAGATGAATTATGTCGTTTTCATGTACCGCTATTGATCTATAGCCCGATGTTAAAAAAAGCGAAGAAATTTAAATCCGTTTCTTCTCATTGGGATGTAACCCCAAGTTTACTTTCTTTTTTAATGAATAATTACAAGTTTAACAAGCTTGAGAAGACAGCTTGGATGGGTCAGGGATTAGATACAGCAAAAGAATTTAGAAATATTCACCAAATCCCTTTAATGAGATATAAAGGAAGCATAAACGATTATATTTATAAAGATTATTTGTATTCCGGTGGAGAATTATATAAAATAAATGAAAATTTTGGGACTTATAAAGTTCATGAAGAAAAAATATCTAAAATAATAGCGGACTCCTTGTTGAGTTTTAAAAAGCTAAATGCTTATTTAACCAAGAAAAATAAAATTTTCCCCGCTTCTTTAAATATTTATTCACAACCGGCTGTTCAATTTTCAAAGACTGAATTAGCGACAATTAAAGAGTTAACAAAGGGATTGAATTTTGACCAGACTTTTCTTCTCGCAAGAGATTTTGCGTTTAAAAAAGACTATAAAAAGGCAAAACTGCTTTGTAATTACATTTTAAATGAACTTCCTAATTATTCCGAAGTACGAACTTTAAAAGGAAGAATGCTGGCTTGGGAAGGAAAATTTCCAATTGCTGAATCCGAATTATTAAATGCGATTAAAAGAACTCCTTTTGAGAACGATAGTTATCTGGCATTAATGGATGTCTATTGGTGGTCAGACCAGAACAAAAAAGCAATTGAAATCGCAAATAAGGCTGTTAGTAATGGAATTAAAAACCCAGAAATCAGCTTTAAATTGGCGGAGACATACAAGCGAATGAATAATCTTAAAGATGCAAATAGTATTATAAATAATCTTCTGAAAAGATATCCAGGAAATACTAACTATTTAATTTTTAAAAAATCCTTGCAATAATGATTCCAAAAATAGGTATTAAGCTCACTTTTGTATTGGCATTTTTAGTTGCTTTTCCAATGTTTGGACAAGAACAAAAATACAATGGCGACCCTGACAGTTCTTTTGAGAAAGCTCGTGAATTGGCTTTTAACAAACAACGTCAACAAGCACAGGACACCTTGTTGTCTATTCTGACTAAATATCCTAATTATCACGAAATTCGTTCCTTTTTAGCGACAACTTATTCATGGGACGGTGAATACAAAAAAGCCAGAAAAGAGTTTGCAACTATTTTTGAGAAAGACACCAAGAATAAAAGTATCTGGGAAGCAGCAATTAAAAATGAATTATGGGGAGATATGCCTTATCCTGCTTTAGAAATGACAACTGAGGCTTTGAAAAATTTCCCTGATGATCCTGAAATATTGTATTTAAAGGCCAGTGCTCAAGAAAATACAAACAATCCAATAGAAGCATTAAATACAGTTCAATTTATATTAGATAAAAATCCAGAGGATAAAAAAGCTAACGATTATAAAATAAGTTTAAATAAAATACTGAGTCAAAATTCTATTGGAATTAATTCAATTGTTGATTTATATTCGGATGTATTTGATCCAATGCAATATCATACTCTTAAATATGGCCGCCAAACAAAATACGGAAGTATAATAGCAAAAGTAAATTTCAATAGAAGATTCAAGGAAAATGGGTTACAGTATGAAGTCGATTTATACCCAAAAATTTCAAAAGGATTTTACGCCTATATTAATGTTGGTTTGTCAAATTCTTTTCTGTTTCCAGATGTTAGATTTGGTGCAGAATTATACAAATCTTTACCTAAAAGCTTCGAAGTTTCATTAGGGTTCCGAACTTTAAAATATAGTACAACCACTACTATATATACCGGATCTGTTGGCTGGTATTATGGAAATAGTTATTGGTCATTTCGTCCTTATATAACACCAGGCGGAGTCGGAACCAGCACCTCAGGAACTATTGCATATCGCAAATATCGTAGTGATGCTGATAATTATTTAGGACTTTCATTAGGAATTGGTTTTTCCCCTGAAACAAATCAATTTAATTTTAATGAAAATGAAGCCTCTATCATAAATTTAAAGTCGCAAAAAATTAATTTGGGATATTATTTTACTTCGTCAAACAAACAAAATGCTTGGGGAACTCAATTTGCAGTTACGCACCAAGAAATAATATTTGACCCAGGTAAATACTTTTGGATCTATTCACTTAATTTATCGTGGGAAATAAGATTCAAATAGAGGATAGATTATTGAAGTTTAGTATCAAAACTTAACATTCCTTTCAAAAAGACTATCTTTGCACAAAATTTAAGCAAATGAGTACTTTCGAACAATTCAATCTCCCTAAATCTGTGCAAAAAGCAATAGATGATTTAGGATTTATTTCTCCAACTCCCATCCAGGAAAAAACTTTTTCTGTGATAATGTCTGGAAGAGATATGATGGGAATTGCACAAACTGGTACCGGTAAAACATTTGCCTATCTGTTGCCTTTATTAAAATTATATAAATTTACTCCGGGACATACCCCTAAAATAGTAATTCTGGTTCCTACCCGTGAGCTTGTCGTGCAAGTAGTGGAAGAAGTAGAAAAATTGACAAAATATATGTCGGTTCGTACTGTTGGCATTTTTGGAGGTGTCAATATTAATACTCAAAAAACAACTGTCTATCAAGGTTGCGACATACTAGTGGGAACTCCAGGAAGAATCATGGATTTAACGCTGGATAATGTGATTCGTTTTGAAGAAATGCAAAAGCTGGTAATCGATGAGTTTGATGAAATGCTTAATTTGGGTTTCCGTACCCAATTGACCGCTATTTTGGCCATGATGCCTAAAAAACGTCAAAACATCCTATTTTCGGCAACTATGACGGATGAAGTAGATGCTATTTTGAATGACTATTTTGATTATCCGGAAGAAGTTACGCTTTCAGCATCAGGAACTCCTTTGGAAAACATCAAACAAATTGCCTATAATGTTCCCAATTTTAATACCAAAATAAACCTTCTGAAACACTTATTGCAAAACAACGAAGACATGAGTCGCGTTTTGGTATTTGTCAATAATAAGAAGATTTCAGATATGGTTCACGAACGTATCGAAGAAGATTTTGAAGGGCAATTTGGAGTGATTCACTCGAATAAATCACAAAATTATCGTTTGAGTACGATGGCTTCCTTTCAAGAAGGAAATCTTCGTGGTTTGATTACCACAGATATTATGGCAAGAGGCTTAGATATTTCTAATATCACCCACGTTATCAACTTTGAAATGCCGGAAATGCCAGAATTGTACATGCACAGAATTGGTAGAACCGGTCGTGCAGATGCTACAGGAACCGCAATAAGTCTTATCGCACCTCGTGAAGAAGAATCCAAAGTGGAAATAGAAGTGCTGATGAATATGGAATTAGCTATCGAGCCTTTCCCGGAAACAGTTGAAGTTTCTTCAAAATTAATCGAACCTGAAAAAGACAGACAACCGATTAAGTTTATGATGAAAAAACAGAAACTTGACGGAGATGGGGCTTTTCAAGAGAAAAGTAAAAAGAATAAGAAAGTCAATTTAGGTGGACCTGGGGTAACAAAGAAAAAAACGCACGGTTCAGTAAATAGAAACATGCTAAAAACCAGAGACAAAAAGAGAAAAGACAAGAATAAATAGTAATAAAAAAAGGCTAAAAATGATACTCATTTTTAGCCTTTTTTCTTGAATCGTATCTATTTTAATTCTTTGTAAAAACCAAACAAACCGGCGAACACAAAGCAATTTTTTTTCCAGTATCTGCAATGGCTCCCGTAGTTTTGTTTCTTTTAAAAATCACAATGTCATTTGTATATTGATGTGCTACCAAAAGAAAATTTCCAGTAGGATCAATCACAAAATTTCTAGGTCCTTTTCCTAAAGTACTGGTTTGCTCTTTCAATACTAATTTTCCATTTTTTAGGATTTTAAAAATTGTAATATTATTTGCTTCACCTCGATTAGAAGCATATAAAAACTTCCCGTCAGGCGAAATATGAATATCCGCAGAACTAAAATCCCCTTTGAAGTCTTTTGCTAAAATAGTGGTTTCATCAATCTTTTTCAATATCCCGTTTGAATAACTAAATACGGTTAACGCTCCGTCAAGTTCCTGTAATAGATAAACAAATCTCCCGTCTTTACTGAACGTCAAATGTCTTGGTCCACTACCCGATTTCACAGAAATACTATCTTTTAATTCTAAAACAGTACTTGCAGCATTAGGATTATAAGCATACGAATATACTTTGTCATTCCCTAAATCATTAGACAAAACAAACTCTTTGTCTGGAGAAAAATAAACCATATGCACATGAGGACCTTCTTGTCTTTGTGTGTTAATTCCTTTTCCATGATGTTGAATAACTTGCTTTGCTTCAGCTATACTTCCGTCGTTATTTTTACTAAAAACGGAGATATTTCCACCGGAATAATTGGCAACTATCACATTTTTATCGTCATTAATGATATAACAAGGATCTGCTCCTTTTGAATTTTGCTTGTTGATTAAGTCTAATTTTCCGCTTGATGGAGTGTAACTGAAAGAACTTATCGTACTTTCAGCACCATTTTCATTTACGGAATAGATAAAGTTATTCTCTTTTGAAACCGTCAAATAACTCGGATTTATAACTTTTTCCGTAGCATTTTTAAAACTGAAATCACCTGTCTTTGAATCAAAATCATATACATAAATTCCTTTGCTGTCACAACTTTGGGTGTAGGTTCCAATCAGTAAATTGAATTTATTTTCTTGTGCCTGAACACTTGTAAAAATGAAAATTAACAGAACAACAGCAAACGGTTTTTTCATGTTTTTAAATTTTATTGAAAAGCTAAAATACACATTATATCCATAATGAATGTCAATTGTTTATTCCTTTGAAAAATTATAACAACTTCATCTAAAACTGTCAACAAATTTGTATTTTTGACTCACGAAATTCAATGAACTCCATTGAAAATAAAATCCAGTGAAGTAAACTCAACCTCAGAATGCATTTTAAACATCCCGAAATTTTATACTTTCTGTTCTTGTTGATTGTTCCAATTTTGGTTCATTTATTTCAATTACGCCGTTTCAAAAAAGAATATTTCACTAATGTTCGTTTCTTAAAAGCACTTTCAATTCAAACCAGAAAAAGTTCTAAGATCAAGAAATGGTTGCTTCTCGCCTGCCGATTATTATTGTTAACTTTTATTATTATAGCATTTGCACAGCCTTATTTTGAGTCAAAAGACAGTAAAAATGCCAGTAATGAACTGTATATTATTTTAGACAATTCTTTTAGTATGCAAGCCAAAGGCAAAAAAGGCGAATTACTAAAAAGAGCCGTTCAGGAATTACTCGAAGAAACTCCGGAAAATGTAAATTTTTCTTTGCTCACTAATTCCGAAAATTATTGGAACACGGATATAAAATCAGTTCGTAGTGCTTTGCAAAATCTAAAATACAGCGCCACTCCTTTCCAATTGGATAACATAATGGCAAAAATAAAAGCCCATAAATCAGCTTTTAAAAAGGATATCGTTATCATTACCGATGCTGTAGGTCTTGATGAAAAACAACTGAAAAATAGTGACGCAACTGATTCTCCTTTATTTATAATCCCAAAAGCAGAACAAAAAAACAATGTTTCTATCGATAGTGTTTTCATCAATAAAACATTAGAAAATTTTTATGAAATTAGCGTCCAAATATCCGGTTATGGAGATGATTTTAACCCGATTCCTATTTCTTTATACAATGAAAACAAGCTCATTGCGAAGACAATAGTAACATTAGACACAAAGAAAAAAAATCTAAATTTTACGATTCCAAAACAATCCTTTCACGGCTATTTCTCAATAGTTGACAATGGGTTGAATTATGATAACACGTTGTATTTCAGTATTTCTAAAACCAAGAAAACCAATATTATCAGCATTGGAGAACCGACGAAAAGCAACTTTCTTTCCCGAATTTACACCAGTGAAGAATTCAGTTTTAACAATTATACTTTAAGCGCATTAGATTACAATAAACTGGAAGAACAAGACGCGATTATTTTAAATGAATTGGATGAAATTCCGCAAGCTTTGGCGACCACTTTGAAATCTTTTGTAGGGAAAGGCGGCAATTTAATTGTGATTCCTTCGGCAATAAGTTCAATTACAAATATGAATTCTTTGGTGTCGAATTTTGGAAATCTTACATTCAATTCTTTAGAAAACAGAGAAAAACTGATTACTAAAATCAACTTTAATCATCCTATATTCAATAGTGTTTTTGAAAATAAAGTGACTAATTTTCAATATCCAAAAACAAAAAGTTCGTTTGTATTATCAAGCCCAAACCCTGCCGCTTTGTCTTATGAGGATCAAAGTGTTTTCTTGACTTCGATAGCAAATTCGGTTTCAGCAGTTGCTATTTTTGCAGCTCCTATCAACATCGAAAATTCAAATTTCCAACAATCTCCATTAATTGTGCCTACATTTTACAAGATGGCGATGAACAATCAAAAAAACGGTGTAAATGCTTTGATAATAGGGAATAATAACCCGCACTTGACAGAAGCATCGTTAAACAAAGACGCCATTTTAACTGTAAAAGGCTTGGACGAACAATTTATTCCTATCCAACAAATTCTGAATAACAAAGTCAAAATGACTTTCAATGATTATCCGGAACAAGCGGGAAATTTTCGCATTTACAATAAAAAAGAGTGGATTGAAAACATCAGTTTCAATTATAACAGAACCGAAAGTGATTTGGCTTCAGCCAATGACAATATTCTTTCGGACTATAAAACAATCGAATCAATCCCATCACTATTTGACACTTTACAAACTGACAGAACTGATAATCAAATTTGGAAATGGTTTGTTATCTTTGCACTGTTATTTCTAATAACCGAAATGGCAATTATACGATTCTTAAAGTAAATAACGAAGGTCCAATACTTAAAAAATCAATATGAAATGAGCATGACCGTAATTTGGTCGTAAAAGTTAATGTAACTATGCAAATTCCATATTCCATTAAAAAACAAATATTATCTACATATGAAATTAATCCTCAGAGGCGCCAAAATTATCGATTCGAAAAGTCCCTTTCATAATAAGACTGCAGATATTTTAATTGTTGATGGTTTTATAAAAAAAATTGGAACATCGCTTCCCAATCCAGATAAAGCAGACGAAGTAAAACTTGATAATTTACATGTTTCACAAGGCTGGTTTGACAGTAGCGTTTCTCTTGGAGAACCTGGTTTTGAAGACCGAGAAACGATATCAAACGGACTCAATGTGGCTGCCAAAAGCGGTTTTACGGCAATCGCTTTACAACCCAACTCCTTCCCTATTATTGACAATCAATCCCAAGTGAATTTTGTTTTAAATAAAGCACTAGGATTTGCAACTCAACTGTATCCTATTGGCGCTTTAAGCAAAGAAAGTGCAGGAAAAGACATGGCCGAATTGTATGATATGAAAAAAGCGGGTGCAATTGCTTTTGGAGATTATAATAAAAGTTTGGATAATGCTAATTTGCTGAAAATCGCCTTACAATACGTTCAGGATTTTGATGGATTACTTCTTGCTTTTCCCCAAGACGAAAATATAAAAGGAAACGGAGTGGCGAATGAAGGCATTGTTTCTACCCGATTAGGCTTGAAAGGAATTCCAAATCTTGCCGAAGAATTGCAAATCTCAAGAAATTTATTCCTGTTAGAATATACTGGAGGAAAACTTCACATTCCGACTATTTCGACTAAAAAATCAGTTCAATTAATCAAAGAGGCTAAAGCCAATGGATTAAATGTAACCTGCAGTGTCGCTGTACATAATTTGGTTTTAACCGATGAAAAATTGGAGGGTTTTGATACCCGTTATAAAGTTTCGCCGCCACTTAGAACTGAAGCTGATAGAAAAGCATTACTGAAAGGAATAAAAGACGGAACAATCGATATGATTACATCTGACCATAATCCGATAGACATTGAACACAAGAAAATGGAATTTGATGGTGCCAAAAATGGAACAATTGGATTGGAAAGTGCTTTTGGTGCTTTGATGACCGTATTACCATTAGAAACCATAATAGATAAATTGACTGCTGGGAAATCTAGATTCGGTATTGATATCCAAGTCATAAATGAAGGTTCAAAAGCAAATATTACCTTATTTAATCCTGAACCAAAAAGCATTTTCACAAAATCATCCATTTTATCAAAATCGAAAAACTCCGCGTTTCTGGAAACAGAAATCAAAGGAAAAGTGCTTGGGATCATCAATCAAGGAAAATTAATTTTAGCATAAATAAAAAATATCACCAACCTCAAGGTGAGCACAAATAAAAATGAATAATACTACCGAAACAGGAAAAACTGCCGCCATCACAAGTTATATTTTAGGAATTGGCGTGTTTATAGCGATGTCTATGAACTCCGAAGATAGAAATGCGTTTGCTTCTTTTCACATTCGCCAAGGACTGGGACTCACATTAACTTTCATATCACTTGGATTAATCATCAGTAATTTTGACAGCTTAATGATTTCAGCTCCAATGTGGATTTTCGTATTTGTTTTATGGTCTTATGGCATTACCAGTGCTATAAAAGGAGAAACAAAACCGGTTCCTTTATTGGGAACTTATTTTCAAAAATGGCTTAAAAACATATCATAATCCGATGAATTTATCTTTAGAATATAAAATACGAGAACCTAAAATAAAATTAGACAAAAATCCTCTTATCCTTTTATTACATGGATATGGCAGCAATGAAGAAGATTTGTTTTCATTCGCTACCGAACTTCCAGATGAATATTATATTATATCAGCACGTGCGCCTTATGACTTACAATACGGCAGTTATGCTTGGTATGCAATAAACTTTGATGCGGATCAAAATAAATTTTCAGACCACGAACAAGCCAAAGTTTCAAGGGATTTAATTGCTGGATTTATTGATGAGTTAATTGCTAATTATCCAATCGATGGGACACAAATTGCTTTAGTTGGCTTCAGCCAAGGATCAATCTTGAGTTATGCTGTGGCACTTTCCTACCCAGAAAAAGTTCAAAAAGTAGTAGCTATGAGTGGCTATTTGAATTTAGAGATTGTGGCTGATGATTACCTTAAAAATAACTTTACAAACTTGAAAATATTTGCTTCACACGGAACTGTAGATCAAGTAATCCCTGTAGAATGGGCTAGAAAAACACCTGCAATAGTAGAAAATTTAGGAATAAATACAACCTATAAAGAATATCCTGTGGGTCATGGAGTTGCACCACAAAATTTCTATGACTTTAAAAATTGGTTAGAAGAATAACTAACCAATTATTGTCCTGTATATTTAATTTCTTCGGCTTTTTTCAAAACATAACCTTTCCAAGGAATCAATTGCCAATCATCCTTAACCCATGGTTGGCCTTCGGATTTTCGTTCTAAAATAATCGATTCCTTTTGGGTATCCAGAAACAATTCAGCTTTATTTCCGTTATTGGCATCAAAAATTACAAAAGCTGACGTGGTTGCAGTTTCTCCACTTTGCTCGTAATGATTTAATCGTGTCCCGATTTCAAAAACTCGAATACACTCCTTTCTCAACACAGACCAAGTATAACCGGCAGAAGCTTTACAACCGTGTTCATCCAAATCTCCACCTACTAATTGTGGTTTTTCTTCTTTTAGAATCAGACTCTTAGATTCCTTTTTTTGATCCATTTGCTTTGCACAAGAAAAAGCAAAAATGATCATTACCGAAAACAACAATCCCTTTTTCATATTTATTTTTGATATAACAATGATTGATTTACTTCGAATGAAATACTGTCATCAGCATTTACAAAATATTTCAATAAAACCTCTCCCCAAATCTCACCGTCACTAAAGTCAGCTATAATCCATCTGTGATTTAGAATTCTTACTTTATTGACAATAAATTTATTAGTGCCAATTTGATCTTGACCAGTGTAAGGATTTCCTTTTGGGTTGGAGTTAAAGTCCAATAATTTTTCGGTAACAACAGGAATTAATTTTTCGTATTGAATCATTTTTTCGGAACTTCCTGAATCAAAATAATTCTGGGCATTTTCATTTTTTGTCAAAGAAAAATAGTTAGCATCAGCTAACTGATTCGAAACTAAACTTAGACTGTCTCTTAACTTTTTTGTGGTTTTTTCATACCTTGCTTGTTCAAATGCTACCTGTTTACTCAAAAACATATAAGTAAAAACTGAAGAAAGTACCGCTAAAATAGTGAGATAAAGGAATAATGACTGTTTCATTGTGAATTGAATTATAGTGTAATTTCTAAATTGTCGTACGCTAGGAAAACATTTTTTGGAAGGTTTTTTTGAACCTCTTCATGATATCCCATAATGTGACTAATGTGTGTAAGATATGTTGTTTTTGGTTGCACCAAAGTTATAAAATCTAATGCTTCTTTCAAATTGAAATGAGTATCATGAGGCTCTTCCCGTAAAGCATTTATTACCAATACTTTTAAGTTTTTTAATTTTTCAATTTCGCTTTTTTCAATAGTTTTCACATCAGTTAAATAGGCAAAATCATCTATTCTATACCCAAAAACCTGTAGATTTCCATGCATAACATCAATAGGAATTACCGTTTTATTTCCGAGGGAAAATGGTTCATTATTGACAACTTCAATAGTTGCAACAGAAGGAGCTCCAGGGTATTTATTTACCGTTTCAAAAACGTATTCAAACCGTCTTCTCAAATTATCGATGACCCTTTGATGTGCATAAATTGGAATTTCACCTTGTTTAAAATTAAACGGGCGAATATCATCTATTCCCGCTGTATGGTCAGAATGTTCGTGGGTAAACAAGATTCCATCTACTTTTTGACAATTTGAAGAAAGCATTTGCTGCCTGAAATCAGGTCCGCAATCAATTACAAAAGAATGATTTCCCCAAGATATCCAAACGGAAACTCTTAGTCTTTTGTCTTTAAAATCAGTGCTTTTACATACTGGATGATTGCTCCCAATAACAGGAATCCCTTGTGATGTACCAGTTCCTAAAAAATATACCTTCAATTTTATTGCTTTTATTTACAAAAATAGGGTTAATTATCTTTCATTAGAAACCTATTTCATTAACTTTGCAACATATTAGCCATATTAAAAGAAAATGGATACAGAAATAAAATTAAAAGGTGACAAAATCATCGAACAAATCCCTTCAATTAAAGACAAAGCACTTCGTATTAATTTAAATGAAAATATATACGGAACTTTTGCAGAGATTGGAGCTGGACAGGAAACTGTAAGACATTTTTTTAGATCTGGTGGTTCTTCAGGTACAATTGCAAAAGCGATGTCTGCCTATGACAAAGACTTTAGCGATGCCGTTTATGGCGTTGAAGAGGACGGCCGTTACGTAACCGAAAGCCGACTAAAAAAAATGCTTTCTCATGAAGTAAATCTAATAGAAAAAAGATTGAGCAGAGAGAAACATCCCAACAAAATGTTTTTTAGTTATGCCAATACCGTAGCTACTATTGACTTTGCAAAACAATTCAAAGGACATGGTTGGGTTGGAATTAGTTACCAAATTGAACCGGATGAGGATTATAATGAAATTATCATTCACATTCGATTTAAAGAAACTGATGTCCGCTTGCAACAAGAAACGCTTGGTATTCTTGGTGTAAACTTAATTTATGGAGCGTATTATAAATACAATGATCCTAAACGATTGTTGCGCTATTTATACGATCACTTAGATAAAGATCAATTAGAAATAGACACTATAAATTTCTCAGGACCCCGTTTTGCTGATGTTGACAATCGTTTGATGAGTTTACAATTAGTAAAAAACGGAATGACTGATGCGGTAATGTTTAACCCCGAAGGTAAAAACATTCTTCCTGCAGCAATTTTATACAAAAAAAATATTCTTGCTTTTAGAGGTAGTTTTCGTCCCGTTACAAAAGTGAACATGGACATGTATGAGAAATCATTGAAAATGTTCCTGAATGAAAATAAAGTAAATGCCGAAAATACTCTGGTAGTTTTTGAAATTACATTATCAAACTTACGTTCTGATGGTGAAATCGATGAAAGAGATTTTATGGATAGGGCTGAGTTACTGTGTTCACTTGGACAAACAGTAATGATTTCAAACTTCCAGGAATACTATAAAGTGGTGGAGTATTTTGCTAATTATACCAAGGCCAGAATGGGATTAGCCATGGGCGTGAATAATTTAGTAGATATTTTTGATGAGAAATATTACCGTCATTTAAGCGGTGGAATTTTGGAAGCGTTTGGAAAATTATTCTATCGCGATATGAAAGTTTTCTTGTATCCAATGATTGGAGAAGATGGAGAAATCATCACATCAGAAAACTTGAAAGTACATCCTAGAATGAAAGAGTTATACAAATTCTTTAAATTCAACGGAAAAGTTGTTGATATAGATGATTATGACCCTTCTATTTTAGAAGTTTTCTCTCGTGAAGTTTTAAATATGATTAATAATGGAAAACCGGGTTGGGAAACAATGCTTCCTACTGGTATTGCTGAAATAATCAAAGAACACCGCCTTTTTGGGTATGACCCAAATAAAGTTTTGAAGGAAAGCAATTAGTATTTTCCAAAGTACAAAAAGAGCCAAGAAACAAGACTATCTTAATGTCTTTTTCTTGGCTCTTTTTTTTTAATTTTATAAAGATTATTTCAATATCTGAGCGGCATGAGCCTTAGTTTTCACATCTGAAATCACGTCCTCGATGATTCCTTTTTCATCAATTACAAATGTGGTTCTGTGAATGCCATCGTATTCTCTTCCCATGAATTTTTTTGGTCCCCAAACTCCAAAAGCTTCAATTACAGATTTATCTTCATCAGCCAATAAAGGAAAAGGAAAGTCAAATTTTTCTTTGAATTTGGCTTGTGCTTTTTGCGCATCTGCACTAACACCCAGCAGTTCATAATTATTAGCTTGGAATCGCACGAAATTATCTCTTAAGTCACAAGCTTCTGCGGTGCATCCCGGTGTATTTGCTTTTGGATAAAAGAAAACGACTAATTTTTTACCTGCATAATCCGCTAATTGATGTGATTTCCCGTCTTGGTCCAGACCAGAAAAATTAGGTGCTTTATCTCCTTTTTTTAATGTTGTCATTACTTATATTTTTATTTATTTGAATTGAAATTGAATTTTGCTATTCCCATTGAAATTGTTTTTCTTTACAAATCAAATTTAATGAATAATGAATAAACAAGAACGTGTAACGTTTGTTATAAATACGTTAAAAGAGTTATATCCAACGATTCCAGTTCCTTTAGACCATAAGGATCCTTATACTTTATTGATTGCCGTTTTACTTTCGGCACAATGCACGGATGTTCGCGTGAACCAAATCACACCGTTACTTTTTGCTAAGGCTGACAATCCATACGATATGATAAAAATGTCTGTTGAGGAAATTAAGGAAATCATTCGTCCCTGCGGCTTATCGCCAATGAAATCAAAAGGGATTCATGGTTTATCCCATATTTTAATTGACAAACATGGTGGAAAAGTACCTCAGAGTTTTGAATTTTTAGAGGAATTACCCGCCGTAGGGCATAAAACCGCAAGTGTTGTAATGTCGCAAGCCTTTGGAGTGCCTGCTTTTCCTGTCGACACACACATTCATAGGTTGATGTACCGATGGAATTTGACAAACGGAAAAAATGTTGTTCAGACGGAGAAAGATGCTAAACGTATTTTTCCTGAAGAACTTTGGAATGATCTGCACCTTCAGATTATATGGTACGGAAGGGAATATTCTCCGGCTCGTGGCTGGGATTTAGATAAAGATATTATCACTAAAACAATAGGAAGAAAAACGGTTATTGATTCCTATCATAAAAAATAAACTCTCATTGAACAAAAAATCCCATTATTTTTTTTAAAAAAAATAATGGGATTTTTTAATAATTTAAAACCAAATCAAACCTACATAAGACCAAACATAATTGGAGTTAGGCTATTTTAATTCGATATGATTTCGAAACTTTTATTGTCTATTTTTATTATGCTCAACGCTTTGGAATAGCTTAATAAGAAAGAAATTGTTTCTTTACTTGGTTTCCTGTTTTTTGAAACTGATGCTTTTTTTGAGTAAGTTTTTGCCATAGAGTAATATATATTTTTCTTTATATTACAACGCAGCAAGTTTAAACATATTGTTAATTGGTCAAAACAATTTGGTGTTTGTCAATCACTTTTCTCAAATTCATCAGAGCATAACGCATTCTACCTAAAGCGGTATTGATACTAACTCCAGTCGATTCCGATATTTCCTTAAAGCTCATATCCTGATACATTCGCATTACTAATACTTCTTTTTGATCAGCTGGAAGTCCTTCGATCAGCTTTTTTAAATCCATTTCGACTTGTTCCGAAATTATTTTATTTTCTATAGTCTGGGCCCCATCAGACATTATAGAGAAAATAGAGAACTCTTCTGTTTCCCTGAACATGGGCATTTTTTTTGTTTTCCTGTAATGATCTACAACCAGATTATGGGATATACGCATAACCCAAGGTAAGAATTTACCTTCCTCATTGTATGAATTTGATTTCAAAGTTTTAATTACTTTGATAAAAGTATCTTGAAAAATATCGTTGGTAATATCTTTATCCGGGATTTTTGAATAAATAAAACCATAAATTTTTGATTCGTGCCTTTTTATTAATTTAGCTAAGGCATCCTCGTTACCTGCGACATAATCCTTTACCAATGACGCGTCAGGGAGTTGTATATTAACCATAATAATACTTTTTAGTTTTAAAATAAAATAAGAGATGTCTCTAAAAAGTAGTTTTCTATTATAGGCTAGTGTTTGTTTAGGTTTGTTAAGTTTTCAAATTTAACTAATTATTGTTTTAACATGCAAGTAAAATTAATAAAAATTAACATAACTAGCTCCAAATTTGTTAAAATTTTTCTCCTTTTTTTACATTTATCTTACAAATAGTGTACTGATAAATAAATAGAAGTGTGTTTTTTTTCGAAATGAATTCTGAAACTAAAAAAACAAAACAATACTTGACTAACAGCGAACTTTGACAAACCTTATTCAGTTCCCTAATCTGCTGATATTCTTCAATACATCAGCGAATAATACCACCTGAAGAGATAAAAGCTACAATCCTTTTTTTATGATTATTTGTGACTTATTCAATCCTTTTAGTCAGTTGAAAATTGATTACTTTTGTAAAAATTATCATTTTTATGCAAGTTGACCTTTCGAAATTAGATCCCAAGAAAAATATCATCATAAAAGGAGCGCAAGTACATAATCTGAAAAATGTAGATGTTGCGATTCCTCGAAATAAACTAGTGGTTATCACAGGACTTTCGGGTTCCGGAAAATCAAGTTTGGCTTTCGATACTTTATATGCCGAAGGTCAACGCCGTTATGTAGAAAGCCTATCTTCCTATGCAAGACAATTTCTTGGAAGATTGGACAAACCAAAAGTGGAATATATCAAAGGAATTGCTCCTGCGATCGCGATCGAACAAAAGGTGAATACGACAAACGCACGTTCAACAGTAGGAACTTCAACCGAAATATACGATTATATAAAATTGCTTTTTGCTCGAATAGGACGAACTTATTCTCCAGTTTCCGATCGTGAAGTCAAAAAAAATACGGTTACTGATGTGGTTACTGATGTAAAAAGCTTTGAACTTGACAGCAAATGGTTGCTTCTTGCCCCTATTCATTTAGAAGAAGGACGAAAACTGGAAGACAAACTAAAAGTACTTCTACAACAAGGTTTTGCAAGGATTCTGATGAATAATGAAATGGTTCGGTTAGACGAAATAGACCAACATTCTTTAGACAATAAAGACATAAAGCTCATTATTGATAGGATTGTGGTCAAAGACGAAGAAGAATTCTACAATCGATTGGCTGATGCGGTACAAACTGCTTTCTTTGAAGGAAAAGGAATTTGCCATTTACAGGAATTAAACTCCGATAAAAAGTTTTTGTATTCCAATAATTTCGAATTGGATGGAATCATATTTTTGGAACCCAACGTTCATTTATTCAGCTTCAATAATCCGTATGGAGCGTGCCCCGTTTGTGAAGGCTATGGAAATATTATAGGAATTGATGCCGAATTAGTGGTGCCAAATACAACTTTATCCATTTTTGAAAATGCTATTTTTCCTTGGCGTGGTGAAAGTATGAGTTGGTTTAGGGATGAATTAGTAAATAACGCTTACAAATTTGATTTCCCAATTCACAAACCTTATTATCAATTATCTGAAGATCAAAAGGAATTGATTTGGAATGGAAATAACTATTTTCAAGGTTTAAATGATTTCTTCAAAGAACTGGAAGAAAAGAATTATAAAATTCAAAATAGAGTTATGCTTTCGCGTTACAGAGGAAAAACCAAATGTCATTCCTGCAAAGGAAAACGCTTGAGAATTGAAGCTTCGTATGTGAAAATTAACTCAAAAACAGTTTCTGATTTAGTTGATTTGCCTATTAAACATTTGGTTACTTTTTTCGAAAACATTGATTTAGATGTGTATGAAAAACAAATAGCAAAACGATTATTGGTGGAAATCAACAATCGCTTATCTTTTTTAACCGAAGTAGGACTGGATTATCTCACATTAAACAGAAATTCAGCAACGCTTTCCGGAGGAGAATCGCAACGCATCAACTTAGCGACCTCATTAGGAAGCAGTTTAGTTGGCTCCATGTATATTCTGGATGAACCCAGCATTGGTTTACATCCAAAAGACACGGAACGCCTGATAAAAGTATTGCTCTCGTTAAGAGATTTAGGAAACACGGTTATTGTGGTAGAACATGACGAAGATATCATGAAAGCTGCTGATATGATTATTGATATTGGTCCGGAAGCAGGTACTTTTGGAGGTAATTTGGTCGCGCAAGGAACCTATGATGAAATATTAAAATCGACTTCACTTACAGCGAAATATCTGAATGGAGACTTAGAAATTACCGTTCCCAAAAAACGCAGGCTTTTTAAGAATTTTATAGAAATAAAAGGAGCACGAGAAAACAATCTACAAAATATAGATGTAACTTTTCCGCTGGATGTATTGACCGTTATCACCGGAGTTTCAGGAAGTGGAAAAAGTACATTGGTAAAGAAAATCCTTTTTCCGGCGATGCAAAAAAAGCTCGAGAATGTTGGTGAAAAAGCGGGGCAATTCAGCGAAATATCCGGTTCTTTTTCGCAAATTAAACATATTGAATATGTAGATCAAAACCCAATAGGAAGAAGTTCCCGTTCTAATCCTGTGACCTATATTAAAGCGTATGATGACATTCGGGAATTGTATGCCAAAGAAAAACTATCAAAAATAAGAGGCTATCAGGCCAAACATTTCTCTTTTAATGTTGATGGTGGAAGATGTGAAACCTGTAAAGGAGAAGGTTCTATAAACGTAGAAATGGTTTTCATGGCGGATGTACAATTACCATGTGAAACCTGTAACGGGAAACGATTTAAGAAAGAAGTTTTGGAAGTCGCTTTTGAGGGTAAAAACATTCACGATATTCTCACCATGACTATAGACGATGCGATTGCCTTTTTTATAGCCAATAAACAAACTAAAATCACTCAAAAATTACAACCTTTACAGGATGTGGGATTGGGTTATGTACAATTGGGACAATCATCTTCTACACTTTCCGGCGGAGAAGCGCAACGTATAAAACTCGCTTCCTTTTTAGTAAAAGGAGCTACAAAAGACAAAGCTCTATTTGTTTTTGACGAACCTACAACCGGATTGCATTTTCATGACATCAAGAAACTATTGGCTTCTTTTGATGCATTGATAGACAAAGGCCATTCAATATTAGTAATTGAACACAATCTTGATCTTATCAAATGTGCCGACTGGATTATTGATTTAGGTCCTGAAGGAGGAGAAAATGGAGGAAAATTATTAGCAGTTGGAACTCCGGAACAAGTTGCAAAAATAAAGGGATCTGTTACTGGAAAATATTTGAAAGATAAATTATAAAAGATTACCCCATATAACAATTTTCTTCAAAAGCATTTCCGTCTTCATCAATTGCTATTAGTATTTTTTTAGCTTTAGAGGAAACCTGTGTAATGTAAATCCAAGCTATAGACCAAAGTCCAAGAGTAACACAAAAGATACAAAAATTAAAAACATGGTCGACCTTTTGTCTTTTTTTCAATAAAACAGCATAAGGCAACTTATCGTTTCGTTCTAAAACTATAAATCCATTACTGGTTTTATCATCTAGAATAGATGAAAATTTAATCATATCCTCATCAATTGTGCAGGTTTTGCTTTTCATAATCATTGGGGTAAATTATTTTAGCTATTTATTATTGTCTTATATAAAGATAACAACTGCAAAAGTAAGCATAGTCGCTTATTTGTACAATACCCACTTTTAGTGATTTTTGATCTATCCAAAAACAATTAAACGACTATGATTTTCACTGTTAAAGTTATCTACAAATATATTTTTTTAGATACTTTAAAAGTTACACAATAATTGTTTAAAGTTATAATATTCACATATAAAACTCTTTAATCATTTATAGAATAAAGACTCCTACCATTATTTTCTCAAAGGAGAAAACCCAAATCTCTGATGAAATTTTGTTAGGAAGATTATTTTTAGAAATTAAGATTAGTTATTATTTTGAACTAAAAAAAAATTACAACTTAATTCTCAACTTTTTCAAAACTACATCTAAAGCTTGATTAATTTCAGTGGAAATTACAAATTTATAATTAATATAAACATATAAAACGGTAATCAAGACCGATTTTAATCCTATGCTTAATATGGGATCAAAAGGAAATTCCCAGAAATAAAACAATAGAAATAATACAAATGTAATCCCAAGAGAATATACCGTTTGATTTGTGAAAGGATATAAATGCAAACGTTTGACCACAAAAAGCAGTTTAGCTAAACTGTATAATGTAATCGACAATAAGGTAGCAAAAGCGGAACCCATAATACCATATAAAGGAATAAAAATCATATTCAATCCGATGGTTAAGGCGACTAATCCAACACCCAAAAACAAAACCGTTCGATAATATTTTGTATTGAAAATAATGGCATTATTGTTCCCTAAAATCAAATCAAAATATTTAGAAATTCCAATCATAAAAACAACTGGAATACCCCCTCTATATACTTCTGGAACTATTTCATACAACTGATTGATATTAACAAAAATCCCCAACATAACAAAACCGCCGACTACTTGTAAATTGATGGATGTTTTTTTGTACAAATCATTTAACTCATCATATTTATTTTCATGCATTAACCTTGCCGTAATTGGATACACAATTTGATGCATCGCCCGGCTTGGAACTGATATGACCAGAGCGATAAATGTGGCAATTGAATAGTAGGCAATATTTTCAATTACCATATACTGGTTGAGCATAATTTTATCACCATCCAGTAGCAAATTAGCCACACTTCCTGATAAAATAATATAAAAAGTATACTCCATTAAATTTTTCACGTTATGAGGTATGGCAAATTGAAAACTTGGTCTTTTAATGTAAAAGGCATAACCCATTGTAATAATTAGTGCTAAAAAATAAATTCCGGCAGTAATATAAACAAAATCCACAACCGATATCCATTTATAATAGACACCAATCAACGCAAATAAAGAAAACAATCTTAGTCCTACTTCTTTAACAAAATTCCCAAAAACCGAATGCATGTGGACTCTGGCCCAAGCATAAAAAATTTCGAAATAAGCCATACATAATCCGATAAATGGAATAAGCCAAATAAAATCCTTGACTACCGGGTTTTTCTTTGACACAAAAAATAAAATATCATCAAAGAAAATATATCCAATCAGAATTAGAGGAATAGACAAAAGCAAGGGGAACAATACTGTAAAAGATAAAAATCGGGATCGCTCTTCATCTGTTTCGTATTGCGAATAAAATTTCACTAACGTATTTTGCATTCCTATTGCAAATAATGGCATGATCACATTAGCGACAGAAAGGATATAATTAGTTAAGGCATAATAAGTAGCTCCCAAAAAAATAGGATACAAATAAAGGGTATTTATTGCACCAATTCCAAAACCTAAATAAGTGATTATTGTATTCTTTAAAGATTGATTTAATACTATTCCCA
This sequence comes from Flavobacterium rhamnosiphilum, assembly GCF_004349195.1. Classification (GTDB taxonomy): domain Bacteria; phylum Bacteroidota; class Bacteroidia; order Flavobacteriales; family Flavobacteriaceae; genus Flavobacterium; species Flavobacterium rhamnosiphilum. The sequence goes on from NZ_SMLG01000010.1 coordinate 100,668, forward strand.
TTTTTTTGTCATTGCGAGGCACGAAGCAATCTCACTTTTAATTTACGATTTATTAAGTAATTCAACCAATGCTTTGGTAAGATTTTTTCTGGAATAGCGTTGTAATCCAACTCCGTTTGCTTGTAATTTTCCCTCCAAAAACTGATTATAAAAGTCCAAAATTACACTTTTAAGTTTCATTTTCTCCGAATAATCAAAAAATACACCTGTATTGGTTTCCGTTATGATTTCGGCAAAATCAGAACCGTTAGGGCCAATCGCAATAATAGGTCTGTTAGAAACCAAATATTCAAATAATTTCCCAGGAATAATGCTTTTTGTGTCCTCGGAATCAATTTCTATAAGCAACAAAACCTGTGATTTTCGTTGGTGTGCAATCGCTTCTGAATGCGAAACATAACCCAAATTATTCAAATAGGAATTTAGCCCGAATTGAGTAATCGTTTCCAAAACTTCCTGACTCACAGCTCCAATTAGTTTTATTTCCAAATGCGATTTGAAATTTGGAATTTCATTAATCAATTCAACCAAACTCTCCCATAAAATCAAAGGATTTCTCTCGGAAAGAAAGGAACCAATATGTGCTAAGCTAAACTTTGAATCCAAAATTTGTTTCCCAACTTCTTCCGTATCATAACCGTTGGTTATTACCGCAATTGGTTTATTTGTAATCGCTTGAAATTCCGTTTTAGTAGTCTTACTAGTTACTATAATTGTATCGGCTGTATTCAAAACCTGATGCTCTAATGTTTTGTGTTTTTTGGCAGCAAAACTGGACAATCGCAAGGATTTGTGATAGCCAATAGTGGTCCATGGATCCCGAAAATCGGCAAACCATTTTAGATCTAATTTTTGTTTTAATTCTAATCCAATAAGATGCAAACTGTGTGGTGGTCCCGAAGTAACAATGGTGTCAATATTATTTTCAACAATGTATTTCTCCAGATAAGCAACCGACGGTTTTACCCAAAAAACACGTGCATCCGGAATAAAAAGATTTCCACGAATCCAAAGAAAGGTTTTGTCCAGAAAAGATTGCTTTTTCTGATTTGGAATAATTCCCGAACTGATTTTTTTGGTTTTGTTTTTCGAAAGAAAAGAAGCCAATTGATACGGTTCAAAGATTTTGTGTTTCAGAATAATCGCTTTATCCGAAACTTCTTTAACCAAGTTTTCATCAACAATAGGATACGTTGGATTTTCCGGAATATATACAATCGGTTGAATCCCAAAATCTGGCAAGTACTTAACAAACTTGAGCCAACGTTGTACTCCAGGTCCGCCAGCCGGTGGCCAATAATAGGTAATGATTAAAATTTTCTTGGGTTCTGGTTTCAATTTAATTTTTTTATGGTAGTAGAGAGGCACTGCAGTGCCTCTCTACAGTGCGTCTCTACCTAATTACACGTTTTTTTTCTTTCGAAATAAATTCCACCTGCTAAAAGTAACAGCATTCCTATTGAACTTATCAACGTAATTGTGCTTCCGGTTTTTATCACTTGAGGCTCAAACTTGAATTCAATCGTGTGTTTTCCCGCTGGAATATTTAAAGCTCTTAAAACGTAATCAACTCTAATATGAGCCACACTTTTTCCATCAATATAGGCATTCCAACCTTTTCCATAATACATTTCGGAGAAAACAGCTAAACCTTCATTTGAATTATTAGACACATATTTCAAGTAATTAGGTTTACATTTTTCTAAAGTTATAGTCGCTGAACTGTCTTTGGCGAAAGCCGTATTTTTAATTTCAAAATCTTTACTATTTACAACCGCCACATTTTTAGAATCCAAACTATCCAACGCTTTCATCTCTTCATCAGCAGAATTCACTAATTTCACTTGGCTCACAAACCATGCATTTCCATTAACATCCGGATTTGATACTGGGAATTCTTTTCCTTCTTTGTCTTTTTGGATAACATACTTTACATTAAGCATATTAAGGACCTCAATGTTATTTTTTGAAATTTGATAATCAATTAACTGCTGCATTCTTCTAGGTCTTACGGCGCTGTAACCACCAATAGATTTATGGAAATAAGAAGCTCTTGCACCCATTAAATCTCCCACTTCAAAAACGCGGTAATTAGCCGTGTCTTTTAGAATCTCTGCATCAGAAGGTGACTCTTGAAAAGGCACTTCAACTTGGCTTCCGCTTACAAAATCTTTCCCGGAAACATATTTTTTATCCACAAAAAACAAATCGGAAACCATCAATAAACCTACTATTATAATGGCAGTATTTTGAGCAAATCTATCTTTAATGAACAACCATAAAACGCCAGCTGTTAACACTATAAAAAATCCTGAACGCAATAAATCAGCACTATATAAGCTCATTCGATCCAGCTTAAGGGCGCTTACAAATTCAGGACCATAACTTTCTTGAAAATAAGCATCGTTTCCTCCTGAAAAGCTGAACATGCTTTTGCTTAAAAATAAAATCAAAATAATTCCTAAACCTAAAATTGTCGTTTCATACAATGCTTTCCATTGCCGTTTTTTGTCTAATTTGAAGAAAGACTGTAATCCCATAATAGCCAAAACTGGAAAACACAATTCCAAAACAACTTGAATAGAGGATACCGCTCTGAATTTATCATACATTGGAACATAATCAATAAAAAAGTCCGTCAAAACAGGGAAATTTTTACCCCATGAAAGAACTAACGCAACTATTGAACCGGAGAGAAATACATATTTAATCTTTCTTTTATCGATAAATAAAGCCAAAATAGCCAAAAAGAATACTACAATACCAATATATGCAGGAGCTGCCACAATAGGTTGATCTCCCCAATACGTTGGCATTCCCGAAACAAAATCAGTTGCCTGATCCTCTGGAACTCCCTGACCTATCATGAATTCATACATATTACTGTCTTTTCCAACGACCTCATTATTTGAACCACCAAAAAGTCGGGGTGCAATAAGATTAAAACTTTCCATTACCCCATAACTGTACTCCGTGATATAGTCCTTAGACATTGAAGATGTAGTCTCATTTTTTGAACCGTTTGGATTGAATGTCAGTTCGCTTTTACCACGAATACTAAAATCAGCATACTCAGAAGTTGCTAATAGATTCGTAGCATTGGCACCAATAGCTAAAATCCCTGCCGCTGCTAATATCCCAAAAGAATACAACAGTGATTTATATTCTTTCTCTTTTACTTGCTGATATAAAAAATAAGCAGAAAGTATCAATAGGAAAATCAATAAGTAATAGGTCATTTGGAAGTGATTCGCATTGATTTCTAATGCTGTCGCAAAAAGCGTAATCAAACCTCCCAGAATATATTTTTTTTGAAATACCAAAATAAATCCAGCAATAACCAGTGGCATATAGGCAATAGCATGTGCTTTGGCATTATGACCAACTCCAAGAATAATAATCAAATACGTAGATAATCCAAAGGCTAATGCTCCAAAAAAGGCTTTCAAAGGATCTACTTTTAACACTAGCATCAAGCCATAAAACCCAAGAAAATATAAAAATAAATAATCCGCAGGGCGAGGTAAAAATCGCAATGCATCGTCTATCGCTCCAATATAATCGTGCGGATATTTTGCTCCCAATTGATAGGTTGGCATTCCACCAAATGCTGAATTAGTCCAATACGGTTCAACATCATCCGTGGCTCTAAAGTCATTTTGTTCTTTGGCCATTCCTGTATACTGCACGATATCAGACTGGAAAATTTGTTTTCCTTGCAATACAGGATAAAAATATAGGAGAGAAATTACAACAAAACCAAGTATGGCTAGGGCGTGCGGATAGAACTTATTTATTATTTTCAATGTAAAATGGTTTGGATTAGAGTAAAAACGGTGCTAATAACGACAAATTTAATCTATTTCTTCGTAATCAACATAATCTCCCACTTTTTTGGTTTCGCGTGGATTTTTTGCATTCGCCGTATTGTATATTACTTCGTCTTTACTTTGTGTTTTTTTCCAAGTATTATCTTGTGCATACTGTTGTTGCTTCTGCATATTTTCTCCTGCTTTCTCCACTACTTTTTTAAGCAATAAAGGCAAAAATAGTTTTGCTAAAAATTTAAAAATATAATAGAAAGCGATCATATAAAAAAGCGCTTTTATAAAACCAATGAAAGAGGCTGTTTGCATATAAGTGTAATTTTTTCCAAAATTAATAAATCAACCGTTCAAAATTAAAATATCTCTCTTAAATAAATAATAAAATATAGTACATTTGAAAAGCGTTATTACTTTTTAACCCAAAAAAAATAAGATGTCCAAAATCAAAATCTTACTTATCGTAGCTATTTCAATGATTCCAAGTATTCATTATGGCCAACATACCGATCAAATAAATTCTAACAGACCAGGTGAAACCATGTCGGCTTATGCAGTTGGAAAATCCGTAATTCAAATAGAAACAGGTATTTATGGAATAAAACAAAACCATCGTTTATTGAATTATGATGCCAATGGTTTTGGGATTGATGCCACATTACGATGGGGTTTATTCATGGAAAAACTGGAATTGATAGCTGATATACAATACCAAAATGAAAAATACACCACCTTATTTAACAGTTCAAATCAAGCAGATTTCAAACAAACTGTTTTAGGAGCCAAATATTTGATTTACGATCCTTTCAAAAATTACGAAAAAAAGGTAAACATATACAGTTGGAAAGCCAATCGAGCATTTAATTGGCGCCAATTAATTCCGGCCGTTTCAGTATTTGCGGGAGCTAATTTTACGATGGCAGACAATCCCTATTCTTTTTCTCCAGAATCCAGTATATCACCAAAAATTATGTTGATTACCCAAAATCACTTAGGCGACGGAAAATGGGTTTTTGTAACCAATATAATAGCCGATTATGTGACAACTGATTATCCAAGTTATGGTTATGTGTTGACTTTAACAAGAGGATTTAATGATAAATGGTCTGGTTTTGTAGAAAATCAGGGATTTAAAAGCGATTTTTACAGCGATGCCATTGTTCGTGGTGGCGCGGCTTATTTATTGAATAAAGACATGCAAATTGATGCATCGATAAGTACAAGTCTTAAAGATACTCCTTCTGTACTTTATGGAGGTATTGGTTTTTCTTGGCGTTATGATGCCAATTATCAAGAAGTCAGAATAAACATTGACAATAATCATTCTGATAAAAAAGCATTGAGAAGAGCAAAAAAGACAAAAAAAGGATAATTTATAGAATTTCAAAAAACATAATGATTACAATAAAAGAAGCTAAAACAAAAAGTGAATTAACTGATTATATCACATTCCCTTTTTCCTTATACAAGAACAATAAATATTGGGTTCCGCCAATCATTGCTGATGAACTGGAAACTTTTGACAAAACAAAAAATCCAGCTTTTGAAAATGCCGAAGCGTATTTTTATATTGCCTACAAAAACAATGAAATTGTAGGTAGAATTGCGGCAATCATTAATTGGAGTGAGGTAAATGGCCAACAAAAAAAGAAAGTTCGTTTTGGTTGGTTTGATGTGATTGATGATATCGAAGTGACAAAAGCACTTTTGGAAAAAGTATATGAATTAGGTCGGAAAAATAATTTAGACCATGCTGAAGGTCCAATGGGATTTTCCAATTTAGATAAAGTCGGCGTCTTAACGGAAGGTTTTGACGAGATTGGAACTATGATTACGTGGTACAATCATCCGTATTATGCCAGTCATTTTGAGCAATTGGGCTATCGCGTAGAAAAAGAATACTTAGAAAGTAAATTTCCTTTCGAAAACGTAAAACCAGAATTTTTTGAAAAGGCAAATGATTTGGTAAAAAGAAGATACCAATTAAGTCCGCTCAATTTCAAAACTACTAAAGAAGTGATGCCACATGTAGATAAAATGTTTGATTTGTTCAATGAATCTTATGCTTCTTTGTCGTCTTTTGTAGCTATTTCAGACATTCAAAAAGAATATTTCAAGAAAAAATACATCAGTTTTATCAATCCTGAATTCATCAAATTTGTGGAAGATAAAGACCATAACATTGTTGCTTTTAGCATTGTAATGCCTTCTTTTTCTGAAGCGTTACAAAAATCAAAAGGAAAATTATTCCCATTTGGATTCCTTCATTTGCTAAAAGCAAAAAACCAGAGTAAGGATATGATTTTCTATTTGATAGGCGTTCATCCAGATTATCAAAACAAAGCGGTTACAGCGATAATTTTCAATGAATATTACCATACTTTCAAAGAAAAAGGAGTTATCAACTGTTTCAGAACTCCTGAATTAGCGGACAACCTTGCCATTCATAACTTATGGAAACATTTTAATCCTGTTGTTCACAAAAGAAGATGTACTTTTCTAAAGAATTTATAGCAATTTAGATTGTACTATTTAAAACAAAAAATCCATTCGTTGCGGCGAATGGATTTTTTGTTTTAAATAATCTTGTTTTATCACGAAAATTACATTTTGCAATCTACTTTTGACAAAACGATATTTCCTTCAAATTTTAGCTGTTTCGTATCTTTAAAAGTGACTTTTCCTTTGTTGTCATCTATAACATCGCCATAACCTTCAACATACGTATTTCCTTTTTTCAAAAAGGAAACTTGACGAATTGACAAAACTCCTTCGGACATAAAAGTATACTCTGCAAAAAGCGTATCGCCTTTTATTTCCCCAACTAAAGTTCCTTCGTTTTTATCTTTTTCAAAAAAATTATAACTCAATTTTCCTGATGCTATTTGATTCCCTTTTATATTCAAAGACATAGAAATAGTATCTTTTTTAATAATCGCACTATAACATTCTTCCGAAACAGGTTCTTCTACAACAATTTCTTCTGATGGAACTGGGACTTCTTCCATTTCTTTTTCTTTTTTACAAGAAGCTAAAACACTCATAAAAACGACACTCAATAAAATTACTTTTTTCATAAACTTTAAATTTTAAGTTCCATAAATATACTCTTTATTGGCTAGATACATTTCAAAAAAAATCCATCAACAAAAGCTGATGGATTTTTATAAACTTAAAATTGCAATAATTTTAGAAACTAAGCATCTAAATCTACTGTAGTTTTAGCTGCAATTTCTTTGTAAGTTCCGTTTACTAATTTCTCACGAATAGCTTCAAAAGCCGTTAGTGTTTCGTCAATATCATCCAATGTATGAGGAGCAGTAGGAATAACACGCAATAAAATCATTCCTTTTGGAATAACTGGATAAATTACGATTGACAAGAAAATACCATAATTCTCTCTTAAGTCATTTACCATTACCATCGCTTCTGGTACGCTTCCTTCCAAATAAACTGGTGTAACGCAAGTATTGGTATCACCAATATTAAATCCTTTGCTTCTCAAACCATTTTGCAAAGCATTTACATTCTCCCAAAGTTTGTCTTTCAATCCTGGGTTATCACGCAACAATTGCAAACGTTTCAACGAACCAACTGTTTGAATCATCGGTAATGCTTTAGCAAACATTTGCGAACGTAAGTTGTATTTCAGGTAATCGATAATGTCTTTATCAGCCGCTACAAAAGCACCAATATTAGCCATCGATTTTGCAAAAGTAGAAAAATAAACATCAATTCCATCTTGGCAACCTTGCTCCTCACCTGCTCCAGCTCCTGTTTTACCAAGAGTACCAAAACCGTGAGCATCATCAACCAAAAGACGGAAATTGTATTTCTTTTTCATTTCTACAATCTCTTTCAACTTTCCTTGTTGACCGCGCATTCCAAAAACACCTTCAGTAATAAAAAGAATTCCTCCACCTGTTTCCGTAGCTATTTTGGTAGCACGCTGCAGATTTTTCTCCATACTTTCGATATCGTTGTGTTTGTAAGTAAAACGTTTTCCACTATGCAAACGAACTCCGTCAATAATACAAGCGTGCCCATCAACATCATATACAATCACATCATTTCTAGTCACCAAAGCATCAATTATAGAAACCATTCCTTGGTAACCAAAATTTAATAAATAAGCCGATTCTTTCATTACAAAAGCAGCTAGCTCATTCTCTAATTGTTCGTGATATTTAGTATGACCACTCATCATACGAGCACCCATTGGAGCAGCTGCACCAAATTCTAACGCTGCATCCGCATCTGCTTTACGCACTTCTGGATGGTTTGCAAGACCTAAATAGTCATTCAAACTCCAATTCAAAACCTCTTTTCCTTGAAATTTCATTCTTGGGCCTAAATCTCCTTCTAATTTTGGAAATACAAAATATCCTTCTGCTTGTGAAGCCCATTTACCTAACGGTCCTTTATTGTTTTGAATTCTTTCGAATAAATCTTTTACCATAATATATTGAAGTAATAATTTTAATTTTAAGAAGTTGCAAAAATAATTATTTAAATTTTATAATGGTATTGAAAGTAAATTTATTTTTCAGGAGCTATTTAGCTACGCTGAATCTTCGATGTCCTGCTCTCCACTGTATCTTTTGTGCCGTCAAAGAAGATTGCTTCGACCCTCGCAATTACGGCACAAAAGGATACCTCCCGATAGTCATCGGATCATCAGGGCTAATACCGAAAATTCGGGGCGATTCCAAATTATAAACTTTGTATATTTGGTACGTATTTTTAATATCAATACAACAATTCATTTTTTAAATTTTAAATATTATGCCATCTCATTACAATTATAAATTCGTTCTTGCCCTTGTTTTCACACTATTGCTAAACAAAAATTTGATTGCTCAACATACCATTAATACCCGCACTTTTTATAAGCATGAAAAATATTTAGCTTCCGATGAATTACAAGGTCGCTTTCCGGGAACAAAAGGCAATAATGATGCGGCGGCATATATAGCAAAGTATTTTAAAAAATATGGACTGCAAAAATTTGGTGGCAGTTATATGCAATCTTTTAAATTATTTGTAAAACCGGAAACAAACCATGCAAAATCAGATAGTGTAACCACTCAAAATGTGGTCGGATATATAGAAGGTTCAGATGAAACTTTAAAAAACGAATTCATTGTTATTGGTGCGCATTATGACCATTTGGGTTGGGGAGGAAAAGGAACGGGAAGCAAAAAGAAAGACACTATCGCTATTCACAATGGCGCTGACGACAATGCTTCGGGAGTTTCGGCTTTGTTGTCGATTTTAAAAGAAGTATCAAAAACGAATAAGCGACCGCTGAGAAGCATCATTTTTATAGGATTCAGTGGAGAAGAAGGAGGATTACTGGGTTCAAAATATTTTGCAAACCATCCTCCGGTTGCCAATACTGCCATCAAATTGATGATTAACATGGATATGGTAGGCCGATTGAACAAAGAAAAACATTTATCCATGGGAGGTGCCGGAACCTTTCCTGACGGAGTAGCATTAATGAAAAAATTAGGAGAAGGCAGCGGACTCAACCCTATTGTGATTGCTGGCGACGTTGGAGGATCTGATCATGTTTCTTTTTACAAAAAAAACATTTCAGTTCTTGGGTTTCACACCGGAGGACATCCTCAATACCATACCCCAGAAGATAATGCACATTTAATCAACCAAGAAGGCGCTGTTTTAGTTTGCAAGTATATTTATAATGCATTAGTAACAATAGCCAACTACAATCAACCTTTGTACTTTATTAAACAGGATTAAAAAAGATACTCTAGTCTGCAAAATGAAACTGTTGTACAAACTAATTTGGCTTAGCACCCACAACAGTGAGTCTAAATAAGGGTCAGATAAACTGGCTTCGGAACAATTTAGACAAATATTTGTATATTTGAAAAGCATTGTATAGACTAATGCCAATTAAAACAATAATATATGTCACAAGACACAAAAGAATTAAAACTGGCCGTTCTCATTGATGCTGACAACGTTCCTTATAGTAATGTAAAAGGAATGATGGAAGAAATTGCCAAATTCGGAACACCAACCACCAAACGTATTTATGCTGATTGGACTAAACCTAATGCTAACGGCTGGAAATCAGTTTTACTGGAACACGCTATTACTCCTATTCAACAATACAGTTACACAATAGGTAAAAACTCCTCAGATTCTGCTATGATAATCGATGCCATGGATTTATTATATTCAGACAAAGTGGATGGATTTTGTATCGTATCAAGTGACAGTGATTTTACACGTTTGGCCATCAGACTGAGAGAATCAGGAATGAAAGTCATTGGAATTGGAGAGAAAAAAACGCCCAACTCATTTATAGTTGCCTGCGATCGTTTTATCTATATCGAAGTATTAGACGGAGCCATAAAGAAAAAACAACCGAAACGTTCCTCAGACACTAAAAAACCAATTGGAAAACCCGTTGAAAAACCTATTGAAAAATCACTCAGTAAAATAGATTTACATACCATAGAACTTATTGAAACGACAATAGAAGATATTTGTGATGATGATGGCTGGGCATTTCTTGGTGATGTAGGAAACCTAATTGTAAAGAGAAAACCTGAATTCGACCCAAGAAACTATGGTTTTGCTAAATTAACCCCAATGCTAAAATCCCTAACCGATATTCTTGAAATTGACGAAAGAGATTCAGATAAAAAAGGCATCAAACACGTTTATGTTCGATTAAGATTTAGCTAATAGACCACTATTTCCATCAATGCCATAAAGACTCCTAATTTATCTGCTTCTAATCTAAATACTTTTTTTATTCTATAACACAAAAAAGGAGGACCCTTAGAGTCCTCCAGTTGTCGGTTCTGATTTACCATTATCAACTCATACAATTATATTAGTATAGCTGACTATTGAATTATCATATCTTATTGTAAGACTGATATACTCAAGTAATTAATCAAAACCACACTCAAAGATACAATTTACTCTCACCAAAACAATTAAAAATCAACCATTTAACGAATCATTAACGCACTGATTCATAACGTAGCAATTACATTCAAATAGTAATTTTGCACTTATAAAATTCATCCCTCTAATTCTAATTTTAAAAATTCTTTAAATTCCTTTTAAAATTAAAATTCTTTAAAATTGAACCATAAAAAAAGGAGGCCTTTTTAAAGGGCCTCCTATGTGATTCTGAATTACCTATACTAACTCTTACCGTTACTGATATAGTCTATTGTGATTTATCAATCTCATTATAAGATTGATATTCTCAAGTATTCAATCAGAATCACATATCAAAGATATTATTTTTTACCAAAAAACACAACTAAGAATCAGTACTTTAACCAATAATTAACGTGTGGATTTATAGCAGTAAAATTGCTTTTAAAAAAAGCAAAAAGGAAATTATTACTCTGGCATATAGCCACAAAAAAGGAGGCCTTTTAAAGGGCCTCCGAATGTAGATTTTGATTTACCATTTATCAAACATACCGTTCAGTATGAAATGACAATTTGAATACTCTTCTCTTTGCAGATGGTTTTTACTCAAGTGATTAATCAAAACCACACTCAAAGATACAACTTATGTTAGTTGAATTTAAAAAAAACAGCACTTTAACTCTAAATTAACGTGTTGATTTTTAATTAATTACAGTTGAATACATTCTTTGAATTCCAAACAATATAGAGATCGCTATGATTAACAGCTAGTTTGAACTGCTAATGACATCATCCCGATGAAATATCTAAAAAAATGTATCTTTGGAGAGTCAAATTAAAACTAAAATAATGCAACTTGTTTTCGCTTCCAATAACAAAAATAAAATACTGGAGATACAAAGTATACTTCCAGACACGATTGAAATTCTTAGTTTAGAAAGTATCGGTTGTCATGAAGACATTCCCGAAACCGCTGAAACAATTGAAGGCAATGCTGTTCTAAAAGCCAATTATGTTACACAAAAATATGGTTACAATTGCTTTGCCGATGATACTGGACTGGAAGTGGATTCCCTGAATGGCGAACCTGGCGTTTACTCTGCAAGATATGCAGGAGAGCAACGCAATTCTGATGACAATATGAATAAATTATTGGAGTGCTTATCCGGCAAAAGCAATAGAAAAGCACAATTCAAAACAGTGATTGCATTGAATTTAAACGGGAAACAGCATCTTTTTACAGGAATTGCCCGAGGCGAAATTACTTTAGAAAAAACAGGGAATCAAGGATTTGGCTACGATCCTATTTTCAAACCTGAAGAATACCAAGAAACTTTTGCCCAATTATCATTGGACATAAAAAACAAAATCAGCCACAGAGGAAAAGCTACACAACAACTAATTGATTTTTTGAAAGTAAATAAATAAACGCTCTGAAATACAACATTTTTATAACAAAGAAACAGATTTCAAGTCGTAATTTCACACTAAAATCCTAAATCAAAACCCATAATTTGCAAATAAAAAGTATAACTTTCTGATAATCAAATTATAATAAATCATTAAATCTTAAAATAGCATTAGTTTATATCGATTATTAACAGTAATTTTGCACCCTATTTTAAAAATACATATGAATAAATTTGAACAATTAGGATTGAGTGAATCGTTACTGAAGGCGATTTTAGATCTAGGATTTGAAAATCCGACCGAAGTACAGGAGAAAGCGATTCCCCTATTATTGGAAAAAGACACAGATATGGTTGCGTTGGCTCAGACAGGGACAGGGAAAACGGCAGCTTTTGGTTTTCCAGTTATTCAGAAAATTGATGCCAACAACAGAAACACACAAGCATTAATTTTATCTCCAACACGCGAACTTTGTTTGCAGATTACCAACGAAATTAAAAACTACTCTAAATACGAAAAAGGTATTAATGTGGTAGCAGTTTACGGTGGAGCTAGCATTACAGAACAAGCGAGAGACATAAAGAGAGGCGCACAAATTATTGTGGCAACTCCAGGAAGAATGCAAGACATGATTAATAGAGGATTGGTAAACATTTCTCAAATTAATTTTTGTATTCTTGACGAAGCTGACGAAATGTTGAACATGGGTTTCTACGAAGATATCGTAAACATCCTTTCTACTACGCCAGACGAAAAAAACACATGGTTATTCTCTGCAACAATGCCTGCTGAAGTAGCACGTATTGGAAAACAATTCATGAAAGACCCGATTGAAATTACAGTTGGTGCTAAAAACTCAGGTTCTGCTACAGTTTCTCACGAATTTTACCTTGTAAATGCACGTGACCGTTACGAAGCTTTGAAACGTTTAGCTGATGCTAATCCAGACATTTTCTCAGTAGTTTTCTGTCGTACCAAAAGAGATACACAAGCTGTTGCTGAAAAATTGGTTGAAGACGGATACAGTGCTGCTGCATTGCACGGAGATTTATCTCAAGCGCAACGTGATGGTGTAATGAAATCTTTTAGAGGAAGACAAATTCAAATGCTTGTAGCTACTGACGTTGCTGCACGTGGAATTGACGTTGATAACATTACTCACGTAGTGAATTATCAATTACCTGACGAAATCGAAACGTACAATCACCGTTCAGGTCGTACTGGTCGTGCTGGAAAATTAGGAACTTCTATCGTAATCGTTACTAAAAGTGAATTGCGTAAGATTTCTTCAATTGAAAGAATCATCAAACAAAAATTCGAAGAAAAAACGATTCCTTCTGGAATTGAAATCTGCGAAATCCAATTGTTACACTTAGCTAATAAAATTAAAGATGTAGAAGTTGATCACGAAATTGACAACTATCTTCCTGCAATTAACAGCGTTCTTGAAGATTTAACGAAAGAAGAATTAATCAAGAAAATGGTATCGGTTGAATTTAATCGTTTTATCAATTACTACAAGAAAACTAGAGATATTTCTAATCAAGCTTCAGGTTCTGAAAGACGTGATCGTGATGATAGAGATGGTGCTCCAAGAGAAAATAACAATGGTGGTGCAACAAGATATTTCGTGAACATAGGTTCTAGAGATAACTTTGATTGGATGTCATTGAAAGATTACTTGAAAGAAACATTAGACTTAGGTCGTGATGACGTTTTCAAAGTAGATGTAAAAGAAGGTTTCTCTTTCTTTAACACAGATCCTGAACATACTGATAAAGTAATGGAAGTATTGAACAACGTACAATTAGAAGGACGTAGAATCAATGTTGAAATTTCTAAAAATGACGGTGGCGGAAGACGTGACCATAATGGAAGAAGTTCAGGTGGAAGTTTTGGTGGTGGAAGAAGTGCTGCTCCAAGAAGAGAAGGAAGCTTTGCTCCAAGAAGAGAAGGTTCAGGCGGTGGATTTAGAAGCGACAGAAGTTCAGCTCCAAGAGAAGGTGGATTCGGACCAAGAAGCTCATCAGCTCCAAGAAGAGAAGGTGGTTTTTCATCTGACAGACCTAGAACTGAAGGTTCATCTGACAGAGCACCAAGACGTTCTGAAAGCTTTGGTGATGCACCAAGACCAAGAAGACCAAGAAGAGATTAACATTCATTGTTAATTTTCTTATAATTATATACTGGAACTACAAAATATTTAATCCTGTTTTATTACTTTTAAAGTCTTAAATCAGTTTATGAAATATTTTGTAGTTTTCTTTTTTTTAGTACTATCTGTAACTGCTTTTGCGCAAGTTAAAGAACCCTCCCAAAAAGTTAATGGTATCATTATCAGCAATACTACTAGACAGCCCTTATCTAGTGTAAATATCATTAATATCAATAAAGTTAGAGGTGCAACTACCGATTCAGGAGGATACTTCGAAATAGACGTACAGCTGAACGATACACTTCACATTACTAGTTTAGGATTTCAATCGCTTCGTGTTCGAGTGACCAATGACTGGATAAAAAACAAAAGTACCAAAATACAACTTACTGAAAAAGCCATTGCGCTTGAAGAAGTGGTAATCAGACCCTTTAATTTAACCGGATATCTTGAAGTAGACACTAAAATCATCCCGGTTAGAGAAAACTACAGGTATAGTATTTCCGGTTTAACGCAAGGATATGAGGCAGGCGAATATTCTCCAAATGCTTTTGGAAGAGTTCTCGGCTCTATATTCAATCCAGCGGACATGCTCTATAATTTCTTTGGTAACAACCCAAAAGAGCTCAAGAAACTGAAAGAAATGAAGAAAGATGATACGGTACGAAATCTTTTGGAATCTAAATTTGACAGAGAAACTATAGCTGTTCTTTTAGGTGTTGACAAAAATGAAATAGCCGAAATTCTGCAACGTTGTAACTACTCCGAATCGTTTATAAAAACAGCTAATGATTTACAAATCATGGATGCTATTAGTGGCTGTTACGAGGAATATAAGATTCTGAAGAAAAAATAAACGTAGTATTTCATTACACAAACAGCTAGTTATTTTGAAATAAAAAAATAATTTAATCCCCGATTCAGAAAAGTAATTGGGGATTTTTTATTTTAAAGCGCTTAAATTTGAGTTTTAATAATCTAAAAATAAAATCTATGTCTAGTATACCTTTTCAGACTATCAATTGGGATACAATAGAAAAAACAGAACATATCGGTACAACGGGAATAGCCTATTGGCAAACGATACAATTAGGCGGACTTAGAATTCGCAAAGTAACGTATTCCAAAGGTTACTTGGTAGATCATTGGTGTCAAAAAGGGCATATTGTTCATTGTCTTGAAGGGGATTTTATTAGTGAATTAGATTCGGGAGAGCATGTCCAACTTTCTAAAGGAATGACTTATGCGGTTTCAGATGATGTAAGTTCCCATCGCTCTATAACTGCTAATGGAGTTGAATTATTAATCATAGATGGGGATTTTTTGAAATAATATTTAAAACAAACCAAAATATTATATACATTTACTCAAATCATAAAATAAAAACACAATCTAAACACCTATATCATGGCAAAAAGTCAAGACGCTAAGAAAACACAAAAGAAAGAGCCACTAAAAACGGCTAAAGAAAAGAAAGAAGAAAAAAGAGACAAGAAAAATAGTCCTAAAAGAGACTAATTCTTTTTTATAAAAACAAACCCTCGTTTAGTGATAAACGAGGGTTTATTTTTTGAAAAAAAATTAATCATTTAAAACAATCATTAATTTAAAAACAAACGTATTATCTTCACCCTTTTTCTTTAAATTATCTTGTTCTAAATAGTCAACAGCAGCTATTAGATTCCCATTTCGATCCAAAATTATTCGAGAACCTATAAATTTACTATAACTATTATCTCTATATGGTTTTCCTTGTCCTACTTCTGATATAATTCCATTAACAATTTTAACTGACACTTTATCATAAGGATTATCATTTGAAGGTTTTAGAAATGATTTTTTTAATATTTTCACCACATAATGACCATCCTTTAATAGTGGGGGAGAAACATTTACTTCTTTTTTTTCTTTTACATTTTTACCCTGAGAAAAAACAATTACAGAAAACGACAAAAAAGCTAGTAATAAAATAATTTTTTTCATGAAAATTTAGTTTTAATTAATAATTTCAATTAAAACACAAAAATCATACCAATTAATTAACAAGAAAACCCTCGTTTATACTAAACGAGGGTTTTCTTGTTACTCTATATTTTAAATTATTTCACCGGAATATTGGCTAAAATTTCCAATACAAATTTCCAGAATTTTTGAGAAGAAGAAATACTTGCTCTTTCATCTGGAGAATGCGCACCGTGAATCGTTGGTCCAAAAGAAATCATATCCATATCCGGATAATTCGTTCCCAGAATTCCACATTCTAATCCTGCATGACACGCTACAACTTTTGGTTTTTCACCATTTTGTTTTTCGTAAATTGGAACTAAAACATCCAAAATCTCTGATTTAGAATTCGGTGTCCAACCCGGATACGCACCCGAAAATTCCACTTCACAACCCATTAATTCAAAAGCGGAACGCAAGGCATTAGCCAAATCAAATTTAGATGTTTCAACAGAAGAACGTGTTAAGCATTGTGCCGAAAGTTGCCCTTCCCCAACAATTACTTTTGCGATATTGTTCGATGTTTCCACCAAGTTATCAAAATCAGCACTCATTCTATAAACTCCATTATGAGCCGTATACATTGCTCTTACAAAGTAAAATTGAGCAATTGAAGGCATTACTTTAGCAGGAGTTGCATCCATTTTTTCAAAAACAACTTCTAAATTAGGTTCCGTTGTTTTTAACTCCGTTTTGATTTCGTTTACAATTTGCTGCATGTCAAAAACAAAAGCTTCATCATACACTTCAGCGATAATTACTTTTGCCTGACTTTCACGCGGAATCGCATTACGCAAACTTCCTCCTTTTATTTCGGAAATTTGCAAACCAAAATTATCAAAACCATCAAATAATAATCGGTTCATTATTTTATTGGCATTACCCAACCCTTTGTGAATATCCATTCCTGAATGCCCGCCTTTCAAGCCTTTTACAGTAATCGTATATCCTACAGAACCTTCCGGAGTTTCCTCTTCATCATACTCAGCAGTAGCCGTCACATCAATTCCTCCAGCACAACCAATATCTATTTCATCATCTTCCTCCGTATCTAAATTCAAAAGAATTTGACCTTGTAAAATACCTCCTTTTAAGTTCAACGCTCCTGTCATTCCCGTTTCCTCGTCAATCGTAAACAAAGCTTCTATAGCAGGATGTGGAATATCTGTACTTTCTAAAATTGCCATGATAGCTGCAACACCAAGACCGTTATCAGCACCAAGAGTTGTTCCTCGAGCACGAACCCAATCTCCATCCACATACATATCGATTCCTTGTGTATCAAAATCAAAAACGGTATCCGAATTTTTTTGATGCACCATATCCAAATGCCCTTGAAGCACGATTGCTTTTCGGTTTTCCATTCCAGCAGTAGCCGGCTTGCGGATAATTACGTTGCGAATTTCATCTTCAAAAGTTTCCAATCCAAGACTGTTTCCGAAATTTTTCATAAACTCAATCACACGCTCTTCTTTTTTAGAAGGACGAGGTACAGCGTTCAAATCGGCAAACTTATTCCAAAGCGCTTTTGGTTCCAGATTTCTTATTTCTTGACTCATTTATTTTTGTTTGAGGTTTAACATTTAGAAAGCCCAAAGTTACAAAGTTTAAATTCTTTATTGATACTAATTGATATTGTAATTATATTTACAGTATTAAAATTCATCCTGTGCGAACAAAATATTTTCTTTCTTTCTTTCTTTTTGTCCAAATACTAATTTTGCAGATTCTGCCATATTTTCCGCTACAAGTAGAACAATTTTACAGTAATGGTTTTTATCCGATACTTTCAAAATTTTCAAGATTAGCATTGGGCAGCATTCCATTTTCTTTGGGGGATTTAATTTATATTATCGTTATTGCTTTTGTTTTGAAATGGTTTTGGAACCAACGAAAATCTTGGAAATTAAAATGGAAAAATAATATATTATCTATTTTAAGTTTTGTTTCGGTATTCTATTTCTTGTTTCATTCTCTTTGGGCGTTTAATTATTACCGCCAACCGCTTTTTGAAAAAATGGAAATTAAAAAAGACTATTCAGATACTGATTTATTGGTTTTCACCAAAAAGTTAATCACTAAAACAAATTCAATCCAAAAGCAGATTACAAAAAATGATAGTTTGAAAGTAGTATTTCCTTACTCACAAAATCAGGTTTTTAAGATGAATTTGAATGGATACAAAAAACTAGCTGAAGAACATTCGTATTTCACTTATAACCACTTAAGCACCAAAAAATCACTTATCAGTTTGCCTTTGACCTACATGGGTTTTGGAGGTTATCTGAATCCGTTTACCAATGAAGCGCAGGTTAATTATCTGGGTCCAATGTACAGTTTTCCCATGACTACCAATCATGAAATGGCACATCAAATGGGTTTTGCCAGCGAAAGTGAATGCAACTTTATTGGATTTTTAGCATCCATAAAAAATGAAAATACATACATTCAATATTCAGGCTATAGTATGGCTTTACGTTATTGCTTAGGCAATTGGCAAGTTCGAGATGAAAAAATTTTTAAAGAACTCCTAAAAACAATTCATCCCGGAATTTTGAAAAACTACAAAGAAAGTGAGCGTTTTTGGAAACAATATGAAACTCCTCTTGAAACCGCTTTTCATGCTTTTTACGATAGATTTCTTAAAATAAACCAGCAAAAAGACGGCATGGAAGGATATAGTAAATTTGTGAATTTAATGGTGAATTATTACAAGAAAAAAGGGTTATGAGTTTTGAATTATGAGTTAGTCCAGAAAACTAATAACTCATAATTTTTTAAACTTCATCGCTTGTAAATGTCGTGAAACTTTTCTTTTTATAGGGTCTGATAATCAAACGCCCTTCACGATCAAAACGAATGTAATTGTACACCCAATTTAAAAAAACTACGGCTTTATTTTTGAATCCAATAAGTGAAAATAAGTGCACAAACATCCATACAAACCATGCAAAAACGCCGTTGAAATGGTATTTAGGCAAATCGACAACCGCTTTATTTCTTCCTATGGTTGCCATGGAACCTTTATCATTGTATTCAAAAGCTTCCATAGGTTGGTTTTGAATTAATTTTACTAAGTTTTCACCCAATAATTCCCCTTGCTGCATTGCGGGTTGCGCCATCATGGGATGCCCTTGCGGATAAGTTTCGGATTCCATGGAGGCAATATCACCCACTGCAAAAATATTGTCATAACCAATCACTTGATTGTATTCATTTACCCGAATGCGTTCTACTTTTTCAACCAAAGATTTACCGTCCAATCCAGCAACAAGAGCACCTTGAACTCCTGCTGTCCAAATTACGGTGGCGGTTTCAAAAGTCAAATCGGAATTTGTGGTTATGGTGCGTCCATCGTAATTAGTCACTCGGACGTTTTTCCAGATTTTCACACCCAGACTGGTTAGAAATTTTTCGGCGGCTTGAGAGGATTCTTCGCTCATCGTGTTCAGGATCCTATCCCCACTTTGAATCAGATTGATTTCCATTTTGGTAATATCAAGATCAGGATAATCTTTTTGCAGAATGGCTTTTTTCATTTCGGCCAAAGCACCGGAAAGTTCTACTCCTGTTGGTCCGCCACCAACGAGTACAAAATTAATGAGACTATTTTGTTCGGCTACATCAGTTGTTAAAACTGCTTGTTCAAAATTCTCTAAAATCAGACTTCGGATGTTGAGTGATTGCGGTATGGTTTTCATGGCCATACTGTTACGCTCGATTTCTTTGTTTCCAAAATAATTGGTTTTGGAACCGGTGGCAATAACCAGATAATCATACTTTAATTCACCAATTTCGGCGATTATCTTTTTATTTTTAGTGTCGATTTCTTGTACATTGGTGAGTCGAAAGTAAACGTCATCGTATTCCTGAATTACTTTTCGGATGGGATATGCTATAGAGCCGGCTTCAAGACCGCCAGTGGCAACTTGATATAATAAAGGTTGGAAAGTATGGTAATTGTGTTTGTCTAAAAGAACAACCTGAACTTTTTTGTTTTTTAGTTTTTTGGCTAATGCGATTCCTGCGAAACCTCCACCTATGATTACTATTCTGGGTAAAGTTGAATTTGGGATATTCATGTTTAAAAAAGTTCTGAATTGTTGATACTCAAAGATACAATGTTTTTTAATGTTGAATTTCATCAAATAGTATCGAAATTTTTGCTTTTTGGAAAAGGTCTTCAAAAAACTAAACGTGTCAATTAGCCCCGATGGTAATGGAAATCCTTTCTAGTCCTGAACTTGTTTCAGGATCCTGAAAACAAGTTCAGGACTAGAAAGATTGTAATGTACAGCGGGACGAGTATTAATTATGAAATGAATACTGTTGTGCTACTAAAAAAAATGTGCTACTTTGTAACAAAATCTACTTTTGAATTACTAACGTATATATGAGTGATAATTTAGAACATTCTTTTGTAAAGCAGTTGCAGGAAAATCAGAATATAATCCACAAGATTTGTAGGTTGTATACTAATGGCGATGATGCACATAAGGATTTGTTTCAGGAAATTACGATTCAGTTATGGAAAGCTTTTCCAAAATTTAGGGGCGACAGTAAATTTTCTACCTGGGCCTATCGAGTCGCGCTGAATACGGCGATTACTTTGTACCGAAAAACAAAACGATCCATAAACACTATTGAATTTGAAGGACGACAACATTTCCTGAATGATGTGGAATATGATTATGAGGAGGAAGAACAATTAAAGCTAATGTATAAAGCGGTTTATCAGCTGAATGACATTGAGAAAGCATTGATATTCATGTATCTGGAAGACAAAGATTATCAGGAAATATCGGAAACATTGGGAATTAGCGAGGTAAATGCAAGGGTGAAAATGAATAGAATAAAAGGGAAATTAAAAAAAATATTAAATCCATTAGGCGTATGAAAGAGTTGGATTTATTAAAAAAAGACTGGCAGAAGAATACTAATTCTTTTGAGCAGGTATCGGAAATCGAGATTTATAAAATGATCCATAAAAAATCATCTTCGATTGTGAAGTGGATTTTTATAATTAGTATTTTAGAGGTTTTGTTATGGACATCCCTTAATGTTTGTTTTAGTAGTGATGATTATTTAAAGAAAATGAATCATGAAGAAATCATTCTTTATCTTGATATTTTTAACTATTTCAGTTATGGAGTAATGTTAGTTTTTATTTATTTTTTCTATAAAAACTACGTCACTATTTCGGCTACCGTTTCTACAAAACAGTTAATGAAAGACATTTTAAAAACTCGCAAAACAGTACAATATTATGTTTGGTATAATCTCGGAATGATTGTTCTGAGTTCAATCATCGCCTTCTATATAACTTTTGCATATAATCCGGAAATGAATGTTTTGAAGAATCAAATTACCACTAATGGGAAAGCAATGGCAATAACAATAGGATTCTTAATACTTACAACTTTAGTATTCTTTGGTGCTTTTTGGTTGTTTTACCGAGTAGTGTATGGTATACTGCTTCGAAGATTGTATGCAAATTATAAAGAATTGAAAAAGATAGATTTATAAAAAAAAGAGGCAATTGCCTCTTTTTTGTACTCTAATATTCCCATTTTCGTAATCGATTCAATTCTTCCTGTTCTTTAATTTCTTCAGCAGGAATAACTTTCAGGAATGAAGGATGTTGCTCGATTGCATATTCTACTTTTTCTACAATTTCCTCGATTGTATCATTATCGTAATCAATATCAAGAGGTTCTTTGATAATAAAGGATTGTAGAATCCCTTTTTTCTTCATGCGAAATCCTTTTTTGTCAAACGAACGACGAAACCCATCTATAACAATAGGAACCACGATAGGCCTGTGTTGTTTAATAATATGTGCTGTTCCTTTACGAACCGGTTTGAAAGATTTTGTTGTCCCTTGTGGAAAAGTGATTACCCAACCATCGGCTAGCGCAATTTTAATATTCTCAGTATCATTAGGGTTTACGTCTCGTTTTTCGGTTACATCAACGCCTTTGGCCCGCCAAGTTCTTTCAACAGTTATTGCGCCTACATAGGACAAAATTCTTGGTAACAAACCTGCCTGCATGGTTTCTTTGGCAGCAACGTAATAAATATTCATTTTAGGTTGCCAGAGATAGCAAACATTTTTAATGCTATCATCACGTCCGCTCAAACTCGCATTAAAAACATGAAACATAGCAACGACATCCGCGAAATACGTTTGATGATTGGAAATAAAAAGTACGTTGTTGTCCGGTAAATTTCTAATAATTTCTGAACCTTCAATCTGTAATTCGTTAAATCCTCTGTAGCGTCTATGCGTCATGGCTCCAAAGATTCGGATTAGCCATTTTTTTATAAATAATATGTGTCCGAAAGGATTTCTCTTCAACAATCCCATAAAATTTGTATTTTTTTTTGTGAATTTGGACTACAAACTTACGAAATTTATATTTGAAGTTGGTTGCTGAATTCAACTGAACAATTTGAAAACTACAACCAATTAATCCACATTTTTCTAATACTAAAAATTAAAATTTATTATCCAATAACCTCTTTCAAGACTTCTTTTAACTCACTCAACATCATTGCTGTAGCGCCCCACACAATATGCTCCTCAATTTTGAAAGCCGGAATACTGATGTTATCAGCATAGGAAGTTGACAAATTCGTATCCACTACAAGTGCATCGTCTAAGAAAACCGACAAAGGCAATTCGATAATATTTGCCACTTCAGAAGCTTGGGGTATAAATACCAATTCTTCTTTACTGATACCTAAAAAAGGATGCACCATAAAGTTACTTGGCGGAATATATAATTCTGTAAATGGTTTAAGAATTTCAATTTTATCCGGATGAATTCCTACCTCTTCATGCGTTTCCCGAAGAGCAGTTTTAGCAAAATTTTCATCATCCAATTCGTATTTACCTCCAGGAAATGCAATTTGAGCAGAATGAACACCTTTATAGGAATTTCGGACAATCAATACCAAATGTGTTGTGTCATTTTTAGGATAAAAAAGCATCATTACAGCTGCTATTCTTGGTTTTTTATCTTCAACATTGATGTTTTTTAAGCTTTCTAATCGCTCTAAAGGTGCCATTTTTACATGTGCATCAAAAGCTGGAAGCCTTGCCTCAATTAATTTAGGAACATACCGTAAAAATTCTTGAAAATCCATAATCAAAGTCTATTTTTGCATATAAAACAGCATATAAATATAGTTTAGAAAATACAATTGCACAAGTTTTCTATAACCAAAAAGTCATTACAGATGTACAGCAAAGAAGAAACACAAAGATTAAAGCGAGAGTTCTGGATTGCATTCGCAGAAAAATATCCCCGAAAATGGGTATTATACGATACTAAAATCAAGGATTTTTCTTTTAAATTTTATGTGGACAATAAAAAAGCTCAAGTTTTAATCGATATTGAACACCGAAGCGATGAAAAAAGAATTGCTTATTTTGAAAAATTGGAAGCGCTAAGAAATATTCTCGAAGAGGATTTTATCAAAGACTTGGTTTTCGAAAAAGAATACACACTGGAGAGTGGCAAAACCATCAGCAGGATTTGGGTTGAAAAACTAGGAGTCGGTGTCAGTAATCGCAACTATTGGGATGAAATATTTGACTTTTACAATGAAAAAATGAATGCTCTGGAACTGTTTTATTTGGAGTACGACGATTTTATAAAAGACATTGAAAAGCTTTAATGACATTAATCAATATATAGTCCAATATATTTTTGTCTCATCGAGAGCAGTCGAGATGCAATACAGGTTCTCGACTGCGCTCGAACTGACAAATTAGAAATAATAATATAAATTGGAAAGCCATTCACGATTAAAAAAAATGCATTAATTTGAACGATTTAATTGTTCAAATTAATGCATTTTTTATCCAAATCATCACATATTGAAGATATTATACACGATAATCCGATCTTCATAATTGATATACAATTGCTTTCTATTATCCTGTTTTTTTCTGGTGATTATAGAAACGGTACAGTCTAATCCTTCATTATCCTTACAGGTAAACGAATAAACAATATCAGTATCATTCTCTTCGATAGGTTGATACTCTATGATTTCAAATAATTGAATGATTTGAGAATAAACCACTATCCTATTTTTATTGGTATCCAATGTGACTAAAATATTGACCAGATCCAAATCAGACCATTTGCCCCATTTCCCTTTTTCTGTTTTTTCTAAAACACTAAAACCCGAAGTTTTAAACTTGTAATTTTGTCCAAAAGAATGTTGTAATCCCATTACTAAAAAAAGCAATACTATATATATTTTTGTCTTTGTCATTCCTTATAAATTAAAAATCAAAATTATTTATTTCTTTTCTGGCTGTTTCAAAATCGGTTATCATTTCCTGAATGATTGTTGCGGCTGGTTTTATCTCATGAATCAATCCGGCTATTTGTCCAATCTCTAATTCCCCTTCGATTAAATCGCCTTCAAACATTCCTCGTTTTGCCCTTGCTCTACCTAACAAACCAATAAGTTCTTCTTTGGTTGGGCATTTTTCATACAATTGCTGAACATCCTGATAAAACTTATTTTTAATCAATCGAACAGGAGCGAGTTCTTTCAAAGTCAGTTGTGTATCGCCTTCTTTAACATTTACTATCGTTTCCTTAAAATTAGCATGTGCGGATGATTCTAATGATGCTGCAAATCTACTTCCTACCTGAACTCCATCTGCTCCCAGTACCATTGTTGCAAGCATACCGCGACCCGTAGCAATACCACCAGCAGCAATCAACGGGATAGAAATCTTTTCTTTCACCATCGGAATCAGCGTAAGCGTAGTTGTTTCCTCTCTACCATTATGCCCACCGGCTTCAAAACCTTCGGCAACAACAGCGTCAACACCGGCGTCTTGTGCTTTTAATGCAAAAACAGAACTGCTGACCACATGTACAACCGTTATGCCATTTTCTTTCAAATAAGGAGTCCATGTTTTTGGATTCCCAGCCGATGTGAAAACGATTTTTACACCTTCATCAACGATAATTTTCATGATTTCTTCGATGTTGGGATACAACATCGGGACGTTTACTCCAAAAGGTTTTGAAGTGGCCTTTTTACATTTTTGAATGTGTTCGCGTAAAATTTCAGGATACATGGAACCTGCTCCAATCAATCCTAAACCTCCGGCATTACTCACTGCACTTGCTAATTTATAACCACTATTCCAAATCATTCCTCCTTGAATAATTGGATATTTAATCTTAAAAAGGTCTGTGATTTTATTCATGTATTTTTAATACTATAATTTTTTAATTATTTTTCCCGTTTTAGAAAAACCATCTGATTCCATTTTATAAAGATACACTCCTTCATGGAGCGATTTCAATGAAATAATGGATGTTTGCGGTGTGATTTTTTGTTCTAAAACTTTTTGCCCCAAAATGGAATAAATAAATACTGTTCCCCTATCAAATTTTGCAGGCAAAGAAACCGAAACGGAATCACTGGCGGGATTGGGATAGAGTATAAGATCATCTTTAGAAAAATCGGCTACCGATAATCCATTGGCCAAAGCCAAACTAAAATCGGGAATTCCATAACCAAATTCTACCGTTGGCATCGCAAATCTATCAGCCGATCGTGTGATTAATTGCTTAATTTCCTGATTCGTTTTTGTGGGTAATGCTTGCCACAAACAAGCTACCATTCCTGCAATAATGGGCCCGGAATAAGAAGTTCCACTTCCACTATTACTAATATTTCCCGTAGCGTCCAAAACATACGGATTTTGTCCTTGAGCCGTAACATCCGGTTTTACTCTCCCGTCAAAAGATGGACCTTGGGAGCTAAATGTAGCATAAGTCTCGTCCGCTTTTACGGCACCAATTGCCAATGCATTTAAGGCATCTGCCGGTGCAGAAATATAATGCCAAGCCTCGTTTCCTTCATTTCCAGCTGAAACTACGCACACCATTCCACGACTGAAAGCGATGTCTAATCCTTTTGAAATAAAAGTCGTTGAACCGTTCATGTCATTGTAAGTGAAATTATAATTTGGATTGTCAAATTCTGTGTAACCCAATGACGTATTAATAATATCTACCCCTAAATAATCTGCTTCTTCGGCAGCTTCAACCCAATTTGATAGTTCCAATGGTTCTTCTTTAGAGCCATCTTCTGTTATAAATAAATAATAAGAAGCATCTGGTGCAGTTCCAACAA
Source organism: Flavobacterium rhamnosiphilum (assembly GCF_004349195.1). Lineage (GTDB taxonomy): Bacteria > Bacteroidota > Bacteroidia > Flavobacteriales > Flavobacteriaceae > Flavobacterium > Flavobacterium rhamnosiphilum. Next base: position 127,170 of record NZ_SMLG01000010.1, read on the forward strand.
GTGCATTGTCTACAAATCCCCCCATTAAAGAAAGTACGGAAGTTCCATGAGAAATTCCCGTGTAAAAATTAGCATTTCTATTTACATAATCATAACCACCCAAAATTTGATTATTGTCTCTTAATTTTTGAAATGGCTGAGCGGTATTGACTCCAGGAAAACCCGCATCTAACACAGCAATTATTTTTCCCGAACCCGTATAATTGGATTGGTGTAATAACTGTCCGTTCAGCATTTGGATTTGATTGGCCGAATTTCCGTAATTAAACGTAGAAGATGTTTTCGCGTTTTTGTTTTCCAGCTTTGTTTTAACCTTTTTTGTTGCACTTATTTTTCCTGTACTAATCGAATGATTGGCAAAATCAATCTTTTCCACAAAAGATAATAGTTTTAGCGCAGTAATATTGGTTTGCAAACCACGAACGTGAACACAATTAAACCATTTTGATTTGGCTTTCACCGTAATTCCGGTTGAAGTAATAATCTGGTCTATATAAGGTTGATAAATTGGAATATCTTTACTATCCAAAGTTATACCTTGTTTCAATCGTCTATCCAAAGATCTTTGCGAGAGCATTGTCAACGGATTATCGAGATACGTTTGCGAGCCTGGTTTGTCTTTAAAATACACCCAAGCATCTTCTTGCGAAAAACCAGTTGAAGTAATCAGTAAAAAAAGAAATATGTAGATTTTTTTCATAGTCAACTTTATTTTTTCAAGTCACAAAAACTCCAACTATTGCTAAGATTGAATCATTATCATTACTTTTCAGGATATACTTAATTCCAGAAAAGTAATCATTTTTTGATCTTTTTATAAATAAAGTACTAAACTAAGAAATTACTCCCGAACCAACTAATTCTTCCCCTAAATACCAGGCTGCAAATTGTCCTTCTGTTATTGCAGATTGCGGTTCATCAAAAGCAACGTACATTCCGCTTTCAAATTGATGCAAAGTAGCTTTTTGCAAAGGTTGTCTGTATCGAATTCTTGCCATAACATCCATAGTTTCTCCATTGGCTAAAGCCAAATCTTTACGAATCCAATGCACTTCGGTTTTTTCTATAAACAAGGCGCTCTTGAATAATCCGGGATGCTGACTCGTCAATCCAGTATAAATAGTATTGGTTTCCACATTAGTGGCAATAATAAACAATGGATCTGTTGTTCCGCCAACATTTAATCCTTTTCGTTGTCCAATGGTAAAATAATGGGCACCTTGATGTTTTCCCACTACTTTCCCCATATCTGGAGTGTACGGAATTTTTCGTGCATCAGATAGCAAACTATCTTCCAAAGTTAATTCGGCTTCTTTTTCAAAACTGTAAACAGGATCGTTTTTATCAATTTGAATTATAATTCCGTCTTTGGGTTGCAATTTTTGTTGTAAAAACTCCGGTAAACGCACTTTTCCGATGAAACATAATCCCTGTGAATCTTTCTTTTCGGCAGTAATCAAATCCTTTTGAGCCGCTATTTCTCGAACTTCTGGCTTTGTCAATTCTCCAATAGGAAACAATGATTTTGCCAATTGCTCTTGAGATAATTGACACAGAAAATACGATTGATCTTTATTGGTATCAGCGCCGGCTTTAAGTTGATAAACCGTTTCACCATTTACTTCGATTTCACTTTTCTGACAGTAATGTCCGGTAGCCACGTAATCGGCACCAAGACTTAAAGCAATTTTCATGAAAACATCAAATTTTATTTCGCGGTTACAAAGTACATCGGGATTTGGAGTACGTCCTTTTTCATATTCGTTGAACATATAGTCCACGATTTTCTCTTTGTATTCTTCACTTAAATCAACTGTTTGGAAAGGAATCCCTAACTTTTCAGCAACTAATAAAGCATCATTACTGTCTTCAAGCCACGGACATTCATTAGAAATAGTAACGGAATCATCATGCCAATTTTTCATAAAAAGGCCTATGACTTCATACCCTTGTTGTTGCAATAAATAAGCAGCAACACTTGAATCTACACCTCCAGAAAGTCCTACAACAACACGCTTCATCTTCAAAAAATTATAATTTTACAAGGATGCAAAGTTACAAAAGATTTACAACAGTATTTATTAAGTATAAAGTTAATTCTTTTTGGATTTTGTTGCATTTTCAGGAAAACTCATATTCGTTTCTTTTATCAATTTCCCTTTTTCAAAAAACTGCCAAATTCCTGATTTTTTACCATTTACAAACTGTCCTTTAGAAACTACATTCCCATTAGTGTCTCTGAAAATTGCTAAACCACTGTAAATATTATTCTTAAAAAGTGATTCTTCCAACAAAATCCCTTTTTCAGTATATTTTTTATAAAAACCATTCTTCAAGTTGTTTTTATAACTGATTTCTTCGGCTATTTTACCGCTAGGATAAAAAACCGTACGCAAACCTTCCAACTTTCCATTTACGTAATTCTCTGTTGTCATTATATTTTTTGAAGCTTGGTGGTAATACTTCCATTGTCCTTCAAATAATTTATTGACCACTTTGCCTTCACTCACTTTATTTTTATTCTGATCATAGAAAATGGTATACGCCGAATTGTCTTTTGCATTAAATTCCCTTGTAGCAATTATAGATTTAGCTTTGGTATCATCGTAAAAATTAAAAATTCCAATTTCTTTTCCATGCTCAAAAGTCCCTTCATATCTAGGTCTTTTTGATTCCTCATAAAACCCTTTCCATACTCCGTGTTTTTTTCCTTTTTCATCTAACTTGTTGAAATCTGTTTGTGCATAAAGAAAAAACACATTCAAAAACATCAAAACAAATAGTCCTTTTTTACAAAATGTCTTCATACTTACTTTTTTATAATAACGAATTTGGATCGCTTAAATTATATGTAAATAAAAAAATCCCGAAATATATCGAGATTTTTCTATTTATTATTTTTTCTTCTGTTGTGCTTTTTGAGCTTCAGCCTGTTCCATAACTTCTTGCAGTTTTTTCTGGAATTTGCCTTGTTTTTTCGGCTCTTTCAATTTGTTTTCTTGAATTTGAGCATGAATCTTATCACTATCGATAAAGTATCTTTTGATGACAATCATAATTCCAATGGTAATTAGATTCGAAATAAAGTTATACAAACTCAATCCAGCACCATAACTATTGAAGAAAAACAACATCATGATTGGCGATACATAAATCATGATTTTCATCATCTTCGCCATATCCGGCATTCCTTCTTGTTGCGGAGCCGCCATTTGTTGATCCCCAGAAGTCATTTTCATATAGAAGAAAATAGCAATCGAGGCCAGCACTGGAAACAAACTGATGTGATTTCCGTAAAAAGGAATATAGAAAGGCAATCGTATTATTTCATCAAAAGACGATAAATCATCTGCCCATAGGAAACTTTTTTGTCTTAACTCAAAAGCCGATGGGAAAAACTGAAACGAAGCATACATAAAAGGAAGCTGAATCAAAGCTGGAATACATCCTGCCATAGGATTTACTCCCGCTTTATTATACAATTTCATAGTTTCCTGTTGTTTCTTCATTGGGTCTTTTTTGAATTTTTCTCCCAATTCAGTAATTTCAGGTCGCAATACTTTCATCTTGGCTTGTGACAAGAACGATTTGAACGTAATAGGCGACATTGCCAATTTTATTAAAATTGTAAAAATAATAATAGCAATTCCATATGCGATGTAAGAACTTAAAAATCCGAATAATGGAATAAAGATAAATTTATTGATCCATCCGAAAATTCCCCAACCTAATGAGATAATTTTTTCTAAATTTTTATCGTAATGACTTAAAGTCTTGTAATCAGTTGGACCAAAATACCAACTCATTTTATGATCTAATTCTCCATTATCAAAAGCTAATGGGATATTTGCTTTAAATTGTTTCGTAAAAGTGGTATCTACTTTATCATCAAGAACCAAATTATCAGACTTCACTTTAGCAGTTTCGAAAGGAGTTTTTGTCAAAAGTATCGTTGAGAAAAAGTGCTGTTTGAAAGCTACGAAAGTTGCTTTTTCAAGATCTGATTCTTCTGTTTGCCCTAAACCTGCGTAATCAATTTTTCCATCTTCGTGTTCGAAATAGATTTCAGTATAACGGTTTTCATAAGATACACTTTTCTCATTTCTATAGGTTTTCAAGTTCCATTCTAAATCCAACGGTTTAGCTGTATTTAAAACTTTGTTCAAACCTTGGGAACGAATGTCAAAACCAATCATGTAATCGTTTGGTTTCAATATGTACTTGTATTCCAAGAATTCGTTAGCTCCCGCTTTCAACTTCATGGACAACACTTGATCTGACCCAACTTTTGTCAAAGTAGGCTCAAAATACAAATCTTTAGAATTTAAAGTACGGTTATCACTGGTAAGCAATTGTACATTTAAATTGGCATTATTGTCTTTTATCAATTCAACTAATTGTCCGGAACCTTTCTTGAATTTTTCAAATTTTTTCAAAGTAGCCTCAACAATATACCCTCCTTTATTGGCAATTTTCAATGTAACCAACTCGTTTTCAATAGTTGTAAAACCAGCTTTAGCAGAAGGAAGCGTTGCAGAATAAGCAAAATTCCCTAACGTTTTTTGCAATTGGGCCAATTGTGTAGAATCTCCGGTTGCTGCAACTGCAATAGTAGCTTTTGCAACAGTTTTCGTCTCTAATTCTTTGGCTTTAGTCTGCTTAATTACGAGCTCTTTTTGGGCTTTCTCCGCAGCAACCACTTTTGGATCAGGCTGATTTTGATACATAATCCAAACCAAAATACCAAAAATTAATGCAAAACCAATAATCGAATTGAGGTCTAATTTTTTTTCTTTCATTATTATATTTAAAAAAGTTTAATCTATTAGTATAAAGTTTGATGAATTGTTTCAAAAAACAAAAACTATTTTTTCTTTGCTTGAACGGCTGCTGCCACAAAACTCACAAAAATAGGATGCGGGTTTGCTACCGTACTTTTGTATTCCGGATGGTATTGTACCCCGATGAAAAATGGATGATCTTCTATTTCTATAATCTCAACCAATCCTGTATCTGGATTCACTCCTGAAGCAATCAATCCCGCATTTTGTAATTGCGCTACATAATTACTGTTGTACTCATAGCGGTGACGGTGACGTTCCGAAATAGTCTCTTTCCCATAGATTTTGTATGCCAATGAATCTTGTTTAAGATCACATTTCCATGCACCAAGACGCATCGTTCCACCCTTATCAGTAATCGTTTTTTGCTCTTCCATAAGGTTGACAACTGGATGCGGCGTTTGCTCATACATTTCAGTAGAATTAGCATCTGGATAACCAAGAATATTTCTTGAATATTCGATAATTGCCATTTGCATACCCAAACAAATTCCGAAAAACGGCACTTTATTTTCACGGGCATAACGAACTGCTTCGATTTTTCCTTCGATTCCTCTTTCTCCAAAACCAGGAGCAACAAGAATTCCGTCTAAACCGGCTAATTTCTCGTTTATATTTGTTGCGTCAATGTGTTCTGAATGAATAGAAATCACATTTACTTTGGTTTCATTTGCGGCACCTGAATGAATAAATGCTTCCAAAATAGATTTGTAACAATCTTGCATTTCTACATATTTACCAATCAAACCAATGTTTATAGTATGTTTTGGATTTTTCAATCTGCGTAAAAAAGTATTCCAGTTTTTTAAATCCGGAGCGGCTTTTTTAGGCAAATCTAATTTCTTTAACGCTACCACATCAAGTCCTTCTTCCAGCATTAAATTTGGCACTTCATAAATAGTCGAAGCATCAATAGATTGAATAACAGCTTCTCTTTTTACATTACAGAATAAGGCCAATTTATTGCGAATCTCATCCGAAAGTTCATGCTCTGTTCTACAAACTAATATATCCGCTTTGATACCACTTTCCATCAATGTTTTAACGGAATGTTGTGTCGGTTTTGTTTTCAATTCTCCTGCGGCAGCCAAATAAGGTACTAAAGTAAGGTGAATTACGATAGCATTATTCTCGCCCAAGTCCCAAACCAATTGACGAACGGATTCTATATAAGGTAATGATTCTATATCTCCTACTGTACCTCCAATTTCGGTAATAACAATATCAAAATCGCCAGAATTACCTAGCAATTGCATTCTTTCTTTAATTTCGTTGGTAATATGAGGTACAACTTGAACCGTTTTCCCTAGAAATTCTCCTCTGCGTTCTTTTTCTATTACCGAAAGATAAATTCTACCAGTTGTAACATTATTTGCCTGAGAGGTTGGAACGTTCAAAAAACGCTCGTAATGCCCTAAATCTAAATCCGTTTCTGCACCATCATCTGTTACATAACATTCTCCATGCTCATAAGGGTTCAAAGTACCCGGATCAACATTAAGATAAGGATCAAATTTTTGAATTGTTGTTCTGTATCCTCTTGCTTGTAACAATTTTGCCAAAGATGCTGCTATGATTCCTTTCCCCAGAGAAGAAGTCACACCGCCAGTGACAAAAATATATTTCGTTTGATTCATTCTGTTGTTGTTTGTGTTGTAGTTGTGTAAAAAACTTGGCAAAAATACAATTATAAATTGAGAAAAAGCTAATTTGAAAATGAGATAATTTGGAAATTTAAGAATTACTAAATGTTCCAATTTAAAATTCAGAACATTATTGAATTCATAAATTAAAGTGGTTTCGGGTATCTTTTTTTAATATTTCGTATCAATTCCTCTAATCCGTTCAATTTTAGCTCATATATGAGTTGAAGTTGTTGCCCTAACTCCCCTTTCGGAAATCCTTTATTGCTATACCAAACCACATAATATTCAGGCAAGTCAATAAGATACTTTCCTTCGTATTTACCAAAAGGCATTTTAGTATGAGCAAGTTTGATGAGTTGTTTTTGGTTTTGATCCATTTTTTTGGAGAAAAAAAGAAAAAAGAGACAAGAAGTAAGACTATTAAATAAATCGTACTTCTTGCCTCTTTTTTCAATATTCCACTTTATTTCCAGTTAAAAATAATACGTTTTTCGATTTCGGTATTTAAACTCAGAAAAACAGGACAGGTCATAGCCGCTCTTTCCAGAATGGTTTTATTCTTTTGATCTGCTTCTCCATACATCTCAAAAGTAATTTCTATTGCACCGATGCGTCTTGGTTCAGCATTCATGATTTTAGTGACTTCAGCAGTTGACCCTTTCAAATCAATTTCCAGATCACGTGCTTTTATCCCCATAATAGTCATCATACAACTTGCCAAAGCATTGGCAACAGTATCCGTCGGAGAAAAAGCCTCACCTTTCCCATTATTGTCTACAGGAGCATCCGAAATAATTTCAATTCCTGATTGTATATGAATTGAAGAGGTTCTTAAATCCCCTAAATAAGTCACTATTGATGTCATTAGTTTGCTTGTTTTATAGTTAAATCAGTGTCATAGTATAAGATATACACTCCTTTATTAATGTAACCACCGTCTTCTTTTTTGTAAAATTCGAACTTATTATCTACTTGCTCCGTAGCAGTATTGTCAACCGTTTCTTGATATTTTTTACCTTGTGACAATCGCATCATGGTATCAAAAGTAATATCAAAACCTCGTGTGGCAAATGCACTAGGGTAAATTTTATTCTTCTTTTTAAATTCTTTTTCGAAAACTAAAGCTTCAGGAGATTCATTTTCACGAGTAACAGAAGGATACATTAATTTCAACTTTGTTAAATTTACAAAACTGATTTCATCCGTATCTAATGTTTCATTTGGTTCCAGAATAACCAATTGCACTTTATAAACAGCCATAGCACTTAACATAGTCGCTATTGTTGATTTAATCATTCCCGTATTTGCTGTTTCCATCACCACATAGTTTATTTTATCTTTCACAAATAAACTTTTTAAATTTTCAGCAGATACACCACCATTTGCATTAAGCGCTGAAAATTTTACATCTTTATGATTCTCTTTAATAAACTGTATAACCGATTCTTTTTTCTTATCGACTACCGCTACAATATTCCCATTTTTCGCTCTCATGAAATCGAACATGGCATTTTTAACGGCTGTGGTAGTAGGAATCGTTTGAAACATATTGCCAAATGAATTACCCGTGTCTTTTGACAAAGGTGAAATCACAGGCACTTGATTTGTACTTAATAATTCAGCGGTTTTTTCAACATTATTTTGATAGAAAGGCCCAATGATAGCATCGGAATTTTCCAGATTATTTTCTTTAATTATTGCAGCAATAGTAGAGGTGTTTTTAGTTTCCTGAGAATCAAATATATTCACATCTATAGCAAGTCCCAGTTGTTTAGCCGAATCAATTGCCACCAAAGCTCCTGCATAAAAATCTAAAGTCATGTTCAAGAATTTGTCTTTTTTCAAGCGCATTGCAGTGGAATTGACAGTATCTCCTGCAATTTTTGAAATATTAAAAGGCAAAAGGAGTACTAATTTTTTTCTGCTGTTACTTTTCTTTGAGATTACAGCGTATTCCTTTTTGGTTTCCTGCGGGAAACTAATCGTTGCCGGAAATTTCAAAATCATACCTTCCACAACACCTTGAGATAAAGCAGGATTAAGAGTAATTAATTCTTCCTGACTCATTCCTGCCATATTTGATAAACTATAAAGTGTTTCTTTTGGTTTCACCACATAATTCAAATAATTAACTGCGGTAGAAACTTTTTCAGGACTCGCTTTTATAATTTCTTTTTTGGATTCAACCACTGTGGCAGTTTTATCCACTTTTGGTCCCGAAGTTTCGGGATTTCCTTTGATAATTAATTTATAACCAACAGGTAAATTCGAAACTATTTCAGGATTTTTTTTCTCCAATTCTCCAATGGTAATGCCATATTTCTTGGCAATAGAATATTTGGTTTCTTTTGGAAGAACATCATGATATACTACTTTTGCTTGTGTTGGAGTAGTGTTTTTTTGTCCAATACCAGAAGGAATAGTAAGGGTTTGCCCTATTTGCAATCCATCTTTTTCTAGAAAAGGATTTGCTTGTTTTAATGCTTCGTCAGAAACACCATATTTTTTTTCGATACCATACAAAGTCTCTTTTGGCGCTACTTCATGGGTTACAGTTTTCGCATTTGCCTTAGCTTGAACCGCAACTTTTTGTTTACCGTTGCTTTTTGGAATCAGTAAAACACTATTGGGTTTCAAACCACTTTGTGCATCTGGATTTAATTGATAGATATCAAATGGAGTAACCTTATACTTTTGTGCAATCTGATTGATTGTCTCTCCTTTCTCTACTTTATGTGTAGTAGTTTTTTCTTGTGAAAAAACACTGTAATTAAAAAACAAAGCCGTTATACAAATCGCAAAAAAATATTTCATCATTTTTATTTATAAAATTATTCAATCATTAATAACGGAACGGTATCAAATTTTATTCCAAAAATTTGATACCGTTTTATAGAGAACATTAAAAAATAATGATGTTCAAAGATTTAGATTAAAATCTAAATTATTATTCCCACTCAATAGTTGCAGGCGGTTTTGAACTAATGTCATACACCACTCTATTTACTCCTTTTACTTTATTGATAATATCATTAGATATTTTCATCAAGAAATCATACGGTAAATGTACCCAATCAGCAGTCATACCATCAGTAGATTCTACTGCACGAAGCGCAATCACTTTTTCATAAGTACGCTCATCGCCCATTACACCTACACTGTTAACCGGAAGCAAAATTGCTCCTGCTTGCCATACTTTATCGTACAATCCCCAAGATTTCAATCCTTCGATAAAAACAGAATCTACTTCTTGTAAAATTCTAACTTTCTCTGGCGTAATATCTCCTAAAATTCTAATGGACAATCCTGGTCCCGGGAAAGGGTGTCTTCCTAATAATTCTGGATCAATTCCTAATGAAGCTCCTACTCTACGTACTTCATCTTTGAAAAGCATGCGTAAAGGCTCCACAATTTTTAATTTCATGTAATCAGGTAAACCTCCTACATTATGGTGCGATTTAATAGTCGCCGAAGGTCCTTTTACCGAAACTGATTCAATAACATCAGGATAGATTGTTCCTTGCGCCAACCATTTTACATCTTCTATAAGGTGTGATTCATCATCGAAAACTTCGATGAATACACGTCCAATAATTTTACGTTTGGTTTCTGGATCACTAACTCCTGCCAATTCCGACAAAAAGCGATCTCCTGAATCTACTCCTTTTACGTTTAAACCCATTCCCTTGTATTGGTCCAATACATTTTGGAATTCGTTTTTACGAAGCAAACCATTATTTACAAAAATACAGTATAGGTTTTTCCCAATAGCTTGATGCAATAAAACTGCCGCTACTGTAGAATCTACCCCTCCAGAAAGACCCAGAACTACTTTGTCGTCTTGTAATTTTTCTTTTAATTCTGCCACCATTTCCTCAACAAAAGCATTTGGTGTAAAGTTTTGAGGAACTTCTGCTATTTTCACTAAAAAGTTTTCCAGCATTTTTGATCCATCAGTAGAGTGGAAAACCTCAGGATGGTATTGAATGGCATAAGTTGTTTCCCCTTCAATTTTGTAAGCGGCAAATTCCACATCGTGAGTACTTGCAAGCTTTACTCCATTGGTTGGCAATACTTTGATACTGTCACTATGGCTCATCCAAACTTGGCTGTTCTCAGAAACACCTTCAAAGAAAATTTCGTTCTCTTTTATAAAAGACAAATTGGCTCTACCATATTCTCTTGTATTTGAAGCTGCTACCTCACCACCACTAAAATGGGATAAATATTGCGCACCGTAACAAACGGCCAGCATAGGAAGCTTTCCTCTAATTTGAGATAAATCTGGATGTGGAGCATCTTCTCCTCTAACAGAAAAAGGGCTACCTCCAAGAATTACGGCTTTATAACTTGATAAATCACTCGGAAAATGATTGTAAGGGAAGATTTCGCAGAATATATTTAATTCGCGAACTCTACGCGCAATAAGCTGTGTATATTGCGATCCGAAATCTAAAATAAGTACGTTGTGTTGCATGCGCAAAAATACTTTTTATATTTTGAATTGAAAAATTGATTTTTGAAAAATATTCTTTTTATTTGTCAACCTTAGAGTATTCCTCTAAAATCAAACAGAATAACCCTATAAAAAAACCTGACAGTATCATTTTCGGAAGCGAATCAGGCAATCTAAAAATTAATTTAAACTAAAATTAGGATTAAAAATTGGTGCAATTCTATCTAACTCTTTATTCTTTAATAATTAGAAATTTTCCTTTTACACCTGCATCCCAATTTTCCCAAAAATCAGATTTAATAAACTTTCCTTCCGCATCATAAATCTGAAATTCAGCTGTATTCCCTCCTAATGAACCTTTATTAAGAGCTTCTATTACAAATGTATTTATTCCTTCTTTAAAAAATATTTTAAATTGCTGATAATTATCTTTCATTACCAATCTATCTTCTACAACTGCATCATTAAGTGATGCTCTCGCTAAATCTCCATCAATCTGTCCAAAATCACGAAATTTAATTATAAAGTATTTTGATTTAGTTCTAATCTCTCCAAAATTGACATCAATTTTAACTAAAAGTCTAGAATCTTCTTTCAAACCCTCTTTAACTAATGTTTTACCTAAATCCTTTTCCATTTTATCCATATAAACATCTCCTGGATTAATAAAATCATTTTTTGGAGTCATGCTTATAGTGCTTACTTCTCCAATTTTTAATACTGAACTGGGCGTTTTAATTTCAGAGCTTTTAAAAACATTTGGAGTTGCAATAGCCGGTATATCGATCTCCGGCGGGATTACTTTTTTAATTTTTGGACTTCTATCTATAGGTAGAATTGCTTTGAATTTTGTACTAAAATCACCCTGACCAAAGCTTTTTGAAGCTATACCAATAATTATTATAAAAAAAAGAAACTGTTTCATACTAAGTTGGACGTTGACGAATCAATATTTATTAAAAATTTAAAATAAAAAAATCAATGGCTTAAATTCACAAAAATAGCGTAAATTAATTTTCTTTGTTTTTACCGAATTGGAAAATTGAATTTTGAAATTATCCCTTTCTATTCTTTCATTAATATTATGGTTGCTTTGAAGCCCATACCAAGATTCCATTGGCTATCCGAAATAAGACTTCCTTTATCATCATAAACTTGAAATTCTGCTGTATTAGGCGGAGCAAATCCTTCGTTTAATGCCTCAAAATCAATCTTATTAATTCCTTTTTCTAATTTTATCTCGAACCCTTTAAATTCTCCATCCATAACGACTTCATAATCTATCACCTTATCGTTTAAATATACTCTAATCTTATCTCCATCAACGTATGCAGCATCTCGATATCGTATTCTGGATGTAATTGATGTAGTTTTGAAATTACCTAAATTTTGATTTCTTCTGTAAGTAACACGTTCTGGACTCACTTCTTTTTTATTAATCCCCTTAGGATTAACAAAATCGATTTTAGAGACATTATTAGGTAATGATGGTTCCAGTTTTTTTATAACTTTTGGCGAAGCGATTTTTGGCAAATCTGCTTTTGGCGGAGTTACTTTTTTAATTTTAGGGGCATTATTTTTAGGCGGAATTGGTTTAAATTTTGAACTAAATTCATTCTGGGCATATCCACTTAAAGACATACTTATTGCAATCATTAAAAATAAAATCCTTTTCATAACTTTTTTAAATTAGTTTATCTGTGCTTGTAAAATTTTAAAAATAAAAAACTAATCATATAGAATGACTAATTGCAGTATAATTTAACTTTCATTTATAACATTCAATTTTTAAATTTATTGCGTTTTAGAACAGATACTATTCTAACATTTCTCAACAAAAATTGAACTTTTTAATTAAAAATTACTGTTTTTCATTTCAGTATTTTTTATAAATTGCAAATATTATGCCACACCAAAAATTGCATTTAAACAATGTAAAATAATACCTAAATACAATTAAAATGAAAAGAGAAAACATATTGACAGGCTCACCATGGGAAGACAAAATGGGATATTGCCGTGCAGTACGCATTGGAAATATCATTGAAGTATCAGGAACGGTAGCCATTGTTGATGGTGAAAAAGTAAAAGCTGACGATGCTCATGCCCAAACACTAAACATTTTAGAACGCGTAGAAAAAGTTCTGGAAGACCTGAATGTCAGCATGAAAGATGTCATTCGCACCCGTATATTCACTACTGACGTTTCTACATTTGAAGCAGTAGCAACAGCTCATGCCAAATTCTTTAAAGACATAAAACCAACTACTGGTTTCTACGGAATTAATCAACTGGTAGCCCCTGAATACTTAGTTGAAATCGAATTTACAGCGATAGCTTCTGAAAAACCGTTAATTCAAGAAGGATTATAATACTTTTGCAAAAAACACGCCTTCAATCCCAATAATGAATTTAGAAAACGCTAAAAAAATAATGTTTCTCACACTCAAATGGATTTTCATTTGCGTTTTAACAGGCATTTTTTCGGGATCAGCATCCGCATTTTTTTTAGTGACGCTGGATTGGGTTACACAGTATCGTGAACACAACAACTGGATGATTTGGCTTTTGCCAATAGGCGGCTTGATGATAGGATTGGTCTACTATTATTGGGGGAAATCTGTAGTTAAAGGCAATAACTTGTTGCTGGAAGAATACGAAAATCCTCAAAAAATAATTTCATTAAAAATGGCTCCATTAGTACTTTTTGGCACCTTAATCACACATCTTTTTGGAGGTTCAGCGGGTCGTGAAGGAACAGCCGTACAAATGGGTGGCGCCATCGCCGATCAGTTTACAAGAATCTTCAAGCTTGATAATACCGACAGAAAAACACTAATCATCCTAGGAATTAGCGCTGGTTTTGCCTCCGTTTTTGGAACGCCTTTGACTGGAGCTTTGTTTGCTTTGGAAGTTCTATATTTCAGCAAAATCAGTTATAAAAGCATTCCGTTGTCCTTTTTAACGGCATACATCGCTTATTTCACCGTTGATTTCTGGCACGTAAAACATACTCATTATAGCATTCCAATCCTTCCCGAAATGCGTTTCACAACCTTATTTTGGATAATTTCAGTAAGTATTCTTTTTGGCTTAGCCGCTATGCTATTTTCTCGGAGTACGCATTTTTGGAGTCGTTTATTTTCAAAAACCATATCCTTTCCTCCGCTTCGTCCTTTTATTGGAGGGATAATTCTTGCGGTGGCAGTTTACTGCATTGGAACTACAAAATACATTGGTTTGGGAATACCGGCGATTGTTGATTCCTTTTCTAATCCAAATGCTTCGTATGATTTTATTTTAAAAATACTATTCACAGGGTTTACGCTGGGCGCAGGATTCAAAGGAGGTGAAGTAACTCCGTTATTTTTCGTTGGTGCTACTTTAGGAAGTGCTTTATCGATTGTAGTTCCTTTACCTATCGCACTTTTAGCAGGAATGGGATTTGTAGCCGTTTTTTCGGGAGCAACCCACACTCCTATTGCTTGTACGGTTATGGGAATGGAACTTTTCGGGATAGAAAGCGGGATTTTTATTGGTATTGCTTGTCTTATCGCTTATTTTTCTTCGGGGTCGGTGGGAATTTATAATGCCCAGATAGTAAAAGGAGCAAAATACCAGGTGTATCAAAAATTAAGAAGAAAAAATATGGAACTTTTGTAACATTGTAAAAGTTTGTTAATTACACAAATGATTTCAACTTTACATTAAAAAAATGTAATTTCGCAATCTATGAAAATACAAGACATTCAAGCGATACAGTTGTTATTATCAACTCCAAAAAAGATTGCCATAATCCCACACCGAGGTCCTGACGGAGATGCCATGGGCTCTACCTTAGGATTATATCATTTTTTGTTAAAAAACAATCACCATCCTGTGGTGGTTTCTCCAAATGAATTCCCTGATTTTCTGGCGTGGATGCCCGGATCAGAAACCGTAAAAGTATACGAAAAAGACAAAGAAAATTGCACTAAAATACTGGAAGAAGCAGAACTTATTTTCACTTTAGATTTTAATGCTTTGCACCGCGTAGGTGAAATGGAACATGCTTTAGCCAAGCTAAAAGCGCCATTTATCATGATTGATCATCATCAAAAACCAGATGATTATGCCGCATTTACCTATTCAGACACCTCGTTTGGTTCCACTTGTGAAATGATTTATAACTTCATTTTATTTCTTGGAAAAAAAGAAGACATCGACAAAACTATAGGAACTTGTATTTACACCGGAATCCTTACTGATTCAGGTTCTTTTCGTTTTCCAAAAACAACAGGAACAACCCATCGAATTATCGCTGAATTAATTGATTTAGGTGTCGAAAATACGGAGATTCCAACCTTATTATTTGACAACAACTCTTTTGGAAGACTGCAATTATTGGGAAGAGCACTTCAAAATATGAAAGTGCTGACGGAACACAAAACCGCTTATACTACCCTTACTCAAGACGAGTTGAATACTTTTGATTATGTAAAAGGCGATACCGAAGGAATTGTAAACTACGGATTAAGTATAAAAGGAATCGTTTTTACCGCTATATTTATCGAAAATAAAGAAGAAAAAATCATCAAGATTTCATTTCGTTCACAAGGTGATTTTGATGTCAATCAATTTGCCAGAGATTATTTCAATGGTGGCGGACATCGCAATGCTGCCGGTGGAAAATCAGAAGTATCGATGGAAGAAACGATACGGAAATTTGAAGATTTAGTAACAACGCTAAAAATATAATAGATGTCAAAATTTAGTACGTTAATCGTATTTGGGTTCTTTTTATCCCTACTCGTTTCAGGCTGTAAACAGCATCAGGATGCCCGAAAGCCTATTTCACAGACTTCCGGAAGCTTCATGAAGAAATCAATCGCACGCAATAAAAAACTGGTTGCCAACGAAGAAACTCAAATTGAGGCTTTAATCAAAAGCAATCCGAATGTAAAATACATCGCTTCCCAAAAAGGATATTGGTATACTTATGTGACGAAAAATGAAATCGATTCCCTTACTCCCAAAAAAGGTGATGTGGCATTTTTTGACTACGAAATAAAAGATTTAAAAGGTGCTGTTATCTATTCTGAATTGGAATTAAGACCACAAATCTATTATGTAGACAAGCAAAACATCATGATGGGATTGCGTGACGGTATCAAATTAATGCGAAAAAACGAAAAAGTGAGTTTCCTTTTCCCATCAAATATGGGATATGGTTATCATGGAGACGACAAAAAAATTGGTACCAACCAGCCTTTAATATGTACTGTAACTTTACTTGATTTTAAATCGGAAGCAGTGTATAAAAAAGAAAGTGAAGCCCAACTAAAAGCAACACCCGCACCAGCAAAACCAGAAACCAAAACCGTAATAAAACCCAAAGACACTATAACTCAATAAAATTAAATTTAGAAATGAAAAAAAAGATCCTATTCGCATTCCTAGTTATTGCTTCATTTTACTCTTGTAAAGAAGAGCACAACAATCTTCCTGATGGTTTATATGCAAAAATAGAAACCAATAAAGGAGAAATAATTGTACAATTAGATTTCGAAAAAGCACCTATAACTGTTGCTAACTATGTAACTTTAGCCGAAGGAAAAAATGAATTTGTTACCAATGAAAACCTCAAAGGCAAACCATTTTTTGACGGATTAAAATTTCATAGAGTACTTCCAGAATTCATGATTCAAACGGGCGATCCTTTAGGAACAGGATCAGGAGATACCGGTTATAAATTTAAAGACGAATTTTCAGATTTAAGATTTGATAAAGGTGGCGTTTTGGCTATGGCCAACAACGGACCTACAACTAACAGCAGCCAGTTTTTCATCACGCATCTTGCAACGCCTTGGTTAGACAGAGAGCATACTATTTTTGGTCATGTAGTCGAAAAAGGAATGGATGTTGTAAACAAGATTGTACAAAATGATTACATCAATAAAGTTACCATCATAAGAAATGGTGAAGCAGCCAAAAAGTTTAATGCTGTAAAAACATTCAATGATTATTTTTCAATAGAATCTGAAAATCAAAAGAAAAAAGCGGCCATTGCTGCTGAAAACAAAAAAATTTACGACGCGAAATACAAGGAAGTTCGGGAACAAAAAATTGCTTATTTCACCGCTTTAAAAGCAAAAGCAACAAAAACACCTACAGGATTGCAATATGTAATCACAAAAAAAGCTGGCGGTAAAAAACCTGCCAATGGCACCCATGTTTTCATACACTACGCCGGTTTTCTTGAAGACGGGGAATTATTTGATGCCAGTGTCGAAAGTGTTTCTAAGACTTTTGGAAAATACGATGAAAACAGAGCGGCTCAAAACGGGTACCAACCCATCCCTTTTCAAGCCGGGAAAAAAGATGGTATGATTCCTGGTTTCATTGAAGGACTGGAAAAATTATCTTTTGGAGACAAAGCTGTAATTTTTATTCCATCTCGATTAGGATATGGTGAAGCGGGAGCCGGAGGCGTAATTCCGCCAGGCGCTAATATTATTTTTGAAATTGAATTATTGGAAACAATGCCTCAACAATAACAGATTAAAAAAGTTAGACCTTAAATACTTAAAAAAATGAAATTTAAAATTCTGTTTTTATTATTTCTGGGAATGTTAAACTTGCATTCTCAAACTACAAAGAAAGCTGTTCCGGTTAAAAAACCTGTGACAACGGTGAAAACTGCTGTAAAACCTGCTGTAAAAAAACCAGCAGTAATAGAAGGGATTTTCGCAACAATTGCTACAAATAAAGGAGATATTGTTCTTGATTTAGAATACAAAAAAACTCCGGTTACCGTAGCTAACTTCATCACACTTGCTGAAGGTAAAAATGCTTTTGTAACCGATGAAAAACTAAAAGGAAAACCTTTTTTTGATGGTTTAAAATTTCACCGTGTACTTAGTGACTTCATGATTCAAGGAGGTGATCCTTTAGGAAATGGTTCTGGTGGTCCAGGTTATGTGTTCAAAGATGAATGTTTACCTGAATTAAAAATGGACAAAGCAGGTGTTTTAGCCATGGCTAATGCTGGTCCAGGAACTAACGGAAGCCAGTTCTTTATCACGCACAAAGAAACCAATTACTTAAATGGTCGTCATACTGTTTTTGGTCACGTTATAACTGGACAAGATGTAGTTAACGCTATTGCTCAAAATGATGTGATTACTAAGATTACCATCGTTAGAAAAGGAGCTTTAGCCAAAAAATTTGATGCTCCAAAAGTGTTCTCGGATTATTATGCCAATAAAGCCGAAGACGCTAAGAAAGAAGTTGAGCAGAAATTAGCTAAATGTAAAAAAAATACTGAAGCTAACTTTTTAGCCTATCCAAAAGTGGCAGTAGAATTTTCAAATGCAAAAACAACTGCAAGCGGACTAAAATATATTGTATTACAAGAAGGAACAGGAGCATCCCCTATAGCATCAAGTAATGTAAAAGTACATTACACGGGTATGCTTTTAGACGGAAAAATTTTTGATAGTAGCGTACAACGTGGTGAACCGATTAGCTTTGGTTTAAACCAAGTAATAAAAGGTTGGACTGAAGGTGTTCAATTAATGAAAGAAGGTGCTAAGTATAAATTCTATATTCCATCCTATTTGGCTTATGGGGAGCAAGGTGCAGGTGGTGTGATTCCACCAAATTCAGACTTAATTTTCGAAGTAGAACTACTTAAAATTAACTAATAATAAAAACATCCGTTTACATTAAAAAACCCGTCTCGTTCCTAAAAACGAGACGGGTTTTTTATGCGCTATCCTTTTAAATTTCGCTCCAGTCTTACAGGAACTTATATTCCTTATATGGTTAGATTTTAAAACACATAAGAAATATAAGTTCATGTAAGTTCTAAATTAGACAGACCGCTACTCTTAGACTATTATTTCTTTCCAAATTTCCAGTCAAATTCATCTTTTTGATTGATAATGGCACCAATCTCAAATTTCACCACCTCATCAAATTCCGTTTGAAAAATAATCCAGTTTTCCTCGTTGAAATAGTTTTCGAACGTGTCGAATTCTTCCTGAGTGAATTTCGTTATTCCTTTGACAACCAAATCTTTTTTGACCTCGCTGATTTTTCTATTGATTATTTTATTCCCAAACAAATCCAGTTCCGCACTCGAAGCCACGATATAACCCAATTTGAATTCTTCCTCCACATAGAAAGTCAAACGCATTTTTAGTTTGTTGTAGGCAAAAATCACATTATCATCTTCATCCTTGTAATTCCTGTCCGGTTTACCGTAAATAGCGGTAACGTCATTTTGTTTCATTCCGAAAATGAGCTTGTCAATTCCGTTTTTTGGATTTATTTTCATACGTAGTTTATATTTGTTTTTTAAAGGAATATGTAATTAATGACAGTTGATATTATTTTTGGATGTCATTGAACTTTGTTTCGCATAGCGCTACCGGGGTTTATTTCGAGTTTACGTTATGCTCATTTCATATTCATTTATTTGACCGCAAAGTTCGCAAAGTTTTTCACAAAGTCCACTACCTTTTTTATTTAAAAATTAGCGGTACCGAAACACCAATCTCCATCCCGAAATTCAAAATTTGGGCGTGACCCGCTGAAAAAGCGGGTCGGGCTATACGTTTCAATCTCCCGAAGAAAAATCGGGAGGATTTTCACTGCTATCCCTCACGCAGATCAACTGCAATGGCAATTCCAAAAATCAATATCCAACTTCAAACCAAAATTCCAATTTGTACTATTATTTTTATATATTTGATTTTAATAAAATATGACGTTGTCAGACATAGCAACCCAATTTAAGGTGGATAAGTCGGACATCGTCAGACATATAAACAAGTTGTGTGCTATTTTAGAAATCCAGGAATTAAGAAACAATGAAAAAAATATTAATTATTACATTCCTAACATACTCAGTTATCGCATCAGCACAAACAAAAAAAATTCAATTTGTTAGAGGCGATTATCCTTCCAAAGATAAATTTGGATGGATAAAACTAGATAGAAGTAAAGTAGCTCGTGAAATATTAAATTTCAGAGGCGCTTGCTGTGACAATCCTGCACCGGAATTAATGAATGCCGAAGTTGTAAATGATACGTTATACATTGATAAGGCAATCGAAGAACATGATAGACATGATAATGTAGGTATTTGTGGACAAACCATAATGCTAGTTATTGACACGATCGAACATCCTAATTACAAGAAGTTAATAATTAGTTATAAAAAATTAAAGTCAACAAAAAACCGAAAAATTCCACACATAAAAGGTTGAGATTAAAACAGCACACAACAGCGGCTAAGCGCAATGCCTGCCGCAGGTGCAACACAGGCACTTCGCCTAGCCTCGGAACGTTGTGTGCTATTTTGCAGCAGGCTCAAGAGAAAGAGAATTTAAATAACAAATTACCTATGAAAAAAGCATTCTCATTATTAATCATTTTTATTCTTATTTTTGGGTGTAAGGCACAAATAAAAGAATTTTCATTACTAGGAAAATGGAAACAAATTGAAAGATTAGGAAATAATGGAGCCAAAAATTTTAGTATCCCAATTGAAAACGGTATTACAATCACCTTTGAAAATGGCAATATTATAACCGATAAGTTTGGTAAAAAAGGAACATATGAAATTAACGGAGAGCAACTGCATATCAAGTTTCCAAAGAGAGATTATTTTTATCTTTTCTATCCTGATAAAAATGACTCTGAAAAAATGTATTTAAGTCCTGTCACCCCAGAATATCAAATTATTTGTGATGAAGGTTGTGCTGATGTTTATGAAAAAATAGAATAATTTTTATTATGAATAATTTACGCTATTTTATTTTGTCCTTTTTTTATAGTATGCTATGCTTCTCTCAAGAATCAGATTCCATTGCAATTTATCTCAAGGATGCCTGCCAACAAAAAAATGTCAATAATGCTAAAGTAACCTTGGAGGGATATAAAAAGAAACCCATAATTGCTAAATACAATAGTACCAAAAAATATTACTATTTTGAGAATATTCCAATAGAATACAATACCATTTTTGTTACTCATAGTGATTTTGAAACAGAAGGCATACAAGAAAATAACGGCTTTCCTAAAAGAATTAATTTACAACTTAATTGCAAAGGAAACATCAGGGAAACCAGAACTAAAGAACTTGTTAGTAGTGAATTGAGATCTGGGGTGAGTTATGCTGTATATAAAACAGATACAATTTTTACAGGAAGTGTTGTTGTTCGGGACAACTATAAAGTAAAAATTTCTATAAAAAAATCATACAATTTATCATTTAATGAAGTAAAAAGAAAGATTGATTCCATAGTGATGCCTTATGGTTTAGAATATATTGACAATCTAGTTCCTGATATGTTTTTTGCTCATTTTAATGGGTTAATGATAAATAGTAATTCAGAAAAATCATTTTCCACACAATCACTAGACAAAACCAAATCAATGAGCGATTTACTTTTAGACCAAGAATCTATTTTAGGTTCATTTAATAAATATGGTGATTTTGTAAAAGACAGCCCTTATAGTTTTTGGGATTATTATTATTTCCAACTACTTTACCGAAAAAAGGACAAAACAGCATTTAGAGGAGATTCTGACTTGCTAATAAATGAAATTGAAGTAAACAATAAAGAGTTAATTCTTAACTTATTATATTATGATAAATTTTTCATTGGGGGCGACTATCCATTGAATATTTCTTGTAAAAATTTATCCAAATATGATAATCAAATTATGAACTATCAGTTTCTGAAAGATTATGACAATGACTCTACCCGAGTTCTTTTTATGGATGAATATTTTGAGCATAGACCTATTTTTTTAGCTAAACATGAGCTTGACAAAATAATTGATGGGGAAGTTGTATATGTCCCAGCTCCGCATCGGGATAGATCAAATTTTAACTATAAATTGGAACTATCAAAAAATAAATAAAAACATCACACAACAGCTACTCCTATGTAAAGT
>NZ_SMLG01000011.1 GCF_004349195.1 Flavobacterium rhamnosiphilum
GAAGAATCCTCATCATGAATTTGATGAGGATTTTTTGCGTTTATAAGTTTTCTGAATTATTAATATGTAATTGAGATGAATCCTTAAGGACCCTTTTTTCTTTTCTAAAAAAAATAATAATTAAAGACTACAATTCATCGAAAAAGGGGATGTATTGCTTGAATCTAAATACCTTTTCATTTGTCTCAAAGATAATATTTATATGACTGTGAGATTTTTTTGCCTAAAAAAAATCATTAATCTAATAATTAGTTTAATTTTGAGTTAAACTAAAGTAATATTTATGAATTTAAAAATACTTACCTCATCAAAGTTGAGTTTTTTGCATTTTGCCATTTTGCTAATATTCTTTTTTTCTACAGCAAATGCTAATGCACAATGTGCAGGAAATGATAATAGTATAACCGTTTGCGGTGATGATTTACCTGACTCAAGTAACCAATCCATTAATCTTTTTAGTCTTTTGGGTGTCTATACCACCGGTGGAACTTGGACAGACAATCTTCTTTCAGGAGGGTTGAACCCAAGTACAGGAATTTTAAACGCCCAAAATATTAAAAATAGCGGAGTTTATACCTATACCTATACTGTAGATAATGTCGGCTGTAAAGATTCTGCAACTATAACAGTAACGATTGGTGGATATGCAGGGATACCTGCACCTACTTCTTCGGCTTGTAGCGATGATTCTGCATTTAATTTGTTTCAGGTTTTTGATGGAACGAATGTTAGTCCCCATTCTAATGGTATTTGGACTGATGATACGGGTGCATTAATGGCAAGTATGTTTGACGCAGGAAGTGTCGCATTAGGCACGCATCATTTTACTTATACTATGCCGGCAATAATAAGGATGGGAATAGAAATATGTCCAACACGATCTTCAACCGTTACTGTTACTGTTTATCGCGCTGCGGAACCTGGAACACCAGTTCCTTTGCAACGATGTAGTTCCGATTTACCATTATATACTAATTTAGATTTAAATAGTAGATTGATTGGTGCAGATCCTGGCGGTATTTGGACAGAAGATAGAACCTCAGAATTATCAGGTCCTTTAGATTCAACAATAAATCTCCAGAACATTTATAATACTATGGGACCAGGTTTACACAGTTTTACTTATACTGTTACTCCGACCAAAGCAGTTTGTAATATAAAAAAATCAATAGTAAATATATTCATAGAAAAACAACTCGATTTTACGGGCGCTACATTTGATGTAAGAGATTATTTTTGCGGAAATATTCGTACGGATACTGTGACTGCAGATTTGTTTCAAGGGATTCAAAACATACCTGACGGAGCATATGATGTAACTTATACCATTTCTGGTGTAGCATCATCAATAACGGTAACAGAAGTTTTCATCAATGGAAAAATGCAGTTGCCTATACCATCAAGTAATTTTCTTCAAGATGGTTCTTATACTATTGCAATTACTAATATAGCAAGAAAAGGCGATTTGGGAATTTGTACCCCTATAATAGGAACATTATCTGATGTCCTCAAAATTGTGCCGATTCCAAAAATCAATACTGCTACGCTAACTATCAATCCTGTTTGTAAAGGTTCCAGTGCGACGGTCGGAATTTCTGGAAACACTAATTTAACGGATGGGAATTATAGTATTCTTTATAATTTATCAGATAAAAACACAGCCGTTGGACAACAAGCATTTTTTACGGTTTCTGGGGGAACGGCTACTTTTCTTGTGCCGTCGAGTTTGATCCCTATTGATGGCAACACGACAATTTCAATTACAAGTATCACAAATTTAACTACTGGTTGTACTAATACTGCAACACCGACTCAAGTATTTGTAGTGAAACCATTAACTGATCTTGCTAACCTTAAGATAGATATAAAAGATGTTTGTCAAAATCAGCCCGTTACTGTATCGCTCACCGGATTAGGGGCTTTGACTAATATTACCTTGAATTATAATTTGACGGGAGTAAATAGTGCCATGAACCAAACGGTAATAGTACCAGTTAGTTCAGGCAATGCCAGTTTTATCATCCCAGTGGGTTCACTCGTCAATACTGGAAGCACTTCTCTGGTTATTACAGATATTATTGATAATACAGGTGGTTGTAGATCATCTATACCTAACAATCCCGAAAGTTTTGCGATGAATGGCATTCCGAGTATTCCAATAACAAACAATCCTAACTTTTGCAAAAACGATAAAAAAACAATTGCCGATTTAACTCCAAGCGGAACTCAATACCAATGGTTTGATTCAGCAACAAGTACCACTGTTTTAAGCGCAAATACCCTTTTAGTTTCTAGGACTTATTACGTTAAAGAGGTAAATGTGACTACAGGATGTGAATCAGGAAGAGCACCATCTATCGTTGTAATAGACGAGGTACAAGCTCCAACATTAAACCAAGACGGACAAAATTTTTGTGGATTAGACAATCCCACTTTGCAAAATTTGACCGCTAATGCCACTACAAACGGAACCTTAACCTGGTTTGATGCACCCACAAATGGAAATCAAATAGTATCGACAGATTTGCTTAAAGATGGTTTCACTTATTATGGTTTCGATTATTCAAGTAGTACAAATTGTTATTCGGATGCCTTGGCTGTGACTGTATCTCTTTCAAATTGTGATGTAACTCCTGGTTTTTTTATTCCTGACGGATTTTCGCCAAACGGAGATGCTGTAAATGACACTTTCAAAATTCCGGATATCGAGTTTATATACCCAAATTATTCTTTGGAAGTTTTTAACAGGTATGGGAATCTAATGTTCAGCGGCAATAAAAACAAACCAGAATGGGATGGGAGAAATTCTGATTCTAAAATTGGGATTGATGGGTTTGCGCCAAACGGGGTTTATTTTTATGTTATCAATTATAATAAAGGAAACAAATCTCCTAAACAAGGTCGACTTTATTTAAATCGATAATCGTTTTTTATTACTTTAAACTAAATTTCAAATGAAAAAAACAATACTGTTTGTAAGTTTTTTATTTTTTATAATAAATGCCTCGGCTCAGCAAGATCCACAATTTACACAATACATGTATAACATGAATGTGATAAATCCTGCTTATGCAACTGGAACACAATCGATGCTGGATGTTGGGATATTATATAGAACGCAATGGGTTGGTGCGGTTGGTGCTCCAAAAACAATGACTCTTTTCGGACACATGCCTGTAAACGAAAAAGTTGAAGTGGGATTTTCCTTGATTTCGGATGATATTGGAGACGGGGCAAAAAAAGAGGATAATTTCTTTGCAGATTTCGCATATCTGCTTCAGTTTAATAATAATCACAATCTTTCTTTTGGATTAAAAGCTGGATTTACTTCATTTAAAACTAATTTTAATGGGTTTGTTTTTGAAAGTGGTGATGCCGGTACGGATCTTGCTTTTTCAGAAGACGTCAACAAATTCATGCCAAATATTGGTGTTGGAGCATTCTATTTTACGGATAAATATTATCTAGGTTTATCTGCTCCCAACTTGTTTTCTTCAAAACACATTGAAGAGCGTTCTGGAATTAATTCTTTTGGTTCAGAAAAAATTCATGCCTTTTTTACCGGAGGTTATGTGTTTACTTTAAGTGATTCATTCAAATTAAAACCGGCTTTTATGTCGAAATTTATTGCAGGAGCGCCTGTTACTTTAGATCTTTCTGCCAATGTGTTGTATAATGACAAATTTGAATTCGGGGCATCCTATAGGTTTGGGGATGCCGTAAGTGCTTTGATGAACGTAAAAGTTACTCCAAATATCAGAGTGGGCTATGCTTATGATTATACCATTTCTAATCTAGGTCAGTTTAATTCTGGAACGCATGAAATTTTTGTTCTATTTAATTTAGATTTATTAAGCAAAGGATATGATAAATCACCAAGATTCTTCTAAAAAAGTAAACATGAAAAGAGTATTTCTCATTATAGTCGTATTTTCAATACAACTTATAAATGCCCAAGGGCAAGATTTGCAAAGAGCCAAACGCTTTTTTGATAGAACTTTTTATAGCGAAGCGATTCCTTTGTATGAAAATAGTATTCAAGAAAATCGTTCTGTTGCAGTAGTAAAAAACTTAGCAGATTCCTATTATTATACGAATGATTATGCCAATGCTCAAAAGCAGTATCGCTTTTTGATTACGAGATTCAATGCAGGGCTTGAAGAAGAATATTACTTTAGATATTCGCAAACATTGAAGGCAACGGGCAATTACGAAGAATCAAATGCGGTTATCCGTGATTATCTCATCAGTTCAAACAATAAGCAAGCCTTAGTTGATTTTGAAAAAGAGAATGAGGTGCTTGAAAATGTATCTGCATTAGGAAACAGATTCGAGATAAAAAATCTAGCGTTAAACACCCTAAATTCGGAGTTTGGTGCTGTGAAACAAGGACAAAACTTGGTTTTTTCAGGAGTGAAAAAAAAGGCTGGTTTGTTTGACAAAATGTACAAATGGAACAATGAACTTTATCTTGATCTAGTGACAATTCCTTTAAAAAATACCAATTCTAACGATTCTATTGTAAATTCTTTTTCTAAAGAATTAAACACGGCAATGCATGAGGCAAATGCTGTATTTACAAAGGATGGAAAAACAGTTTATTTCACCAGAAATAATTATAAAAAAGGGAAAAGAAGCAAAAACAAAGATAAGATTTCAAACCTACAAATCTTCAGAGCCGAATTTGTAGATGGTAAATGGACCAAAATAGTGTCGCTTCCTTTCAATGGTGATGATTATTCTGTAGAGCACCCTGCGTTAAGCAGTGATGAAAAAACATTGTATTTTGCATCTGACATGCCGGGTACTTTAGGTTCATTTGATATTTTTTCTGTTTCTATAATTGGTACAGGGTATGGAACTCCAAAAAATTTAGTGAATAAAATAAATACGACTAAAAAAGAACAATTTCCTTTCGTTTCAAAGGATAACAAATTGTATTTCTCTTCTAATGGGCATGCAGGTTATGGGTCACTGGATGTTTTTGTTTCGGAGATACAAAGCGATACTTTTTCGGAACCATTAAATGTTGGATTTCCAGTAAATTCTGGTTTTGATGATTTTTCTTTTAACATTGATTCGGATTCTAAACTGGGTTATTTTGCATCGAATAGAGTTGGAGGAAAAGGGAATGATGATATTTATGAACTAAAGGAAACGAAACCTTTACTAATTGAAGATTGCATGCAATTTATTGCTGGAGTCATAACTGATGTAGATACAAAGCTTCCTTTAGGCAATGCTTTGGTTAGTTTGCAAAGTTCAGATAAAGTCGAAATCCAAAAAATCATAACTTCAGAAGACGGAAAATTTAGTTTCGCCGTTGCTTGCGAAACAGGTTATTCTGTTTTAGCATCCAAAGAGGATTATACAAAGGATTCAAAATCATTTAAACTTAGAAAAGAAAGAAATAAAAGCAGTGATGCCTCCATGTCTTTGAGATCTCTGACAACAATCAAAAATGAAGAGCAAGTAGCACTTCAGCAAAAGAAAAATGAGGAATTGGCTTTGCTGGAACAAAAGAAAAAAGAAGAGCTGGCTCTAGTTGAAAAAGGAAAAAAAGACAAGCAAATTGCAGCAAAAAAAGAAGTAGAGCTTGCTCAAGTTAAGAAAAAAGAAAAATTAGATAACATTATTGCTGCGGAGAAAGATGTAGTAAAAGACAAAGACCGATTGATAATCAAAACAGATCCGATCTATTTCGATTATGATTTGTGGTACATCCGTAAAGAATCAAAACCGATTTTAAATCGTGTTATTGAACTCATGAAAAAATATCCTGATATGGTTGTAGAAATTGGTTCACATACCGATAATAGAGGGAACAGCAAGTACAACATGGATCTTTCTTCAAATAGAGCAGAATCAACAAGAGCGTATTTTATAAACCAAGGAATTGGTAAAAAAAGAATCATTGCAAAAGGGTATGGAGAAACGGTTCAAATCATAAAATGTGAACCGAGTGAGTCTTGTGCCGAAGAGCAACATGAATTGAATAGACGAAGTGAATTTGTAATTAAAAGTTTGTAACTGTCGAGGAAAAATAATTATATAAGTTTTTAAAAATCAGAAAGCCAATTTTGTTAAAATTGGCTTTCTGATTTTATCCGTGTATGGTTTCTTGTTTTCCGTAATTAGTAATAATAGAAGTTTCAAATACTATCCATTCCTTCCAACGTTTATCTACATCTATATTGTCAGCATATTTTCGTGCGAAACCCAAAAAAGTAGTATAATGTCCTGCTTCAGAAATCATAAGGTCTCTGTAAAAAGTAGCCAGTTCAATATCTTTTATGTTTTCTGATAAAACTTTAAAGCGTTCACAACTTCTTGCTTCAATCATAGCTGAAAATAGCAATCGATCACAAAGAGCATCTTTTCGGCTGCCATCTTTTTTCATAAATTTAAAAAGTTCATTTACATAATGATCTTTCCTTTCTCTGCCTAAAGTCAATCCTTTGCTTTTTATTAAATTATGGACCAATTGCAAATGGTCTAATTCTTCTTTTGCAATGATTAACATTTCGGTTACTAATTCTTCTAATTCTGAATTGTAAGCGATTAAACTTATCGCATTTGAAGCTGCCTTTTGTTCACACCAAGCGTGATCTGTCAAGATTTCTTCTATATTCGATTCGACTATATTTACCCAACGCGGGTCTGTGGCTAATTTTAATCCTAACATGGTACTGAAATTTATTTGTACAAAATTAGTGTTTTATAATCTATTTTTGGTTCAAATGACCGGATTGAAGTCAAAATAGCATTATTTTGCAATTGAAATTTTATAATAATATGAATCAAGTTCAAAAGCTTTTAATTATTGGTTTTGTTTGGCCAGAACCCAATTCGTCTGCGGCGGGAGGAAGGATGATGCAGCTGATTTCACTTTTTAAAGCACAAGGTTTTAGTATTACGTTTGCTAGTCCTGCACAAAACAGTGATTTTATGGTTGATTTACAAGAATACGGAGTTGATAAAAAATCAATTGCCCTTAATAATTCCAGTTTTGATAGTTGCATAAAAGAACTGAATCCAGATGTAGTTTTGTTTGATCGGTTTATGATGGAAGAACAATTTGGTTGGCGTGTTGCCGAAAATTGTCCTGATGCATTACGATTGTTAGATACTGAAGATTTACATTGTCTGAGATTGGCTCGTCAGAAAGCATTCAAAGAAAACCGTTTCTTTAAGACAACTGATTTGTTTGTTGAAGAGGTAGCAAAACGGGAAATTGCCAGTATTTTACGTTGTGATTTGTCTCTGATGATTTCCGAATTTGAGATGGAACTTTTGGAATCTGCATTTAAGATAGACAAAGCCTTATTGTATTATTTGCCTTTTTTATTGGAACCAATTGACGATGCCGAAATACAGGAACTGACTTCTTTCGATGATCGGAAAGACTTTATTTTTATCGGGAATTTTCTTCATGAGCCCAATTGGAATGCCGTTCAGTATTTAAAAGAAACGATTTGGCCTTTAATTAAAAAACAAGCACCAGAAGCTGTTTTGAATGTTTATGGCGCTTATCCCTCACAAAAAGTATTGCAATTGCATAATAGCAAAGATGGTTTTTTAATCATGGGACGTGCTAATGACGCACAAGAAGTAGTCAAGAAAGCACGAGTTGTTTTGGCTCCTTTACGTTTTGGCGCAGGTATTAAAGGAAAGTTATTGGAAGCGATGCAATGCGGAACGCCAAGTATTACGACTTCTATCGGATCTGAATCCATGCACGGTGATTTGCCTTGGAACGGGTTTATTACGGATAATGTTGCTGATTTTGTGGATATGGCAGTACAATTATATCAAGACAAAACAATTTGGGGTAAAGCCCAAAAAAATGGAATTACCATTATCAATCAACGATATTCTAAAGGTTTATTTGAGACTGACTTTAGAACTAAAATAGAATTTTTACGCTCAAATCTGCAGCAACATCGAATGCATAATTTTATGGGATCCATGTTGCAACACCATACTTTAAAAAGTACTAAATATATGTCGCGCTGGATTGAGGAGAAGAATAAATAAAAAATCCCGTCAAGTTTTAGAAACAAGACGGGATTACTATTTTAAAAACCGAGTTATTACGCAAGCATCGTAACTGGATTTTCTATAAATTGTTTCAATGTTTGTAAAAATTGAGCTCCAGTTGCGCCATCAATTGTTCTGTGGTCGCAAGCTAAAGATAGCATCATCGTATTTCCTACTACAATCTGACCATTTTTCACAACCGGTTTTTCTACAATAGCCCCTACGGATAGAATAGCAGAATTTGGTTGGTTAATGATAGAATTGAATTCTGTAATACCAAACATTCCAAGATTAGAAACTGTAAAAGTACTTCCTTCCATTTCTGTAGGTAATAATTTTTTGTTTTTAGCTCTTCCTGCAAGATCTCTGACGCTTCCGCCAATTTGAGATAAACTCATAGCATCTGTAAATCGCAATACAGGAACTACTAATCCGTCTTCAACCGCTACAGCAACTCCAATATTCACATGATGGTTGATAAGAATTGAATCTTCTCTCCATTGAGAATTTATTTTTGGATGTTTTTTCAAAGCCATTGCGCAAGCTTTTATTACCATATCGTTAAAAGATACTTTTGTATCCGGAACGCTGTTAATGATAGCTCTTGATTTCATTGCCTCATCCATAGTTACCTCTATTACTAAGTTGTAATGTGGTGCAGTGAATAAAGATTCTGCTAAACGTTTCGCAATGATTTTTCGCATTTGCGAATTCTTGATTTCTTCTGTGAAAACTTCTCCTGCCGGAACAAATGGTTTTGCCGCAGCCACAGTTTCTGTTTTCGCTGGAGCCGCAGTTGTCGGCACTGGAGTAGCAGCAGTTTGTGGGGTGAAGTTTTCGATATCGCTTTTTACAATACGTCCGTTTTCACCAGAACCTTTTACTTGTGTCAATTGAATTCCTTTATCACTTGCAATTTTCTTTGCCAATGGTGATGCTAAAATTCGTTGTCCGTCAGTTGATGGTTCTTGAACAATTGGTTCTGTAGTTTTCTCATTTGAAGCTACTTCTTTTTCTTCTGTAACAGCAGGAGCAGTTTGTGGCGCTCCGCCAGCTTTATAGTTTTCAGCAATTCCGCTAATATCGGTTCCTGCAGGTCCAATGATTGCCAAAAGGCTGTCAACAGGTGCAGTATTGCCTTCTTCGATTCCTACGTATAATAAAGTTCCTTCGTTGAAAGATTCGAATTCCATTGTTGCTTTGTCTGTTTCGATTTCTGCAAGAATGTCTCCTTCGGCAACGGTATCACCTACTTTTTTAAGCCAAGTAGCTACTGTTCCTTCGGTCATGGTATCGCTTAAGCGAGGCATGGTGATGACTACAACTCCTTTTGGTAATGAAGCTGTTACAGGTGCTGTCGCTTTTGTAACTTCGGGAGTAGTTGCTGTTTCTTCAGTAACTTTTGTTTCTTCTTTAGCTGGAGCTGCATCAGCTGGTTTTCCTGCTAGTAATGCCGAAATATCCTCGCCTTCTGTTCCTATAATTGCTAATAAAGAGTCTACCGGTGCAGTTTCACCTGCAGGTATTCCTATATGTAAAAGTGTTCCTTCGTTGAAAGACTCAAATTCCATTGTTGCTTTGTCAGTTTCAATTTCCGCAAGGATATCACCTTCGCTTACTTTATCACCTACTTTTTTTAGCCAAGTTGCTACCGTTCCTTCCGTCATCGTATCGCTCAAACGAGGCATTGTAATTATTGTTGCCATAATTGATTTATAGTTTATGAGGTAAAAATGGATAGTTCTCTTGTTCGTATACTACATCGTATAGCTGTTGAATAGGAGGGTATTCAGATTCTTCGGCAAATGTTACACATTCTTCCACTAAATCTTTTACTCTTTGATCGATTGCTTCGATTTCTTCTTCTGTAGCATATTTTTGATCTTTAATTACATCTAAAACTTGAGTAATTGGATCAATTTTTTTGTACTCTTCTACTTCTTCTTTCGAACGGTATAATTGTGCATCCGACATAGAGTGACCTCTATAACGGTATGTTTTCATTTCTAGGAAAGTTGGTCCGTCTCCACGACGTGCTCTGTCAATTGCTTCAGTCATTGCTTCAGCAACTTTTACAGGGTTCATTCCGTCAACTGGTCCACAAGGCATTTCATATCCTAAACCTAATTTCCAAATATCAGTATGATTGGCTGTTCTTTCTACAGAAGTTCCCATTGCATAACCATTGTTTTCAACAATAAATACGACTGGAAGTTTCCATAACATCGCCATATTAAAAGCTTCGTGTAAAGATCCTTGACGTGCTGCACCATCACCAAAATAGGTCATAGTAACACCACCTGTTTCAAAATATTTATCGGCAAAAGCTAATCCAGCACCTACAGGAATTTGTCCTCCTACAATTCCGTGTCCACCATAAAAACGGTGCTCTTTTGAAAAGATGTGCATGGAACCACCCATACCTTTTGAAGTTCCGGTAACTTTTCCTAAAAGTTCCGCCATCACGCGTCTAGGATCAACTCCCATTCCTATTGGTTGAACGTGATTTCTGTAAGCAGTAATCATTTTGTCTTTTGTCAAGTCCATTGCGTGCAATGCACCAGCTAATACTGCTTCTTGACCATTGTATAAATGTAGAAAACCTCTAACTTTTTGTTGGATGTATAATGCTGCAAGTTTGTCCTCAAACTTTCTCCAAAGCAGCATATCTTCATACCACTTTAAATATACTTCTTTTGTAACTTCTTTCATCTGAATTTTTCTTTTGCTAAAGTGTTATTGTATTATCAATTTGTACCTATAACGCAAAATAGTTTCCTCCCACAAATTTGCGCCCCGAAGGGTCGGGATGCAAAAATAAGACATTCCAAGTAAGAACTAAAATTTAATAGGCAATTTTTGGAATTTTTACAGGAATTTTTTATCGAACATAAAGGGAAGCAAATTTTTTAGGGATTCCGACTTGTAAATAGCGCCAATTTCTCCCATGAAATAGATTTCAATTGGGGTCTCTTGTCGGATTTCGTATTCTGCTATGGATTGTCTGCAAGAGCCGCAAGGAGGAATTGGAGCTGTAGTTTGGTTCGTGTCCGAAGCAGCTGTAATTGCCATTTTCAAAATTTTGGCTTCTGGATAGACTGCGCCGGCATAAAAAATAGCGACACGTTCCGCACAAAGTCCGGAAGGATAAGCGGCATTTTCTTGGTTTGAACCTACTACAATTTTACCGTTGTCTAAAACAAGTGCAACTCCAACTCTGAATTTTGAATAAGGTGCGTAAGCATTTTTTCGGACTTCAACGGCTTGAGTCATTAAGTCCTGAATGTCATTTGGTAAATCCTGAATGGAATCGAATACTTTGAATTGAGTGGTAATTGTTATTTCTTTCATGTTTTTTTTTAAGGAAAAAAAATCCAAACTTCATCCCGATGCTTCGGGATTGAAATTTGGATTGTTATTTGTGGATTTTATTTAAGTTTAATATTCTTCATATTTATCTCCAAAATTGAAGGTAAGTGAAAAACGCAGCGTATTTTCTAAAGGGCTTTTTATTTTTGATGCCGAGAATAAATAAGAAACATCTACTTTGACTACATTGTATTTGAAACCTGCTCCAAGTGAGAAAAACTGTTTAGCTCCTTTTACAGGACTTTCGTGAAAGTAACCCAAACGCATTGCAAAGGAATCTTGATACAAATATTCGGCACCTACAGCATACGTAACTTCTTTTAATTCTTCGCTGAATCCATCAGGAGCATCACCAAATGATTTGAAAACCCCGGAAGTCCATCCAATAGCGCGGTAATCATTATTTGCTTTAGCCGTTCCGTCATTAGCAGGTTCTCCAGGATCGAGGGTATCCCCATCTCCATTTAAATCAGTTGCCGGCTTAGGGACAGGAATTTGAGGAGTTGGCACTAATAATTTATTAAATTCAACATTTAAGGAAACCTTATTATAATCGTCTAAAATAAAATCAAAACCAGTTCCTATTTTTAAATTAGCGGGTAGAAAGTTATTATTAAAATCATCATTGTCATAACTGATTTTAGGACCTAAATTTTGAATGTTAAATCCCGCTCTCCATCTTCCGTTGAATTCGTTGTACGCTATTTCTTCAGATTGGTAAAAACCGGCCACATCAACAGCAAATGTACTTGCAGATGAAGCGTCATTGTTTTCGGAGGCCACTTTTAGATTGGAATTTATAAATCTTCCCGCGATAGCCATAGAGAATTTTTCGCTTAATTTTAAGGAATATGAACCGTCAATGGCAAACTCGTTTGGAGAAACAAATCTAGGTTCGTCATTTGCATTTTCACGCAATTCGATTTCACCCAATCCAAAATAGCGAAGGCTTCCCGCAAATGCACTTCTTTCATTCAGTTTTTGATAATAGGTTAATTGCCCTAATGATATGTCATTTACTAAATCAGTAAGGTAAGGTGTGTAGCTTACAGAAAATCCTTTTTGGTCTGTTGCAAAAGCATATTTAGCTGGATTCCATTGCTGGGAAAAAGCATCCGCTGATGTTGCAACTCCTACGTCTGCCATACCTGCAGCTCTTGCATCAGCTGCGACTAATAAAAAGGGAACCCCCGGGTTTATAACTCTATCTTGTGCTTTTGTAAAAGAAATCACAAATAAAAAGATAAAAAGTAATAGTATTTTTTTCATTATTACAGGAAGTTTTGTTAAACAAATATAGTATTTTATTAAAGTATAACAAGTTTTTCAAATTTTTCAGTTTTCGTACTTGTTATGCTTGATTTGACGGTTAGCTTGTAAACATAAACGCCTTTTCCTATTTTATCTCCAAAATCATCTTTGCCATCCCAAGTGATTTCTTTTGATAAAAATCCTTCAGTTGTGATAATTTGATTTTTCGTCCAGACCACTTTTCCCGTTATTGTCATTACTTGAACCTGAACATCCAGTGGTTCAAATGGTCTGTTGTGTGTAAACCAAAATTCAGTATAATTAACGAACGGATTAGGATAATTTAACACATGTGTCAATGTTATCGTTTCATCACCTACAACAATAAACTGAATCTCGGCGGTTATGGGGTTGTTGTATACATCCCACGCTTTGAATGTTATAGTGTGTAATCCAGGAGCTAAATTGCGCAACGGAAATCGAAGTGTTCCACTTGTAAAATCATCTAACGTTGTTTGATAATAATCATTTAGAACAAAGGGATTGCTTACATCTCCATCAAGAATAGCAACAATATCATGACCTATTCCGCTTGCCGTATTTATTCCATTTTCATCTTCAAGCAGTGCAACAAAAAATGGGGATTCATTGGTTGTTCCGCCGGAAACAAAAGTCTCGTCATTCATATATAACTTAACTCTTGGACTAATATTGTCTGCGATTGCATTTTCATTTATTCCTCCTATTTTTATATTGGAATCATACCCGGTTTCGTTCTGTAATAATTGATTTTTTTTGGCATAAAAACTAATTCTTCCGTTGGCTAATGGGACTCTGATGTCTCTTGGGACAACAAAACTAAATTCAAATTGACCATTAGTGACTGATGCATTTCCTCGGAATATTGTCTCTCCTAAAACATTGAAATTGATAGCCGAACTGTTTCCGTCATTATTATAAGTTGTTCTTGAAATTGTTTTGTCAAAAATAGTAGTGGAAACCTCTCCGTTATAGTTTGTTAGCGGATTGTTGTTTTCATCAGTAACTTCTCCCGTCAGTTTCATTTTTGCCAATGATTTGAAGTCGTCAATGGGTTGGGTAACGGGAATGTCATTTACTTTTGTCAATCTAATTTTTGGTTTTGGTATGGAAAGCATTAATGCGGGATCTCCGATATAAAAAACAACATTGGTGGCTGAATTTGGATTGTTGTTTTTTGAAATCCTCAGCGCCTCTGCAATTGAAGTATATTGATTCGAATTGTAGGATAATAAATGTTGCGTTAAAGTGTCGTTGAAGTTTTCTGCACTGAATTGTCCAATTGATCGAATGGTAGTAATCATTGCAATTGCTCCGCCTTTTGGGTTCCAATACGTATATTCTCCGGCGGTTGGCCTTAAAGGGTTATCAAAACGGGAAAATTCACAAGTGATGGTTATAAATAAAGGATACTTGTATTGATTGCTTAAGTTTTGTCCATCTGATTTTTCCCAAATGCGTTCACTTGATAAACCATCTTCACCACCATGTCCTAAATAATTAAATACCAAAGCTCCTTTTTCGAAAGCATTGAAAAAATCCGTTCGGGCTTTTGGATATCTGGAACCTCCTGCCGATGCTTCTTGGACATAAGAATCTAAAAAGATTTTATTTACATTTAGAAATGGTTTCTCGGTAGCAATTGTGTTTGCAAGGGTATTTTGTCTGTTTTGTAAGCTGGCATCGGATGCTATATCTGAATCATCAGAAACCAATACGAAGTTGTTTCTCCAACTTCCGTAGGACTTCAGGTCATGATATTCGATTACTTTATTTACCATTTCGTCAGCCTGTTTGGGATCATTGACCAACATTCTGCCTACCGCAATATCGATTCCTCCAAAATAAGAAATGACATTTCCCTCTGTAATATCCATTAATCCAAAAAAATCATCAGAGGCAAAGGATGATTCGCCCGTTGTACGGCTGTTTAGGGCGTGGTAAATAGGTACGACATTAGTGTTGTTTGAAATTCTATTTTTAAAATCATAAGAGGCATCACCAAAAAGATTGACAAATTTTATTCTTTTCTCCGGTGCAGAAGCATTTTCATAGATGTATTTAATGCAATTTCGTATCGCTGCAACATCTTGTTTTCCAGAAGAAAATTCTTGATAGATGGATTCCAAAGGAATTACTTTTACATTTAAATTGGAATAGGTACGATGTAAAGTGGCTAATTTTTCAGCTTGTGTGGCTAAAAAAGTTGGTGTGATAATCACGTAATCGATGTCTTGAAATTGACCTTGTCCGTTTTTGAACAATGTTCCTTTTAGGTTTTGATTCGCGACTCTTGATTTGGTATCTTTTAAAGGAGTGTAATAATCCGAGGCATTCAAAGCAATATATTTTCTGAGTTCTCCTAAGTTTGCTTTAAAATTTAATGTGCTCTGATTTGAGTTCTCGATTTTGGTTGCATTGTAAATATCAGTAATATCCCAAATTTGGGGAATATCTGTTGTGTTTGAAATGTTGTAATTCACAATTCCAAAATTTGAGTTGGATTGGTCGTATTGAAAATGAAATTGTTTTCCATAGCCTTGCAGTTTTCGCTTGGTGATAAGCCTGATATTGTCAAGAAAACCTTTGGAACCCGGAACACCATTGTTGTTGTATTTCAGTTTTATTTTTATGTTTTCAGCACCGCTGAAACTGGTGTTATTTGGTAAAACCCCTAAATAAAACTCCGTTCCGGAATTATTGTTTAAAGCAGGAAAAGAAATGGTTCCAACTGCAGTTCCGTTCGCAGTCACATTCAAAGAAGTTGGAGTAAATGCAGCGGAAGCGGCGGTTAGCAATAGTTTTACAGGAGTTGAAGAATCAAAATTTGGGAAATTAAAATCGAATTCCTGTTCGTCTTTGACTTCGAATGATTCGCCAAGCCATTGACGACCCAATCGCGCTATATTAATGAGGTCTGCTTCGTGGTATTGATGGTCATCAAAAGAAGTTACTGTTAAAGTGCTGCTTCCGGAAGGTTGAGCCATGGGAGTAATTCTCTTTCCATCGGCACCTTGAATAGTAATGTAGTAATAGGATTTTGTATCATACAAATTGGTAAAGGTCAGACTTTCGGGATTCCAAGTGTCAACTCCTTCGGCATAAAAAAGAATGTAGTCCTCATTATTGAAAATGCCGTCAGCTTCGCCGTTGATTTGAATTGCATTTTCAATCAAGTCATTTGGATAGAAAAAACTGTTTGATAGCGGAAGCATTCGTCCGCCATTGCCGTATATTTTTATTTTTCTGGGATCTATAGTGCTTACATCTAATCCTAATTGTTGTAAAAAACTTTTAGAGATTTTATATACGCCGGATTTTTCAATATAAAATGGGTGCCAATTACCCGTTGCTAAAACAGAATTAACGATACTATTTGTACTTTTATTTCTATTAGATTGGGATATTCTGGCGGTATTATTTTCTACTTCGTAGGAAAAGGATTTGATTCGTTTAAATCCGAAATCGTCCTTAATTATGGGCGACAGATTAATAAAAGCTTCTCTGATGTCTCTTGAAATGTTTACTTTCAGGGATGCATTTGTTGTTTTAGGTATGTTCTCGGGAGCTAAATCACCCAATTGAGCAGTTGTGATTGCTTCGGAAATTACATTTGTGATTACGATTTTTCCTTCATCAAAAGAGACTGGTTCTTTTATTTTTAAAGTATAAAACAGTGTTTTTTGAGAAGCATCATAATGGAAATTATTTCCTGTAAATTGCGGAATAATAACTTTGTAAGCGCCATAGGACATTTCTTTTTTTTCTATCCATTCAATGGTTGTGTCGCCTTTAATTTGAGCAAAAGAAACAAAAGGAATTAGGCTTAAATAAACCAAAAGTATTTTTCTCATTGTTTTTTTAACGTGGTTAATAGGGAGTTATTATTTATCAGTAAAAATAAACCATTTCGTGTGATTGTAAATAATAAATATTATAAATTTGCGTTTTGATATATAATTTATTGTTAAAATTGCATCAGCTAAAATTATTAAAAAGTTTGATGTTGATTACGGGTTAATTATTATATTGCGGCACTTAAATTATTACCTACTAAAGAGTATGAAAGCAAACAAAATTATGGGCTTACGATTGTTGATATCAATCCTGTTGGTGATTGGTTTTTCCAGTTGCAGTAAAAAGTCCAGCTCCAAAAACACCTCAAGAGCAACCGGTTGGAATATGGACAGCAAAAAAGCAGGTTCAAGTAAAAAACAACAAGCAGGACCAGGTTTGGTTTTTGTTGAAGGTGGTACATTTACTATGGGAAAAGTAGCAGATGACGTTATGCATGATTGGAATAATACCCCGACACAACAACACGTTCAGTCTTTTTACATGGATGAAACTGAAGTTACTAACTCAATGTATTTAGATTACCTAGATTGGTTGAAAAGCGTTTATCCACCCACTGAAGAAAATTATAAAAACATATATGAGGGAGCCTCACCTGATACATTAGTTTGGAGAAATAGATTGGGTTACAATGAAACGATGACTAATAACTATTTAAGACATCCTTCTTATGCTGATTATCCTGTTGTTGGAGTAAATTGGATTCAAGCAGTTGAATTCAGTAATTGGAGAACACAACGTGTGAATGAAGCGCTTCTGGAAAAAAACGGGTATCTTAAAAAGAATGCAAAAACACTAGATGTAACTGCTGATAGTAACTTTGATACAGAAACCTATTTGAATTCACCAACTTTGGCTTACGGAGGAAATGAAGAGATTGTATTAAAAGGAAAAAAGGGAGGTAGAAAAACTCCTAAAGCAGGAAAAGACGGTAAAGTTATAGAACCGAAAAATGTTTATGCACAACGTTCTTCAGGAATTCTTCTTCCTGAATACAGACTTCCAACAGAAGCTGAATGGGAATATGCAGCAGCTGCTGATGTAGGTCAAAGAGAATACAACATCTACAAAGGTCAGAAAAAATACCCTTGGTCTGGTGGTTACACTCGCTCTGGGAAAAGACAAAGTAAAGGGGATCAGTTAGCTAATTTCAAACAAGGTAACGGAGATTACGGTGGAATTGCAGGTTGGTCTGATGACGGTGCAGATATTACAAATGAGGTTAAGAAATATCCTGCAAATGATTTTGGATTGTATGATATGGCTGGAAATGTTGCCGAATGGGTGCAAGATGTTTACAGACCTATAATTGATAACGAAGGAAATGATTTTAATTATTATAGAGGAAATCAATATACTAAAAATAAAATCGGAGCTGACGGTAAAGTTGAAATTGTTACTGCAGCCAATATGAAATTTGACACTTTAAGTAATGGTAAAATAATTGCCAGAAGATATCCGGGTCAGATTGCTCAAGTTCCAGTTGATGAAAAAGAAACGTATTTGAGACAAAATTTTGACAAAAGTGATAATGTCAATTACAGAGATGGTGATAAACAATCTACCAGATACTATAATTTTGGATCTTCAGAATCTGATACTGAAAAAGAAAAAGAGGAGAAAATCATGTATAATTCCCCTAAACACAATGTTACAACGGATAGTTTAGGTAAGATGGTTAGAAAATATGATAAATCAAGCAAGAGAACAACTTTTATAAATGATGAAGTTAGAGTTTATAAAGGTGGTTCTTGGAGAGATAGAGCGTATTGGTTAGATCCAGCGCAAAGAAGATATTTTCCACAGGATATGGCTACAGATTACATTGGTTTTAGATGTGCTATGTCTCGAGTAGGTCCTAAAGCAGACAAGAAAAAATCAGCTAGAAATTAAATTTTTTTATAAAATAAAAATAAAAGCCCTTTGATTAGGGCTTTTATTTTTTTAAATCGTTTCAAATGGATATTAATTACATTCATAGTTTATTTTTAAAATGCAAATCGGTTTCGATAGACACACGCAAGATTGAGCTAAACTCCTTATTTGTTGCCATAAAAGGGGAGCGTTTTGATGCGAATACATTTGCGAAGGAAGCATTAGATAAAGGTGCTTCTTATGTGATAATTGATGATGAATCTTATTTTATTGATGAAAGAACCATCTTAGTTGATGACAGTTTAATCGCATTGCAGAACCTGGCTAAATTTCATCGGGAGTATTTAAAACTACCCATAATAGCGCTTACGGGAAGTAATGGAAAAACAACTACCAAAGAACTAATTCATGTTGTTCTTTCTAAGAAATTCAATGCCAAAGCAACAGTTGGAAACCTGAATAATCACATTGGTGTGCCATTGACATTGCTTTCGTTTACTTCAGAAACAGAAATAGGAATAGTTGAGATGGGTGCGAATCACAAAAAAGAAATTGAATTTCTATGTGAATTGGCAAAGCCGGATTATGGCTATATCACTAATTTTGGTAAAGCTCATTTAGAAGGTTTTGGTGGTGTTGAAGGAGTTATTGAGGGAAAAAGTGAAATGTATCACTACCTTTCGGTAAATGATAAACTTGCTTTCATAAATTTGGAAGACCCAATTCAAGTTGAGAAATCAAAGTCGTTAAAAGCATATTCTTTTGGCGTAAATAAAACAAATGCGGATGTAAATATTACATCTGTTAAAGCAAATCCATTTGTGGCAATAAGTTATTCTAATCTAACCATTTCAACCCATTTAATAGGGTTGTACAATGCCAATAACATCAATGCAGCTCTAACTATTGGGAAGTATTTTGAAATCGATGATGCGGCAATAAAAGAGGCTTTAGAGAGCTATGTGCCTGAAAATAACAGATCGCAGTTATTGACAAAAGGAACAAACCAAATTATTCTGGACGCCTATAATGCAAATCCGAGCAGTATGACGGTTGCTATTGAGAATTTTCTGCAGTTAGAGGGTTCAAATAAGGTTATGATTTTGGGAGATATGTTTGAGTTGGGACAGGAAAGTCAGCAAGAACATAAAGCAATAATTACAATGCTTTCGAATGAAGATAAAGTGAAGTGTTATTTTATTGGTTCAGCATTTTATGCCAATAAAATAGAGAAAAGTAACTTTTGGTTCTACAATACATTTGAAGAGTTTTCTAATGATTTACCAATGACTAAATTCAATAATAATACTATTTTGATAAAAGGATCCAGAGGAATGGCATTGGAGCGGACTTTAGATTTCCTTTCTTAAATACAAGTTATTTTTTAAATAGAAATGCCATCGTAATTATTTATGATGGCATTTTTAGTTTTATTAAATGCTCATTAGAAATCCAATCAGGTTTTCTTTTTTGTTGAGTCCTAGTTTTTTTCTCAAGCGGTAACGTGCTAATTCGACTCCTCCGTTTGAGATATTCATGATTTCGGCAATCTCTTTCGTTGACATATTCATTAATAAATAGGTCGACAAATCCAATTCTCGTGGGGATATTGTGGGGTATTTTTCTTTTAATCTCTTGAGAAAATCAAAATGGACATTCTTAATGTGCTTTTCCAGATCTTTCCAGCTTTTGTCTGCATTTACTTCTTTAGTAATGCTTTTATTCAGCTTTGTAAATTGGAATTTGGTAGAATCGTCAAAGGATTCAACATTGATGTCTTTTAATTTGTAAATGATGCCATTTAGGATTTTATTTTTCTTAACTACTTGCAAAGAGTTGTTGACTAATTCTTTATCCTTTGCTAAAATCTTAATTTGAAGCTTGTCACTTTTTAATTTTTCAATCTCTTTTTCCAGTTCATATTGCTCATGCCTTATTTTAGATTCTTTCTCCAAATAAAGCCTTCGCTGTTCAACAGTTTCATAATATTTGTTTTTTCTTATTTTTATTTTTATCCTGTTGCGAATGAAAAATATGGATGTTACAAGAAAGAAAAGATAAAATAAGTACGCCAAAAAATGTCTGTACCATGGTGGAGAAACGGTAAAAGTAGCAATTGCTTCTTTCGATTGAATACCATGACTATTTCGTACTTTTAATTTCATTTTATAAGCACCTTCTCTTAAATTGGTGTATTCTTTAATTGAAATGGAAGACCAAGCGCTCCATCGGTCATCAAAACCTTCCAGTTGATAAGAGAATTCTACATTTTCAAGATTCTCATAGGTTGGAGACGAGAATGTAAATTTTACATGATTTGCTGTGTAAGGTATTTTTAGCTTCTCAATTTTATTTTGTCCATTTCCTAAAATTATGGTGTCTCCCGGATAAGAAAAACTTCGGATAAAAACGTTTGGTTTAGTTACGATGTTGTTTCGTAATTTGGAATCATAATGAGCCAGTCCGTCTGTTAGTCCTATAAATATGTTTTGTGGATTAATCGTATTGACCGAAAGATAATTGGTTACTAAATTACCTGTTAAGTTTGAAAATGGGGCAACAATGTTTGTATAACTGCCATTGCTGTTTTTTATCAATTCGCCTAATGATTCATTAAAAACATACCAGAGATTTCCATTGGCATCTTCGGTTAGTGTGTTGATTTTGGGAATGTTTTTAAATACAGAACTCATTTTTTTGTCTTCATAAAATAAGTCTTGCTCTTTTGAGTATTTGTAAAAATGATTGTTTGTTTGAAAGTAAATACTGTTGTTTATTTTTTGAATGCTTCCAAACCCTTTTTCGGTAGCGGATAAGTTCTGGATGATTTTTATGGATTTGAATTTTTTCAAATCATCAGATAGCGCCATTTGATACAGGAATTCGTCTTTTTTCAGCCATAAATAATCGTTGTCTAGTTCAATAGATATTGAGGATTTATCAAAACCCGCAATTTGATTTTTGAATTTTAAACCATTAGCTGTTTTTTCGAATATTGCAAACCCATTGTAATTGGATCCTATAACGAAATTGGGATGGTTGGGAATTGTTTTGAATCCAAAATAGCCGTTTTTATCCAATACTTTTATGGCCCTGCCCCCTTTTATTATTAGTGCTCCTATGTTATTTGCACAAATCAATTCGTTGTTAATTACTTGGATGTTCCATGCTTGGGCAGTTGTGCCTTCAACAAGAGTAAAGGCATCTTCTTTAACTGTCCCGTTCCATGAATGATAAAATACACCTTGATTTGTGGCAACATATAAATTGCCGTCATGTATTACTGATGCATATACCGTACTAATGTCATAACTGAATCCAAAATAGGTAAATGGAGAGTTTTCGTTAACAAATGCGATTCCGTTGTCTAGACCAAGCCAAAGATTGTTTTTA
Source organism: Flavobacterium rhamnosiphilum (assembly GCF_004349195.1). Classification (GTDB taxonomy): domain Bacteria; phylum Bacteroidota; class Bacteroidia; order Flavobacteriales; family Flavobacteriaceae; genus Flavobacterium; species Flavobacterium rhamnosiphilum. The sequence continues at coordinate 21,823 of NZ_SMLG01000011.1, forward strand.
TTGTCAACAAAAGAGGTAAGTACAGTGTTATTTTGGAGTCCTTTTTTTCGGTTGATGTGTTGGGTTATTTTACCATTAAGATCTGAAATAATGATACCATTTAAAACAGAGTTTAGGACTATAAATTTGTCTTTAATGACAACACCTCCAAGAGAGCCGTTTTTTTTAATAAAAATATCGGCTTCGGTATTCCAAGGGGTTATTTTTTCATTGCTATATATAAAAAGCCCTTTTTCTAAAGTTGCTATAAGAAGTTTGTTGTCAGGCATTTTAAACATTGCCCAAACTTCGGTATTGTTTAATGCAGTTGTACCTTTTAAAGGGTACAGTTGTCCATTTTTGAATTCTAATAATCCGGCTGCGGTATCCTGAAAATAAAGCGTATTGTTTATTTGAAATGAAAATTGAAATCGTTTTGGGGCTTTGAGTATTTTAAGTTTATTGTTTTTAAATAGATATGCTCTAGCGAAAGATTGAAAAATTACTTCACCTTTAATAATATGAATCTTCCAGACAAAATCCAGCTCTTTGTTGTTTTTTGATTTAATTAATCGAGATAAGGAAGTGTATTTCAGCTTGCCTTTTGAATCGGCTTTGAAATAGCCTAATTCTTTATAACCCCCAACATATATTTTCCCGGATTCGTCAATCTTTACACAGCGTACGGAAGTAGAATTAGGCAGGGTATACTTTGTCCATGAGGAGCCGTCAAATTGATAAAGGCCATTGTTGTTGGCAAAGTATAGATTTCCATTTTTATCCTGATCAATACTCCAGTTTTGAGTTCCGCCTTTGTAATCGGTTCTTTTATAATTTCGGATGTCAGGGACTCCAATATTTTTTACCTGTCCAAACAGTATTGTTGATAACAAAAACAAAAAAAATAGAATATGGAATTTTGTAGTTCTCATAATTAAATTGTAAACCTAATGACTTGGGTGTTGTTTGAAAACGCCTTTTTCTGCTACAATACACGCTTTTAACGGCATATTGTTTTGGGTTAAATTCATATTAATAGCTAAAATAGCCGTTTTTAATATATGTAGTGTTAGTTTTTTAATTTAACTTTTTAATAACAATGTAAAATATAATGTAAAATATTGTTTATGAGTATTTTAAGTATTTTTTGATGTGTTTTTGTTAAGTATTAAAAAAGTGTTTGATGTGTTTTTGTAATAAAAAATTAAAATGAATATAGAAAAAATAGTCCTAATATTGCTTCAAATTACTAATTAATTAACCAAAATTTTTAGAAATATGAAATTTACAAAACTATTCATTTTTTGTCTTTTATCTATTCTATTCTCAGTTTATGCACAGGCGCAAGATGTTACTGTAAACGGAAAAGTATATGACGAAAACGGGGTGCCCATCCCAGGAGTAAGCGTTTTAATCAAAGGAACTTCCAAAGCTGCGGCTACGGATTTTGATGGGAATTATCAAATTAAGGCCGATTCAAAAGGTACTTTAGAGTTTAGCTATTTAGGTTACATTACAGCCAAGGAACCTATTAACGGAAGAAATCGAATAGATGTTAAACTTAAACCTTCAACAGAAACCTTGCAAGAAGTTGTAGTTGTGGGTTACGGAACTCAAAAGAAAAGTGTTGTTACTGGTGCAATATCCAGTGTAAAAGCCAAAGATCTTGAGAAAGTACCAAATGGTCGTATCGAGCAAGCTTTACAGGGTAGAGTTTCAGGTGTTACAATTGCTGCCAGTTCTGGTCAACCGGGTGCTGCATCAACAATTCGTGTCAGAGGGGTAACTACTTTTGGCGATGGCGGTAATAATCCTCTTTGGGTTGTTGACGGTGTGGTTGTTGACGGTGGAGGAATTGGATTTCTTAATCAATCCGATATAGAATCAATTGAAGTGCTGAAAGATGCCGCTTCTGCTGCAATCTATGGAACTCGTGCGGCAACAGGAGTAATTTTGGTTACAACCAAAAAAGGAAAGTCAGGAAAAATTACTGTTAACTACAATGGTTTTTCAGGGATTTCATCACCAGAAAAGACTTTAAATTTACTGAATGCCACTCAATACGGTGCTTTGTTAAATGAAAAATCAGTTGCTGCCGGTGGACCCGTTATTTTTCCTAATGTATCTGCTTTAGGTGTTGGTACTGATTGGCAGAAAGCGATTTTTAATACCAGTGCTTTCCGTTATTCTCATGAGTTAAGTATCAGTGGAGGAAGTGATGTTTCAAATTTTTATGCTTCTTTTGGAATTCAAGATCAAGAAGGAATCGTTTCCACAGAAATTTCAAACTATACTAAAAAGAATTTTCGTTTAAACTCTACGCATAAATTATCTAAAGTATTTACTTTCGGACAAACTTTAGGTTTTTCGAGACAAAAAACAATTGGTATTGGAAATACAAACAGTGAGTTTGGTGGGCCATTAAGTTCAGCGATCAACTTGGATCCAACGACTCCTTTGATAGAAACAGATCCTGTAAAAGCGAATGCTGCACCTTACAGTACAAATCCTGTAATTCGTGATGCAAATGGAAATCCTTATGGAATCTCTAGCCTAGTTGGTCAAGAGATGTCTAATCCTTTGGCTTATGCTAAAACAAGATTAGGCAGTTATGGTACTTCAGATGATATTGTTGGTAACGCATATATAGAAGCGGCTATAACAAATCATATTAAAGTGAGATCGACTCTTGGAGCAAAATTATCTACATGGGGAGGTCAGGGATTTACGCCTGTTTTTTATTTAAGTGCCACTTCAAATGTGCTTAAAAATAGTTACAGTAAAAGTGAAAACAAAAGTTTTGCATGGAATATTGAAAATATTGTAACCTATGCGAATCAATTTGGAAACCATAACGTAACGGTGTTATTAGGTCAAGGATCTTATGTTGATAATATTGGTGGAGGTCTTGGAGCTACAATGTTTGGATTACCGATAACTAATTATCAAGACGCCTCTTTCAACTTTGATATACCGCAATCTGATAGAAGCAGTTATACATTCGATTTGACAGAACATAAATTGACATCTTTGTTTTCACGTGTCAATTACGATTATAAGGAAAAATATTTGTTTACTGGAATTATTCGTCGTGATGGTTCAAGCCGTTTCGGAGCCAATAATAAATTTGGAGTATTTCCATCGTTTAATTTAGGATGGGTTTTGACCAAAGAAGATTTTTGGAAAGAAAGCAAAGTACTTAATACTTTTAAAATTAGAGGTGGATATGGAGTTGTTGGAAATGATGCCATACCAGATTTTAGGTATCTTTCTTTAGTTGCAGGAGGTTATAACTATTCTTTTGGTAATTCAGGAGCAATTACTACTGGTTATGCTAACCTTACACTTGATAATCCGGATTTGAGATGGGAGGAAACTTCTCAGGCAAATGTTGGTTTTGAATCGAAATTTTTTAATGACATAAACCTTACTGTAGACTTATACAAGAAATCAACCAAAGGGATTTTACGTCCTATAAATATACCAGGCTATGTTGGTGTTACTTCAAGCCCAATTGGGAATGTAGCTGATATGGACAATAAAGGGATTGAGGTTGAATTAGGGTACAAAAAGACTTTTGGAGACTTTAATTTCTCAGTTAATGGTAACGTTGCTTATTTGGAAAATAAAGTTACTTATGTGGCAGCTGATTCTAATTATTTAGTTGGTGATGCTTCTTTTCAATCTATGGGTGCAGTTACAAGAACGCAAGTAGGACAATCATACAATTCATTTTACGGATTTAGAACAGCAGGTATTTTTCAAAATCAAGCGGAAATAGATGCTTATACTAATTCATCAGGAGGTTTAATTCAGCCAAGTGCACGTCCTGGAGACTTCCGTTGGGTTGATACAGACGGTAATGGCTCAATTGGAGATGATGACAAACAATTTTTAGGAAGTAATATTCCAAAATACACTTTTGGACTGACGTTGAATTTAGATTATAAAAACTTCGATTTTATGGCATTTGCTCAAGGTGCGGCAGGGAATAAAATTTTCCAAGGATTACGTAGGTTAGATGTTGGAAATGCCAACTATCAAACTATTGCTTTAAACCGTTGGACAGGAGAAGGGACATCTAATGATTATCCTAGACTTACGAATAATGATGGCAATGGTAATTTTAGTAAAATGTCAGATTTTTATTTAGAAAAAGGAGGTTATCTAAGGCTGAAATTAGTTCAATTAGGATATTCATTGCCTAGTAGTGTAATAAGTAAAATTGGAGCCAATAAAGTACGCTTTTATTTAACTGCCGAGAATTTATTGACTATAACTAAATATACTGGTTACGATCCTGAAATTGGTGGAGGTGTGTTTGGAATAGACAAAGGGATTTATCCACAAGCAAGAACATTTATGTTTGGAGTCAATTTACAATTTTAATAAAATTAAGAATTATGAAAACGATAAAATTTAAATATTTATTTATTGCAGCAGCAGTGGTTTCATTTGGTTCCTGTTCTGAGGAATTTGTAGATGTAACACCTAAGGGTTCCTTTCTTTCCGAGAATTATTATGCTAACGAAGGACAAGCAACAGCCGCTCTGGTAGGAGTGTATGATCCAATTAGAAAAAATTCAGGTGGATTTGACAACATAATTGCTATGATGAATTCCGGCTCAGATGATTTTTATGCTGGCGGTGGCGGAGCAACTGATGGAGAAGGTATCCATGCTTTTTCTACGCATACGCTAACGGCAACAAATGTGCAGGGTAGTTTTTGGAACGATCACTATCAAGGGATTTTTAGAGCAAATACTTTGTTGATGAAATTACCTGGTGTTGCCATGTCGGATGATGTAAAATCCAGATTTACAGGTGAGTCAAAAGCGTTGAGAGCTATATATTATTTTAATTTGGTTAGATTGTTCAAGAATGTCCCATTATTATTGGATCCTTTGACTGCTACCAATATGTATGAAGTTGAGCAAGCAACTCCAGAAGCAGTATATGCTCAAATAGAAAAAGATTTGATTGAAGCTATAGCCGTTTTGCCGGCAACCGTTCTTGCCGATACAGAATCTGGACGTCTTACAAAAGGGGCTGCTCAAGCTGTGCTTGGGAAAGTATATTTACAAGAAGGTAAAAAAACCGAAGCCGCAGCTATTCTAGCCTTGGTAAATGGTACACCAGGTGGAACAAATCAATATGGCAATAAATTGTTGGCCAATTTTAATGATTTATGGGTAGTTTCCAATAAGTTTAACACGGAGTCTCTTATTGAAGTTTCTCATACCAGTGCCGGTAATTCTGATTGGGATTTTTGGGGAAGCGGAAGAGACGAAGGAAATTCATTGAATGTTATGGTAGGTCCTAGAAGTTACTCAAGACCATCAGGTTCTACAGCACCAGATTTACCATCGGGATGGAGTTTTAATGTAATCACGCAAGATTTATATGATGCCATAAAATTAGATCCTAGATTTGGGGCTACTGTATTTGATCTTAAAGCCTTGAAGGCAGCTGGTCAAGCAGATTATATTGGAGGATATCAAGATACAGGATATTTTTTAAATAAATTTCTTCCTAGAAAAACGGATGTGAGAACTGGAGGTGGAGCGGCTGAATTAAATTACAAGCAAAATTCTTATGTCATCAGATTAGCGGATACTTATTTGATGGAAGCCGAAGCATTAGGGACAGGAACAAGAGCTCAAGCTTTACTTGATGCTGTTAGGTCAAGAGTTGGTTTGCCTTCTATTCCGGTTACACTTGCAGCCATTAAAAATGAAAGAAGAATGGAACTTGCAGGGGAAGGACATAGATTTTTCGATCTAGTTCGATGGGGTGATGCAGCCACTAAATTAGCAAACAGAGGTTTTGTAGCTGGTAAAGATGAAATTTTCCCTATACCAATAAGAGAGCTTCAAGGAACCAAATTGAAGCAAAACCCTGGCTATAATTAATAAAAAGATAAAATTATGAAAAAGATAAATATGAGGTTTTTAGATAAAATCGCAATAATAGTAGTTTCATTAATTATATTTTCAGGTTGTCAAACGGAAGATATAGGTGATGGTAATGGTCTAAGTACAGAAGGGTTAAATTCTGGATTTACAATAACTCCAGGTTCAAATGCTAATACTTTTAATTTAGCCTCTAGCCCGAATTCAACGGATTTTGTGTTTCATTTTTGGAATTTTGATGACGGAGCTGGTTCAGTTGCGGGAACTGCAGATAAATCTTTATTTCTGCCAGATGTAGGTGTTTATAATATTACACATAATGTTTATGGTAAAGGCGGTAGTGCGGCGACCCCAACAACTCAAATTATTACTGTTACCACTCCGGATCCTGTTTCAGGAAATTTAGTTGAAGGGGGTAAATTGGATACAAATTCCGATATAAGTAAATGGACGGTTTTAAATATTAGTGCGTCTGGAACTTCTTGGGCTTTTGCAAATGGAAAAGCAACAGTTACAGGAGGTGGTTGGAATCAGCAAGGGTTTTATCAAGCTATCAGTGTAGTTTCTGGCAGAACATATAAAGTTGATATGGTGGCTTCTTCTACAAGTGGTGTGTCAAATACATGGTTTGAAGTTTTTGTATCTCCAACAATTCCAATTCAAAACAACGATTATTCTGCCGGAGGCAAAATACGTTCAATAAATACTTGGGCAGGTTGTGGCGGATCGGCATTTTCTGGAAAAATTTCAAGTGTTGGATGTGGAGGAACAGATAATGTTGGGACCTATAAGGCAACTGCTACCGGAACAGTTTATTTGGTTATTAAATGTGGAGGTGAGAATCTTAAGGATGGAATCTCTGTAGATAATATTGAGTTAAGAGGAATATAAAATAAGCCTAATTTAAGCTTCTATAATTTTATAGAAGCTTAAATTTTTAATCCTTACAAAGTAAACAAGAATGAAAATTTTCATAGATTTTACGGCTTTGGTTGGGATTTTTTTATTGCTTTCTTGCAGTAGTATTGATCGCAGTAATGGGGACGGGGAAGTGATAAAACCTTCAAATCTTTCGGTTTCAGCAACAGTAGCTGGTGCAACGGCACAAAATCCAAACGGAGATGGCAGCGGGACAGTTAATTTTAACATCAGTGCAACTAATGCCACTTCCTATAAAATTTTACTTGGTAATGGAGAAACTGAAGGGTTAACAAATGGAAGTTTTACTTATACCTATGCAACAGCGGGTACTAATACCTATGTTATATATGTGTCAGCATATAATTCAGGACAATTTGTTTCTTCCACTATTTCAGTAACGGTTTTCGTAGGTACTGCTTTAGTTTGGTCAGATGAGTTTAATGTCAATGGAGCACCCGATAGTTCAAAATGGGGTTATGATTTAGGTGCTGGTGGCTGGGGAAATAACGAATCTCAATATTACACGAACAGACCGGAAAATGTAATTGTTCAAGATGGTTTGTTGAAAATTAAAACGCTAAAGGAAAGTTTTAGCGGAAGCAATTATACTTCGGCCAGAATTCTTACAAAAGATAAATTTTCTTTCAAATACGGAAGAGTGGAAATTAGAGCAAAACTGGCTTTGGGAGCTGGAACATGGTCTGCTTTATGGATGTTAGGGAGCAATATAAATACTGCCAGTTGGCCTGCTTGTGGAGAAGTTGATATTATGGAACATGTTGGCAACAGCCAAAACAGGGTTCATGGATCCTTGCATTCTCCGGGACGTTCAGGAAACACACCAGATACAAGTACGGTTATGGTTCCTAATGCTTCAACAGAGTTCCATGTTTATTCTATAGATTGGTCAGCAACATCAATCAAGTTTTACGTTGATAATCAATTGTTTTATACGTTTGCAAATTCGGCTAGTCTTCCTTTTAATCAGAATTTTTTCTTAATCATAAATTGTGCAATGGGAGGGAATTTTGGAGGAGCAATAGATCCTAATTTTTCGGCTTCCACTTTTGAGGTAGATTATATTAGGGTTTATAATTAATTATGTTTTTGTTAGGTTTGGTTAGGTCTTCGTTGGGGGCTTCTATTTGTAAGTTGGATAGAAGCTCTAATGAAGAATATGAATTTAAAATAAAAAAATGAAGCAGTCAAAGAAAATAATTATTTCGATAGTTTTCATTCTAATGGGAGCTTTTTCCAATGCGCAAACATTGAAAGTGATGACGTATAATATTCGCTTAGATGTTGCCAGTGATGGAGAGAATGATTGGAATCATCGTAAAGATTATTTCACTTCTCAAATTCAATTTTACAATCCTGATATTTTTGGAGTCCAAGAAGCAAGACCCAATCAGGTTGTTGATATTTCAACTTCACTTTTGGAATACAATAATGTAGGTATTGGAAGAGACGGAATTGGGCAAGGAGAATCGTCCAATATTTTTTATAAAAAAGAAAGGTTTACGGTTAAAGAAAGCAATACGTTCTGGCTTTCTGAAACGCCGAATAAAATTTCAAAAGGTTGGGATGCTGCCTACAATAGAGTTTGTACGTATGCGCTATTCAAGGATTTGAAAACAAAACAACTATTTTGGGTTTTTAATACACATTTGGATCACATTGGCGTAGCCGCCAGAACCAAAGGAATACAATTAATTCTTTCGAAAATAAAGGAATTAAACACTAAAAATTATCCTGTGATTCTTATGGGGGATTTAAATTCAGAACCTCAGGAAGACAGAATGATAACGCTTAAAAAAACAATGGATGATTGCAGAGATGTTACACAAGAAAAACCTTTTGGTCCTTATGGAACATTCAATAATTTTAAACACAATGAACCCGTAACTAAATTGATAGACTATGTTTTTATTTCGAAGAACAGTATTTTGAAAGTGAAAAAATATGCCGTTTTGAGCGATTCAAAAGACTTGAAATATCCATCGGATCATTTACCGGTTTATGTTGAAATAAGCTTTAAATAAATTATGAACACTATAAAAAATACTATGAAATTTTTATTTGTATTAACCCTTACGCTGCTTATGTCAAAATGCTCTCCGTCTGGAGACACCGTTGGTCCGGCTCCAACGCCAACGCCAAATCCGCCGGTAGCAGTAACAAATGAAATGGATTTTTGGTTGACAAAAGGCAATCAAAGTGTGGTGCTTCAAAAGCAAACATCAATTTTAGCATTTGGAACAACCTATAATAACTATGCAAATATTGAGGTCGATGATGCTAAAACGTTTCAAACAATCGATGGTTTCGGATATACCTTAACGGGAGGAAGCGCCCAGGTTATAAATCAATTAAACGCACAAAAGAGACAAGAATTATTAAAAGAATTGTTTGGAACCAATGACAATTCCATTGCTATAAGTTATTTAAGAATTAGTATTGGTGCTTCAGATTTGAATGCAACGCCATTCACTTATAATGATTTACCAAGCGGACAAACGGATGTAAATCTGGACAATTTTAGTTTGGCACCAGATAAAACGGATTTGATTCCAATGCTAAAAGAAATTGTGGCAATTAATCCAAATATTAAAATCATGGCAACACCATGGTCACCACCAGTTTGGATGAAAGACAATAATGGTTTTGTAGGTGGAAGTTTGAAACCGGAATATTACGCAGTTTATGCAAAATATTTTGTAAAATACATCCAAACAATGAAAGCCGAAGGAATTACCATTGATGCCATTACACCACAAAACGAACCGTTGCATCCGGGCAATAATCCAAGTATGTTGATGATTGCATTGCATCAGGCAGATTTTATAAAAAATCATTTAGGTCCCGCTTTTAAGGCTGCAAATTTGACGACTAAAATTGTGGCGTATGACCATAATTGCAACAAACCCGAATATCCTATTGCAGTGCTGAATGATCCTGCAGCGAATCCCTATGTTGACGGTTCTGCATTTCATTTGTATGAAGGAGATATAAGTGCGCTGACTACAGTTCACAATGCTTTCCCTAATAAAAACATCTATTTCACAGAGCAATACACCTCTTCAACAGGAACTTTTGAAGGTGATTTGAAATGGCATGTCAAAAATGTAATTATCGGTTCCATGCGAAATTGGAGTAAAACAGCATTAGAATGGAACTTAGCAAATGACGCTTCTTTTGGACCAAACACTCCAGGCGGTTGCACTACTTGTAAAGGCGCACTAACAATAAACAGCAGTGATAGTTTTACAAGAAATGTAGGGTATTATATTATTGCTCATGCTTCTAAATTTGTCCCTGCAAATTCTGTGAGAATTGCTAGTAACCTTAGTGGCAACTTGAACAATGTGGCTTTTAAAACACCTAACGGAAAAAAGGTTTTAATTGTTGAAAATGATGGAAACACATCCGAAATTTTTAATATTAAATACAATGGGACTTGGGTTACAACATCATTGGAAGCGGGTTCAGTAGGAACCTATATCTGGTAAAATAACATCTATACATAACTACTTACATCATGAAAAAAATAATAACAACAGCCCTTTTGGCAGTGTCTTTTATTGCCATATCACAACAAAAAAATAAAACAAAACCAGTGTCTTTTTCTACAAAAGATAAGACAGTTACTGTTTATACTTCTGCTGATGGCACAAATTTAAGATTGTCAAAAACAGATAATCTGCAATTCACGGATTTAAAACAACCTCTTGAAACGCAACTGTGTGTTTTTGTGAATCCAAGTAAAACCTTTCAGACATTTTTGGGTATTGGTGGAGCAATAACGGATGCAAGCGCTGAGGTTTTTGCGAAATTAACCAAAGAAAGCCAACAAGAATTCTTAAATGCTTATTACGACAAAGAAAAAGGAATTGGGTATTCAATAATAAGAACTAATATTCACAGTTGTGATTTTAGTTCGGGAAGTTACACTTATGTTGATGAAGGTGACGCAGCTCTAAAAAGTTTCAATATTGAACACGATAAAGAATTCAGAATCCCATTAATTAAAAAAGCAATTGCAACGGCAGGAGGTAAGGCTACCGTATATGTAAGCCCATGGAGTCCGCCAGCTTTCATGAAAGATACAAAAAACATGCTGAGAGGTGGTAGATTGTTACCGGAATTTTATCAGTCTTGGGCAAATTATTATGTGAAATTTATTAATAGCTACCAGAAAGAAGGAATTCCAGTTTGGGGATTAACGATTCAAAATGAGCCAATGGCTACTCAAACCTGGGAGTCTTGTATTTATACAGCTGAAGAAGAACGTGATTTTCTAAAAAAATATCTGGGACCAACATTGAAAAAAGCAGGATTTGGGGATAAGAAAATAATAGTTTGGGATCATAACAGAGATTTACTGGCTCAAAGAGCGAGTACAATTTTAGATGACCCGGAAGCTAATAAATATGTTTGGGGAATAGGTTTTCATTGGTATGAAAGCTGGAGCGGAGGAAGCTCAATGTTTGAAAATGTTGGAAAAGTAAACGAAATGTATCCTGACAAAAACTTGATTTTCACGGAAGGTTGTGTTGAAAAATTTGACACTAAAAAATTGCAACTTTGGGCAAATGGAGAACGATATGGGGAATCTATGATTCATGATTTTAATAACGGAACAGTAGGTTGGACAGACTGGAATGTTCTTTTGGATGAAAATGGAGGTCCAAATCATGTGGGTAATTTTTGTTTTTCGCCTATACATGGTAATACAAAAACCGGGGAATTAATCTATACGCCTTCTTATTATTTTATTGGTCATTTCTCTAAATTTATTGGGAAAAGTGCAAAAAGAATTAGCAGTGTTGCCAGTCAAAGTTATTTAATGACTACTTCTTTTTTAAATCAGGACGGAAAAGTAGTAACGGTTGTTATGAACAAAACGGACAAGAAACTGAAGTATAGTTTGTGTATTGGAACAAAAGCAACTGAAGTTTCTATACTGCCTCACGCTATTCAAACTTTAATATATTAATTATGAAAAAAATAACGTTCAGTTTACTTTTTGTTATTTCTTCATTTATAAGTTTTTCGCAACAAAAAACAGTAAGCCAAAAAGTGAATGCTTTGCTAAAGCAAATGACACTCGAAGAGAAAATTGGACAACTCAATCAATATACGGGAAATAATCAGGCTACTGGACCCATAACCATAAATCCAAATAAAGAAACCGAAATTAAAACAGGTTTAATTGGTTCGATGTTGAATGTTATTGGGACTAAGTATACCCGACAATACCAAGAATTAGCCATGCAATCCCGATTGAAAATTCCGTTGTTATTTGGTCAGGATGTTATTCATGGATTCAAAACTACTTTTCCTATTCCTTTGGCGGAAGCTGCAAGTTGGGATTTAGAAGCGATGGAACTTTCGGCAAGAATTGCTGCTGTGGAAGCATCGGCAAGTGGAATCCATTGGACATTTGCTCCCATGGTTGATATTTCTCGTGATCCGCGTTGGGGACGAGTAATGGAAGGAGCAGGAGAAGACACTTATTTAGGTTCGAAAATTGCCTATGCCAGAGTGAAAGGTTTTCAAGGGAATTTAGGTGATGTCAATTCGGTAATGGCTTGCGTGAAACATTTTGCTGCTTACGGGGCTGCTGTTGGCGGAAGAGATTACAACTCGGTTGATATGAGTGAAAGGATGCTTTGGGAAACGTATTTGCCTCCTTTCAAATCAGCTTTGGATGCAGGCGCTGCAACATTTATGAATTCGTTTAATGATATCAACGGAATTCCGGCAACAGGGAATAAATACCTGCAAAGAGATATTCTAAAAGGGAAATGGAATTTCCAAGGTTTCGTAGTTTCCGATTGGGGTTCGATAGGGGAGATGGTGAACCACGGATATTCAAAAGACAACAAAGAAGCAGCATTGCAGGCCATAACAGCAGGAAGTGATATGGATATGGAAAGCAATGCATATCGATACCATTTAGCGGAATTAGTTAAAGAAAATAAAGTGCCAATTGCCTTGATTGATGATGCCGTTAAGAGAATTTTACGTAAGAAATTTGAATTGGGGCTTTTTGACAATCCTTATAAATACTCCAATCCGGAAAGAGAGCAAGCTGCGTTAAACAATTCGGAGCACAGAAAAGTAGCCAGAGATATTGCAGCAAAAAGTATCGTTTTATTGAAGAATGATAAAAACATTTTACCGCTTTCTAAAGACACAAAAACGATCGCTTTTATTGGACCTTTGGTTAAAGAACACAAGCAAAACATGGGTTTTTGGGCAGTGGAATTGCCAGAGCTGGATTATGACAAACAAGTCGTTTCCCAATGGGAAGGCGTGCAAAATAAAGTAAGTAGTTCAACTAAATTGCTTTACGCCAAAGGGTGTGAAATTGAAGGTGATAATAAGGATGGTTTTGCGGAAGCAATTGCTGTTGCCAACCAAGCCGATGTTGTGGTCTTAAGTATTGGTGAAAGAGCGGATATGAGTGGTGAAGCTAAAAGCCGCAGCAATATTCATTTACCTGGAGTTCAGGAAGAATTGGTGAAAGCGATTCAAGCGACTGGAAAACCGGTTGTAGTTTTAATTAATGCCGGAAGACCGCTTGTTTTTAACTGGACTGCAGATACTATTTCTGCAATTGCTTACACGTGGTGGTTGGGAAGCGAAGCAGGAAATGCTATTGCTGATGTTTTGTTTGGCGATTACAATCCTTCGGGGAAATTACCCATGTCTTTTCCTAGAGAGGAAGGTCAGATTCCTATTTACTACAATCATTTCAACACAGGAAGACCGGCTAAAAATGATACGGAAATAAATTATGTTTCGGCGTATACCGATTTAAAAAATAGCCCTAGATTTCCTTTTGGCTATGGATTGAGTTATACTACTTTCGAATATTCAGATTTGAAATTATCCAAAAATAAAATTAAAAGTGCTGAAAAGATGGAGGTTTCATTAAATGTGAAAAATTCAGGAAAAGTGGCAGGTGAAGAAGTAGTTCAGTTGTATTTGAGAGACAAAGTAGGATCTGTGGTCCGGCCAATTATTGAGTTGAAAGATTTTCAAAAGATAAAACTGAATGCGGGTGAAACTAAAGTTGTGAAATTTATCATAGACAAAGAAAAATTATCTTTTTACAATGCAGCATTAGAATGGATTACTGAACCAGGAGACTTTGATTTGATGATTGGTTCGTCTTCGGCAGACATCCGTTTGAAAGAGACTTTCGAATTAGTGAAATAAATAAAAAAGTATTAACTCTGTATCTATTCCCTAACAAACTTGTAATTATGGTATTTAAATTAGGAACACAAATTTGATAAGAGGGAATTTAGTTTAGAAGGTGTTTTAAACTGAAAGCAAAAAATGATAAATTTTTAAAATTGTATGCTCCTTTATTTTCTTTAAAAAAATGAACTAAATTGCGTCTTTCAAAGAGTATAATTTAATTACTAGATAGATCGCATGTTAAAAGCCATTTTAGATAACAAGGAAAATTATCAGCCGGGTTTGTCAATAGATTGTGTGATTTTCGGATTTCATGACAATCAGCTTAAAGTGTTATTGATCAAAACAAAGTACAGTGATAAATGGGCTTTGCCTGGAGGTTTTGTATCTGTAAACGAAGATATTGATCAGGCAGCAGTTACTGTTTTGCATGGTAGAACAGGACTAAAAGGGATTTTTCTAAGGCAGTTTTCCACATTCGGAGCTGCTAGAAGGTGTGATGTTGATTTTAGTAATAGTATTCTGGACTTTTACGGAATACCTTTAGACCAAGGAAAATGGTTTGCTAGCCGTTTTGTAACAGTTGGTTATTATGCTTTAGTTGATTTTTTAAAAACGATTCCGCAACCAGATGGGAAAAATGAAATTGTGGAGTGGATTGACCATAATGCAGTGCCGGAATTGGTTTTAGATCACAAGCAAATTCTGGACAAAGCATTGGAAACACTTCGTATGGAATTGAATTTAATGCCAGTAGGATATAATTTACTTCCCGAAAAATTTACCATCCCAGAACTACAAAAACTATATGAAACCATATTAGGCAGAACGCTCGACCGAAGAAATTTTCTGCGTAAAATAACGGCAATCGGGATTTTGATAAAGTTGGACGAGAAGAAAAGTAATGTAGCCCATAAAGCACCTAATTTATATAGTTTCGATAAAGAAAAATACGAAGAAGTAGTTAAGAACGGATTGACCCAAGGTTGGTGATTTAAAGAAAAGGCATAAAAAAACTCCATTATTTCTAATGGAGTTTTTTGTGGGCGATGAGGGGTTCGAACCCCCGACCCCCTCGGTGTAAACGAGGTGCTCTGAACCAGCTGAGCTAATCGCCCTAATGCAATTTGGTTACTTTCGTTTCCGTTATTGCGTGTGCAAATATACGCCACTTTTCTAGATTTGCAAGTAAAAAACAAAAAAATTATAAAATTTCTGCTGCGACAAAGGTGCTTCCGCCAATGTATATAAAATCAGATTTCTCAGCGTTTTCAATTGCTTTTTGATAAGCTTCTGGAACAGAATTATATACTTCGCCTTTTAGTTCGAAAGTTGCTGCTTTTTGTTTTAGAATTAGAACATCAAGCCCGCGAGGAATATTGGGTTTGCAGAAATAATAATTTGCTTTTTTAGGGAATAAAGGCAGAATTTCATCTAAATCTTTGTCATTTACTACCCCCAAAACAATATGTAAAGTATCAAAATCTTCTTTTTGTATTTGATTCAAAACAATTTCCAGTCCGTTTTTATTGTGTGCCGTGTCGCAAATGACTTTTGGAAATTCTCCTAATTGTTGCCATCTTCCTTGAAGTCCGGTGTTTTTTACCACATTTAATAAACCAGATTTTGTACTTTCAGGAGTGATTTTAAATTCGTTCTGACTATTTAGAATGGAAACGGTTTGTAATACAGTTTTTTTATTGTGTATTTGATAATCGCCAATTAAATCAGAAGGATAGGTTTCTGAAATCAATTCAGAAGCAAAATAGATTTCTGAATTGCATTCTTTGGCTTTTGCCAAAAACACAGGTTTGGTTTCAGGAGTGTATTCTCCAATAATTACGGGAATATTTGGCTTTATGATTCCCGCTTTTTCAAAAGCGACAGCTTCAAGTGTGTTGCCTAAAAATTGCGTGTGATCCAATCCTATATTGGTAATAACTGAAACTAATGGAGTGATGATATTGGTGGCGTCCAATCTTCCGCCCATTCCTACTTCAATGACGGCGATGTCTACTTTTTCTTTGGCAAAATAATCAAAAGCTAGTCCAACGGTCATTTCGAAAAAACTCATGTCGTTTGATTCGAAAAAACTTTTGTGTTCATTAATGAAATCAGTAACAAATTCTTCTGAGATATCCTTTCCGTTAATTTTGATGCGTTCCCGGAAATCCTTTAAATGTGGTGAAGTGTACAGTCCAACTTTATAACCCGCTTCTTGAAGTATGGATGCCAACATGTGTGAAGTGGAGCCTTTTCCGTTAGTCCCCGCAACATGAATACACTTTATTTTTTCTTGTGGATTATCAAGATGAGCTATGAGTAAATGCGTGTTGGTTAAATCTTTTTTATAGGCCGAAGCGCCCTGAAGTTGGTACATCGGGAGCTGGTTAAACATCCAATTTATGGTTTCCTGATAGTTCATTTCTGTAATAAAATAGTAGTTGTTTGAAATATTTCTCGATTTTTTTAGTTTAATAGTACATCGAAAAGTATCTTTAGTGCAAAATTGAAATAATTTTTAGAATTAATGATTAAAATACAATAATATTATATGTTTAGTTTTATACAATTACAGGCCGACACCATTACCAACGCTGCTTCAAACGTAGTTATTGAAAAAATTGCTCCAAATGCCGAAATATCCACTTTAGGATTCCTTTTAAAAGGTGGTGTGTGGCTTATCCCAATCGGGATTCTATTATTTTACACTTTTTATCTGATTATTGAACGCTATTTGTATATCAGTAAAGCATCAAAAATTGATACTCTTTTGATGCGCGATGTGCGCGATAATCTAAATTCAGGAAATCTTGATTTGGCTCGATCTATTGCAGAAAGAAATAATACGGCTTCGGGTAATATTGTAAGAGAAGGGATTCTGGTTATCGGGAGACCCATTATTGAGATTGAATCCAACATGGATCGTGCTGCTGATATCGAAATAGGAGGAATGGAAAAGCATTTAGGTCATTTGGGACTTATTGCAGGAATTGCGCCTACACTTGGATTTATTGGGACTATTTCAGGAGTAATTAAAATATTTTATAGTATTTCGGTAACTGAAAACATTAGTATTGGTAACATTTCCGGTGGATTGTATGAGAAAATGATCAGTAGTGGTGCTGGATTAATCGTTGGTATTATTGCGTATAGCGGATATCATTTATTAAACGGCAAGATTGATAATTTTGCGTTAAAAATTCAAAAACAAATATTAGAGTTTGTAAATATTATTCAAAGATCGTAACATGTCTATAAAGCGAAAAAGAAGATTTCATGCCGAGGTTGCTACTTCGTCATTAAGTGATATTATGTTTTTCTTATTGTTGTTTTTCTTGATTATATCAACGTTGGCTAATCCTAATGTTATCAAAATGACATTGCCAAAAGCCAAATCTAACGAGAAAACAAACAAGCAATACATCAGTTTATCTGTTACTGAGGATAAAAAATTCTACATAGACAAGCAAGCGGTTTCATTTGAAGAACTCGAAACGACTTTGATGTCTAAAATGAATTCAGAGAAAGATCAAACAGTTATTGTGAGAATTCCATTCAATTTACAAGTACAAGATTTAGTTGATGTGCTGCAAATAGGAGTGAAGAACAATCTGAAGTTTGTGATTGCTACCAGTCCCAAGTGAAAATGATTTCTAAAAAGAAAATTATAATATATTCGTTAGGATTTTTAATTCTTGAAACTCTTTTTCTAGGATTATTTATTAATAATATGAAACCTGATCCTAGTGTTTCAATTGCCCTAGTTTTAATAATTCCATTCTTATTTATTCTAAACATAATATTTGCAACTATATTATATTTTTTGAAAAAGGAAATTGCAAAGTTGTTTTTTATAAACTCAGTAATTTCTCCAATAATATTTTATGCTTTGTGGAGTTTATGGTTTTTAGATTATCAAGAAAGAAATAATAAAGAGTATTATTTCAAAATTGAAAATAAAGATTTTGAAATCAGTTTGTCAAAAACATCAGATTATTTTTTGATTTCCGATTCCGAAAACATAAGTCGAGTTTATGGAGGGAAATATGAAACAAAATCTGATAGTATAATATTAGTCGATGGAAAAATAAAAATGGCAATTATAAATAACAAATTAATTGGTTTTCCAGAATCATCTAAAGAAATTAAACTAAGCGAAAATAAACAGAAAATGCCTCGATAATATTGAGGCATTTTCTGTTTTATACTATTTATATCTGTGTTAATAAGCTCAATCTATGGCCTAGTTTTTAATTCAAATTGAAATTGTAAACAATCTTACCGACTTGCTTTTCCGGGGCATCGCTGCTCGCATCCCATCTCGTGTTCATTGCAGCAATTCTTGCTTGGTCTAATAAGCATTTTGCAGTATTTGTTGTTCCTTTTACGCCGGCAACTGCATTTACAGTCCTTCCAGTTCTGTCTACAGAAACTTCTACGACAACTTTTCCTTGTTCGTTACAAGTGTATTTTGGTGCGGGTTTAGATAATGCTTTTCTGTTTCCTAACGAATATCCAACTCCTCCGCCAGAACCGCTTCCGGTTCCTCCACCGCTTCCGGAGCCATATCCGCTGCCAGTTCCTATTCCTGTTCCAGTGCCGTTTCCTCCTCCTGTTCCTCCACCGGAACCACCCGTTCCATAATAACCGTTAGAACTTAAGCTTCCGTTAGCTTTTCCTTTGTTTCCGGCTGCTTTGTCATCGCCATCGCCGCCTTTACTAGAGCCTTTCAGAATGCTGGATAAAGCATCATTTGTATTGTTGGAAACCTTAGGTTTTACAACCGCTGGTTTTGTTTCCTCTTTTACAACTACTGTTGGTTTTTTAGTTTTTTCTTTCGTCGGAATCACAACACTTTCTTCAGTGCTGTTTTCCTGAGATAAAATAGCTTCCTCCGGAATTGATTTTGCAGGCGTTTGCCTGGTTTGGTTTTTTACCTCTAAAACTTCACTTTTATAATTTGCTCCGGAACCGAAATCGCTGTCACCAAAATTTACAGTAACGCCACCGCCACCTCCGCCGCCAGCAAGTTCATCCATATTTGCAGGTGGCCAAAATCGGATGAAAAATAAAATTAACAACATTGTCGCATACAAAAGAATGGATAGTGCTAACGATTTCTTTTGATCTGATGAAATGGTGGAACTCATTTGTATTTTAAATTTTAAAAAGTGTATTACTAAAAAACGTTGAAAAGTACTAAAAATTGTCAAGAGTAAAAAGCTACTGAAGGAATATAAATAATATTGCTTTCGCTTAAACTAGAAATGAGAAAAGGGATTAAATAGATTTTAAAATCTGCTTAATCCCAGTTCCGATAAATATTAAAGAATGCTATTTTATTTTAAGTAAGCTGCTTCAATGCAATTTCAAAAGCAGTAGCACTAATATTTGTTTTACTTGGATTCAAATTATGTGCTTTTTCAATTGCTTTTTTAATGATTTCCGAAGTGTCTTGAAAGATAGCTTCATCTGTCATTTGTACTTTCTTCTCCATGAAGTAAGCAAAAACACGAGCCATACCACAATTAGAAATAAAGTCAGGAATTAAACTCACTTTATGATCTACATCTTCCATAATTGGACCAAAAAAGATTTCTTTGTCGGCAAAAGGAACATTCGCACCACAAGAAATTACTTCAAGACCGTTAGCAATTAAGCTGTCAATTTGAGATTGAGCTACTAATCTGGAAGCGGCACATGGAGTGAATATTTCAGCACCTATGGTCCAGATTTTTTGATTGATTTCTTCAAAAGGAATCATATTTTCGGCAACCAGTTTGTTTCCGTCTTTTGCAAGGAACAATGCTCTTATTTCTTCGAAAGTGAATCCATCTTCGTTGATTAATCCACCATCTCTGTCGATAATACCAATTACTTTAGCACCCATTTCGGCTAAGTAAAAAGCGGCAGCAGAACCTACATTTCCAAAACCTTGTACGATTGCTTTCTTCTCTTTTACATCTCCACCATAAATAGTGTAATAATTACGAACGGCTTCGGCAACGCCATAACCGGTAATCATATCAGCAATAGTATATTTTTTAGATACATCAGGCGAGAATTTTGGATTTTCAATCACTTTTACCACACCTTGACGCAATTGTCCAATTCTGTTGATTTTGTCTGCTTCGGTAGGTTTGAAGTGACCGTTAAAAACACCTTCCTGCGGATGCCAAACACCACATTCTTCCGTCATTGGAATCACTTCGTGAATTTCATCTACATTCAAATCACCACCAGTTCCGTAGTAACTTTTTAATAAAGGAGAAACGGCTTTATACCAACGTTGTAAAACGCCTTTTTTTCTTGGATCATTTGGATCAAAATTAATTCCGGATTTAGCACCGCCAATAGCAGGTCCAGAAACAGAAAATTTTACTTCCATAGTTTTTGCCAAAGACAAAACTTCATTCATATCCAACCCTTTTCTCATACGGGTTCCACCACCGGCAGCACCACCACGCAGCGAATTGATGACTGTCCATCCTTCAGCTTCAGTTTCGGCATCTTTCCAATGGAAAACTATCTCAGGTTCCTTATTTTCGAATTTCTTTAATAAATCTTTCATTTATTGCGATATGTTTATTTTTGACAAATATAAAAAATAGAATAATGCGAATTATGTGTTTCTCGAATAATTTCGGACAATAATTTTTACTGGCCTAATAAATTCTTTTTAAGATTTTCACCCACAGGATTGTCCGACAACCAAATTCCAAAGAATGCTTTTTTGAAATCAAATCCTGCTATTTTGCCTTTTAATTCATCGTTTTTGTAAACCCAAATAGAAGTGTCAGTAGGATTGTAAATCAAATTAAAAACATCATTCTCTACAATTTCATCGCTTAACATACCTTTAAGTTGTTCCATTCTTGGTAATAATGTATCAAGAATATCTTTAGAAGACAGTTCAAAACCTTTATTTAAATTTCGGGTTAGTTTACCTGATGAAACCATTGAAGAGGTGATTTGTATTCTGATAGCCATTTCAGTATTACTATCAATAATATCTTTTGCATCTTGAGAAAGTATTGTTAAGTATAATGCTTGAACGTATACTTCGATCATCATTTTTGATCTGGTTCCAAATCCGTTAAGCTGAAGCGTTTTATTTTGGAATTTTATTTCTCTTGGAACAATAACACCATTAACATCAAATTGGGTTTGCGCTGTAGCGATATTGGATTGAATAAGTAAAAACAGTGTAAATAAGGTTAATAAGATCTTTTTCATGAGTTGTGTAGGTTTAAAATTTTTGGCAAAATTAGTCTTTTTAAGCGATGGGGAAATATAGTTTATTTAAAATATTTCAATTATCATAAATAACTCCTGAACTGTGATCAGTTTTGGCACCAGTAACGCTTGATAAGACATTAATTTCACCTCTAAGTTTTAAAACGCCGAGTAAAGCAAAAATCAACGCTTCTTTGAATTCCAGGATTTTTGTTGACGGAATTATGATTTTCATTTCCGGTAAATGATATTGAATCCGCTCCATAAGAAAATCATTGTAAGCGCCGCCACCAGTGATAAAAAGGCTTCCTTTTTTATTTGGCAAAGCCAAAGCAATTTGCAATGCTACATGCTCCGTAAAAGTGCATAATTTATCTTCAATTGGAATGGAATAGTTGTCGATAATGGGTAAAACAGTTTCTTTTACAAATTCAAAACCCAATGATTTAGGATGTTTCTTCTGATAAAAATCTAAAGCATTTAATTCATTTAATACATCTTCGTTGCAAATTCCGGTTCTTGAAATACTGCCTTTGTCATCATAGTCCAAACCCAATTGGTTCGCATAAAAATTCAAAACGGTATTTACAGGCGAAATGTCAAAGGCGATTCGGTTGTTGTTTTGCTCAAAAGAAACATTCGAAAAACCACCTAAATTCATACAGTAATCATATTCAGGAAATAAAATTCGGTCGCCAATAGGAACCAAAGGAGCGCCCTGACCGCCAAGTTGTACATCCTGAACTCTGAAATCACAAACTACCGTTTGATTAATTAATGATGCGATTTCGGGTAAGTTGCCAATTTGAAGCGTGAATCCGTTTTGAGGTTGGTGTAAAATAGTATGTCCATGGGAACAAACGGCATCGAGATTCTTTATATCGTATTTTTCGATAAAATCAGAAATGATAGTAGCCAGAAGTTGGGTGTATTCTTGATCTAATTTTTCGAGAGCAGCTTCGGAAAAACCTACCGCTATTTTCAATTTGTTTAACCAATCAATGCTGTACGAAATGGTTTCGGATTCCAAGATTTGAAATTCCCATTTATTATTTTTTG
Organism: Flavobacterium rhamnosiphilum; assembly: GCF_004349195.1. Taxonomy (GTDB): domain Bacteria; phylum Bacteroidota; class Bacteroidia; order Flavobacteriales; family Flavobacteriaceae; genus Flavobacterium; species Flavobacterium rhamnosiphilum. The sequence goes on from NZ_SMLG01000011.1 coordinate 44,145, forward strand.
CAGTAAAGACAATATGCGCCAAATCTACTCCATCGAGAGAAGTTCCTGACATAACACCGATAACGGTATACTTTTCTTTAAACATTGGCTAAATTTACGAAATCGTTTGAAATCTGATTTTTAATAATTACTTTTGTCGACAAATTTAAGAACATTTAATTTACTATAAAAATATGGATTTTAATCTGACTGAAGAGCATTTAATGATTCAACAAGCGGCACGAGATTTCGCAAATGCTGAATTGTTAGCTGGAGTTATAGAAAGAGACGAACATTCAAAGTTTCCTACTGAACAAGTGAAAATGATGGCTGATTTGGGTTTTTTGGGAATGATGGTCGATCCTAAATATGGTGGATCTGGTTTAGATAGTATTTCGTATGTTTTGGCTATGACCGAAATATCAAAAGTTGATGCTTCTGCGGCAGTAATTATGTCTGTAAATAATTCATTAGTTTGTGCCGGTATAGAAAAATATTGTAATGAAGAGCAAAAAATGAAATATTTGGTTCCACTTGCAAAAGGGGAAGTGATTGGAGCATTTTGTTTATCAGAACCAGAAGCGGGTTCAGATGCCACTTCTCAAAAAACAACTGCAATAGATAAAGGAGATCATTACTTGTTAAATGGTACTAAAAACTGGATAACCAATGGTTCTTCGGCATCTACCTATATTATAATTGCTCAAACGGATATTGAAAAAGGACACAAAGGAATCAATGCCTTTATTGTTGAAAAAGGTTGGGCTGGATTTGATATTGGTCCAAAAGAAAAGAAAATGGGAATCCGTGGATCAGATACGCATTCTTTAATGTTCACGGATGTAAAAGTTCCGAAAGAAAACCGAATTGGAGCTGATGGATTTGGGTTTAATTTCGCAATGTCAGTTTTGAATGGCGGAAGAATCGGTATTGCATCTCAAGCATTAGGAATTGCAACCGGAGCGTATGAATTGGCATTGAAATATTCACAAGAAAGAAAAGCTTTTGGGAAAGAAATTTTCAAACACCAAGCAATCGCTTTCAAATTAGCGGATATGGCCACTCAAATTATGGCTGCAAAAATGCTGGTTTTGAAAGCTGCTTCTGAAAAAGATGAAGGGAAAGATATTTCACAATCAGGTGCTATGGCTAAGTTATTTGCTTCGCAAACCGCTATGGATACTACAATTGAAGCTGTTCAAATTCACGGTGGAAATGGATATGTAGCTGAATACCATGTGGAGCGTATGATGCGTGATGCTAAAATTACTCAAATTTATGAAGGAACTTCTGAAATACAAAGAATTGTAATTTCAAGAACATTAGTTTCATAAAAAAAATTCATAAGATTTTATAAACCCTTTCAAGTTCTGATTTGAAAGGGTTTTGTTTTTCTGCTTTGGGTGTTGAACCTTATAGAAGAATTGGTACTGAAATAGCGGAGTTGATTACGGCAATTTTGATTTTTAATACTAAAAACTTCACTGTTTGGGGCTATAATGGGTTGCGGAGTCATGGTTGGTGCGATTTTTGCTCCTCTGTTCGTACTTGGGATTGAAGTGAAAAATGATGGTGGTACACTTTTTATTTTGGCACTAATTACCTTTCTTTGTTGTGTTACTTTAGTTTTTAAGGATGGAAATAAAGTAATGAATTTGTTGAATTAAAACTTAAATATGCTAATACCTTCTATAAATAATAGCTTAAACGAACTAATTGATCTGCTGAATCAATTGTCGCAAAATGAATATTCAAATTCTTGTGCAGAATTAAGTAATGCAACTATAGGAGAGCATACAAGGCATATTATAGAGATGTTTCAGTGTTTAGAAAATCAATATGATTCAGGTCTTGTGAATTATGATAAAAGAGAACGAAATACTTGTATTCAAACGGATACCGATTTTGCTATTGAAAATATTGTGTTGATTCAACAAAATTTAGATAAAAAAAATAAAAACATCGAGTTGTTGCAAATTATTGATGGAGAGGAAATTCGAATTGAAAGCAACTATTTCAGAGAATTACTGTATAATTTAGAACATTGCATTCATCATCAGGCGCTTATAAAAGTAGCTATTTTACAATGTGAAACAGTGACAATTGATTCTAATTTTGGAGTTGCACGATCTACAATAGAATATAGAAATCAATGTGCACAGTAAGTTTTGTAACAACGAATGATAAAATTATCATTACTTCAAATCGGGATGAAAAAACAGTAAGACCGAGTGCAATACCTCCAAGAAATTATACCGTAAACGGAAAAAATCTTATTTTCCCAAAGGATCCAAAAGCGGGAGGAACTTGGTTTGTTGCGAATGAAGACGGAACAATTTTGGTGCTGTTAAATGGTGCCGACGAAAAGCATGAAGTGCAACTTCCGTATCGAAAAAGCCGTGGTTTGATTGTTTTAGATATGATCAGCAGCTTTTCGCCAAAGGATTTCTGGACCGAAATTGATTTGGAAAACATAGAACCTTTTACGTTAGTTTTATTTCAAAACAACGCTCTTTTCCAATTGCGCTGGAACGGAAAAGAGAAAGAAACAACTCCTCTGGATATTCATCAAAATCATATTTGGTCTTCCTCAACGTTGTATTCATCAATTATTCGAAAAAAACGTGCCAATTGGTTTCATACTTTTATGGATGATAATTCTGAAATTTCTGAATCAAAAATGCACGATTTTCATCGCTATACCGAAGAGGGGAATGATGAAAACGGTTTGGTTATCAATAGAAATGACGAGATGAAAACGTTAAGTATCACGCAATCGGTTATTGAAAAAAATAAAGTGGTTATATTGCATTACGATTTGATTGCACAGCAGGATTTTTCGACCTCATTTATCACCGTTTAAAAAACTTATATTGACCCGAGTTATGACGAACAGGCGAAGCAAACTATTTTTTCATAAAATTACGCATTGGGAATATTGGCCTTTCCAGATTGTTTATATTCCTATTTATTTTTTATGGTCCTATTATTCCATCAAGGCAAAATCCATTTTTTTCTTTAATGCCTCTAATCCAACCATAAAAAATGGCGGTTTTATGATGGAGTCTAAAAAAGAAATCTACGATTTGATTCCACAACAGTATTACCCAAAAACGGAATTAATACAAGAAGGAACTGCTCTTGAAGAAATTTTAGATAGTATTGAAGCGGCAAAAATAAAATACCCTTTGATTGCAAAGCCAGATATTGGACTGCGAGGATCTGGGGTCAAAAAAATTAATACCGTTGCCGATTTAAAAGGGTATGCTGACAAAGCAAATTTCGATTACGTAGTGCAGGATTTAATTCCTTACGAGAACGAAGTTGGGATTTTCTATGTGCGTTATCCTCATGAAAAAGTAGGCAGAATCACAGGAATAGTTTCCAAGGAATTTTTGATTATTACCGGAAACGGGTTTTCTACCGTAGAAGAATTAATCAAAGAAAATCCTCGATACGAACTGCAATTAAAGGTTTTGAAACAGGAATACGGAAAACAATTGCTTGCTATTCTTCCAAAAGGAGAAAAATTGAATTTGGTGCCTTATGGGAACCATGCACGAGGAGCAAAATTCATTGACGGAAGCCATTGGATAACACCAAAATTGACACAAACCATTAACGAAATGTGTTTGCAAATTCCGGGTTTCTACTTTGGGAGATTGGATGTGATGTACAATACTATAGAAGAATTGGAACAAGGATTTAATTTTTCAGTTGTGGAGTTGAATGGCGCTGCAAGCGAGCCCACACATATTTATGACCCAAAACATTCTTTGTTTTTTGCCTGGAAAGAACTCGCGCGTCACATTACGTATATGTATGAAATAAGTGTGGCAAATCATAAAAATGGCGCTCCGTATTTACTGCATAAAGACGGTATGAAAGAATATAGAATGCATCTGGAGCAAAGCAATAAAATTGTAAATTTCTAAAATCATGAAAGCATTAAAGAACATTTTTGTTGGTTTTTTAGTGAGTTTTATCGGTTCGATACCCTTGGGATATTTGAATGTTGTAGGTTTTGAAATTTATTCAAAACTAGGAATGAACAGCTTGATTTTCTTTTTGTTAGGAGTTATTTTTGTGGAAATGTTTGTGATTTATTTCACTTTAATTTTCGCAAAGCAATTGGTCAACAATAAAAAATTAATGAAGATCATTGATTTTTTTGCCGTTTTCTTTCTGTTGATTTTAGGCTATTCTTTTTATGCTCATTCAAATCAAACAATCGAACAACAAGGAATTTTAGAGAAATATGCGATGTATTCTCCTTTCCTGATTGGCGTGTTTTTGAATTGTATCAATTTCCTTCAATTGCCATTTTGGACAGGTTGGAATCTCTATTTGATGAATGGGAATTATATTTCCATTGTAAATAAGCTAAAACAGTATTATATTGCAGGGACTTTAATAGGTACATTTCTTGGAATGCTGACTTTGGTTTTGATATTAAATACCTTATCTCAAAACACAACTGGCTTTTCTAAATATGTAATGCCAGTAATAATTCCGTCATTTTTTGTGGTTTTGGCTCTTGTTCAAATGGGTAAAGTCTACAAGAAATATTATCGGAATAAAACGGAATGATGAAGTTTAACACGCATTTGCTCTAATTTTTTTATAAAAATAAATCTCAATAATCATGAAAAAAACAGTCGCATCTCTTTCTTTGGTTTTCTTCGGTTGTCTGTCAACTTCAGCTGTCATTGCCCAAACGGCTAGTGAGGCACAATTAAAAATAGTAGCTGTAGAATATAAAGTAGCAGAAAATGATGTTGCCGAAACATTGAAATATTTAGCTTCGGATGAATTGGAAGGCAGAGAAACCGGTACGATAGGAATGGTGAAAGCCGCTGATTATTTGGAGCAGTTCTTCAAAAATAACAATGTAAAGCCTTATTTTAAATCGTATCGCGATACTTTATCAACTTTCAAGGAAACGGCTTTTAATATTGTAGGTTTTGTTGAAGGAAGCGACCCAGTTCTTAAAAATGAATTTATAATTCTAAGCGCTCATTACGATCATATTGGCTTTGATAAAAAAGGTGTAAATGGAGATTTCATAAACAATGGTGCCAATGATGATGCTTCAGGAACAACTGCAGTTGCTGAAATGGCGAAATATTTTAGCATCGCCAAAAATAATAAGCGAAGTATTCTTTTTGTGTTTTTTGCAGGAGAAGAAAAAGGGTTGTTAGGGTCTAAACATTTAGCCAAAAAACTGAAAGCACAAGATTTTAAATTGTACGCCCAGTTCAATATTGAAATGATCGGTGTGCCAATGAAAAGAGAGTATCTAGCTTATATTACCGGTTTTGACAAATCCAATATGGCGGGTAAAATCAATGAGTATACGGGGAAAAATACAATTGGTTTCCTTCCAAAAGAAGCTGAATTTCAATTGTTTTACAGATCAGATAACTTTTCTTTTTATGATGTTTTCAAAGTGCCTTGTCAATCTGTGAGTACCTTTGATTTTGAAAATTTTGAATTTTACCATCATGTTTCTGATGATTTTAAAGCGATGGATATTTCGCACATGACTTCCTTTATTCAGGAGTTATTGCCTGCTGTAACGCAAATGGTAAACACGCCGACACAAGAAATCATAATGCTTAAATAGTTTTTAAGAAACGGCCTTATTCATTTCGTACGCCAAAATAAAATAGTCATTATTGTTGAATTGAAAATCCCCAATAATGGTCCATTTTAGTTTTTCGGTATGTGCTTTCGCGGATGGAATATTGATTTTGTTGATGAAAGTCAAACTCAATGGATATTTTTGGACCATGTGTATTCTCATGAATTCAAACAGTGGCGTTATCAATCCTTTTCCGCGATATTCCTTGTGAATGCAAATGGGGCCGTATTGAAAACTATTGGTTGTGGCAATTTCAAAATCTAAAAAGATCAGTTCAGGAAACAATGAACTCATATACTTGAAAATGGGCCATTGTTTGAAAAAATCCCAACTTCCCGCAAAAATGTAAGCAATGATTTTGTTATTGTCTTTGGCAATAAATAAGTTGTTTTCATTGATAACTTCAGTTAGTTGCTGTATTGTAAATGGTGTAGTGACAAACCCGGAAGCTTTTTCTTCTTCGGATAAATTAGCTACAAGATACAATTCCTGTAATGCCAATACGCCATCAATGTCACTCATTTTTGCGGTTTCGAATTGTATGCTTTCTGTCATTTTCTGGGAATTCGGATGTTAATTTACTTTGTCAAAAATAAGTAAAATTATAGGAATCTTTAATTTTTATTGTAGCAACAATCCTTTGCGTAAAGCATTACTTTTTTATCGTTTTTGTTTATTTTTGCTCTATGAAAAATATTATCATCACAGGAACGAGTAGAGGAATAGGATTTGAGTTGGCATTGCAATTTGCCAATGCGGGACACCAAGTATTAGCCATTTCAAGAAAAATCCCTCAAGCTTTATTAGGGAACGAAAATATCACCTGTCTTTCAGTTGATTTATCCAATGAATCTGAATTAGTGAAAGTAAGTGATTTTCTTTTCAAGTCTTGGAAACAAATAGATGCAGTCATTCATAACGCAGGAAGTTTATTGTTGAAACCCTTTTCAGAAACGACTCAGGAAGATTTTGAAAATATCTATAAAGTCAATGTTTTTGGGGTTGCTAATTTGACTCGAATTTGCCTGCCTTATTTGCAAAAAGGAAGCCACGTAGTAACCATAAGTTCTATGGGTGGGATTCAGGGAAGTTTAAAATTTGCTGGATTGGCAGCTTATAGTTCCAGTAAAGGTGCCGTTATTACGTTGTCAGAGTTGTTAGCTGAAGAATATAAGGAGCGTGGAATTTCTTTCAATGTTTTAGCTTTGGGTTCAGTGCAAACAGAAATGTTGGCGGAAGCTTTTCCAGGCTATCAAGCGCCAATAACAGCGGGTGAAATGGCCAATTATATTTATGATTTCACTTTGACTGGAAATAAATATTTCAACGGCAAAGTGTTGCAAGTTTCTTCTACTAATCCATAATAGGTTATTCGTTAAACGACGACTCTAGCAGATAACTCTTTACACATAACGTCTAACTCCTAACCTCCAACTACTTTGAGCGAAACCTTAGCAAGATACATTCCAGAGCATGCGGTAAAACCCGTTTTCGAACTTATTGTTGCCAATCAAGTGCATCTTAAGATTGTAAACGAGCGTCAGACGCGTCATGGAGATTATCGAAAAGGGTTGAATGGGAAGCATGAAATCACGGTTAATTCAAATCTGAATAAATACAAGTTTTTGATTACGTTGATTCATGAAATCTCGCATTTGGTGGCTTTTGAAAAATTTGGGAGACATATTAAACCTCATGGAAATGAGTGGAAATATTCTTTTCAAAGGTTGATGATTCCTTATATTCGCCCAGAAATTTTCCCGAATCACTTATTGCCTTTGTTGGCACGACATTTCAAAAATCCAACAGCCAGCAGCGATACCGATGCTACTTTGGCTTTGGCACTGAAACAATTTGACCAACAAAATGATAAAAACTATGTATTCGAAATTCCGTACGGAAGTGTTTTCCGAATCCAAAACGGAAAGATTTTCAAGAAGGTCGCGATAAGAACCAAGCGTTTTGAATGTTTAGAAATGAGTTCTGGAAGAACCTATTTATTCAACCCAAATGCTGAGGTGGAGTTGTTGAAATCAAGCTAGCCTTTTACTCTTTCAAATACGCTTCTCTTACTTTTTTGAATAAATTAGAAGAATAAACAAAGGCCACAACAGCTTCGTTATCGGTTCTGAAAATTTCTTCTTTGGTTCCTTCCCAAGCTTTTAAACCATCTTTTAAGAATAAAATTTTCTCTCCAATTTCCATCACAGAGTTCATATCATGCGTATTTATTACTGTCGTGATATTATATTCTTCGGTAATTTCTTTGATAAGATTATCAATCAAAATAGCTGTATTTGGATCTAAACCAGAGTTTGGTTCGTCACAAAACAGGTATTTTGGATTGTTTACAATAGCGCGCGCAATCGCTACCCGTTTTTGCATTCCTCCTGAAATTTCCGAAGGTAGTTTTTTATGTGCGTCAGTTAGGTTGACCCTTTTTAATACAAAGTCTACGCGCTCCTGGATTTTTGAATTATTATCTTTGGTGAACATTTTCAATGGGAAGCCTACGTTTTCGGCAACTGTCATGGAATCAAACAAGGCACTTCCTTGAAAAACCATTCCGATTTCAGTTCGTAAATCACGTTTTTCATCTGGAGCGAGCTCAGAATATATTCTCCCGTCAAATGAAATGGTTCCAGATTCTGGAGTGTGAATTCCTAAAAGACTTTTTAGCATAACGGTTTTCCCGGATCCACTTTGTCCAATAATTAAATTCGTTTTTCCTGTTTCAAAAACAGTGGAAACGCCTTTAAGGATTTTGATACCGCCAAATGATTTTTCTATGTTTTTTACTTCTATCATGAGCCAAGTAACAATTGAGTTAATATGTAATTAAAAGTAATTATGGTAACTGATGTCCAAACAAAGGATACGGTACTTGCGCGCCCTACTTCGAGTGCGCCACCTTTCATGTAATATCCGTGAAAAGAAGGAATAGTTGCTAATAACATGGCAAAAATCAATGTTTTAAGAAAAGCATAAACGATATGAAACGGAATAAAATCTAATTGCGCACCATTTATAAACTCGTCACTTGAAGTAAATCCGCCATAAACACCAGCCATCCAGCCACCCAAAACACCCAGGAACATACTGATTCCAATAACAAAAGGATAAAGCAATAGAGCAATTATTTTTGGAAAAACTAAATAGTTTAGGGAATTAACTCCCATCACTTCCAGAGCGTCAATTTGTTCCGTCACTCTCATAGTTCCGATACTTGATGTAATAAAAGAACCCATTTTTCCAGCCATAATCACTGAGATGAACGTAGGCGCAAATTCTAATATTACAGATTGTCGTGTGGCAAAACCAATAAGATATTTTGGGATTAATGGATTGGTCAGGTTCAATGCAGTTTGGATGGCAACAACACCTCCAACAAAGAAAGAAATGAATGCTACAATACCAAGGGAACCAATAATTAAATCGTCTATTTCCTTAAAAATTAGATTTCTCATCACAGACCATTTTGTCTGTTTATTGAAAATTTCTTTTAGCATTAAGAAGTATCTTCCTATCTGCGTTATATATCGAATGAGCATCATAGTTTTGTGAATATGGGCTAAATTACAAAAATAGTTATGAGTTATAAGTTATGCGTTCGTAGTTTTCGTTAGAAAATTTTTTCTTTCATTTTCTTCAAACGATACTTGCGAATAAATTTAGCTTGTTCTGCGGTTACCAATAATGGTGTTTTAGCTGCTTTTGCTTTCCAAAAACCTTTGATGTAATCTAAAAAGAGTAACGGTTTCTTTTTCATCATCGCCAGTTTTGCCGAAGCTATCGAAGTGATTAAAAATCCGTAACCTAAAGTGTAAAACGCTTCTCCCTGTTTATAACGGGCCGTTTTGTTGTAATTTGCTCCAGTTGGTTTTAAATGTTTTACGATTAATGAAGCATCGGTAACGACTTTCCAGCCGTAAAATTTTGACAATAATTCATCAACAGTATCCCAACCCATAGCAGGTTTTAAATTCCCTATTTGTTGGAAACATGCTTTTCTATAAGCTTTAAACGCACCACGAATATGGTCTTTATCGGTTAGGTTTTCCAGAATCCATTCGCCATTTTTTTCAATGTAAGCAAATCCGCCAGCCATTCCTATTGTTGCGTCTTTTTCGAAAATATTTAGAATAGTTTCGAAATAGTTGTTGGGTAAAATTAAGTCAGCATCCAGTTTTACGATAACGTCATATTCTTCGTCCAGTGTTTCGAAACCTTTGTGAAAAGCCTGAATGACTTTACTTCCTGGTAAATGTATCGCGCTTGAAGTTTTGTTTACTAAAGAGATAAACGGATTTTCTTTGGCGTAAGCCGTAACTATTTCAGCCGTTTTATCCGTAGAATTGTCATTGACAATCACTATTTTTTTTGGTAAAATAGTTTGAGAAATCAAAGAATCTAAAGTTAAAGCAATAAAAGCTTCTTCGTTATGAGCCGGAATAACAATATAATAATTCATTTTTCTTGAGGGACTAAGTTTCTAAGATGCTGAGATTATAAGATTTTAAACTTAAAAATTGTAGAGTCTAGGCTCCCTTCCCTTCGGGGAGGGTTGGGGTGGGGATTTTTTCAGCGTAAACAATATAATATCGGTTGGTGAACTTTCTCAATAAGGGACGAATGCCAAATTTCTTTACTGGATTTGTCCATTTTTCACGGTCGATTATTTTCCAACCCGTTTTTTCCAAAAGCCAGTCCAGTTGCCAATCTTCAAATTCATGATAATGTCTGTCCCACATATCGGTTTTGCTTCGATAGGCTGGTGAAAACCACAAACGCATTGGGATAGATATAAAAAGTTTATCCGATTTTATTTCGCTTAAAATTGTGTAAGGATTTAGTAGATGTTCAAAGATTTCGAAAGCGGTCACCACATCTTTTTTTTCTGTCGAAAAGATGGATTGGTCTTTGTCTAAGTCTTCTCCTGCTGTATTTGTAACTGCAAATCCTTCGGATTTCATGATTTTAGAGAAAGGATTTTCAACACCTAAATCTAAGATGGTCTCTGAAGGTGAGACGTGTTTTTTTAGAAATTCTAAAGTATGTTTGAATCTTTTATTGGGAAACGTTTTTTCGTACATGTTTTTTTGATTTTGCCGCTAGGGCACGAAGGCACAAATATAGTAATAAATGTGTTTTTGGGCATTCTTTTTTAGCCCGGATGGGAATGAAAATCCCGGAGCTTCAAAATGTAGTTTTTCAAGGTGCAAAAAGCGACTGAAAGAAGCTTTCTTGCACCTTAGAAAAACAAGTTTTGTAGTGAGGAATTGTAGTGTACAGCCGGATTAGCTCCTGATTGTTGCGTTCCTCACAATTTTAATATCGGTAAACAAATGCGTTAATGTTCATTCCTGCTCCAACGGATGCAAAGATAAGAACGTCGCCTTTTTGTATGGATTGGTTTTCAATTTCTCCGCGAATTAACAAGTCAAAAAGAGTTGGAACGGTGGCTACACTGCTATTTCCCAGTTCATGAATGCTCATCGGCATGATGTCTTTTGGAACGGGTCTGTCGTATAATTTGTAAAAACGGTTTATTATAGCTTCGTCCATTTTTTCATTGGCTTGATGAATAAGAATTTTTTTCACGTCATCAATTCCCAATCCGCTTTTGTCCAAGCAACTTTTCATTGCTGCCGGAACTTGGCTTAAGGCAAATTCATAGATTTTGCGTCCATACATTTTTATATAACGAATGTCTGGATCTAAATCTGGGTTGTACGATTTGCCAAAGAACAAGTAATTAGCCTCGTCATTAGCATAAGTCGCACTTTCGTACGCTAACATTCCGGTTTCGTCGTCTGAGGCTTCAATGATAGAAGCACCTGCACCATCCGAATAGATCATAGAATCCCTGTCGTGCGCATCAACTACTCTAGAAAGTGTTTCAGAACCTATTACCAAACAGCGTTTTGCCATGCCAGATTTTATGAAAGCATTGGCTTGCATAACACCTTCTATCCAGCCCGGGCATCCAAAAAGGATATCGTAGGCTACGCATTTTGGGTTTTTTATTTGTAGTTTGTGTTTGACACGAGTGGCCAAACTAGGAATCATATCGGATTGATTTGTTCCGCATTTTACATCGCCAAAATTATGTGCAAAGATGATGTAGTCAATTGTTTCCGGATCAATTCCTGCATTTTCTATTGCTTTTTGAGAAGCAAAGAAAGCTAAATCAGAAGAGGTGTATTGGTCTTCGGCGTAACGTCTGTGTTCTATACCAGTAATTCCTTTAAATTTATTAATGACTACTTCATTAGGGTAACCAAAAGCTGTTCCGTCTTCATTCAAAAAAACATGTTCACTAAAGTCAGTATTGCTTACTTTTTTCTCAGGAATATAACTTCCTATTCCAGTTATTTTTATTTTCATCGGGTTGTTTTTCCAAAAATTCACGCTAATTTAATGATAAATAAATTAGTACACTCATAAAATTTATTATGCATGCATATAATTGTGAAATAATAATTTATTGGCAAAAATATTGATTATTTTATTACAAATTGTAAAAAAGTATGTGATATTTATTTTCTAATTGTTGCGATTGATGAAATGGATATTTAAGAGTTTATGATTCATATTTATTGCCAATGAATAATTATATTAAAAATATTTCTGGGTAGTTTTTAGCTGTGATCTTAATTTTTGTAGGATTATAATTTCTTTTATTAAATGTTGGTAATTTTGTAAGTTTTTTTATATTTTTGAGAATTATAAATAACTAATTAATAAAAAAAATGAAAAAAATTATTTTATTGTTTTCTATGATTTTAACAACAGCATTTGTAACTGCTCAAGTTGATGTTATTACAAAACACAGTGGTGAAATTGTAAACGGAAAAGTGATGCGTGTAGACGAATACACGGTTGTTTTTAAATATGATGGTGAAGATGCTGAAAATTCTATCGGAAAGTATGCTATTGAAAAAATTGTTTACGGCAAAAGCGGTAGAGTAGAAGAAGTTACGGAAAAAATAGTTGTTGCTGGTGAAGCTGATTGGGAAAAAGTGATTATCCTTGAAGAGAAATCGTATATCGCTGGTTTGAAAAAAGTAGGTGAAGTTAGAGGTAAAACGGGAATGATTAATCTTCAAACTGGTAATACAGGCGACAAAAAAGCAGAAAAAAAGCTTAAAATGTCTGCTGCAGTTCTAGGTTGTCCTTTTGTATTGATGATTTCTGATAAAACTACGGTTGGGGCAAATTCGAATCAATTTGGTGGAACACAAGCTATAAAAACTGGTTTAGGATATAAATACTAAATTTAGAATATTCTTATAAAAAAATGCCTCGATATATCGAGGCATTTTTTTATAAGAATATTTAAAAATTAGTTTTCCATGTACGCTTCAATAGGCGCGCAAGAACAAACTAAATTTCTATCGCCATACGCTTCATCTGCTCTACGAACGGTAGGCCAGAATTTATTTTCGGCAATGTATTCTAATGGAAAAGCTGCTTGTTCCCGAGTGTATGGGAAATTCCAGCTATCTGTAGTTACCATCATCAAAGTATGTGGCGCATTTTTCAGCACATTATTTGGATTGTCTAAAGTAGCGGCTTCAATTTCTTTTCTGATAGCAATCATGGCGTCACAAAAACGATCCAACTCTTCTAAGTTTTCACTTTCGGTTGGTTCAACCATTAAAGTTCCGGCAACTGGGAAAGAAACGGTAGGAGCATGGAAACCATAATCCATCAAACGTTTTGCAATATCAGTTACTTCAATTCCTTTTTCTTTAAATGGACGGCATTCCAAAATCATTTCGTGTGCTGCACGACCCATTTCTCCAGAATACAACGTATCATAGTGACCGTTTAATTTCTCTTTAATGTAGTTCGCGTTTAAAATTGCATATTGAGTAGATTTTTTTACACCTTCAGCACCAAGCATACAGATGTAGCCATACGATATCAAGCAAACCAAAGCAGAACCCCAAGGCGCAGCAGAAATTGCCGTGATGGCGTTTTCTCCACCAGTTGCTATTACAGGATTTGTTGGCAAAAATGGCACTAATTGTGGTGCAACACATATTGGTCCTACACCTGGTCCTCCGCCACCGTGAGGAATAGCGAATGTTTTGTGTAAGTTCAAGTGACAAACATCAGCACCAATAGTTGCAGGGTTTGTTAATCCTACTTGAGCATTCATGTTGGCACCATCCATATAGACTTGTCCACCGTTATCGTGGATCAATTGTGTAATTTCTTTAATTGCGCTTTCAAAAACACCGTGAGTTGAAGGATAGGTTACCATCAAGCAAGAAAGATTGTCTTTGTGTAAAATAGCTTTTTCACGTAAATCTTCAACGTCAATATTTCCGTTTTCTAATGTTTTAGTAACCACAACTTTCATTCCTGCCATCGCTGCCGAAGCTGGATTTGTTCCGTGCGCTGATGATGGAATTAAGGCGATATTTCTATGGTGATCTCCTCTTGATTGGTGGTACGCGCGAATTACCATTAATCCTGCATATTCCCCTTGTGCGCCTGAGTTAGGTTGCAACGTTGTTCCTGCAAAACCAGTAATAACATTTAACTGTTGTTCTAATTTAGCCAACATTTCTTGGTATCCTTGCGCTTGATCCAATGGTGCAAATGGGTGAATGTTATTCCATTGTGCCATGCTCAAAGGCAACATTTCTGAAGCGGCATTCAGTTTCATCGTACAAGAACCCAGTGAAATCATCGAATGATTCAATGCTAAATCTTTTCTTTCTAACATTTTGATGTAACGCATCAAAGCTGTTTCTGAATGGTGCTTGTTGAAAACATCATGTTGCAAGAAAGTAGATGTTCTGTTTATGTTTTCTGGGAAATGATTGGTTTCTGATAAACTGTCAATTGTAGTTGCTTGTTTATCATTTGCGGAAGCGAAAATGGCAACAATTTTATTTAAATCAGCAATACTTGTTGTTTCATTTAAGGAAATTGAAACCGTATTTTCGTCGATGTAATAAAAGTTAACTTCATTTTGTTCTGCGATGGCGCGTACTTTTTTGGCATCAGCTTTAACAACAATTGTGTCAAAGAAAGCAGTGTTGGTTTGTTGTAACCCTAATTTTTCTAATTGATTTGCCAATGTTGCTGCCGAAGCATGTACTTTATTGGCAATATATTGCAATCCTTTTGGACCATGATAAACGGTATACATTCCTGCCATAACGGATAATAATACTTGTGCGGTACAAATATTTGAAGTTGCTTTATCACGTTTAATGTGTTGCTCGCGTGTTTGTAATGCCATACGCAAGGCACGATTTCCGTCAGTATCAACAGTTACACCGATGATTCTTCCCGGCATACTTCTTTTGTATTCTTCTTTTGTAGCAAAATAAGCAGCGTGTGGACCACCATAACCTAACGGAATTCCGAAACGTTGTGTTGTTCCAAGAACTACAGCAGCACCCATTTCTCCCGGAGGAGTCAATTTTGCCAAACTCAAAATATCAGCAGCAACAGCCACTTTTATTTCGTTTGTAGCTGCTTTAGCGATAAAAGCGGTATAATCATGAACTTGTCCAAATTTTCCTGGATATTGAAGGATTGCTCCAAAATATTCCGACGAAAAATTGAATGTTTCATGGTTTCCAACTACTAATTCAACCCCGATTGGCGTAGAACGTGTTTGTAGAACCGATAAAGTTTGTGGTAATATTTCTTCAGAAACGAAGAATTTATTGATGTTGTTTTTCTTTTGATCGCGAGAACGAACATCAAAAAGTAATGCCATTGCTTCAGCAGCAGCAGTTCCTTCATCAAGTAACGAAGCATTAGCGATTTCCATTCCGGTTAATTCGATAACCATCGTTTGAAAGTTCAAAATCGCTTCTAAACGACCTTGTGCAATTTCGGCTTGATACGGTGTGTAAGCAGTGTACCATCCTGGGTTTTCAAATACATTTCTTTGGATTACCGCAGGAATAATTGCTGCATTGTACCCTAAACCAATGTACGATTGAAAAACTTTATTTTTATTCCCTAATTTCTGGATGTGATTTGCAAACTCATATTCAGTCATAGCAGGTTCCAAGTCCAAATCAGATTTTAAACGAATATCACTTGGGATAGTTTCTTGGATCAATTGGTCAAGTGTTGCTGCCCCAATTGTCTTCAACATGTGTTCTAGGTCATTCTCTCTTGGGCCAATGTGTCTTAATGCAAAAGCGTCTGTTTTCATTATATATAAAATGGGTTGTGTGTTTCTTGTTTTAAAAGGCTGTAAAAATAAATATTAATCTGCTATTAAAAGACTTTTTTAACTTCATTTTCTGTGAATTTTTCAACTAAAAGTCATTCTTGTTAACACTTTGATTAATTTTGTCTAATGAGGTTTTTAAAACTAATGTTCGATTTTTATATTAATAGCAGTATTCACGTGGGTTTATCGTGTTATGCCTTGGTGAGAATGACGCAACATATGTTCCATATTTCTTTTGATGAATCCATAGCCAACTTTGCTTTTTTTGGAACAATTGTAGGATATAATTTTGTAAAATACGATGCTTTGGCTCGAGCCAAAAAAATTGAAATGCGTAAGGAGCTAAAAATGATTGCTTTGTTTAGTTTTTGTTCCCTTCTTTTTGTTGTCTATTATTTTTTTCTGCTGGAACGAATAACTCAAATCGTAGCGATTGTTTTTTTGAGTATTACGTTGTTGTATACACTTCCCTTTTTTCCAAATAAGAAGAATGCCAGAAATTGGGCCGGTGTGAAAATTTATATTGTGGCTTTGTGTTGGGTAGGTGTGACGTTAGTATTGCCTGTTTTGAATGCGGATGTTTCAATTACTTTCGATTTCTATTTAAAATGCATGCAACGCTTTATCTTGATTTTTGTATTGGTATTGATATTTGAGATTATTGATTTAGCAAATGATGATCCCAATTTGCAAACTGTTCCGCAACAAATAGGAATAAAACGTACTAAGATTTTGGGATATTTTTTATTAATTATTTTTTGTACACTAGAATTTTTCAATTCCAATAGTAATGTCAATTTTCAATTCTTTCTATTGGAATTGCTATTGATTTTTGCCATTGCTATAACCACTGCCTTTTTTCTGTTTTTTGCGAATGAAAAACGAACTAAATATTACACTTCTTTTTGGGCGGAAAGCGTGCCGATTGTTTGGTGGTTATTGCTTCTCATTTTCTGACAGAGCTTTCAATGTTTTATTTCTTTCGATAATAAAATTAATCAAATGATTTTTTAAAAACAGTAAATCAAATAATTTTCCAAAAAATCCATAAGGAACTTCATAATATAATTTATCCTTCATTATGGTAATGCCATCTTCTTCATTAAATAGATGTTCATGTCGGAATGATTTGAATTTTCCTTCCTCCATTTCATCAACAAAATAGTCGTATAAAATCATTGCTGTGACTCGGCTTTTATGATTCAAATAAACACCAAAATGTTTGCCCCGCCAAGTCACCGTTTCATTGTAGTTGATTAATCCGGAAGTTATTCCGTCAATGGCGGTTTCTTTTGTGAAATCAGCAGATTTTTGATGTGCATCAACATTTCTGGATAAATCAAAAACAGTTTGTATTGGGGCGTTTATTTTTGTTAATACCTTTATAGTTGTCATCATATTTAGATTTTTTAGTTTGTCTTTAATGATAATTTTTGAACCAACAGAAAAAGAAGTGGTATTTAAATACTTGATAAAAGCGAACTATTTCTATATTGTAGTTTAAACGTATTTCGCACAAAATCAAAGGTTTGCTTATTCAAAAGTAATATAAAAAAGTATTTTAATTTCAAATACACAGACATTTTTTTTTAAAATGCCATAAAACTAATATTACATTTATTTTTTTTAAATAAAAATCTTTAAAAAAACCAAAGCTCTCACTCCGGTTTCTAATTCTCTAAAAATTTTATTGTCCAATAATCTAAACCAATCCTGCTCTTCTCAACAAAGCTTCCGGTTTTGGTTCTTGCCCTCTAAAGCGTTTGTACAAAATCATCGGATGCTCTGTTCCGCCTTTTGAAAGCACGTTTTCTTTGAATTTTGTGGCTACTTCTTTATTGAAAATCCCTTTTTCCTGAAAATATTCAAAAGCATCAGCATCCAGAACTTCGGCCCATTTATAACTGTAATAACCAGAAGAATAACCGCCTTGAAAAATATGGGAAAAAGAAGTACTCATCACATTTTCCTTTACATCAGGATACAATTGTGTGGCTGCAAATTGTTCGGTTTCAAAAGCTTTGATGTCTTTGATGTTCGAAGGATCTTGTGCGTGCCATCCCATGTCTAACAATCCAAAACTCAACTGGCGCATCGTTGCCATTCCTTCTTGAAAATTGGCACTTTCTTTTATTTTGTGAACTAATTCCATTGGAATCATTTCTCCAGTTTGATAATGATACGCAAATAAAGCTAAGGCTTCCGGTTCGTAGCACCAGTTTTCTAAAATTTGACTTGGTAATTCCACAAAATCCCAATACACGGAAGTTCCGGATAAACTTGGATACGTTGTGTTGGCTAACATTCCGTGTAACGCGTGACCAAATTCATGAAACAAAGTTGTTACTTCGTTAAAAGTTAATAAAGATGGTTTTGTTTCGGTAGGTTTCGTGAAATTGCATACAATAGAAATGTGCGGTCTTTCGTTGATTTCTTTTTTTATGTATTGTGATTTAAAAGACGTCATCCAAGCACCGTTGCGTTTGCCTTTTCTTGGAAAGAAATCAGCATAAAAAACAGCAACAAGTTGGTCGTCTTCATCTTTTACTGCGTATGTTTTTACTTCTTCATGGTATTTATCGACTTCGAAAATTTCTTCGAAAGTGATTCCATATAGTTTTTGCGCTACTGCAAAAGCACCGTCCAGAACTTTTTCTAATTGAAAATAAGGTTTTAATATTTCATCATCCAAATTGAATAATTGTTGTTTCAATTTTTCCGAATAATATGCGCCGTCCCATTTTTCGAGTTGGTCAATTCCGTGTAACGCTGTTGCGAAAGCGGTCAATTGCGCAAATTCTTTCAAAGCTGCCGGTTTGGCTTTTTCCAATAAGTCGTTCGAAAATGTTTTTACTTTCTCCGGGCTTTCTGCCATTCTTTCTTCAAGAACAAAATGAGCGTGAGTGGCATAACCTAAAACTTGCGCTCGTTCAAAACGTAATTTTGCAATTTTCAGCACGATTTCCTGATTGTCAAATTCATTGTTTTGAAAACCTTTGGCGCCAAAAGCAATTGCCATTTTCTTTCTCAATTCACGATTATCAGCATACGTCACAAACGGAACATAACTAGGATAATCCAATGTAAAAATCCAACCTTCTTTTTCTTGGCTTTTAGCCAAAGAATGAGAGGCTTCGATAGTTCCTTCCGGTAAGCCGGCTAAATCTTCTTTGTTTGTAATGTGCAATTGATACCCTTGCGTTTCAGCCAAAACATTTTCGCCAAACTGCAAACTCAATTTCGATAATTCTTTGTCGATTTCTCGTAATTGATTTTTTTTATCTTCCGGCAAATTGGCTCCGTTTCTGGAAAAACTTTTATATTTTTTATCCAAAAGCGTGGTTTGCTCCGGATTTAGATTCAGTTTTTCTCGTTGCTCATAAACTGTTTTTACTCTAGCAAATAAATCTGGATTAAGGCGAACGTCATTTCCAAATTCAGATAATAAAGGAGAAACTTCCTGAGCTATTTTTTGAATTTCATCATTTGTTTCTGCCGAATTCAAGTTGAAAAAGATGCTTGAAATTCGGTCCAAAACATCTCCGCTGAACGCTAATGCTTCAATGGTGTTTTCGAAAGTGGGTTGTATAGGATTTCGTACAATGGCGTCAATTTCGGCTTTTGCTAATTCGATCCCTTTTTGAAAAGCAGGAAGAAAATCTTCGTTTTTAATTTTCGAAAAAGGCGCAGTATTGTACTTTGTATTGAAATGGTGGGTTAAGATGCTCATTTGTATTTTTTAATAAAAAGAATTCGATGTTTAAAGATAACAAATGTACGGATTTAATAAAAAAAATGAAGTTGATAAAGCAATTGATTTGCTCCAAAATGGCACTGTTGATTGTGTTATTTAAATGTTATTTATTTCGTTTCGCAGTAATAAAGCCCTAAATTGTAAAAAAAGATTGGTTTCTGAAGAAACAAATCAAAAATAAGAAATAAATATTCAAAGAAAATATGAACTATCAAATTACAATAAATAGAGTCAATACTGTAGATGAAATTGAAGAATATTGGACAAATGAGGATTACATTAAACTGCTTGAAAAATTCGATTATCCGGATGCTTCCGATGCGGATGCTTCCAGTTTAAGAGAGTTGCTTTTTATGGCAATTTCTGATTTTGAACCCAAAGAGGCTGCCGTGATTGTATTAGAATATAAATTGTCAGAAGATTTGAATGAAGGTCAAATCCAACAAATATCAAACGATATGTTTTTGGATAAAGTGTGTGAAGAATATCCTGAGATAGGTTTGCATTCGACTTTATTTCATATCAATCAATTGCTTTTTAAAGCCTATAATGGTAAATTCCCGAACGCAAAAGCAACAATTATAGCGGTTACAATTGCACCATTAGAAAGTGAAAATGAGATGCAGTTGACCAAAGAGAATGTACTGAAATTATTAAGCAAAGGATTGTCTGATAGTAATCTTATTAAAAGACTGTTTGATAATGCGATGAATGAAAATGCGCCTTTTCCAGAAGCTGAGGATGTTTTATGGGATTTGACAACTACGGATAATCTAAATTATACAATCACTACTTCGGAGTATTGGTTGAATAAAGAAGATATAATCGCTTCGGAATTTGAAGGGGTTTTAGAAATAGCAGAAAATGTGGAGTAAATAAATTCATGATTTAAAACAAGAAAGCTCCTTTATGGAGCTTTTCTTTATTTCTTTAGGCTTTCGGAAGCTATGTTAACCGCTTCTTTCAATCCTGTTTTATACTTAATTATTTTTTCCATCACACTTTTGTCGTGGCTTCCTATGATTTGAGCGGCAAGAATCCCCGCATTTTTGGAGCCATTTAAAGCTACTGTTGCTACAGGAACTCCGCCTGGCATTTGTAGAATAGACAAAACACTATCCCAGCCATCGATTGAATTACTGGATTTTACAGGAACCCCAATAACAGGTAATGGTGACATCGAAGCAACCATTCCTGGTAAATGTGCAGCACCGCCAGCGCCGGCAATAATTACCGAAATACCACGGGTGTGCGCATTTTTACTGAAATCAAACAATTTTTCGGGTGTTCTGTGCGCCGATACAATATCGACTTCTATTTCTATATCGAATGCTTTTAGGATGTCTATGGCTTCTTGCATTACGGGCATGTCAGAAATGCTTCCCATGATTACGGCTACTTTCATTATTTTTTATTTTTTATTTAAAGATTTAAGTATTTAAAGATTTTTTGAGAAACTCAATTTAGTTGGTGTTCTGAATTTTTCAATCTTTTAATTTTTTCAATCTTTTAATTAACTTATTACTCTTATTGTATTCTTTACATCTTCAGCTATTCTTCGAGCTTCGTTGATGTCCTGATTTACTATCGTTACATGCCCCATTTTTCTAAAAGGACGTGTCTGTTTTTTGCCATAAATGTGAGGTGTAACACCATTCCAACCTAATATTTTTTCAATATTTTGATACACTACATCTCCGGAAAAACCTTCTTCACCCGAGAGATTTACCATAATTCCAGCTACTTTACTGTCAGTATTTCCCAAAGGTAAATTAAGAATCGCACGCAAATGATTTTCGAATTGCGAAGTATAACTGGCTTCAATTGAATAATGTCCTGAATTGTGCGGGCGAGGAGCGACTTCGTTCACGAGGATTTCATCGTCTTCGGTTTGAAACATTTCAACGGCTAATAAGCCAACATGATTGAACATTTTTGAAACATTCAGGGCGATTGCTCTTGCTTTTTCAGCAACTTTTTCGTCAATTCGAGCAGGACAGATCACATATTCAACTTGGTTAGCTTCCGGATGAAACTCCATTTCTACTACAGGATAGGTTTTTATTTCACCTGATGGATTGCGACAAACGATAACGGCCAATTCATTTTTGAAAGGAACCATTTCTTCGGCAATACATTCTACATTGGCTAAATTATCTAAATCCGAGATTTGTCGAATGACTTTAACGCCATTCCCATCATAGCCAAATTCTGTACATTTCCATACAAACGGAAGTTTTGTTTTAGAATCCAAGATGTCAACAATTAGACTTTTTAGATTTTCAAATCGCTTGTAATTAGCTGTTGGAATAGCATGTTGAATATAAAAATCTTTCTGAATTCCTTTATTTTGAATCAATTTCAAAGTTTTAGGGGAAGGATACACTTTTACTCCTTCTTCCTCGAGTTTTACTAAAGCTTCAAGATTTACCAATTCGATTTCGAAAGTTAAAACATCAACCTTTTTGCCAAAATTATACACCGTTTCAAAATCCATCAAATCGCCTTTGAAGAATTGATTGCAGGCTATTTTGCATGGTGCTTCATCACTTGGATCAAGAACATAAGTTTGTATGTCGAATTTTCGGGTGTCAAACAACAGCATTTTGCCCAGTTGTCCTCCGCCGAGAATTCCCAATTTAAAATCAGAAGAAAAATAATTCATTGTGTAGTAATTTGTGCAAAGATAATTGATAAAAAACAAATGCCAATTTATTGTTTGTTGATTTGAGTTGGTTAGTGGTATTTTTCAAATTTGAAGGTAATAATGATATACTCGAGATGCATTTATGGATTAATGGATAAACAGGTGTTTTTACCTGCTTTAGGTTGTTAATTTTCCTTTAGTTTAGCAGACTGATTTGAGCCAGTTATTGGGTAAAATAAGTCGATTGTTGCTTATTGTATTTGTTAAAGCTTGGTTTTAAAACAAATTAAAAATTAGAAACCAATTAAAAAAGAGCAAGAAAAGTATTTGTTGTTGCTTCGATCTTGAAAATCGGAAATAGAGACATGTCTAAGTTGGTTTGCTTGCTAAGTTTTTGATTTTAGTGTGATTAACTTTTAATGTGTAGGTTTATGTTGATAAATAATTTTACATTTGATTTGATTTTTAAAATAACTAAATCGTTATATACATGACCTTAAATAATTGGCCTAAACACATTCAAAAATATCTATTCCTTCTCAAGGATGGCTTTCTTGAATTACCCTATTTGTCCAATTCCCCACAAGCCATGTTGGATAGTTTAGTAAAATTACCGGTAACCCATCATAAAACTTTGCAACAATCCATTTATTTGAACAATGCTTTCTGTAAAGGGGTAATGCGCTATCGCGAAATGGAAGACGGCTTTTGGCTTTTGGCAACAGATATAAACATCAAAGAAAATATCATCGCTAAAGCAGTTTATGATGAAAATCAATTAAGGGATTATTATTTCCTGTCATTTTCTGTATTTGAATATAAATATCCTTTTAAAAATTCAAATGACATTACGCTTCTAAGTACGTGTTGGACTTTTTACAAACCCGGAACCGAAGTGGCTACCTATTTTTATAAGGGTACGACAGGTACTTTTTTTAATCTTGCCATTAGTAAAGAATGGGCTGATAAAAATATTCTGTCTAAAAAATTTCCTCAAAAAGAGGCTGTTGAAGATTTTTTCAACACTAAAAAAGGTTTTTATACTTGGTTAGACATCGCTCCAAAAGCGCATGGTTTGGCCAAAAAAACATCAAAAATTTTAGAAACCGAAAGTGAAGGTCAATTTAATACTGTAGATTTAAAAAAACAGTGTATGAAATTGATTGCTGCATTTTTTGATAATTCTTTTGAAGACAACCGCATTTTAGATAATGTTTCGTTAAACAATTTAGATTACTATAACGTTGCCAAGGCCGAGAAAATGATTTTGCACCATTTGCATCTTCCGTTCTTAGGTATCGAGAGTATTGCTGCTCATGTAGAGATTTCGCCCACAAAATTAAAGTCTGATTTCAAAACGGTGTTTGGGTTTTCTATGTTGAAATATCACAAAGAAAAAAACATGTTATTGGCGATGCAACTGATTATAAATTCGGACATTCCAATTCAAGATATTGCAGCAGTGACGGGTCATGAATGCGGCAGTAAATTTGCCGCCAATTTTAAAAAACGCTTTGGTAAACTTCCGTCTGAAGCGCGACTTTTTTCAGAAGTAAAAGAAGCGGTGTAATGCTTTTTTTTGTCTTTTTTCGGGACTGTATCTCTGATTTTAATCAAATTTTTTAGAATCCTTTTTTGAATTTTAAAATAATAATAAGTTGATTGTCATGTGTTTAAAGTCAAAAGGTAAATTATGATCTACTTTGTTTTTAAGAAAAAACACGGTCTGTCCTAATGGGCTATTCAATCCTTTTTTTTCCTTTTATTTTTGCTTCCAAATAAATCTAAACAAACCAGTATGAAATTAAAACTACTCTTTATTACGAGTGTCTTTTGTGTTTTTAATGCAATGAACGCTCAAAGTGGAGATCCCTCCGTTTTTGGCGATAATGTATGGAATGTATATGCCTATAATTCCACCGACAGTACTTTTCCTGTAAGTAATTATGCGGGATTTTACACAGAATCTAATTTGTCATTTGACACACAGGCAAGATGGAATCAGAATAATAGTCCATCTGATGCCTCTGGTTATACAGGAAATGCTGTAGGTAATGACAACCATTCTTATGCCGCTAAACGCACAGGGTTTACTCCGGGGTATTATGCGATTGATATTCCTAGCCATGATGATGGTGCGTATTTATTTGTTAATGGTGTGCAAGTCTGGAATCATATCAGTTGCTGTGATAGTCATTCAGGTGTTTGGAAAGGTACCCTTGACGGCGATTCTACCCTTGAATTTAGAGTAATGGATACTGGAGGAGGTGGGTCTCATGGCAGCATTAAAGTTGCTATGGTAACAATTAATGCAGTTGTTGCCCCCTTTTCGTCTTCTTCATGCGAAACAACCGTTACCATAACAGCTACCGGAGGAATGTCTCCATATACCGGGACTGGTGTATTTACTGTTAGTCCAGGAACCCACAATTATACCGTTTCTGATGATTCTGGAGCGACATCCAGCACCAGTGTTGAGGTTAAGGACGATAGTAAACCAACTGTTATTACTCAGAATATAATAGTTAATTTGGATGCAAATGGTCAAGCGACTGTAACGCCAGCGATGATCAATTATAATTCGACGGACAATTGCGGTATCACAGGTATGAGTTTAGACAAAACGACTTTCACTTGCTCTGATATTGGGGATGTTTCTGCACAACCTGTGGCATTTACAAATGTAGGTGCCGCTTCTCAAAATATACATTCTTGGGGTGGTGGATACAATCCCAATACGAATGAATTTTGGTATCCAGCGTGGTCAGGGTCAACAATCTATAAATATGATGCTTCACATAATGCTACCGGAAGTTTTAATGCTCCAGTATCGCAGATTATGCAGTTGTGGATGGATAAATCAAGTTCGGATTATTACACGGCGAATTGGAGTTATAACACAATTAAGAGGATAAGCGGGAGTACTGTTGTTTGGTCCTATAATTTAGGCACAACAGCTTCGTCTGTGACCACTAGTGATTTGTACGTGTTTGCAACGAGCCCCTCTACAAATACTATTGTCGTATTGGATAAAACTACCGGAGCTTTTGTGAAAAATATTAATCTACCGGGAACCATTAATACATATGGTGGTTTGGTGTATGCCAATGGGATTATTTATGTTTCAGGTGTTGCTAATGGTGGTTTCTCAACTGTCCCTTATGCTTGGAATGCTATTCATGCGTTTGATGCCGGCACGGGCGCCTATATCAGCTCTGTCGCGACTGCTCAAAATTGTTTCAACACCGCTTTTGACGGAGAGACTATTTGGATATCTGATTCTAGCTCAGGTTCAATTACAATTAATGGGTATAAAATTTCTAATGGAAATGTGAAGTTGACCGTTACGGATGCGGCCGGAAACACCGCTACAAAAACGGCAAAAGTAATAGTAAAAGACATTACGGCTCCTGTCATTACTACCGATGGCGATAAAAATGTAACTACTGATTTGAATGTTTGCGGAGCAAGCGTAGTTGTTTCTGCATCTGCGACAGATAATTGTACTGTTGACGCACCAACTGGCGTTCGAAGCGATGACTTGGCATTGGATGCAGTTTACCCAGTGGGAACCACAACGATTACTTGGAATACAAGTGATATTAATGGAAATGCAGCAGTTGATGTTGTGCAAACCGTTATCGTAACGGATAATCAACTTCCTGTGATTACTTTCAATGGAGATAAAAATGTAGATGTAGATGCAGATGTTTGCGGAGCAAGCGTACTTGTTTCTGCATCTGCCACAGATAATTGTACTCTTGGTGCATTAACAGGCGTTCGAAGTGATGCATTGGCATTGGATGCCCTTTATCCAATAGGAACTACAACTATTACTTGGAATGTATTAGATGTTAACAATAATGCAGGAGTCGAAGTTATCCAAACCGTTATCGTAACAGATAATCAACTTCCTGTGATTACTTTCAATGGAGATAAAAATGTAGATGTAGATGCAGATGTTTGCGGAGCAAGCGTACTTGTTTCTGCATCTGCCACAGATAATTGTACTCTTGGTGCATTAACAGGCGTTCGAAGTGATGCATTGGCATTGGATGCCCTTTATCCAATAGGAACTACAACTATTACTTGGAATGTATTAGATGTTAACAATAATGCAGGAGTCGAAGTTATCCAAACCGTTATCGTAACAGATAATCAACTTCCTGTGATTACTTTCAATGGAGATAAAAATGTAGATGTAGATGCGGATGTTTGCGGAGCAAGCGTACTTGTTTCTGCATCTGCGACAGATAATTGTACTCTTGGAGCATTAACAGGCGTTCGAAGTGATGCATTGGCATTAGATGCCCTTTATCCAATAGGAACTACAATTATTACTTGGAATGTATTAGATGTTAACAATAATGCAGCAGCTGAAGTTATCCAAACCGTTATCGTAACAGATAATCAACTTCCTGTGATTACTGCTAACGGAGATAAAAATGTTACTACTGATTTAAATGTTTGTGGAGCAACTGTAGTTGTTTCTGCATCTGCGACAGATAATTGTACTCTTGGTGCACTAACAGGCGTTCGAAGTGATGCATTGGCATTGAATGCCCTTTATCCAAAAGGAACCACAACAATCACTTGGAATGTAAGCGACGCTAATGGAAATGCGGCAGCGGCAGTAATTCAGAAAGTAACGGTAGTAGATGCGCAAAAGCCAACGATAACGACATTATCAGCAATAAATGTCAATGCAGATGCGGGAGTTTGTACGTACGCAAGTTCACAATTAACGGCACCGACAGCGGCAGATAATTGTAGTGTAAGGAGTGTTGTTGCTTCTCCGGCAAGTTTAGTGTCAGGGGCTAATACCGTTACTTGGACCGTAACCGATGGTTCAGGATTAACGGCTACTTCCACACAAACGGTAACTGTGGTTGACAATGAAGCTCCAATTGTTTTGACAAAAAACATCCCGGTTCAATTGGATGCTTCTGGAAATGCATCGATAACGGCAGCTCAAATAAATAATGGATCAACTGATAATTGCGGAATTGCTTCAATCAGTTTAAGTAAACTTACTTTTAGTTGTGCCAATGTAGGAGCTAATACGGTTATTCTGACTGTAAGAGATGTCAACGGTAATGTAGCAACGGCTTCTGCGGTGGTAATGGTTGTTAATACATTTGGTGACAATGATTCTGATGGAATCAAAGACAATTGTGATGATGACGACGACAATGATGGAGTATTAGACGGTAATGACAACTGTTCTTTAATAGCGAATGCGAATCAAGCGGATAACGACCAAGATATTCTGGGTGATGTTTGTGATGATGATGATGACAATGATGGAATTCTAGACACGGTAGATAACTGTCCGATGACTTACAATCCTAATCAGGAAGACCGTGATCATGATGGTCTGGGGGATCTTTGTGATTTGATCGAGGTTAATGTAGCTGAGGCAATGACTCCAAACGGAGATGGGGTTAACGATACTTGGGTTATTTACAATATCGAAAATCATCCTAACTCAATGGTGCGCGTTTTCAATCGTTGGGGAACAGAGGTGTTTTCGGCCAGAAACTACCAAAATGATTGGGATGGTCATAGCAAAAACAATAGCCAGCTGTTACCTGAAGGAAGTTCGTATTATTATCAAATAGATTTTGAAGGTGATGGAACTATCGATAAAGAAGGTTGGATATACATAAACAGATAGTCGTAAAATAAGAAAACGAAAGACATGAAAACAGTTAAAAATATATTGGCAGGAGCACTACTACTTTTAAGTAGTGCCCTTTTCGCCCAGCAGGAAAGTACTTTCACCATGTACAGGTATCATATGAATATGATAAACCCAGCTTATGCGGGAGTGGATGGTGAAACGGTTGTTACGGGTTCGTTCCGAAGACAATGGACAGGAATCAAGGATGCGCCAGAATCTCAGGCAGTTTCTTTTGGTACAAATGTTGGGAGTAATTTAGGATTAGGGATTTCTATGGTTAGTGATAAAACGTTTATCGAAAAACAAACCATGTTAGGAATTGATTTTTCGTATAAATTAAAAATGAATGAGACGATGGACTTGTACTTGGGATTTAAAGCAGGAGGTAATTTTTATGATGTAAATACATCGGGACTTCAAACTTATTTGTCGCAATCTGATCCTGCCTTGGAATCTATAAATCATTTTAATCCCAATGTAGGTGTAGGGGCTTTATTAAAAAATGAAAAATTCTTTGTTTCGCTTTCTGTTCCCAGAATATTAAATACGGAAAGAGCCAAAAATGATGACGGATATGCTTCTGTAGCAACTGACAGACCACATATTTACCTGAGTGGAGGATACGATTTTAACTTGAACTCAGATGCGTCTTTGGTATTAAAGCCCTCATTTATGCTAAGGTATGTTAATGGCGCGCCAGTCTCTATTGATATTAACTCGATGATTCAGATTCAAAATAATTTTGAAATTGGAGCTATGTATCGAACTGATGAAGCCTTTGCAGGTATAGTTGATTTCACAATAAGCAAGCGCATGATGGTAGGTTATGCTTATGAGGTGAGTACCAGAACAGAATTGGCAAGTGCAAAAAACACAAATGAATTTTTTATTCGCTTTAAGTTTTAATAAGACTATCAAAAAACACTTTTGAAATAGTCTTTATTTTGTCAGTCTAATTTAAAAACAGAAGGGGTTGTCTATTTATATAGGCAGCCTCTTTTTTTTGAACAGTTATCCAAGTTGTTTAAATTGGAGAGAAAGGGGATAGTTAATGCTATTTTATTTTCTTCAAAATTTCTCGAGCTACTGCTTTATAGGCTGCCGAATGATTTGTGTAATTTTGTTCAAGAATAATTTGTAGTTCAGGATGAATCCAATCAAAATGCTTTCCTAATACGTATAAGGTTCGGATAGAATAGCATTTTGAGGCCACTTTAGTGTCGTTTATTAACCAATCAAAACAAGTTTCTGTAATTTTTTGCAGGTGATTTTCTGAAAGTTGTATTTCTTTGTTTTTAAAATGAGAAGTGACCAGAAGCTGACAAACTTTCGCTATCGGTCGAATCGCACTTTCGTCTTTTAGTTTTCCAATATTTTCGCAATAAAAATCCATGTGCGGTTGCAACCATTTTAACTTTTCATCAGATACAAATTCTAAAATCCAACAGGCTTTATGCGAATTTTTATCAGAAACAGTAAAACAAATTGTAATTAACTCGTCAAGAAAATTTGGATTCTCTAAAATATGGTGTGCTATTTTTAGTCGGGTTTCTCTGTAAGCTTTAAGGGAATCAAGGTTTTTTTGTAATTCAGTAGGCATCTCTCTTATAATTTGATTTAAAAATACAAATTTAGGATCAAGTATCAATTGTCAAATCCGAATTCTGTATCTTTGCCCATTATTTTAAACACGAAAATAATGATACAACTTCTCGATAAACAATTTGTTCCGTTTATTTCTGCTAAAGAAATTGAATTTGCCATCGCAAAAATGGTGGCACAAGTTGAAGATGATTTTGCTGATGAAACACCAGTATTTGTTGGGGTATTGAATGGCGCTTTTATGGTAGTTTCTGATTTTATGAAACAATATAAAAAACCATGTGAAGTCTCTTTTATAAAAATGGCATCATATGAGGGAACTTCTTCAACAAACGAAGTAAAACAATTAATAGGGCTGAATCAGGATTTGACCGGGCGCTCTGTTATTATAATAGAAGATATTGTAGATACCGGGAACACTTTAGTAGAATTGAAAGCATTATTCAAAAAACAAAACGTTAAACATTTCAAAATAGCGACACTTTTTTTCAAACCGGAAGCATACACAAAAGACATAAAAATAGATTATGTTGGGATTAGAATTCCAAATAAATTTATTGTAGGCTACGGTTTAGACTATAATGGACTAGGAAGAAATTTACCAGAAGTATATAAATTGAAAGAGTAAAAGTTATGAGTAGAAAGCACATAACACCTAACAGAAAACACATAACAAAAAAACGCATAACACATAACTTTAAAAAATGACTAACATTGTTTTATTTGGAAAACCAGGAGCAGGTAAGGGAACTCAAGCAGAGTTTTTGAAGGAAAAATACAAATTAACACATATATCCACCGGTGATGTATTTCGTTTTAATTTAAAAAACAATACAGAACTAGGCAAACAAGCAAGAATATTCATGGATGCTGGCGATTTAGTGCCGGATGAATTGACAACAAAAATGCTAATTGATGAGGTAAATAAACATCCGGATACAAACGGAATTTTGTTTGACGGGTATCCAAGAACAATTTCACAGGCCGAAGCTCTAGACGCATTTCTTACTTCAATAGGTTCTCAAGTTGCTGCAACAATTGCGCTTGAAGCCGATGATGAAATTCTAGTGCAACGCTTATTGGAAAGAGGAAAAACAAGTGGTAGAGTTGACGATCAAGATGCAGAAAAAATCAGAAATCGCTATCAGGAATACAATGAAAAGACAGCTCCTTTAATGAATTATTATCAGGAGCAAGGAAAATTTCACGCAGTAAATGGAATAGGTTCCATTGCCGAAATTACCGAAAGAGTGAGCAAAGTAATTGATAATTTATAGGAGCAATCCCAGCTGTACGCTGCAAGTCCTGGCTTAAAAAACTATTTTTCTAAGCCATAAAAGGAGCTTCCTTCGGGCGCTCTTTTCCGGCAAGAAAAAGGAGTTTTTTAAGCTGTGGGCTTTTCACTACCATCTGGGCTAAAATCCAGATTGGAGATTTCAGAACATAAAAATTAAGAAATCACATTTTTAATAAAAAAACGAATCAACTAAAAAATTGGAAATACTAATTATATTTTTTCTAATACTATTAAACGGGGTTTTCTCTATGTCAGAAATCTCATTGATTTCAGCACGAAAGAATAGATTAGAGACTGCGGCAAAAAAAGGGAACAAAAGTGCTAAAATTGCATTGGATTTGGCCAATTCTCCAAACAAATTTTTGTCAACGGTACAAATAGGAATCACCTTGATAGGAATACTTACGGGTATTTATAGCGGAGATAAAATAACTTTGGATGTCGAAACTTTTGTAAGTGGATTTGAAGTGTTAAAACCCTATGCGCATCCAATTGCAGTAGGGATAGTAGTTGTTGTTTTGACCTTTTTCTCCTTAGTATTGGGTGAATTATTACCTAAACGCATCGGGTTGAATCATCCGGAATCTATCGCCAAAGCTGTCGCATTGCCTATGAAAATAGTTTCGATAGTTACCGCGCCATTTATTTGGTTGTTGACACATTCAACGGATTTCTTATTGGATATTTTGCAAATAAAACCAACCGCAGACGGTAAAGTAACCGAAGAAGAAATAAAAGCAATTATAAAGGAAGGAACCGAAGGTGGGGAAGTACAGGAAATAGAGCAAGATATTGTGGAGCGCGTTTTTCATATTGGAGACAGAAAAATAAACTCATTGATGACGCACAGGAAGTCAGTGGTTTTTTTACCTTTGCATTCTGATAAAGAACAGGTTAAGGAATTTATGCTCAAAGAATTGCATTCTATTTATCCTGTTTATGATAAAAACTATGATGATATTGTTGGAGTCGTTAACCTGAAAAATATCTTCGCACATTTTGAAAATGAAAACTTCAATTTGGCCGATATAATGACCGAAGCTCCTTTTATGATGGAGCAAACCACCGCTTATATAGCCTTAGAAAACTTCAAAAAAACAGGTATTCATTATGCATTTGTCTCAGATGAATATGGTGTTTTTCAAGGAGTAATTACTCTGAATGACATTCTGGAAGCCTTAGTAGGTGATGCATCTGAATTTTATAAAGATGATTTTCAGTTGATTGAAAGAGAAGACGGGACATGGCTGGTTGACGGACATTATTCACTACATGATTTCCTGACTTATTTCGAATTAGACGAATTAAGGAATGATTACGAAGTTACCACGGTGAGCGGGTTAATAATGACGGAGCTTTCTCACATTCCGAAACAAGGAGAAAAATTAATTTGGCAAAAATTTGAGTTAGAAGTCATCGATATGGATGGCGTGAAGATTGATAAAGTGATGGTGAAAGCACTTAAATAATTAATAATAAAAATAGAGGACAGGAGACTGATAGCTTTTTGAATTTTTTCAATCTGAAATCCGAAATCTGAAATCTGAAATTAAAAAAAATGACTGAAGGGAATTTTGTAGATTACGTAAAAATATATGTTTCTTCCGGAAAAGGAGGAAAAGGATCTACGCATTTGCATAGAGAAAAATTTATTGAAAAAGGTGGACCAGATGGAGGAGATGGTGGTCGTGGAGGACATGTTTATCTTGTAGGAAACAAAGGGCTTTGGACATTATTTCACCTTAAATTTGCGCGTCATATTAAAGCCGGGAATGGTGGAGATGGAAGTGGTGACAGAAGTACTGGTGCTGATGGTGATGATAAATACATCGAAGTTCCGCTAGGTACTGTTGTAAAAGATAAAGAAACTGGAGAAATATTATTTGAAATTACCGAAGATGGTGAAAAACAAGTACTTTCTCGTGGAGGAAAAGGTGGTTTAGGAAACTGGCATTTTAGAAGTTCAACCAATCAAACACCTAGATATTCACAGCCTGGATTACCTGGCTCAGAAATGGATGTGATTTTAGAACTAAAAGTGCTTGCGGATGTAGGTTTAGTAGGTTTTCCTAACGCAGGAAAATCAACGCTATTGTCAGTATTGACTTCGGCTAAACCAAAAATTGCAGATTATCCTTTTACAACTTTAAAACCAAATCTTGGAATTGTAGCGTACAGAGATTTTCAATCTTTTGTAATTGCCGATATTCCCGGAATTATAGAAGGAGCTGCCGAAGGAAAAGGATTAGGACATTATTTCTTGCGTCATATTGAACGTAATTCAACGTTGCTTTTTCTAGTTCCTGTTGATACTCCGGACATCAAAGCGGAATATGATATTTTGGTAAACGAATTGACAAAATACAATCCGGAAATGCTCGACAAAGAACGTTTGTTGGTCATTTCAAAATGCGATATGCTTGATGATGAATTAAAAGCTGAGCTAAAAGTAGAATTAGACGTTGCTTTCAAAGACATTCCTTATATGTTTATTTCATCTGTTGCGCAACAAGGTTTGACGGAATTGAAAGATAAATTATGGAAAATGTTGAATGATTAATTCTTAATTTTCTAAATAAATTATAAAAGCCGTCTCGTATTATATATGAGACGGCTTTTTAGTTCTATTACTCTGTAGTCTTCACTCGAATTCCTTTGGTATGACTCGTGAATTCAGGAGCATACATACTCTGAATAGTCGAAATCCCATTAGAGAAATCTCCAGTGTTATTTACCCGAATGTCATATTCTAAAACATAAGTTCCTTTGTTTATCTGATCAAAAAAGAAGTGTGTCGCAGCATCTTTTGTACTGCTGTAAAAACTCAACCCGCCTTTGTATTTGTATTCTGATAGTACATTTACGGGTTCAAAACAGGAAGCGCGTCTTTGAGATGAATAAATTCCATGTTTTCTTTTGCCGCAATAATCAATCGTACGGTTACTAAATCACCAATTTTTAGCGGATTTGTAGGTGCTATTTTTTGAAGTTCATCGCCTTTGTCAGTGCTTTTCTTTACATACAATTCCTTAGAAACGGATAAAACAGATTCTGAATTGGTTTTGATTTTATCCAAATATTCAAAATATTGCCAATAAACACCGCCAAAACCTGGAACTTTCGATTTGTTTTCTATGATAATTGTTGCCATTTCTTTTTTAATTTCATTTGGTTTCCAGTTTAGTTTTAGGTAACCCGTCTCGGCTTCTTTTTCATTTTCAGATAGCTTTTTTGTCACTATTTTTTCATCTCCTATTCTGATTACGGTATTGTCTTTCACGCTCAACCAATCGCTGCCCTGCATCAGTAAAGCGTAAACGGCCTCGGTGGTCGCTTTTGTAGTAGGCCAGTTTTTAGTTTGTTTGTTTTTTAACAACCAAACTTTCATGGCATCCACTGATTTCGTGTCTGAATCGATTTCAGCGAAAGCTTCAATAAGTAACGATTGAGTTTCTATTGGGGCCTGATGCCAATACCAACCTGCTTTATTGGTAATCCAATACATACCCCAATCTTCATTGTTGGAGGCTGTTTCTTTTAAACTTATCAGAATTTTTTTGGCTGCAGCCGATTCTCCAAAACGGTGTAAAGTCAATGCGGCCAATCCTTTTTCGTAAAGAGAATAAGACAACCAATTTTCTTTTGCAGTTTCTAAATAACGTTGCGTAACTTTTTTTAACGTATCCGTAAGTGGATAATTTTCTAAATAAAAGCTTCGGGTATAAAAATAATGCAGGTCAGAGTTTGGATTCGGCCAAATTATTTTTTCTAAATTTGCTCCGTTTTCAATTGTTTTTTTATGATTTTCTAGAAATTTTCGATCCAGGAATGGAATTCCTTTTTTTGAGATTTCGGCTATTTTGTCTGTAGTGTTTTTGCTTTTATTAAGTTTAGCCAAATGACCCAAACCTGCCAAGATATGTCTGGTAATGTATTCGTTTTCGTCACTTCCATCAAACCAAGGGAATCCTCCCGAAGCATTTTGCTTTTGTTTTAACTTCTTGAAAGTAGCTTCCTGTGCATTTTTCATTTTTTCTAAATCAAAAAGCAATGCTAGATTTTTCTTCTTTTCGTCTTCACTTTGGGCATCATTCAGCCAAGGTGTTTCGGCAAGGATTATCGATTTTAATTCCTCGTTTTCTTCCAGTTTGGAGTTTAATTTTCCGTTTGTTCTCCATGTTTCAAAAACCGTGGCGATTTTTGGATTACTCGAAATAATTTCTGAAGCCAAAGCATTGGCATAAAAGCGCGCAAAAGTTTGTTCGGCACATTCGTGTTCGTATTCCATTAAATACGGTAACGATTGTATTGCAATCCACGAAGGATTCGAAGTGTATTCCAATGTGAATTGATGATTGCGTAACGTAGTGGAAGAATTATTCTTTAAATTGTCAAAAGTATATTCTTTTTTGGTGTTTTCTCGAACCCAAATTGGAATACTTTCCGTTACCAAAATGTTGTTCGTTAAAACGGGTAAAATATTTTCTTCTCCATCCGAATAGTTGCCGGATTTGGCTGAAATTTTATATTGAATACCTTGTAAACCTTCAGGAATTGTAATGGTCCAACTTGCGGTTGTGTTTCCAAGAGCGCCTACGGTAAAGTTCTTGACGTTTTTTACATTCAAGGTTTTTATATCTATAGCTTCCATTGTTGTTGCATCAAACAGTTGTAAGACAGCAATTCCTGTTTTGGCTTCGTTCGTAATATTTGAAATTTTTGTAGCGATAACAATCGTATCTTTTTCTCTGAAAAAGCGAGGGAAATTAGGAAGAATCATAAGTTCCTTTTGAGTGGCAATACTTTTTTCCAAATAACCGGTAACAGTCTCTTTATTATGAGCCAACAATCGAAGTTTCCAGGCCGTTAATGCTTCCGGCGAAGTAAAACTAAAACTCACTTTTCCTTTTGAATCTGTTTTTAGATTCGGATAAAAGAAAGCGGTTTCAGATAAATTTTTTCTGGCTTTTACTTGCGTTAATGCTTCAAGGGCTTTTTTGGTTGTGATAATGATGACGCCATTTGCTCCTTTG
The DNA here is from genome assembly GCF_004349195.1 of Flavobacterium rhamnosiphilum. GTDB lineage: Bacteria > Bacteroidota > Bacteroidia > Flavobacteriales > Flavobacteriaceae > Flavobacterium > Flavobacterium rhamnosiphilum. Next base: position 80,000 of record NZ_SMLG01000011.1, read on the forward strand.
TTTCCGTATAAAGCCGTGGCTTTGTCGCCTTTTATAACATCAACAGAAATAATATCTGAAGGAGAAATTAATTTCATTTGCTCTACCGTTATTGGTACACCATCAACTATATATAATGCGTTTGTGTAATTCCCTGAAATACTTGAGTTTCCTCTAATTGTAATACCACCCGCTTTCCCCTCTAATTTTATATCTATTCCTGCAGTATTGTAAATTTGATTATCTGCTTCTTCAAGAACTATTGGTACAGCCGCAGTTAAATATTTCTTTTTTACACTCCCATACCCCACAACAACTACTTCTTCTAAACTATTACCAGATTCCTCTAACTGAACATCTATTGTAGTAGAGTTAACTGTAATTTTTTTGGTTTCAGATCCAATATGAGAGAAACTTAATTCTTCTCCAAGAGCAGCTTCTATTTGATAATAGCCATCAAAATCAGTTTGAGTGCTACGTTGAATTCCATTTACACTAACATTTACGCCAGTAAATGGCTCTTCTCCGTAGAAAACAATTCCTGAAATCATTTTTGCATTCAGCGGTTTTTTACTTTTATTGTTTAGCTGTTTTTGATATTCTTTTAGTTGCTGTGTCGTGAAAGAATCATTGAAGTTGAATCCAAACCACATTAATTGGGTGTTTTCATCATTAAGTTCGATTCGATTTAAAATTGGATTCAGATTTCGGATAGAATTGTATGTTTTATCAAACCCTAAACTTGTTTTGAAGTTCGGAGAGTTATAATTGTAATCATTGAATGTCAATCTACTCCAATCTCTCTTGGTAAACTGATCTAGAGAACTGTCATACATGGAGGCCAAAACTTCGGCTTCTTTTGTAGTGTTAGATGTTTTTAATTGAAACGACCAATTTTCAGTGCTTCCGGGTTGTATTTTGTTTCTGAAACTTTCTACGGTAAATTCTAATTCGGGTTCTTCGACTTTGAGAAGTACTTCTATTTCATCGTTAAAAGTTTGATTTTCAAATACACTTTCAAAACCAATTTTTATTCTTTTTTCAAATTCTTTTTTTAGCGGAATTTTTACAATAGCTTCATTATTTTGTAAGTGAAAAGTATTCTCAAAATAAAGGAAACTTTGGTAATTTCCGGTAGCGTTGATGTAAAGTTCAGGAATAACCGAAGTTAATTTTACTAAAACAAAACCATCTTTTTTAGCATCAATATTGATTTGTTCTGTGACAAATAATTTACTCGAATCGATTTTGTCTTTGCTCTGTATCAATTGAAAATTAGAAATGGTTTCAATTGGATTTTCAAAAGCGTCTTTGGAGGAAAAGACTACCTTGTAGTTCCCCGATTTGTACTTGGAAATGAAATCCAAAACTAATTTTTTGTCTTTTTCAGTATCTATTTTTTTAGAAAAAACCAGAGTTTCAGTTGGTTTTACAACATTTGGTTTCTCGTTGTCTTCGTAAGGGAACAATCGCTCAAAATCTTCTTTTGAAATGGTTTCTATTTCTGGTTGTTGAAAAACTCTAGATTTGAATTTGTTCGAAAAAGGACTTACATAGTAGAGTTTGATTTCGCCTTTAGTGGCTAAAAATTCTCCATTCAGATTGGTGCTTGTCAGTGTAATTTCATTTCTATTTTTTGTTTCAATTCGGCGCGGAATAGTGGTGGAAAGTGTCAAAGAATGGTAACCAATCCTTACAGTTGTTTGGGTTTGGTGCGTTTCGCCATTAATGTCGGTAACGGAGGCTATGATACGGTATTCAAAAACGGGTAAATGTTCTTTAGTCGCATTTTCAAAAGGTTTGGCAATGAAATTTATTTCGAATTTTCCCGAAGAATCCGTTTTGGTTTCGCCAACTAAAATATTTTCTGATTTGCCGTTTTGGTTGTAATAGTAGCCGTTGTTTAATGTGTAAGGTATGAGTATGACTTTGTATTCTACTTTTGCATCGGAAATGTTGCTTCCTGCAAAAGCTTTAGCCAGTCCGGTAATATTGACATTTTGGTTGACGTGATACGCTTTTTTTACAGGCTCAAAGCTTACTTCAAATTTCGGGCGTTTGTATTCTTCAACTCTAAAAGATATTTCAGAATTGTCATAATTTACATTGTCCCAAAAAGGGTGTTCGTCTTTTGTTTTGACAAAAATAAAATCTTTTTCATTATCATCGGGTTCATCAGCTGTTATTCTAAAATTTCCTGTCAATTCACTTTTAGGGAGCATAAATTCTCCGGAAAATGAGCCGTATTCATTTGTAACCGCATCAAATTCTTTGAAAATAGTACCATTTGGGTCTTGAATTGTAATTTTGAAAGTAGTTTTTGCAACAACACTCGTTTTGTCTTGTTCTTTACGAAAAGCAACGCCTTTGTAGTAAACCGTTTGTCCCGGGCGATAAATGGCGCGGTCTAAATAAAATTCGACTTTGCCTTTAGCTTTCTTGTTTTCTATAGTCGCGTAATCATTATAATAATAGGAGTAACGATTGTTTAGTAGCAGAGAATCGTTTTCTGTTGTAAATTCAATAAGGCTATAATTGCGGTTGTTATTTTCTTTGAGATACTTTGCTGCGCCGTTTTTGCCGGTTATAATGGTTTGATTTAATAATTCTATCGAAACATCTTCTAAAGGTTTTCCAGTTTTTCTGTCTAACACCTGATAAATTCCTTTCTTATCGTTTTCTGAAGCTAGAACAGTGATATTTGAAATTGTAATGGTTTCGTAAGCAAATGCTTTTGTGTTTTTGATATCTGAATCACTTTCAAAATATACTAAATAACTGCCTGTTTTTAATTGCGGTAAAAGTACTTCAGTGCTATATTCAAAATAATTTTTTTTGTCTTGCAGTTCATAGTTTTTTGAAGCAATTGCTTTTTTGTTTTTAATAATTGCTGTTACTAAACTGTCTTTGTTATAAGGGGAATTTCGGAAGTCTTTTGTCGTGTTTTGATCGATTTTGAAGAAAGAAATCGAAAGGTGAGTTAAGTTTTTGTATTGAACAAAAGCTCTTGTGTTTTCATCGGTATAACTGAATTTTTGAAGTTGAATATTTAGTGATTTTGAACTAATATTTTGTTTCTTTTGTAATGCCAGTTTGTGTGCATTAGAACGGTTGTTCATACTGATAATACTGTCAAGTGTTGCAATAGCTTGAATGTTGTAATCAGGATGTGTTTCTTTTGAGGCTTGCGCGTTCAGAATAATCGCTTTTTCCAATTGAATGTTTTGGGTCAAAATAATGTCTTTGGATTCTTTTTGGAGAAGATTTAATGACTTCATAAAAGCATCATTGGACTCAAGCAAATTGGTACTGCAAAATTGAATTCTGTCGAATTGGTTTTCTAAATCAGGAGTGTTGATTTCCTGTTTTTGATACAATTCAAGCACTTTTTTTAGTTTTTCATTTTTGACAAAATCAAAATTTAGTTTTAAAAAGAATTCTGATTTTCCTAAAAGTTCTTTTTCATAGGGTAAGAATTCCTTTTTTTGAATTTCCCATTGCTTAATCTGCGGAGTATGTAACGCAATGTTTTCTTTTAGTAAATAGTTAAATAGATTATATTTTTTTATTTTTTCTTCATCAATAAAATCGAAAATAGGAAGGTAATTGCTCAATGATGTTTCTTTTAATATCGCTTCGTTTAGTATTGTCTTCTCTAAAGCGCTATTTATCTGGTCCAAAAAGTCTTTCGAAGTCCAAGTTAAAAATTCATCATCAAAACTTACAGTATTGGTTCTGTTGTATATTAAATAGGAATTTTGCTTTTGATAATCGATCAAACATTTCGCATAAACCAAATTCAAAATTGCTTTTGAAGGAACAGAGGCTCGATTAATTTTCGTTTTTAAATTGTTTATGATTTTGGTTTGTGCATTTTCGTCAACCACTTGCAAATATTTTGACTCATAAAAAAAGCACTTGATGATTTGTACTTCATTTTTATCACGAACTGCTTTTTGATGTATTCTAGAAACAACTTCGTTGGCTGATTTTATTTTTCCATTATTTTCATATTCAATTACTTTGATCCAGTTTTTATCATATTGTTGCGCAAATAGGGAAGTAGAAATAAAAAAAAGTACTAAAAAAATAGGTCTCATAGGGTGGTTTTAAAATAGTAAAAAAATATTCTCAATAGAGGTTAAAATGAGATTAGAAAATATTTCCTACGAAATTACTAATTTTTGCTTAAAAACAAATCTTACTTCTCATATTTCCTTATTTTTGAACAATGAAACAGATTCTTTATTTATTTTTATTTCTACCAGTGATGATGTGGGCTCAATCTGATTTTGACAAAGCAGAAAAACTATATAAGGCTGATAAAATAGATCAGGCGGAGTCCATTTTTGAATCTGTATTGAAAACAAATTCTTCAGATTTGAAAACAATAGAATATTTAGGAGATATTGCGGGTTATTATAAATCATGGGATAAAGCGATTATTTATTACAAAAAGCTGAAAGTTTTAAAACCATCAGAGGCTAATTATCATTATAAATATGGTGGCGCTTTAGGGATGAAAGCCAAAGAATCTAATAAATTTAAGGCGCTTGGAATGATTGATGAAGTCAAAGGCTCTTTTGAAAAAGCCATAAGCCTTAATCCAAAACACATTGAATCCCGTTGGGCATTGATAGAAATATACATTCAGATGCCGGGAATTGTAGGCGGGAGTGAGTCTAAAGCCATCAAATATTCAAATGAATTATTGCGATTGTCTCCAGTTGACGGTTATTTGTCAAGAGGTCATATTGAGGAATATTTTAAAAGATATAGAGTTGCGGAACAACAGTATAGAAAAGCTATACTTGCAGGAGGTTCAAAAACAAGTTATCAAAAGTTAGCTAGCTTGTACAAGAACAAAATGAGAGAGCCTGAAAAAGCAAAAACAGTCTTAGAATCATATAACAATAAAGTTCAGGGGAAATTTAATTGATCTTGAATACAACAACCTTAAACCAAAATAATTAGAATGCGTACACATTTTATAGCTATTGGCGGAAGCGCCATGCACAATCTGGCTTTAGCACTACACAACAAAGGATATCAAGTTACAGGAAGTGACGATGCTATTTTTGAACCATCAAAATCAAGATTAGACAAAAAAGGGATTTTACCTCCAGCATTAGGTTGGTTTCCTGAAAAAATAACATCAGCTATTGAAGCGGTAATTCTTGGGATGCATGCAAAAGCTGATAATCCTGAATTATTAAAAGCACAAGAATTAGGGTTGAAAATATACTCTTATCCTGAATTTCTTTACGAACAATCCAAAAACAAAACACGTGTTGTCATTGGCGGTTCTCATGGAAAAACGACGATAACTTCTATGATTTTACATGTGATGCATTACCATGATATAGCAGTAGATTATATGGTTGGCGCACAATTGGAAGGTTTCGATACGATGGTGCATCTCACTGAAGAGAATGACTTTATCGTTTTGGAAGGGGATGAATATTTGTCTTCGCCAATTGACCGAAGACCCAAATTTCATTTGTATCAACCCAATATCGCATTGATTTCAGGGATTGCGTGGGATCATATTAATGTTTTTCCAACGTATGAGAATTATGTAGAACAGTTTGAAATTTTTATTGGTAAAATTACTAATGGTGGGATTCTCGTTTATAACGAAGACGATGCTGAAGTAAAAAGAGTGTCCGAAGCTGCTACTAACCCAATTCGAAAACTAGCCTATCATACTCCAAAATATACCGTTAGTGACGGTGTGACGCTTCTAGAAACTCCCGAAGGTGATATGCCGATTGAAGTTTTTGGAGCGCATAATCTTAATAATTTGGCTGGAGCCAAATGGATTTGCCAAAATATGGGAGTTGATGAAGCTGATTTTTATGAAGCTATTGCCAGTTTCAAAGGCGCTTCAAAACGATTGGAAAAAATCGCTGAAAGCAAAACAAAAGTTGCCTATAAAGATTTTGCCCATTCACCTAGTAAAGTTGCTGCAACTACAAAAGCGGTGAAAGAGCAATATCCAAACAGAACTTTGGTGGCTTGTTTAGAATTGCATACCTATAGCAGTTTGAATGCTGAATTCCTGAAAGAATATGAAGGCGCATTAGAATATGCCGATAAAGCGGTAGTTTTCTATTCGCCCGATGCAGTAAAAATCAAACAGCTTGAAGAAGTTACGTACGAACAAATTGCTAAATCTTTTAATCGTGAAGATTTAATTATTTATACCAATCCAAAAGATTTCAAAGACTATTTATTCAACTTGAATCTTGAAAATTCTGCTTTGTTGTTGATGAGTTCCGGTAATTATGGTGGATTAAACTTTGATGAAGTAAAGGAATTGGTGAAATAATAATTATATGAATGGCGCTATGAAAATTTCTAAAACTACGAGTGAAAATCCAGATTTTGTCAATCTCATTGCTGCACTAGATAAAAGTTTGTGGGAGCGTTATCCGGAATTAAAAACAAATTATTGGGGTAATAATATTTTGGAATTAAATCCGAATGTTGTTATTATTTATTTGGAGGACAAAGCAGTGGCTTGTGGTTGTTTTAAAAAATACGATAAAAATGCAATTGAAATAAAGCGTATGTTTGTTTCTCCTGAAGCTCGAGGAATGGGCTTAGCTCAAAATATTTTACGTGAATTAGAACTTTGGGCACATGATTTAGGGTATTCGTTTTCTGTTTTGGAAACATTACACAAACAAAAGGAAGCCATCGCTTTATACGAAAAAGCGGGATATAGTATAGTTGAAAATTACGAGCCTTATGTGGGTTTAGAAAATAGTATTTGCATGCGGAAACAAATTTAAAGAACAAAAAGAATGGCTGAAAACTCCTTTTTTCCTATAACGAATTGGTCCGAAGATGATAAGCCACGTGAAAAACTAATGCTGAAAGGCAAAAGTGTTTTAAGTGACGCAGAATTGATTGCCATTTTGATAGGTTCAGGAAGCAGAAACGAATCAGCGGTTGATTTGAGTAAAAGGATTTTAGCAAGCGTAGAGAATAATTTGAATGCGTTAGGGAAATTGTCCATTTCACAATTAATGAATTTCAAAGGAATAGGGGAGGCGAAAGCAATTTCCATTATTGCTGCTTTAGAATTAGGAAGACGAAGAAGGGCAGAAGATGCAGTGGAGTTAAAGAAAGTTACTTCCAGTAAAATAATTTTCGAAATCATGCAACCTATTATTGGGGAATTGCCACACGAGGAATTTTGGATTATTTACATGAATAATTCGAATAAGGTGATTTCGAAATCCCAGTTGAGTAAAGGCGGAATCACCGGAACTTTAGTAGATGTTCGCATCGTTTTCAAGACGGCACTTGAAATGGGTGCGACAGGATTAATTCTGTGTCATAATCATCCTTCGGGAACTTTGATTCCAAGTGATGCAGACAAACAGATTACAAAAAAATTAAAATTGGCAGGCGATAGTTTAGAAATAAAAGTTTTAGATCATTTGATTGTGACTGAAAAGAACTATTTTAGTTTTGTTGATGAAGGAATATTTTAAAACATAAAATGAAGCATACTATAATAACGGATGTTTTCTTTGATTTAGATCATACACTTTGGGATTTTGATAAAAATTCAGAATTGACATTTGAGACTATTTTTAATAAAAGTCATCCCGCAATTGAGACTAAAGTATTTATTGAAAAATATGTGCCGATAAACCAAGAATGTTGGAAGCTATATCAATATGATAAAATCACGCATGCAGAATTGCGTTATAATAGACTGAAGTATTCTTTCGATGCTCTTGATTATTCAATTTCTGATGAAGAAATTAATACTATAGCAAATGATTATATTCGTTTTTTACCCGAAAATAATCATCTTTTTGATGGAACAATTGAAGTGTTAGACTATTTGAATCAAAAATATAATCTCCATATAATTACTAATGGATTTGCCGAGGTTCAATACAAAAAAATAAATAATTCTAACATTGGGAGTTATTTTCAAACCATTACAAATTCTGAAATGGCCGGAGTAAAAAAACCAAATCCCATTATTTTTGATTATGCTTTAGATTTGGCCAAAGCCAAAAAAGAGAACAGCATCATGATAGGGGATAGCTTAGATGCAGATGTTCAGGGTGCTCTTGACTCCGGATTAGATGCTATTTTTTTTAATGAAAGTAAAATACAGGTTGAACAACATATTAAACAAATTAATCATTTATTAGAACTTAAAAAATATTTATAAAGATGAAAAAACAATTCCTATTCTTGTTACTATTGGTTGTCAGTTATTCCTACTCTCAATCTGTAAACGATTACAAAGCTGTAATAATTCCAGTAAAATACGATTTCCTTAAAAGCGAAAATCAGTATCGATTGACAACAATGACTAAGTTTAATCTAAATAAAGCGGGTTTTGTGTCATTCTATGCCAGTGAAACTATGGCCAGTGAATATAATGACAGATGTAGTTTATTATATATTGATGTGGTAAAAGAAAGTGGTTTTTTGACAACTAAGCTTTTTATAACGCTGAAGGATTGTTATGGCAAAATAATTTTCCAATCCATAACTGGAAAAAGTAAGGAAAAGGAGTATCAAGTCGCTTATACCGAAGCATTGAACGAAGCCTTCCGGTCTCTTTATGAGTTGAAATATAAATACAACGGAAGTGCGACTGCGAAAGTTCAGACTGCGATACAACCGGAAGTTGTTAAACCGATGTCGGCACCTGTTGCTGTAGTTGCGAATGTGGTAAGTGAGTCCGTTGTAGTTAATACTGTAATTGCAGATTCTAATTTGCTTTATGCACAACCTACGGCTACTGGTTTTCAATTAATCGATAGCACGCCAAAAGTTATTATGAAGTTATTAAAAACCTCTCAGCCGAATTCCTTTATCGCAATTAAAGACACGGTTCAAGGGTCATTAATTCTAAAAGACAATCAGTGGTATTTTGAATATTATCAAAACGATAAATTAATTTCTGAAAAAGTAGCCGTTAAATTTTAGCCTTCAGAAATCTGCTATCGAAAATAGTCCCATAAAAAAAAGTCTTGATTTTTCAAGACTTTTTTTTATGGGATTTAATACCCGTATTTATCTTTCCAACGGTTTTTTAGAAATTCCCTAATGCTATTTTCTCTGGAGTTGTTTCCTGGAGTATATATTGGTGTCTTGCTTAATGCTTCAGGTAAAAATTCTTGTTCAGCAAAATTATTGGTATAATCGTGTGAATATTTGTATTCTTCACCATAGCCTAATTCTTTCATTAATTTTGTTGGTGCATTGCGTAAGTGAATAGGAACCGGTAAATCCCCCGTTTGTTTCACAAGTTGTTGAGCCGTTCCAATTGCTAAATAAGAAGCGTTACTCTTTGGAGAAGTTGCGAGGTAAACGGCGCACTGGCTCAAAATAATTCTACTTTCAGGATATCCAATTGTAGCAACAGCCTGAAAAGTATTATTAGCCATGATAAAAGCAGTTGGATTAGCATTTCCTATATCTTCACTACTTAGAATAAGCATGCGTCGAGCAATAAACTTTACATCTTCACCGCCTTCAATCATTCGGGCTAGCCAATATACAGCACCATTAGGATCACTTCCCCGAATTGATTTTATAAAAGCAGAAACTATGTCATAATGTTGTTCGCCAGTTTTGTCATACAAAACGGTATTTTGCTGCACCAAAGCGAAAACACGATCATTAGTGATTAAAATTTCGTCTTCATTAGACGCATTTACAACAAGTTCAAAAATATTTAATAGTTTGCGTCCGTCACCGCCGGAAAGTCTTAGTAGGGCTTCTGTTTCGCTTAAAATAATATTTTTTGTAGACAAATAAGTGTCCGTCTTCATAGCGCGTTCCAGCAGAGATTCCAAATCTTGTTTGGTAAAAGCATTCAAAATATAAACCTGACAACGGGATAGTAATGCAGGAATAACTTCAAAACTGGGATTTTCTGTAGTGGCGCCAATAAGTGTAATCCAACCTTTTTCTACTGCTGCCAGCAGGGAATCTTGTTGTGATTTGCTGAAACGATGAATCTCATCGATGAATAAAATAGGATTTTTAGCAGTAAATAAACCACCGCTTTGCTTCGCTTTTTCAATCACGTCACGAATATCTTTGACACCCGAATTGATGGCACTCAAAATATAAAATGGTCGTTTTGATTCTTGTGCAATAATTTGTGCCAAAGTTGTTTTTCCTGTTCCGGGTGGTCCCCAAAAAATTAATGACGGAATAATTCCTTTTGCAATTTGTTGCGTCAATGAGCCATTTGGCCCTACGAGATGGGATTGACTGATGTAGTCTTCTAATTTTTGTGGTCGTATGCGTTCTGCAAGTGGTGCTTCCATTTATTTTTTAAATCTGAAATCTGAATTCGTTAATCATAAATCAAAAATATAACTCTGGTAAAATTACTATTTTTATTTGGAGCTATTTCCAGCAGTACACTATATCTTTTATATCTCGTTGAAAAAACGAGATATAAAAGGATACCGTTTCCATCTGGGCTAAGCATTCGTTAAAAAAAAACATTTTTAGTTTAAATATGACAAAATAGCATTAAATTGCTTTTGGAGAAGTTTTTGAATTAAGACTAGAACATAAAACTTCACGCTATTCATGGAAAAGCATTTTAAATTTACCAATTCAGTTATTGGACTGCCTCTTTTTTTTGTGGTAATCCTGTGGTTTGTTTTTTGGCTCGAAATCCGATTTGATTTTGACTTTGTGAAAAATGGTATTTATCCAAGAACTTTTTCAGGTTTACAAGGTGTTTTTCTAAGCCCATTTATTCATGCTGATATGGAGCATCTTTATAATAATTCGATTCCTTTGCTAATTTTATTGGCAGCTCTGCAATTTTTTTATGCGGACCAATCGATAAAAGTTATTGGATACGGAATTTTAATATCGGGATTTATTACTTGGGTTATTGGTAGAGATAATTATCACATAGGGGCAAGCGGATTAATTTATGTCCTCTTTAGTTTTGTTTTTTTTAAAGGCATACAAACTAAATACAATCGATTAGTAGCATTGTCACTTGCCGTAATAGTTGTGTATGGTGGATTGGTTTGGTATGTTTTTCCTAGCTCTGAAATAACGGGAAATAAATCTATTTCTTGGGAGGGTCATTTGGGAGGATTACTTACGGGATTCTTTCTTTCGTTAGTTTATAAAACTCCGGAGTATAAAAAGGTCATTAAGTATGATTGGGAGCACCCAGATTTTGATGCTTCAGAAGATAAATTTATGCAACGTTTCGATGCCAATGGAAATTTTGTAAATATTCCAAAAATTGAAGAAAACGAAGAGCGACAGGAATTTTCAACGTATTATACTTCCAATTTTCCTGTAGGTTATGAAATTGTAGTAAATAAAAAAAATGAATCAAAACCGGAGTCTTGATTCATCTTTCAGTGAGGAGTTTATAGCGTGTAAGATTCTAAAAATCTAAGAAGTCCAACAATCTAAGATCGCTGTCTTACCGCTTCATATAAAAAAGCACCACAAGCCACTGATACATTCAATGAACCAATAGTTCCAAACATAGGAAGTTTAGCCTTCTCATCAACAATTTTAAGAACTGATGGGTTTACACCTCGATCTTCTGACCCCATAATGATTGCAACGGGTTCGTTTAGATTAATATCATAAATATTTTGATCTGTTTTCTCGGTAGCTGCTACGGTTTTTATACCGCTTGCCTGCAAAAGAAAAATAGCGTCCTTAATGTGTTCTACTTTACAAATTGGAATGTTGAAAACTGCTCCGGCTGAAGTTTTTACAGTATCGCCATTAACAGGAGCTGAGCCTGCTTTTTGAACGATTATACCATTAACGCCAGTACATTCTGCAGTTCTGATTATAGCACCAAAATTACGGGCATCTGATATTTGGTCTAAAATCAAAAACAACGGTTTTTTTCCATTTTCGATTACCGATTCTATCAAAGACTCTAAGTCAAAAAAGGAAATAGGCGAGATAGTCGCCACAGCACCTTGATGATTATTAGGAGTCAATCTATTTAGTTTTTCAACAGGAACATAAGAAAAATTAATATTACCACGCTTCATCACTTTCATCAAGTCTTTCATCAGTTCGCTGCTCGCTTCCTTTTGAATATAGACTTTGTCTACTGTTGCGCCTGCTTGTATAGCTTCAATTATTGCTCTAATCCCGAATATTTGATGTTCTTTTTCCATGGCGCAAAGATATAAAAAAAACCACCCCAATATTGAGGTGGTTTTAAATATTAAATATTTGAATAAAAAAAACCACCCCTAATGAAGGGATGGTTTTTGAGAAAGATACAACTTGTAAATTATTGCAGCCAGAATGGTGATTTAGTAGTAACATTAAACAAATCACTGTCTGTCAATTGAGGGACGTTCCCTGAATTAGCAACAAACTCTGAAATAGGATACATTAAACGTTTTGGTTTATTTGGTTGCTCTACACTACTTGCCAGTGGTGTCCAAGGATATCCCGTTCTAATATAATCAATATAATTTTCCAAACCGTGAATTTGCGTAAGAGCTAACCATTTTTGGAACATAATAGCTTCTAATTTAGTATCGAAAGTGGCACTTGCAGGCCATCCTACACCTGGCTTAGTTGAAATGTAAGTCAAATAGGTTGCCGGATTTAACGCTGGCGATGTAGGCACTGCATTGCTATAAAACGCAAATGAAGAAGTAATACCAGCTTCAAAGTTACCTTGCGCAGCAGAAAATAATGCTGGCCAACGTAATGCGGCTTCCGCTTGCAAGAACAAGCTTTCAGATTGTAACATTACAATCCCTGGCTTAGCAGAAGCTGCTGCCGATCTTGCAGCGTTTGCTGCGGAGGCTAATGAGTTAGACGTTGAAATACTATTCGTAACACCAGCCCCAATTTTAGAAACTCGAGAGGTTCCAGGACCTGGAGTGTCCCCTTGAGAATTCCCTTGTACAACCCCAAAAACGTTACTTGGCCCTCCTGAAACTGGTGTAACCAACATAAACATACGACCTCTTCTGCTGTCAATTCCTCCAGCATATCTGGAATAATTAGGGTTTGTTTCAGCAGTAGGAACTCCGCCAATTACGGCAACACCACCATTTAAAATTCTGGCAATGTGACCCGATGCAACAATAAGTGTACGTCCGGTAGCAGCGGCACTAGTATTAAAAACAAAGTTTCCGTAGAATGGATTTTGTTTGTCATCTGTAGAGCCATCATAACCAGGGTTAATGGTAACATCAGTAGTTACAAATGGTCCGGCAGCGATAGAGGCTAATTTAGCATCTCTATACGTCTGAACGGCTGCTGATGTCGTATTTGACATCCTCATCAACATTCTCAACTCAACAGTATTTGCGAATCTAACCCATTTGTCTTTATCGCCATGAAAAATAACATCTGCGCCAGCCGCATCAATTGCATTAACATTTGGATTAGCAATGGTAGCTCTTCCTTCTTCCAGACCAGTAATCAAATCCTTATAGATTTGAAAATCATCATCATATACAGGGGATAAATTAGCCTGACCTAAGAATGCCTGACTAAAAGGTGCTTTTCCATATAAATCAACAATATATTGTAAATAATGCGCTTTCATAATTTTAGAAATCGCTACAAAATTATCTTGTTGATGATCCACATTTTGATATTTAATAATAACATCAAAATTGCCAACACTACGATATAAACCATCCCAAATAGCATTGTAAAAAGTATTATCAACTGTCAGCTTATACTGTTTAGAATACGGTGAAGCATACGAGTTAACATTCCCTGCCCAAGTGTTCATGAGAATGTTACCCATTTCATTCATATTTATCGCCTGTGTTCTAAACGTATTGGTCATCGCCCCTGGCAACATCAAACGGGGTGGAACGTTTTCAAAATGAACGTTATTTGGATTGTCATTAATATCCAAATAATCGCTACATGAAAATAGCGCTAAAGCTATAATCGGAATAAAAAATTTTATTTTTTTCATATCTATTTAATTAAAATGATAAATTAAGACTGCAACCAACAGTTCTTGTTGTAGGATATTGACCCACATTGGCAATACCAGTACCGTTACCTGAGGTATTAGACGCTTCAGGATCTGTGTATCCTTTATTTTCTTTGGCTAAAACAACGAAAGGATTTCTAGCATTAATTCCAAAACGCAAGGATGTTAAACCTGCTTTCTCAATAAATTTAACAGGAAGACTATAGCTTAAAGCTAGCTCTCTAACTTTGAAAGCACTTGCATCAATAACTAAATTTTCACCAGTAGTTACATAATTTCCGCCATAAAAATCAATAAGACCAGGATAATTACCAATCATCATACCTTCTACATTTGGGCTACCATTATTGGCATTATTATACCCTACAACATTTGTATTGGGTACATAAACACCTGAACCTGGAGCCGATTCAACAACTGAATTTGGATATACATAACCTACTTCACGGTCAATATCGCCTGACTCTTCTAAGTGTCCTGCAAAGGCTAACGCACGGATACTTTCCGCATAAACTTGATGGCCAGTTCTATAATCAATCACAGCGGTTAATTTTAGACCTTTGTATTCAAACGAATTTGAAAAACCTAAAATATAATCCGGTGTAGATTTACCTAATTTTTTGAAATTTGTATCTCTTATTGGATTTCCGGTAGTAGCATCAACAATAACATGACCTTCTGTATCTCTAACATAAGATGTCCCTTTGATCAATGGAAATTCTTCGCCTACTTCGGCAAAAATTCCGATAGAAGCGGTTTGTTGTAAGTTAACTTGGGTAGCTCCAGCAGATAGAGATTCAATTACAGATTTATTTGTTGTGTAACTTGCTCTACCTGTCCATGTAAAGTCTTTAGTTTTAATAGGAGTAAAACCTAAATCAATTTCAAAACCTGTTGTTTTCATGTCCCCTGCATTATATTGAAACGCAGCAAGACCACTTGTTGAAGATGTTGTAGCAAAAGTAATCAAATCTTTGGTTTTAGATTGATATGCAGAAGCATCAAGTGTTATACGGTCATTGAAGAAAGCAAGATTTATAGATGCTTCAGCTGTTGTAACAAATTCTGGACGAATGTTTTGATCTGTAGGTCTTGTATTAGTAATATAAGAACTCAAGCTGCCAAATGGATATCCAATTGGGAAAACACCAATATCATCTGTAGCATATGCCGCTACAGCAGATGTACTCGCCACTTGCGTAATGTTTGCCGACACTTTAGCATAACTAAGTACGTCTCCTTTTATTCCTTCAAAAGCTTTTGTAGGTATAAATGAAACTCCCACTGATGGATAAAAATAAGAGTTTTTAACTACAGAACTTTTTTCAATTCTTGCTGTTGCGTTTAAGAACAAATAATTTTTATATCCAAAATCCACATTTGCAAATCCGGCAATTTTTCTAGAACCAACATAACGATTGTCTAATTTGTAGGCAGGATCAGGATTTAATACGTTATTTATATGATACCATCCTGGAATATCCAGATTTTTACCTCCTTGGGATGTAATTCTAAAGGCATTATCTTGGATGTTATTACCAACATTTAATTTAAAACTTACGTCATCAGATAACATATAGTCGAAGTTTATCATTAAATCGCCATAGAAATTTCTAGATTTTGTTTGATTGGCATAGTACTCAGAACCTATTGAGCTACCACCAAGTCCAAGATAAGAATCATCAATTACTGGATAGTCAAAATCGCTGAATTCATTTATATGAGATTGTGCTTCAGTACCACGAACTTGAATGTTCCCAACATAATTCACATTGATGTTTTTATTAATCTCGTAATTAAGTGTCGCGATACCATTAAAGAAATCGGATCTGTTATCTTGACGATTGTTTTTAATAACCCAAGAAGGATTGTCTACATAAACACTCCATGAGTGTTCTATAGCCTCATTATTAAACAAACTAATAGGAATGTTCGGTGCCGTTTGCAATAAATCATAATACAATTCTGGGGAAGTTTGAGAGGTACTTTGTGAAATATAGTTCACATTTCCGTCCAAACTAAACTTACCGATTTTCTTACCTCCTTTAAAAATAAAACTATTTCTTTTTAGTTGATCTCCTTCAACTACAAAATCAGTATGTTGTCTGTTTATAGATAATAAAGCATACGAATCCTCTCCACCGGAAGTCATCGTAATACCATTTTGATAAACCGTACCTGTTTTAAAAAAGTCTTTAATATTATCTTTAACAGGAGCCCATGGCAACATTAAAAATTCACCATCTGCTTGAGGTAAACCAGTTGCTCGCAAAGTGCCTGCATATGCAGGATCACTAAATGCAGGTCCCCAAGCGCCGTTCTCCCATGGAGTATGACCTTTAAGATCATCGAATGTTGGGTCATAAGCCCAGCCTTGACCATATTTCATTTGTCTCTTTGGCAAAAAAGAAACAGATTCGAAATCAACTGCTGAATTCACAGAAACAGCAAGTTTTTCATTTTTAGAACCTTTTTTTGTAGTAACAATAATTACACCATTAACACCCTGTTCGCCATACAAAGCACCACCTTGCATACCTTTAACAATATTAACAGTTTCAATTATTTCTGGGGGCAATTGTTGTAAGATAGTAGCAGAAGAAACAACATTATCGATAACTACCAAAGCTTGGTTATTACCTGTAATTGAGCGATTACCTCTTAATACGATTCTTGTAGTAGGATTAGCACCGTTACTGGTTGTGTTAATTTGCAAACCAGAAACCTTACCAGTTAATGATTGAACAATATTAGGACTTGCAGCTTGGGTTAACTCTTTAGCTTTAACTACTTGATTGGAAGCTGTAATCTCATCTTGTCTTTTCTTGATACCCAATGCGGTTACTACAACCCCTTCCAATTCAACTGAATCATCTTTCAGTTTTACATTAAGGTTTGTTGATGTTGCAGCCATCTCTTGGGTTTTCATCCCAATGTAGCTAAAAATCAAGACTTGGCTTGACGTTGCTTTGATGGAATATTTTCCGTCAAAATCAGTTTGTGTTCCTGATCTAGTTCCTTTTACTAATACACTCACGCCTGGTAAAGGCAATCCTGCATTATCAGAAACAACACCTGAAACAGCTCTTTCTTGCGCAAAGGTTAGTTGCGCCATAAGTACTACTAGTAATACTAAGATCCCATTGAACTTTAGTTTCATTTTTAAAAATTTTGAATTAGTGTGACAAAACTCTTAATAATTTGTTAACTTTCCTAATAAATGAAACGCTAATTTTCATTGTGATTAAAATTTAACATTATAACAAATGTGAATAATAGTGTTATAAATTTCTATTTGTTGGTTTTGGGTGCTGCCATTTGCTATAGCAAGTCTTAGTAAGCCGTTTTTTGTTTGTAGTCCAAGTCCCAGTCCGAGGCCTAGAAGTTTTTTAGTGTTGTCTGTTTGTTCTATGCCAGATTTGTTCTTGTAGATACAGTAATCTAAAATGGAGTGGATGTAGAGATTAGGGGAGAGTATGTGTCTATATTCTGTAAGAATTGAGGTCATAAAATAAGCTTGTAAGCTATTTTCTGTAAAGCCTCTTATGCTGTTGAATCCTCCAAAACGAAAAAGTTCATTTATGATGTACTTGTTGCTTTGTAAATAATAATTCTGACTATTTATATTGATTATATTCTTTTTATTCAGGTTAAAGTTATGAGTGGCTTGAATATTTAAAAAAAACTGATTGCTTTTCGTGGTATTTTCTGATTGATTGTTAATTTCTCGTTTTCCGGTTCCGGCAGCTATTGAAAAAATTGATTTTATTGGAAATGTAAAATTAGCTAAGTCTAGTTTTGTATAATTAAAACTGGACGTTAAAAAGGAATTGCTAAAATCGCTTATCGAAGTGTCGGATGAATTTTGAATATCGCTTGATTCTGTAGTTTGGTATCCTAAATAAAACCGTGTGTTGTAATTTGTAAAGTAGCTTAAGTCAATTGCTGTTTTTGTGTTCTGGAAAGTGCTGTCTTGTCTGAATAATTGAATTTGTGCTTTTAATCCTATTGGGGTTTTGAGTAAATAAGGTAGTTCAATGCTGGAGTTAAATGTTTTTTGATCTTTTCCGTCGCTTTTCCAGTAAACAGATAATTGTTCTCCTGAGCCTAAAATGTTTTCTAGCCTCACGTCTAAGTAGCCATTTAGGGTTGTTTTTTTATTTTCATTGTTTGAAAATCCAATAAAGCCGTCAAAAGTATTAGATTTTTTTTTCTCAAGATATACGTAAACTTTCGTCGTGTCTTTTGTAAGTAAAATTTCGGGATATTTCACTTGGCTAATAAATTCAAATTTTTCAAAATCATTATAAATTTCACCTACTATTTTTTGATTAAAAATGCTGTTTTTATATTTTCTGTTGATTTGTGCTAAATGTCCACTGGGAAATTTGTTTGACCGGTTGTTTTCTGCGTAATTTATTGTGATGGAGTTTAGTGTTCTTTTTTCGTCTGATTCCAGTTTTAAATCAGCGTAAATTTCAGTATCGACTCTTTTAAGGTTTATCAGTTTTAATTTTGCTAATGCAAATCCGTTTTGTTCTAATTTTTGAACGGTTTGTTTTAGAAAAGAATCAATTTCTATATAAGGTAATGCTAAAGTGTCCTTTTTTATGTCTGGGTCTGCTGGGTCGTTAAATAGATTATTTGTACCTATATATATATGTATTGATTTTATTTTTTTTCCTAATATAAAATTCGCGACATAACTGGAATCTTTTTTTTTAGTAAACTCAAGTGTGGTATTATCTATATAGCCTATTTCGGATAGTTTTTTCGAAAGTTTGTTTATCTCTTCGCTTATTGATTTTGTGTTTTTGTGTTCTGTGTTGTATTTTAGAGAATCTATAGTTTTTGTTTCTAATGAATTGCTTCCGGTTATCAATAATCGAAAATTTTGCGCAGAACAATTAAGGCAAAAATTCAGAAGAAATAGTAAAATAAAAGTGGATTTCAAATGAGTGTGTGTTTTTAATAAAAGTAACGCAAATATCTATTGTTTGTGATAAAAATCAAATGATAAAATAATCTTATTGAAAATTAATAGATTAACGTTTGTAGAGTAAAAAATATTTTCTACATTTGCAACCCCGTAAAAAGCGGGAATTTAATATAATAAGAAATTTTTAGTATTAATTATGCCAACAATTCAACAATTAGTAAGAACAGGAAGAACTCAGATAACTAAGAAGAGTAAATCGGTTGCTTTAGATTCTTGTCCTCAAAGAAGAGGGGTTTGTACGCGTGTTTACACTACAACACCAAAAAAACCAAACTCTGCAATGCGTAAAGTAGCGCGTGTACGTTTGACAAATGGTAATGAAGTGAATGCTTACATCCCTGGTGAAGGACACAATTTACAAGAGCACTCGATAGTATTAGTTAGGGGTGGAAGGGTAAAAGATTTACCAGGAGTTAGATATCACATCGTTCGTGGTGCGCTTGATACGTCAGGAGTAGCAGGAAGAACGCAAAGAAGATCTAAGTACGGAGCGAAACGCCCAAAAGAAGCAAAAAAGTAATTTAAAACGTTAAGAGTTAGAGGTTAGGAGTTAGGAGTTAGGGGTTGGATACGTAAGTTGAAAGCGCATAACGCATAACATTTAACGGATAACCTATAACTTTTTATTAAAAAAAAGACATGAGAAAAAGAGCGGCAAAGAAAAGACCACTTTTACCAGATCCAAGGTTTAATGACCAACTGGTAACACGTTTTGTGAACAACTTAATGTGGGATGGAAAAAAATCGACAGCGTTTAAAGTATTTTATGATGCAATTGACATCATTGAGTCTAAAAAACAAGATGCAGAGAAACCATCATTAGAAATTTGGAAAGATGCGTTAACCAATGTTATGCCTCACGTAGAAGTACGTAGTCGTAGAGTAGGTGGAGCTACATTTCAGATTCCGATGCAAATTCGTCCAGATAGAAAGATTTCTATGGCGATGAAGTGGTTAATTCTTTATTCTAGAAGAAGAAATGAGAAGTCTATGGCTCAAAGGTTGGCTTCAGAATGTTTAGCTGCGGCTAAAGAAGAAGGAGCTGCTGTTAAGAAAAGAATGGATACTCACAAAATGGCAGAAGCTAACAAAGCATTCTCTCACTTTAGATTTTAATTCTTAAGAAATGGCTAGAGATCTTAAATATACAAGAAATATAGGAATTGCTGCTCACATTGATGCTGGTAAAACAACAACAACGGAGCGTATATTGTTCTATACAGGAAAATCACACAAAATTGGTGAAGTACACGATGGTGCTGCAACAATGGACTGGATGGCACAAGAGCAAGAAAGAGGTATTACAATTACTTCTGCGGCTACAACTTGTGAATGGAATTTTCCTACTACACAAGGTAAAGTTTTACCTGAAACATTGCCTTATCACTTCAATATTATCGATACCCCGGGACACGTTGACTTTACAGTTGAAGTAAACCGTTCTTTGCGTGTACTTGATGGTTTGGTTTTCTTATTTAGTGCTGTTGATGGTGTTGAGCCGCAATCAGAAACTAACTGGAGATTGGCAGATCAATACAGAGTTCCACGTATTGGATTCGTTAATAAAATGGACAGACAAGGATCTAACTTTTTGATGGTTTGTCAACAAGTAAGAGATATGTTAAAATCAAATGCTGTTGCAATCACTTTGCCAATTGGTGAAGAAAATGATTTCAAAGGTGTTGTGGATTTAGTTAAAAATCAAGCTATAGTATGGCATGAAGAAGGTTTAGGGGCAACTTATGATATTGTGCCTATTCCGGAAGATATGCTTGAAGAAGTGAAAGAATATAGATCGATTCTTATTGAAGCAGTAGCTGATTATGATGAGACTTTGCTTGAAAAATTCATGGAAGATGAAAGCTCTATTACAGAGGAAGAAATCAACATTGCATTAAGAGCAGCTGTAATGGATATGGCTATCATTCCTATGATCGCTGGTTCTTCTTTCAAAAACAAAGGAGTTCAATTCATGTTGGATGCAGTATGTAAATATTTGCCATCTCCAATGGATAAAGAAGGTATTCAAGGAATTCATCCTGATGATGCTGATTTATTAGAAGAAGATCAAACTAAAATTTTGCGTAAGCCAGATGTTAAAGAGCCATTCGCTGCTTTAGCTTTTAAAATTGCTACTGACCCATTCGTAGGTCGTTTAGCTTTCTTCCGTGCTTACTCAGGACGTTTAGATGCGGGTTCTTATGTTTTGAACACACGTTCAGGAAACAAAGAAAGAATTTCTCGTATCTATCAAATGCATGCTAACAAGCAAAACCCAATCGAATATATCGAGGCAGGTGATATTGGAGCGGCAGTAGGATTTAAAGATATCAAAACTGGAGATACATTGTGTGATGAAAAACACCCAATTATTCTTGAGTCTATGAAATTTCCAGCGCCGGTAATTGGTATTGCAATTGAGCCTAAAACTAAAGCTGACGTTGATAAAATGGGTATGGCTTTGGCTAAATTAGCTGAAGAAGATCCAACATTTACTGTTAGAACAGATGAGGCTTCGGGTCAAACTATTATCTCAGGTATGGGTGAGCTTCACTTAGATATCTTGGTTGATAGAATGAGACGTGAATTCAAAGTTGAAGTAAACCAAGGAGAGCCTCAAGTTGAATACAAAGAAGCTTTTACTAAGAAAGCACAACATAGAGAAACTTACAAAAAACAATCTGGAGGTCGTGGTAAATTCGGTGATATCGTATTTATACTTGAACCAGCGGATGAAGTTGACGGTAAAGCTCCAGTTGGATTGCAGTTTGTAAATGCAGTAAAAGGTGGTAACGTTCCTAAAGAATATATTCCATCAGTTGAAAAAGGTTTTAGAGAAGCTATGAAAACGGGTCCTTTAGCAGGATACCAAGTAGATAGTTTGAAAGTAACTTTATTAGACGGATCTTTCCACCCGGTGGATTCAGATGCACTTTCTTTTGAGCTTGCAGCAAGAATGGGGTATAGAGAGGTAGCTAAAGCAGCTGGTGCTGTAATATTAGAGCCAATCATGAAAATGGAAGTGATTACACCAGAAGAAAACATGGGAGATATCGTAGGTGATATCAACCGTCGTAGAGGTCAGGTGAATGATATGGGTGATAGAGCTGGTGCAAAAACTATCAAGGCTGATGTGCCATTATCTGAAATGTTTGGATACGTTACTACGTTAAGAACGCTTTCATCAGGTAGAGCAACATCTACTATGGAATTTTCACACTACTCTGAAACGCCTTCTAATATTTCGGAAGCAGTTATCAAAAAAGCAAAAGGAAACGCATAATCTTTAAGAAAATGAGTCAAAAAATCAGAATAAAATTAAAATCTTACGATCACATGTTAGTAGACAAGTCTGCTGAGAAGATTGTAAAAACGGTAAAAAGTACCGGTGCAGTTGTTACAGGACCAATTCCATTACCAACACACAAAAAACTTTTTACAGTTCTACGTTCTCCACACGTTAACAAAAAAGCGAGAGAGCAATTTGAAGTAATGTCATACAAGAGATTAATTGACATTTATTCATCTTCATCAAAAACTATTGATGCTTTGATGAAACTTGAATTACCTAGCGGAGTTGAAGTAGAGATCAAAGTTTAAGTAGCTTACTAGTAAGAAAAGGACGCTGTTTTTAAGCGAAAAATATTTTTTTGGTTTGTGTGTAAATAAGTTATACATTTGCACCCACTAAAAAAATAGGATTCGGTTAAAAGCTGCGTTCTATATTTATATTTAATAATTAATAATTAATATTTATGTCTGGGTTAATTGGTAGAAAAATCGGCATGACTAGCATTTTCGACGAGAACGGGAAGAATATTCCTTGTACGGTAATCGAAGCTGGTCCATGTGTTGTTACCCAAGTCAGAACCAAAGGTGTTGACGGGTACGAAGCGTTGCAACTTGGTTTCGATGACAAAAACGAGAAACATTCCACAAAAGCGGCTTTAGGTCACTTTAAAAAAGCGGGAACTGTAGCTAAGAAAAAAGTCGTTGAATTCCAAGATTTCGCAACTGAGCAAAAATTAGGAGATCTTATTGATGTTTCTATTTTTTCTGAAGGAGAATTTGTAGATGTACAAGGTGTGTCTAAAGGTAAAGGTTTTCAAGGGGTTGTAAAACGTCACGGTTTTGGTGGTGTTGGTCAAGCAACTCACGGTCAACACAACCGTTTAAGAGCGCCGGGTTCTGTAGGAGCTTCTTCTTATCCATCTAGAGTATTCAAAGGAATGCGTATGGCTGGACGTATGGGAGGAGACAATGTAAAAGTTCAAAACCTTAGAGTTTTAAAAGTAGTGGCTGAAAAGAACCTACTTGTTATTAAAGGATGTGTTCCTGGTCATAACAACTCTTATGTAATCATTCAGAAGTAATGGAAGCAAAAGTATTAGATTTCAACGGAAAAGATACTGGAAGAAAAGTTCAACTTTCTGATTCAGTATTTGGTATAGAACCAAACAATCACGCAGTATACCTTGATGTTAAGCAATATCTTGCTAATCAAAGACAAGGAACGCACAAAGCTAAAGAAAGAGCTGAAGTAGCGGGAAGTACGCGTAAGATTAAAAAACAAAAAGGAACTGGTACTGCTCGTGCGGGTAGTGCAAAGAATCCATTGTTTAAAGGTGGTGGAACAGTTTTTGGACCAAGACCAAGAAGTTATTCATTCAAATTGAATAAAAGCTTGAAACGTTTGGCTAGAAAATCTGCTTTCTCAATCAAAGCAAAAGAGTCGAACATTATCGTTCTTGAAGACTTTAATTTTGAAACGCCAAACACTAAAAATTTCATCAACGTTTTGAAAGCTTTAGAGTTAGAGAATAAAAAATCCCTGTTTGTGTTGGGTGATGTAAATAAAAATGTATATTTGTCGTCACGCAATTTAAAAGGCTCTAGTGTTGTAAGTAGCTTAGAATTAAGTACTTACGCTATATTAAACGCTAATAATTTAGTGCTTTTAGAGAGTTCTTTGGAGATAATTGAAGAAAATTTAAGTAAATAATAGGATATGAGCATCATAATTAAGCCTATAGTAACGGAAAAAGTAACCAAAGAAAGTGAAGTTTTAAACCGCTTCGGATTCGTTGTTGACAAAAAAGCAAACAAAGTGCAAATTAAGAAAGCTGTTGAAGCTGCTTATGGAGTAACTATTTTGAGTGTTAACACGATGAACGTAAGACCGGATAGAACTACTAAATACACTAAAAGTGGTTTAATCAGTGGAAAGACGAATGCAATTAAAAAAGCAATTGTTCAAGTACAAGAAGGAGAAACAATTGATTTTTACAACAATATCTAAGATAAAATGTCAGTAAGAAAATTAAAACCTATTACCCCAGGTCAGCGATTTAGAGTTGTGAATGGTTATGACGCCATTACAACTGATAAGCCGGAACGCTCTTTGATAGCGCCGATAAAAAACTCTGGTGGTAGAAATAGTCAAGGAAAGATGACCATGCGTTATACGGGTGGTGGTCACAAGCAGAGATATCGTATCATTGATTTTAAACGTACAAAAGAAGGAATTCCTGCGACGGTTAAATCAATTGAATATGATCCAAATCGTACTGCATTTATCGCTTTGTTAGCTTATGCTGATGGAGAGAAAACGTATGTTATTGCTCAAAACGGATTGAAAGTTGGTCAGAAATTAGTTTCTGGTCCAGAATCTCAACCTGAAATTGGTAATACTTTACCTTTAAGTAGAGTTCCGCTTGGAACTGTAATTTCTTGTATCGAATTGAGACCAGGACAGGGAGCTGTAATCGCTCGTTCAGCTGGAACATTTGCTCAATTAATGGCAAGAGATGGAAAATATGCTACAATTAAAATGCCTTCTGGGGAAACAAGATTAATCTTGTTGACTTGTTCGGCTACAATTGGAGCGGTTTCTAATTCAGACCACCAATTAGTTGTATCAGGAAAAGCTGGTAGAACAAGATGGTTAGGAAGAAGACCTAGAACAAGACCTGTTGCAATGAACCCTGTCGATCACCCAATGGGTGGTGGTGAAGGTCGTTCTTCTGGTGGACATCCACGTTCAAGAAATGGAATACCAGCTAAAGGTTATAGAACTCGTTCTAAGAAAAACCCGAGTAACAAGTATATCGTAGAACGTAGAAAGAAATAATAAGATATGGCACGTTCATTAAAAAAAGGACCTTTCGTTCATTATAAGTTAGACAAGAAAGTTCAAGAAAACATCGCAGGTGGAAATAAAGGAGTGGTTAAGACATGGTCTAGAGCTTCTATGATTACTCCAGACTTTGTTGGGCAAACTATCGCAGTTCATAACGGTCGTCAATTTGTACCAGTTTACGTAACAGAAAACATGGTAGGTCACAAATTAGGAGAATTTTCACCAACTAGATCTTTTAGAGGTCATGCTGGAGCAAAAAATAAAGGTAAAAAATAAGAAGCAATGGGAGTTCGTAAAAGAGAAACAGCAGATGCAAGAAAAGAGGCTAATAAGTCTTTGGCCTTCGCAAAGTTAAATAACTGCCCTACTTCACCTAGAAAAATGCGCTTAGTAGCAGATCTAGTAAGAGGTCAGAAGGTAGAAAGAGCACTTAACATCTTAAGATTCAGTTCTAAAGAAGCTTCAAGAAAATTAGAAAAATTGGTTTTATCAGTAATTGCCAACTGGCAAGCTAAAAACCCTGAAGCTAATATGGAAGAAGCTGGTTTATTTGTTAAGGAAATCCGTGTTGATGGTGGAATGATGTTGAAAAGACTTCGTCCAGCACCACAAGGAAGAGCACACAGAATTAGAAAACGTTCTAATCACGTAACAATCGTGCTTGGAGCTATCAATAACACACAAAGCAATTCTTAAGCAGCATGGGACAAAAGACAAATCCAATTGGAAATAGACTTGGTATCATCAGAGGGTGGGACTCAAACTGGTATGGTGGAAATGATTACGGTGATAAACTTGCCGAAGATCACAAAATCAGAAAGTACATCCATGCTCGTTTATCAAAAGCTAGTGTATCAAAAGTAATCATCGAGAGAACTTTGAAACTTGTAACCGTTACTATCACTACTGCCAGACCTGGTATCATTATCGGAAAAGGTGGACAAGAGGTAGACAAGTTGAAAGAAGAACTTAAGAAAATTACTGACAAAGAGGTTCAAATCAACATCTTTGAAATTAAAAGACCTGAACTTGACGCGTATCTAGTTGCTACAAGCATCTGTCGTCAAATCGAAAGCAGAATTTCTTACAGACGTGCAATCAAAATGGCTATTGCTGCTTCTATGCGTATGAACGCTGAAGGTATCAAAGTTTTGATTTCTGGTCGTTTGAATGGTGCTGAGATGGCTCGTTCAGAAGGTTTCAAAGAAGGTAGAATTCCTCTATCAACTTTCAGAGCTGACATTGATTATGCACTTGCAGAGGCTCATACTACTTATGGTAGAATGGGAATCAAAGTGTGGATCATGAAAGGTGAAGTTTATGGAAAGAGAGATCTTTCTCCACTTGCTGGAATGGACAAAAAACAATCTGGTGCTGGTGGTAAAGGTGGTGATTCTCCTAGAGGAGACAGAAAACCTTTTAATAAAGGTGGAAAACCAGACGCTCGTAAACGAAAGTAAATTTTTAAACTAAAGAAAAATGTTACAGCCTAAAAGAACAAAATACCGTAAGGTACAAAAAGGTAAAATGAAAGGGAACTCTCAAAGAGGACATGAACTTTCTAATGGAATGTTTGGTATTAAATCTGTACATGAAGATGGAATGTTCTTAACCTCTCGTCAAATCGAAGCTGCGCGTATTGCTGCAACTCGTTTTATGAAAAGAGAAGGACAATTATGGATCAAAATATTTCCAGACAAACCTATCACTAAGAAACCTCTTGAGGTACGTATGGGTAAAGGTAAAGGTGCAGTTGAGTATTGGGCTGCCGTTGTTAAACCCGGAAGAATTATGTTTGAAGTTGGAGGAGTACCTTTGTCAGTTGCAAAAGAGGCGTTACGTCTTGCAGCTCAAAAGCTTCCAGTAAAAACTAAATTCGTCGTTGCTAGAGATTTCGAAGCATAATCTATATTATATTATGAAACAATCAGAAATAAAAGATCTTTCTGCAGCGGAGTTGCAAGAAAAACTTAGCCAGACTAAGAAGGCATATGCCGACCTAAAAATGGCTCACGCTATTTCTCCAATTGAGAATCCACTTCAAATTAGAAGTGTAAGAAGAACAGTTGCAAGATTAGCTACGGAACTTACTAAAAGAGAGTTGCAATAATTGTAATCTGCTGAAAGATGGAAGAAAAAAGAAATTTAAGAAAAGAAAGAGTTGGTGTTGTAACTTCAGACAAGATGGATAAATCTATCGTAGTTGCTGAAGTGCGTAAAGTAAAACACCCATTATACGGTAAGTTCGTGTTGAAAACTAAAAAGTATCACGCACACGACGAAAATAACGACTGTAACATTGGAGATACTGTAAAGATTAGCGAAACTCGCCCTTTAAGTAAAACAAAATGTTGGAGATTAGTTGAAATCCTAGAAAGAGCTAAATAATTATGGTACAACAAGAATCAAGACTAAAAGTAGCAGATAACACGGGAGCAAAAGAAGTTTTAACTATCCGTGTTTTAGGAGGTACCAAAAGAAGGTATGCCTCTGTTGGAGACAAGATTGTAGTTTCTATAAAAGATACAGCACCTAACGGAAGCGTTAAAAAAGGAGCTGTTTCAACTGCAGTTGTTGTACGTACCAAAAAAGAAGTGAGAAGAGCCGATGGTTCATACATTAGATTTGATGACAACGCATGTGTGTTATTGAATGCTGCTGGTGAAATGAGAGGAACTCGTGTTTTTGGTCCGGTAGCAAGAGAACTTCGTGAAAAACAATTCATGAAAATTGTATCATTAGCACCAGAAGTGCTTTAATTCGTTTTAAGATGATAAAGCTAAAAATAAAATCAGGTGACATTGTAAGAGTAATTGCTGGAGACCATAAAGGTGCTGAAGGTAAAGTTTTACGTGTGTACCGTGAGAAAAACAAAGCGATTGTTGAAGGTGTAAACATGGTTTCAAAACATACGAAACCTAGTGCAAAAAGCCCTCAAGGTGGTATCGTAAAGAAAGAAGCTTCTATACAAATATCTAATATTTCTTTAATTGATCCTAAAACTAAGGAAACAACTAGAGTTGGTATTAGAGTAGAAGGAGATAAGAAAGTAAGATTTTCAAAAAAATCTAATCAAGTACTATAGTAATGGCGTATATACCTAGACTAAAAGAAGAATATAAGAGCAGAGTAATCGCTGCTCTTAAAGAGGAATTCGGATACGTAAACGTAATGCAAGTTCCAAAATTGGAAAAAATCGTTTTAAGTAAAGGAGTTGGTGCAGCTGTATCTGATAAAAAACTAATTGACTATGCAGTTGATGAGTTAACAAAGATCACTGGACAGAAAGCAGTATCTACTATTTCAAAGAAAGACGTTGCGTCATTCAAATTGAGAAAAGGGATGCCTATTGGAGCAAAAGTTACTTTGCGTGGAGAAAGAATGTATGAGTTTTTAGATAGACTTATTACTTCAGCTTTACCACGTGTAAGAGATTTCAGTGGTATTAAAGCTACTGGTTTTGATGGAAGAGGAAATTATAACCTTGGTGTTTTGGAGCAAATCATTTTCCCAGAAATTGATATTGATAAAGTAAACAAAATTTCAGGTATGGATATTTCTTTTGTAACTACTGCAAAAACAGATAAGGAAGCAAAATCATTATTGGCTGAACTAGGTTTACCTTTTAAAAAGAATTAAGACATGGCTAAAGAATCAATGAAAGCCCGCGAGGTTAAGAGAGAAAAAACAGTAGCTAAGTATGCTGAGAAAAGAAAAGCTTTGTTAGAAGCTGGAGATTTCGTAGGTTTGCAAAAGTTACCAAAAAATGCTTCGCCAGTTCGTTTGCACAATCGTTGCAAATTGACAGGTAGACCAAGAGGGTATATGCGTCAATTCGGTCTTTCACGTGTTACATTTCGTGAAATGGCAAATAACGGATTGATACCAGGTGTTAAAAAAGCATCTTGGTAAAATTCAATTATGAATTATAAATTACGAATTACAATTTAAAACGTAATTCGTAATTTGAAATTCGTAATTATAGAAATTTATAAATTGGTTTCAGGTTCGATGAATAGTTTGTCGAAAACCAAAACCGCAAATTAATACACATGTATACAGATCCTATTGCCGATTATTTGACAAGAGTTCGTAACGCAGTGGCTGCAAACCACAAAGTTGTTGAAATTCCTGCGTCTAATCTAAAAAAAGAAATAACAAAGATCTTATTTGATCAAGGTTATATCTTGAGTTACAAATTTGAAGACAACGCTGTTCAGGGTTCAATCAAAATTGCTTTGAAGTATGATAAAGATACTAAAGAGTCAGTAATTAAAGATATCCAAAGAATTAGTAAACCAGGTTTACGTAAATATTCAGGTTCTTCAAACATTCCTAGAATCCTTAACGGATTAGGAATTGCTATTGTTTCTACTTCTAAAGGTTTAATGACTGGAAAGAAAGCTAAACAATTGAATGTTGGTGGCGAAGTAATTTGTTACGTATACTAATTTTAAAGACTATATAAGATGTCAAGAATAGGTAAAAGCCCAGTAACAATACCAGCTGGAGTAACTGTTTCAGTTGCTGATGGTATTATTACGGTAAAAGGAAAAAATGGTCAACTAACTCAGGAGTTTTCGGACGTAACTGTAACAGTTGAAGGGGATCTAGTTCAAGTAGAAAGATCTTCTGATCACAAAGACCAAAGAGCAAAACACGGTTTGTACAGATCTTTAATCAATAACATGATTATCGGTGTAACAGATGGTTTTACTAAGTCATTAGAATTGGTAGGAGTTGGTTATAGAGCTTCAAATCAAGGACAAAAATTAGATTTAGCACTTGGTTACTCTCACAATATAGTTTTAGAAATTGCTCCAGAAGTAACTTTAGAAACTATATCTGAAAAAGGTAAAAACCCTATCGTTAAATTAACATCATTTGACAAACAACTTTTAGGTCAGGTAGCTGCGAAAATCAGAGGTTTCCGTAAGCCTGAGCCGTACAAAGGAAAAGGTGTTAAATTTGTAGGTGAAGTATTAAGAAGAAAAGCAGGTAAATCAGCTTAAAAAATAAGATTATGTCATTAACAAAACCTGAAAGAAGACAACGAATTAGATTCAGAATTAGAAAGACAATTAGTGGTACTGCTACTAATCCAAGACTATCTGTATTTAGAAGTAACAAAGAAATTTACGCTCAACTTATTGATGACGTAAACGGAGTTACTTTATTGGCGGCTTCTTCAAGAGAAAAAGAAATAGGTAACGGTACGAACATTGAAGTTGCTACAGCAGTTGGAAAACTAGTTGCTGAAAAAGCTTTAAAAGCTGGGATAGACGTAGTAACTTTCGATAGAGGAGGTTATTTATATCACGGACGTATTAAATCATTAGCAGAAGGCGCAAGAGCGGCTGGACTTAAATTCTAATATAGTATGTCTAATAGTAAATACAAGAATGTAGAGTTAGTAAAACCAAGTGGTCTTGAATTAAAAGATCGTTTGGTAAGTGTAAATCGTGTTACTAAGGTTACAAAGGGTGGTAGAGCTTTTGGTTTTTCTGCTATTGTAGTTGTAGGTGATGAAAATGGAGTGGTTGGGCACGGATTAGGAAAATCTAAAGACGTTTCTGAAGCAATTGCGAAAGCAGTAGAAGATGCTAAGAAAAATTTAGTGAAAATTCCTTTGAATGGTCAATCAGTTCCTCACGAACAAAAAGGTAAATTTGGTGGTGCACGTGTATTCTTAATTCCTGCCTCTCATGGTACAGGAGTTATTGCTGGTGGAGCTGTTCGTTCAGTTCTTGAGTCAGTAGGGATTCATGATGTATTATCTAAATCTCAAGGATCTTCAAATCCTCACAACGTGGTAAAAGCAACTTTTGATGCTTTATTACAAATGAGAAGCGCTTATACTGTTGCAAAACAAAGAGGTGTTTCTTTAGAAAAAGTTTTTAAAGGTTAATTCAAGGAAATTATGGCTAAATTATTAGTAAAACAAGTTAGAAGCAAAATCAACTGTCCTCTTACTCAAAAGAGAGGATTAGAAGCTTTAGGTCTACGTAAAATGGGACAAGTTGTAGAGCATGATTCAAACCCTACAATCCTTGGGATGATAAATAAAGTTAAACACTTAGTTTCTGTTGAAGAAGCTAAATAACAAATACTGTTATGAATTTAAGTAACTTACAACCTGCTGAAGGTTCTACACACAATCAAAATAAAAGATTAGGTAGAGGAGAAGGTTCTGGAAAAGGTGGTACTTCTGCAAGAGGTCACAAAGGAGCAAAATCTCGTTCTGGTTATTCTAAAAAGATTGGTTTTGAAGGTGGGCAAATGCCACTTCAAAGACGTGTGCCTAAGTTTGGTTTTACAAACATCAATCGTAAAGATTACGAAGGTGTAAATCTTGATACACTGCAACTTTTAGTTGATAATGGTGTTATTAAAGATACTGTTGATATGACAGTTTATGTTGCTAATCGTTTAGCTACTAAAAATGAAATCGTTAAGATTTTAGGTAGAGGTGAATTGACAGCAAAATTAAAAGTAACCGCTCACAAATTTACTGCTACTGCAAAAGCTGCTATTGAAGCTGCTGGTGGAGAGGCTGTAACAATGTAATTTTTCAATTAATATGAAGAAATTTATTGAATCAATAAGTAATGTTTGGAAAATCGAGGAACTGAAAAATAGAATCCTAATAACATTGGGTTTACTTTTAGTGTATCGTTTTGGGGCTCAAGTAACCCTGCCAGGTATTGATGCTACACAGTTAGGTAATTTAGCTGGGCAAACTAAAGAAGGAATTGGTTCAATTCTTGACATGTTTACTGGAGGTGCATTTTCTCAAGCTTCTGTTTTTGCTTTGGGAATTATGCCTTATATTTCTGCTTCTATTGTTGTTCAGTTAATGGGAATTGCGATTCCTTATTTGCAAAAACTTCAAAGTGATGGAGAAAGCGGTAGAAAAAAGATTAATCAAATTACTCGTTGGTTGACAATAGGAATTACTTTAGTTCAAGGTCCAACTTACATCTATAATTTATATAGAACATTACCTAGTAATGCATTTTTATTGGGATTCAATTCATTTGAATTCTTATTTTCTTCAGTAGTTATTTTAGTTACAGGTACAATTTTTGCCATGTGGTTAGGAGAAAAAATTACTGATAAAGGAATTGGAAATGGTATTTCTTTGTTAATCATGGTTGGAATTTTGGCTAGATTACCTCAGGCTTTTATTCAAGAGTTTACAACAAGAGTTACCAATAATAATGGTGGACCAATGTTGTTAGTTATTGAAATTATCATTTGGTTATTAGTTATCATTTGTTGTGTGCTATTGGTAATGGCGATCAGGAAGATTCCTGTTCAATATGCCCGTCGTACAACATCAGGTGATTTTGAACAAGACATGTTGGGTGGAAACAGACAATGGATTCCTTTAAAGCTTAATGCTTCTGGGGTTATGCCGATAATTTTTGCGCAAGCAATTATGTTTATTCCAGCAGCCTTAGCAGGTTTGTCTAAATCAGATGCATCACAATCAATCGTTGGCGCTTTTAGTAATATGTTCGGATTTTGGTATAATTTTGTATTTGCAACTTTAATAATTGTATTTACTTTCTTTTATACTGCAATCACAGTTCCTACTAACAAAATGTCTGATGATTTAAAGAGAAGTGGTGGTTTTATTCCGGGTATCAGACCAGGAGTTGAAACTTCTGATTATCTTGATAAAGTGATGTCCTTGATAACTTTTCCAGGATCTTTATTTCTTGCTTTGATAGCTGTGTTCCCAGCAATTGTTGTGAGTCTTATGGATGTTCAACAATCTTGGGCAATGTTTTTTGGAGGTACTTCATTAATAATTATGGTTGGAGTTGCCATAGACACGATGCAGCAAATCAATTCATACTTGTTGAATAAACATTATGATGGTTTGATGAAAAGTGGTAAAAATAGAAAAGCAGTAGCTTAATTTATGGCAAAACAATCAGCAATAGAACAAGACGGATCTATCATTGAAGCATTATCAAATGCTATGTTCCGTGTAGAGTTAGAAAATGGACATATTGTAATCGCCCATATATCTGGAAAAATGCGTATGCATTACATCAAATTATTACCTGGTGATAAAGTGAAACTAGAAATGAGCCCTTACGATTTGTCAAAAGCAAGAATTACTTATAGATATTAAAGGATATTCAAAATGAAAGTTAGAGCTTCAGTAAAAAAGAGAAGTCCCGAGTGCAAAATTGTGCGAAGAAAAGGGAGATTGTACGTAATAAACAAAAAGAATCCTAGATTTAAACAAAGACAAGGATAATTATGGCAAGAATAGCAGGGGTAGATATCCCAAAAAATAAGAGAGGTGTTATAGCACTTACCTATATCTTTGGATTAGGAAAAAGTAGAGCTGTTGAGATTTTAGAGAAAGCTCAAGTTAGCCAAGATAAAAAAGTTCAAGATTGGAATGATGACGAGATCGGAGCAATTCGTGAGGCGGTATCAACTTTCAAAATTGAAGGTGAATTACGTTCTGAAGTTTCTTTAAACATCAAACGTTTAATGGATATTGGATGTTATAGAGGTATCCGTCATAGAACTGGTCTTCCTTTAAGAGGGCAAAGAACTAAAAACAACTCTAGAACAAGAAAAGGTAAGAGAAAAACTGTTGCCAACAAGAAAAAAGCAACTAAATAATAAGTAATATGGCTAAAGCAACTGCAAAAAAACGTAAAGTTATCGTTGAATCAACGGGAGAAGCTCATATTTCTGCTACTTTTAACAATATCATCATTTCTTTGACAAACAAAAAAGGTGAAGTTATTTCTTGGTCTTCAGCTGGTAAAATGGGTTTTAGAGGTTCTAAAAAGAACACTCCATACGCAGCCCAAATGGCAGCAGAAGATTGTAGTAAAGTAGCTCTTGAAGCTGGACTTAAAAAAGTAAAGGTTTATGTAAAAGGACCAGGAAACGGACGTGAGTCTGCTATCCGTTCTTTGCATAACGGTGGAATTGAAGTTACAGAGATTATCGATGTTACTCCAATGCCTCACAATGGATGTCGTCCTCCTAAAAGACGTAGAGTTTAATTATATATTTAAGTATAACTAGGTAGAACATACGATTATCGAAGGATATGACCTGAATTCATAATCTCTACCTTAATTTAATTTTTAGAAATGGCAAGATATACTGGTCCAAAAACTAGAATTGCTCGTAAATTTGGCGAAGCAATCTTCGGAGATGACAAATCTTTCGAAAAAAGAAATTACCCACCTGGACAACACGGGATGGCTAAAAAAAGAGGAAAAAAATCTGAATATGCAATCCAGTTAATGGAAAAGCAAAAAGCTAAATATTCTTACGGAATTTTAGAAAAACAATTCAGAGGTTTATTCAAAAAAGCATCAGCTACTAAAGGTGTTACTGGTGAAGTTCTTTTACAATTGTGTGAAGCAAGATTAGATAACGTAGTTTTTAGAATGGGTATTGCTCCTTCTAGAAGAGGCGCTAGACAATTAGTTTCTCACAGACACGTTACCGTTAACGGTGATGTAGTAAATATTGCTTCTTACCACCTTAAGCCTGGTGATAAAGTTGCTGTTCGTGAAAAATCTAAATCATTAGAAGCTATCGAACGTTCTTTATCTAATTCAAGTCATGTTTATGAATGGATTACTTGGAATAATGATATCAAAGAAGGTACTTTCGTTTCTGTACCTGCGAGACTTCAAATCCCAGAAAACATTAAAGAACAATTAATCGTAGAGTTGTACAACAAATAATAATTGACTTAGTCGAAATTTATGGCAATATTTAATTTTCAGAAGCCCGATAAAGTTATCATGATCGATTCAACCGATTTTGAAGGTAAATTTGAATTTAGACCTTTAGAACCTGGATACGGATTGACCGTTGGTAATGCACTTAGAAGAGTTTTGCTTTCAGCATTAGAAGGTTATGCAATTACATCTGTTCGCATTGAAGGTGTAGATCATGAATTTTCTACTATCTCAGGAGTTGTTGAGGATGTTACCGAAATTATTCTTAATCTAAAACAAGTGCGTTTCAAACGTCAAATTGAAGATATAGATAATGAATCAGTTACTATTTCTGTTTCAGGTAAAGATCAATTAACAGCTGGTGATTTTCAAAAATTTATTTCAGGTTTCCAAGTTTTGAATCCAGAACTTGTTATCTGTAATTTAGATAGTAAAATCAAACTGAATTTCGATTTAACCATCGAAAAAGGTAGAGGATATGTTCCTGCTGAAGAGAACAAAAAACAGAATGCTGCAATTGGAACTATTTTTACTGACTCAATTTTTACTCCGGTAAAAAATGTGAAGTATGCAATTGAAAACTTCCGTGTAGAGCAAAAAACAGATTACGAAAAATTAGTTTTTGAAATAAAAACGGATGGTTCTATTAATCCAAAAGACGCTCTTACTGAAGCTGCCAAAGTTCTTATTCACCATTTCATGTTGTTTTCTGACGAAAGAATTACACTTGAGGCTGACGAAATTGCACAAACAGAATCGTATGATGAAGAGTCATTACATATGAGACAATTGCTTAAAACTAAGCTTGTTGATATGGATTTATCTGTGAGAGCATTAAATTGTTTGAAAGCGGCTGAAGTTGATACACTTGGTGATTTAGTATCGTTCAATAAAAATGACCTAATGAAATTCCGTAATTTTGGTAAAAAATCTTTAACTGAACTTGATGAACTTGTTGCAGTTAAAAATTTAAACTTCGGAATGGATTTGGCAAAATACAAACTAGATAAAGAATAATCTAAGCCGCAAGGTTTAAATTTACATAGCAATGAGACACGGAAAAAAATTCAATCACTTAAGCAGACAGACTGCACATAGAAAATCTATGTTAGCTAATATGGCTTGTTCTCTTATCGAGCACAAACGTATTAACACTACTGTCGCTAAAGCAAAAGCGCTTAAACAATTCGTTGAGCCGCTTATAACAAAATCTAAAGCTGATACGACTCACAATCGTCGTATCGTTTTTGCTTACTTACGTAGCAAATATGCCGTAACTGACTTGTTCAGAGACGTAGCTGCTAAAGTAGGAGACCGTCCAGGTGGATACACTCGTATCATTAAAGTTGGAAATCGTTTAGGAGATAATGCTGATATGGCAATGATCGAATTAGTAGATTTCAATGAACTTTACAATGGTGGTAAAAAAGAAGTTAAAAAAGCAAAAAGCCGTCGTGGTGGTAAAGCTAAGAAAGATGAAGCTACTGAAGCTCCAGCTGCCGAAACTGAAACACCTACAGAGACTGCTGAGTAATTATGAAAATAATCATTCAATAAAAATCAAGGATAAGCTATTTATAGTTTATCCTTTTTTTTTGTTATATTTACTATTCTAAATTTAAAACATGAAAAATAAATTTTTATTAAGCTTACTCTTTTTATTTTGCTTGCCAGTTTTTTCGCAAGGTACTTTACCGAGAGAAACTGTTGTTGGTAGTTTTGATTCTAATTTAAATGTGAATTCATTAGATGTTTTGCATAAGGTTAATGTTGGTATGGGTAAAGTTGATTTTGCTTCATATTTGTTTGATAATTGGAATGAAGAATTTGTGTTAATAAAAAAAAATGGTGAATCTAGAAAGCTAAGTTCTTTAAATTATAATTTAGTATTAAAAACATTAGAGTTTAAGATTTCTAATGATTCTGTTTTGCAGGTTGATTTGCAACAGCTTGATTATATCGTTCATTTAAATGAAATTTACAAGATTATTAATACTGATCCATTAAGTGGTATCTATCTTGAAGTTTTCAAAGGAAAGACTTTGCGTTTGTATAAAGAAACTAAATTATTTATTGATGAGAGTGAAATTAATCCACTTTTACAAGAAAAAATTAAAAAAGAAAAATATATCCGAAAATTTGTTTATTATCTTATGAAGGATGACAAGTACGAAAAAATAAGCCTTGGAAAAAAAGACATTCTCAAATTTTTAAATGATAAAGTAGATTTAGTGAAAGTCTATGTCTCTAATAATAATTTAAGTTATAAGACTGACGAAGATGTTAATAAGATCTTAACTTATTATGATACGCTTTAAGGATATTTTAGAAAAAAGGATGAACTTTTATTAGTTTGTCTTTTTTTTTGTTTTATTTCGGAATAAACTCACTTCAAATTTGTCGGAGAGTATAATTTCATGTTCATATTAAATTAAATTTTCAAAACCCCTCAAATTGAGTTAAATTTGCACCCAGAACACAACAATCACGATACAAATGAAATACGTAAATAGAAAACAAGCCATACTTTTACTTAGTGACGGAACCATATTCCATGGTAAATCTATTGGAATAAGTGGAACCACTTTTGGAGAAGTCTGCTTTAATACAGGAATGACAGGTTACCAAGAAATATTCACTGATCCATCTTATTTTGGACAGTTAATGGTAGCGACTAATGCCCATATTGGAAATTATGGGGTGAATGAGAAAGAAATTGAATCAGATAGCATTAAAATTGCTGGATTGGTTTGTAAAAATTTTAGCTTCAATTATTCTCGTGAAGAGGCGCAAGGGAGTTTAGAAGACTATTTTATTAAACAAAACCTTATTTGTATCTCTGACGTAGATACGCGCGCTCTAGTAAGTTACATTCGTGATAACGGAGCGATGAATGCAGTAATTTGTACGGATGAAACTTCAATTGAAGATCTAAAAATTGCATTGGCAAAAGTTCCAGACATGAATGGGTTAGAATTAGCTTCTAAAGTATCAACTAAGGAACCGTATTTCTTTGGCGACGAGAATGCAACCTATAAGATTTCCGCTCTAGATTTAGGAATTAAAATGAATATTCTTCGTAATCTTGCTAAAAGAGATTGTTATATCAAAGTATTTCCTTTTGATTCTTCTTACCAAGATTTAGCCGCATTTAATCCAGATGGATATTTTTTATCCAATGGTCCTGGTGATCCTGAGCCACTTTCTGGTGCTATTCAAGTTGCAAAAGAAATCCTTGAAAACGATAAACCTTTATTCGGAATCTGTCTTGGACATCAAGTAATTGGTTTGGCAAACGGAATTTCGACTTATAAAATGTTTAATGGTCACAGAGGAATAAACCATCCTGTAAAAAACATCATTACTGGAAAAGGAGAAATCACTTCTCAAAATCATGGTTTTGCTGTTAACAAAGAACAATTGGATAATCATCCTGATTTGGAAATCACACATCTTCACCTAAATGATGGAACGGTTGCCGGTATGCGTATGAAAAACAAAAATTGTTTCTCAGTTCAATACCATCCGGAGGCAAGCCCGGGACCGCATGATTCTTCTTATCTTTTCGATCAATTTATTGAGAATATAAAAGGTTAAAATTGGAGTAACCTCCAAGATTAGATATTTAAAAAAGGGTTTGACTTAATTGAAAGTCAAACCCTTTTTTTTATAAAGTATACTTACATGCCAAAGGGATAGGTTTCTGGAATTTGGTTTCCATCCGGTTGGATGTGTATGGGATGTAATGCACTTGTTTCGTCTAGAAAAATAAAGGCATCGTATCTTTTGGGTAATATTGTTGGGACATAATTTCCGAATCTTTCGTGTTCAGGATTATAAACAACTCCTATTGCACGATGTCCTATGTAAGAAGAAAGGCACTTTTCGCCCTTTACTTTATTCATTAATAATAATTTATTTTTTCCATTGCCAGCAAGATGAAAAGCATGTTCCCAACTTCCCACAACAGCTTCAGGAACTTTTATTTTTCGCATGGAATCTCCCCATTCTCTACCAGCAACTACACTTCCTTTGTATGATCCAAATCCTACAGCAACAACGCCCTCGCTTGAATATTGCTCTCTTATTAGCTGTCCTACATTTACCATTCCTTCCGAGGCCATTTCTGTTGCACGTGCGTCACCAATGTGAGTGTTGTGTTCCCAAACTATGATTTTTGCATCCTTTCCATGAAATTTCATAAGACGTTGTATGGTGGAAACCATGTGTTCATCTCTAATATTCCAAGAGGCCGAACCTCTTTTTATCATGGCGCGATAATACTTTTCGGCATTTCTGGTAATGAATGCGTTTTGTTCTGTGCTCAGAACATTTTCAGCATCATGATTGTAATTGGGGACATTTTTTATAATTTCCGTAAGCATGTGCAAGATTTCTTTTTCGCATAATTCCGGAACGTATGAAGAGGCTCTGGCATAAGATTGTCCTTCGTCTTTATTGTAGGGCTCAAAACATTTCATGGCTGTTTTTGCAATTGCGAGTGCTTTTGGATCATTTTTTTCTAGATATTGAATGATCGAATGCATAGATTCTCTGAAACTGTATACATCCAATCCGTAAAATCCGATTCTTTTATCTGCCGGAAAATTTTCGTTGAAAACCTTCAGCCAATCTATGAATGCTGCTGTTTCCCAATTTGCCCACATCCAAGTAGGCCATCTATTAAATTCATTCATCACGCTAAAGATGTCTTTCCCGGAATCTAAATATCCTTTTGCATACCGATTTAAACGATAACAATCCGGCCAATCTCCCTCGACTCCTACAAACGAAAAACCCTTTTCCTGAATTAGCCGTTGTGTAATTTTAGCTCTCCAGGTATAATATTCATGCGTGCCATGTGAGGCTTCACCTAAAAGGACATATTTTGCATCTCCTATATGGTCAATTAATGGGTCTAAATCTTCCACATTTTCCAATGGAGTGGCAGTTCTGTTTAATAAAGCTACAATTTCACTAGAATTGATTAAATTGTTACGATTTTCTGAAGCTTCCATCACATTTTTATTTTTTAATTTAGAAATTGAATTGTCAAAATTACTAACTAAGAAAAACACAATATAAAGTGCCTTTTTTTGTTTTTTTTAAAATCACATAAATTTAGCGTATATAATTGATAATCAGTTATTTTGTGTCAATTTGTTTGTTGAAAATAATTTATTTTAAGATGTGATTCGTATCATTAAGTTTTAGTCCATGTGATACGCGTTTCTTTAATTATATTTTAATGGAATTGGAAAAAATAACAGATAATGTAAGAATAAATTCTTAAAATAATTTAAATGTTTTGCTTGTGAAAAAATTATAACGTTTTCGTTAATAACATTCATTATTTTCATAAAATCATTCCAAAAGATAGAATATATTTGTATTTTAAAATTTAAAATTTTAGTATATGAGTATTATTATCAAAATTCACGCAAGACAAATTTTCGATTCAAGAGGAAATCCTACAATAGAAGTAGATGTAATTACGGACAATGGTGTTTTAGGAAGAGCAGCAGTACCATCTGGAGCTTCAACTGGAGAGCATGAAGCAGTTGAATTACGTGATGGAGGAAAAGCATTTCTTGGAAAAGGAGTTTTGAATGCAGTGAAAAATGTTAATACTGTTATTTTTGAAGAACTTTTAGGTGTTTCTGTTTTCGAACAAAATCTTATTGATCAAATGATGAT
The DNA here is from genome assembly GCF_004349195.1 of Flavobacterium rhamnosiphilum. Classification (GTDB taxonomy): domain Bacteria; phylum Bacteroidota; class Bacteroidia; order Flavobacteriales; family Flavobacteriaceae; genus Flavobacterium; species Flavobacterium rhamnosiphilum. The sequence continues at coordinate 120,532 of NZ_SMLG01000011.1, forward strand.
CGATTTAGATGGCACACCAAATAAATCAAACTTAGGAGCAAATGCAATTTTAGGTGTTTCATTGGCTGTAGCAAAAGCGGCTGCTAATGAATTAGGATTGCCTTTATACAGATACGTAGGTGGTGTTTCTGCAAACACGTTGCCAGTACCAATGATGAATATCATCAACGGAGGATCACATTCTGATGCACCTATCGCATTTCAAGAATTTATGATTTTCCCTGTGAAAGCAACTTCTTTTTCGCATGCAATGCAAATGGGAACTGAAATTTTTCATAGTTTGAAGAAAGTATTACATGATAGAGGGCTTTCTACAGCAGTAGGTGATGAAGGTGGTTTTGCGCCAAATCTAGCCGGAGGAACTGAAGATGCTTTAGATACGATCAAAAAAGCGGTAGAAACTGCAGGTTATACTTTTGGTGATGAAATCATGATCGCTTTAGATTGTGCTGCTGCAGAGTTTTATGTAAATGGAAAATACGATTATTCTAAATTTGAAGGGGAAACGGGTAAAGTTAGGTCTTCTGCTGAGCAAGTAGAGTATTTAGCCGAATTAGTTGCTAAATATCCGATCATTTCTATTGAAGATGGAATGGATGAGAATGACTGGGATGGATGGAAATTGCTTACGGATAAAATTGGAGATAAAGTACAATTAGTTGGGGATGATTTATTTGTTACTAATGTAACACGTTTGTCTACTGGTATCGAAAAAGGAATCGCTAATTCAATTCTTATTAAAGTAAACCAAATTGGTACCTTGACTGAAACTATTGCGGCTGTTAATATGGCTAAAAATGCAGGATATACTTCAGTAATGTCACACCGTTCGGGAGAGACAGAAGACAATACAATTGCAGATTTAGCAGTAGCGTTAAACTGTGGTCAAATTAAAACAGGTTCAGCTTCTCGTTCTGATCGTATGGCGAAATACAATCAATTATTAAGAATTGAGGAAGAATTAGGAAATACAGCTTATTTTCCTGGTAAAAATGCTTTCAAAATCAAATAATTTCTTACGATATTTTTATTTAAAGCCATTCACGTATTGTGAGTGGCTTTTTTTTATAATATTTAACAATTTCATTGTGGTATTCTCTTTTTAATTAGTGTTTAATTCCCTAGATTTGATAAATTATTATTTTAAAAGTTTATTTTCAATTATATTATGTCAAAAATAGCAACATTAGAAATTGATGGTAAAAAATTTGAACTGCCGATCATTGTAGGAAGTGAAAATGAAGTTGCCATTGATATTAACAAATTACGTGATTTATCAGGTGTAATTACACTTGATCCAGGTTATAAAAATTCAGGTTCTTGTACCAGCGAAATCACTTTCCTAGATGGTGAACTTGGAATTCTACGTTACAGAGGATATTCGATTGAAGATTTAGCAGAAAAAGCAGATTTTTTAGAAGTATCTTACCTTTTGATTTTTGGTGAGTTGCCAACTGTTAAGCAGTTAGCGCAGTTTGAAACTGATATCAGAAAATACACTTTGGTCAATGAAGAAATGAAAAACATCATTGATGGTTTTCCTAAAACAGCTCATCCAATGGGTGTTTTAGCAGCTTTGACAAGTGCATTGACGGCATTTAACCCTAAATCGGTGAATGTTGAGAATGAAAAAGAAATGTATGAGGCAGTATGTAAAACTATGGGTAAATTCCTGGTTATAGCAACTTGGACGTATAGAAAAAGCATGGGGTATCCTTTGAATTATTATGATAATACTAAAGGATATGTAGAGAATTTTATGCGTTTAATGTTTGAATTGCCTACAGAACCTTACACTGCAAATCCTGTAGTTATTGATGCATTGGATAAATTGTTCATTCTTCACGGAGATCATGAGCAAAACTGTTCTACATCTACCGTTAGGATGGTAGGTTCCTCTCACGCAGGATTATTTGCTTCAGTATCTGCTGGAGTTTCTGCACTTTGGGGTCCATTACACGGAGGAGCAAATCAAGCCGTGCTTGAAATGTTAGAAGAAATCCATAGAAATGGTGGGGATGCGGATAAATATATGGCTAAAGCCAAAGATAAAAATGACCCTTTCAGATTGATGGGATTTGGTCATAGAGTCTATAAAAATTTCGATCCAAGAGCGAAAATCATCAAAAAAGCAGCTAATGAAGTTTTAGCTACTTTAGGAGTTGAAGATCCAATTCTTGCAATTGCTAAGAAATTAGAAGAGTCAGCTTTAGAAGATGAATACTTCAAATCAAGAAATTTATATCCTAATGTTGATTTCTATTCTGGAATCATTTACAGAGCATTAGGAATTCCTACAGATATGTTCACCGTAATGTTTGCCATAGGTCGTTTACCGGGTTGGATAGCACAATGGAAAGAAATGCGTGAAAATAAGGAGCCTATCGGAAGACCGAGACAAGTTTATACAGGGCACCCTTTGAGGGATTTTGTGCCGACAGATAAAAGATAAAATCAGTTTAAAAAGCTTCACAAATTTGTGAAGCTTTTTTTATATTTGCCAAAAGCTAAAAATACATGTTAGAATTAAATATAAAGAATGAAACTTCGAGACTTAGAGCAGTAGTTCTGGGTTCAGCAGTCAATAATGGACCTACGCCAAAGGTTGAAGAAGCCTATGACCCAAAATCATTAGAGCATATTTTAGCAGGCACCTATCCGCAGGAGCAAGACATGGTGAATGAAATGGAAGCATTTAATACCGTGCTGAAAAAATATAATGTGACGGTTTATCGTCCGGAAATGATTGAAAATTACAATCAGATATTCACAAGAGACATTGGTTTTGTAATTGATGATGTTTTTGTAAAGTCAAATATTTTGCCAGATAGAGAGCGAGAATTAGATGCTATTCAGTATATAATTGACCAAATTAATCCTAAAAAAGTAGTGCGTCCTCCGGAGGAAGTTCATATAGAAGGAGGTGATGTCATGTTGTGGAAGGAGTATATTTTCATTGGAACCTATAAAGGAAGTGATTACAAAGACTATATTACCGCACGAACGAATGTGCAAGGAGTGCAATATATTAAAGACTTATTCCCAAATAAAATTGTTAAAGAATTTGATTTGGTAAAATCTAAAATTGAAGCTCGTGACAACGCATTGCATTTAGATTGTTGTTTCCAACCGGTGGGGAATGATAAAGGGATTATCTACAAAAATGGATTCCGTGAAGAAGCAGATTATTTGTTTTTGGTGAATCTTTTTGGAAAAGAAAATCTATTTCATATTACCAGAGAAGAAATGTATAATATGAATTCTAATATTTTTTCTATTGATACTAATGTTATCGTTTCTGAAAGAAACTTCACAAGACTTAACAATTGGTTGCGTGCAAGCGGTTTTGTGGTTGAAGAAATTCCATACGCAGAAATTGCAAAACAAGAAGGATTGTTACGATGTTCTACCTTACCTTTAGTTAGAGATTAATTTTGATATAGAGACGCCGTAGAGACGCACTGCAGTGCGTCTCTACAAAAACAAAAAATAAAATCATGAAACAGACAACAAATTCCATATTGATGATTCGCCCGGTTGCGTTTAGAATGAACGAACAAACGGCAGTTAATAATTATTATCAAAAAGTAGTAGACGGACTTTTGCCTGCAACCGTAAATGCCAAAGCGCAACAAGAATTTGATGCTTTTGTCGAAAAACTTACAGCAGTTGGGGTTGATGTTACAGTTGTTGAAGATACGTTGAATCCAGATACTCCTGATAGTATTTTTCCAAACAACTGGATTTCTTTTCACGAGAATGGTGATGTAGCTTTATATCCAATGTTTGCAGAAAATCGCCGTGAGGAACGTCGCGAAGATATTTTGGATATCCTGGAAGATAAAGGTTTTGTGATTAACAACATCGTTGATTATACATCGGCTGAAGAAGATGGATTTTTCTTGGAAGGAACAGGAAGTTTGCTTTTGGATAGAACCAACGCAAAAGCGTATTGCGCTTTGTCTCCTAGAGCTGATGAAGAATTATTTATAGAATTCTGCGAGGATTTTGATTATGCACCTGTGATTTTTGAAGCGTTTCAAACTGTTGATTCCGAACGAAAACTGATTTATCATACCAATGTGATGATGTGCTTGGGAGAAACTTTTGCGGTAATTTGCTCGGATTGTATCGATGATAAGAAAGAACGTAAAATGGTTCTGGAGAATCTAAAAGAAAACGGCAAAGAAGTTATTTTAATCACCGAAGCCCAAATGAACAATTTTGCAGGTAATATGCTTGAAGTTCGTGGAGCAAATGATAAAAGATATTTGGTTATGAGTGCAGCTGCACATCAAAGTTTGACTCCAAAACAAATTGAGCAATTGGAAAAACATGCCGAAATTTTGAGCTCAAGTTTGGATACTATTGAAGCTTGTGGCGGAGGAAGTGCCAGATGTATGATGGCGGAAATTTTCTTGCCTAGAAATTAATTTTTTTACTCTGGGCAAAGTCTAAATTCTTTGCCCGGATTAAAATACTTATGCTAAATTCCCCTTTATAATATTGATAATTGCACTTACAATATATTGTATTCCTATCGCAATTACAATGAAACCTACAATTCTTGATATCGCTACAATTCCAGATGCTCCAAGTATTTTTGCCAAATAATGGGCGCTTTTAAGGATAATGAAAATTGCAACCGCAATGGCAAGAATAGCAATTGAAGAAATGATAATCTCCATAGTTGTATTGTGTTCCTGATAAAATGCAATAAGTAAAGAAATAGAGCCAGGTCCGGCAAGCATAGGGATTGCAAGCGGAGTCAAGGCAATATCATTCCTTTTTTGTGCGTCAGTTTCTGCTTTTTTATTGATTCCTCTCTTTTTATTAAACTTTCCTGAAAGCAAGGAAAATCCGGAACTTACAATGATAATTCCACCAGCAATTCTTAGCGCATCGATACTGATTCCAAAAAAGATTAAAACATATTGACCTATAAAAAACGAGACGATAAGAATAATAAATACATTTATCGCCGTCCATAAAGAAATTCGGGAACGTTCCTTTTTGGTGTCATTTTGTGTAAGTCCTACGAAAATAGGAACGGTACCAATAGGATTTAATACCGAAAAAAGCGCGACAAACAGATAAATAAATAGATCCATATTTTGTTTTTAAGATTGTAAAAATACTCTTTTTTTACTTTTTAATGTTAGGGTAATGTTTTTTCTTGCTTTTGTAACTAAACCTAATAATTGCTGAACTCATGGACCTTTTTCATTACTTTTGCAAAATATAATTACAGAAAATGATAAAAAATAAAAAAACATTAGTTCTTGGGGCTTCAACAAAGCCAGTTAGATATTCTTTTGTAGCGATTGAGAAATTAGTTGAAAAAGGGCATTCCGTTCTTGCGATTGGTCAAAACGCAGGAGAAGTAGCCGGAATAAAAATCCAGACTAAAGCTATCCCGCTAAAAAATATCGATACGGTCACTCTTTACCTAAATCCTTTGCGCCAGCGTGATTATTATAATTATATCGTTGAGGCACAACCAAAACGTGTTATTTTCAATCCGGGTACTGAGAATCCTGAGTTCTATCAATTGTTGAAATTAAATGACATCAAAGTCGAGATAGCTTGTACGCTAGTTATGTTGGCAACAAATCAATATTAGTTTTTTGGAGCTATTTCCAGCTATCCGTTACAATCTTTTATAAAGCTGGAAGCCTTGAAAAGGCTTCCAGCTTTATAAAAGGATTTTCACTTCTATCTGGGCTATAACTAAAATCGCGTTTCAGAAGTAGCGTTCTTGCTAATCAATAACAATCCAAGAAAAGTGATTAGCCCGTTTACGATTATCAGTTCGTTATCGAAAACATATCCAAAAAACAATGTTTTAGAATTTTCGCTGATAAAGTAAGTTACAGCCGGAGATAGTAAGCATGTAATTGGAACAAATTTGTCTTTGACCGTTTTTGATTTTACAAACAATCCAAAACAATACAATCCTAAAAGCGGGCCATAGGTGTAGGATGCAACCCTAAAAATCATTCCTACTACAGAGCTATCATTGATGGCATTAAAGAAAATAATCACCAGAAACATTAGAAACGAAAAGGCAATATGCACAAAATGCCTGGTTCGCACTACATTTGGTTTATTTAGATTTTCTGCTTTATCCATTCCTAAAAAATCCACACAAAACGAAGTTGTTAGCGCTGTTAATGCGGAATCCGTTGTAGCAAAGGTAGCCGCTGTTAATCCCAACAGGAAAATAATGGATGGAATTAGTGTTAAGTGATTAAAGGCAATTTCAGGGAAAAGTAAATCGGTTCTGGGTTTTCCGGTAACTAAATCGGTTGGAACTTCTATTCCGTTTTTATTGGCATAGATATAAAGTAAAGCACCCACGCTAAGGAAAAAGATATTGATAAGTACAAATATTCCGGTGAACGTAAACATGTTTTTTTGTGCTTCGCCAATGTTCTTGCAACTCAGGTTTTTCTGCATTAAATCCTGATCCAAACCCACCATGGCAATGGTTACAAAAATTCCTCCCAGAATTTGCTTTACAAAATGGAATTTATTGGATACAAAATCTTCGAAGAAGAATACTTTAGAATAATTGCTGTTTTTTACTTCTTCAAAAGCTTCAAAAATATTCAAATTCAAACTTCTGCAAATAAAGAAAATCGTTAAAAAGACAGAAGAAACTAAGAAAAAGGTTTGTAAAGTATCAGTAATAATTATTGTTTTCAAGCCGCCTCGATACGTGTAAGCAAATATCAAAGCCAGTGAAATTAAAACCGTAACTGCAAATGGGATTCCGTAAAAGTCAAAAACAAAACGTTGCAAAACAATCACAACAAGATACAATCTGAATGCAGATCCAATTGTTCGGCTAATCAGGAAAATAGTTGCGGCAGTTTTATAGGAATAAATTCCTAATCGGTGTTCGATATAACCATAAATTGAAGTTAGATTCATTCGATAATACAGCGGCAGCAATACTTTTGCAATAATGACGAAACCAATAGCATTACCTAGAACAAACTGAAAATATTTGAATTGCTCCCCGTTTGGGGAACCTACTTCTCCCGGTACAGAAATAAAAGTCACTCCGGAAAGTGCCGTTCCAATCATTCCAAAAGCAACTAAGTACCATTTGGAATTTTTATTGGCTTTAAAAAAAGCATCATTTCCGCTGTCTTTTTTGCTTACAGCATGGGAGATGTAAAATAAAATTCCAAAATAAACGATTATAAGTATTAGAATAGTGCTGGGAGTCATTTTGTATAAATATTGTTTGGACCAAATTACATAAATAATCTTCAAATTTTCAAATTTTCTATTCCGAACGTTCGGGACAAATTAACTACTTTTGCTGTTATGGAATTTTCTTCGAAATTAATAGAAAAAGCAGTGAATGAAATGTCTCAGTTGCCAGGAATTGGTAAACGAACGGCACTGCGATTGGTGTTGCATTTATTAAAACAGCCCAAAGAGCAAACGGGCTTTTTATCACAAGCCTTAGTCGCTATGCGTGAGGATATTAAGTATTGCAATAGTTGTCATAATATTTCGGATAGTATACTGTGTGAAATTTGTGCAAATCAGAGCAGAAATCATCAAATCATTTGCATTGTGGAGGATATTCGTGATGTAATGGCAATTGAAAATACAGGTCAGTTTAGGGGGATTTATCATGTTCTTGGAGGTAAAATTTCCCCTATTGATGGGGTTGGGCCTAGTCAGTTAAACATAACGACTTTAGTCGAGAAAGTGAAGTCAGGTAGTGTCAACGAAATAATATTTGCGTTAAGCTCCACAATGGAGGGTGATACCACTAATTTTTACATTTATAAACAAATCGCTGATTGTGAAATAATCATGTCTACAATTGCAAGAGGGATTTCGGTGGGGGATGAGCTGGAATATGCTGATGAAGTTACCTTGGGAAGGAGTATCTTGCAAAGAGTTCCTTTTGAAAAGTCGTTTAAAAACAATTAATCCATTTAATGAATAGTGATGCTTTTTAAATCGTAAATGAAAAGCTATATTTGTTGTTAAAAATATTGAAAATGAGCAAATCCGTACTCTGTTTGTTATTAGTTATTAGCGTGTTGTTTTCTTCTTGCATTCCAACTCAAGATTTAATTTACCTTCAGAAAAAAAATAATTCAGATGGTGAAACTAAGATTGCGGCTGTTGAGTCAAAACCATACCGATTGCAAACTAATGACGTTTTGAGTATTACCATAAAAGCAATAGACCCAAAATTAGTGGCTATTTTTAGTCCTTCCGGTGAAGGCGCTGCAGCAGGTAAATCAGAGTCAGGATTGTATTTTGACGGTTTTACGGTTGATGATCATGGTAATATAAGGATTCCTGTTTTGGGAGAATTAAATGTGATTGGCTACACGCTGGATGAAATCAGGGTTAGAGTTGAAAAGCAATTATTGGCAGAATATTTTAATAAGGAGGCTAGTATTTTTGTAACGGTGAAATTAGCAGGTTTTAGATATACGATTAATGGAGAAATAGGAGGTCCGGGTACAAAAACACTGTTTCAAGAGCATGTTAATATAATGGAAGCTATTGCAAATGCTGGGGATATTACCATTACTGGGGATAGAAAAGCAGTTACAATTATGCGAAAAACGCCAACTGGAGTTCAAATGCAGGATTTAGATCTTACGGATATAAATGTGATGAAATCACCTTATTTTTATTTACAGCCAAATGATTATATTTATGTAAAGCCACTTAAGCAAAAAACTTGGGGAACTGGAAAAACAGGAATAGAATCTTTGGGAACAATCATTACATTGTTGTCTTTAGCTACAACTACTTTTTTACTATTAAAAAATTAAAACAGCGCTCAAAAGATGTTAGATATAAAAGATTTTTCGATTTTTGAAAACCAAGTAAGCTTTGACTTTAAGGGGTTTTTAATAAAAATCGGAAGTTATTGGAAGTGGTTTTTGATAAGCTTATTGATCACTTTTACGATTGCCTATCAAGTAAATATTCGTAAAGAAAAAATTTACGGTATGGAAACGCTTATTGCTGTAAAAGAAGAAAGTAATCCTCTTTTTACCTCAAATACGAGTTTGGTCTTTAATTGGGGTGGTACTTCAGATCAGGTTCAGACGATATCAACTACATTGCAATCCAGATCTCATAATGAGTTGGTGGTAGATAAATTACAATATTATATTAATTACTTAGTTCAGGGGAAATACAATCTTGAAGATGCTTATGGAACAGTTCCATTCTATGTAAATATCGATAAATCAAAAGGGCAATTAGCAGGGAATCTAATTGGAATTAAATTTATAAGTGAAAATGTTTATGAGATCAGAATTCCATTTGAAAACCAAAATGTTTCAATACTAACCTATTCAAATAACACATACAGTAATACAGCAGTACAAACCGGAGATTTTGTAAAAAGATATAAGGTTGGCGAAAAAGTTTCTTTGCCTTTTTTAAATTGGAAATTACAAATAAAAGATAATCCTGGTTTTTATAAGGGAAATGAATATTTTGTTCAGTTCAATGATTTTGATGGAACTGTTTCTGGATATAAAGGGATAAACGTTAAATCGGATGATAAAGGTGGCTCTATAATTACCTTGGGTATGCAAGGGACTAATAAAGCCAGAATGGTTGAATATTTAAATTCGACTGTTAAGATGTTGATAAAAAGACAATTGGATAGCAAGAATCAGTTTGCGACTAATACGATAGCGTTCATAGACAGTACACTGGTTACTATGGAAGCTCAATTGAAAGAGACGGGCAATGAGCTGAAATCCTTTAGAAAAGATAAAAACATCTATGATATAGAAGAAGGTGGAGCAAAGTTTTCCGAAAAGATTTTGGAATTTGATGTTAAGAAAGACGAAGTCAATCGTAAAATGGCGTATTATAATTCATTAAAATCATACTTGAAAAACAGTGTGAATTATGCTAAACTTCCAGCGCCATCAGTGGCGGGAATTGAAGATCCAAATATTGTAGTGAATGTTTCCAAGTTAATTGCATTGTCTGCCCAAAGATCCGAAATGGCTTATGCTGTGAAGAGCGATAAAATATTCAAGGATTTTGACAATCAAATGGAGGCAGTCAAAAATGTTTTATTAGAAAATATAGCAACAGCCAAAGCTTCTCTTCAGTATGATTTGGCTATGGTGAGCAGTAAAATAAATGAAACGGAAAGTACTATAAAACAACTTCCGGAAGATCAACAAGAGCTCATTAAAATCAAAAGAAAATACGATTTAAGTGATAATATTTACAGTACATTTCTTCAAAAAAGAAGTGAAGCAGATATTGTTAAAGCAGCAAACTTATCAGATATTCATTTTATTGATCCGGCTAAGGATGTTGGAGGAGGACTTTTAGGACCAAAAACATCAGTTAATTATGTATTGGCTTTATTTCTGGGAATACTTTTTCCGTTGATTTTTGTATTTGCCGTTTTCTTTGTCAATAATTCAATTCAGAACACAGAGGATATCAGTAAAATGACAAAAATCCCTTTGATAGGTGTTGTTGGAGTTAATAAAGAGAATACGAATTTAGCTGTTTATGATAGGCCTAAATCAGCTTTGTCTGAATCTTTTAGAGCCATTCGTTCTTCACTACAGTTTTTGTATAAGCAACAAAATCTAGATGGTGCTAAGACTTTGATGATTACATCCTCGGTCAGTGGAGAGGGAAAGACATTCTGTTCGATAAACATCGCTACGGTATTTGCACTTAGCGAGAAAAAAACAGTTGTTATTGGTCTGGATTTAAGAAAACCGAAACTGTTTACTGAATTTAATTTATCCAATGAAGTTGGGGTAGTCAATTATTTGATAAAGCAAAAAACACTTGACGAAATTGTAAATCATACCCATATCCCTTTTCTGGATGTAATTTTATCAGGACCAATTCCGCCCAATCCGGCTGAGATGATCATGAGTGAAGGAATGGGAGCGTTAATTGAAGAGTTAAAGAAAAAGTACGATTATATTATATTGGATACGCCTCCGGTCGGTTTGGTGTCAGATGCGCTAGAGTTGGCTCAATATTGCGATGTTACCTTGTATATAGTAAGGCAGAATTTTACTAAAAAAGACATGATTACGCTGTTAAACAACAGGGTGAAACGCGGGGAGTTGAACAATACCAGTATTATTTTGAATGGTTTAGAAAATAAAGCAAAATATGGTACGGGTTATGGGTACGGTTATGGATACGGCTATGGCTATGGCACGTATGCCAATGGATATTATGAAGAGGATAAACCTAAAAGTATGTATCAAAGAATAGTACAGAAAATATTGAAAAAATAAACGAAGTAATTGATTTAAAAACAAGAATAGATGAAAATAGAAACAAAAAGTTCCGTTTTAATTACAGGAGGTGCAGGATTTATAGGTTCGAATCTTTGTGAATATTTTTTGTCTGAAGGCTATAAGGTCGTTTGTTTGGATAATTTTGCAACAGGCTACAGACATAATTTAAAAGACTTTATAAATCATCCGAATTTTCGTTTGATAGAAGGAGACATTCGTAATGCAACAGAATGTCAAAATGCAGTGCAAGGAGTAGATTATGTTTTGCATCAGGCGGTTTTGGGCTCTGTTCCACGCTCCATCAATGACCCGGTCACTACGAATGAAGTAAACGTTTCAGGTTTTTTAAATATGCTGGTTGCGGCAAGAGATGCAAAAGTAAAACGATTCATATATGCGGCGAGTTCTTCCACTTACGGGGATTCGGAAGCTTTGCCTAAAGTGGAAGCGGTAATTGGGAAGCCGCTGTCTCCTTATGCCATAACAAAATATGTGAATGAATTGTATGCTGAAATCTTTAGCAGAACCTATGGTTTAGAGACAATTGGGTTGCGTTATTTTAATGTTTTTGGTCGAAAGCAAGATCCTAACGGAGCATATGCAGCAGTCATTCCCAAATTTGTAATGCAATTGATGCAATTAGAAAGTCCAAAAATAAATGGTGATGGTAATTATTCCCGTGATTTCACTTACATCGATAATGTAATTCAAATGAATGAGTTGGCCATGTTGGCAAAAAATCCTACAGCGATAAATACAGTTTATAATACCGCTTATGGTGATAGGAATACGTTGAATAATTTAGTTGATTATTTAAAAGAATTCTTAAGTGTTTACGATGAAAGAATTGCTGCTGTCGAAGTGGAATATGGGCCTAATAGATCCGGTGATATTCCACATTCTTTGGCTAGTATTGAAAAAGCCAAATCCTTATTGGGATATAATCCAAAATATTCCATGCAAGAAGGATTGAAAGAAGCTGTGGAATGGTATTGGAATAATTTGCGTTAGTCGGTTATCCTATAGTAACAGAAAACTGAAAATAGAAAATAGAGAATAGAAAAAAATAAAAGAATGAAAATTACAAAAATTTGTTGCATTGGCGCAGGTTACGTTGGTGGGCCTACAATGGCTGTTATTGCTCAAAAATGCCCCCAAATACAAGTTACAGTAGTAGACTTAAATGAAGAGCGAATTACTGCATGGAATGATGAAAATGTAGATAATATCCCAATTTATGAACCAGGTTTAAGCGAAATTGTTGCCGAAGCCAGAGGGAGAAATTTGTTTTTCTCTACCAATGTAGAAAAAGCGATTGACGAAGCCCAAATTATATTTATCTCGGTTAATACGCCTACAAAAACCTATGGAAAAGGGAAAGGTATGGCGGCTGATTTGAAATACATTGAGTTGTGTGCCAGACAAATTGCCAGAGTAGCCAAAGACAATAAAATTGTAGTTGAAAAATCGACGCTTCCTGTTAGAACTGCTGAAGCGATCAAAAGCATTTTGGATAATACCGGTAATGGGGTACAGTTTCAAATTCTTTCTAATCCAGAGTTTCTGGCTGAAGGAACTGCGGTTCAAGATTTATTGAATCCTGACAGAATCTTAATAGGTGGGGATTCTTCGGATGAAGGACAGAAAGCGATTCAGGCTCTTGTTGCTGTGTATTCAAATTGGGTAGCTGCTGACAAAATATTAACGACTAATGTGTGGTCGTCAGAGTTGTCTAAACTGACAGCGAATGCTTTTTTGGCACAACGAATTTCGTCCATAAATGCGATGTCTGAGCTATGTGAAAAAACGGGTGCTGATGTAAATGAAGTAGCAAAAGCAATAGGAATGGATAGCAGGATAGGATCAAAATTCTTGAAAGCTTCGGTTGGATTTGGAGGTTCTTGTTTTCAAAAAGATATTTTGAATTTGGTTTACATCGCAAAATCGTATGGTTTGAACGAAGTAGCCGATTATTGGGAACAAGTAATTATCATGAATGACCACCAAAAAAGACGTTTTTCTAACAACATAGTTCAAACGCTTTACAATACTGTAGCGGATAAAAAGATTGCATTTTTGGGTTGGGCTTTCAAGAAAGATACCAATGACACTAGAGAATCTGCGGCTATTTATGTTGCAGATGATTTAATAAATGAACATGCAAAAATCGCTGTTTACGATCCTAAAGTATCCCATAAAAAAATCATAGCTGATTTAAATTATTTAGAAACCAGAGCTGCTTCAAATAATGCTACTAGTGTTAGTTCATTTGATACTCCTTATGAAGCCTGTCAGAATGCGCATGCTATAGCTGTGCTTACGGAATGGGATGAATTTATAAATTACGATTGGCAAAAAATATATGACTCCATGCAAAAACCTGCTTTTATTTTTGACGGGAGAAACTTGCTGAATGCATCGGAATTAAAAGCTATTGGGTTTGTATATCAGGCTATAGGTTCGTAAATAATAGGCAACAAAGCAACAAAGCAACAAAGCAACAAAGCAACAAAGTTAGAAAGAGGCAAAATAACAAAGAGAAATGGTTACAGGGTTTAAAGAATGAAGCACGGCGTATTGTCGCGTGCAGAAGTTTATTCTGAATGCTTACGCTGAAAACTAATTTTATTGCAATACAAAATACAAGATGAATTGGTATGTAGTTTATACAAAGCCCAAGTGGGAGAAGAAAGTTGCAGAACAATTAAAAAATAGAGGAATAGCGTGCTATTGTCCTTTGATTACACAAGTACGACAATGGTCTGACAGGAAGAAAAAAGTAGAAGTGCCACTTTTTAATTCCTATGTTTTCGTTCAATTAGCAGATTCTGAAAGGAATGCAGTGTTCCAATCAGTAGGCGTGGTACGGTATTTATTTTGGTTGGGAAAACCGGCTATTGTTCGTGATGAAGAGATCAGTGTTATAAAAAAGTGGTTGGATCTTTCTGATGGTACTGATATTTCGGTGGGGTCAGTTCAAGTTGGGGATGCCATACAATTAGATTCGGGTCCATTTTCAAATCAAAAAGCAATTGTTCAGGAGGTTACTAATACCCATTATGTGTTGGTTTTGGAATCGTTGGGTTGTGTTTTGAAAATGAAATACAAATAAAAAACCGACCTGCTTACATAAAAAAACACTTAGAATAACCCGTTGGGTGTAATTAGTTTTTGATGATAATTTTCGTCAGTTCGAGTGATTTTCTCCCGAAGCCTCGGGAAGAAAAATGTATCGAGAACTAGAAAATTAGTATTAAAAACGGTTCTCGATACATTTTTTGTTCCGTTTTACTGCACAAAAAACACTCGAACTGACGTTTTTTATTACGTACCCTTCGACTGCGCTCAGGGTGACACAATGAATGTCATTTTATATTGCTTTTTTTTTGTAAAAAAAATTAAGCCTCGAACTGACGTTTTTTATAACGTAGT
>NZ_SMLG01000012.1 GCF_004349195.1 Flavobacterium rhamnosiphilum
AGTGCGAGCATCTTGCTCGTACCCACAAACAAGCTAAAACACAAGAAACTACAACCCTAAAAGTTGTCGTTTTTTGTTAAAAAAAGGCATTTACGGTTTCCCGTAAAATCCCTGAATCAAAAGGAGTTACTTTGGGAGGATAATCCAAAATAGAATGTTTTTTATCAGTATTTTCGGTATTAATTTATATATTTGAAAATAAATAAACACTGACGTTTATCAGACAAAACGCCCCAATTTAGAGGTAATAAGTCGGACATCGTTAGACTTATTTATGCAAGTTGGCACAAATATTAAGAAAACCAGTAGAAAAAAGAAATTTTAAATATATTTGAAAAAAAATCAATGGCGGAAACTAAATTGGCAAAACCGTTTTTAAGATGGGCTGGCGGAAAAAGATGGTTGAAAAAAGATATTGACGAGTTAGTTAACATTAATAACTACGAAAATTACCACGAGCCTTTTGTTGGTGGTGGAGCCATTTTATTTCATTTAAAACCAACTAATGCTTTTATATCAGATGCAAACAAAGAATTAATTGATACTTATCTTGCAATAAGAGAAAACCCAAATAACGTTATTGAAAATCTAAAAAAATTCAAAAAAGATAAAGAATCATATTATATAATTAGATCCCAAAATTTTGAAAACAACTTTCAAAAAGCGGCGCAATTTATATACTTAAATCAAATGTCTTTTAATGGAATTTATCGGGTAAATGCAAATGGAGGATATAATGTACCATATGGAAATAGAGAAAAATATGATTTTGATTATGTAAATATTTTATTGGTAAGTGAGTTTTTACAAAACATAACAATTCAGCATTGTGATTTTCAAGAATCCTTAAATAATGTCGGAGAAAATGATCTAGTTTTTCTAGATCCACCATATACAATTGCTCATAACTTAAATGGTTTTGTTCAGTATAATCAAAAAATATTTTCTTTAGACGATCAATATCGTCTTACAGATGCAATTGATCAAATAAAAGAAATTGGAGCTAATTATATTCTAACAAATGCAGCTCATTCAAAAGTTCGAGAAATATTTGACAAAGAAAATGATACAATACTAGAGATTTCGAGAGCTAGTGTAGTAGGTGGGAAAAATTCAATTCGGGGTCAATATTCAGAATACTTATTTACAAATTTATAGTTTATGGCATTTTTAGATCAATTTCAAATAGATACAATAAAAGGGAAAATCATTGATGATTTATCCAATTTAGGGAAAACTTACAAATCGAAAAAAGGAGATTATCAACAAATAAGTGTTGATCATTCACGTGTTGAAGATTATACAAAACAAGGTTGGGAAGAATATGCAAAACCTTTAAAAACTAAAACTTTGCTTCGCAAAGTTAAAGACCATTCTAAGAAATTTGAAGACGATGTTTGGTGCCAATTTTACGAATTAGGTTTCAGAAAAATGAATTATGATGAAAATTTAATTTTACCTTTTAGTAAAAACATTGAAGATACTAAACAAATAGATCTCATTGCAATAAATGAAGAGACTATATTCATCATTGAATGTAAATCAAGTGAAAGTTTCAAAAAAGCACCTTCATACAAAGACGAATTTGATTTATTAAGTTTAAGATTAGATGGTTTTAAAAAATCATTGCGTCAAATTTATGGTAATCATTACAAGATAAAATTCATATTTGCAACAAGGAATTTAAGATTTGATCCCGAAAGTATTGATCTATCAAGATTAAAAACAACGAATTCATTCTTTTACGACAACAACACCTATAGCTATGTAAACAGTTTAATCAAAAACTATAAATCCGCATCATTATATCAATTTTTAGGTTTAGTTTTTAAGAATGAATTAATCAATTTAGATAAAATTGAAATTCCAGCGGTAAAAGGTTTAATGGGAAATAAAAAATATTATATGTTTTCAATCGAACCTCATTTACTTTTAAAAATGGGATTTATTCTACATCGAACTAAAGCAAATGTTACAGAATTCCCCACTTACCAAAGATTATTAGTTCCAAGCAGATTAAAAGGCATTACAAAATTTATTGATGATGGAGGTTATTTCCCTAATTCAATTATTGTGAATTTTAATAGTTCTAAACATAAAGTTCAATTTGAATCTTCATCAAAGCTAGGAGATTCAAATTCTTGTTTTGGCACATTAAAAATTCCGAATTCATATGGTATTACATACATCATCGATGGACAACATAGAGTTTATGGTTATGCTGGATCAAAATTTGCTAAAAACAACACTATTCCAGTTGTAGCGTTTGATGGTCTTGAAACTATTGAACAGTTAGAAATTTTTATGGACATAAATCAAAATCAAAAAGCAGTTAGCCCAAGTTTAAGATTAGATTTAGAAGAAGATTTATATTGGGAATCAGAAAGAGCAGATTCAAGAATAAAAGCATTAAGATCATCAATTATAAAACAATTATCCAATTCCGAATCAAGTCCATTATTTAATAAAATATCTGTTGGAGAAGACAAAGCAATTCTAACTTTTAAGCCTTTTACAGCTGCTATAGCAAATTCACATCTATTGCCAAGTGCTCAAGGAAATAAATATAATGAGGGTTCTTTAATTGGTAGTCTTTACGACACAAATAACCATGATCACAATCAAGAAATGATTAAGGCAAAAAAGAAAATTGTTGAATTTATTATCCACTCTTACGACTATGTTGAACAAGAATATCCCAATATATATAATAGAGAAAAATATTTTATACTGTCAAATAGAGGAACATTTGCATTTATATCGTTAATCGGAGATTTAAATAAATTTGAGACACAAAAAGGAAATTTAAGTAAGCAATTAAATTCATCAGATAGATTTTTAATCATAAAACCTTATTTAAAAGCTTTGTTAGATGGTCTTAGTAAATTAACCAAAGAGGAGGAGGATAATCAACTTACTCTTTTAGGAGCTGGTGCAGACACAAAATGGTTACGATATTTTCAATCGATAGTAAATTCTGTTTATCCAGATTATAATCCAAGTGAATTAATTGATTGGAAAGAACGTCAAAATGAAGAATATCAAACTGATGGAAGAAAATATGTAAAAGAGATTGAACGGTTTATGAAAAAAACAATACTCACAAATCTAAAAATATTATTTGGCGATAATTGGGAATTAGAAATTGAAACTATTCAATCTGCATGTATACTTAGAGCCAACGCCGAAAACAAAAAAAACTACAAAGACGGATTATCTAAAAGAGTGGAATGGACTGAAATGTTTAATATAAATGATTACAATAAAATTATTGAAGATTATTGGTCAAAAAGACCTGAAATTAACGACAGCGACTATATAACTTTTGAAAAAACATTTTCTATCGATATAGGAGTTGGTAAGAATAAAAAAGAAGTTTTAAAATGGATATCATATTTTAATTCATATAGAAATCAATTAGCTCATGAAGGTTCTAAAGAAAAAGGTATCAATAAAAAAGAAGTGGACTTTTTAGAAAAAATACATAATCATTTCTATAAATAAAAATACTTGACAGCTCTGATAAACACAATCGTTATCGTAATTTTGTAAACCGTGCCCGTAGAAACAGGTTTTGTAATTGATCCAATAGATTGGAAATATAGAAGTGCTAGAAACTACGATAATAACGACCATTCTATTTTGAAAATCGACATGAATTAGATTGTACGTACGAGCAATATTCTCGCACGGGCATGGCATGGGACAGTAATACTATTTCGAACCTGGATAAATAATATGATTTTTATCGAACCAAACTAAATAGAAAATTCCTTTGTACAGAAAACCACAAGCTCTTGATTTTTGTTTATAATGCAAATCAAATTGATAAAGTGTGGGTAATTCTTCGTCAGCTAATTCATCTGGTTTATATGTAAGCGCTTTTTTAAAATCTTTTCGCTTAATAGAAAGTTTGTCTTTTTCAAAATCAATAGGATGAAATCTAAAATTAGGTGTTGTTCTTAATTGATTATAAGTAAATTGAGAATTAGTTTTTAAAGCTGTTAAAAAACCTAAATAATCATCAGACGTAAGTTTGTTGCAATCATAACATAATTCAGTTTGATTTAAAGAAAGGTAATCAAAAGCAAATACTGGCTTCATTTCTCTTATATCATAAAAAGATAACCCTTTTACACCTACTTTATATTTATCATTATCAAGTTTTAGTTTATCTAATTGCCCTTGAGGATTTCCAACATTGAATTTTTTTGCGCTCTTATTAGCCATTAGTTAAAGTGTCGAATAAAATTCTAACATAGACGCTTTAGAAATAATATTTGTACATCTTTCATGTGGCAAACAACCGCCTCTAGCATCTATCCAAGGTTTCTCGCTATGAGAAAGTAGTTCTAAATCAAAAGAGGATAAACTTCCGTAATTATCTAAAACAGAATAAATAAATTCAACTTTATCTTCAATTCTATTTTTAGTAATAATAGCTTCAATTTCTTTATCAACTGTTTCCTCTTCGTCATTAATAACTTTTAAGTTATTAAATCCAAATTCTTTTAGCTGGTGATAAAGTTCAGGCACAACAGGTCCATGCATCCAAGCTTGAAAGTCTTCTTCTAATAAAGGTTCTCCAAAATTAACAAGATGCCAAGCGTCAACATAAAAAAGTAACTTTTGTAACTTTTTATGCGAAACTGTGTCTCCTTTTTCATTGACATAGTGAGTAATAATATGTCCTAAATCCCATGATTTCATGTTGCAAAGGTAATTAAAAAAGCACTACTGCCAACACACGTTTTTGCGATATTGGGGTTTTAATGGGATTACCGTAAATAATAACTTTTACGTTTAACAGAAAAATGCTCAGTTTCAAAATCCCCAGCCGCTCCAAGCACCAAAATCTTACTGCAAACGATCACTTACAATACAAAAGAAGAGACTTGTTACAGTCTCTTCTTTTACTTTTTATAATAAAATTTAGCCGTTCTATTTTTTCAATAGCTTCTCTAAATATTCCATTTTTTCTTTTTCCGCTTGTAACAAACGTTCGTAAAGTTCAAGAATTTTATCCAATGGATTAATCGAACATAAGTAGTTATTGTTATTAGAACTACTATCTGTAAAAGTATTATTTATAATATTAAATACAGTTTCTTCACTGAATTGTCTTATTCCTTCTGGAGAAACGTTTAATGCTGTTGAAATTTTTTCCAAAAGTGCATCCTCAATTGTCTCACTACCTTCCATATTAGAAACCGTTTGCTGGCTAACACCAATGGCTATTGCTAGCGCTTCTTGTTTCATTCCTCGCAATTCTCTAATGCGACTGATGTTGCGTCCTATATGTTTTGGTTTTGTAGTTGTATTCATGTTTCAAAGATATTAAATCGGTGCGAATTTTTTATTGGTAAAATACCAATGATGAATTGTGTGATACAATGGTAATTGGTTCGGTACGGCTGGAACTGTTCGGACCTTGCCATGACCTAAACAAAAATACAATTTTTCAGACATTATATCAATTTAAAAAAGTAAAATTATGAAAACAATTGACAACGTAGGATTACAAACAGTTAAAAACATTATTGTTGAAAGTATAAGTATCAGCGGTATGTACTGTTTTGGAAAAAAAAAGAAAATACAATCAGTTTTAAATCCTTTTTCCGAAAACAGCTCAAAAAAGGATAAACACACGCATTTTTATTTATTGGTTTTGACAAATGAATATATCATTAATGCGGTGGCGGATATTAGCGATATCGTAAAAACAAAAACGGAAGGCCGTTATACAGTAACGCTGTTACTGCATAAAGCAAAATCGGTTCATTTTCTCACGCCACATCAATTATATTTTTACCATGAGGTTTTAACCAAAGGCTATAAAGTTTACGAACATGAAAATGTTCTTCTGAACATAGACTTTAATGAAACTCCAAAACGTAAAGTCGATTACTTGCGTTCCTATTGGAAAAACAGAATTAAAATTGCTGAAACATTTTTAAGAAGCGAGAATCAAATTGATTATACGGACACTGGATTTGTTCAGGAATCTATGATGCATATTGCTGTAGAGCAAATCTGTTTAGGGCTAATCAATGTTTTTTTAGGATATCATCCCGATCATTTTTCAATGGCTTATTTGTTTGATATCTGTGAAGTATTCACGCCACTTACTTCTGATGTATTCCCACGAACTACCTCTGAAGATAAAAAACTATTTGATTTACTAAAAGCGCACCCAAGCGCACTTCGCTGGGGTAGTACGAAAAGATCATGTTTATTAGATACAGAACTTTTAGAAAAAAGATGCAATCTTTTTCATGAAAGAGCCTGCGAACTTGTGGAAAAAGAATTAGAACGCTTGGAAAATCTTGAACCTAAAAAACAGTAGTCATGACAAGTGAAATTAAAACCCTCGAAGAATTAAAAGGAATTGCCCGGAAAAGCTTTGTAGTCCTACAACCCAATGATAGAAAGGGACAATACAATATAACGTTGCCGGTTAAAAGTTATATCGAATTGCATTTTTTCATATTAGACATTGTAAGACTTTCGTTAATAGCACTTGATGCAGAACAAGAGTCTGTGACGACTATTAAAAATCCTTGCGGTGCTATACGAGGCGTATTGGAAATTGTGCTGCGGCTTGTCCCATTAGAAGAAGCTGAATTATTGGATAAAATTCATGAAATGATTAGGAACGATGATCAAAAACAAGATGAAACTACCAACCTCAAAGAATAGAATTATGGACACAAATGAAATTAAAAAGGTAGAAAATATTAGAAAATTAAGCGTTCGGTATTTCAACACACTAAAGCCTGTTACAGATAAAACGGATATGTACACTGCTGAAATCAGAGTGCTAAATTATTGCGAACTTGCTTATGTTATTTCTAACATGCTGAAATTATGCATTCTGGCATTAGACCAAGAAGCGCCTGAAATTTCAGAGACAATCAAAAATCCATCTATTAATGTTGCGCTCGTATTGGAAATCGTGGCTCAGTTACTTCCTCTGGATGAAATTGAGTTATTGGATGAAATGCATCAAATGCTTATTACAGATTCGCAGGAACTAAATAAATTAACTACTGAAAAAGTATAGGCTTCTATTAGAGCACCATATCCTACTAGCACCCCCCTTCTGGTGCACTGCGACCGTGAAAAATGATTATTCAAATTTAAATTAAAAATCCTTAGTATGGGTGAAAAACACTTAAAACAAGTGAGAAACACTTATTTTTAATACACTTAGGTGAAAAACACTTATGAAATTTATGTTCGTTTATTCTTAAGGTTTCCGTGATCTTGTATTTGTACAACTTTTTTTGTTACTATTTTGTTTTACGAAAGTTATTTAATATTTGATAAAGCATAGATAGTATATAGATAGTATATAGATAGTGTATGGATAGTGTATGAATAAAGCATCGATAAGCATTGCTTCATTCCTTCCAATGCCTCCTGCACTACTTACACTCGTTGATAACTCCATACAATTTCTTTTCAATACCAACTTCTAAATCCCTAATTTGCGGCCTTAAATTAGAAGGAGAAAATGAAGGTCTGTATTGCCGAAAAACCAAGTGTAGCACGAGAAATCGCATCCGTTTTAGGAGCCAATACCAAACACGATGGGTATTACGAAGGCAATGGCTATGCCGTAACCTATACCTTTGGGCATTTATGCACCTTAAAAGAACCTAACGATTACAAACCCCATTGGAAAAGTTGGGATTTGAACAACCTGCCCATGCTTCCCGAAAAATTCGAAACCAAAGTGGTCGAAAATTCGGGGATTCAAAAGCAATTCAAAATCATAAAAAGTTTATTTGACAAAGCCGAGTTGGTCATCAACTGCGGGGATGCCGGGCAAGAAGGAGAACTCATTCAGCGCTGGGTCATGAATGAAGCCCAGTACAAAGGCGAGGTACAACGCTTATGGATTTCGTCCTTAACCACCGAAGCCATCAAAGAGGGTTTTGAAAATTTAAAACCATCCGCCAACTACGATAATTTATACTACGCAGGCTTTTCCAGAGCCATTGGCGACTGGTTACTCGGTATGAATGCCACCCGTTTGTACACCGTAAAACATGGTGGGTACAAACAGGTATTGTCTATTGGACGGGTGCAAACCCCTACTCTAGCCATGGTCGTTGACCGATTTAAAGAAATTGAGAATTTTAAACCTCAACCGTATTGGGAATTACAAACCTTATACAGAGAGACACTTTTCAGCTATGAGGACGGGCGCTTTTTGAAAAAGGAAGATGGCGAAATTTTGGCTGATAAAGTCAAAGAAAGTGAGTTCGAAATTGTTTCTGTTGAAAAAAAGAACGGCAATGAGTTTGCGCCTAAACTATTTGACTTAACTGGCTTACAAGTGTATTGCAATACAAAGTTTGGGTTTTCGGCAGATGAAACACTTAAAATTGTTCAGACTTTATACGAACAAAAAGTAGTCACGTATCCGAGAGTCGATACCACGTTTTTACCAAACGATATCTATCCAAAAGTACCCGGAATTCTGCAAAATTTAACCAATTATGCTGCGTTGACGCAACCTCTTTTAGAAAAAAAGATCAAAAAATCGACCAAGGTTTTCAACGATAAAAAAGTAACCGATCACCATGCGATTATCCCGACGGGCGTACAAAACAATTTGCAATACAATCAACAGCAAGTGTATGATATTATTGTAAAACGTTTTATTGCCGTGTTTTATGATGATTGTTTGGTAGCCAATACCACAGTAATAGGAAAAGCAGCCGATGTCCTGTTCAAAACCACCGGAAAAGAAATCTTAAAAAAAGGATTCCGTGTTGTTTTTGAAGACCCCAACGCCAAAGAAAAAGAGGCCGATATATTACCGAGTTTTGTTGTAGGCGAAAAAGGACCACACGAACCCTCGTTTTTAGAAAAGGAAACCAAACCACCCAATCAGTTTACGGAAGCCACTTTATTGCGCGCCATGGAAACCGCGGGCAAACAAGTCGATGATGAAGATTTACGCGAATTGATGAAAGAAAACGGTATTGGGCGCCCATCAACACGAGCCAATATTATCGAAACCCTGTTTAAACGCCAATACATCGTTCGGAACAAAAAACAGGTATTGCCAACGCCAACGGGGATCCAATTGATTGACACCATTCAGAATGAATTGGTAAAGTCGGCTGAACTTACGGGTTCCTGGGAGAAGCAGTTGAAAGATATTGAAAAAGGAACCTTTACCGCCGCTGCGTTTATTAAGAATATGAAGCGCATGGTTGAAGTCTTAGTGTATGAAGTACGAAGTGAAACCAGACGCGCCAATATCTCATATGCAGGAAATGCTCAAAAAGAAGTCGCTAAAGTAGAGAAAAAGAAAGCGGCAGGAATTTTGGCTGAAGTCTGTCCGAAATGCAAAAAAACGACGCTCATAAAAGGGAAATCCGCTTATGGATGCGGCGATTATAAAGCAGGTTGCACGTTTCTATTGCCCTATACTTTTGCAGATAAAAAAATATCCGAGAACCAATACTTGCGATTGCTTCAAAAAGGATCTACCGTAAATTTGAAAGACTTCAAAACCGATGCCGGCACTGTGGAAGGCTTGCTTCGCTTTGATGAAAATTTCAAACTTGTATTAGAACCAAAGAAAACTTTGGCGAAAATCATTCCAGACGCATTAGCCTGTCCTAAATGTCAAAAAGGAACAGTTCTTAAAGGGAAAACCGCTTATGGTTGCAGCAATTATAAATCGGGCTGTGATTTTAAAGTCACTTTTGATATGGTCAGAACGAAACTAAATGATCAAAAACCTACTAAAGAATTAGTGCATTCTATTTTGAACGAAAGTATTTAAGAACATTTAAAAAATATTTTTTTTACCACATAGAAATAAAACTTCTATCAAACTCTTTTTTAAATACTAGAATTTCTATGCCTCTATGTGGTAAAAAACTACACTCAACTGAATCTGATCACTATTTTAGCCTGATTACTTCATTATTCACAATGAACCATTAATTCGATGGGTCACTCTTTTGCATATTCCAAAACTAAAAAAGGCACACTATTCTATTTTTTCATACTTTAGCTTTTCAAAATAACATCAAAAATTTACACCAATGTTTCAAAAAACGACTCTTTTACTGCTTTTGTTAGCCATTGTTTCCTGCAAAAATTCTGATTCAAGCAAAAACGAAAAAATCAAAGCGGCAAGTTGGCTTTTGGGTAATTGGGAAAACAAATCAGCAGATGGTAATCTAACGGAAAATTGGAAAAAAGTAAACGACAGTACTTTTGAAGCACAATCCTATTATATAAAAGAGAAAGATACCTTGCATTTTGAATCTATAACATTGCAACAAAAAGGAGAAGAACTGACTTATACCGCAACTGTACAAGGACAAAATAACGATAAACCAGTGGCTTTCAAATTGACAACTGCAACCGATAAACAAGTAGCATTTGAAAATTTGAAACACGATTATCCTCAAAAAATCAGTTACAGCCAAATTACTCCTGACAGTTTGGTTGCTAAAATTTCGGGAATCCAACAAGGGAAACCAAGCTCTGAGAGTTTTTCGATGAAAAAAATCAAATAAAAGTTTAACATTTTATACTCAAATCAAAACCTTGCTCTAGAAAAGCAAGGTTTTTTTATGCTCAAAACTATGGAAATCATCTCGTTAAAATATTATTTTTAATTAGTCTAAATAATATTCGTTAAATAAAAATTAAATTTTATTTTTGTCTTATTCTTATTTATTCTAAATAAGCTTTAACTTCTTTAATTTTTAATCATGAACTATTTAAAACAACGAATACCTCAATTTATTTTTCTCGCCTGTCTATTGCTACTTTCTATAACCACCGCTTTTGCCCAAAACTCCGGTAGCATAAAAGGAACCATTTTGACTAGTGACAACAAACCCGCCGAAGGAGTTTCAGTTTCTATAAAAGGAGCGAACAAAAATACTATTGCGGATAACAATGGAATTTTTACACTAAAAAACATGCCCGAAGGAGTTCATATCCTAAAAGTTACTTTAGTTGGGTATAATGACCTGGAGCAAGAAGTAAAAATTACTACTGGAGAAGCTACTGCCGTGGCACTAAAACTTACCTTATCGAACAATGAACTCAATCAAGTGGTGGTTTTGAGTAACAAAAGTGCTTTCAAAACGAATCGTGTTTCATCTACGCTACGATTACAATCTCCTATTATAGAAATACCACAAAATATTCAGGTCATAACTGGAAAACTTATTCAAGACCAACAAATTTTCAATATGCTAGAAGGTGTGACCCGCAATGTGAGTGGCGCTACAAGAGTGGAACATTGGGATAATTATGCCAATATTACGATGAGAGGCAGTCAAGTAGCCGCTTTTAGAAACGGAATGAATGTAAGCTCAAGTTGGGGTCCGCTTACCGAGGATATGAGTATGGTAGAACGGATTGAATTTGTAAAAGGTCCTGCAGGATTTATGCTCGCAAACGGTAACCCGAGCGGTTTTTATAATGTAGTTACCAAAAAACCAAGCGGACGTACCAAAGGCGAAGCGAGTTTAACGTTGGGAAGTTTTGATATGTATAGAGGAACATTAGATTTTGATGGGAAGTTGACCAAAAATGGAAAACTATTGTACCGCATTAATGTAATGGGCGAAAAGAAACAAAGTTACCGTGATTTTGATTTTAATGACCGCTACACATTTGCTCCTGTACTTAAATATTTGGCAACCGATAAAACAGCAATTACACTGGAATACACGCAACAATTCTCTAAAGTAAATGCCGTTGGGAGTAACTATGCCTTTTCTAAAAAAGGGTACGCTGATTTGCCAAGAAACTTTACCACTTCAGAATCAAATTTAGACCCGACAAAAATGACAGAAAGAAATATTCTTGCCATTTTAGACCATAAAATAAGCGACAACTGGAAATTAACGGCTCAAACATCCTATCTTAATTACCAACAGGAAGGAATGTCATTATGGCCTGCTGGCTTTGACCCAAACAATGATGCGATTCTTAAACGTGCCGGTGGAAATTGGGATATTTTAGGAAAAATATATGTTGGACAAGCTTTTATAAATGGCGAAGCTAAAACAGGATCCGTAACCCACAAAATACTATCAGGATTGGATTTAAGTGATAAAACATTTTTTCATGACTGGTCACAAACCTTTACAATGCCTGATTTAGACATATACAATCCGGTACACGGAACACTGGCCGCCTCTCCTACTTTTGACAGAAGTAAAAGCTTGGAAGATAGAGGTGTAAAATACCAAAACAGTTACAAAGCGCTATATGTGCAGGACGAATTAGGTTTCTTTGACAATAAACTTCGATTAACATTGGCAGGAAGATACACTGTACTTAAAGCGTATAATGTTTACTCTGGGGGTACCAAAAACGAAAAATTTACGCCAAGAGTAGGTTTGAGTTATTCTATTGATAAAAACACGGCCGCCTATTTTGTGAACGATCAATCTTTTAATGAGAACTACGGTGCGGACTGGCAAGGCAAATCTTTTAAACCTGAAACTGGAGGGAATATAGAATTCGGTTTAAAAAGAGACTGGTTGAACGGAAAATGGAATTCAGTTGTTTCCGTTTACCAAATAACCAAAAACAATGTACTAACATTAGATCCTGAACATTCCAATTCTACAAACCAATTCAGTAGAGAAAGTGGACAACAAAAAACAAAAGGGTTTGAGGTAGACCTTAGAGGTGAAATTTTCAAAAACTTAGATCTTATTGTAAACTACGCTTTCACGGAAGGAAAAACAACCAAAGACACTGATCAATCGCTTGTGGGCACTCCAGTAGCAGGAACGACAAGGCATATACAAAATGCTTGGTTGAATTATAAAATAGATAGAGGGACACTAAATGGAGTTGGTTTTTCATTAGGATACCAATACCAAGTAAAGAGAGCACCTTGGTTTATTTCACCTGATAATACAGGAATGCTTCCAGACTATTTCCGATTGGACGGAGGGGTTACTTACCAAAAAAACAAAATATCAGTCAACCTTGTTGTCAATAATATCTTGAATAAATACTTGTATTCTGGAGGATATTATAGCTATAACACCATGTATTACTGGCAAACAGAAGCCGGAACCAACATGCGCTTATCTGTTGGGTATAAATTTTAGAGTTAGTTAGTTTTGTTTGTTTAACTAAACTCCTCATTTCGGTGGGGAGTTTTATCCATTTTTAATGAAAAATAATAATTTCAAAAAACTGATAGGAAAAGTACACCTATGGTTGGGTTTATCATCGGGCATAATAGTTTTTATAATTGCCATAACGGGTTGTTTGTATGCTTTTCAGGAAGAAATACAAAACAGCACTGAAGAATATCGTTTTGTAAAAGAACAGGAGGATGCTTTTTTACCTCCTTCAAAATTAGCTGCAATTGCTAAAAAAGAGCTTCCAAATAAACTACTCCATGCTGTAAAATACAACGAAAAAAATAATGCCGTAGAAGCTGAATTTTATCATTATGAACCCACGTATTACTATACGATCTTTATAAATCCTTATACAGGAAAAGTTTTGAAAACGGTAAACAATGAGGAAGGGTTCTTTCCTTTTATACTAGACGGACATTTTAACTTATGGCTTCCCCATGAAATTGGTCAAGTCGTAGTTTCCGTAGCCACCTTAATTTTTCTTGTATTATTAGTCTCGGGATTGATTCTTTGGTATCCCAAAAATAAAAATGCGGCAAAACAGCGCTTTTGGTTCAAATGGAAAAATGGCACGAAGTGGAAAAGAAAAAATTACGATTTACATAATATCACAGGTTTTTATATGCTTATAATCGGAATTATTTTTGCCATTACGGGTTTAGTATGGGGATTTCAATGGTTTGCGTATTCCTATTATAAAGTGTCCGGTGGTGAAAAATCATTGTTATATGAAGAACCGCTTTCGAAAATAAATACAACAACTAATGCAATCGCAAACCCATTGGATAAAATCTGGCATAAAATGCAAAAAGAATATCCTCAAGCGGAATCCATAGAAATACATCCGCCAGAAACAGTTGCTTCACCAATAGCCGCCAATGCTAATTTAGACAAAGGAACCTATTGGAAAATAGATTACCGTTATTTTGATCAATACAGCTTAAAAGAAATGAACGTTTCTCATTTATGGGGCAGACAGAAAGATGCCAAAATTGCCGATAACCTGATTAAAATGAATTATGACATTCACACAGGAGCCATATTAGGTTTGCCAGGCAAAATATTTGCATTTCTGACCAGCTTACTTATTGCGAGTCTTCCAATATCCGGATTCTATATTTGGTGGGGACGAAACAGAAAATCAAAGCCGAAAATTTAACATATCGACCTTAAACCAAAACCTTGCTCTAAATAAGCAAGGTTTTTTTATGGTGTTAAAATACTGTATTTCAACTGCGTAAAAAATATTTTTAAATTACTATTCATATTTAATCTAAATAAGTTTTGTTAAACCAAAATTGGATTCTATATTTGCATCGTTATTTTTAATTATTCCAAATAAACAATCATGAAATATATTTTACCGCTTTCGTTAACCTTTTTATGTAGCCTGGCTGGCTTTGCACAAACAGCAGCAAATGATACAGAAAACACAAACGCTATTGAAGCTTTCGACACTGTTT
This sequence comes from Flavobacterium rhamnosiphilum, assembly GCF_004349195.1. Lineage (GTDB taxonomy): Bacteria > Bacteroidota > Bacteroidia > Flavobacteriales > Flavobacteriaceae > Flavobacterium > Flavobacterium rhamnosiphilum. The sequence goes on from NZ_SMLG01000012.1 coordinate 14,627, forward strand.
CTGACACCATAAAAAATAAAAAAGGAGGGACTCTTAAAGAAGTAATCATCACTTCTAATCATCAAAAAGCACCCGTATCTGCCTTACGTTCTGGTTTAAAACCGATGGACACTCCGCAAAGCATACAAGTAATTGGTGCTGAAATCATTGGTCAACAACAAGCAATCAGACTAAGCGATGTTATAAAAAATGTAAATGGTGTTTACGTTAGTTCAGCACGTGGTGGAGCGCAAGAATCTTTCTTCTCAAGAGGATACGACATGTCAGCCAATAATATGTTTAAAAATGGATTTCGTTTTAGCAGTGGTTCTATCCCAGAAGTTTCATCTTTAGAAAAAGTAGAAGTATTAAAAGGTAGTGCCGCTTTATTATTCGGAAATGTAGCGCCTGGCGGAATATTGAATATGGTGACAAAATCACCCTCTTTCACAAAAGGAGGAGAACTATCCATGCAAATGGGAAGTTATTCTTTTTACAAACCGTCAATTGACATTTACGGTCCATTGAATGATATTATCGCTTACCGATTTACAGGTTCTTATGAAAACTCGGAAAGCTTCAGAGATAACGTAACAAAAGAGCGTTACTATATTAACCCCTCTTTTCTTTTCAAAGTAAGCAAAAAAACAGAAATCACATTACAAGGAGATTACTTGCACGATGACTGGACACCTGATTTTGGGACTGGAATCATCGGAAAAGAAATTGTAGACCTTCCTCGAAGCACCTATTTAGGCGCAACTTGGTCTAATGGTCAAACAAAACAAGCTACTGTTTCTGCATCAGTAAAACATGATTTGAACACCAATTGGAAACTAAATTTCAATACTTCTTTTCAAGATTACAACAGAACTTCAAAAGGAACGGAACGTATTCAGCCTGCAGCAAACGGTGACTGGAAAAGACCATTGGGACAAAATAAAAACCTGGAACAAATAATTGGAGAACAATTAAGCTTACAAGGAAATTTCTCGACAGGAAAAATAAAACACCAACTATTTACAGGTGTTGATATGGAAAACTCATTTACAGAAGCTTATACTTTTACATTTGGCACACCAACTTATGGCAGCGGTAACATTTTTGATTTCGACAATTTTAATCAAGGTGGAGCTATCCCAAATGCTAATGCTACCAAAATAGTAAAAGCAGACACGAACCGTTTTGGAATCTACGCACAAGATTTAATTTCGATTACCGAAAAATTTAAAGTCTTGGCAGGAATTCGTTGGTCTTGGCAAGAAACACAAGTGGACACTTACGACTTAGTTAAAAATACAGTTACAGAAGCTCCAAAACGTAAAGATCAAGCTTTTACTCCAAAACTAGGACTTGTATTTCAACCAACCAAAGACATGTCATTGTTTGCCAGCTACTCAAACTCATTTACACCAAATACTGGAACAACAGTTGACTTAAAAGCAATTGAACCTTCAATCATAGACCAATATGAAGTTGGAGTTAAAAAAGATTTCTGGAGAGGAGTTTTGAGTACCAATGTAACTTTATATCAAATTTCAAATAGCAATTTAGCTCAAACAGCCGGATTTAAAGCAGATGGAGTTACACAAAATACAGATTCTACTGTAAAAGTTTTGAGCGGAGCAACTAAAAGCAAAGGAATAGAAATTGACATCACTGCAAAACCTACTGAAGGTTTGAATATCATAGCCGGTTACAGTTATAACGATATGCGCTACACTAAAACTTCAGGATTACACGGAAGTTTTATAGAAGGAGACCGTTTAGCAAGAACACCAGCAAACACCGCTAATTTAAGCTTTTTCTACACATTGCCTTCTGGCATCCTAAAAGGTGTTTCTTTTGGAGCAATCGGAAACTATATTGGAAAAAGAGTTGGTGGTTGGAATAATGACATTCAAATTACAGGAACTCCACCAGTTACTACCATCAGAGACAGAGAAATTCCTTTAGAAGGATACACCACAATTGATGTGTCTGCAGGTTACAACTGGAAACAATTTTCTATCTTATGTAGATTATCAAATATTACTAATGAGCTGAACTATACAGTACACGAAAATTACAGTGTAAACCCAATCGCTCCGCGTATGGTAATGACATCATTAAAATACAAGTTCTAAGACGATCAGGGCAAACACATTCAAAAACTTTTTTCTGACTGAATCAGTTATCGAAAAACAGAAAAAAGTTTTTGAATTTTTATACCCAAATAGATTATTTTTGCAAACGCAAAACCAGCATATACAATGAAAAAAAAGACTTTCAGAAATTTACATAGAGATTTAGGTTACTTCTATATTGGACTCATCGTTTCCTTTGCTTTATCAGGGCTTATGATGAACCACAGAGAATATTGGCATCCTGATAAATACACTACCGAGACTAAAGTTATTGAAGTAAAGCTTCCTGCAGAAAGTGAAATCAATGAAAAATTTGCGGAAGATTTAGGAAAACAATTGGGTATTGATGACAAGTTCAGACGCCATAATGTAAAGAAAGAAGTCTTTAAAATTTCTTTTGAAAAACACGATGTCGAAATTGATATGAAAACTGGAAAAGGAGAAATTGTATCTTTTATAAAAACACCAATCATCAGCCAAACGATGAAATTGCATAAAAGCACTTCTAATTTTTGGATTTATTATTCTGATATTTTTGCACTGAGTTTAATTATTATTGCACTGACAGGAACTATTATGGTAAAAGCAGGAAAGTTCAGTTTCAAAGAACGCGGTTGGAAACTCGCTCTGGCAGGAATTTTATTTCCGTTGATTTTCTTGTTTTTTCTGGGTTAAAATTCAAATTTAAGACATAACATTCAAAAACCTCGTTTAGAAATAGACGGGGTTTTCTGTTTTTTACCAAACTATTATTTTTTTCATATATTTGATAGTAACAATTGATATATAATGACTTAACAAAATTTAAATTATGAAAAAAACATCTATTTTATTTGGGACTTTATTAATCATAATACTTTCATCATGTAAAGATGGAAAAAAAAAGGAGGAAGCACGTTTGCCTGAACAGTATGACTTAGAAGATTTTTACAATACCAAATCGATAAGTGCATCAGGGTTTAATGACGATGAAACTAAAGTCCTAATAAACAATAACACTACAGGAATCTACAATGCGTATGAGTTATCTATCGCTGATACTACTGCTATAGCATTGACAAAATCTACTAAAGAAAGTATTTATACTGTAGATTATTTACCTGGAAGTTCTAAATTTATTTATTCGGCAGATGAAGGAGGAAATGAGAATTCTCATTTATTTCTAATGGATCGTAAAAGTAATAATCCAAAAGACATCACTCCTTGGGCAAATAGTGCCAATAGCTTTATTGGCTGGAGCCATGACAAGAAAAGCATGTACATAAATAGTAACAAGCGAGATGTAAAGTATTTTGATATTTTAAAATTAGACTCTCTAACCTGGAAACCAACGATTTTGTACCAAAATGAATCCGGTTTAACCCCGTCAGTAATTAGTAAAACGGAACGCTATATAGCACTTACCAAAGAAATCACTACGGATAAAAACGAAATGTATTTATACGATAGTAAGACCAAAACAACCAAACGTCTCAGTAGCGATAAAGAAGCAAATTGGAGTCCGATGGCTTTTGAAAAAAATGACAGCATTTTTTATTATACCAGTAATGAAGATAAAGAATTCAGTTCGCTAATCAAATACAATATCAATACTGGAAAATCAGAAAAAATATTTGAAGATAAATGGGATGTAATGTATATGTCTTTAAGTGAAAAGGAAAAATATCGTATTATTTTTGTGAACAATGATGGAAAAAATAAAGTACTACTTTTTGAACATGCTACCGGAAAACCGCTAAAGCTACCAGACTTTGATGATGGTGATGTAATAAATGTAATCATTTCCAATAGTGAAAATAAATTATTACTGACAGTAGGGAGCAGTACCAGCTCGCCAAACTTATATCTTTATGATATCCCTTCCAAAAAACTAAAACAACTGACCTCCACTCTGAGCAAAAAAATTAATCAGAATGACCTTGTAAAAGCCGAAGTGATTCGTTTCAAGTCTTTTGATGGCAAAGAAATTCCAGCCATTTATTACAAACCTTTGCAAGCTTCCAAAAACAATAAAGTTCCGGCATTAATCTGGGTGCACGGCGGACCTGGCGGGCAAAGTCGCATTGGATATTCAAACACCATACAATATCTTGTTAATAAAGGATATGCGGTTTTGGCCGTAAACAATCGTGGTAGTAGTGGCTATGGAAAAACATTTTACAAAATGGATAATAAAGATCACAGCAACGGAGATTTAAAAGACTGTATTTGGGGCAAAAAGTGGCTAACACAACAGGATTATATTGATCCGAATGCTATTGGTATTTATGGCGGAAGCTATGGCGGATGCATGGTTTTAGGCGCATTAGCATTCCATCCTGAAGAATTTAAAGTAGGTGTGGATTTATTTGGTGTTGCAAATTGGCCTAGAACATTAAAAAGTATTCCTCCTTATTGGGAATCATTCCGTAAAGCGCTATATGATGAAATGGGAGATCCCTATACTGCTGATAGTATTCGATTGAAAAAAATATCACCATTATACAATTACGATAAAATAAACAAACCATTACTTGTTTTCCAAGGTGCCAATGATGTAAGAGTATTGCCTGTAGAAAGTGATGAAATTGTAGTTGGAGTAAAGAAAAATGGAGTGCCGGTTCAATATGTAGTATATCCAGATGAAGGACATGGTTTTCAGAAAAAGGAAAACCAAATTGCCACAACAAAAACAACATTACTCTTCTTAGATAAATACCTAAAATCGAAGAAATAGAATAATTGAAAAATAAGTTTAAAGAAAAAAACTATCTCATTCTTACAACGAGATAGTTTTTTTTATCCTAAAACTTTCAAATACAGCTATACTATGTTCCGTTCAATATATAAACCAACCGAAAATTTGGTGAATTGTAACCAACTTAATTGAAGTTGCGAGACATTGTATAAAAAGTTTAATTTATTTGAATTCCGTTTTTTTCAAGTAATTCAAAAAGAGAGATACTTTGATTTGGCTCATATTTCTCTACACCACTTTGATACCATTTTGTTATCAAATTCATCTGATGTGAAGTATAGCCATCTGTATCGATACTTAAGCCTAGTAAACCCGCCAAAAGAAAATCTTCCAAAACTTTATTAGTAACAATACATTGTGGAATTCCATCACTAATACATCCGTTCATCCTCTCATAATCCGATCTTCCTGAATCAAATCCAGCAATAAAAGCTTCATTCCTTTTTGCATAATTAAATTCCAGAAATGGATTCAAACCAATTGAATATCCTTCAAAATAATGTTGTCTATATGTTGGACTAAATATTTTTTTCATTTCTATACTAATCTAATGATTGAGAATTCTATGACAAACATATTAACAATATTTCAGAAAATGCACAAAAATCGTTTAAAGGAGAAAATACTCTTTAAATCACAATACAATTGACGTTTATCGATGAAATATTATCAAATTATAATAAATCGCAAGTATTCCCCTTTTACCAAAGACGAAATTATTTATTCAATTTTTCAACAAAAAAAATCCCATCACGTTATAAAATGAGATGGGATTTTGAATGTTATAAATAAGCTAAATTTTATTTCAATCCAGCCAAACTATGCTCAATGGTTTCAATTTTTGCTAAAGCATCCGCTTCTTTTTGTCTTTCGTTTGCCAAAACTTTCTTTGGCGCACCCGCCACAAATTTTTCATTTGCCAGTTTGTTTTGAACAGATTTCAAGAAACCTTGCGTATACACTAACTCTGCAGTAAGTTTTGCAATTTCCTCTTCTACATTAATATTTCCAGTAATTGGAATGAAATATTCATTCGATTTTACACGGAAAGACAAAGCGCCATCCACTTTATCCGAAACATATTCTAACGAAGTGATGTTTCCTAATTTAGTCACCACTGAATCAAAATACGTTGAAGCTTTATCATTGTTTACCGCTTTCAATTCGATTGTATCTTTAAACGGAATATTTTTGTCTTTACGAATCGTTCTTATCCCAGAAATCACTTCAATTGTATTTTCAAAATCAGCAATTAGACCTGCATTAAAAGGTTTCATTTCTGGCCAAGTCGAAACAATTAAAGCTTGTTCAGGAGTTCTTTCGGCAAGAATCTGCCAAATTTCCTCTGTCAAGAACGGCATAAACGGATGCAATAATTTCAAGTTATTTTCAAGCATTTCTATGGCTTTCGCCAAAGTTACGCTGTCAATTGGCTGTTGGTATGCCGGTTTTATCATTTCGAGAAACCAAGAACAGAAATCATCCCAAACCAATTTGTAAATTCCCATTAAAGCATCGGAAATCCTGTATTTTTCAAAATTATCTTCAATTTCTAAAAGGGTTTGTTGCAATTTGGCTTCATACCATTCAATTGCCACTTTTGAAGATTCCGGCTGCGGAATAGTATCCGAAACTTCCCAACCTTTTATTAGTTTGAACGCATTCCAAATTTTATTGGTAAACGCTTTTCCCTGGTTACACAATTCTTCGTCAAACATGATGTCGTTCCCTGCAGAAGCACTCAAAAGCAATCCAACACGAACACCATCGGCACCAAATTTTTCAATCAAATCCAAAGGATCAGGTGAATTTCCTAATGATTTAGACATTTTACGTCTTTGTTTGTCACGAACCAAACCAGTCAAGTACACATTCGTAAATGGTTTTTTGCCTGTATATTCATAACCCGCAATAATCATTCTAGCTACCCAGAAAAACAAAATATCCGGTCCGGTTACTAAATCATTCGTTGGATAATAGTATTTAAAATCTTCACTTTCCGGATCCATAATTCCTCCAAAAACCGACATTGGCCACAGCCAAGAAGAGAACCAAGTATCAAGAGCATCTACATCTTGTTTTAGGTTTTCGGTGGTTAGGTTTTGGTTGTTAGTTTTAGTCTTTGCCAATTCTAAAGCTTCTTCGATAGATTCAGCAACTACAAAATCTTCTTTACCGTCGCCGTAGAAATAAGCCGGAATTTGTTGTCCCCACCACAATTGACGGGAAATATTCCAGTCACGAATGTTATTTAACCAATGTGCATACGTATTATTAAAACGTGCTGGATGCAATTTAATTTCACCATCAACCAAAACAGATTTAATAGCCGGTTTTACCAAATCTTCCATTTTCAAGAACCACTGATCTGACAAACGAGGTTCGATAACCGCTTTGGTTCTTTCAGAAGTTCCTACTTTATTCAAGTGTGTTTCTGTTTTGGCTAATGCACCAATAGTTTCTAACTCTTTGGCAATTGCCTCACGAACCACAAAACGATCTTTTCCTTGGTAGTGTAAACCAAAACTATTTAAAGTCGCATCTTCATTGAAAATATCAATAATCTCCAAATTATGCTTCTCCCCTAGTGCTTTGTCATTCATATCGTGCGCCGGAGTCACTTTCAAACATCCCGTTCCAAATTCAATATCAACATATTCATCTTCGATAATTGGAATTACTCTTCCACAAATTGGCACAATTGCTTTTTTGCCTTTCAAATGAGCAAAACGTTCATCATTTGGATTAATACAAATAGCCGTATCTCCAAAAATAGTTTCCGGACGCGTGGTTGCAATCGTCAGGAAGTCTTCACTTCCTTCGATTTTATATTTTAAGAAATATAATTTCCCTTGTTGTTCTTCGTAAATTACTTCTTCGTCAGATAGAGTAGTTTTCGCTTCAGGATCCCAGTTTACCATGCGGTATCCTCTATAAATCAAGCCTTTGTTGTATAAATCCACAAAAGAACGAATTACAGAAGCTGACATATCAGGATCCATCGTAAACTTGGTTCTTTCCCAGTCACAGGAAGCGCCTAGTTTTTTCAATTGATCCAGAATCACACCACCGTATTTATCAGTCCATTCCCAAGCGTGAGCCAAAAATTCTTCGCGTGTTAAATCATTTTTATTGATTCCTTCGGCTTTTAATTTGGCTACTACTTTGGCTTCGGTAGCAATCGATGCGTGATCAGTTCCTGGAACCCAACAAGCATTGAAACCTTTGAGCCGCGCTCTTCTAATTAATACATCTTGAATAGTGTTGTTCAACATGTGTCCCATGTGCAAAACTCCGGTGACATTAGGCGGAGGAATTACTATGGTATATGGTGTTCTATGGTCTGGTTCTGAGTGAAAATAATTGTTCTTCATCCAGTAGTCATACCACTTATTCTCAATAGTTTTAGCGTCAAATTGTGCAGGAATTGTCATTTTATTGTGGATCGTTTAATCGTTAAATTCAATTGTTTGTTGATTCAGTTAAACGAATAACCAAATCAACAAATAACCTTTTAGACTTTGGTCTGATATTTGTAATTCTAATTGGAGACAAAAGTAAATAATTAAGTACACTATAAAAAGAGAAATAAAAATTTGTACCTTAATTAATAAGGAACTAAATTTACTAAATGATTTTAAATTCAAGAAAATGAAAAAAATAATAGCTTTATTCACATTCGCGTTAATCAGTAGTATCGGTTTTGCTCAAAATGGACCTAAAATTGAGTTTGCTGCCAAAGACAACACGATTGATTATGGAAAGGTTACCAAGAATGAAAATGGCTCTCGTGATTTTATCTTTACAAATACAGGTAATGCTCCATTAATTATTACTAATGTACTATCTACTTGTGGATGCACGGTACCTACAAAACCAGACGAGCCAATCATGCCAGGAAAAACAGGAAAAATAACCGTTAAATACAACATGGCTCCCGGTCCTATCAGAAAAACACTAACTGTTGAATCAAATGCAGTCAACTATGAAGCCGGAAGGGTTGCTCTAAAAATTAAAGGAGAAGTTATTTCCAATTAATATCAGAATTAAAAATAAATAAAAAAACGCTTTTGGATAAATCTTTCCAGAAGCGTTTTTAATTTATAATATATCATACAATTGAAACCTGAATTTTAAGATTTCGCTTTTACGTTCCACCTCCAAAGTAATCCATTTTTCTTCTTCCGACTTAAAAAGAGCATTAATTTCTTGCAATGAGTGTGTATGGATTGGATTATTATTAATCAAAAGGATTATATCACCTTTTTTCAATCCCGCGTTGGCGGCTGGAGAATTTTTCCTAACATTGGCAACCTCATAAATAGGCTTTAATTGAAATTTATATTTAAACTCATTCGTAACTTTAGTCCCGTCAGACTCATAGTAATTTGAGCTCAAGGGAACAGTTTCCATTCGAACGGTTTCCTGAACCCACTGCAATCCATTATGTTGTACCTCTACACCACTTTTATTATAGCTAAATGGAGCCTGATAATCACTATTCTTTTTTAGATACATTTGTTGTTTTTGGTAATCGAATATAACCGTAAATCGCTTCATGATTTCACCTCCTACTGATCCCATTCGATCTGGTACTATGGTGACATTTCTAATCGAAATCGAGTCTGGAAAAGCCACTACGGGATTATTAAATTCAAAATCTGCCATCTGGAATTTTTGAATTCTACCTCTTTTACCTTCTATGTCGCCGCTAAAACCTCTTCCCAAAAAATCATCGAAATTTTTCAATGGAACTTTAATCGATTCAGAACGGCCTTGAAACAACCAAACTGCATCACTATTGCCTATATCTATCAATAATTTAACGGGAACATTCCGATTATCCTGATACACCGTACTTTTTAGATAAGGCTTCAATTTCTCGATAGTAATAGGAATAGTATTAAACTTTTTTTCAATTTTAGTTCGGTTTTTATCAGTGTCTTTGTAAACAATCACTCTCTTTTTTTGGTAATTAATTTCCACTAAATTATTTCGAAAAAACTGATACCCAATAATCCCGTTTACTGGAATTCCTATATGAGACGATAAATTAAAATCGGGATCTAAAACAATATAAAGCATATGATTCCTATTCTTTAAACTGCTAAATTCCAAAATATTATTTGTAGATTTTAATCCTTCAACAGCCGCTTGACTTCCTAACCCTTTTAATAATATTTTTTCGGCATTAAAAAAACGAACTTCTTTTTTATCTTCCAAACTAAACAATATGGTTTCGGCAACACCGGTATCTAACAAAAAATTCAACTCTATACCATTCACTTTAATAGGTACAAAAACCAAATTATTGATCAATTTAAAAGGTACGCTGACTTTATTAACGTCTTTTTCAAAATGAAATCCTTGTTGTGCAGAAACAGCAGAAACAAATAGGCAAATGAGAAATAAAAATAGTGTTTTTTTCATTGTTATTCTTTTACATAAAAATAGTAAATAAATCATATCAAAAATGCAGATTTAACAATATATACGCATATTGATTATAATAAATTCGAAAAAAAAATTGCAAATTTGCAACTCAATAATTAAGACTATGCCAAAAATATCAAACAAAGGGAAACAGATGCCCGAATCACCAATACGAAAATTGGTTCCCTACTCAGAAATAGCTAAGAAAAAAGGACATAAAGTATACCATTTGAACATTGGTCAACCGGATATCAAAACTCCTGAAGTTGCCATGAATGCAGTTAAAAATATTGATTTAACTATTTTAGAATACAGTCATTCCGCAGGAAATGAAAGCTACAGAAAAAAATTATCGGCTTATTATACCAACCAAGGGATTCCTGTAAATATAGAGGATATCATAATCACTACCGGTGGATCGGAAGCACTTATGTTTGCTATGGGAAGTACTATGGATCAGGGTGATGAAATTATCATACCAGAGCCATTTTATGCTAATTACAATGGATTTTCAACAGCTTCAGGTGTTACTGTTGTTCCTGTAATTTCAACTATTGAAACAGGTTTTGCTTTACCGGCAGTTGAAGATTTTGAAAAACTGATTACTCCAAAAACAAAAGCGATCCTTATTTGCAATCCAGGAAATCCAACCGGATATTTATATTCGAAAGAAGAAATTATGCAACTAGCTGCTTTGGTCAAAAAACATGATTTATTCTTGATTTCTGACGAAGTATATCGTGAGTTTACGTACGATGGCGACATCCATTATTCAGTAATGAATGTTCCAGGACTTGAAGAACACGCTATTATGATTGATTCTGTTTCCAAAAGATACAGCATGTGTGGCGCGAGAATAGGATGTATTGTTTCTAAAAACAAAGAAGTCATGGCTACCGCTATGAAATTTGCGCAAGCAAGATTGAGTCCTCCTACTATTGAACAGATTGCAAGTGAAGCAGCTTTGGATACTCCAAAAAGTTATTTTGACGAAGTGATTTCGGAATATAGAGAGCGAAGAGATACGCTAATTAATGAGTTGAACAAAATTGAAGGTGTTATAGTATCAAAACCAAAAGGTGCTTTCTACTGTATTGCACAACTGCCGGTTGACAATGCTGATGCTTTTGCACAATGGCTTTTAGAAACGTATGATTTTAATGGTGAAACGGTAATGGTAGCGCCTGCAGCAGGTTTCTACTCGACTCCGGGAATGGGATTAAATCAGGTTCGAATTGCTTATGTATTAAAGAAAGAAGATTTAATTACTGCTGTATCTATTTTGAAAGCGGCAATTCCAGTTTATAATGCAACTCAATCCAAATAAAAAAAACACTCCCATTTTGGTATCCTAAAATAGAACTAATTTATGAAAAGGCAGTAACGTAACAGTTACTGCCTTTGTTTTTACAACCAGTTTAGAACAAACCAACGCTTTTGTGACCCTAAAGTCGTCTTAAATAGTAAGCGCTATAGAAATTCTTTAATTTTTATTATTTATCTTTACCGCTTAAATATTTACACCCACAATAATAGTAGCTTTTAATGATAAACAACGAAGAATTTCAAGACGAAATAGGAAACAATCATATTAGTACCAATGCAGAAAATCCAGTACGAAAGGATGCTTTTGACATTACAGATGAAATAAAAATAGACAAAATAAAAAAAGATGTCGAAAATATTCTGATTACACTTGGAATGGACTTGACAGATGACAGCTTAAAAGGTACGCCCAATCGTGTTGCCAAAATGTTTGTAAAAGAAATTTTTGGAGGTCTAAATCCTGCCAAAAAACCAAAAGCTTCTACTTTTGACAATAACTACAAATACGGCGAAATGTTAGTTGAAAAAAACATTATCGTTTACTCTACCTGTGAACATCATTTATTGCCAATTATAGGAAGAGCCCATGTGGCTTATATTTCCAATGGAAGGGTGATTGGACTTTCTAAAATGAATAGAATTGTAGAATATTATTCCAAAAGACCCCAAGTACAAGAGCGTTTAACGATGCAAATTGTTCAAGAATTACAAATTGCTTTAGGCACTGAAGATGTCGCTTGCGTTATTGATGCCAAACATCTATGTGTAAATTCCAGAGGAATAGGCGATATTGAAAGTAGTACCGTAACCTCAGAATTTGGCGGGAAATTTAAAGATGCTCAAACTAAAAGAGAATTTTTGGATTATATTAAATTAGAAACAAAGTTCTAAAATAGAAATAAACTTCATTAGTAACGATAAAGCCCTAGCCCTGATTGTAGTGAAAATCCTTTTATTCGTTTTTTTTTAAACGAAAAAAGATTGTAACGTAAAGCAGGAATAAGCTCCTGATTGCCACGTTCCTCGCAATGACAAATAAAAAAACACAAAATGCCATTATACAGTAGCCAAAATCTAAAAATATACAATTCTCTTTCGGGAGAAAAAGAAATTTTCACACCTATTCACGAAGGGAATGTTGGAATGTACGTTTGCGGACCTACGGTTTATAGCAATGTGCATCTTGGAAATGTGCGAACATTCATGTCCTTTGACGTAATTTTCAGGTATTTTTTGCATTTGGATTTCAAGGTTCGTTATGTTCGAAACATTACTGATGTGGGGCATATTGTGGATGATGTGGATGAAGGTGAGGATAAAATTGCAAAAAAAGCACGTTTAGAGCAACTGGAACCCATGGAAGTAGTGCAGCGCTATACGGTAGATTTTCATGATATATTGAATGAATTTAATTTTTTACCGCCAAGTATAGAACCTACAGCTACGGGGCATATCATTGAACAAATTGAAATTATCAAGACTATTATTGACAAAGGAATTGGCTATGAAGCCAATGGATCGGTTTATTTTGATGTAGTAAAGTTCAACGAAACCAATCATTACGGTAGACTAAGCGGTAGAAATATTGAGGATATGCTTGCCAACACCCGTGATCTTGACGGTCAAAGTGACAAGAGAAATTCACAGGATTTTGCGCTTTGGAAAAAAGCCGAACCACAGCACATTATGCGTTGGCCTTCGCCATGGAGCGATGGATTTCCGGGCTGGCATCTTGAATGTACCGCAATGAGTACGAAATATTTAGGCAATCATTTTGATATTCACGGAGGCGGAATGGATTTGAAATTCCCGCATCATGAATGTGAAATTGCTCAAAATGAAGCATGTACCGGACAAACTCCTGTTAATTACTGGATGCATGCCAACATGCTGACTTTAAATGGTAAAAAAATGGCAAAATCTACTGGTAATAATATTTTACCAAGAGAAATATTGACTGGAGAAAATACCATTTTAAGCAAGGCCTTTTCAGCATCGGTAGCCCGATTTTTCATGTTACAAGCACATTACAGAAGCATTCTTGATTTTTCTGATGATGCAATTGTCGCTGCCGAAAAAGGATACAAACGATTGATGGAAGCCATGAATTCGTTAAAAGATATTGTTGCAGGCACAAAAAGCACGATTGATATTCAGGCATGGAAACAATTATGTTATGATGCGATGAATGATGATTTTAACACTCCAATTTTAATTGCACAATTATTTGAAGGCGTTCGATTTATCAATTTATTGAAAGACGGAAAAGAAACCTTGAATGCCGAAGATTTAAAATCTTTTGCAAAAGCAATGCATAGTTTCGTTTCTGATGTTCTAGGACTGGAAGACGAAAAAGTTTCTGATAACAGTAATGACAAATTAGAAGGGACGGTAAACATGCTTATTGAAATGAGAAAACAAGCCCGCGACAATAAGAATTTTACATTATCAGACCAAATCAGAGATCAATTGATTGCATTAGGAATTCAGTTGAAAGATGGAAAAGAAGGAACTACTTTTAGTATTTAGTTTCATAATATCAAGTTGCAGATTAATACCGTAAAATAATTTTGATTAACAAAAGTGAAGTTTTAAATTCTAATACTAAAGTCATGTTATCCAAAATAATTATTTACCCATTTTTGCTATTGGTTCGGTTTTATCAAATTGCTATTTCCCCTTTTACTCCTGCAGCTTGTCGATTTGAACCTACTTGTTCTTCCTATATGATTGAAGCATTACAAACTCATGGTTTGTTTTATGGTGTTTTTTTAGGAATGAAACGTATTTTAAGTTGCCATCCTTGGGGAAAAACTGGTTATGATCCTGTTCCCAAAAAAGTGTGTAATCACAAACATTAACTTTTTTTAAATACGAAATTTTACTTTAAATCTTTATTTTTACGGCTAATAAACAAATTTAACACTAAATGACACACGCTTTAAACATAGTTTGGAATCCATCAGAAGGAATCGATTTAGGCTTTTTTGTAATTAGATATTACAGCTTAATGTTTGTAATCGCTTTTGGATTAGGCTGGTACATTATGAAAAACATATTTGAACGCGAAGGAGAATCCATAGATAAATTAGATTCTTTGTTCATCTGGACTGTACTTGCCACTTTGATTGGTGCACGTTTAGGACACGTTTTCTTTTATGATTGGGAATATTACCGCAATCATTTATTGGAAATCATTTTACCTTTCCGCTTTTCACCAAATTTTGAATTTACCGGTTATCAAGGTTTAGCAAGTCATGGTGCGGCCATTTCTATTATAATTGCCATGTATTTTTATAGTAAAAATGTACTTAAAAGACCCCAAATGTGGATTTTAGACCGAGTGGTAATTCCAGTGGCTAGCGGCGCTATTTTTGTGAGATTAGGCAATTTTTTAAATTCAGAAATTATAGGCTATGAGACCACATCACCATTTGGAATAAAATTTATCAAAGATCATTTCAGTCCAATGGATGCTGTTAACGCTACACAAATAGCCAATCCTAAAGATGCTTATACTGCTATCGCAACAGATCCTAAATTCGCATCTTTACTCGAACAGGTACCGCTAAGACATCCTACTCAATTGTACGAAGCTTTTTGCTACATTTTTGTTTTTGCAATTTTATTTTTCTTGTATTGGAAAACTGAAAAACGAAATAAAACAGGATATATATTCGGTATGTTTCTAGTTCTGTTATTTTCTGTACGTTTTGTAGTGGAATCCGTTAAGGAAAGTCAAGGCGGTTTTGAGAGTGCTTTGGGATTATTTTCTACGGGGCAATGGCTAAGCATTCCTTTTATTTTAATTGGACTGTATTTTATTTTTACTGCAGAAAAGCCTATTAAAATATAATATTACTTAATAAAACAAAAAAGCTTCCCAATTCAGGAAGCTTTTTTGTTTTTATCTTTTTAATGAAAAATGAGATTTGAATTTCTTGGGAATATCTTGTTCCGTGTATTCAATACTGAACCAATAATCATTTGCCGGCATTGGCTGTCCGATATACGTTCCATCCCAACCCGAACCATTTGGAAAAATTTCTTTTAAAAGTTTGCCATAACGATCAAATATTAGAATTTTAGAACTGGATTGATCTTGTAAAGCAAAAATGTTCCAAGTATCATTATATCCATCATTGTTAGGTGTGAAAAATTTAGGATAATTAACCACTAAAACATTATTTCTTGTTATTGGAAGACTACATCCATTTTTGTCTTGAACTGTAATGGAATGGGGCCCTAAAGAAACATTTTCAAAGATTGGACTTTCTTGAAACGGCCCATCATCTAATTGATACAAATAATCTCCAGCTGCCGTGGCATTAATCGTGACTATTTGATTTTTGGCAAATGCTTCCGTAACTGTCCAATTCACGTCAACAAGCGTATTGGATGAACTAACTGTAATTGATTGTGTAATTGTTGCCGCACATTGTCCCGGATTGGGCGTAAAAACATAGTCATTTGGTCCTAAAACTGACGTATCAACAGTTGCCGGACTCCATGCTCCCGTTATTGCAGGAATATCCGAAGAACTTGTTGGCAAAACCAGAACTGGATCATTTTCACAAACAGTTGCCGGAATAGTAGTAAAAGTTGGCGTTCTTAATGGATTCACCGTAATCGTTAAATTAGCCGTAGTTGCACATTGCCCCGCTGTTGGCGTAAAAGTATAGGTTGTAGTAGCCGTATTATTTAAGGCCGGAGACCATGTTCCTGTATAACCATTATTAGAAATTGTCGGCAAAGGAGCCAAGGGTGTTCCTGTACAAATTGGAGAAACCACAGTAAATGTCGGAGTAGCATTTGGCGTGACTGTAATGATCATTGTAGCCGTAGTTGCACATTGACCAGCAGTTGGAGTAAAAGTATAGGTTGTAGTAGCCGTATTATTTAAGGCCGGAGACCAAGTCCCTGTAAAACTATTATTTGAAGTTGTAGGTAAAGCCGAAAGTGCAGCACCGGAACAAATAGCCGGAACCTGTGTAAAAGTTGGCGTTATATTGGGATTAACGGTAATCGTTACTACTGTTGTAGGGCTTGAAACACATTGTCCCGGATTAGGAGTAAAAGTATAAGGAGTTGGTCCCGAAACAGTTGTACTAACAACTGGAGGACTCCAAGTACCGGTTATTGGCGTGGCGTTTGATGAACTTGTTGGCAAGATTGGCGCTGTCGCATTTTGACAAACAGTAGCTGGAATACCTGTAAAAGTCGGGGTAACCAATGGTGTAACAGTTACATTCAAAGTTTGTGTTGTAGCACATGGAAATAAAGTTGGATTTGGAGTAAACACATAACTTCCGCTTGTTGTATTGTTTATTATTACAGGTGACCAAGTTCCTGTAATTCCATTTGGGGATGTTGGTGCTAAAATTGGTGTTACAGACCCTGAGCAAAAAGGAGCAATTGCAGGGAAATCAGGTGTTTTAATATTAGCTGGAGAACATGTTGTTCTACAACTTGTAGTTTCAGGAGTCACACAAGTCTTTGCTCCTACAGCTGTAAGAGTAAACACTACTGTTTGCCCTTCATTCAAACCTAAAACTGTAAAATTAGAAGGAGCAGTATGTGTTCCTGTAACTGGTGTCCCACCATCAACCGTATAACTATATGTAAAACTAGATTGTCCTGTATTTGCAAAATCAAATTTAATAGAATTCGGTGTTATTGTTTGACAAAATAAATCTAATTTTTGGTTAACATAAACATATATTTCAGTTCGAGGAGTACTCTCAACTCCTCCAATTACTTGAGTTACATAATACGTAAGAGGACTCGATCCTGGAGTTCCTGTAGCTGCTGTAGCTGTTGGCGGAGTTGGAGCAGTGGTAGAAAATGTTCCTCCAGTAGCTGCAGCATACCATCTTAATGTACCTCCTCCAGAAGGTGTTGCCACTAAAGGAACAGCAGGTTCATTTAAACAATAATACAGGAATTGCGGATTTGGTGTTGGCGGAGCAGTTTGACCAAAAATACTAGAGCCAAGTAATAAATTAACAAAACAAACAAAGACAAATAAAAGTATATTCTTTTTCATTATTCGTAGGTTTTAATTTGATCTAAAAATAAAGCTGTATGTTTTTAACAAATATTTAGTAAATATATAAATTTTATACTTTGATACTATAAAGTTTCAATTAATATATCTTTAGAGATAGTAACTGATTATAAAGGATCTAGAAAAAAAAGAGTCATTATTCTATAACGAAAATGAAAAACCAAAATCAATATTTGTAGTATCATACCCAGAATTTAAACTTTGTAATCCAGCATTAGATACATGACGAAAATTAGGTCTTACATCAACTGTAATTTTGTTTAATTTAAAAGTAATTCCTAAAGCTACTACGTTAGAAAAAGCAAAACCTTTTGATAATCGCTCTGTCTCCGTATCAATAATCATAGGTCCAACACTTCCCAAAACGTAAACACTAGCCTTTTTAAAAATTGGTTTTCTCATCAAAAAACCAATATTCAAAACATATTCTTTTATATCTTTTAACTTGGTATATCTTTCGCGCTTTTCAATGTAATTGGGATCGTCAGGTTGCACAAAATTGGGATTCAAAAGTTGGTGCGTTGCAAAATTTAGTTCCGGCTGCAACAAAATCTCATATTTAAAACGCTTAGTTTTTTTTAGTGTATAATATAAGTGTAGTTTATAATAACTATTAGAGTACGTATAATCGTCATTCTTTAATTCACTTCCAAAACCATAATTAAAACCCAATTCAATTTTACTCGTTTTATCTTGAGCATAAAACGTCATAGAACTAAAGACAACCGTTAAAATAAAAAATATTTTATTACACATAAAATTTTATTTTCAAAGCTATTACGTTTCTCGAATTACACCATTAAATTAGTGATAAAAAAACAAATTAACAATTATGAACTAAAAAAAAAGAGATCCAACTTTCGTTGGATCTCTTTTTAAAAATTATATAACTATTTTTTTAACTTTCTTGGTGTTGTTTTTCAACCCTATTTTTATCTTCTTTTGAGATCGTATCTACAAGCACTGGTGTTGCAATAAACAATGAAGAATACGTTCCTACAATGATACCCACCAACATAGCAAATATAAATCCTCTGATAGATTCACCTCCAAAAACAAACATAATCAACAATACCACAATCATTGTCAATGAAGTATTAATTGTTCTTGACATCGTCGTATTAATAGATTGATTTACAATTTCAGCAAAAGAACCTTTAGTTTTACC
This sequence comes from Flavobacterium rhamnosiphilum, assembly GCF_004349195.1. GTDB lineage: Bacteria > Bacteroidota > Bacteroidia > Flavobacteriales > Flavobacteriaceae > Flavobacterium > Flavobacterium rhamnosiphilum. Next base: position 33,463 of record NZ_SMLG01000012.1, read on the forward strand.
TGCCAAGAATTCACGAACCCTGTCAAATACAATTACGGTATCGTTCATAGAATACCCAATAACCGTTAGAATCGCAGCGATAAAATGCTGATCGATTTCCATACCAAAAGGCATGAATTTATAGCATAATGAGTAAATCCCTAATACAAAAATAACATCATGTGCAATAGCTGCAATAGCTCCTAAACTATATTGCCATTTTCTGTAACTGATCATCAAGTATAAAAACACGATAGCCATCGCTCCAAGTACCGCCCAATACGCATTAGTTTTAATATCCTGTGCTACAGTTGGACCTACTTTTGAAGCTTGTAGAATTCCTAATTTTTTACCATCATAAGAATTTACAAATTTATCATAAGTCATATCTGCTGAAAAATGCTGTTTTAAAGTAGCATACAACAATTTATTCACTTCTTCATCAGCTTTAATTCCTGGCTCATGAACTTTGTATTTTGTTGTAATTTTTAATTGATTGTCTTTACCAACTATTTTAGCTTCGGCACTACCAAACACTTTAGTCAATTCAGCTTTTACTGTTTCAGTTTCGATTGGTTTTTCGAAACGCACTTGAAATGTTCTTCCTCCAACAAAATCCACACCTTCATCAAGTCCGTTTGTTGCTAAAGAGATAACACTTATAACAACTACTATACTTGAGAATAAATACGTCCATTTTTTTACACCTAAGAAATCAAAATGGAAATTGTTAAACATATTCTTAGAGAAATTTGTAACAAATGTCAAATTATTCTTTTTGCTTATATTCCAATCAATAAAGATTCTTGCAATAAAAATAGAGGTAAACAATGAAGTTACGATACCAATCAATAATGTAGTAGCAAAACCTTTAATTGGTCCTGAACCAAAAATAAACAATACAGCTCCCGTTAAAATATGCGTTACGTTAGCATCAGTAATTGATGACATCGCACCTCTCCAACTGTATGAAGTTTTAATAGCTTCTTCCAACGTTTTACCAGCACGCAATTCTTCTTTTGCTCTTTCGTAAATAATGATATTCGCATCAACAGCTGTTCCCATTGTTAAAACGATACCGGCAATACCTGGCAATGTTAACACTGCTCCAAGACTTGCTAAAATTCCGAACAAGAAAAGTAAGTTAACCGCTAATGCAAGATTTGCATACCAACCTGCTTTACCATAATAGATCATCATCCAAAGTGATACTAAAAGCAATCCTATCAAAGCGGAGTTAGTACCATTATCAATTGCTTCTTGACCTAAGGATGGCCCTACCACATCTGATTGAACAATATCCGCAGCAGCAGGAAGTTTCCCTGCTCTTAACACATTCGCTAAATCTTTAGTTTCTGTAATATCAAAAGCTCCTGAAATTTCAGATCTACCACCTGAAATTGGACCAGTAGAAACTCCCGGTGCAGAATAAACCACATCATCCAAAACAATAGCGATATTGCTTTTTTGAGTATACGCTCTACCCGTTAATTCTTCCCAAGCTTTTGCACCTTGACCGTTCATTTGCATAGAAACAGCTGGTTTACCTGATTGGTCAAATGTATCGCTTGCATCTGTAACCACACCACCACTCATTGAAGGCACATTGTCTCTGTTTCCTTTTAAAGCGTATAATTCTACAGCATCAATATCTTTTGCTTTAGCATCTTTTATTGTCATTGGTTTACCCCAAACAAATTTTGCATAACGTTGGTCACCTGCTAATAAAATTCTAATATCAGCTCTTTTCAAATATCCGTTTACTACGGCAGTATCTTTTGGGGAGAAAAGTCCTAAAACTGGACCTCCACCTTGACCAATAATTTTATCAAATAAAGGATTTTCTCCTTTTTTAGTAGCAGTTGAATCTTTAGTATCCGTAAGTAAAGCACTTAAAGAATCTTTTACAACTGGTTTTACTTCAGTAATTTTGATTTCAGTTTTTTTCAATGACTCATTAGCAGCCATTAAAAAGTTACCTATTTCTTCAATTTTGTACGTTTCCCAAAACTGCAATTGAGCTGTGCTTGATAATAATTTTTTAGCACGATCTACATCTTTTGCGCCAGGAAGTTCAACAAGAATCTGACCTGAATTTCCTAATTTTTGAATATTAGGTTGCGTTACACCAAACTGGTCGATACGTTTTCTTAAAACTCCAAAAGCACTTTCGACAGACTCATCTACTTTTCTGGAGATAACCTTTTTTACTTCTGCATCTGTCATTTGAAAATCTACTCCACCTTCACCTTGCAAACTTCTGTTTGCGAAAATATCAGGAGAAGCTAATTTTACAGTTCCTTTTGAATTTGCTTCAAAAGCATCAAAAAACTTATCTAAATACGATTTATTCCCTTGTAAATCTGCAGTAGCATCCGCCAAAGACTTATTGAAAACTGGGTTTTTAGAATTATTCGATAATCCTTTTAAAATGTCTTTAACAGATATTTGAAGTATCACATTGATACCACCTTCTAAGTCAAGACCTTTATTGATTTGTTTGTCACTAACTTCATTGAACGTAAAATCGGTAAACCCAAGATTAAATACTTTCTCTTTACCAATAGAATCCAAATATTTTACTTCTTTTTCAGGATTTCCACCTGCAAAAGATTTTGCATCACTTTTTACTTTGCTTGCGACAAAAGTGAAAGAAAGTTGGTAAATACTTACCAATGCAAATAGAATTGCGAAAAATTTAATAAGTCCTTTATTCTGCATTATTACTAAAAATTAATTATTTTTTATTTATTTATTTTTGCTTTAAACCTTATAGAATAAGACTTGACATCGATTTTTTTAATTCAAAAAAGAACATCTCGAACTACATCATTTTTTTAAACCGAGCAAATATATAATTAACGTTAAGATTAACCAATTTATTTATTAATTAATCTCAAGAAAAAGACTGCAAAAGTGCAGTCTTCTTTATTATATATGTAATTTTTTATGCTAAAATCGATTTTAAGGCATCATTCATTTGTCTAACAGCATCAGCACTTTTAGCAAATAAGGCTTTTTCTTGATCATTTAGTTTAATGTCTAGAATTTCTTCCACTCCATTTTTACCAATAATACAAGGAACACCAATACAGATATCATTTTGACCGTATTCCCCTTCAACAAATACAGAACAAGCAATCATTTTCTTTTGGTCATTCAAAATACTGTCTACCAAGAAAGCAACTGAAGCTCCCGGAGCATACCAAGCTGACGTTCCTAAAAGTCCCGTAAGTGTAGCTCCACCTACCATAGTGTCTGCAGCAACTTTTTGCAATTCTTCTTCCGATAGAAATTGAGAAACCGGAATTCCATTATAGGAAGCCAATCTTGTTAAAGGAATCATAGTAGTATCTCCATGTCCGCCTATCACCATTGCTGATATATCATTGGCTGGTTTATCCAAAGCCAAAGATAAATAGGTTCTGAAACGAGAACTATCCAGCGCTCCTCCCATACCAATAATTCTGTTTTTTGGCAATCCTGTAGATTTCAACGCCAAATAAGTCATGGTATCCATAGGATTAGAAACTACAACAATAATCGTGTCCGGTGAATGTTTCAATACATTTTCAGCAACCGATTTTACAATTCCTGCGTTGATACCAATTAACTCTTCACGGGTCATTCCTGGTTTTCTAGGAATCCCTGATGTAATAACAACTACATCGCTTCCTGCGGTTTTAGAATAATCATTGGTAACGCCTGATACTTTGGTATTAAAACCCGTATTGGTAGCGCATTGCATAATATCCAAAGCTTTACCTTCAGCAAAACCCTCTCTGATATCTAACAATACTACTTCGCTGGCAATTCCTCTATAAGAAATTACATCTGCACAGGTCGCACCTACATTTCCTGCTCCTACAATGGTAACTTTCATATTTTAAAATTTATTCGGTTATTAGTTAATTTCTGTGGTTAATTGTTTATTCGGTTATTTATAAATCTCTTAATTATTACAAAATTTATCTATTAAATCATAGGCACGATTATCACCTTTTTCTCCTGCTACACTCCAATCTGAACAAGCGCCATTTGCATCGTCTAGGAAATTATATTTTAAAATGCCTCTGTGATAATACGCATATTTACTATTAAATGATTCAGTCAATATATTATAATCTGCTAAAGCTCCGCGATAGTCATTTAGAGATTCTTTAGCAAACGCTCTTTTTTGATAAACCTCTTCAACTTCGTAATGTTGCATAATCCCTTGATTATTTATTGCAATTGTAAATAGCTCTATAGCTTTAGAATATTCTTCATCTTCTAATTTCATCTTACCCATCAACACTGTAGCTCTAGAAAATCCTGGGCAACTTAAGATTGCTTCATTACATAATCTATAAGCCCCATTGAAATCTTTAGATTCATACTTGCTATATGCTATTCTAACTAGACTATCCGCAGTATTTATCCTTTTTGACTCAAACTCTTCTGGATCAAATTTCTTTTTACAAGCAATAATACCAATTAAAAAAAGAAATAAAAAAACTAAAATTGATTTATTTTTCATAGAAGGACATTAAGAATTATTCAATAGTCAATCAACTTTTCTAATGTTTTTAATATCAAATAAATTAAAGCTATTTATTTCGCCTTTAGAATCCTCAAATTTAATAAATATTGGAAGAGTAGAAGATTTAGAAACATCTCCATAGCCAACAATAACCCCCTCTATTTCTCTAGAATTAATTGAGTTATCGATTTCAAGAATAACTGGAATATTCATAATTTCCGAAATGTCTTCTATTGTATAGCTTAAAAGATGTTTAAACATTGTATAAAGGTTTAATTAAAATGAACTAAGCATCAATATTTGCATAAACTGCATTCTTCTCAATGAATTCTCTTCTTGGCGGTACCTCATCACCCATTAACATAGAGAAAACTCTATCGGCTTCCGCCAAACTGTCAATAGTTACCTGACGCAACGTTCTGAAACTTGGATCCATTGTGGTTTCCCATAATTGCTCCGCGTTCATCTCTCCAAGACCTTTATAACGTTGAATTCCTGCGCTTCCGCCCATTCTTTCATTCGCTTGATCACGTTGCACGTCATTCCAAGCATATTCTTTCTTGTTTCCTTTTTTAACTAAATACAAAGGTGGTGCGGCAATATATACGTGACCTTCTTCGATTAATTCTTTCATGAACCTAAAGAAGAACGTTAAGATTAAAGTAGAAATGTGACTACCATCGACATCGGCATCACACATAATAATTACTTTATGGTAGCGTAATTTTTCAATATTTAACGCTTTACTATCTTCGGCAGTTCCAATTGTAACACCAAGAGCCGTAAATATATTTCGAATCTCTTCGTTTTCAAAAACTTTATGATGCATTGCTTTTTCTACGTTCAAAATCTTACCACGCAGTGGCAAAATAGCTTGAAACGCACGGTCACGACCTTGTTTTGCAGTTCCACCTGCCGAATCTCCCTCGACAAGATACACTTCACATTTTGCAGGATCTTGCTCAGAACAATCCGATAGTTTCCCTGGCAAGCCACCGCCACCCATTACGGTTTTGCGCTGTACCATTTCACGCGCTTTTTTGGCTGCATGACGAGCCTGAGCTGCAAGAATTACTTTTTGAACAATGATACGAGCATCATTTGGATTTTCTTCCAAATAATTCTCAATCATTTCACTCACCGCTTGACTCACCGGCGAAACAACTTCTCTGTTCCCCAGTTTAGTTTTAGTTTGTCCCTCAAATTGTGGTTCAGCAACTTTTACCGAAATAATAGCCGTAAGACCTTCACGGAAGTCATCTCCTGAAATATCAAATTTCAGTTTATCTAACATTCCAGAAGCATCTGCATATTTCTTTAAAGATCTGGTAAGACCAGTTCTAAAACCTTGCAAGTGCGTTCCTCCTTCGTGTGTATTGATATTATTTACATAAGAGAAAATATTCTCTGTGTAGCTTGTGTTATAGATTAATGCAACCTCAACTGGAATTTCTCCTTTTTCATGATCCATAGAAATTACGTGTGCAATAATTGGCTCACGGTTCCCATCTAAATAACGAATGTATTCTTTTAAACCCTCATCAGAATGAAAGATTTCAGAAACAAAATTTCCGTCTTTATCTAATTCTCTTTTATCTGTAAATGTAATGGTGATTCCTTTATTCAAGTATGACAATTCACGCATACGTGCTGACAAAGTATCATAAGAATACTCTATTGTTTGCGTAAATATGCTTGGATCCGGATAAAAAGTAACGATCGTTCCTCTCTTAGATGTTTCTCCAATTTGCTTAACCGGATACAACGCTTTTCCTTTTTCGTACTCTTGCTCGTATACTTTTCCATCACTACTATGAACGGTAGCTCTCAAATGATTGGATAAAGCATTTACTACAGAAACCCCAACACCGTGAAGTCCTCCAGAAACTTTATATGAATCTTTATCAAATTTTCCTCCAGCTCCAATCTTGGTCATTACAACCTCCAATGCCGAAACTCCTTCTTTTTTATGAATTCCAACTGGAATACCACGTCCATTATCTTCAACAGAAATAGACCCATCTTCATTTATGTCAACTATTATGGTATCACAATGGCCTCCCATTGCCTCATCGATAGAGTTATCTACAACCTCATAAACTAAATGATGCAGTCCTCGAACACCTACATCTCCAATATACATCGACGGACGCATTCTTACGTGCTCCATTCCTTCTAATGCCTGAATACTATCCGCTGAATAATTGTCCTTCTTGATTTCTTCGCTCATATATTTTATTCTAAAAAAATGTAATTTTTGTCTAACACGCAAATATATAAAAACGCAAATTATATAACCGTTAAAATCAATTTTTAAGCAGTTAAGTTATTAACATATTGTTAGAAATTTCAATAGCAAAAATCAATTTCAATTGCAATATCAATGGCAATGACAAAAATCAATTTCAATAAAAACAACAAATTCCAAAACGAAACCTGTTATAAAAAAAAACAAATTTTCAAAACAAACATTTACATGCCGTCTTGAAAATTTAAATTAATATGATTGTCAATTACTTGCACCAAGCTACATCTTATGAATAAAATTTAACTGTTTTGCCATTTCGACGAAGGAGACTCGAACGAAGTGAACAGGTGAAACAAATCACATAACGAGAGCAACTAATGAGATTTCTCCTTCGTCGAAATGACAAAATCAAATGCATTGGCATTAAACGGACTGTCATAAAAAACAAAATCCCAAAAACAACATTAAAAATGTCGCTCCGGGAAATTTGCTAACTAATTCAAATTTAATCTGTCCTTGAAATTATTATTATTTTTAAATTGATTTTTGTCATTGCCATTGCCATTGCTATTGCTATTGAAATTGATTTTTTTTTTAAACCGTTGCTCCAGTTTTAGCAATTTCGGTATCCGCCTGAACGTGTGCCGCATTAGCTCTTCCGCTTGGATCTTGGTTTTCTTGCCATTTCGGAATCCACTTTCTAACCGTTTGCGCTGCACTTACTTGCGGATAATATTTATTAAATATAGATCTGTAAAAGTACGCTTCTTTAGTCGTTGGCGCATTGTATGGGAACTCTACTGCAGCTCCAGCTAATTGTTCATCCGTAACTTGAGAAGAACAATACTCAATCAATTGATCGATCCAGTTGTATCCTACTCCATCAGAAAACTGTTCTTTTTGTCTCCATAAAACCTCTGCAGGAAGATAAGGGTTGTCAGGGGTATCAAATGCTTTTCTTAAAATATATTTTTCTTTTCCATCGTACGTTTTAGGCATCTTTTCTTCTGCTTTGATACGAACTGCCATATCCAGGAAAGCTTTGTCTAAAAACGGAACTCTAGCCTCTAATCCATGAGCCATAGTCGATTTATCTGCTCTTAATAAATCGGCAGTAAATAATTTTTGAACTCTTTCGATGGTTTCTTTTTGGAAATCCTCTGTTGAAGGTGCATTTCTAAAATACAAATACCCCCCAAAAATCTCATCGGCTCCTTCACCGGAAAGCACCACTTTTATTCCCATATCAGTAATTGCTTTAGACAAGAAATACATTGGCGTACTTGCTCTTACTGAAGTCACATCATAGGTTTCTAAATGCCAAATCAATTTATCCAAGATTTTAATCCCTTCTTCTATTGTAAAGTGGATTTCATGATGCTCTGTTCCTAAATACTCTGCCACTTTTCTGGCTGCCGCTGCATCCGGAGCGTCAGCATCTAAACCAATAGAGAACGAATGTAATTTTTTACCGCTTTCCGCCAATAATCTAGAGGCTATTGCTGATGTCAATGAAGAATCCAATCCTCCTGAAAGCAACACTCCAATTGGCACATCGCTCATTAATCTTTTACGGGTCGCTTCAGTTAAAGTTTCCCTGATTAAATCCAAGTCTAAATCCTGATCCGCTTTTAAGTAGTCTTCGTATTCCGGTTTGTAATATTTTACAAAACCTGTTTTTTGAGTATAAAAATGTCCTGGAGGAAATGTAGAGAATGTTTTACATTGATCTGCAATAGGTTTCATTTCAGAGGAGAAATAAATTCTTCCTCTTTCATCCAAACCATAATACAACGGCTTCACTCCCATTGGGTCTCTACCGGCAATAAAATCATCACCATCAACTACCACAAAAGCCCAATCTCCATCCAACATGTTGCAAAAATCGTAACCAAACTCTTCGTACAAATGCACAATAACTTCTGAATCGGATTTAGTTCTAAAAGTATGTCCTTTCAAAACACCATCCCTTAACTCCTGATGATTGTAAACTTCTCCATTATGAATCATCCAAGCAGTTGAAGTTCCTTGAATTGGCTGTCTTCCTGAATGCAAATCGATGATAGACAAACGTTCATGACTTAAAATATGTCCGTTTTCTGTTACGTGTAAATCACTTTCATCCGGGCCACGGTGTGACATTCTTTTTGAAAGTGTTTTTACTAACTCTTCATCTTTTCCTTTTCCTATAATGGCTAATATTCCGCACATAACTATATATTTTAAATGTTTTGTTTATTTTGATAAGGCAAAGATGCGATACCAGTTACAAATACAAAACACAAACACACTATTTAGTTATAATTTAAAATCAAAAATTGATTTTTACAGTAAAAACGTAATTCAAACACCCGAAAATTAAAACATTCGATTACACTTGTAAATTATCAAAGGCTGACAATTCATTTATTTCACTTTGTTGCCTTTTAAATAGGTGTTTATTGGTTTCATTTTTACCATTTTATTTTCTTCCACTTTCATTAAATCCTGATCGTACATTACAAAATCAGCCCATTTACCTACTTCCAGACTTCCTTTTTCTTTTTCTTCGAAATTAGAATAAGCAGCCCAGATGGTCATCCCTCTTAAAGTTTCAGCTCTGGTTAAAGCATTTTCCATTTGAAAACCATCTTTTGGATATCCCTTGCTGTCTTTTCTGGCTACGGCTGCATGAAAGGTCAGCATCGGATTCACTTCTTCTACAGGAAAGTCCGTTCCTAAAGCTATCATCCTCGCTTTTTGAAGTAATTTTTTATAAGCATACGCATTTTTCAGTCTTCTTTTCCCCAATCTATCACCAGCCCAATACATATCGGATGTGGCATGTGTAGGTTGTACCGAAGGAATTATCCCAAATTTGAAATAATCAAAATCTTGTTCCCGCAAAACTTGGGCGTGCTCAATTTTCCATCTTCGGTCTTTTGTACCTGCTAGAACTTCGCCGTATATTTTAAGTATAACTGTATTTGCCGAATCGCCAATAGCATGCGAATTCAATTGAAAATTCGAAGCCGCTATTTGCTTTGCAACCGCTTTTAATTCCGAAACAGAAGACAACAAAGCACCATATTGTTCTGGCATGTCAGAATATGGTTTATGTAGGCATGCGCCACGGGAACCCAAAGCGCCATCTCCATACATTTTAAAAGAACGCACATTTAAATTATCCGTTTTATAAATTCCTTTTTTTAGATATAAATCGATGTTTTTTTGGTTTGCCGTAATCATAGCATATACATTAAGCTTTAAAATTTTTGCTTTTTGCAAACTATCTATTAAATGAATAATATCCGGATCTAATCCCGCATCATTTACAGTTGTCAATCCGTAATCAAACATTACTTTTTCGGCATCCAACAAAGCGGCAATTTGTATTTTACGGGTTGGTTTCGGAATTATTTTAGTGACTAATTCCATCGGATTGTCTATTAAAACCCCAGTTGGTTCACCATTAGCCATTTCAATCTGACCGCCAACAGCTTTCGTGTCTTTTGTAATTCCCGCTAATTTCAACGCTTTACTGTTAGCGATTATTGCATGCCCGTCTACTCTATTCAATACCACAGGAATGTCAGGAAACACAGCATCTAATTCTGCTTTTGTAGGATACTTTTTTACTTTCCAATCGTTTTGATCCCAGCCATTCCCAACAATAAATGTTGGATTTTTATCTTTTTGAAAAGCCTTTAAACGTGTAATTATTTCATCCATACTTTTGGTTCCGCGTAAATCCGCTTCCTGCAGACTTAATCCATAGCTATAAAAATGGCAATGCGCGTCAATCAAGCCCGGATAAATGAATTTCCCTTCGGCTTCTATCGTATTCTTAGATTCATATTTTTTGGCAATTTCACCATTGGTACCAATAGCCACAATTTCCCCCTTATCGATCGCCATAGCCGAAGCCGTCTCAAAGGAGTTATTGACCGAGTAAATAGTTGCATCTGTAATAATAGTATCAACCGAAATCTTATTTTTTTGATCACAGGAAATCAATAAAAATAAAGCAAAAAGAAGTGTAACTCGTTTCATAATAAACAGTTTAGTTGAGCTAATATAAAAAAGAAACCCGAACAACGGTGAATTATAAACGAATATTTAGAAAGAAGAAGCTTATAAAATGTCTTCGATAATGTATTTTGTAGTATTGATTTCGAAAGTAAATCCCACTTTGTTCCCCATCAATTTATTCCCAAAGGGGATTTACATTTAAATTGTAATTTAAAAGATGTAAAAGCAGAATCGAAGTCGAGGATTGTAAAATGGAACGCAGATGAGACGGATAAGCAACACGGATTATGACTGATTTTTTAAAGAAATTATCCTATTGCTTTGAAAAAATAAACAACTCCCATAATTATAAGCATTATAATCCCTACCCAATGTTTGAAGTTTCCAGCTTTTACTTGAAATTTATAAAGTTTATCCTTTTCGGTAACGTCCTTATGCCAAAGTTTATGAATTTTATAAAAAGCAAAAGCTGATATAAACCAAGAAAAACTGCATATTAAATACCAATAATCCATTTGTAAATTAGTTAATTTCTTCAATCAAATACTTCGTCCCATTAATCTCAAAAGTAAATCCGTTTGAATTTCCCATCAATTTATTTCCCAAAGGGGATTGCGGTGATAATGCAATAATATTGATGCCTTCAATACTAATTTTTGGAAGCGCCACACTCAGGTATAAATAAATCCCGTTTGCTTTTACTAAACTCCCCACAATAATTGTCTCAGCAATTGTAGCGGCATCAATTTTATCCAGAACTATTTTTTGATCCATCACTTCTCTCAATTTACGATTGAGTTTCTCTTGCTCAATGTGCATCATTGACAAAGCAGTTTCGTGTTTATCTCCTGCGGAGCCTTTGGCGTCGTTCTTCGAATCTTCAGTAAGGGCGACAATCATGTCTTTGAAAACATCGATTCTGTCCTGAACTAATTGCAGATAATGGGTATGTATTTTTTGTTTAAAAGTCATAAATATTTTGCCACGAAGGCGCTAAGTCACAAAGTTTTTTAATAAAAAAAGCGAAGATTGTTTTGCGTTTCGGCTCCCTCCCCTTCGGGGAGGGCTGGGGTGGGGATTTAAAAATCAAATTTATAGTTCACTCCCAGAATCACCTGAAAACCCTGAACTGGGTAATTCAACCATTTTTGGTAGGCATTATTAGTGATATTATTGGCTCTTGCAAAAGCAGTCAATCGGTCGCTGTATTTGAATCCAACATTTGCATTTACATCAAAATACGATTTTAAAGTTACAGGAGCAGCATTGGCAGGAAATAAAGTATTCACCTGAAAATCTTTTCGCTCGCCTACGTAAAACACATTTGCACCAGCGAACCATTTCTCCGTTATATTAAAATCAAGATTTGAATTTATTTTTATTGTTGGCAAATTCCAAGCTTCTTGCTGAAAATCATTGGTATAACTACTGAAAGTTCCGTTGATTCCAAAAGACACATCTTCAGAAAAATTAGCTTTTAATTCTCCATAAAAACGCAATGTTTTCATATCGTCATACACCACTTGAAAGGAATTTCCATACGCATAATCATCGTTACCCGTATTTTCATTATAATCATTGCTTCTAAACAAGGCTTTATTTCTTTCGTTTACATACGAAGCTTTAACATTATAACTCACATTGTTAGTTAGTTTCCCTTTTAATCCGGCAAAAACATCATACTGCTTGTCTGTCGGCGCAATATTCAATGTTGGCGATAAAAACGGGTTTTCATTGACAAAATCCATATATGAGTTTTGCTCTAAATTTCCTTCGGCTCCAGCATAGAAAATCATTAAATCGCCAACAACTTTGTAAGAAGCATTGAACTGCGGATACACTAAAAATTTATTATTGCTGTTTTCATTGTCCAAACTGTAAAACAAACCAGCCCCAATATTCAACGTCCAATCATCTTCCTGCATTACAAAACTAGGAACAACTCCAAAATTTGTAAAACCATATTTTATACGCTCTGTATTGGTATTTGAATAATTTTTCTTGAAACTACCACCAACATAATCTACAATTATATTTGTTTTTACAGCACTTTCCATTACATCAAATTCGACAATCGGTTTTGCATAAAAACGATTTTCAGAAGATCCTGAAGCATCCGAAAAATGGTTGTATTTCAGACTTGCTTTGTTCAAAATACTTTCGTTAAAGGCTACATTTCCGCCTAATGATATCGTACCGTAGGTTTGCTGAGGATTAATTCCGTTAATCAAAGTCACTCTGTCTTGAGGAGCCAAAGTACTGCCAAAATCAGCAGGTAATCCGTACCAATTATAAATTTGGTTTTGATACCCTAAATCCAGATTCCACGATACGTCTTTTTGATTGGAACCATACATCAAGTCTAGCGATGTATCATAAAAACCATCCTCTAATTTTACATTTTTGATTCCGCCCTCAGACGAATGATGACGAAACATTCCGCCAACATAATCCGTATTATTAATATCATGATTTACGAATAATTCCCCAATAAAGGTTCCGTAATTCCCCACACCAAAAGTGGCGTAATTTTTAAACAAATGCGCTTGTTTTTCTTTCTCTACTCCTTCAGCTTTTCCTTTGGATGGTGTAAAAGTTGAGGCTACCGGAAAAGAGAAAATCGTGTATTTTATCTTTTCTTTTTTGGCATTTCCTTCCTCATCCAGTTCAGGAATTTCTTTTACTTTGAAAGCGTCCGAAATTTTTGGCGTATATGGTTTTACAACATTTACAGTTTCTGTGCCTATTTGCTCTTTCTTTTGTGCAAACGAAAATTGAAATACAATAAGTAACAGACTTATAATTATTTTATTTTGAAAATTGATTCTCATTTTTATTGTTGTTTTTTTTTTGATAAAAGAAGAAAGAAACAAGACTTTTCAAAATTGTCTAATTACTAACCTTTACTTATTTCTTGTCTCTTTTTTACTTTTTATTTATAACTCTTAACCTGTAATTTATACTTCCCATTCGCCTTTTGCAATGAATTGCGTTTCTCCTCCGATTTTTATAACAAAATGATTTTCAGTTAATTTTCCATCAAAATAAATTTGGGAAGCTCTGTTTATAAAATCTCCCTGATGATTGACAATTTTAATTTCTGGTGAATAATATTTTAAAAGAAAAGCCTGTAAACAAGTACTGGCACTTCCCGTTGCTGCATCTTCAATAAGTTGATTGTTTTCAATACATAGCATTCTGCTAATTAGTTTTGCATCTTCTAAACAATAAAAATACAAAGCCCTATGATTTGTTTTACAGTGTGTATGCAACCATTCGTTCATTTTATCCTTGTCAAGAATTAAATTCTCCAATGCTTTTTTATTTTTCAGAGGAACAATTACAAAGGCGCTTCCGGTACTTACTTCCTGAATGGGAAATTCATCATCAAAATCAGCACTGCTTAAATTACTGAAGGATAAAAAACCTTCTGCTGAAAAAGTATCCAAAAACTGGGGTTGAGCAGCCTGCAACCAAACCAAATCTCCCGATTGATGAATTGGAATTTCGCCAATTGGAACCGATAACGTAATCTTTTCGGGTTGATTTTCAAATATTCTGTTCATCAAAACCCAAGAAGTTCCTATGATTGGATGTCCCGCAAACTTCATTTCGTGCTCTGGAGTAAAAATTCTGATTTCCGCGACACTAATTTTTGGTTCAAGCTTAGTTATAAAGGTACTTTCCGCAAAGTTGATTTCACGGGCAATTTTTTGCATCTGTTCGTCACTTAAGGCATCAGCTCCTAAAAAAACAGCCAATTGATTGCCTGCATATTTTTTCTCTGTAAAAACATCAACGATGTAAAAAGATAGATTCATTCTCTTTGTTTTTTGGCTTTCGATTATTTTAAAAATTTCATGCCGATTCTTCTTGTTTTCTTAATCCAATTCCCAGACTTCTTTACTTGGTAATCGATGAATTTGTTTTGGATTCTTCCGCTTTTATAATATCCAATTCTTTTTGCGCATCAGAAACTACATCCGAAAAATCAGTGAAATTTTGAATTACATTTTCTAAAATATAGGTTGCTTGGTAACTGTCTTTCAATCCGTAAAAGTTTTTCGCCATTAAGACTAATCCTTTGGCTCCAAAATATTTATAGCTGGAATAATTCTTCGCTAATTTTTGAACTGCAGTATTGGAAGCTTCAAATTTTTCATCTTTATTTTTAAAATAAGCGTCATAATATAGGGCTTCGGCGGCTAATTCTCCTTTGGCAATCGTCATTAATTTTGCGTAAGCAACTTTCGCTTTTGCTTCATCACCCGTTTCAATTGCCGCACGTGCAATGATTATTTGCGCATCACTTTTTACCTTATCATCCGTTTTAGGATTCATCAAAACCTTCTCGGCATAAATACCTGAATTCGGATAATCTTTCTTATCGTAATACAATTTCATCAAGTTCGATTGTGCAAATGTTTTATTCTGAGAAAGATCCGCTTCGTTTTCTAAACGGGATAAAACCGGAATTGCTTTCTCATACTCTTTGTTTTTAAGAAAAATTTGAGCCAATCTTGATAACGATTGTTCTGTGAATTCACTTCTGGATTGTGCAACTACATACTCATAATTAGGAATCGATTTGCTCTCTGATCCTTCAGAAAAATACAATTGAGCAAGGTAATAATTAGCCTGCAAAGCATGTATTCCTCGAGGAAATTGGCTTACATAACTATTAAATCCTGCAATAGCCTGCTTGGCATTATTTTGTTGAAATTGTTTTTCAGCAGCTTCATACGTGTCATTATCCAATTCTGCATCTGTTACAGCAACAAAATCCAATGTACGAACCCAAGTTGCATATTCATCTACTCTCCCATTGTCCACATAAATCAATCGAGCGGTGGCTACAGCTTCTAAAGCCTCCGGAGTTCTAGGGAAATCAGCAGCAACTTTTTTAAATTTCAACAATGCCTGATCGTCTTTATCCGTGTTATAATACACTAATCCCTGACGCAAAATAGATCTGGAAGTGAAAGATCCTTTTTTAAATTCAGTATTTAATCGGTCATACGTTTTTACGGCAAGGTCATTTTTATTCTCGGCAACATAGGCATTGGCAAGTTCAAAAAGCGCATCGTCTCTGTACTCTGATTTTGGATACAATTGTAAAAAAGCGTTTAATTCCTCTATTTTCTTATCGTTTTTAGCAATAAATCCGTAGCAAATCGCTTTTTGAAAATAGGCATAATCCGCGTCTTCACTTTTGGATTCTATGACTTTAATATACGCATCCATAGCCGGACCGTATTTTGAAGTTACAAAACGGCAATCCGCTAAACGCAAATACGAATCATTCAAACGTACTTTATCCGAAGGTGCTTTTTCTATTTGGTTTTGGAAATAATTACCCGCTTGCTCGTATTCTTTCAATTTGAAATACGTGTAAGCAATATTGTAATTACTATTTTTAAATTCTGGTGTTGTTGCTGCTTGGTTTGAACCAATGAATTGCTTGAAACTTAATAACGCCCCTTTGAAATCATTCAAAACATATTCCGTTTCTCCTTGCCAGAAAGTAGCACGAGCAGTAAAAACAGCATCTTTTTGTTCACTTATGGATTTCGTGAACATTTTCAATGCTTCTGGATAATTTCCATCCGTGTATAATTCTAAACCTCTATAAAAAAGTACTTTTTGGTAGGCTAATTTATTTTCTGGTGATTTATTTTTTTCCAATAAAACTAAGGCTTCTTTGTAGTTTTTAGAAGAAATATAAGAATCTATCAGTAATTTTTCAACCACTGAACGGCTTGCATTATCCGGATATTTTTTCAAAAAAGCCTGTAAAACCGCCGGAACACTTTGATATGAATTCCCTAATTCATAACTTAATTTGGCATAATTTAAACTGGCATCTTCTTGGATGGCCAAATCAAACTCCATTTCAGAAGCATTTTTGAAAGCATTCAAAGCTTGTTGTTTTTTATCAGTATTGAGGTAACTTTCTCCCAAATGATAATACGCATTTTGCGCTACAAAATCTTTCCCTCCGATTATTTTATTAAACTGAGAAATCGCGTTTTCGTAGTCTTTTTGTTTGTAATACGCATATCCCAATTGATAAAAATCCGTATTATTCCACCTTCCTTTTTTCCCTTTATAATCTACTAAATATGGAATTGCTTTATCATATTGCTTCAAATTGAAGTAGCTTTCGCCAATGATTTTATTCAGTTCAGATTTTTCTAAAGGACTTGATTTAGCCATTGCTTTCTGTCCTAAATCAATAGCTTTTTGGAAATTACCCAACTTAAAATTCATATCAGCCTGATAATATGAAAGCTTTTCTTTGTACTTTTCTTCGCCTGAAACTTCATCAAAATATTTTGTAGCTTGCTTGTAATCATCGCCTTCATATGCCATAAAACCTAAATAATATTTGGCTTGAGAACCATATTCGGCAGAGTTAACGACTTTATTCAAATAGACTGTGGCCTCCTTTTTCTTTTTGGCATTAAAAAAACTATAGCCTTTCTGGAAGTTGAATTTATCTTGGTCATTTCTGCTTAAACTGCTTTCGTCCACTTTATCAAACCATTGCAGCGCTTGTGGATAATTCCCTTGGTTAAAATGATAATGTGCCACCTCAATGTACGCTTGATTTTGTTTTACGCTCGTAGGATAGTCCGAAACAAATTGCTCCATCAATGCATCAGCATTCGCTTGATTGGTTCGAATGGCACAATTAGCGGCATAATACGCACAATCTGATTTCAATTCTTCAGTAGTCGCCGTTTCCTTTACTTTATTAAAAATTAGTTGCGCCGATGCATATTGCGCGTCTTTAAATAAAGAAACCGCTTTATTAAAATCTTTCGAATCGTGCGTGTAAATGGTTGATTTTTGTGCCGAAATAGTGGCCGTTATAATAAAAATTGGGATAAAGAAGAGCCAAGAAATTTTACGCATTGGTGTTTTATTTTAATAATTCAAATGTATCATATTCTGAACTCTATAACGAATCGTTATTGGCTTTTATTATGAACATTTTTTTTAACACCGTAGAATTTAACTTTATTCATCCCTTTAAACTCCGCTACTTTGACATATTATTTATAATTTTTGTAATTCTGTCTAATACAACAGAATTTATTTTGAATAGAACCGTTATCTTCTTACTTTTACCCAATAAACAAATGCAAATTATGTCACAATCCGTACTGTCTTTAAAAAATGTAAATATTTATCAAGAAGGAAAATCTATTTTAACAGAGGTAAACTTGGAGGTAAAACACGGTGAATTCCTTTACATCATTGGAAAAACAGGCTCTGGAAAAAGTAGTTTAATGAAAACTTTATATGCTGATTTACCTTTAACAGAAGGAGAAGGAAACATTGTAGATTTTGACTTAGCCACTTTAAAAGAAGATGATATTCCGTTTTTGAGAAGAAAGATTGGAATCGTTTTTCAAGATTTCAAATTACTACCGGACAGAACCGTAAAAGACAATATGTTATTTGTTCTAAAAGCTACAGGCTGGATTGACAATGACGAAATGCAACGAAAAATTGATGAAGTTTTAGACAAAGTAGGCATGAAAGAATTTGGCAATAAAATGCCGCATCAACTTTCAGGTGGCGAACAACAGCGTGTTGCCATTGCCAGAGCTTTACTGAACGACCCCGAATTAATCCTTGCTGATGAACCAACAGGAAACCTTGATCCACAAACCAGTGCCGAAGTTTTAGAAGTATTAAAAAGCATCAATGCTAACGGAAAAACCATTATTATGGCAACACACGATTATGCATTATTGATGAAATTCCCTTCAAAAACATTGAAATGTGAAGATGCAAAAATCTTTGAAGTGGTTCAGAGAACGGCATAATGCTTTCCATTCTTGTTCCAATATACAATTACAATGTTTATCCTCTTGTTCTAGAGCTGCATAAACAATGTATGGATTGCGGAATATCTTTTGAAATTCTATGTCAAGACGACGCTTCAAAATCAAGTTTGAATGCATGTAATGAAAATGTAAACGCATTATCAAATTGCAGTTTTGTCTCCTTAAAAGAAAATCTGGCACATCGTGAAAATAGAAATTCCCTTGCCGAACAAGCAAAATTTGATTATTTGCTTTTTATCGACGGGGACTCCATCATTATTCATGACAATTACATAAAAAAATACATTGAAAATCTTCATGATTTTGATGTTGTTTATGGCGGTAGGTTACATCCTGAAAAATGTCCTTCTGACAATCAAAAACTACGTTGGAAATACGGAAGATTTATTGAAGACAAATCTGCAGCAAACCGAAAGAAAAAACCATATCAATCGTTACTTTTTAATAATACCGTAATTAAAAAAGACTGTTTCAACAAAGTGAAATTTGACACAAACAGGAAGAAATATGGTCATGATGACACCCAGCTTTCGTATCAATTGAGTGTATTGCAAGCGAAAGTAAATCATATAGAAAACCCTGTTAAACATGGAGACATTGACAACAATTTGGTTTATCTGAATAAAACCAAAGAGTCTTTAGAAAATTTGATTTCCTTATACGAAGAAGAAAAAATTGATATTGAATTTGTAAGACTGATTCAATTGTATCATTTTTTAAAAAGAACAAAATCCACTTTTATTATTTCAAAAATGCATTCCGTTTTGGAAAAATATCTATCACAAAATTTGACCGAAAAGAATCCTAATTTATTTCTTTTTAATTGGTTTCGAGTTGGCTATTTATGCTCGATAAATCAGAAAAATTAATTCTTTTTGATTCCAATAAATAATTGATTCCAAGTTTCCATAATAGCATCGATATGGTATTTTTCGCTGGCTAATTTTGCCTTTTTTCCCATTTCTCTTCTTACTGTCGCATTTTCGATTAAAGTCTCTATTGCTTTTACATAATCTGATTCGTTGCCGTTTTCAATCAAAAAACCGTCTTCTTTTTGAGAAATTATTCCTCTTGGTCCACACGGACAATCATAAGCAACACAAGTCAATCCGGAAGCCATTGCCTCAATTAAAACCATTCCAAAACCTTCAAATCGAGACGTCATTAGATAAAATGAAGCTTCTAAATATTTTTTATCAATATCCTGAACCGGTTCATAAAAAACAACATTGTCAGAAACGCTCAGATTTTCAGCTAACAATCGTAAATTAATATTTTCAGATGATTTTCCATAAATTTCCAATATCCAGTCCGGGTGTTTAGCAACCGCTTTTTTCCAGATTTGTAACATTCTGTCAAATCCTTTTTCATACGTATGCCGACCAACAGCAATGACTTTTTTATTTACTAAAGCACTGGATTTTTCAAAAGTAAACCACAAGGGATTTGGAATGACAATTGCATTATTTATTTTCCATTCTGCAATGCTTTCGCTCGTCACAACAACAAATCGATCGTATTTCTTTATTCCTATTTTTTTAAAAAAATGAAGAAAACCAGATTTAACTTTCGTCAAAAAATCATTGTTTAATTCTCTTTCTTCAATAAACTTGGAGCTGTGCATTTCTAAAATAAGTGGAACTTTATTTTTTAAAATAAAAGGAATCAAATATGCTTTTAGACCATTATCACAAACAACAATAACATCGGGTTGAATTGCTTTAATTTTACTTTTTAACCCTTTCGCAAAAGAATTAAAAAACTGAAAGACATTTCCTTTCAATAGTAAATCGTGAAAAATAATATTGGAATTAAAAGAATAAAACAAAGGAAAAAATCCCTCGTTTTGAGTCAGAATATGAACTTCATATCCTAATTTTTCAACAAGATAATTGGCTTTTACAGAAAGTACTCGAGCTACACCTCCTTCGTTATTTATGTTGGGAACAATGTATAAAAGTTTCATTTTTTTGAATCCAAAAATGCATTAAAATCCCGAATATAATCGGCTTCTTCAAAAACATCCGATGCCAAAACTAAACAAACTGCTCCTGATGAAAAGTTTTGCAATTCTCTCCAAATACCCGTTGGAATATACAATCCAATATTGGGTTTGTTCAATAGAAATGACTTTTTTTCAGTTCCATCATTAAGAACAACTTCAAAACTTCCGCTCAAAGCAATTAACACTACGCTTTGACTGATATGCGAATGTCCGCCTCTAAAAGAATTGCTTGGCACATCAAAAAGATAATACACCCGCTTAAATTCAAATGGCAAAACATCCTCTTGAATAAATGCCAGATTCCCACGCATATCTTCCACAACAGGGATTTTTAACAATTGTATGGCGTTAAGAGTTGTTTTCATTTAGTAATTTGTAAAAAAGCTTCTTTTCCTTTGTTTGCGCTTTTTAGTGCTGCAAAAACTTGGTTTATTTTAATTTTGTTTTGTTTAATATCAAAAAAAAGTTTCATAAAAACCCCTTTAAAATAACCATCATTTGAAACTCTGGTCAAGAAAGCACCTTGTATATAATATCTTTGTTCAAAATTTAATTTATCATCTGTTGAAATCGACGGATGACTTGTTATAAGCTTAGGTACAATGATTATACTTTTATTTTGCTTCTTCCAATCCGACAAAAAAATAGCTTCTTCTCCCATCATGAATGGACTTCCAAGGCCAAAATTAGTATCAAACTTACTATTTAATTGATTTAATACCGTTTTTTTTAAACTTATTTCAATGGATAAAATATTAAAAATATCTAGATTATTTAGTTGCAATTTTGTTTGAGAAGGATATTTTTTAAATAAGAAACCATTAGAATCTTCTATTGCAAAACAAATACTGGCTGCCTCAGGATAATTGTTGTGGGCTTCAAGAATGCTGCTTTCAAAATCTTCCTTGAAAATTTCATCGTCATCCGCTATTAAGATAATTTTCCCTTTTGCATTTTGCAAGCCTAAATTCCTGCTTTTCGATAACCCTTTTTCAAATGAATTTACAACTCTAATGGAAGGAAAATCTGAAACTAATAGTTTATTCTCTAGGGTTTGATTGATAATTAAAATTGAAAATTCTGAAAAATGACAGAAAGGAAAGATAGGAATCAAAAAATCCAAAGAATCTCTATTCATCGTAGCCATTACTATTTCAAGATCTCCTTTTTTAAATTCTTTTATCAATTTGTTATTATATTTACACAAATATAAATAATTCAGCTTTGTAAATGAAAATACTTTTGATTGGCGAATACAGTCGATTGCATAATTCTTTAAAAGAAGGATTGATAGCGCTGGGACATGAAGTAATTTTGTTGTCATCGGGAGATCATTTCAAAAAATTCGATACTGATTATTCATTTCATTCCGCCTTTTTATCTGGGTATTGGTTGCCTCTAAAAATCAAAAATGTCTTTTATAAACTCACGGGTGTCAATTTAGAGAAAGCAGAAAGAGGACTTCGCTTTTTCCTTTTATTACCACAATTAAAGAACTTTGATCACGTACAGCTCATTAATTCGGATGCAATTGAAACGTTTCCTTTTTTCTCTCGAATACTCTATAAAAAGGTATTCAAAAAAATTAAAAATCGGAGCTTATTAATCTGTGGTGATGAAACCACAGTTATTGATTATTTGCTCAAAAAAGAGTCTGATTACAGCATTC
Organism: Flavobacterium rhamnosiphilum; assembly: GCF_004349195.1. Lineage (GTDB taxonomy): Bacteria > Bacteroidota > Bacteroidia > Flavobacteriales > Flavobacteriaceae > Flavobacterium > Flavobacterium rhamnosiphilum. The sequence continues at coordinate 55,756 of NZ_SMLG01000012.1, forward strand.
TGACTCCCTATTTCGAAGATAATTCATTAAAAAAACATTTTGAATATCCATTAAAGTACACCACAAAAAACTATCGAAAAACCTTTGACTGGTTGGTCGAAAACTGTCAAAACCTAATTGCCTCCGATTTAGATTATAAAATTCCGATGGAGAAAATGGGATACTCGGTTCATTTCATTCCAAATCCAGTTAACACTCGAAAAATTGAATTTGAAGAACAAAAAATTAATGATAAAATCGTTATTTTTATGGGAATAAATCGTTCTAGTTACATCAAAAAAGGGATTGTTTATTTTGAAAAAACATTGCAAATTATTCAGGAAAAATATGCTGAAAAAGTAGCAGTCATTATCACCGAAAACATCCCATATAACGATTATATAAATTTATACAATACCGCACAAATCGTATTAGATCAAATCTATGCTGACGATCAGGGCTACAATGCCTTGGAAGCCATGGCAAAAGGAAAAGTGGTATTTACTGGTGCCGAAAAAGAGTTTGTACAACATTATAATTTATCCGAAAAAGTAGCTATTAACGCTTTGCCTAATGTGGATTATTTAGTAAAAGAATTGTCATTTTTGATTGAAAATCCTAATGAGATTACAGCAATTGGCAAACGTGCCAGAGCATTTGTGGAGAAAGAACATGATTATATAAAAATCGCTAATCAATACTTAGAAACTTGGAATAAAGCTTACATTTTTATCTAAAAAACTAAAACAAACTCTTCCTGAAATAAACAACCAACACCAACAAATAAATAAAATTATCAAAAGCCTGAGCCATTACAACTCCCTGAATTCCAAATAAATTAACTAAATAAACACTTGAAAAGTACAAAACGAGAAGTGAAAACAACTCTGAAACTATAAATGCTACAGTTAATTTTTTTGCGAAAAACTGATACCCTAAAATCAAAGAAGCTACTTTTAAAACATCTCCTGCCAACTGCCAAAAAAATAAAGTTGTTACAGGTAGAAATGCATGGGTAAAAAGTAGATTAACGATAAAAAATCGCAAAAAATAAATCACCGTTAATACAATTATGAAAACGGGTAAAATACTTTTAAAATAACTCCAAAAAACACGTTTTGTGTCTTGATTGTTTTTGGCGACAGCCAATTTTGGCAAAAAATATACAGTCAAAATTGTGGTAACAAACAACATATAATACGTCGAAATGCGTGTCATTGTCTCCCAAAAACCGGCTTGTTCCAGTCCAACATTCTGGATAACATGATTCCTGATTAACAGATAAACCAAAGGCCCTAAAACTGTTGAAACCAAAGCCATTAAAGAATAAGACGATAGATTTTTCAGCACTTGATAATCAAACTGACGAAGCCGAATCGTTTTAAAAAAATTGATTTCTTTGTTTATGTAATAAAATGTCACAAAAAACAATAAAGCTGGAGAGAGTACTAACGACAGCAACGCACCTAGAGTTTTATAATTCAAAATCATACCGACAGATACTAATAACCCAATGGCACTTCCTATTATATTAACCCAAATAACTCCTTTGAATTGCCCTAGACCATTAAGTACAGACAACAAAAAAACAGAAATTGCGTACCAAGGCAAAGCTAAAGCCAGTACTTTGAAAACAATAGCATACTCAAAATTATTTCCAAATATTTGACTGTTCCAATAAGACGCAAAAAAATATAAAATGCCACTTAAAACAGTGGCAATACATACCAAACTAATAAAAACTGTGGTGATTATTTTTTTAAGCTCATTCTCATTTTTTTCGTTTTCAGCAACATATTTTATAATTCCGTTTTGAAAACCTAAAGTCGAAATACTTTCTAAAGAAGTTAAAAAATTTCTCAAGTTACCGACCAAAGCCATTCCGCTTGGACCAACAAAAACAGCCAATAATTTTGAAGTTATTAATCCAATTCCAATTTTTAAAATGACGCTTAAACTATTTAAAGACGAAATCTTAAACAGCAGTGTTTGGGAAATTTTTCTAATAAATTCCAATTTAATATTTATTTAAAACTGTAACAATAAAACTCACCTCATCCATTGTCAAAACAGGGCTTATAGGCAAACTCAACACTTCATTGTGTATCTTTTCGGTAATTGGAAAAGACAAATGATTCCATAATGATAACGCTTTTTGTTTGTGTGGCGGAACGGGATAATGTATTACCGTTTGAATACCATTTTGATGTAAATAGTCTTGTAAATCGATTCTGTTTTGTGTTCGAATGACAAACAAATGAAAAACATGATTAGATTGCTTTGTTCCTCGAAATGACACAGTTGGCAATATTATTTTATCGTTTTTAATTTCAGACAAATAGCGTTTGGCAATTGTTCTTCGCAGTTCGTTTTCAATATCTAAATTAGGTAATTTCACATTCAGGAAAGCCGCTTGCAATTCATCTAATCTTGAATTTACTCCAATGTAATCATTATAATACTTCGTTTCAGAACCGTAATTTCTAAGTGATTGAATAACTTTGGCTAATTCAGCATCATTTGTGGTAACTGCTCCTCCATCGCCCAAGGCTCCTAAATTTTTTCCAGGATAAAAACTATACGCTACGCTTGATTTTTGATTTTTGATTACTGATTCTTGATTTCTGATTGCTCCGTGAGCCTGAGCTGCATCTTCGATAACCAGCAAATCATTGGCAACGGTAATTTCATGTATCGCATCCATTTCTGCCAATTGTCCATAAAGATGAACTGCCAGAATCGCTTTGGTTTTTAAAGTAATCTTTTGTGAAATTAAATCGGGATTGATGTTGTAGGTTTCTAATTTTGGCTCGACCAAAACAGGAATTAAATCCGCTTGTAAAATAGCCAGAATACTCGCAATATAAGTATTGGCAGGAACAATAACTTCATCCCCTTTTTGCAGTTTCCCAAGTTGAATATATCCTTTAAAAATCAAAACTAAAGCGTCAAAACCATTTCCCGTCCCGATGCAATATTCTGTTCCGCAATAGTTAGCAAAACTGGTTTCAAATTCCTTTACTTCGTTCCCTAAAACATACCAACCATTAGCTAAAACCGATTTCAATTTTTCCTGAAAAGCGGTTTCATAGGGTTCGTTTATTTTTTTTAAATCAAGAAATGGAATCATTTGGTCAGCATATTTTTTGATTTAGTAAAAAAGGAATCTAGCTTAACATAATTAGCCGTTTTGACTTTATAAAAATCATGGACTATTGTACTGGCTCCGAAACTTTCTTTCCAATAAGACAATCCATCATTCAATAATTTTCCTTGCGCTTCATTAGAAATCCCAAAATCAAAAAATCGTTTATTGGCAAAAGCTTCCGTAATCAAAAAATGATATAAAAAATCTAAGCTTCCAAGATTCTCATCCTTTTCATATTTAGAAATGTATTGACAATGCGCAACCATTTCACTTTCGAAAACAGTAGTTCCTGCGACAATTTTATCGTTATAATACACATTAAACTGCCATATATTATTAGGAAAAAGGCTTTTCAAAAGATTCATTTCTGCAATAGAATGAATCGGTTTTGCTCTGTGTCTTTCATCTAAGTTTGGAATCAATATTTCATTCCAAAAAGATTCAAAATTAGTTTCTTCTTTAATGACTAATCCGCTTGCTTTTCCTTTTTGAACACCTCTTTTTCTAATTTTTGAAAAACTATTTTTCTGTGACAAATCAATCACAGACAAACTATCTCTTCTTACTAATTGGGCTTCCGCCAAAAACAAAGCATATTGAATTTCTTCGGCAGGTTTAGTATGATAAATAGATGGAATCGTTTTCAGATGCAGTTTCTCGATTTCATTGTCATTTAGAAACAACAAAACAGCCCTGAAAGCGGTAATTATAGTTCTCAATTTTGACTTATCATTATACACTAAACCACCATAAGTCAATCCCTGGTGCGAAAAAATTTCATTCCCAACTTTATTCGCTGGTATAACTCCAATCCATTTATCCTTATAAAAAACAATCAAGGAATTATCCTCGAATCGATCTTTGTGGTATTCCATAAAATCACGGTGAAATAAAAAGGTAGCGTTTTTGGCTTGACCTATAAAGGCATTCCAATTGGCATAATCGCTTTCCTGGTATTGTTTGACGGAATAATTTTTCACTATTTGATTTTAGACTTCGTGAAATTAAGCATTTTTTATTTATTCTCTAAAGGTGATAAATACCATTTGAATTTCACTGCCATCAAGCGTACCGTAATAATAACCAAAGAAGTTATTAGATATAAAACATCATTATCTAAATTCAATTTTTTTAGAATAAAAAAAACAATTCCACCCAAAATACAAATCGTTGCATAAATTTCTCTTCTGAAAATAACGGGGATTTCAGTACATAAAATATCACGGATTACACCTCCAAAACAAGCTGTCATGGTCCCTAAAGCTACGCAAATGACTGGATGAAGACCTATATTAATTCCTTTTTCAAGACCTATTAATGTAAAAACGCCTAATCCTATAGTATCAAATAAAAACAACGAAGTTCGTAATCGGTCGAATTTTTTTCGAAAAATAATGGCCAAAATAAATCCGATCACAATTACATAAACATAATTCAAATCACGCATCCATCCCACGGGGGTTCTACCAATCATCACATCACGCAACGTTCCGCCACCCACAGCCGTAACAAAAGCAATGATAAACACACCAAAAGGATCGAGCTTTTTATTCATTGCAGTCAATGCGCCTGACATAGCAAAAGCCAATGTGCCGATGATGTCTAATAAATAAAACATGATGTTTTTGTGGATTTAAAAATGGATAAAGTAAGAATGCTGTCTATTGAATATAATTCAGGCAAAATTAAAGAAAATACTCGTGTAACCAACTCATATTGTCTACATTTAATCCACGCCTGTTTCAGTAGATAAATATTCGAAACCAAATATAGAAAACTGAATTTTCTCTGTGTATCTTTGTTTCCTATAAATTAAATAGTTGTACCTCTTGAAACAAATCACTTCGATACAAAATCCATATATAAAATCTTTAGTGCAATTGCAGGAAAAAGCAAAAGCTCGTAAACAATCCGGAACCTTTTTAATTGAGGGAAAACGTGAAATTTCTATTGCCATCAAAGGAAGTTATGAAATGGAAACGCTGTTATTTTTACCTGAAATTTGTTCCGAAGCCGAAGTCCGTCAATTATCTAAAAATGCAGAATTGATAGAAATCAATAAAGAAGTCTATCAAAAACTGGCCTATCGGGATACCACCGAAGGAATTTTGGCTGTAGCCAAAACCAAATCGTTGCAATTAACTGATTTAAAATTATCTGAAAATCCATTAATTCTTATTGCCGAAGCACCGGAAAAGCCTGGAAATATCGGCGCTTTACTTCGTACTGCAGACGCTGCTAATCTCGACGCGGTAATTATTGCCAATCCAAAAAGCGATTTATACAATCCAAATATTGTGCGTTCCAGCGTAGGTTGTTTATTTACCAATCAAATTGCAACCGGAACAACATCAGAAATTATTGCCTTTTTGAAAGAAAGAAAAATCAATTTTTATTGTGCGACTTTACAAAACTCCACTTCCTATCACACGCAAGATTACACCACGCCAACCGCTTTGATTGTAGGGACGGAAGCCACAGGATTGACTGAAGAATGGAGAAAGGAAGCGACTCAAAATATTATTATTCCAATGCAAGGCGAGATCGATTCTATGAATGTTTCGGTTGCAGCCGCCATCTTGATTTTTGAAGCCAAAAGACAGAGAGGATTTTAGTCCCGAAAGCTTTCGGGAGCAGATTAACGATTTTTGATTTCAGATTTCAAAAAAAAGAAAATATAAATACTATGAAAAACAAATTATTCGTTGCAATAGCATTACTTTCAACCTCACTTTCTTTCGCACAAATCAGTTCGACTCACGTCGATGAATTAGTAGATCGTACGCTAAAAACATTCAATGTTCCCGGAATTGCCGTCGCCATCGTGAAAGACGGAAAGATTATTCATGCCAAAGGATATGGTGTAAAATCAATTTTAACTAATGAAAAAGTAGATGCAAATACCCTTTTTGGAATAGCATCGAACAGTAAAGCATTTACCAGCGCCGCATTGGCGATGTTAGTAGATGAAGGAAAAGTAAAATGGGATGATAAAGTGATTAAAAACCTTCCTAATTTCAAAATGTATAATGAGTATGTAACGAATGAATTTACGATTCGGGATTTATTGACACACCGCAGCGGATTGGGTCTTGGCGCAGGCGATTTAATGTGGTGGCCAGGAGGCAGCAATTTTACACCAAAAGATATTATTGAGAATTTACAATATTTGAAACCCGTTTCGGCATTTAGAACACAATACGATTATGACAATTTACTGTACATTGTTGCCGGAGAAGTAATTCGCGTAGCAAGCGGTTTGAGCTGGTGTGATTTTGTAGAACAACGCATGATGAAACCCTTAGAAATGAATAATAGTGCCGCTTCTTTTGTTCGATTGAAAGACACGACAAATATCATTGTACCTCATGTTCCTATTGATGGAAAACTCAAAGTAATCTCTAGATATAAAAACCAGATACTTGATCCCGCCGGAGGAATATACTCCAGTGTCAATGACATGAGTAAATGGATGATTATGCAATTGAACAACGGGAAATACGGTGCCGAAAACCAACAATTATTCTCCGAAAAAGAACATAATGAGATGTGGACTCCACAAACTATAATGCCTGTGACCACAAAACCACCTTACAACACTCATTTTCGTTCCTATGGATTGGGTTGGTATTTAACAGATGAAAAAGGATACAAACAAGTGAGACATTCTGGAAGCTTAGAAGGAATTGTCACTCTTGTTACCCTCCTTCCTGAACTGAATTTAGGAATTATAGTTTTGACCAACCAGCAATCAGGTGCCGCTTTTTATGCGATATCCAACACTATAAAAGACTCCTACTTGGGAATCAAATCGGATGATTATGTTACCGTTTATAGCAATAGAGTAAAAGCCAGCGAAGACTCTGCAGATAAAGTAACTGATGAAGTTTGGGCATTGGTTGCCGAAAACAAAAAAATAAATACCAAAATTGACTTCAACAATTACGTTGGTACATACAAAGACGTATGGTTTGGCGAAATTGTAATTAGCGAAAAGAAAGGAAAATTGTTTTTCGCCTCCAAGCGTTCTCCAAGACTTACAGGAGAATTATTCTTCTACAAAGAGAAAAACTTAGTCGTAAAATGGAACAATGCCTATTTTCATGCTGATGCTCATCTATTCTTTGAATATGATGCAGCCGGAAAAGCAATTGCAATCAAAATGAAACCGATTTCAGAATTAACCGACTTCAGTTACGATTTTCAGGATTTAGATTTCAAGAGAGTGAACAAATAATTACTGTCGACTACTATATTTTTAAAACAACAACAAACTATTTTATATCCAAAAAATGAATTTAGAAGAAAAAATTGCACACGCTGAAACCAGAATTTTCAAAACCGTTTTCCCAAGCACAACTAATCATTACGATACTTTATTTGGCGGAACTGCCATGTTGATGATGGATGAAGTAGCTTTTATAGCAGCCACCAGGTTTACCAGAAAAAGATGCGTAACCGTTTCATCTGACAGAATTGATTTTAAAAAGCCCATTCCTGCCGGAACAATTGTAGAACTTATAGGAAAAGTATCAAAAATAGGAAACACGAGTTTAGATGTGAAAGTGGAAATCTATATCGAGCAAATGTATAGCAATCATAGAGAAAAGGCCATAACAGGGAATTTTACTTTTGTTGCATTGGATGAAAACAAAAAGCCAATGCGCATTTTAGACAATAATGAACCAGTATAGATCCTTTATTATTTTCAAATCCTAAAATCTTCTTGTTTATTTCATTACTTATTGTTATTTTTAGGAATTGAACCATGCCGTTATGACAGAAATAGATTTAGAAAAAGAAAACAAAGCAATTGCTCAAGAATACAAAGAATTACTTCGCATAAGCTACCAAACCTTAACTCCGGAAGGCAAAAAACTTATTCGTAAGGCTTTTGATGTTTCAGTAGATGCGCATAAAGATCAACGAAGAAAATCAGGAGAAGCTTATATCTTTCATCCTATTGCTGTGGCAAAAATTGTTGCCTCGGAAATAGGTTTGGGAGCCACATCCATTGCCGCCGCTTTATTGCATGATGTTGTCGAAGACACGCTAATGACGGTTCCGGACATCGAACGTTTGTTTAATCCAAAAGTAGCACAACTTGTTGAAGGTTTGACCAAAATATCATTGGTTCAAAAGGATTTGAATGCATCATTACAAGCCGAGAATTTCCGAAAAATGATTCTTACACTGAATGATGACGTTCGAGTAATTCTGATAAAACTAGCCGATCGTTTGCACAATATGCAAACTATGGAATCGATGCAGGAAGACAAACAAACCAAAATTGCATCGGAGACTTTGTATATATACGCTCCATTAGCGCACCGATTGGGTTTATACAACATAAAAACAAAGCTGGAAGATTTAGGATTAAAATATACGGAACCAGCAGTTTATAATGATATTGTAAGCAAAATAAAAGAAACCAAGGAAGAGCAAGATGCCTACATTGCTGATATTACAGCCGTTCTAAAAACAGCTTTGGATGAAGAAGGAGTCGAGTATATTATAAAAGGTCGTCCAAAATCTATCTACTCAATTCGACGAAAAATGAAAGCGCAAAACGTAAGCTTCGACGAAGTGTATGATAAGTTTGCGTTGCGCATCGTTTACAAATCTAATCCTCATGACGAAAAATTTATTGCCTGGAAGATCTATTCTATCGTAACAGATCATTATAGACCAAGCCCAAGTCGTTTACGTGACTGGATTTCGTCACCAAAATCTACCGGTTACGAAGCGCTGCATATTACCGTTATGGGACCAAAAGGCCGCTGGGTCGAAGTTCAGGTTCGAAGCGAACGCATGGACGAAATTGCCGAAAAAGGATATGCTGCACATTACAAATATAAAAATGGTGCTACTGAAGAAAGCGGTCTCGATGTTTGGCTAAACTTATTAAAAGAAGCCCTGGAAAGTTCAGAAACGAATGCAGTAGATTTTGTGGAAGATTTCAAAATGAATTTATATTCTAAAGAAATCTTTGTATTTACTCCAAAAGGAGAAATAAAATCATTGCCTAAAGGTGCCACTTCACTTGATTTTGCTTTCAGTATTCACTCTGAAATAGGAATTAGAACTAGAGGAACTCGTGTCAATGGGAAATTAGTTCCTTTGAACTTCGAATTAAAAAGTGGCGATCAAATTGAAGTTATCACCTCACAACATCAAAAACCAACTTCCAACTGGCTGGATTATGTAACTACTTCCAGAGCCAAAACGAAGATAAAAAATGTTTTAAACGAAAACACCAAGAAAATTGGCGAGGAAGGAAAAGAACTCCTTACTCGAAAATTAAAACATTTAAAAATAACGTTAAATGAATCAGTGGTTAACGAATTGGTTAACTTTTTCAAACTAAAAACGAGTTTAGATTTGTTTTATAGAGTGGGAATTGGTGCTATTGAAAATCAGCAACTCAAAGACTACGCAGCACAAAAAAGCAATACTTTCATTAATTTTTTCAAAAATAAAATGAAACGTTCGCCAAGCACTGCTGATGAAGACATTCATAAACCAATCATAAGCAGTAACTATGATTTACTTGTTTTTGGAAAGGAACATGACAAACTGGATTATAAATTATCGCCTTGTTGCAACCCGATTCCGGGTGATGATGTATTTGGATTTGTAACGATCAACGAAGGAATAAAAGTGCATAAAAAAGATTGTCCAAACGCCATTGGGATGCAATCTAATTATGCCTACCGAATAATGACCGCCAAATGGATTGACTCTTCACAAGAAGAATTCAAAGCCATCATAAACATAACCGGAATGGATGTTTTAGGACTTACAAACCAATTAACAAAGGTGATTTCAAACAATATGCATGTTAATATTCAGAGTATTTCTTTGAGTACTGATGCAGGAATTTTTCATGGTCAAGTTGCCGTAATTGTTCAAAACAATACTATTTTGAAAAAAATGATCAATAACATCAAAAAAATTGACGGAATCGATAAAGTAACAAGGGTTTATAAAACATAGAAAAAAATCCAGTTTTTAGTTTCAAATCTCCGTTTATTCAACCTGAAACTAAAAAACTTGAAACTAAACAAACCTGAAACTTTATACTTTAAACTAAAAAATTTATCTTTGCCCGCATATGACACTCATTTCCACAGATAACACCAAAAACCAAGAAATTGTAAAAAATGTTTTTACAATGTATCTTGAAAAAAAAGGACATCGCAAGACTCCTGAACGTTATGCTATCCTTCAGGAAATTTACGATAGCGAAGAACATTTTGATGTAGAGAATCTTTATATCAAAATGAAAAATAAAAACTATCGTGTGAGTAGAGCAACTCTTTACAATACGATTGAATTGCTATTGGATTGTGCTTTAGTGCGTAAACACCAATTTGGACAAAATCAGGCACATTATGAAAAATCATATTTTGACAAACAGCACGATCATATTATAATGACTGATACTGGTGAAGTAATCGAGTTTTGTGATCCAAGAATTCAAAGTATCAAAAAAACAATCGAAGAAATATTCGACATAGAGATTACCAACCATTCCTTATATTTATATGGAATAAAAAAACAAAAATAGTATGGACAACTGACTAGTTGTCCCTTCAAAATATCACTAACTACAAAATAACAGATAGAATGACCGTAGATTTATTACTAGGATTACAATGGGGAGATGAAGGAAAAGGAAAAATTGTTGATGTTCTAACTTCAAATTATGATATTATCGCTCGTTTTCAAGGAGGTCCAAATGCAGGACATACCTTGGAATTTGACGGAATAAAACATGTTCTTAGAACTATTCCTTCTGGTATTTTTCATAAAACGGCTGTAAACATCATTGGAAACGGAGTAGTAATTGATCCTGTAGTTTTTCAAAAAGAAATCGAAGGTCTTGAGAAATTTAATTTAGACATCAAAAGCAAATTAATCATTTCAAGAAAAGCACATTTAATTTTGCCAACGCACCGTTTATTAGATGCTGCTTCTGAGGCTTCTAAAGGGAAAGCAAAAATAGGTTCTACATTAAAAGGAATTGGTCCAACGTATATGGACAAAACCGGAAGAAACGGTCTTCGTGTAGGCGATATCGAATTAGAAGATTTTGCAGATCGTTACAGAGCTTTGGCTGACAAGCATGAAGCAATGATTAAATTCTACGATGTTGCTATCCAATACAATCTTGAAGAATTAGAAAAAGAATTTTTTGAATCCATTGAAGAATTAAAAAAACTGGATTTTATAGATAGCGAAGAATATTTGCACCAAGCTCAAAAAGCTGGTAAATCAATATTATGTGAAGGTGCTCAAGGTTCATTATTGGACGTTGATTTTGGAACCTATCCATTTGTAACTTCATCTAATACTACCGCTGCTGGTGCTTGTACCGGTTTAGGAATTGCTCCAAATAAAATCAAGGAAGTATACGGAATTTTCAAAGCTTACGTAACACGCGTAGGAAGTGGTCCATTCCCTACTGAACTTTTTGACGAAGATGGTGCAACTATGGCACGTGTAGGAAATGAATTTGGATCTGTAACCGGAAGACAAAGACGTTGTGGCTGGTTAGACTTAGTAGCACTTAAATATGCTGTTCAGATTAATGGTGTAACGCAACTGATGATGATGAAAGGTGATGTACTTTCAGGATTTGAAACTTTAAAAGTATGTACGGAATACAATTATAAAGGAGAGAAAATTTCTCATTTCCCTTATAACATCGAACCAGAAAATGTAACTCCAGTTTATCAGGATTTCAAAGGATGGAAACAAGATTTAACTGGTATGACAACGTATGATGAATTACCGACAGAGTTGAAAGAATACATTGAATTCATTGAAAAAGAAGTGGAAGTTCCTATCAAAATAGTTTCTGTAGGTCCAGACAGAAAGCAAACTATTCTAAAATAAGATTACTAAACGCTCTGAAAATTCAGAGCGTTTTTTTTAGTTTAAAAACCAATCCAACCGAATGAAAAATCCAACTATTAAAATACAAAAAACCGAATTGCTCTCTGATAATTGGTACATTTTAAACAAAGTAACTTTTGACTATCAGAAAAAAGACGACTCCTGGATTACCCAAAAAAGAGAAGTCTATGATCGAGGAAACGGCGCTGCCATTTTATTATACAACACACAACAAAAAACAGTTATTTTAACGCGACAGTTTCGCTTGCCAACGTACCTTAACGGAAATGAAACCGGAATGATGATTGAGGTTTGCGCAGGACTTCTGGACCAAGACAATCCAGAACAATGTATCATTCGAGAAACTGAAGAAGAAACAGGATACCGTATTTCTAAAGTAAAAAAGGTAATGGAAACCTATATGTCACCCGGTGCCGTAACCGAAATTTTATACTTATTTGTTGGCGAATACGATGAATCCATGAAAGTGAGTGACGGTGGCGGAGTGGAACATGAAGAAGAAAATATAGATGTGATGGAAATGTCTTTTGACGAGGCGTATTCTATGATTGAATCTGGTCAAATGCAGGATGCAAAGACCATTATGTTATTACAATATGCCAAAATAAACAGTCTTATTTAATGAATAATACGACTAAAGGGGTTTTATTTGCCTTATTAGCTACCTTTCTTTGGTCAGTAAATATGGTAATTGCCAGTGGCATAAAAGGTCATATTCCTCCTATTGGATTGGCTTTTTGGCGATGGACTGTTGCTTGTATCGTTTTGGCTCCGTTTGCTATAAAAAGCACTTATAAAAGTTTCAAAATTGTAAAGAAACACATCCGGTATCTTACGCTTACGGCTGTATTGGGCATCACTATTTTTAATACGCTGATTTACTTTGCAGGAAGAACAACGAGCGCAGTCAACTTATCGTTAATAGCGATTTCGATTCCGCTATTTATTGTTGTACTCTCCAGGATTATTTTTAAAGAGAAAGTTTCCAATATAAAAATAGTGGGAATTGCAACCATAATCACAGGAGTTTTAGTCCTTATTTCCAAAGGTTCCTTACAAGCATTACTCAATATCAGCTTCACAATCGGGGATTTATTGATGCTTGTGGCTTGTTTCTTTTTTGCTTGTTACACTATTTTAGTACGCAAAAAACCAGATGAGTTAACCCCAAAAGTATTTTTGTTTAGTGTTTTTGTAATTGGTACAATTTTACTGTTCCCTTTTTACATGTATGAACACATGTATTATAAAAAAGTGATTTTTAACACTAAAACAGTCATGGTAACCACCTATGTAGGCATCTGCGCTTCCTTAATTTCTTTTTATTTATGGAACGAAGCCATTCGATTAATTGGCACATCAAAAACAGCATTAATTTATTATTTAATTCCCGTATTCAGTGGGATTCTGGCGTATTTTTTTCTTAATCAAGCTATTTTACTAACACAGATTATAAGCATGGGAATCATTATTTCCGGGTTATTAATTACCAATAAGAAGTAACTATTCAGTTTTTTTATTACTAAATCAATTAGTAATTTCAACAATGAGATTAAGAGGTAAAGAGAAAATTTGAAGAAGTTCTAAATTGCATTAAAAAATTTCAATGACTTACTGTTTGGTGTTATATGTTAAAAAAAAGCAGAGTGAAAATAAATTCATTCTGCTTTTTGATTGGTAAGATCTTCTAAAAAATCACTATTTATTAGGCTGCGGTGTCATTCTTAAATACGGTTTTACTCTTTCGTAGCCTTTTGGAAATTTAGCAGCTATATCTTCATCCTTAACCGCTGTCGAAATTACCACCTTATCACCATCTTTCCAGTTTGCCGGCGTTGCTACGCTGTATTTAGCAGTCAATTGTAAACTATCAATTACACGCAATAATTCGTCGAAATTTCTACCGGTTGACGCAGGATACGTCAAGGTCAATTTTATTTTCTTATCTGGTCCAATTATAAAAACGGAACGAACCGTGAAACTCTCATTTGCATTGGGATGAATCATATCATATAATTCAGCAACATGCTTGTCTTCATCAGCAATTATAGGGAAATTTACTGTTGTATTTTGAGTTTCATTGATGTCTTTAATCCACTCCATGTGCGAATCCACTCCATCAACACTCAATGCGATTACTTTTACATTTCGTTTTTCAAATTCAGGATAATAATTGGCAACTGTTCCTAACTCAGTGGTACAAACAGGTGTAAAATCAGCTGGATGGGAGAATAAAACACCCCAAGAATCTCCTAACCATTCATGAAATTTTATTTTTCCTTGTGACGTTTCTGCTTCAAAATCAGGAGCTATATCGCCTAATCGTAATGTTGCCATACTTGTTTATTTTATTGATTAGTAACACTGTAAGGTATTGAAATAAACGCAATATAAGGAGAAAACTAATCTTAAAATTCTACTAATTTTTATGAAACTTAGAAAATAATAATTCAAAAATAATGCAATTAAGAAACCAAATGCCCTAGCCCTGATCGCAACGGCATCCTTTTGTTTTTTTCTTTAAAAAACAAAAGATACAGTGCAGAGCAGGAAATAGCTCCTGAAAATAAATTTAGAATGTATTATTTCTTCTTTAAATTGGGCAAAAAGAGTGCAATAATTCCTATCAAAGGCAAATACGCACAAAGATAATACACATACGTGATGCTGGTGTGATCTGCAAGATTTCCCAATAAAGCAGAACCCAAACCTCCCATTCCAAAGGCAAAACCATAGAAAAGACCGGAAACCATTCCGAGTTTTTTAGGCAATAATTCTTGTGCAAAAACCAAAATAGCGGGAAATGCAGAGGAGATTATGGTTCCAATTAAGACTGATAAAACGCCTGTCCAAAACAAATCGACATACGGCAACAATAAAGTAAAAGGTGCTGCTCCCAAAACCGAAAACCAAATCACATATTTTCTTCCAAATTTATCGCCTAATGGCCCACCAATTAAAGTTCCGATTGCACAAGAAGCTAAAAACAAAACCAAATGAAATTGCGCTTCCTGAACCGACAATCCAAATTTTTCGATTAAGTAAAACGTAAAATAACTGGACATACTTGCCATGTAAAAGAATTTTGAAAATATCAAAACCATCAAAATTCCCACCGAGATTACAATCGTTTTTTGAGACAAATTAGGCAAATCGATTACTGCTTTCTTGGTACTTCTCAAACTCAAATGGTTTTGATACCACAGCGCGATTCTACTCAAAACAATCAATCCGATAATGGCAACAACCACAAACCAAATAATGTAATATTGTGAATTTGGAACCACAATTAATGCCACTAATAAAGGTCCGATTGCTGTCCCGGCATTCCCTCCCAACTGGAAAATGGATTGCGCCAAACCACGCTTTCCACCAGATGCCAAAAAGGAGATTCGGGAAGCTTCAGGATGAAAAATGGAAGAACCAATCCCAACCAAAACAACCGAAATTATAATCATCGAAAAACTGGAAGCATACGATAAAAACACAATTCCGGATAAGGTAAACAGCATTCCAAAAATTTGAGAAAAAGGCTTTGGTCTTTTGTCCGTATACAAACCAACCAAAGGTTGCAATATAGAAGCCGCCAATTGATACGCCAAGGTGATTAACCCGATTTGTGTAAAAGTTAAATTGAAATTTTCCTTTAAAATAGGATAGGCTGCCGGAATAACGGCTTGTAATAAATCATTCAATAAATGGGCGAATGCAATGGAAAATAATACGGAGTAAACGGTTTGCTGAGCAATAGGAGTTGTATCAATTTTTGATACATTATCAAGAGATGAATTCATATTTTTAAATAAAACGATATTAATAACTATTGGTCCAAATTCGTTTCAGAAAATTTAAACAAACTGAACCACAAAATACCAAAATAACAAGGTGATAAACGATAATGGAATTCCAAAACCAATCATCATGCTGCATAAACGGGGCTTTAAACCGTGGGTAGATGCTAAAATACAAGCTGTAATCATGGGTGCCATCGCTGACTCCATTATGGCAACTTGAATAATTTTAGAATGCTGTTGCAAAATTACGACATACAACAAGTAAATGAGAGCCGGAGTCACTATTAATTTATACAAAAGACCCAGTCCTAAAAACTTCCAATGCTTACTTTTCCTGTCAAAACGCAGTTGCAAACCAACAGAAAGCAAAGCCAGCGGAGTCACACTACTTCCCAATTTTTGCAATAGAATCTGAACGTAATCCTGAAAATCAACATTAAAAACATTCATCAAACAGGCTACCAAAAAAGTTATAAATGGTGGGAAAAGAAGAATTTTTTTGGCAATTTGAAAACCGTTTGGGCTTCCGGTCGAATATACGGTTGCCACGAGAATTGCCAATGTAGAAAGCACGACAAAAGAACCAGGTTGATCGACTAAAATAGCCGTTTTCAAACCTTCTTCGCCATATAATGCTTCAATTATTGGGAAGCCTAAAAAGGAAGTATTCCCTAAACCGGCAGTTATAATTAAACATCCGATGAGTTTTTTAGACCATCCGAATTTGCTTCCTAAAAAACTGAAAAACAAATACGAAACGACAAACCCAATCCATGATACACCAATTGGCAAAAGCAATTCAGTACTCCACTCTATTTTTGGAATATAGTACAAGGCCAAAGCTGGAAGACAGATATAAATGACAATCTTGTTTAATAGCTTGTAAACATTTACTACAGGAAATGCTTTTACATTTTGCAGTACAATGCCCAGGAATAAAAAAACAAAGATTAGAATGAAGTTATTCATAATTACGAATTGGATACAAAAATACCATTTAAATTTATTCAGGGGAATAGAAAATCCTCATTTAGATTTTTTGATTATGTTAAAAAACAAAAAATTGGTAATTCTATTTTTAATTGTATATTTGCAATATATTTTATTACAGTATGATTTCAGGTAAATTTGCAATAACAATACATATCCTTACATTACTCACTAAATTCCCAGATGAATACTTATCTTCTGAATTTATAGCGGGAAGTATCAACTTACATCCTGTTTTGGTCAGAAAAGAAATAGCAAACCTGAAAAAAAATAGTATTGTAGAAAGCAAAGAAGGCAAAAATGGAGGAACGAAATTATTAAAATCGGCCGCAAAAATTTCATTAGACACTATTTTTAGAATGACTTTTGACACTGTTAGCTTTGGATTCTCAAAAAATGAACCGAATCCGAATTGCCCTGTTGGAAAACAAATCAATAAAAATTTAGAAAATTTATATGGAAAAATCAATGAAAAAATCAGCCTACAATTAAGCAGCATTTCATTGGAAGATTTTTCAAATCAATTTTAAACCATTTTTTTAAACAAAACTGTAACATTTTTTATTACTTAATAAATATACTATTATGAAAATCGCAATTATCGGAGCCACAGGATTTGTAGGCTCACACATTTTAAATGAATTGGCCAGTCGTAATCATGAAATTACAGCCATTGTCAGAAATCCAAAAACGACAGATGACAAAAATATTAAATGGGTTAAAGCAGATGTTTTTAACGTCGATGAATTAGCAAAAACTGTAGAAAATCATGATGTGGTTGTCAATGCCTTCAATCCAGGCTGGGCAAATCCAAACATTTATGATGATTTTATTGCGGGTTCTAAAGCAATTCAAGAAGCTGTGAAAAAATCGGGCGTAAAACGATTTATTACAATTGGCGGCGGCGGAAGTTTGTACGTTGCTCCCAATCTTCAAGCAGTTGACACCCCTGATTTCCCAAAAGAATACCATGCAGCAGCCACGGCAGCAAGAGATTATTTGAACATCATTAAAGAGGAAAAAGATTTGGATTGGGCATTTTTTAGTCCTGCGTTTGAAATGCATCAAGGCATAACTACAGGAAGAACTGGTAAATACCGTCTGGGATTAGAAAATCCAGTTTTTGATGAAAATCAAAGAAGCATTTTATCCGTTGAAGATTTAGCAGTCGTTATTGCTGATGAAGTTGAAAACCCAAAACATCATCAGGTTCGTTTTACAGCAGCGTATTAATTCTATATATTTTCTTAAATAAAACAGTTTCATAAGGCAGTTGCTTTTTGAAACTGTTTTTGTTTTCACTACTTTTACTTTTCAAATAAATTATTTTGCCAAATAAAAAACATCATCCAAGCGCCTTAAACGAAAAACCCGGAATTTCTCCTCCTGAAATCATCAGCGCTGTTGCTGTTGGGCATATTCAGCAATTTAGAAAAATACAACCTTCGGCAAAAGAACTCGTTGAAGGGATTTTAGCGGGAAATATAACTGTTCTGAGCCGTGCGATTACCTTAGTGGAAAGTACGAATGTAAGCCATTTGACAAAAGCCAATGAAGTAATAAATGCCTGTTTGCCTTATGCTAACAAATCTGTCAGAATAGGAATTACCGGTGTTCCCGGTGTTGGAAAAAGCACCTTTATTGAAGCTTTTGGAAAATACTTGACCGGTTTAGGAAAAAAAGTTGCGGTACTTGCCGTTGATCCCAGCAGTACGATTTCGCATGGAAGCATTTTGGGTGATAAAACCCGAATGGAAGAATTAGTTAAAGACAAGAATGCTTTTATACGTCCATCAGCTTCGGGAGAAACATTAGGTGGTGTAGCTCGAAAAACCCGAGAAACGATTACTCTTTGTGAGGCTGCCGGTTTTGACACTATTATTATAGAAACGGTTGGCGTAGGACAAAGCGAAACCGCCGTTCACAGCATGGTTGATTTTTTTCTTCTATTAAAAATTTCAGGAGCAGGCGATGAATTGCAGGGTATCAAACGCGGAATCATGGAAATGGCCGATGCTATTGTCATCAACAAAGCTGATGGTGATAATATTAAAAAAGCAAATTTAGCTAAATTAGAATTCAATAGAGCATTGCATCTTTTCCCTGCAAAAAAATCCGGTTGGACACCCACAACTGCTGCTTGCAGTGCCATTACCCATGAAGGAATACCCGATGTTTGGGAAACCATTCAAAAATTCCTGGAACTGACAAAAGGCAATACTTATTTCTTTGAAAAAAGGAAAGAACAAAACCAATATTGGATGTTGGAGACCATCAACGAGCAATTGAAAACCAATTTTTATAACCATCCAGAAATTCAAAAGTCATTAGAACAAAACAAAAAAGCGGTGCAAAATGATGAAATTTCACCCTTTGCAGCCGCTCAAAAATTATTAAATCTGTACCAAGATTCTAAAAAATCACCCTAATCCCTTTTCCACTTTTTCGGAAAACAGCGATTTATTTCTTCTTATCCCTAAGTTTATATTTTTTCTCTTTATATAAATTCCCTGCCATAATAACGTGTGCTAAAGCATCTTTTGCTAATTCAGTATTTACTTTAACAGGAATAAAAGTAGTATCGTTCTTAATTTCAAACTGTAACGGATTTAAGTTTGGCTGCATGATTACGACTTGATTATCAACTCTAAAAGCGTTGATGTCGTTAAACTGCATAATAGACCTTCCTTTTGTGGATGCATTCAAACTGTTTAAATTTCTTCCAACCATCGGGGTTTCAAATTGAGCTCCGAGATAACTCAATAAAGTTGGCGGAATATCAATTTGACTGCTTAATTTATCATATACTTTTCCTTTTGGAACATTAGGTCCAATTATCAAAGCAGGAATATGAAACTTATTTATAGGAACTAAATTTTTTCCGTAGGTTCTTGTATTGTGATCTGCAATAACAATAAAAATAGTGTTTTTAAAATAGGCCTCTTTTTTAGCTAATTCAATAAATTTGCCAATTGAAAAATCAGCGTATTTCATAGCATTGTTTACTGTTGCAGGCTTTTTGTCAAAAGGCTTAATTCTGCCGGAAGGATACTCGAAAGGTTCGTGATTAGATGTAGAAAACATTAACGAAAAGAACGGTTTATTTCCTTTGGATTTAAAATAATTATTAGCTTTCACCACCAAATCCTCATCGGAATAACCCCAAGTTCCCTTGAAAGCATATTTATTCCCGTCTTTGTCGAAATCATCCTGATCGACAATGTCTTCAAAACCATTTCCATTGAAAAAAGAAGCCATGTTATCAAAATTAGCCATGCCGCCATAGATAAAACTGGTGCTGTAGCCTTTTCTTTTTAAAGCATCCGCCAAAGTAAAAAATCCTTGTTGTGAATTTCCAAGTTTCACCACACTTTCAGATGGAGAAGGAAGAAATCCAGTTATAACGGCTTCAATTCCTCTTACACTTCGCGTTCCGGTGCAATACAAATTGGTAAACAGCAATCCTTCCTTAGACAGTTTATCGAACTCCGGAGTTAATGGTTTTCCTCCCAAAATCCCAACGTATTCCGCTCCAAGGCTTTCTTGTAAAAAAACAACAAGGTTATACGGTCTTTTTAAAAGAGAATCGGGTTCTTGATTATGAAGAAATGGAATCGATGGATCGGTAAAATCAGTTTCTGGCACATTCATGTATTTTTTTACGCGGGCAGTCGCCTCGGCTTCATCCATTTTGCCATACATCTTAGTATTACCTTCATTTTTTATCGAATAAGCGGCAAAAGCAACGGTGTAAAAGGAGTTTAATCCTAAGCAATTTGTTAATTGATCCGTTGAAAAAACAGCATTACTCGCATTAATGGGTCTTTTTGAAGTAAGGCTGGAACGCGCACCAAAAAAAAGAAAAAAAGCAACAAACGGAAAAATAATCAGCTTGAATTTGTAATCCGATTTTTGAGTGTGAAATAATGTATTCCCTTTTTTTATGGCAAAATACAACGTGATTCCTAAGATTAAAAAAGTAACGATTATAGAAGTTAAATAGCTTTTTAACAACATCCCGACAACTTCTTTTGGATAAATCAAATAATCTAAAAAAATCTTGTTTGGGCGCGTATCATATTGCTTAATAAAATCCGGCGTTGCCAATTCTACAAAAAGAATCAAAAAGAGAAATAAAAAACTATAAAACACTACAATTTTATTCGTGTATTTTACAATTTTACTGGGCAAAAAGGTAATTAAAACTGCGGGAAGAAAAGACAAATAACACAACAGTATTAAATCCATTCGGAATCCAATTGGAAAAATGTGCCAATACTCTTGAGTTTCTACTACCCTGTCTTTAAAAAGAAAAAATAAAAATATTCGACTTAAAGTAGTTATTAGCAATCCTATTGCTATGAAATTGAAAACAGGTTTCAGAAAAGCTAATCTTCTCATTTAAAAGGGATATTTTACTTTACAATTATTATTTAGAAAAATTATTTAGGAGTATCTAATTGTTTTCTTGCATTTTATTTTCATCACTAAACCAATCATAAGTATATTTAATTAAAAATATACCCACAATAATTTTAGCAACTTTAGCTGTTAAATAACCAAAATCATGTCCTAAATCATAGGAATAATTATTTTCAGAGATTGTCCTAAAATTCAAAGGAAAAAAACCAAATATTCCTTTTAACACTAATCCAACTCCACATAAAGCCAAAAAAACTACAAATATTTTTTTCATAAAACTTGATATTTTAGACCTACTCTTCGTAAAGTTTAATTTCTCGGTCATAAAATTCATTGGCAAGAACGATTAATCCTTCCATTTCAGCATTTAATTCTGCTTCGTCAAGATCCTCTGCTTCTTCCATAAACTCTACCTCATCATCTTTTAGATTGATGATAAATCTTGGGTAATCTAAGTGTATGATAAAAATATCTTCGGGGAAATCAGTATTGTCGCCCAGTAAAAATTTTGGTAATTCCATGAATTTAATATTTAAGTATTTAGTATTTTATTTGTTATCATTTTGCAACACCAACTTTCTTGTTAATCTCGCAAAGCGAATATACAAAAATAAAGCGGCGGCGGTTAATCCCGCCAAAAGTCCAATCCAGATCCCAACGGCTTTGAGCTCGGTATATTTTCCTAAATAATAGGAAATAGGAAAACCAATGACCCAATATGCCACAAAGGTAATGTACATAGGGATTTTTACATCTTGCAAACCGCGTAATGCCCCCAAAACAACGACTTGAATTCCGTCCGAGATTTGAAAAATGGCTGCAATCAAGAGTAATTTTGAAGTTATAATGATGATTTCTTCGTTGTCTAGCATTTGGGCTGAATCCGTCATATTCAAGAATAAATGCGGTAAAAAATTATGAAAAACCACAAAAATTATCGCAAAAAAGATTTCAAGTATAATCGCCAATAAAAAAATAGATCGTGCTACAATAATCAAATTTTTATAATCGTTCATTCCTTTGGTATGACTCACCCGAATCATTGCTGTAACACTTAAACCCATCGCTACCATAAAAGTTGATGATGCCAAAATAAGTGCAATCTGATTGGCAGCCTGGCTATTTTTACCTAAAGAGCCTGAAAGCCAAATCGCAGCTGTGAACAAAGTTACTTCAAACAACATTTGCATTGCTGAAGGCAAACCAAGATTGATGATTTTTTTCAAAATTGATTTTCGTATTTCTTTGAAACTAAAATTCTTGAAATATTTTTTCAATGCTGAATTTCTTTTCATCAGGTAATGCATAAAAACTACCATCATTATCCTTGATAATACGGTTCCTAGTGCAGCACCCAAGATTCCTAATTTTGGAAAAACCCAAATTCCGTAAATCAATACATAATTAAAAAAGATATGCACTACGTTAGCCATTAAAATAGCATACATCGAATATTTTGTTTTGGCTAAACCATCAGCAAATTGTTTGTATCCCTGATAGATAATCACCGGAATCAAAGAAAACGCAACCCAATCAATATAAGGAGCAGCCATATCAGCCACTTCTTTGGGTTGGTGCATCAAATACATAATTTGTTTAGACAACACCGTCAAAATAAATAATGCAACTCCTAAAACAGTACATAAAAGCAATCCGTGATGAAAAGTAGATCGGATTTTTTGATCATTTTTTTCGGCATCCGCTTCAGCGACCAATGGAGTAATTGCGGTAGAAAAACCTATCCCTAAAGACAAAGCAATGAATATAAAGCTATTACCCAGTGAAACGGCCGCCAATTCGGTAGAACCCAATTTACCAACCATGAAATTATCAACTATACCTATTAATGTATGTCCTAGCATTCCTAAAACTACTGGGTAGGCTAATGTAATATTATAAGAAAACTCTTTGAAGTACTGAGATAAATTCACTTTTTGCTTTTTTGATGGCAAAGATAATTAGAAGCTTTCAATTGCATCAATACTATTGCATATATAACACTACTTTTTTACTGCTTATTTACACTCAACAAGGAATTCTATAACAAAACCCAACAATTCTATAACAAAACAGGCCTATGGGGGCTATACATTTGTAAAGTCGTTTAGAAACAAATAGAAATAGCGACAAAAGAATATTAATCAAAACAATAGAATTATGAAAATCACTGGAAAAATTAAAACGGTATTTGCATTAGCAATAGCAATGTTATTTGCTAGTAATGTAGAAGCACAAGAAACAAAAGAAGTTATAGAAGTTAAAGAAGTTCCAAATTACGATCAGGGATTCCGTTTAGGATTTGGTTTAAATGGTGGATATTCTGTTGATGATCCATACAAATTAGCTTTAGGAGCCGATGCAAGATTACAATATGATTTATCAAAAAGGTATTCTGTAACCTTAACAACTGGTTTCAATAACTTATTTGTAAGTAAAGCTGACGGAGATGATTTAGGATTTATTCCGGTAAAAGCAGGTTTTAAAGCTTTCGTATGGAACGATCAATTTTATGTAATGGGTGAAGCCGGTGCAGGATTTGCAGTGACTAATGATTACAACCAAACCTCCTTGATTTTAGCTCCAAGTATTGGTTATGCTACAAAATACATTGATCTCTCTTTGCGTTATGAGCACTATTCTGATTTTCCAAGAGTAAACAATAATGGAACTTTAGGAGAAGGTGTAGGACAAATTGGAGTTCGTGTTGCTTATGGTTTCAAACTATAAGACTGTTTTTAATTAGTTAAAAAAATGCGCTGAAATTCAGCGCATTTTTTGTTTTATTTCTTTTTTAACATCTCTTTATACATTTCAATATTTCCCTTGATTTTTTCATCCATTTCAGGTTCTCTAATATCGGTATGTTTTTGCATTTCTTCCCAAATAATTTTGGCTACAATATACCGCGCCATTTCTTTATCATCAGCAGGAATAATATACCAAGGTGCATATTCTGAACTTGTTTTATTGATTGCTTCCTCGTAATAATGCATATAATCATCCCAACGATCCCTTTCTTTCAAATCTCCTGTTGAGAATTTCCAGTTGTGTTTTTGTTCTTCTAATCGGCGTAACAAACGTTGTCTTTGTTCTTCTTTACTCATGTGTAAAAAGAATTTCAGCATAATAGTTCCGTTTTGCGTAATGTGCTTCTCAAAATTATTGATTTGCTGCATTCTATTTTCCCAAAATTGCGGCGTAATAGCATCTACGGTTTCAATACCCGGTAAATTTTCATTCATAATGTATTCCGGATGCACACGTGTGACCAAAACATTTTCATAATGTGACCTGTTAAAAACCGTAAACTTTCCTTTTTCAGGCAAAACCAAATAATGTCTCCACAAATAATCATGTTCTAGCTCACTTGAGTTGGGTGTTTTAAAACTATGTACCACGACACCTCGTGAGTTAAATTCCTTAAAAACTTCCCGAATCATACTATCCTTCCCAGAGGTATCCATGCCTTGCAAACAAACCAAAACACCATAGCGATTGTGAGCATACATCACATCTTGAATTTCACTCAATTTCACTTGCACCTTCTCCAGTTTTTCTTCTTTATCATCATCATCGGCTTTGCTAAACAAGTTCGTAGGGATTTTTGACAAATCAATTTTGCCAATCACTTTAAAATCATCGGGATTTATAGACTTCATAAGAAATATTTTATCTTTGCAAACTCAAATATAACAAATTATAAGGAGCATTTTCCAGCTATTCGTTTCAATCTTTTATTATTTTAAAGAAAAATAATAAAAGGATTTCCACTATTATCTGGGCTAGGCACTCGTTTTCAAAACAAATACAATGGAAAAATTCACACTCGAATTACTCTTTCAAATCATCGGCATTAGTTCAGCATCAGGACTCATTTACAAAGACAATTCCCTACTGATTATTGGTGACAACAGCGGCTTTCTTTATGAGTACCACATCGATTCCCAAGATTTAAAACGCCATCCATTACTAGAGAATCCAACAGAAAACACGCTAAAAAAAGACAAAGCTGATTTTGAAGCCATAACTTATTTTGGCGACAGCTTGTATATTTTTGGTTCCGGTTCCACTGAAAAAAGGAACAAAATGATACAAGTCAATTCCAGCGATAAAAAGGTAATTGCCACAAATGACATCGCTGATTTGTATGCAGTCATGCAAAATTTTGGAGAAATAAAACCCGAAGATTTCAACCTCGAAGGCGCCATCTATACTGGCGAAAGTTGGTTTTTATTGAATCGTGGCAACGGAAGTTCCAATAAAAATATCCTTTTCACCATCGAAGGAAAAAACCTGACCAACGATTTTACTATTCTTTCTAACGCCTACAAACTCCCTAAAATAAAAGGAGTACGCAGCAGTTTTACCGATGCGGTTTTAGTCGATGACAGCATTTATTTTTTGGCCACAGCCGAAGATACCGAATCTACTTATGACGATGGCGAAGTTTTAGGAAGTCTTATTGGGAGAATCAACCTAAAAACCATGAAAATCGATTTCACTCAAAAAATTAGCAGTACCCATAAATTCGAAGGATTGACTTTATTCACCAATTCAAAAGAAAAAATCGAATTCCTGCTTTGTGAAGACAAAGACACCGAAGTATTGGAAACTGCTATTTATAAATTGACTTTGGACAAAAAATGAAGTCAATTAGATTAAAAAATATTCATTTCATCCAAAATAACAGAACGTTAAATTTAGATTAAATAGAAAATCAAAATAGATTTCAAATGTAAAACAAGGTACTTTTACAGTAAACTAAGCCTTTTATTGGCATAAAATAATTAATAAAATGACAGACTTAAAAAATAAAAACGCCCTAATCACCGGCGCAGGAAAAGGAATTGGAAAAGCAATCGCTTTGGCATTAGCCAAAGAAGGCGTAAATGTAATTTTGGTTGCCAGAACACAGGACGAAATAGACAGTGTAGCGGCAAAAGTACGTTCATTAAGAGTAAAAGCACTGGCGATAGCCGCTGACGTTGCTGATATTAATTCGGTAAACGCTGCCGTTGCCAAAGCCTTGGCTGAATTTGGGACTATTGATATTTTAATCAACAATGCCGGAATAGCTGCTTTTGGAAAATTCTTAGAATTAGAACCGACCGATTGGGAACGCATCATTCAGGTAAACCTGATGGGAACCTATTATGTGACACGTGCCGTTTTGCCAAATATGATAGAAAGACAAACGGGCGATATCATCAATATTTCTTCAACAGCAGGATTAAGCGGAAATGCTTTAACGAGCGCTTATAGTGCTTCTAAATTTGCTGTTTTAGGATTAACGGAATCGTTGATGCAAGAAGTGCGTAAACATAATATTCGTGTAACGGCATTAACACCAAGCACTGTTGCGACTGATATGGCCAAAGAATTAAAACTGACCGATGGAAATCCAGAAAAAGTCATGCAAGCAGAAGATATGGCCGAATTAATCATCGCGCAACTCAAATTAAACCGACGCGTTTTCATCAAAAACAGCAGTATTTGGTCTACGAATCCATAATTCGTTTTTATTTTTGTTTTTAAACATATAAGCTTAAAATATAAAAACCATTAAGAAACTAAGTTTCATTAAGTTTTGCGCTTAATTTTCTTAATCTCTTAATGGTTAAAAAACTTTCGAGTTACTTACTTAAATATCACTCTTAATCTCTTTGTTTATTAAAGCCCTTGTTAGTCCTAAAAACTTAAATGACTTATATGGTTAATAATTGATTTAAACCAAAGCCGTAACAAAATCCATTCGTACACTTCCGTCTTCATCAATTTTTGTCAAATTGATTTCGTGCAACGTGTTTACTAATTCTGGATTCCAAGGCGTTTTTACTTTCACATAGTTTTCGGTAAACCCGTGAATATACCCTTCTTTATTTTCACTTTCGAATAAAACAGTTCTATTGGTTCCCAATTGACTTTCATAAAAAGCACGACGTTTTTTAACTGATAGACCGCGTAACATTTTGCTGCGTTTTGCACGAACATTGGCAGGAACAACACCTTCCATCGCAGCAGCTTCAGTATTATCCCGTTCTGAATATGTAAAAACATGCAAATAGGAGATATTCATTTCATTCAAAAAATGGTAGGTTTCCAGAAAATGTTCATCTGTTTCGCCTGGAAAACCAACAATTACATCCACACCAATACAAGCGTGCGGCATCACTTCCCGAATTTTATTGACTCTTTCTGTATATACTTCACGTTGGTAACGACGTTTCATCAACTTTAGAATGTCATTACTTCCGGATTGCAAAGGAATATGAAAATGCGGTACAAAAGTTCTACTTTTTGATACAAACTCTATGGTTTCATTTTTCAATAAATTCGGTTCAATAGACGAAATTCGCAATCTTTCGATTCCTTCCACTTTGTCTAATTCCTGAACTAATTCTAAGAATGTATGTTCGTGTTTTTTATTTCCGAATTCCCCTTTACCGTAATCACCAATATTTACTCCGGTAAGAACAATTTCTTTTATGTTTTGTTTCGAAATTTCTGAGGCGTTTTTCAATACATTTTCCAGTTCATCACTTCTCGAAATTCCTCTTGCTAACGGAATCGTGCAATACGTACATTTGTAATCACAACCGTCCTGAACTTTCAAGAAAGCACGGGTTCGGTCTCCTATCGAATAACTTCCCACATAGAAATCAGCTTCGGCAATTTCACAGGAATGCACTTCACCAAAATCATTTTTAGACAAATCATTAATATAATCCGCCAATTTAAATTTTTCAGTTGCTCCCAAAACCAAATCCACTCCATCTACACTCGCTAATTCTTCCGGCTTCAATTGCGCATAACAACCTACCGCCGCAACAAATGCTTTATCATTCAATTTCATTGCTTTTCGCACGACTTGTTTGAACTGCTTATCCGCATTTTCAGTAACTGAACACGTATTAATTACATACATATCAGCTACTTCCTCAAAATCGACGCGATCAAAACCTTCGTCTTGAAGATTACGAGCAATTGTAGAAGTTTCTGAAAAATTCAGTTTACAACCAAGCGTATAAAAAGCAACTTTTTTTCTATTTTCCATAATTCATCTTAAACTAATGAAATCGTTGTCAAAAAATTTAAGTGCGCAAATTTACGCACAATATTCTGGAAAATGAAATCAATAATTTCTATATCTTAGCATCTTCTAGACCAATAATTTATACTCTCAAAATGAAAAAAACAATTTCAATTATATTCCTTTTTATTGCGGTTCAAATAAATGCTCAGAACAACATTGAATGGGATGGAAAATACCAATTACAACTTTCCGATTTTCAATCTAGCGCTACTCAAATTGGAAATGTCAAAATCAATAGTATTCATACCGCTGCAAGTCTTGATTTCGCTTTCCAAATGAGCAATATTGAATTTATGTTTACCAAGAATTTTAATTCAAAAGTAAATTCTACATTCAAGCGTGATGCCGCATCCATTATTGCAACTGATACTAATACAGCTAATTATTTAGTAAATTTTGCGCAATATGAATTTGATTTATCTGAACTCTATGCCCGAAAATTGCGAAAAGAAATTTACGACCAAAAAGGGACTTTTTCTGATGCCAGTTTTTTACAAGTTATTTATGATGCCATTCAGAAACAATACACAGAGGATCATGCGAATGCCTCAAAAATAACGGACCTTGGACAAAATGAGAAAAAGCTTTTAGAAATTAGAACTGAAGCCCTTAAAAGAATACAAGAATATCCTGATTTTTGCAAAAGTTGTAAACCTCCAAAGAAAAAATCTTAGTTAGATATAGATCTTTTTACTTTAGCGCCCGATTGTGTCGAGTGCTAACTTACTTTTGTAAACAAATTAACAGCAAGATTTTGAAACATCTTACAAAATGAAAATTAAACTTATCCTATTTTGCTTCTTTTTATTTCAAAGTATCTTCTCTCAGAAAGAATTCCTAGATTATTTAGTAACTGAAAAGAATGATACTATCTATGGAACTTTTAGAAATAATGCTTTGTTTGAAAAAAATCTGTATCCTGAAAAAGATGGTATTAAATTTTACTCGCACAAAATATCTAAAATGAAAATCATCAGGTTTAATGATGATATTTATTTCCGCCAGTCTACGGAAGATGGAATCTATGAATCAGTACCTGCAAGAGATTCATCAAACTTTGTTTTGAAAACAAAAGGATCCTTTCTAAATAAAAAGCCACGATTACAAGAATTCATTGTACTTGTAAATAATGATACAATTTATGGAGAAATATCAGAACCAATGATTGGCAATCTTTATTTGTCCGATAAGAATGGAAACAAGCACAAAATAAAAAACGAAACAATAAAAACGTATCATTTTAGAAATGACCTCTATGAATTCAAAGAGAAAACTAAAGTCGATTTATTTGACACCAAAGAAAGTTTCCTCAAAGTTTTAGCAATTGGTAAAGTAAACTTATACGAATATGAATATCATCACAACGATAGAACAAAAAATCTTCGTAAACCTAAAGAATATTACTTTATAGAGATAGACGGTCAATTGATTTTATTAAATTCAATTATTGGTAAGTTGAAAATCAAGAAAAAACTCACTGAAATATTCAAAGACAATAATGATTTAGTAAGGCAAATTTCTGATGATGTCTATGGTTTGCAAAACATATATTTAATCGTAAAGAAATATAATTCCAATTAATCCAGCTGTTAACAGCGGTTTTGCCGGATTTGGGTTTTCGGCTTAATTTGAAGTTGGTTTTGTACTTGAAATAAAAGTGATTAACCGAATGATAAATCTTAACTTATTCCAAAAACCCAAGCAAAGCCGCGGGGACGATAAAACGTTTGCAACTCGACTACTTTCTAAAAACAAAAACCATTAAGAATTTAAGATAATTTAAGAGCAGTTCTTAATAATCTTAATTTCTTAATGGTAATTATAACTTGAAAAATCTTAGTTCAAGATAAATCGTCTAACAACCTCAGCCACGCCATGGTTATTATTTGACGCTACGATAAAATCTCCTTTATCTCTCAATTCAGGATCTACATTATCAACCCAAACACCCAATCCGGCATATTCAATCATCGTCAAATCATTCCCTGCATTTCCAACAGCTATAATCTCACTTTGATGTATATCCAATTTTTTTGCCAAAATTTTTATGCTGGCGGCTTTGTCAATTCCATTTTGTGCTACTTCAAGAAAAAAAGGCTTTGACATGCTGACACTAAGGTGTGGCATAGCGGCTTTCAAGTCTTTTTCTACTTCTTTAAGATAAATTGGATCTTCTAATAAAATACATTTTACAGCTGAAGACTGAACCTCTTCTTTAAAACTAAGGACTTTATTATGTTCTAAACCTGTGATGTTTTTTTCGATTTCGATAAATTCCGAATTTGTCTCACTCACAATTTTCCCATCAACATAAGTAATAATATGAGTATTACTTTTTAAGCTGTAATCATACAATTCATGAATTTGTTCTTGGGTTAACGTTTGCTCAAAAATGACTTTATCTTCCTTTAAATCTGTAATGACAGCGCCATTATACGATATCATATACGAATCATCTAGTTGTAATTCTTCGGCATAAGCTGTCATTGCAGGCGTAGGTCTTCCGGATGCCAGAATAACATAAACCCCCAATTCCTGTGCCTTAAACAACATTTCTTTATTCTCGTTTGAAATGGTATGGTCATCAGTCAACAAAGTGTCGTCCATGTCCAAAACCAACATTTTATATTTCATCTAATTTTTTTTGCGAATGCGTTAAATACTCATTCTAAATTCTTCAATAACTGGATTCACTTTTGCAAACTCGGTTTCTTGAACGAATAATTCCACTGCTTGTCCCGAAGTTCCAAAACCTGCCAATCGAGCCGATTGTATATTATTTTTCAAAACGGTTTCAACACCAATTGCTTCAATTTTTTCTTTCAACGCCATTGCTAAAATTTCACTTCCCGAAAATACTTTCATTAATCCCATCGTATTGTATTTTTAATTATTTATTCCCGTTTTCCTCATCACCTTCTTGCTCCTCAAAATCTTCATCTTGATCTGCCTCAAAGTTTTCTTCCTCCTCAAAATCTTCGTCCTCATCCTCTTCGGCTCCATCAAAATCGAATTCAAAAGGCTCCACTAGCATTTTTTCAGCAAGGATTTCTATTCGATCTGTAAATTGTTCCGAGAATATAATACGTTGGGTTCTAACAATGCTATTCGAAATACGCATGATTTTAGTTTCATGACGCAATTTCAAAATTGGGTCTGCATCATCCAAAATAAACATTTTCAATCGGTTTACATTAAATCCAGCTGTGGTAAACATTTCACTTAACTTATTTGGAGTCCCAATCAACACGTCAATTCCGCTAGAAATATAATTTTTATCGTATTCCATATCCCCTTTATCATGAACACCATAGACTTCTAAATTAGAATTCTTTCCGTATTTTTCAAAAAGTGATTCCATTTCCAATACTTTAGCTTTGTCTTCAACAATAATTAAAGCTCTTGGTGATTCTTCGTTTGCGCCTGCCAATTTCTGAATTACATTCAGCACAATTGTTGTCGATTTCCCGCTTCCTTTTGGTGCAATAATAATACAATCCGAACCACTTTTCATTGTCGAAAATGTTTCTTTTTGCATCGCATTGGCCTCAGTCAAACCGTTTTCAATTAGGGCTTGTTGTAACTCTTCGTTTATTTTTTTTAGTTTCATATTTTTAGTTGTACGTTATAAGGTATAAGATATAAGGTTAAACAAATAACCTACAACTTATAACCTATAACTATTTACTTACTTGCGAATAACTTTACATCATTTTCGGAAATTTCGCTTCCGCCAAGGATAATCAAGCGTTCCACTACATTTCGCAATTCACGGATATTTCCTGTCCAATCGTATTCCTTCAATAAATTAATCGCTTCTTTTGAGAATTTTTTGACTGCATTTCCTTGCTCCGAGGCAATTTTATCAGCAAAATGCGAAATCAACATCGGGATGTCATCCCGTCTTTCATTCAATGCAGGAACTTTTATCAAAATTACTGCCAAACGATGGTATAAATCTTCACGGAAACGTCCTTCGGCAATTTCCTTTTTCAAATCTTTATTCGTTGCCGCTACGACACGAACATCAACTTTTATGTCTTTATCCGCTCCCACTCTGGTAATCATACTTTCCTGTAAAGCACGCAATACTTTGGCTTGCGCCGAAAGACTCATATCCCCAATTTCATCCAAGAAAATAGTTCCTTTATCAGCGGCTTCAAATTTTCCAGCGCGGTCTTTTACTGCCGATGTAAAGGCCCCTTTTACATGACCGAATAATTCGCTTTCTATCAATTCAGATGGAATAGCAGCGCAGTTCACTTCGATTAAAGGAAAGTTAGCTCTTTCACTTCTTTCATGCAATTGATGCGCAACCAATTCTTTTCCGGTTCCGTTTGGTCCCGTGATTAAAACTCGGGCTTCCGTTTGGGCAACCTTGTCAATCATCAATTTAATGTGATTAATGGCTTCGCTTTCGCCAACCATTTCGTAGTTTTTGCTGACTTTTTTCTTCAGAATTTTATTCTCTACTACGAGTTGTTTTTTGTCTAAAGCGTTACGAACCGTATTCAATAATCGGTTTAAATCCGGTGGTTTTGAGATGTAATCAAACGCACCCAAACGCATCGTATTGATTGCCGTTTCCATATCGCCATGACCGGAAATCATAACCATAGGGATTTCGGGTTTGATTTTTTTGACTGCTTCCAGCACCTCAACACCGTCCATTTTTGGCATTTTGATGTCGCACAAAACCAAATCGTAATCGTTGTTTTTTATTTTTTCAAAACCTGCAACACCATCTTCGGCTTCTTCAACCTGATAGGTGTCGTTTTCTTCAGAGAGTATTTTTGTAAGTACTCTTCGAATTGCGGCTTCGTCTTCTATGATTAGTATTTTTGACATATTTTAATAATTTGTTTAATCGTTAATTTGGTTATTTGTTTAATCGATTAAACGAATAACCAAATAACCGAATTAATCTAAATTTAATATTTCAACCAGCGGTACATTTCACTCCACGTTGGTTTTTTGCCGTACATGAGTATTCCTATTCGGTATATTTTTGCGGCAAACCAAACTACAAAAAAGAAGCTTCCGAATAATAATGTTACCGATATTGCAATTTGCCACAAAGGTACGCCAAACGGAATTCGCATGAGCATTACGATTGGCGAGGTAAGCGGAATCATTGAAAAAACGACTGCAATTGTCCCGTGCGGATCATTGATAACAGTGAAAAATCCGACGTAAACACTCAACATTAACGGCATAATGATAGGCAACAAAAATTGCTGTGAATCCGTTTGATTATCAACTGCAGCGCCAATTGCAGCGTAAAATGAACTGTACAGAAAATACCCGCCAATGAAATAAATCACAAACCCAACAAGGATACTTGCAATGGGTAAATTCCATAATTCCTTAATATACATTTGGGCAGTTCCGGTCATTTCTTGCTGTGCAGTATGCATCAATTCAGGTGAAACGCTGGCTGTTGGCCCCACATTTACCCCAAAAAATACGGAGGCCGCAAACATTAATGACATTCCGATTATTGCCCAAATAAAGAATTGCAGCAATCCTGCTAATGAAGTTCCTATGATTTTACCCATCATCAATTGAAATGGTTTCACCGAGGAAATTATGATTTCTACTATTCGGCTGGTTTTTTCTTCGATCACGCTTCGCATCACCATGTTTCCGTAGATGATTATGAACATCATAATAAGATATCCAAATGCGCCGCCGATGCCTATTTTGATTTCGTTAAGCCCTTTTACACTTTCTTCACCAGATGCTTTTGTCAAGCTGATATTCACTTTTGACTGGGCATTTTTAATAGCCAATGTATCTAAATGTGCTTTTTCTAAATTGTTTTTGGTCAGTTTACTTGCTATTACATCCTGAACATTTTCAATGAATGACATACTGGGACTGCTGTTTGAAATAAACTGGATTTTACTTTCGAAATCCTTGGTATTATTCGCTTTTGGAATGTATAATAATCCTTCATAGCTTTCATTTGTGATACTGTCTTTAAGGAATTTTAAATCTATTAAAGACAAATCAAGGTATTTGTACGCTTGATTTTTATTGTTTTGCGACGTAAATTCCTTTACAAACATACCCGATTCATCATGAATAGCGATTCTTTTGGTATCTGCTTTCATGGAACTTAAATAGGCCACAAAAACGGCTATTCCCACAAATAGTAACGGACTTAAAAAAGTCATAACAATAAAAGATTTATTGCGAACTTTGGCAATAAACTCTCTTTTTATAATTAATGATATGATGCTCATTTTTTAGACTGCTTAGATTTTTAGATTACTTAGATTTTTTAGAACGATTAGATTAGAAGACTGTAAAAAGTCTAACAATCTAAGAAGTCTAACGATCTATTGTGTTACTGTTTGAATGAAAATATCATTTACACTTGGAATTTTTTCTACAAAATGTGTTACCTGGCCGCATTGCGTCAAGATATTCAACAATTCATTTGGCGTGGCATTTCCGAGTTGAATTTCCAGTTTTAATTCGTTGTTCAGTGATTTAAAATTAGCTGGACCAACGGTA
The DNA here is from genome assembly GCF_004349195.1 of Flavobacterium rhamnosiphilum. GTDB lineage: Bacteria > Bacteroidota > Bacteroidia > Flavobacteriales > Flavobacteriaceae > Flavobacterium > Flavobacterium rhamnosiphilum. The sequence continues at coordinate 90,626 of NZ_SMLG01000012.1, forward strand.
AATTTCTGCGTAATAGCATACATCAAACCTTCTACATTCTCCGATAAAATACCCACTTCAAAACTATTGGTTTTAAATTGTCTTTTTACATCGTCCAGTTTTCCTTCAATCAGTTTATTGGATTTGTGAATCAGCGCAATATGATCACATAATTCTTCTACGCTTTCCATGCGGTGTGTCGAGAAAATTATGGTAGCTCCTTCCTCTCTCAACGCCAGAATTTCATCTTTGATAATATTGGCGTTTACGGGATCAAAACCAGAAAAAGGTTCATCAAAAATCAACAGCTTTGGCTTGTGCAAAACACATACCACAAACTGAATTTTCTGCGCCATTCCTTTAGAAAGTTCTTGGATTTTCTTGTTCCACCAGCCTTGAATTTCTAATCTTTCGAACCAATACTCCAGTTGTTTTTTGGCTTCAGCCTTAGAAAGTCCTTTCATTTGAGCCAAATACAAGCATTGTTCTCCCACTTTCATCGTGTTGTACAATCCTCTTTCTTCCGGTAAATAGCCTATATATTGAACGTGTTTCGGTTGCAGTTTTTCACCATCCAAAATAATTTCACCACTGTCAGGCAACGTAATTTGATTTATAATTCGGATAAGTGATGTTTTTCCGGCTCCATTTGGACCTAAAAGTCCGTAGATACTTCCTTTTGGAACCATTAATGAAACCTCGTTAAGCGCCACATAATCACCGTATTGCTTGACAACTTTATTCACTTCAAGAATATTACTCATGCTCATTTTTTAATTGGTGTAAAAGTAAATAATTAGTACCGAAATACTTAGAATAGTTACATAAAAAACCCATCCTTATTTTAACAAGGATGGGGAATATATTTTTTAAATTAGACGCTATAAATAGCATCTAACTTTTTATTATGAAAACATGTCTTTCACTTTCTCAAAAAATGACTTGTCTGATTTTTCCGGATTTGGAATAAAATTTTCATCCGTAAGATTTTTTTCAAAAAACTGTTTTTGGTCTTTGTTTAACGTTTTTGGAGTCCAAACATTCACATGCACCAATAAATCGCCGTTTCCGTAACCATTGATACTAGGAATTCCTTTTCCTTTTAATCTCAGAATCTTACCCGATTGAATTCCTTCTTCCAGTTTGATTCTCACTTTTCCGTTTATAGCTTCGATGTCTTTCGAAATTCCAAGAACCGCTTCAGCGAAACTGATGTATAAATCGTAATGTAAATTCTCCCCTTCACGTTTCAAGAACTCATGCTCCAATTCTTCAATAGCAACAATCAAATCTCCCGGAATACTGTTTCCCGGAGCATCATTCCCTTTATTAGAAACTTTCAATTGCATTCCGTCAACCACACCCGCAGGTATTTTTATCGAAACTGTTTCATCTTCAAGAATCATTCCTTGTGAATCTGCTTCTGATGGTTTTCTATCTAAAATTTGACCTGAACCACTACATGTTGGACATGTAGAAGCCGATTGCATTCTGCCCAAAATTGTATTCGTAACGCGCATCACTTGTCCTTGACCGTTACATGTAGAACACGTTTTATAGGTAACTCCAGGTGCTTGAACTTTACGTTTTACTTTTACTTTTTTCTCCACGCCATTGGCAATTTCTTCCAATGTCAATTTTACTTTGATACGAAGGTTGCTTCCTTTAGCACGACGAACTCCGCCGCCTCCACCACCTCCGAAACCACCAAAACCGCCTCCGAAAATATCACCAAACTGACTGAAAATGTCATCCATATTCATTCCGCCGTGACCACCTCCGCCAAAACCGCCTGAACCATCAAAAGCTTGGTGACCATATTGATCGTATTTTGCTTTTTTCTGAGGGTCGCTTAATACTTCGTAAGCTTCAGCAGCCAATTTGAATTTATCTTCTGCCGATTTGTCTCCAGGATTTTTGTCAGGATGAAATTGTAGTGCGTTTTTTCGGTATGCTTTTTTAATTTCAGCAGCATCAGCATTCTTTGAAATGCCTAATATTTCGTAAAAATCTTTTTTCATTTTTATTTTTTCTTTTGTTGAGTCGCACTGCAGTGCGCCTCTACGCGTGATATAAATACGCGATTAATCGCGAATCTATTACTGCCCTATAACAACTTTTGGAAAACGAATGATCTTGTCTCCTAATTTATATCCTTTTTCAAGAACATCGACAATTTTACCTTTCATTTTGTCTGACGGCGCAGGAATTTGAGTTATTGCTTCAGCAAAATCCGCATCAAAAGCGTCTCCAGCCTTTACATCAACTTGCTCTAACCCTTTAGAAACTAAAGTGTTTTTTAATTTTTCATGAATAAGCTCCACTCCTTTTAGCAGCAATTCATCTTCTGATTTGCTTATTTCTACAATCGCTCTGTCGAAATCATCTAAAACAGGCAACATCGCAAGTAAAACTTCTTGATTAGCCGTTTTAAATAACTCGATGCGTTCTTTTGTAGTTCTTCGTTTGTAATTTTCAAATTCAGCAAATAATCGTAAATACTTGTCTTTCTCTTTGGCTAAGTCTTGTGTTAATTGCTCTTCTACACCCAATTCCTCAATAATAAGTTGCTCTCCATTGGCATTATTCTCTAATGTTGCCTCATCTATTTCTTGATCGATTTCTGTATTTTCAGTAGTCATATTGCTTGTATTTTTAAAAATATTCTTAAACTTCATTTTTATTCTTTTCTTTGGATTGCAAAAGTACTGCCAATTCTTTTAAAATGTCAAATTGTCACCTTTTTATTGAATTTGTAATTCTTTCTAAATTTTATACTCTTTAAAACAAATTTGACCAACTCAAAATTTTAATATAATTTTAAGACTATCTCGATATAGATTATTTAGCTTTGTTAAGGTTAAAAAAGATTACCTCCTGAAAATTATTAATTCACCATTGACTTATATTAAAAAAAGCTTCGTTTAGTAAAACGAAGCTTTTTTTATGCTTTTACAACTAAAACTACAACAATGCATTTTTCAAACCCTCAAAATCGACTGAAACCTGCTCTCCCGTCACTAAATTTTTAAGCGAAAAAGAATTGGGAGCCATTTCTTGTTCCCCTGTGATTACCGCAAAAGGAATCCCTCTTTTATCAGCATGTTGAAACTGCTTCGCCACTTTTGCATTATCCGGATACAATTCTACTTTTATACCTGAATTTCTTAATTCTTTTATCGCTTTCATCGCGTAAAAAGCTTCTGTATCACCATAATTAATAAACAACGCTTTGGATGTTGCAGTTACGGTTTCAGGAAATAAATTCAATTCTTCGACAACCAAATAAATTCGATCCAATCCAAAAGAAATTCCCACTCCGCTCATGTTTTTCAATCCGAAAATTCCGGTCAAATCATCATACCTTCCACCACCGCCTATGGATCCCATAGCAACTGATTTTGGCGGAGCCACTTCAAAAATAGCACCTGTGTAATAATTCAATCCGCGAGCAAGTGTAACATCCAAATCTAAAATTGCTGTTGACAATCCCAATTCAATAACGTTATCACAAATAAAACGCAACTCTTCAACTCCTTTCATTCCTTCATTAGACTCCGCTAGCAAAACAGAAAGTTGATTTATTTTTTCTGAAATAGTTCCTGTGAAATTAAATAACGGCTGTACTTTCAGAATCGCTTCTTCCGAAATTCCTTTCTCCATCATTTCTTTTTTCACGCCGTCCTCGCCTATTTTATCGAGTTTGTCCAACGCAACGGTAAAATCTATTAATTTATCTGATGCGCCAATCACTTCCGCAATCCCAGATAATATTTTTCGGTTATTGATTTTGATGGTTACTCCTTCTAATCCTAAAGCAGTAAAAACAGTGTCATACAACTGAACTAATTCTACTTCTTGCCATAATGATTTAGAACCTACCACATCAGCATCACATTGAAAAAATTCTCTGAAACGTCCTTTTTGCGGGCGGTCTGCTCTCCAAACGGGTTGAATTTGGTATCTTTTGAATGGAAATTCTATATCATTTTGGTGTTGCACTACGTAACGCGCAAACGGAACGGTTAAGTCATAACGCAAGGCTTTTTCGGAAATACTTGACGTTAATTTAGTGCTGTCTTTATTTTCTAAATGAGTCGCATTGGCTTTCGCCAAATAATCTCCTGAATTTAATATTTTAAAAATCAAACGATCGCCTTCTTCTCCGTATTTTCCCATCAGGGTTTCAGAGTTTTCGAACGAAGGAGTTTCTATCGGTTGAAAACCAAATTTCTCGAAATTACTTTTTATAATCTGAATAATATAGTGACGTTTTGCCACCTCAGTTGGTGAAAAATCTCTGGTTCCTTTTGGAATGCTCGGTTTTGATGCCATTTTTTGATTATTGGATTTTTAGATTTTCAGATTTAGGAATTGTTGAAAAAACTCCAAATTCTAATTCTTTGCAAATATCTTATTTTTAAAATAAATCTGTTTACAAATTTCAGCATTTTATTGCCCGATGCCTAGCCCAGATTACAGCGGAAATAGGGAAGTGAAAAATAATATTGTTTTCTTGCCTGAAAGAGCGACCAAAGGAAGCTCCTTTTAGGCAATTTAAAACAAATTATTTTCACTGACAGGTTGTAGCGGAAAGCTGGAAATAGCTCCTAAAAAATAAATTAGGATTTTTGAAAAGGAAATTTGTAACAAAAATTGTATTTTCGTGTCAAACTGCTATGATGTTAAAATTATTCAAAGAAAATATTCGAATTGCATTCGGTTCCATCAGAACACAATTGTTGAGAACCGTTCTTACCGTGTTGATTATCGCTATTGGCATCACGGCTTTAGTTAGTATTCTTACTGTTGTTTCTGCTTTGGAAAACACTATTTCCTCTGATTTCGCATCAATGGGAGCCAATACCTTTAATATCAATCAATACGAAAACACAACTCGAAATCGCGGTGGCGGAGAAAGAGAAATAATAAATCCAATCATTTCTTACCCTGAAGCGGTCGCTTTTAAAAATAAATACAAATATCCTTTTACTGAAACTTCGCTTTCTTTTACCGCAACTACTGCTGCCGAAGTAAAATATGAATCTTCTAAAACGGACCCCGAAAATACGGTTGTTGGTGTCGATGAATTTTTTGTCACCAACTCCGGATTAGAAATCAGCTCCGGACGTAATTTTACGGGATTTGACATCGATAACAATGCTTATGTGTGTATTGTAGGTTCTGATTTTGAAAAAGAATTATTAAAAGATGTAAATCCTATTGATAAAACACTCTCGATTCGAGGAGCCAAATTTAAAGTTATTGGAGTCCTAAAAGAGAAAGGATCAACCTTTGGGAACAGTCAAGATTTAAGGATTTTAATACCTATTCAAGTGGCACGTTCCTTGTTTACAGCACCAAACATAAATTACACCATGAGCGTCATGGTTTCTAAAAAAGAATTTTTAGATAAGGCAATAGACAACGCGACAAGTACTATGCGCCGGGTTCGTAAATTAAGCCCGGTAAAAGACAATAATTTCGGAGTGGTTCGCAGTGATGACCTCATCAACAAAATCCTTGGAATCACACAATATCTGGGGCTTGCATCTTGGCTTATCGGCATCATCACCGTTCTTGGATCTTCGATTGCCTTGATGAATATTATGATTGTTTCGGTAACGGAACGCACAAGGGAAATAGGGGTTCGAAAAGCCTTGGGAGCCAAAAAAACGACGATTGCTTTTCAGTTTTTTATCGAAACTTTACTTATTGGTCAATTAGGCGGATTAGTCGGTATAATTTTTGGAATCTTAATTGGTTTTGGTATTGCAACTGCAATGAGTTTCGATTTTGTAATTCCGTGGGGCGCCATTATGTCCGCGTTTATAACCAGTTTTATCGTGGCAATCGTTTCCGGTTTATATCCAGCTGTAAAAGCGGCGAAACTGGATCCGATTGAGGCATTGCGATATGAGTAGATTGCAGTAATCAGTATTCAGTACATTTAATCATCCTGTCATTCCCGTAAATATCTTTTCGCAATTCGATGTTTTTAAAATTCATTTTTTCAAGTAAATCAACCATTTCTTTTCCTAAATACTGATTGATTTCAAAATACAACTGTCCGTTTTCAGATAGGTTTTCCAAAGCCAATTCGGCTATTTTTTTATAAAAAATTAATGCGTCATTGTCTTCTACAAAAAGTGCCAAATGCGGTTCATTGTCCAATACATTTTTCTTGATTTCCTCTTTTTCTAAATTGCGAACATAAGGCGGATTAGAAACAATAATATCAAATTGTTGCTGTAAATCTTCCGTTTCAAGAATGTTTTGATTGATAAAAGTAACATTCACGGAATTATTTTCTGCGTTTGTTTTGGCTGTAGCCAAGGCCTTTTCAGAAACATCAATTGCAAAAACTGTGGCATTAGGAATATTTTTAGCCAATGAAATGGCGATACAACCGCTTCCGGTTCCAATGTCCAGAATCCTTAGATTATTAGACTCTTGGATTACTAGATTATTAGATATAATCCAATCAACCAATTCCTCGGTTTCGGATCTTGGAATTAAAACGTTCTCATTGACTTCAAAATCCAATCCATAAAAACTCGTTTTTCCTAAAAGATATTGTACTGGAATTTCCTGTTTCAACTGTTCCAAAATCGAATTCCAAACTACAATTTCCGCTTCCGAAAAAACCAAATCAGGATTCAAAGCCAAATCGATTCTTTTCAGTTTATGTTTTTCTTCTAAAATTAAATAGAAAAAACTCTCCGATTCTCCAGCATCATAAATTGGAGTCAGTTCTTGAATAAATTGGGTTCTGTATTCTTTTATTTTCATTTTTCTTATTTGAATTGTTTACTTAAAAACCATTCTTTATTCTCTAAATCTCTTTGTTTATTAATGTATTCTCAGGTCAAAAATAAATATTTAATTTCTTGAGACTATCTTTTCAATAGTAGATGGCATTCCAAGTGTTTTTATAAGTTGCTATTTTTTTATAAATCCTTCAACATCCAAACAGGACAACTGGTATGCCCAGTGTTTCCCATTGGAGAACAAATGTTTTCAAAACCTACTTTTTTGTACAGTTTTTGAGCATCAAGCATAAAAGGCATTGTTTCCAAATAGCATTTTTCAAAACCAAACTCTTTAGCACTTTGTAAACACTTGGCCATCATTTGGCTTCCTATTCCAACACCTCTGGTTTCCGGTAGAAAATACATTTTTTGAAGTTCACAGATGGTTTTAGCTTCATTTTCAAGTGGCGCAACACCGGCAGAACCAATAATTTTTCCATCCTTTTCTACAACATAATAAACTGATTTAGGTTTATTATATTCTTCAAACATTAAATCCAAATATGGATCTTCATAAGCTGTTCCAACTTTTGGAATATTTAATTCGTCAAAAACTGCTCTTATCAATGCAGCAACCGCTTGATTGTCCTCTTTTTTTATTTTTCTAATGCTGTAATTTTCCATTTTCTCAAAAACTAATTTTATATGCAAAAGTAGAAATTGTTTAGTGTTATTTTAGAAAGTTTCAAAACTAATCCCGAAGTTTCGGGGCTAAACCCAAAATAACTACTTTTGTGTTGTGAAAATACATGAAAAATACATCCGACGATGCATCGAATTAGCCAAAAATGGTTTGGGAACAACGTATCCAAATCCTTTGGTAGGCAGTGTCATTGTTTATGAAGACAAAATCATTGGCGAAGGCTGGCATAAAAAATCGGGAGAACCACACGCCGAGGTAAACGCTGTGAATTCTGTAAAAGACAAATCGTTGTTAAAAAAAGCGACTATTTATGTGAGTTTAGAACCGTGTAGTCATTTTGGCAAAACGCCGCCTTGTTGTGATTTGATTATTAAGAATAAAATTCCAAATGTCGTTATTGGGACTATTGACCCCAATGTAAAAGTAGCAGGAAACGGAATCAAAAAACTAATGGAAGCCGGAATACATGTTACAGTAGGTATTCTTGAAGAGGAATGCAATGAACTTAATAAAAGGTTCTTTACATTTCACGAAAAGAAAAGACCTTATATTATTTTGAAATGGGCCGAAAGCCAAGATGGTTTTATCGCGCCAAAGGAAAAATCAGAAAAGAAACCCGTCTGGATTACAAATCGGTATTCGAGACAATTGGTACATAAATGGCGAACTGAGGAGCAAGCCATTCTGGTGGGAACTAAAACTGCCATTGATGATAACCCAAAATTGAATGCACGGGATTGGTCAGGAAACAACCCGATTAGAGTAGTTTTAGACCAAAACAATCGCATTCCTGAAGACAATCATATATTTGACAATCAAGCAAAAACAATCCTATTTTCTAAATCAAAACAACCTATTAAAAAAGAAAATAGTATCTTTGAGTATATTGATTTTGAACAAAATATAGCAACCCAAATAATACAATCGCTATATCAACATCAAATTCAATCCATTATTATTGAAGGAGGACGACAAACTTTACAGACATTTATTGATGCCAATCTTTGGGACGAAGCTAGGATATTTGTTGGAAACGCACAATTTAAGGAAGGAATTAAAGCCCCAATACTAGATAAAAACCAGTTCAAAAAGCAATCGATTGGTAATGATGAATTAATACTATCTAGAAACTATGATTAATACTATAATTTTTGATTTTGGAGATATTTTTATCAATTTAGACAAAGAAGCTCCTATTGTCGAGTTTTCTAAATTAGGTTTAAAAGAATGGACTGAGGATTTAGATGAGCTCAACCTATCATTTGAAAAAGGAAAAATTTCTGAACTTCAATTCATTGAAGGCTTCCAGAAACATATGCCTAAAGCTTCAATAGATGAGATCAGGAATGCATGGAATACCATTTTATTGGATTTTCCATTGTACAGACTTGAATTTTTGCAAATGCTTTCGCAAAAATACCGTTTGTTTTTGTTAAGCAATACGGATTCAATCCACATCGATAGATTTCAGCACAAAGCCGGAATAACTTTTTACAGAGAATTTTATCAATGTTTTGAAAGAGTTTATTTTTCCTTTGAGTTAGGCATGCGAAAACCCGAAGCCGAAATTTTCAATTACTTGGTAAAACAACATGAGTTAACTCCAAAACGCACTTTATTTATTGATGACAAAAAAGAAAATACAGATGCGGCACTTGCATTAGGATTTCAAGTTTGGAATCTACAAGTGGGGAAAGAAGATGTTGTTCATTTATTTGACAAAAAAATAATTTAAAACAAATAATTTAAAAAAATCAATGATAATAGCAATGACAATGACCTTTTGAAATTGAAATTGATTTTTGAAATTGCCATTAAACTTGAAAGACACCTACAACACTATTGAATTTCCCTCTGAAGAAGTATTACTCAAAGAAAAAAACAGTAAATTTTTTGGTTATGCATTTCCAATTCAATCGGAAGAGGAAGTAAAACCACTAATCGAAACCTTACGAAAACAACACCCCAATGCAGGACATTTTTGTTATGCGTACCAAATAGGTGCTGATACGGTAACTTACAGAGCTAATGATGATGGCGAACCCAGTAATAGCGCAGGAATGCCTATTTATGGACAAATTCAGTCTTTTTCGGTAACCAATATACTTATTATTGTAGTCCGAATATTTGGTGGTGTAAAATTAGGTGTTGGAGGATTAATCTCTGCTTATAAAACGACCGCACAAATGGTTCTTGAGACCTGTGAAATTGTCGAAAAAACGATAGATATTCATTTTACAATCACATTTGATTATAAAAACATGAATAAAGTAATGCGGGTAATTAAGGAAAAAAAGCTGGAAATTGTAAGTCAAGAAATGGAAATAAATGAAATTTCAGCACTTCCAATGGGAAAAATAGAGCTAAAAACCCGAAAAAAAAATGCCGAAATGGTATTCGACATATTTAATTCAATGTTTGAAATCGATATAAAACGACTCTAATTTCTACTAAAAATTGCTTTTTTTATAATTTATTCTATTGTTTTTAAGAGTTCTAAAATATAATCTGGTGGAGCGGTAGGACGACCTGTTTTTAAGGACACAAAAACTAAAATAAATTGGGCAGTTGTTAATAACTCATCAGAGTCATTATAAATAGCGCAATCAAATTCTATCTTCACAGAACTCTGACTTTTGAAAACAGTGTGAACCGTAAGCAACTCATCATAGCGAGCTGATTTTTTATAATTTACATTCATGGAAACAATAGGAAGCGCAATCCCACTTTCCTCCATGCTTTTATACGAAATCCCTTTGTCTCTAAGCCATTCCACCCTTCCTATCTCAAAATAAGGGATATAATTTCCGTGATATACAACGCCCATTTGATCTGTTTCAGAGTAGCGTACCCTAACTTCTATTTGATGATCTTTCATTAATTATGTATTAAAATTTTTAAATTTAAAAAGCTCCTTACAACAATAATTTGGAAAATTATTGTCCAATATATTTTTTTTTACAGAAATTTGTTCACATATTTGTTACCCCGATAAATAATAAGAAAACATCTTTTTTTTTGTAAGATAACAATTACCAATTAAAAATAATTTAACAGAATATATGAACAAAACTGCTCAATCAGTATGGGAAAACTGTTTGTCTTTTATAAAAGACAACATTCAGGATCAAGCTTACAAAACTTGGTTCGAACCAATCAAATCAGTTGAGCTAACCGATAACGCATTATATATTCAAGTTCCAAGTAAATTTTTCTACGAATGGTTAGAAGAACACTATGTAAAATTACTAAAAGTGGCACTTACCAAAGAACTTGGAAAAAACGCTAAGTTACTTTATAAAATTAGAATGGAAAACACTTATGGCAACAAACAACCGTTTACGGAGCAATTGCCAAGTGCCAATAGAGTTCCTATGAAGCCTCAAGAAGTTGATGCTCCATTCAAAAACTTAAACCCAGAATTAAAAAATCCATTTGTAATTCCGGGAATCCGAAATTTAAAAATCGAATCTCAACTGAATGCAAATTACAGTTTTGATAATTTTTTAGAAGGAGATTCTAATAGATTAGCCCGTTCTGCAGGTATGGCTGTTGCCAATAAACCTGGTGGAACTTCCTTTAATCCGTTGTTGATTTTTGGAGGAGTTGGTCTAGGAAAAACACACTTAGCACATGCTATTGGTGTGGAAATAAAAGACAAATACCCGGAAAAAACTGTTTTATACATTTCAGCGGAGATTTTCACGCAACAATATATTGACTCGGTAAAGAAAAACAACCGAAATGATTTCATACATTTCTATCAATTAATTGATGTTTTAATTATTGATGATGTTCAGTTCCTTTCCGGAAAATCTGGAACTCAGGATGTTTTCTTCCATATTTTCAATTATTTACATCAAAATGGCAAACAGGTAATCTTGACATCTGACAAGGCGCCAGTTGACATGCAAGATATTGAACAACGATTATTATCTCGTTTCAAATGGGGATTGTCTGCTGAATTGCACCAACCGGATTATGAAACCAGAATTTCTATCCTAAAAAATATATTATACAGAGATGGTGTTGAAATCCCTGAAGAAATAATAGAATATGTTGCCCGTAACATCAAATCGAATGTAAGAGAACTGGAAGGAGCCATCATTTCCTTGATTGCACAATCTTCATTCAATAAAAAAGAAGTTACGCTGGAACTTGCTAAAAGTGTTGTTGAAAAATTTGTTAAAAATGTAAAACGAGAAATTTCTATCGATTACATTCAAAAAATTGTTTCGGATTACTTCCAATTGGATTTAGAAACATTGCAATCAAAAACCAGAAAAAGGCACGTTGTTCAAGCCAGACAATTGGCAATGTTTTTTGCAAAAAAATTCACAAAAGCATCTTTAGCAAATATTGGTTCTCAAATTGGGGACAGAGATCACGCTACCGTATTACACGCATGTAAAACCGTTGATAATTTAGTTGCTACCGACAAACAATTCAAGAAATTTGTTGAAGATATCAATAAAAAATTAACGCTGTAAACGCATCATGTCCGTGAAAATTTTAATGGTCTGTTTGGGCAATATTTGTCGATCACCCTTAGCCGAAGGCATATTAGCCTCAAAGCTCCCAAAAAATAAATTCAAAGTTGATTCAGCAGGAACTGGTCCTTGGCACGTTGGCCATACTCCGGATGATCGATCCATTGCTGTAGCAAAAAAAAACAAAATAAGTATTTCAGATCAAAAAGGAAGACAATTCAGTAAATCTGATTTCGATTCATTTGACTACATCTATGTAATGGATAATTCTAATTATGATGATGTAATTCAGCTTGCCGAAACCCAAGAACAAAAACAAAAAGTACAACTAATTTTAAATGAATTATTTCCCAACGAAAAAGTAGATGTTCCGGATCCGTATTTTGGTTTACCCAATGGATTTGAAATAGTTTATAACATGCTTGATGAAGTTTGCGATATAATTGCAAAAAAATTAATAGACAAACATCAATAGTTTTTGGAATTAAAATCTTTTTCACAAGAAAAAATCAACAGAAATTTACTCTAGAAACGTAAAACTACAGCAATGCAAACAACTACTTTATTAGGAAAACTATACTTAATCCCTACTACAATGGGCGATTGCGATCCAATGGATGTGTTGCCTCAAACCGTAAAAAGAAGTATTGATTTTATAGATTATTATATTGTTGAAAACGAAAAAACAGCCCGAAAATCCATTAAAGGTGTAAATCCTGAAAAGAAACAATCGGAGCTAAAACTTTTTGTATTAAACAAGCATACCGAAACCAAAGAGCATTTAGATTTCATAAAACCTTTATTAGAAGGGAAAAACATGGGATTAATGAGCGAAGCTGGTTGTCCTGGTGTTGCTGATCCCGGTGCTGTTATTGTAAAATTGGCACATGAAAAAGGAATACAAGTTGTACCGTTAGTTGGGCCTTCTTCTATTCTTTTGGCTATGATGGCTTCCGGAATGAATGGACAAAGTTTTACGTTTAATGGCTACTTGCCTATTGAAAAAGGAGAAAAAAAGACAGCCCTGAAAAATTTGGAAAAATTATCTCAGGACAAAAACCAATCTCAAATTTTCATAGAGACTCCGTATCGAAATAATAAAATGCTGGAAGATATTTTACAGGCTATTAATCCCGCAACTCATCTTTGTATTGCAACCGATATTACTTTACCTACAGAATATATCAAAACCATGCGAGCTTCTGATTGGAAAAAAACAAAAGTGGATTTACACAACCGCCCTACTATTTTCATCATTCACAAAATGTAATATTTCTGATTTTTGACTTTAAAACCGAATTCAAAATCATATTTAGGAGTCAATCGCTATCAAAAAAAACCTGAAATACTTCTTTTTTAGCGCTACAATTTCATTTCAAAATTAAACTTTTTGGAAGGCTTCCTGCTGTCTATTAAATAAACTAAAGAATTACTTACCAAAAAGTTCTTTTTTATTTCGAAATAGCAAATACTTCTTTATTTCTTCGATATAGCAAATGGATTTTCCTGCTAAAAAATTCGAACAAAATCCCTGTTTACATTAACATTATTTACAAAAAAATTAACCCGTGCACCTATGAAAAAAAGGTAATTTTACTACTGCCCACAGTCGTTTTTTGATTCAAAATTCAAAAAAATAAAACTACTGATGTTATGAATTATAATGATTTAAATAAATTGCAAAAAACAAAAAGGGGAAGAAATGAATTAAGCCTTACTAATTATTGTAATCATTAATGTATTATGTATCAAATCATTAATTCAAAAATAAACATCATGAAATCATATATAATTGTTTTATTTTTTTTAAGCATAAGTACCATTTATTCTCAGGATAAAATAATTGATTCAGGGCAAGGGAATATTAAAATGGTAAATTTACCAGGAGTTGTAATTAAAAGTGCCGGTAAAGATTTTTCCATATACCTACCTGATAGAAACCCTGATAAAAGCGTAAGAGCACTTGAAGAAAAATTCATTGCCTATGATTTAGGGAGAGATTATGAAGGATTTGAAAATTATTTGGTAATTATGGAAACCAGTAAAGGATCACTGACTGCGACATATAATGAAAATGGTAAATTGACTAGTGTGATTGAAAATTATAAAAATATAAAACTTCCAAATAGTGTAATTTATTCCATTTACAAAACATATCCAGGTTGGCAGATTGTAAATGACAAGTATTTATATTCTCAAAAAGAAGGTGATATCATTAAAAAAGAGTACAATCTTAAAATAAAAAAAGGCAATGAAGTTCGTAAATTAATTGTCAAACCAGATGGTGAAATTGTTAAAGAAAATTAAACTATTAATAACCATAAAGGAAAAGCTACCGAATTGGTAGCTTTTTTTTAGAATACGATTTAGCAAATAAATAAGAAAGGTAAGAACTTAAATTTTTGAAATTATCAGTCCGTAAAAAATTAAAATTAGGATAAAACCAGTACTTTTATAAAAGTAATCAATGTTATTTTTAATGAGTAAACTACCAAATATCAGCACCAGTATTTTTACGGTTATGTCAAAAATGGCAGCTGAATATAACGCCATCAATCTTTCACAAGGTTTTCCAAACTTTCCTGTTGACGAAAGATTGACTGATATAATTGCCAAACTGGCGAAAGAAAATGTTCATCAATACACACCAATGTCCGGCTACGCGCCATTATTATCAAAAATAGCGACACTAGTTAATAATTCCTACAGAAGAACTGTTCATCCTGAAACTGAATTGTTAGTTACCGCCGGAGCGACCCAAGCCATTTTCACCACTATCACGGCTTTAGTAAAAAATAATGATGACGTAATTATCTTAGATCCAAGTTATGATTGCTATGAAGCACCCGTATTATTGTGCAACGCAAATCCGGTTCGAGTGGCACTAAACGATGATTATACTCCAAATTGGGAAATTATCGAAAAAGCGTGTTCTGCTAAAACCAAAATGATTATCATTAATAATCCGCATAATCCAACGGGGAAGATTTTAACGGAATCCGATTTTGAAGCCTTGGAAATCCTGTTGGAAAAATATCCGGATATTGTACTTCTTTCTGATGAAGTCTATGAATACATCACTTTCGAAGAGAAACATATTTCGGCTCATACACGCGAGAAACTATTAAATCGTAGTGTAATGGTTTCCTCTTTCGGAAAATCATTCCACGTAACAGGATGGAAAGTAGGCTATCTGGTAGCGCCGGAATACTTAATAGAGGAAATCAAAAAAGTACATCAGTTTTTAGTTTTTAGCGTAAATAGTATTTCTCAAATTGCTATTAGCGAGTATCTAGACATCGTTTCTATTGCTGAAATCGGGAAATTATATCAGGAAAAACGGGATTACTTTAGACAATTATTAAAAAATAGTCGGTTCGAACTCATGCCTTGCGAGGGAACTTATTTTCAGGTGGCTTCTTATGCAGCTATATCAAATGAGAATGATGTTGATTTTTGCAAACGCCTCATTATTGAACATGGCGTGGCTGCAATTCCTATTTCTACTTTTTATGCCGATGGAAAAGACCTCAAATTAATACGTTTCTGTTTTGCCAAAGACAATGCGACACTGGAAGAAGCCGCTAAAAGATTGTGTGTTATTTAAAAGAAACGATTTTGTTTTTTTATTATGCATGCATACTATTTAATTTATTATATTTACAATAAAAAAATATCAAAAATATGAGTTATACAGATAAAATGTTACGTGACGATGCCCTGAAAGGTAAAGTGATTGTCGTAACCGGGGGCGGAAGCGGTTTAGGAAAAGCAATGACTAAATATTTCTTGGAATTAGGTGCACAAGTTGCCATCACTTCCAGAGATTTAGAAAAACTAAAAAACACTGCTGCAGAACTGGAAACTGAAACAGGTGGAAAATGTCTTCCGATTCAATGTGATGTGCGTCATTATGAAGAAGTGGAAAATATGCTCCAGGAAGTGTTAAAAGCTTTTGGAAAAGTAGATGTTTTACTGAATAATGCTGCCGGAAATTTCATTTCTCCAACCGAAAGATTATCTGCCAATGCTTTTGATACTGTAATTGATATTGTTTTAAAAGGGACCAAAAACTGTACACTTGCTTTTGGAAAACATTGGATTGACACCAAACAAAAATCATCTACCATCTTAAATATCGTAACGACTTACGCTTGGACGGGTTCTGCTTATGTGGTACCTAGCGCAACTGCAAAAGCTGGCGTTTTGGCCATGACACGAAGTCTTGCAGTAGAATGGGCAAAATACGGAATTCGTTCTAATGCAATTGCACCGGGACCATTCCCTACTAAAGGCGCGTGGGACCGATTATTACCAGGAGATTTAGCCGAAAAATTTGATATGGCTAAAAAAGTACCGTTAAAACGTGTAGGAGATCACCAGGAATTGGCCAATTTAGCGGCTTATTTAGTTTCTGATTTTTCTGCGTATGTAAATGGCGAAGTCGTTGTTATTGACGGTGGCGAATGGCTGAAAGGCGCCGGACAATTTAATATTCTGGAAGCTATTCCCGAAGAACTTTGGGATCAGTTGGAAATGATGATCAAAGCAAAGAAGAATAAATAATAGTTTTTATATAAAATATAAAAGAGAGTCATTCACATGGCTCTCTTTTTGTTTCTGCTAATTTTTATTATTCTCCAAGGCGAGTAGAATTTCACTTTTCAGCAAGCCGCTTCCACCGCCATAATGCTGAACAATACTTATATTTGGATTCTGTTTATTGAAAAAAGCGCATAAATTAGTTTCACTTTCTTCCTGAATTCCGGAACCCAACAATACAAGGGAAAAATCTTTTTTTAGAAAAATATCCTTCGCTTCCTCATCATTCATAACGCCTACTCCATTCCAATTCTCGTTTGCATTTATTAATCGGACTACAGTTGCCAAAATTTCCAGATGTCTTCCTATGTATAAAATATTTATGGTTTCCATCATTCTACTTTTAAAAAACACAAACCTCAAAAGAAATTATTCTTTGAGATCTGTGTTTGTTTACTTTAAATTATTGTTGCAAAAATTGCAATTCGATATTCAAACGAACTTCTTCGCTTACTAAAACACCACCTGTTTCAAGAGCAGAATTCCAGTTTAATCCCCAATCTTTTCTGTTGATTTTTCCTTCTAATGAAAGTGCCATTTTAGTATTTCCCCATGGATCTTTCATTAATCCTCCATATTCTGCAGCTAATTTTACCGATTTTGTAACGCCGTGTAAGGTTAAATCACCAACCAATTCATATTCACCTTCATTAATTTTGGTAAAAGAAGTAGCGCTAAATTTAATTTCTGGAAATTGTGCAGCATCAAAAAAATCCGGACTCAATAAATGAGTGTCTCTATCTGCATTTCCTGTTGTTATGGAATCAATTGCTCCGGTAAATTCAATTTTAGCATTTTCAAAATCGTTGTCTTCTGATTCAATCATTGCATCGAATTTTGAAAATTTACCTGAAATAGTAGTGAACATCATGTGTTTCACTTTAAAACCAATTTCAGAGTGCGTTGGGTCAATTACCCATTTTGTTGTTGACATAGTCTTATTTTTTATTTAAATTGTTATTATTTATTATCATTGAAATTGCCATTGAAATTGCCATTGAAATTACCTTACACGCTCATCGGTACTTCCATTAATAGGATTTCGGCATTAGCTGAATCAGCGGTAATTTTAATACTATTCGTTTCCCAAATTCCTAATCCGTCACGTTCATTTAAAGCGATGTTCCCTATGGTGAAATCCCCTTTTAAAACAAAAGCATAGATTCCATTTCCCGGTTTTTTCAATTCATAAGAAGTAGAAAAATCGTTATCAAACTTCCCAATATGGAACCAAGCATCTTGATGAATCCAAACCCCTTCATCTTCTGGATTTGGAGATAAAATTTGCTGTAATTTATTGTGACGATCATTTAAATCTAAAGTGATTTGGTCATAACGAGGCGTTACATTTTTCTGATTTGGATAAATCCAAATCTGCAAAAATTTAACCAACTGATCTTTGTTTTTATTGTACTCGCTGTGAAAAATTCCGGTACCAGCACTCATCGCTTGAATATCGCCTTCTTTGATTACGGTAGTATTTCCCATACTGTCTTGGTGTTCTAAATCACCTTCGAGCGGAATGGAAATAATTTCCATATTATCATGCGGATGTTTCCCAAAACCCATTCCCTGATTGACTCTGTCATCATTCAGAACGCGCAGCACGCCAAAATTCATACGCTCCGGATTTTGATAATTCGCAAAACTAAAAGTATGATACGATTCTAACCAACCGTGATTGGCATGACCACGGGTATTTGCTTTATGCAAAATGGAATGCGTAATTGCTCCGTCTATTATTTTATCTGTATTTTCCATTGTCGTGTTCTTTAATATTGTGGTACAAAGTTGCGTCAAAAAAAAAGCGCATGCATTGAACTAGGACAAGAAATGAAAAATACCGAGAATTTAGTGTTTAGCGATTTTGGTTCTTATTTTACTTAAAAACTCAGCAGAAATACCCAAATAAGAAGCAATGTAATGCTGGGCAACGCGCTGTGAAAGTGTGGGATAATGGTCGAGAAACTCGAGATATTTCTCCGTGGCAGTTTTAGAAATAGTATTAAATAAGCGCTCTTGAGTAACCGCCAGATTGCGTTGCATTAGGATCCGGAAAGCGCGTTCAAACTTGGGTGCTTTGGCAAATAATTCTTCTTTTGTGTCTGGACTAAACATAAAAAATTCACAATCTTCCAATGTTTCGATATATACCCGACTCGGTTTATCTTCGTAAATACTAAAAGAAATATCGCTCACCCAGGCATTTTCGATGGCAAATTGTAAAATGACTTCAAAACCATTGGCATCAATATAATATTTCCGGACACAACCTTTGATAACAAAAGCTTCAAAATTGCACATCTCGCCTTCATGAAGTAAAATCGTTTTCTTAGGAACGGATTTATATTCCAATAAAGAATTGAAAATTTCTAATTCTTCTGGCTTAAAAGTGACATAGCGGCTTATGTTTTTATTGATTTGTGAATACAAAGCAGTCAGTTTTAGAAACTAAAGATAGAAAAAAATGTCAATTAATAACCACCAATAAATATATTAAATTAGCAAGATTTCCTCAAAAAATAAAATCCACTCCCAATTAAATTCCTATTTTTGTCAGGATAAAATACATAACAAAAAAATTATGCTCATTATAGGAATTGCAGGTGGTACAGGAAGCGGAAAAACAACCGTTGTACATCAAATTATGAATGAATTACCAGAAACCGAAGTAGGAATTATTTCGCAAGACTCATATTACAAAGAAAATCACGGACTGTCATTTGATGAAAGAGCATTAATTAATTTTGATCATCCGCGTGCCATTGATTTCGAATTATTGGTAACTCACCTTAAAGAATTAAAAGAAGGAAACAACATTAATCAACCCGTTTATTCGTTTGTAACGCACAATAGAACGGACGATACCGTTTTCACACATCCCCGAAAAGTGATGATTGTGGAAGGGATTTTAATTTTGGCAAATCCCGAATTAAGGGAATTATTTGATGTAAAAATATACGTTCATGCTGATTCTGACGAACGATTAATCCGACGTATGAAACGCGATATCGCTGAACGTGGCCGCGATATGCATGAAGTAATCAACAGATACCAAACAACATTAAAGCCAATGCACGAACAGTTTATAGAACCAACCAAAGCATTTGCAGACATCATCATACCAAACGACAAATACAATACGGTCGCCATTGATGTAGTTCGTGCGGTAATAAATCAAAAAATTCTATAATTTAGTTGTAATTTTAGTGTAATAATTATTAGGAGCTATTCCCGCTTTCCGTTTCAATCTTTTAGGATGTGAATCTTCCTTCGTCATCATCACCTACTAAAAGGATTTTCACTGTAATCGGGGCTAAAAAAAATAAAAAATGACAAATCCGTACAAAGACAAACCTTGGTTTAAATTTTTAAGTAACAAATATGTCTGGGTCTTGTTATTTTTTGCTACTTGGATGATTTTTCTGGATAACTATTCCTATTTCGGACATCGTGTTTTAGACAAACAAATCAACGAATTGGAAGACAATGCAAATTATTATAAGGAAGAAATAAAAAAAGACCAAGAGAATATCAAGCAATTAAAAAACTCAGAACAGATAGAAAAATACGCCCGAGAAAAATACTATATGAAAAAAGATAGCGAAGATATTTATATCATTGAATTCGAAGGCGACACGATTGAAAAATAAAATCCCATCCCTAAAGGGAAAGGAGTATAAAATTAATAGTGATTATTGAAAATAAAACACCAAGTTTCGGCTCACTTTCCTTAGGAGAAGGCTGGGATTAGGAAAACCATAAACAAAATGACAACAAATCTTTTCGATGATTTCAATCCCATTTCCTCCAAACAATGGAAACAAAAAATCCAATTTGAACTCAATGGAGCTGATTATAATGAAACCTTAGTTTGGAATTCTCCCGAAGATATCCAAGTAAAACCTTTTTATCACAAAGATGAGTTCTCAAAAGCTTTTTCGGTAAATACAAAAGCTACAGATTTCAGAATTTGTCAAAACATATTTGTTTATGATATTGAAAAATCAATCGAAAGAGCATTAGATTCCTTGAGTCGCGGTGCTGACAGCCTTCGTTTTACAATAGAAAACGAATCTATCGATGTTACCAATCTACTGGAGAAATTACCTTTAGAAAAAGTTACCGTTTACTTTCATTTGAGTTTTATCTCAATCGATTTCGTCAAAAAAATTGATGCTTTTGCAAAGAAAAACAATACTCCTATTTTCTGTAATCTGGATCCGATTGGGCAATTAGCCAAAGACGGAAACTGGTTTACAACCAAAGAAAAAAATAATTTCGAAACACTGAATTTACTTTCGGCAGCAGCAACATCTGTATCTTTAATAAGTATCAATGCATCATTATATCAAAATGCCGGAGCCAACATGGTGCAGCAAATTGCCTATAGTTTAGGACATGCCAATGAATATTTTAATAGAATTGAAGCCATAAATAAACCTATTGTTTTTGAAGTTGCCGTTGGGACAAATTACTTTTTTGAAATTGCAAAACTGCGCGCTTTGCGATTACTTTTTAATCTGATTGCCAAAGAATACAACCACAACTTAGATTGCAACATCATCGTTTCGCCTACAAAACGAAACAAAACATTATTCGATTATAACGTAAACATGTTGCGTACCACAACCGAATGTATGAGTGCAATTATTGGCGGAGCTGATGCAGTTGCCAATTTACCTTACGATGCGTTGTATCACAAAGACAATGAATTTGGGGATCGAATTTCCCGAAACCAATTATTGATTCTCAAAAACGAAAGTTATTTTGACAAAGTTAATAATCCGGCTGACGGCAGTTATTATATCGAAAATCTCACCAATCAATTAGCTGAAAAATCGTTGGCTTTATTCAAAGATATTGAGGCAAATGGCGGTTTCCTGAAACAACTTAATGATGGAATCATCAAAAGGAAAATTCAGGAAAGTGCTGATACGGCTCAAGCATTATTTGACAACGGTAAAGAAATTTTATTGGGAACAAACAAACATCCCAACAAACAGGATAAGATGAAACATGATTTAGAACTGTTCCCTTTTGTAAAAGTCAAACCAAGAAAAACATTGATTACACCAATAATCGAAAAACGTCTGGCAGAAAAAATAGAACAGGAAAGATTGGAGAAAGAGTAGTCAGCCAGGGTTAGCTATTTTGAATTAATACCATTGAAAAAGAGTATATTTACTTTACTAAAAAAACAAAATAATGGAAGCCATAAGACAAATCGTTAAGGTGAAAAATCACAAAATAAATATCACACTGCCCGATGATTTTAATGCTGATGAAGTAGAAGTGATTATTCTTCCTAAATCGAATAATGTGGAAATCCCTCAATGGCAAATGGACCAAGTTAGAGAAAGAACTGAGAAATATCTTAAAAATCCTTCTTCAGCTCAAGACATTGAAGATTTTCTAAAAGAAATTGACGGTGAAATATAAAATTGTAATTGTAGAGGAAGCTAAACTTGATTTCAAAACAACTTTGGATTGGTACAAAAGCATTCAGCCTAAACTAGGAGAAAGGTTCACCAAGTCTTTTAGAGAAAGTTTAAAAATAATTAAGTTAAATCCGCTACTGTTTCAAATAAGATATGACAATACCAGAGTGGCTTTGATTGAAAATTTTCCATACTTAATTCATTTCAATAGTTACAATAACAAAATTGTAATTAAAGCTATTTTTCATACATCAAGAAATACTGAAATATGGATTGAAAGGAATTAAAAATTTCAAAAAACTATAATCTTTGTGCTAAAACAAATGAAAAGAAAAGATTTACAACATATAAAATTAGAAAGTACGCCGTTGAAAGTGGAGAATGAAAATTCTCTGGCTGATGCATTTCTTACCGCAGAGGGAATCGAACTAAAACCAACGTATTCGGAACATGACATTGAAAATCTTACCCATCTTGATTTTGGAGCTGGTTTTGCACCTAATTTACGCGGGCCTTATGCAACAATGTACGTTCGCCGACCTTGGACCGTACGCCAATATGCAGGATTTTCGACTGCCGAAGAAAGCAATGCTTTTTACAGAAGAAACCTGGCTGCGGGTCAAAAAGGACTTTCCATCGCTTTTGATTTACCTACACATCGCGGCTATGATTCCGATCATGAACGTGTAGTAGGCGATGTCGGAAAAGCGGGAGTTGCTATTGACTCCGTGGAAGACATGAAAGTATTATTCGACCAAATTCCGTTGGATGAAATGTCAGTTTCCATGACGATGAATGGCGCTGTTTTACCTATTATGGCTTTCTATATTGTCGCCGCCGAAGAACAAGGCGTAAAACCTGAGTTGCTTTCCGGGACGATACAAAATGACATTCTGAAAGAATTCATGGTGCGTAATACGTATATTTATCCGCCAACTCCTTCGATGAAAATCATTGCTGATATTTTTGAATTCACCAGCAAAAAAATGCCAAAATTTAACTCGATATCTATTTCAGGATATCACATGCAAGAAGCGGGAGCCACTGCTGATATTGAATTAGCTTACACTCTGGCTGATGGATTGGAATACATTAGAACTGGATTAGCAACCGGAATGAAAATTGATGAGTTTGCTCCAAGATTATCTTTTTTCTGGGCGATTGGAATGAACCATTTTATGGAAATTGCCAAAATGCGTGCCGGTAGAATGATATGGGCAAAACTGGTGAAACAATTCGAACCAAAAGACGATAAATCTTTAGCATTACGAACCCATTGTCAAACTTCGGGTTGGAGTTTAACAGAGCAGGATCCTTTTAACAATGTGGCTCGAACCTGTATTGAAGCAGCCGCAGCCGCTTTTGGGGGAACACAATCTTTGCATACCAATGCTTTGGATGAAGCCATAGCTTTACCAACGGATTTCTCTGCAAGAATTGCCAGAAACACACAGCTTTATTTACAAGAAGAAACTAAAATCACCAAAACCGTTGATCCTTGGGCCGGCAGTTATTATGTAGAAAGCTTGACGAATGAAATTGCCGAAAATGCTTGGAAGCTTATTGAAGAAGTGGAAGAACTGGGCGGAATGACCAAAGCAATTGAATCTGGAATTCCGAAACTTAGAATCGAGGAAGCGGCAGCCAGAAAACAAGCTAGGATTGACAGCGGTCAGGATATTATTGTGGGTGTAAATCAATACCGATTAGAAAAAGAAGATCCTTTACAGATTCTGGATGTGGATAACCAAATGGTTCGCAAGCAACAATTGGAACAATTAGACCGAATAAAAGCAACCAGAGATACAGAAAAAGTCCAGAATTCACTAAGAAAACTAACCCTTTGTGCTCAAACAGGAGAAGGCAATTTACTGGAAATTGCCATTGAGGCCGCTAGAAACCGAACAACATTAGGAGAAATCAGCGATGCACTGGAAGCGGTTTTTGGAAGATACAAAGCACAAATTAAATCCTTTAGCGGTGTGTATAGTAAAGAAATAAAAGACGACAAAAGTTTTGAAAAAGCAAAACAATTAGCAGATGAATTTGCTAAAAAAGAAGGACGCCGACCTCGAATAATGATTGCCAAAATGGGACAAGACGGGCACGATCGTGGCGCAAAAGTTGTGGCTACCGGTTATGCCGATGTAGGTTTTGATGTAGACATTGGCCCACTTTTTCAAACACCAGCCGAAGCTGCCAAACAAGCAGTAGAAAACGACGTTCACATTTTGGGGGTTTCCTCTCTTGCGGCAGGGCACAAAACCCTTGTACCGCAAGTAATTGAAGAGCTGAAAAAATACGGCCGAGAAGATATTATGGTGGTTGTAGGCGGAGTAATTCCTGCACAAGATTACCAATTTTTGTTTGATGCCGGTGCAGTTGCCGTATTTGGACCCGGAACAAAAATCAGTGAAGCGGCCATTAAAATATTAGAAATTTTAATAGAAAGTTTCGAATAAAAAAGGACACCATAATTGTCAATTCTATCTAAAGCACTAATCAAAAGATTGGTGCTTTTTTGTTTTATTTTACAGATTAAAAATATACTATTCCTATTAAAAAAGAGGCAATTTAACTGATTTTATTAACATAACTTATGGTATAAATTAACGCTAAAAACTAAATTAAAAAGCTAAATTTACATAAGCATATTTATTTGTTTTTTAAAAATATAAATTTCAAAACATTGACAAATAGACAGTTAAATCTAAAGAAGGGGAAGTAAAACGATATGCCTTATGATTTATTTGTTTATTGGAATAATAGAAACTCATTTATTAATTTAAAACTAAATATCATGAAATCTCTTATTATTTTACTTTTCTTATGTACTACTATAGCATCATATTCCCAAGAAACTCAGAAAGGTAAAATTAAAATCGAAGAATTACCCGGTGTGGTTATTAAAAGAGTTGGATCAGATTTTTCTGTTTATATTCCTGATAATAATCCTGACCAAAGAGTAAGAACTGTAGAAGAAAAATTTATCGCCTTTGATTTAGGTAAAGATGCTGAAGGGTTTGAAGAATACCTTGTAGTGATGGAAGTAAAAAACGGCTCTTTGACCGCTACTTATAATGAAAACGGAAAATTAATACGCGTTGTGGAAGAATTCAAAAACGTAAAACTTCCCAGTGAGGTTATCTATTCTATTTACAGAACATATCCCGGTTGGTCAATTGTAAATGACAGCTTTCTTTATTCACAAGAAGAAGGAGATATAATCAAAAAACAATATAATATTAAAATCAAAAAAGATAAGGAAACCATGAAATTAGTGGTGCGTCCCAATGGGGAAATTCTTAAAGCGAAATAATTCGATTTAGAATAAAAAAAAGGCTGCCAAAAATAATTCAGACAGCCTTTTTTATTTTATTTTTGACTATTAGATCTGTATGTTTTTTACGTTTGCATTACCATCAGCAACAATAGACGAAGTATCATAACCGCCAAATAGCTTCATATAAGTTCGTATAGAAGTTCCGTAAGCATCTCTAAAATAACGCTTACCCTTATTTTTAAAGTACTTTTTTACTGATCCTGCACCACCAAGATGAGCGGCAGCTAAAATCCCAGATTCAGTAACATGTATTCCGTTGAGTATTGTTCCTTCGTATTTTTCAATTTCCTTTTTCAGCTCCCATTTATTTTTAGCCAAAAGTGCGATAAATGCTTTTTCCTGTAACTCAGGACTATTTAAAAAAGTAGAACTATTCCGAACTCCAACAGACTTTAAGGTCTCAATACCAAATTGGTATTTGCCTAAATATCCTAAAGAATTGATTTTTTTATATTTACTTTCAGATTCTCTGTATCCGATTGCTTCCTTAAAACCAACGAAAAAATTTCCGGTAAAAGGGATGTTCAAATTGATGTAATCTTCTTGCTTTTCAGAAGGAAATAAGTAGTGTGTTCCCTCTTCTTCATTGATAAGAAACCAAGGGCTGGTTTCTAAGTTAAACGGTTTAAAACCTGAGCTTAAAAAAACTGTAATTACAGTCAGACTAGTGTAAAAATACCACTTCTTTATCATAAATTGTTTTTCTTCTAAACGCTGTCCCATTGAGAAATTTCTATGCGCAAAGATACAACAAAAATAATTATACTGATAATCAAGCAGTTAAAGTTTTCTAAAAATAGATTAAGTGGTATTTTATATCGTTTAAGTGCACAAATTCAATTGTAGGTGCAGGAATCTTAACGGTATTAAGAACGGAAAAAACGGTCTTTAAAAAATGGGATTTGGTCTTGATTTTTGTCAAATCGACATCCAAACTCAGGTAAAATTGTCTGAATCTTTGTGGATTCGAAGTTAAAACGGGGGGAGTATCTTCTTTATTTCCAGTTATCATACCATCAGCCCCATAACCCAAAGCCAAGTTGAGCCATTTTGGTATTTTTGAGCCTTTGGCAAAAGAATGTAAATTGACCGAAAGCCAATAGGTTTGTCCATTATAGTCTTTTAGAATTTGCTCTGTAAATGAACTTCCTAAAACCTCTGGTCTGTAGCCGGCATATTTTGTAGTATGAAAAGAAAATTTAGGGGTAATACGCTGTTCCTTCCATATTAATTCTTGTGAAACATACAAAGCTGTCCCGGAAGCATTAGCAACAACATCTCCTAATGAAGCGCCCCATTCAGAGGAATATCCATCTAAAACCTCAACTGCAGTTAAAAATGCAAAGCCTAAGCCCGCTCCGTACAGCATTTGATTCTTTTTATTGGCACCACTCCATTGTAGCATTTCGGCACCAAACCGACCCAAATGATACGAAGAAAATACATGACCAGCTTTATCCATTTGAAGCCACTCCGAATTGTCATTTATAAAATGAAAATCAGATTTGGGATAATCGGTGTACCAAACTTGGTTTAAACCTATTAAAGTTCCCGTAGCCAAAACAGCTTCCGAAATGATAACTGTGTTTTGTCTTTTTATATGTAAAGAATCGGATGGTTTAAAGAAACTATCCGATTTATTTTGTGAATGGCCAATTTGAAATCCAATTAAGAGTAAAAATATAAGGAATATTTTAAATCCCAAAACTATCTTTTTACGCCTTGACTGTTGATCCAATCCGAATATTTTTTGGCGTTTTTATTGTGTTCCTCTAATGTAGCTGCAAACTCGTGGTATCCAAAACGCTCCACACTGGCGCAGAAGTAAATAAAATTATTTTTCTCAGGATCTAAAACAGCTTCTAATGCTGTAATATCAGGCATAGCGATAGGCCCAGGAGGAAGTCCTACATTCATATACGTATTGTAGGGATGACTCATCGTCAAATCATTGTAAAAAACCCTTTTGATGACTTGGTCAAAATCATTCGATTTCTTTTTCATCGCAAAAATAACGGTTGGATCAGCTTGCAATGGCATTTCCGCTCTTAAACGATTCAAATACACACCTGCAATTCTAGGTCTCTCGTCTTTTTTAACGGATTCTTTATGAACGATTGAAGCCAGAATCGTTGCTCCAATTGGAGTTAATCCTTGTTTTTGCGCTTTGGCAACTCTTTCTTTATTCCAAAAATTACGGTATTCCTTGATCATTTTATCGCGGAACTTTTCAGCCGTGGTGTTCCAATAAATCTCATACGTATTAGGAATAAACATCACCAAAACATTCTCTTCATCGAACCCGTTTTCTTTCAAGAAAATAGAATCTTTAAACGAAGTCAATAATGATAAACTGTCGGCTTCTATTTGAGAACCTACACGTCCAGCCAAATTCTCCACACGTTCCTGATTATTGAAAGCCAATTCCACAGGCGAATTAAGTCTTAAGGTTTTTACCAATTCATAACTGTTCATCCCTTTTGTAAATAGAAAACGACCAGGAATTACATTATCAGAATAGCCTCTTTTATTCGCCACCATTTCAAAACGATCCATATTCTCTATGTACGGTGCGATTATCTTCTTCACATCTTCGTATTTAGAATCGGTTGGAACGTAGATATAAACTTCTTTATCCGTAAATTTTGTGTTGGCAGAAAAAATCTGTTTCAATAGTATTAATCCGTAAATCATTAATATTGATATTAAAACAACAGAAGCAATGGTGATAATTTTCTTAATATTCATAGGTGGTATTATTTGTTTTTTTTGTGGAATCATGATACGACCATTATTCCTATTTATTTGATTTTGAAATGGTAATGATTCAAAACTAAAAAATTTAAAATTTAGTATTGATTAATTGAAAAATAGCTTCGTCTTTATAAACGCCGTTCACAAAGGTCCAATCTTTTTTTACACCTATCATTTCGAATCCAAATTTAGCAAAAAGAGCTTTACTAGCTTCATTTTCGGTCCCTATATTTGCATATAATTGGTGTAAATTAAGATTACAAAAAGCATATTCGATTAATAACCCTAAAGCTTCTGAACCAATATTCTGTTTTCGGTTTTCGTTGTCTTGGATAACGATACCTACTCCTGCCCTATTATTCTTTGGATCAAAATCAAATAAATCGATTAAACCCAAGGCTGGAAAATCCTGATCTTGACAAATAGCCAATCGCAATTGCTTGGCTTCATAAATATCCTGATGGGCATTTTCTAAATACTGTTTGACTAAAAACCGGCTGTAAGGCGTATGCGTATTACTGACTTCCCAAATGCTCTGGTCGTTTTCTATGGCATAAACAAACTCCAGATCATTGGGTTCTAATGCACGAATATAGATGTTGTCGCCTTTTAATGTTTTCATTTAGGTATTAGGTTCTTGGTTTTGGGCTTTAGTTATATCTCAATCGTTCCTTTAAATACAAATTCCGCTGGTCCTTTCAGAAAAACGTGTGTAAACTGCCCTTCTTTTTTATCAAAAGAAACGACTAATTTTCCGCCTTCAACATTCAAATCAATAGAAGAAGCATCCGTTTTTCCTAAAACATTCATTGCAATTGCAACTGCTGTAGCGCCTGTTCCACAAGAAAGGGTTTCATCTTCTACGCCTCTTTCATACGTTCTTAACGAAAAAGTGGTGTCGTCAATTTGTTTTACAAAATTGATGTTGCTTCCTGCTTTCCCATACAAATCTCCGTATCGAATGGCTGCTCCGTTTTCCTTTATATTGTAATTTTCTAAATCGTCTACGAGTTGCACATGGTGTGGTGAACCGGTATTTAGAAACACATGATCCGAACTCACTTTTACTTCCGCAACATCTATCATTTGTAACGAAACCAATCCATCATCCTCAATTGTTGCGTGGTGCAAACCATCAGTCGCAATAAAAGTAGTATCGTTTTGGATTACGTTCAGCTTTTTGGCGAAAGCCACTAAACATCTTCCACCGTTACCACACATGGAACTTTGGTTTCCATCAGAGTTGTAATAGACCATTTTGAAATCAGTAGTCGTGTCATTTTCCAGTAAAATAAGACCATCGCCTCCTATTCCAAAACGTCTGTCGCATAAATGCGCGATGAGTTGAGTATTCTCTTTTGGAAAAAAATCCGAACGATTATCAATCATGACAAAATCGTTTCCTGTTCCTTGGTATTTATAAAATTCTAGTTGCATTTTAATTGAATTGAGTTATACAAAAGTACGAACTATTAATGAAATGTTAATCATTGTTAAAGAGCGTTAAACTGTATTTTACGAAGCTAATTTAGTTTTATTTTTACGAGTAAATATCTTAAAAAACGAATTTAATTATGAAAAAAATTTCAACACTTTTTTTGGTTTCCCTGTTGAGCGGAGTAGTAACACTGGGTTCATACAAATTATTATTTGACACCAATGGATATTTTTCTAATGATAAAAATTCAGGAGTCACAACGGCATCCGATTCTTACGGAAAGAAAGTAGGATTATCATCGGATGTACTTGATTTTACTGAGGCTGCAGAAAAAACCATCCATACGGTTGTGCACGTAAAAAACGTTTCCCGCAGAACCATTACGAATCCCATTTTAGAATATTTTTATGGGTATAAAGGAGGACAATCCCAGGAACAAGTAGGAACGGGGTCTGGCGTTATCATTTCGGAGGATGGTTATATTGTGACCAACAATCACGTGATCAAAGGCGCATCAGAAATTGAAATCACCTTAAATAACAAAAAATCATATGTGGCAAAACTCATTGGAACCGATTCTAAAATGGATATTGCCATATTGAAAATTGACGCGGAGGGAAAATTACCGTATACCGTTTTTGCCAATTCTGATTCGGTGAAAATTGGCGAATGGGTTTTGGCAGTCGGAAATCCGTATAATTTAACTTCCACGGTAACCGCCGGAATTGTTTCGGCGAAAGCCAGAGATTTAGACACCAGCGGAATCCAGTCTTTCATACAAACAGATGCTGCGGTAAACCCAGGAAACAGTGGTGGCGCCTTAGTCAACACGCGTGGTGAACTGATAGGAATCAACACAATGATTTCGTCAATGACGGGTTCTTATGTAGGCTATTCGTTTGCGGTACCTTCGAATATTGCCCGAAAAATAATTGAGGATCTTATGGAATTTGGTAATGTACAACGTGGAATTCTTGGTGTTGAAGGAGGCGAATTAAACAGTATTACTTCCAAGGAATTAGGAATAACACAAACGCAAGGATTCTACATTAATAAAGTAACCAAAAATTCCGGTGCCGAAAAATCAGGACTTGGAAAAGGCGATGTCATCATCAAATTAGACGAACAAAATGTGACGACTTTTGCTGATCTTTCCGGATACATCAATACGAAAAGACCCAATGACAAAATTCAGGTCACCTATATCAGAGATGGAAAAACCAGAGTGGTTCCAGTTATCTTGAGCAAAAATGAGTTTTTCAATGCTGAATTTAAAGGCATCGAACTGGAAAACATCGAGGCAGCGGACAAGAAAAAGTTTAAAATTGATTATGGTGTAAAAATTAAATCAATAAGCAGTCAAAACTTGAAACAATACGAGGATGAGTTGATAGGAAATATTATCTTGAGTATTGACAATGTCAAAGCTACGGATGTGGAAACGGTATCTAAACTTTTAAGTAAAAAAGAGGAAAACCAAACCGTACGCATCGAAATGATTAATAAAAACGGTGAGGTAATCCGAGTGATCCTCTAAGGTATTCGAATTTTAAAAAAACCAAAGCCATCTTGAAAAAACAAGGTGGCTTTTTTATTTTATAAATAAATCATAAAATGTGTTACGAAATCGATTGAAATGGGTACTTTTGCGCAAAATTTGTAAAAAATACAATCACTTATTTTCATTAAATTTTCAACATGGCAACCACAACTTTATACGAAAAGGAAGTTACTTTTCAAGCCGACAGGCGACGTGCAGGAGTAGAATTGATTAAAATCATCAGCGATTTATGGTATGATAAATCCATAGAAATGGTCTTATTCAGAAATCAATTAATTGATAGAAATGTAAGCGACATCATCAACCTACATGAATATGCGGGAGAATTTGTAAGCAAACCTATTTCGGTATTTGACTCTGTAGAAATAGCCAGAGCTGTTTTAGAATTGGATTTACCGCCTTCTAAACTCGACATTGGCAAACTGACTTACGAATATCGTTTGGAAGATGAAAAATATCCTGACGCCAAATATTTTGTTATTGATAAATTAAAATACGCAAAAGACTCTGAGGAAATTCAACCGAAAGATGTTGTGCTATATGGTTTTGGTCGAATTGGCCGCTTATTGGCTAGAGAATTAATGTCCAAAACAGGGAAAGGAAGTCAATTGCGATTGCGCGCTATCGTGACACGCGATAAAAATGACGCCACTACTCTTGAAAAAAGAGCGTCCTTATTACGATACGATTCTATTCACGGTGATTTTCAAGGATCAGTAACTGCCGACCCTGAAAACAATGCTTTGATTATCAACGGAACCACTGTTCACGTCATCACCGCCAACGGACCCGAAGAAATTGATTATACTCATTTTGGAATCGACAATGCGTTGGTAATTGACAACACAGGCGCTTTTACGACACACGAAGCGTTAAGTAGACATTTAGTTTCTAAAGGTGCGGATAAAGTATTGCTTACCGCTCCGGGAAAAGGAGTTCCTAATATTGTTCATGGCGTAAACCAAAACGAATACAATCCTGACGAAATCAACATCTTTTCGGCTGCGTCGTGTACTACGAATGCAATTACGCCAATATTGAAAGCTGTTGAAGACACATTAGGAGTTGTAAAAGGACATTTAGAAACGATCCATGCCTATACAAACGACCAGAATCTTGTGGATAATATGCACAAAAAATACCGTCGTGGAAGAGCCGCTGCTTTGAATATGGTGATTACCGAAACTGGTGCCGGAAGTGCTGTTGCAAAAGCATTACCAAGCCTTGCCGGAAAATTAACATCAAATGCAATTCGGGTGCCGGTTCCTAACGGTTCTTTGGTAGTCTTGAATCTTGAAGTATCCAGAGAAACATCGCTGTTAGAAATCAATACTATCATGAAAAAATATGCATTGGAAGGCGAATTGGTAGAGCAAATCAAATATTCTTTGAATAACGAATTGGTTTCTTCGGATATCGTGGGAACATCAGCTCCTGCAATTTATGACAGTAACGCCACAATCGTTTCTGCCGACGGAAAAAATATCGTGTTATACATTTGGTACGATAACGAATACGGATACAGCCACCAGGTAATCCGATTAGCAAAATACATTGCCAAAGTAAGACGTTTTACGTATTACTAGTCTTTAGATTACAGGTTGTTGGTTGCGGGTTGTAATTTTTAGTTTTTTAGTTTTTAGTTTTAGATTGAAGAAAGCAGCAACCCAACCTGAATTAAATAGAAAATCCGTCGCGTTATGAAAACGAGACGGATTTTTTTTATGGGTAAATTTAATGGCCCGCAGATGACGTGAATCAATCCGATTTTCATGGATTTTTTAAAAGTCATGAGAGTAATACATCCGTAAACTCATAACTTATAATTCATAACTAATTACTCCTTCGGTTTTGTCAAGTAATAAATAGGAATTCCAATCAGCATAATCAAAACACCCCAACCGCTTGTACTTGTTTTAGTGTATAATAGCGCCAGACAAATTGCACTTGCAATAACAATATAGAGTCCCGGTAAAAACGGATATCCAAAAGCTTTATACGGTCTTTCGGCATCGGGCATTTTCTTGCGAAGAATAAATATCCCTAAGATGGTGAGAATATAAAATATCAAAACGATGATTACCACAAAATCCAATAAATCACCATATTTCCCTGTCAAACACAAAGCCGAAGCCCAAAAACATTGCATCCATATAGACCATGCCGGAACACTCGCTTTATTCAATTCGGCTGCTTTTTTAAAGAAAACACCGTCTTGAGCCATCGTATAATAGACTCTGGCACCTGCCATAATCAATCCGTTGTTACAGGCAAAAGTCGAAATCATAATCATCACAGCAATAATCAAAGTCCCAACGGATCCAAAGATAACCTGTGAAGCCACAACCGCCACACGATCAGACTCGGCCGTGGCAATACCTTGCAAAGGCACGACAGCCAAATACATAATATTGGCCACAATATAAATAACACTAACGATTAAGGTTCCTAAGAACAAACTCAATCCCACATTGCGTTTTGGGTTTTTAATTTCACCTGCAATAAAAGTCACCCCTTCCCAAGCCACACTCGAGAACAACGAACCCACTAAAGCTGCCGAAATTGCCGAAATCAGCGCCGTTCCGCTTATTGGCATCCAAGATCCGTTAGTCACATCCATAGATTGTGAAGCCCAAGCGTTGGTCCAGTTGGCATCCCATACTTCCGCTTTTGCAGCCATGAAACCAAAAATAATTAAACCTGCCAACGACAGAATTTTGATTACGGTAAGAACCGTCTGTAAGATCTTAGAGTTTTTTACCCCGCGGCTATTGATGTAACTCAACAAAATAATGGTAAAAATAGAAACAATCTGAGCAGCATTGAGTTTGAAATCGCCAATCTCATACAAAATATTTTTATCGCTTAAAGGCGCGTACAAATAAGCGGCAAATTTAGCAAAAGCCACACCCACGGCAGCAATTGTCCCAGTTTGAATCACCGCAAAGAAACTCCAACCGTATAGAAAACCCACCAGTTTCCCGTAGGCTTCTTTGATATACACATATTGCCCTCCGGCTTTAGGAAACATAGCACTCAATTCACCATAACTCACGGCAGCAATCACCGTAATTACACCCGTAAGCACCCACATAGCAATCAGCCAACCGGCCGAACCCAACTGGCGCACCATATCTGAGCTTACAATAAATATCCCGGAACCTATCATAGAACCCACCACAAGCATGGTTCCGTCAAGTAATCCTAATTCTCTTTTAAAATCTTCTGGTTTTTGGTCTTCCATATATTGGGTTTTTGGTTTTTAGTTGGCTAAAGATATACTTTTTTTGGAAATTTCAGAAAATAGTGGAAAAGGTGATCGATAATAGAGTAAAAACGAAAAAAATTTATTGATTTGGGCGTGACCCTTCGTAAAAACTCCGGGTCGGGCTGTACGCTGTATCTTTATTTTCTTAAAGAAAGAAAATAAAGGATGCCGCTTCCATCCCTCACGCACTTGCGAGAACGATTGCGGTTTACAACTACTGTTAGGTAAGAAAAGTTTTCTGAAAATAAAAAGTGAATTTAGTCATTTGTAGTTGTTTTTTTATAAATTCGTTAAAAAAAATTTAAAAATTCAAAGCCAACAAAAATTGATTGAACTTTAGGAAGTTATGACGAGTACAAACAAGTTTTAACAAACTTAATAAAAAAAAAACATAGCGAAAAAAAATAGCACAACAAGAATTATACTGATGTATAACTTTTTGATTAAATGGAAATAAAACTCAATAAAGCAGTAACATTAATTTAAAACTAAAATTGAATATTAATACTTAATTTATATACTATGATAAAAATAAAGAAATTCTTAAAGACTGCAATTTTATTATTAACAATTCCGTTATTGCTTTGGAATTGTGAAAGCGAAAATATATTTATTTCAGAAAACCAATTAACAGATAATAATTATATCGCTAACCAAAATAAGATTAATGTA
>NZ_SMLG01000013.1 GCF_004349195.1 Flavobacterium rhamnosiphilum
AGGTGCTGTTTTTTTCAATTTTCTTTCTGATTTAATTTTCCCATAATAACATTAAAAAAATCTATAAATATGTTTTCGTCAATTTCTTTATTATTATACTTCAAATTTGGTAACATCCGATTAAATGCTCTTTTATATAATTCAACCATATGTACTTTAATGACTGCATAATTTTCAGTTTCAATAACTTTTAAATGATTATATATTTTTTCCAACTCTAAATATTCAACTTCCCAATCTTTTTGTGTCGGCGGATAATATTGATAGTTAGGGTCTATTAGTTTATTAAAACTATCCCAAGATGGATTATATTCAAAGAGTTGATAGATGGAGTGCCAGAAACTACCCTTATTTAGTTTGTCGATTTCTTCTTTGCTACACTTTTCAATCTCTTCTAGATAGACACTTCGATAATTATCAATAACCATTCTTCTGGTTAATTCGTATGGTTTTAGTTTAGAATCGAATAGTTTTTTAAATTCAGATTTTAAGTAGAGAAATTTAGGTTTCCAACTAATCTTATTTTCTTTTTCTGTTTTTTTGTAATCATAAGAAATGTACTCAAAATCACCATCACTACAACTCTCTTCGTAATATTCTCCTGTATAGATTTCCATAAGGTTTTTAGAGATTAAATCAACATAGATATAACTACCAATTGATTCTTTAATATTGTTTACATATGGATATTCGGTTTTGATATGGATTTCGTAGTAATAATTTTCATCATAGTTAATTGGTAAGATTCCAAGAATATAATTGTTGTCGTTTTGTTTTTCAAACGAGACCAATACATAAGGATTGTATTCTGAATTTTCCATATAATTATTATTTCTTAATTTCTCAAAAGTCCTGTGAAAATAGCACCTAACGTTGTAGTAGCTGTTGGGGGCTGTAACAACACGCTAGTTGTGCAAGAGTAAATTTCTATTCCAATATTTTATTTCTATTTTTAAAAGTATTCATGGGAGTAAAGATTTTATTACTTTACTGGTTATGCCTAGTTTATATAGATTATAGCCTGGACCGCTTATAAAATTCCAAGAAATTAAAAAATAGAATAAAATAGTTGGTAAACTAGATATTAGAAAATAGGTTTGCAAATCAAATTTTGGTTTCCCCACTTTTTCGATAAAGTCTTTTTTCCAACTTTTATAATACAATATAGATTTAAATCCAGAAAAACTTATACCCATTGCCCCCACTATTGAAAGCGGGATTATTCCATTAGCAATATTTAATGATGGTAGAATAATGAGGAAAAAAAGAAGAAATGCTACAAACAAAGAGAGCCATAGAATGAATACTCTTCTATTTTGCTTAGGGTATGTTGTTAATTGATGTTCTAAAATTTTATCTTTAGCCACTTCTATTAGGGTATCAAATTCATCAGGATTGATTTCTTTTTGCTTTAAGGATCTTTCAATACCATATTCACCATTTAATGGTGGTGTTAATAAAAAATCTCTCCAACCAACTAACATTTCTTTGAAATCTTGTAAAGGGATTACATCAATAACATTTTCTACATCACGGTCCATTACCTCAACTCCATTAGGAGTGAGAAAAGCAACTTCATAACTACTGCTAACATCTGGATCTTCTTCTATAGAACTGAAATCACCATTAATTGTAGTAGTTGTCATATCAATATATTCATTTAAAGCTGAAACACTTTTTATTGATTGAATATATCCAAGACCTCCTGTGGCAATTTTATAAACTCTGCCATCAACTATCTTATTAATGAATTTTATGTTGTATTTTTCTAATGCATTCATAGTAGTAAGGTTTCGTCACCAGTTATTTCGTCTAAATTTTGGCTATTTTCAGGCTACTTTTTATATATTTTAAAATATTCTGCCTAGCTTACGTCTTCCTAATTAAAGTTGCTTAAGCTTCTTCTACGGAGGTTATTGCCACCAACGTCCCGGTACTACAGCGGGTTTGGGACTAAATTAAGCCCGTTTTTCGGATTTGCCAAATCTTCCCAAATACAAAACCAACTTTCCATTAAGCCTATTGCCCAAATCCGTTGTAGTAGCTGTTATGCGTTCGCTTTTTTTATTTACTATATTATTCTCCCCATAAATTATAAACGCTCATTTCATTTCCGTCTTTGTTAATTATGACAAAACCATTTTCTTCAATCGAGTTATCGGTTCCTGGTTCAATAGTTACAAAATTTGTTTTAAATTTATATACTGTAATATCTGAATTAATCCATCGAGGAAAATCTTTAGATATATTATCTTCCAATAATTCGGGCTTAAAACCTTGAGAAGTCAGAGGAAAAACAGATTTTCCATTTTCTTTCCAATCTTTCATACTTTCTGAATTAAACTTTTCAGTTCCTGTCAAAGTCCATCCATTTTCTTTAGCAAATGCTATTATTTTTTCAGATTTAAAAGTTTTTTTAGATTCTGTTTTCCAATACATTGCTCTATGTCCGCCATATGGACCTTGGTCGCTAATGTTTTCAACTATATAATCGCTCTCAAAATTTTTCCAAAAAGCGGTTGGAATTAAATTATTACAAGAATTAAAAAAAAGTGATGTTATAATGAGTAGATAAAAAAATGTAATTCGAATCGGTTTTATCATAATTTTATTGATTTTTATTCGTTTTTCTGTCGCTAGAAAGTGACGTATAACTTATTTATACGTCTGACAACGTACGACTTATCCACCCAAAAGTGGGTTGCTATGTCTGACAATCGTCAGTATTTATTTCTCAAATATAATCTAATTATTCTCACAAATAAATCGATTTCTTAAAACTAATTTCATCTGCTAAAATCAAGCAAAAAATCATTTCATAAAAACATTGCTACTGATTCCTGTATGAAATGTGCAACAAGAAACAGAACGGTTGTTAATTAAAAGTTAAACCAATGAATACTATTCAATTTGCTGGCGCTAAAATTTATTTTTGATATTGATTAACCATTAAACAACCAATAAATGAAGAAATTTTTCATTTTAACTGCAATCGCTGCAGCGATGCTCATGCCTGCCACCCAATTTGCACAGTCAAAAAAGAAAAAAGATAAAAATGCCGCTGTAGTTCCTCCTCCCGAAAAGAAACCGGAACCCACCATCAAGGAGTACAGCAAGGTAATTACTAAAGACGCCGTTTCAGACGAAGGATTGTTTACGGTACACAAAGTAGATAAAAAATATTTCTTCGAAATCCCCAATAAATACTTGGATAAAGACATGCTTTTAGTAAGTCGTTTGTCTAAACTGCCTTCTAATTTAGGCGGCGGATACGTAAATGCAGGTTCCGAAACCAATGAACAATTGATTGTTTGGCAGCGTTTTCAGGATAAAATCCTTATCAAGATAAAATCATTCAGTGCTGTTGCCAATGACAGTTTGCCTATCAGCATTTCGGTGAAATCCAATAATTATGAGCCTACCTTATTTGCTTTTGATATCGTAGCCTTCAGCAAAGATTCCGCAAATACGGTGATTGATGTAACTAAATTTTATGGCACCGATGTGAAAGCGATCAGCGGTTTATCGGCAGAAATGAGAGAAACCTATAAAGTCAAAGGAATGGATGATTCCCGCAGTTTTATCAATACGATGAAAAGTTTCCCAATGAACATTGAAGTGATTCAGGATTTCACCTACAACGCTTCTAAACCGCCTGTTCAGGAGGATTCAGAAACGATAAGCATCCAAATGAATCAGTCGATGATTTTATTGCCTGAAAAACCAATGCAACCCCGATTGGCTGATCCGCGCGTGGGATGGTTTACGATGAATCAAATCGATTACGGGAGTAATGAATTAAAATCTGACAGTAAAACGTATATCCAACGTTGGAGATTGGAACCTAAAGATCCTGTCGCTTACGCAAAAGGCGAACTGGTGGAACCAATCAAACCTATTGTGTATTATTTAGATCCTGCCACGCCTGAAAAATTGCGTAAGTACATCAAACAAGGAATTGAAGATTGGCAAAAGCCCTTTGAAACGGCTGGTTTTAAAAATGCAATTATCGCCAAAGACGCACCATTGAAAGAACAAGATCCTGATTTCAGCCCGGAAGACATCCGTTATTCGGTGATTCGTTACGTGGCGAGCACGACGCGTAATGCCGTTGGACCCAGCGTTTCTGATCCCAGAACGGGAGAAATTATCGAGAGCGACGTGATTTGGTACCACAACCATTTGCGTTCGTACAGAAATCGCTATTTATTGGAAACAGGAGCTGCAAATCCTACAGCAAGAACATTAAATACAAGTGATGAAGAAATGGGTGAAATGATGCGCATGGTTATCGCCCATGAAGTGGGACATGCTCTTGGTTTTCCTCATAATATGGGGGCAAGTTGCGCTTATGATACTGAAAATTACAGAAATGGTGATTTTACACAGAAAAACGGAATCGCAGCCAGTTTGATGGATTATGCCCGTTTTAATTACATCGCACAACCGGGAGATAAAAACGTTCGCTTTATCCGCCAAATGGGGCCTTACGATCATTATGCCACTAATTGGGGGTACAGAGTTATTCCAAATGCGACTTCACCTGAGGTTGAAGTGCCGACATTAGACAAATGGATTATGGAAAAAGCCGAAAATCCTATCTATAAATACGGGAAACAAAGCAGCAGTTTTGATCCGTCTTCACAAACGGAAGATATTGGAAATAATTCAATGAAAGCAGGTTCTTACGGACTTAGAAACTTGCAATATGTTGCGGCGCATTTATCAGAATGGACCAGTGATGTCACTAACAATTACGAGGATTTAGATGAGTTGTACAAAGAGATGATGGATGTATGGAGCAGGTATGTAGGGCATGTGGTGACCAATGTTGGAGGTGTTTATGAAACTACCAAAAAGCCAAACCAAAAGGGAAGTATTTATGATATTGTGCCAAAAGCAAAGCAGCAAGAAGCGATGCAATGGTTGCAAGCCAACGCTTTTGCTTCTCCAACGTGGTTGGTGAATGTGAGTACGTTGAAAAACATTGATTACTCCGGGTACACAGAGCGTTTCCGAAATTTACAAGCCAGACATTTGAATAATGTGATGAGTTTTGAGCGTATTGGCCGATTAATGGATGCAGAAATAATGGGTACTGCTAATTATAAAGCGTTGGATTTACTGGGTGATATGCGCAGAGGAATTTGGAAAGAAGCCAGTTTAGGTTCGAATGTGACTATTTACAGAAGAAATTTACAACGTGCCTATATTGAAAGAATGAGTTATCTGATGAAAGAAGAAATTAAATTGGGTCGCCCTTCGGACTATTATAATGTGGCGCAATCGGATGTGAGAGCATTGGTCAGAGGCGAATTGACAAGTTTAAAATCCACTTTATCAGTTGCTAGAACCAGAGCTGTAAATGCAGAAACAAAATACCATTATGAAGATGCGATTAAAAGAATCGACATGATCTTAAACCCAAAATAATAAAATTTCAGTGTTCTATTACCGTTGGGTGTAATTATTCAAAACGTCAGTTCGAGTGTTTTTTGTGGAGTAAAACGGAACAAAAAATGTCCCGATAGCTATCGGGACGAGAATTGTTTTTAATTCAAAATTTTCTTGTTCTCGATACGATTTTCTGACGAAAATCACTCGAACTGACGAAAATTATAATTAAAAACTAATTACACCCAAAGGGTTATTCTATTACAATAAGGAATCCGCTTTCGAGCGGATTTTTTTATTGCTATAACTTGGAATAAGAGATGCGATAAATTGATTAATGAATAGGAAACTCAAAAAAATAGCTTTTTCCAATAAGAAACAATAATCCGTGAGTGAAAGGTCCTGGCAGGAATTTTAGAGTATTTAAATAGGAGTCATAGGTTTTGTTGTGATAATTTGTAATCACAAAAGGAGAAGGATTAGAAGTGATATACAAATCGGTTATTCTTTTATTGTCCATTATCGTTTTTTCGTTAAAACTGGAAAAACAGATTTCTTGTTTTTCCTTTTTTAATTGGATATAATCAAAAACCGATAAGGGAACGGTTTGATTTATGGGATAAAAAAGAACTGATTTAGAAACATCAATTAAAACCCATTTTTTTAATTCATTGGAATAGATTTCATTAAAAGCATGTCCACCTTTAATGCTAGGATCGTTTGATACGATCTTCAATCCCCATTCTTTTACTTTTAAATCGTTTATGACACAGAAATTATTATAGACTTGAGAAAAATCGCTGCAAACGCCACCTTCACCGTTTATCATTTTTCTTAGGGTTGCATCTGAGGATTTACCTAATCCAGGGCCTCCTTTTATATAGTTTCTCAACCAAACGGCTATCTTTTTCGCTTTATCAAGATCACTTGTTACAGCTTCTTTTTTTACGAAAATTAATGGATTTAGTTCAAAATAAATTTCGGGTATTTCTGTAGTTTTGTTTAAGTTATTGTAACAAAAACTTTCAATCCTATCAAAAGTGGCCTTTTTAGAAAGTAACTTAAACCGTATTTTGTATAGTAACGGATGTCTTCGGCAATACCAGATTAAAGATCTACTCATTTTTCAATAATTTATCATGTTTGTAAACAATTAAAATAAAGAAATGCTATTTGCAAACAGTTTGTTTTTAACTATTTGTAAATCAAGTAGGTTGTGTCAAATATAATAAAAATAATAACTCGAAAAGTAAAAAATGCCTTAAAATAAAACAATCAAAAAGCATAAAAAAAGCCCCTCCCGATAGCAATCGGGACAGGGACTTTGTTTTTTATATTTTTAAAGGAAAAACCATTATTAAGAGTTTCTTTTTATCTTTATAAATAGTTTATTTCATTGGAAAATTCGCTTCGAAAGTTTTAAATCGGGTGTCTAAATCTTTAAGCAATTGCTTTTTTACGGCTGCTTCTTTTATAAAACTGTAATTAATGCTGTTGTAAACAAATTGCTTAATATCTGAATAGGAAACGTCTTTGTATCTTTTGGCTAACAAAACATATTGCTCGGTCATATTGGTGCGTAAAATACCTGCATCATCTGTGCTGATTACTATGGGAACGCCAAAATCTTTATACAAAGTCAACGGATGACGACTTTCTTTCACTTTCAAAATGAATTCGTTACTCACTAAGTTAATTTCGATAGGAATGTTTTTCTTCGCCATATAACGCAATAAATTATACGAATCTTTCTCGTACGCCATATCTACTCCGTGACCGATACGGTTGGCTCCTGCAGTATAAACGGCTGCGCCAATATGCCAAGTCAGTTCTTCCGGTTGTACCAAACCAAGCGTCAGCTCGCCGGCATGCATCGTGTATTTTACATTTGGATAGCGGGAATGACAGTATTTAAACATGACCATGTGCAACCAATAATCTTTCATCGAGGTTTCACCATCTTCCGGAGAAACAATGTTAACTCCTGCCATCAGCGGACTTTCATCTGCCGAAATAAATGCAATTACGAGATTTTTAAATAAATCTACGGGTTCCATGAAACGCAATACAAAATTTTGATATCGCATCGTAAATTGTTTGTCATCAATTTTAAGGTCCTTGTGAAGCTTTGCCACAAAATTGGTATTGAACTCTTTGGCGTAGGATTCAGCATCTTTTTTCAGTAAAGAATTGTAAACAGAATCCAATGATTTTAGAATTGCTTTTTCGTCTTTTGCCAAAGCTAATTTTCGCAATCTGGAATTGAATTGCGTCAAATCATCCGTATTCATTGCAGTTGGAATTGTAGATAATTGCGTTTCAATATAACTGACATTTTCTGAAATGGCTCTGTTTTTTAGTTCCAATAAACCTTGTCCAAAATTTCCTTTGATGGCTGGTTCAAACTTCATAAAGGATTCGAAAAATAATTTATCTGATGGGTAATCCACATGATTATAGTCTTTTACAGACCATTTTTGCATGATTTTTTGCTTGTATACGTCTAATGTTCCGTTACTTTTTAACGTCGAAAATTGTTCCCAGTTTCCGGTTGATGGTTTTTCTTTTAAAACATCCATCGTTTCGGTATTGAGATAAAAATCATCAGCAATGGCACGTTGTA
This sequence comes from Flavobacterium rhamnosiphilum, assembly GCF_004349195.1. GTDB lineage: Bacteria > Bacteroidota > Bacteroidia > Flavobacteriales > Flavobacteriaceae > Flavobacterium > Flavobacterium rhamnosiphilum. The sequence continues at coordinate 8,018 of NZ_SMLG01000013.1, forward strand.
ATAAGGGCTCAGCATAAATAGAACCGGAATAGTGGTGGTGTAAATCGCCGCCTTTTGGCATCTGTGAAAAGAAAGCGGTTAGTTCCGCTTCATTGTTTCTGATTTTTTCAAAATAGTCATTTGGAGCTTGAGAATATGTACTATTTAGTACCGTTATTAAAAGGAAAGTATAAATTAATTTCATGTTTTTAAATTTTTATCGAAAGGATGGTTTTGCCAGCTCTTTCAATTAATATGCGAGTATTTTTAACTAATGTATGATTGTCAAAATCAATTTATTATAATTTATACCACTTATTTAGGGTACAAATTCATAAATTTTAAGGAACATTTCAAGTAAAGATAAATTTTTGCCAAATTTACGCAATTCCGATTTCTATTTTACACATCGAATAAAAAGTTTTATTTTTGCCACTCTTTGAAAAACAAGTCTGATTTTTTTCTCAGTTATACTACTTTGAATAAGTCCTTTGCATCAATTTATTAATACAATTTTGTATTAATAAATTGACTTCTACCGGGATTTGATATTATAAATCCCAATAGCACTATTGACATACCAAGTTATCTAAAACATGAAAAAATATTTTAAATTATTTGATTTTAAGCAAGTTGTTGACTACAAGACGGAAATTTTAGCAGGATTAACCGTCGCCATGACCATGATTCCAGAGTCACTTTCTTTCGCAATATTGGCTGGATTACCACCGTTAGCAGGTTTATATGCCGCTTTTATAATGGGGTTGGTTACTGCAATATTAGGAGGTCGACCCGGAATGGTTTCGGGAGGAGCAGGAGCAACCGTGATTGTTTTAATCGCTTTAATGAAATCAAATGGGATAGAATATGTTTTTGCAGCAGTTGCTTTAGCGGGGATTTTACAAATTTTAGTTGGCGTTTTTAAACTCGGGAAATTTATTCGTTTAGTACCGCAACCCGTAATGTTTGGGTTTGTGAATGGATTAGCGGTTATTATTTTCATGTCACAATTGGAACAATTCAAAACCATCGTCAACGGACAAAGTGAGTGGCTTTCTGGAAGTCCCATGTTGATTATGCTGGGTTTGGTTGCATTGACAATTGGAATTGTATTATTTTTTCCAAAAGTGACTAAAGCAGTTCCAGCGTCATTAGTTGCTATTATTGTGGTGTTTGCATTGGTTTTTTTCCTTGGCATCGAAACCAAAACTGTACGTGATATCGCTTCAGTAAGTGGTGGTTTTCCGCCATTTCATATCCCTAATATTCCCATAAACTTCGAAACGTTGCAAATTATATTTCCGTACGCGTTAATCATGGCTTCGGTTGGATTGACAGAAGGCTTATTGACATTGAATTTAGTGGATGAAATCACCGAAACAAAAGGAAGCGGAAATCGAGAATGCATTGCGCAAGGGAGTGCGAATATTTTGAATGGTTTTTTCTTCGGGATGGGCGGTTGTCCTATGATTGCTCAAACTTTAGTGAATCTTTCGGCTGGTTCCAGAGCGCGATTGTCGGGAATTATTGCTGCGTTAACCATACTTGGAATTATTTTATTTGGTGCCCCAATAATTGAACAATTGCCTATGGCGGCTTTGGTTGGTGTTATGATTATGGTGGCAATAGGAACTTTTGAATGGGCGAGTTTTAGAATCATCAATAAAATGCCAAAACACGATATTTTTGTTGGAGTATTAGTGGCATTGATAACTATTGTATTGCATAATTTGGCTTTAGCCGTTTTAATTGGAGTGATTATTTCTGCTTTGGTCTTTGCTTGGGAAAGTGCCAAAAGAATTCGAGCCAAGAAATATATGGATGAAAAAGGAGTGAAACATTATGAAATATACGGTCCTTTATTTTTTGGATCAACAACTGCTTTTTCAGAGAAATTTGATGTCTCCAATGATCCAAACGAAGTAATTATTGATTTTAAAGAAAGTAAAATTACTGATATGAGTGCGATTGATGCCGTGAATAAAATTACGGAACGGTATGCCAAGCTCAATAAAACGGTTCATTTGCGACATTTAAGTGCAGATTGCAGAGCGTTATTGAAAAATGCCGATACCGTGATAGACGTAAATATTCTGGAAGATCCTACTTATAAAATTGTTGCCGATTAGTTTTTAGGATTTGTTGTTATTCCGTTATTTTTTAGACTTGTTTAAATTATCCTTCATTCTCGCTTGAATAATTTTCTTTAAAAGTGCTTCAGGAATTGGTTTTTCAGGAGTAAAACGGATGGTTCCACTGGCTAAACTGAAATCTTTTAATTCGTCTTTAAATTGTTCGACAGTAGTTGCATTCCATGGATAAAAACTACAATGATTTTTAAATGCAGCAAAGCTACACAACATACCATGAAATTTGTAGGCAGGCATTTTATAACTAATAAACTCTTCCGCTTCTGGCGCTACTGTTTTAATGATTTTTCGTAATTTATCTAAAGTAACTCTTTGCTTTTCTGGCAGTTTAATTAAATAGTTGTCAACATCATTGCCTTTACTATTGTCAGTGAAATTAGTCATAGCTATTTTGATTTTTGAATTATTTTTCATTCTTAAATTAGTTTTCTAATCAATACGTAAAAGCCATTGTCCTCTAATTTGAATTTAAAAAATCTGTTTTTAAGTTTAAATAATTCCAATTATCAATAGAATAGCAAATAGAATAAGCATAAAAGTCACTATATTTTGAATGGTTACTAAGGTAACTTTTTTTAGTAATTTATTGCCAAAATAAGCTCCAATAAATGCTGAAAGTGTGGCTAGAGTCAGTAAAGTGTAATCAAATTGACTTTGATTATTCAGTATTTGTTTGGAATAAACAGTTAGTCTGGAAATGTCCACTAAACAAGCGATTACCACACCGGTTGCAATGAAAGATTGTTTGGATAAATTAGCTCTTATCAAAAAAGCGGCTCTTAAAGCACCTTGATTTCCGGAAAGACCACCAAAAAAACCACTCAAAATTCCTCCTACAGGAAGGTATTTCTTGTCAAATTGTAAATTGACAAAACTTGGCACAACTTCAAATAGAGAGAAAAATAACAACACAATTCCAATAATCAGTTTTATTGGCATAATTTCAAAAGTGTGATTTCCTATTTGATAATCCGTTAGTGGTTGCATATCTGTCAATAAAGAAAGTACATAAGCACCAAGAAATGCAAAAATAATTGCTGGAATCCCAAAGCGTAAAACTACATTTAGATTAGCGCTTTTCCCCAATAAAAATAATTTAAAAAGATTGTTTAGAAAATGAACTATTGCAGTAAGTAAAATAGCCATTTCGATAGGGAAAAATAGCCCAAAGACAGGAACAAGTAGCGTTCCAAGACCAAATCCAGAAAATAATGTCAAACCGGAACCTATTAATGCAGCGAGACAAATGATGATGTATTCCATTTCATTTTAGATTTTAAATAAGAAAGCTATAGGAAAGGTTGCGTTTCGTTTTCGGAATAATTCAAATCCGTATGGAAGGTTTCTTTTAATTTCCAAAGTGCTAAAATTGAAATTACCGATAATAGTGTTCCAACAATCATGGCCGATTTCAAGATGTCTCCATCAAAAACAGTGTCTCTGAAAAAACCATAAATGATAATAATCAGCGGCAACGAACCCCGAACAAAATTTGGAACAGTCGTAGTAACGGTTGCACGAATATTGGTTCCAAATTGTTCCGCTGCAATAGTAACAAACAATACCCAATAGCCTACAGAGAAGCCCATAATAAAACAAAGAAGATAAAAAGTGGATGCTGAAATTCCAAATGCATTTAGGAACATAAAAACCATAATCAGATTAAACGTCAGAAACAAGTACATCACTTTTTTTCGACTTTTCAGCCACTGACTTAACAATCCGCTGGCAATATCGCCAAAAACCAATCCACCGTAACACCAAGCGATAGCTTTTCCTGCAGCAATCGTTTCAAAACCCTGAACGCCCAGTGCTTTGGCAAATTCCGGAGAGAAAGTTATTAATACGCCTACCAAAAACCACAACGGAATTCCGATAAGAATGCATTGTATGTATTTTGAAAAGCGTTTTTTATTGGTAAATAAAGAAAGGAAATCGCCTTTCTTCTCCTCGCTTTCTTGTACTTTTTTGAACATGCCTGATTCAGAAATACTGATTCGTAAAAACAATAATAGAAGTCCTAAAACGCCTCCGGCATAATAACACAAACGCCAATCCTGAAAAACCTGATAGACTAAATAAGCAACCACAGCACCCGAAACACCAACTGATGCTACAATCATCGTTCCGTAGCCTCGTTTTTCTTTGGGCAAACTTTCGGTTACCAAAGTAATTCCGGCGCCTAATTCTCCCGCAAGACCAATTCCTGCTATCAATCTCCAGAACGCGTATCCATCAACTGTGGTCACCATTCCGTTAGCAATATTGGCCACCGAATAAATCAAGATAGAACCAAATAAAACGGAAATACGCCCTTTTTTATCGCCTAATATTCCCCAAAGAATACCGCCAAAAAGCATTCCGAACATTTGCATACTAATCAAAAATTCCCCCTGATTTCGAATTGCATCACCGGTTATTCCTAAATCTTTTAGACTATCAGTACGAACGATTCCAAAAAGCAATAAATCATAAATATCAACAAAATAACCCAGCGCGGCTACAATTACGGCAGCGTTCAAAATTCGGACTGGCTTTTCTGTTTCGGAGGATAACGTATTGGTCATGTATTATTTGATTAAAAGTTGCATCAATAAATCGGTTTGTTCGTCATTTCCTAACGTAAAAACGTGTTTGTCAAATACAACAAATCCATTTTTAGTGTAAAATCGAAGTGCTCTGTGATTTTCTTCCCAGACACCGAGCCAAATATAATCAACGCCAGTACGTTGTGCAATCTTTTTTGCTTCGTCAAGCAACAGTTGGCCAATATTTTTTCCATGAAAAGTTTGTAAAACATAAATTCGATGCACTTCTAAAGCATTTCCGTTGATGGTTTCAGTTTGGGCATAACTGAAGTTTATTTTTAGATAACCAACGGCTTCTGCATTCGAATACGCTACATAAAACTGGGAGTTTACATTGTTCAATTCAGTTGTTAATTGTTCCGAATTGAAACTTTCTTTTACATAATTGGCAATATTTTCGGGCGTATTTACTGCGGCAAAAGTCTCTTTAAAAGTTTGGATACTTATATTTTGGATTGTTTCCAGATCAGATAGTGTCGCTTTTCTAATTTCAATTGGGTTCATAATTATGGAAGTGTAGTTTATTTTAAACTCAAAAATAATTAAATTAGGAAACAATTTTCATTATCTATGGCACTATTAAACAAATCAATTTAAAGATTCTTGATTTCTTGATTTCAATTAGTACTTTTGGAAGAATTAATAAAAAGAGCTCGAAAGAGTATTGTGTATGAAAATTGTAATATCGCCAGCCAAGTCCTTAAATTTTGACAAACAGTTACCCACTCAATTGCACACCGAACCTTTATTTTTAAAAGAATCGCGACAAGTTCACAAAGTTTTAAAAGAAAAAAAGCCCGCTGATTTATCGGATTTAATGAGTATTTCGGATAAACTGGCTGATTTGAACTGGAAGCGAAATCAAGATTGGAAAACACCTTTTACAACTTCAAATGCACGTCCGGCAGTGTATACTTTTGATGGGGATGTGTACATTGGATTAGATGCCTATTCGATTTCTGAAAAAAAGTTAGAAGCTTTACAAGATCGTTTGAGAATACTATCCGGTTTGTACGGATTGCTGAAACCATTGGATTTGATTCAAGCCTACCGTCTGGAAATGGGAACCAAATTACCTATTGGCGAAAGCAAAAACCTATATGAATTTTGGAAGCCAACCGTTACTAAAGCTTTAAATAAAGAGCTTGAAAAAGACGAGTTGTTTGTCAATTTAGCGAGCAATGAATATTTTTCGGCAATTGATGTCAAGGCGTTGAAAGTTCCTGTAATCACTCCGGAATTCAAAGATTACAAAAATGGAAAACTAAAAATAATCAGTTTTTTTGCCAAGAAGGCAAGGGGAATGATGGTGCGTTATATTATCGATACCGATGCTAAAACGATTGAAGATTTAAAAGGTTTCAATTACGATGGCTATCAATTTGATGCTAATGTATCGGAAGGAAATCATTTGGTTTTTACACGATAGCGTAGAGACGCGATTAATCGCGTCTTTACTAATGCATTGCATCGGCAGGATTGATTTTGTTTTTCCCTTTCTTTATCAAAAGTATAAAAGGAATACAAAATAAAAATAACGCGCCTAAGTATAAAAAGATGTCCATATAAGAGAGTACGGAACTTTGTACCATTACTTTATATTCAATGGCTTTGTAGGCTTTTGCCAAAGCTTCATTTTCAGAATAGCCTTTGGACATGAATCCCATTTTTAGCTGTTGCACTGTTTTTTGTACTTCATAAGAAGTTGAATTGAGATGCGAAATAAGATTTACACGGTGTTCCTGATTGAATCGGGCAATAAAAGTGGTAATAATGGCAATACCAAAAGAGCCTCCCAATTGTCGCATCATTCCCGTAAAAGCGGCTCCTTCACCAATACTTTTTCCTTTTAAAGTGGATAATGAAAGTGTAGAAATAGGAACAAATAACAATCCCAATCCAATTCCTCTTAATATCAATGGCCAATATAAATGTTCTTCACCAGAATCTGGTGTGATGACCTGTTGCATCCAATACGTAAAAAAGAAAAACAATAAAAATCCTGCAGCTACCATATACGCTTGTGGTACGCCACGCTGAATCATTTTACCAATGAATGGCATCATAATTCCAGTAGTAATAGAACTTGGAATTAACAATAAACCGGCATCCAAAGCACTCCAACCTAAAACGGATTGTGTGTAAATAGGGATGATAAAGGTGGAACCATACAATCCGAAACCTAGAATAAAACACATAATGGTTCCTATTCTCAAGTTGGTATCTTTTAGAACCCTTAAATTTACGATGGGATGTTTATAAGTGAGTTCTCTCCAAATAAAGAGCAACAAACCAAAAACAGAAATAACAGAAAGCAGAACAATCGTATTATTATTGAACCAATCGTCTTGTTGACCGTGTTCCAAAACATATTGTAAGGAGCCAATAAAAGCCGTTAAAAGAAAAATCCCCCACCAATCGACCTGACTGGCTTTTAGTTTATCCCCGTATTTAGGGCTTTTTACAAAAGACAGCGTCAGTAAAGTAGCGATAATTCCGATAGGAATGTTGATGTAAAAGATATAAGGCCATGAAAAATGATCTACAATATAACCTCCCAAAGGCGGTCCAAGAGTAGGCCCTACAATAACTCCCATTCCGTAAATAGCTTGCGCCATTCCTCTTTTGGCAACAGGATAACTCTCGGTAATTATCGTTTGCGCAGTTACTAATAAAGCGCCACCACCCAATCCTTGAATGAATCTAAAAGTGACTAATTCCCAAATATTATTGGCATTACCGCATAAAAAGGAAGCGACGGTAAAAATAATAATGGAAACCGCAAAATAATTTCGACGCCCAAATTGTTGTGACAACCAACTGGTCATAGGAATCACAATCACATTTGCAATAGCATAAGCAGTGATAACCCATGCCACATCAGTAAGTGATGCACCAAGGCTGCCTCGCATATTGTTTAAAGCTACATTTACAATTGTAGTATCTACAATTTCAAGCATAGCACAAAGAACGGCTGTAATGGTAATTATGACTCTTCTAAAGCCATATTCTACTAAATCATCTTCTCCTGTTTGTACCATTTTATACTAAAGTGTAAACTATCATTTTCTTAAAAATATTGCCGTTTCTGACATTTTAGAAATCATCAAAAGAGTGAATTTATTTTAAATGTACATCTACATCCACGTTCATTCCCGGGCGAAGTAATTTTATTTTTTCAGGATCATTAGAGGTGTTCAAACTTATTTTAACGGGTAATCTTTGGATTGTTTTTACAAAGTTTCCAGTAGCATTATCAGGAGGAAGTAATGAAAAACGTGAGCCTGTAGCAGGTGAGAACGAAGTGATTGAACCTTGAAAATCATATCCGGGATACGCATCGACTTTTACGGTAACTTTTTGACCAATGACCATTTTGTTCAACTGCGTTTCTTTGAAATTAGCAATTACCCAAGCTTCTTTGTTATTGATAATATAAAATAACGATTGTCCCGGTTGCACTAATTGTCCCGGTTGAATGTCAATTTTTGAAACCTGGCCATCAATCGCAGCAGTTACAGAAGTGTAAGTCAAATTTAATTTTGCCGCATCAAGTAACGCTTTGGCTCTTTTGATATTGGCAGCGGCCACTTCAGTTTGTTTGTCTGAAACTTTCGATTTGGCTACAATTACCGATTTTTGAAAAGCACTTGCTCTCTGTTGTTGTTGTAAAACGCGTACTTGACTTTCTGCTTCCAATTTTGCAGCCAAAGCTTGCTCGTATTGTTGTTTTGTAATCGAATGGCTTTTGTACAAATTGTTGTATCTGTTGTAATCACTCGTAATACGATCCAGTCTAATTTTTGCCGATTCGATATTTCCACCCGCTGATTGCACATTAGCATCAGATACTGAAATGTTAGCCAAAGCACTTCCAATATCCGCTTTAGAAACTTCAAAACTGCCTTCAGCGCCAATCATAGCAGCATTGGCTTCTTCAATTTTTAATTGGTAATCTCTTTTATCGATAGTAAAAAGGGTATCGCCTTTTTTTACAAAATCATTGTCTTTGATATACACTTTATCCACATATCCTGAAACTCTTGGAATAATAGGATTCATGTTTTTTTCAATTTGCGCATCGTCTGTTTCTTCGTGAGCCAAGGAATGCATGTATTTATAAGTTCCGTAAGTTCCACCTAAAACTACCAAAGCCACTAGGATAATAATAAATTTTGTATTTGTTTTTTTCTTTTCCATGGTAGGTATGATTAGTTTTTTGAAATAGTAAAGGTTTGAGATAATTGTCCAGTTACCGACAGTAACTCGTAGTATTTTTGAATGGTATTTGCTTTCGCCAATGCTTTATTGATTTTAGAACTTAGTTGCTCCACATCAGCTTCCAGTAAATCATTCGTATCCGAAAGTCCGTTGTCATATTTGTCTTTTATGATTCGGTAATTTTCTGAAGATTGCTCTACTGCCTGTCCGTAAACTACATTTTGTTTTAAAGCCAAATCGTAATCTTCAATTGCTTTTTGAACCTGAACTTTGATATAATCCGTTAGTATGGCCTCAGCGTTTTGTACTTCAAGAAATTTATATTCAGCCAGTTTTACCAGCGTTCCATTTTTAAGAATGGCACTCAAATCATAGGAAATACCCACACCAATATTCATCGCATTTTGTACGGTGATAACATTGCTCAAGTCTAATGCTGTGTAACCGCCAATGATTGCAATTGCAGGATAATAAGATCCTTTAGCTATTTTGATATTGGCTTCGCTTGCTTTTCCCTGAAATCGAATGGCTTCTAAATCTTTACGATTTTCTAATGCCGGCAACTCATTTGTTGGGATATTGGTCATTTGAAAATCAATAAAATCACTTTCACGAATCTCTAGTTTGGTGTCTGGATTTAATTTTAAAAGCGTAACCAAATAAAAATTAATGATTTTTAAATTATTATTCGTTTCGTCTAATGACAATTGGATTTTTGAGGCTTGTAATTGTGATTTTAAAAGGTCGTTTTTAGGAATAATTCCGTTTTTTTCTAACTCGATAAAATCGTTTACACGTTGTTGTGCACTTTTTTGATTTTCTTTCAGCAGTTCAATTGTTTTTTGTGCTTTGTATAAACCGGCATAATAATCAATAACCCGTAAAGCGATTTCCTCTTTTGTTTGTGATGCTGTTGCCATTTCAGCTTCATAAAGATTCTCATACACTTTGATGCTGTTTTGGATTTTAAAACCAGAAAATACAGGAACACTGGCGTTCAACTGTCCAATCATCAATTGATTTACTATAGGAAGCGGTTCTTGTGAACCGGAATTATTTTGATTTATTTTAAAATCTACCGATGCATTTGCCAATCTTTGGTATTGACCCGATAGTTTCAAATCAGGATATTGATTGTTTTTTGTGGATTGCAGCTCGTACTTTTTAGTTTTTACTTTTGTATTGGCCAGAGTAACTTCATTGCTCTTGGTCCAAGCCAAATTAATGGCTTCGTTCAATGTTAAACTTGTTTTTTCTTGTGCTGCTACGGATGAAATTCCAATAAAGAAAATCCCGAAGAGCATGAGTTGACTAACTTTCATATATCAGAAGTGCTTTTATAGTTTGTTGAATGTGCTTTGTCAAATTGGTTTTGATGTAATTGTTGTATAAATCTTCGGTTTTCAAGTTTAATAAATTTTCGAAGAAAGGTTTATTCATGTGAAAATGAAAGAAAGTACCCAAAATTGTAGGTGTAATAAGCGGAATAATAACGTCTTTTCTGAAAATGCCTTTTTTCTGACCTTCCTCGATAATGGTTTCAAGGGATTTTAAATTTCCTTTTTTTAATTCAGAAAAAGCCTGGAGATTTTGTTCTCTCTTTTTAGAGGTAAATTCGAAGTGTAAAATTCTGTATATTCCTCGGTTGCTATTGATTCTATTGATGTACAATTCAATCAGCTTATTGATTTTGTCAATAGGTTCCAGATCTTCCTGCAATAAATTTTCTAATTGATTTTTAAGATCCGAAGTTCTGTAAACAATAAGCGATTCCAGTAATCGTTCTTTGGAACCAAAGTAATACGAAACCATGGCAATGTTGATTTTTGCCACTTTTGCTATGTTTCGAATGGAAGTACCATCAAATCCTTTTTCTGCAAAAAGCGTTTCTGCAACTTCGAGAATTTGAATTTGTTTGTCGTTAAAATTACTTTTCAATGGAATTTAATTTTTTCAAAAACAAAACTAAACAAGTGTTTAATTTAAACAACTGTTTAGTTTTTGTTTAACATAATTTTAACACTGTAAATAGAACCAGAATGAAGTTTATAGCAACACCAATCTTCATCTGAAATTGTGAATATCTATTTTAGGAATGATGCTTTTTTTTTCCTTTTAAATCTATCTTTGACATCCTTAAAAAAAAAGAAATGGGCACAACTTGGTACGAATGCAAAGTAAAATATAGAAAAACGGATGAAACTGGCGGACAAAAGATTACGACAGAACCGTACTTGGTAGACGCGTTATCCTATACGGAAGCCGAAAGCAGAATCAATGAAGAGATGTCGGCGTATATCAGTGAGGAATTTAAAATCACGAATATAAAAGTGGCCAATTATGCTGAGATTCATCCTTTCGAAAATGCGGATCGTTGGTTTCGATCTAAAGTTTCATTATTGGCGTATGACGAAGAAAGCGGTAAAGAACGTAAGACCAATATGTATTTATTAGTGCAGGCTAACGATGTAAAAGAGGCTTATGATAACACCACCAGTGTAATGAAAGGCACGATGGGCGATTATACCATACCTGCTATTTCGGAATCTCCTATTATGGATGTTTTTCCTTATTTCAGTGGGGAAGAAGGAGAACTCGAACAATTAGAAAGATTCAATGCGCTCAAAGGTTCTAAACCGGAAGCAGCAGTAGAAATAGTGGATCATATGGAATTTGAAACGGCTCCTGAAGAAGAAGCTGCAGTTTAAGACAAGTCGTTTTTAAAAAAACTCACCGCAAATTTGCACATTATAGAAACAGTTACTAACTATTTTTATTTGCGAATTTGCGGTTTTTTAATTGTAACCCTAAGTTTTTCATAATTTCAATTAGTCCTGTTTCGCTAATACTTTTTCGTATGCTTTTCTGGAGCTTCCTCTAAAATATACCTCGCCACAGTAGGTATAGCCCAAACTTTCAAAAATTTTCATCATGACGATGTTGTCAAAATTAGTATCCGCTTTTATGCTGTAGATGTTATTGCTTAGCGCAAAATCTTCTATGTGTTTGAGTATTATTTTAGACAAGCCTTTACCTAAATACTTTTCAGAAATAGCTACGCGATGCAGTACTACAAAATCACCATTCGTTAGCCAGTTTCCTTCAATAGTTGCATAGGCAGGTTCGTCATTGATTAGTACCGCACTATAACCGATGATAGTTTCTCCTTCAACCAAAACAAATCCTTCTCCTTTTTCAATATCTTTTTGTAGGACTTCTGGATTTGGATAACCGTCTTGCCATTGCTTACTGCCTTCTTCTTTTCTTCGCAGGATTGCCTGTTGTAAAATTTCCCATATTGGAGCTATTTCAGATAGTTCCGCTTTTCTAAAGTGATAATTCATTTATTGTAATTTGAGTTTTTTCGGTTAATGCGAGTGCTTTAAAAGTACAAAACAAACTTTAAATTTTGCCCAATCCACATTGTAGAATGTATTTATTTTTTAGAAGAACAACTTGCGGAGCAGAAGTGTTTGTTGCATATGCTGCGCAAATGTCTCTGACTTTGCGTAATTTTCAGCATCTGTTTAAATTAGTAGTGTCATAAAAGTCTCTGACTTTTGAATACTATTTCACTCTTGCTTTCCAAATTATATGTTGCGTATGCTGCGCAAATGTCTCTGACTTTGCGCAATTTTTAGTATATGTTAAAATTAGTAGTGTCATAAAAGTCTCTGACTTTTGAATACTTTTTTTTAAAAGAACATGTTGTAGAGCAGAAGTGTTTGTTGCATATGCTGCGCAAATGTCTCTGACTTTGCGTAATTTTCAGCATCTGTTTAAATTAGTAGTGTCATAAAAGTCTCTGACTTTTGAATACTATTTCACTCTTGCTTTCCAAATTATATGTTGCGTATGCTGTGCAAATGTCTCTGACTTTGCGCAATTTTTAGTATATGTTAAAATTAGTAGTGTCATAAAAGTCTCTGACTTTTGAATACTTTTTTTTAAAAGAACATGTTGTAGAGCAGAAGTGTTTGTTGTGTATGCTGCGCAAATGTCTCTGACTTTGCGCTAATTAAAATAGCCTTAAATGCTATAAACATTTATAAGTCTCCAGACTTTTGTACTATTTCATTGCTGATTGTATTTTACAAAAGCATTCGAATCTAAAACATTAATTATAGGATTATCGGCCTTTTCTATTTTTAATAATCCGGAATCGTTTATGTAATTGCTTGCGCTGGAATAAATATATTGTGAAGCCTTTTCAACTAAACCGGCTCTTACTGGATTCAGATGAATGTAATCTAATTTAGACCACATAAATTTATTGCTATAAATCTCTTCTGCATGATTTCCGTATTGCCAAAATTGATAATTTTTGTTTCTTATATGTTTTTCTGCTGCTAGTTTGAAGCGTTCTAGCATCCATTCTTTTCGGCTTTCTGGTACGGCTTGGATTTTATCTAAAATATTTTTTGCGGTAAATTTTTTAAAATCTCTTATCAAATCTGATAATTTTCCATCCTCAGATTGAATAATTAAATGAATGTGATTGCTCATAATAACATAGCCATACAAAATCATTCCTTTGTTTTTTATGCAGTAATCCAAAGATTCTATTATACTATCTCTGTAAGTTTGCCTGGTAAAAATATCTATCCAATCGACAACAGTTGCCGTAATATAATGTGGTAAAGTCTGATCCCGAATTACATAGCCTTCTTTCATCTTGACGTATTTTTACTATAAAAATAACGATTTTAATGACTTGTTTGTGTTTTTAAATTTAAGCATTCAAAAGTCAGAGACTTTATGACGTTTTAGTTTTCTTATCAAGTTTATGAAATTGCGCAAAGTCAGAGACATTTGCGCAGCATTCACGAGAAATTTATTTTTTAGAAGAACACTTTGCGGAGCGGGGACTTTATGACGTTTTAGTTTTCTTATCAAGTTTAGGAAATTGCGCAAAGTCAGAGACATTTGCGCAGCATTTATGAGAAGTTTAGTTATTAGAAGAACACTTTGCGGAGCGGTTTAGTTTTCTTATCAAGTTTATGAAATTGCGCAAAGTCAGAGACATTTGCGCAGCATTCACGAGAAATTTATTTTTTAGAAGAACACTTTGCGGAGCGGGGTATTTTTTTTAGAAGATTAACTTGCGAGGTAGAAGTGTTTGTTGCATATGCTGCGCAAATGTCTCTGACTTTGCGCAATTTTCAGCTTCTGTTTAAATTAGTAGTGTCATAAAAGTCTCTGACTTTTGAATGCTTAAAAAAAAACATGTTGTAGAGCAGAGTCAGATACATTTGCGTAGCATTCACGAGAAATTTATTTATTAGAAGAACACTTTGCGGAGCGGGGTTTTAGTTTTTATGACAAGTTCATAAAATTGCGCAAAGTCAGAGACATTTGCGCAGCATTTACGAGAAATTTATTTATTAGAAGAACACTTTGCGGAGCGGGGGAAATTTATGTGTTTACAGGGACACTTTGCGGAGCGGGTGTTATTGCTTAGCGCAAAATCTTCTATGTATTTGAGAATCATTTTAGACAAGCCTTTACCTAAATACTTTTCAGAAATAGCTACGCGATGCAGTACTACAAAATCACCATTCGTTAGCCAGTTTCCTTCAATAGTCGCATAGGCAGGTTCGTCATTGATTAGTACCGCACTATAACCGATGATAGTTTCTCCTTCAACCAAAACAAACCCTTCTCCTTTTTCAATATCTTTTTGTACGACTTCTGGATTTGGGTAGCCATCTTGCCATTGTTTACTGCCGTCTTCTTTTCGGCGTTGTATAGCTTGTTGTAAAATCTCCCATATTGGACCTATTTCAGATAGTTCCGCTTTTCTAAAGTGATAATTCATTATAGTAATTTAAGTGTTCGGTAAATGAGTATGTTTTAAAAGTACAAAACAAACTTTAAATTTTACCCAATCCGTATTGTAGAATGTATTTATTTTTTAGAAGAACAACTTGCGGAGCAGAAGTGTTTGTTGCATATGCTGCACAAATGTCTCTGACTTTGCGTAATTTTCAGCATATGTTTAAAGTAGCATGGCCTTAAAAGTCTCTGACTTTTGAATGCCATTTCATTGCTGATTGTATTTTACAAAAGCATTCGAATCCAAAACATTAATTATAGGATTATCGGCCTTTTCTATTTTTAATAATCCGGAATCGTTTATGTAATTGCTTGCGCTGGAATAAATATATTGTGAAGCCTTTTCAACTAAACCGGCTCTTACTGGATTCAGATGAATGTAATCTAATTTAGACCACATAAATTTATTGCTATAAATCTCTTCTGCATGATTTCCGTATTGCCAAAATTGATAATTTTTGTTTCTTGTATGCTTTTCTGCTGCTAGTTTGAAGCGTTCCAGCATCCATTCTTTTCGGCTTTCTGGTACGGCTTGGATTTTATCTAAAATATTTTTTGCGGTAAATTTTTTAAAATCTCTTATCAAATCTGATAATTTGCCATCTTGAGATTGAATGATTAAATGAATGTGATTGCTCATAATGACATAGCCATACAAAATCATTCCTTTGTTTTTTATGCAGTAATCCAAAGATTCTATTATACTGTCTCTGTAGGTTTGCCTAGTGAAAATATCTATCGAATCGACAACGGTTGCCGTAATATAATGTGGTAAAGTCTGATCCCGAATTACATAGCCTTCTTTCATCTTGACGTATTTTTAATATAAAAATAACGATTTTAATGACTTGTTTGTGTTTTTAAATTTAAGTTGATGAAAGTCAGAGACTTTATGGTTTTTTAGTTTTCTTATCAAGTTTATGAAATTGCGCAAAGTCAGAGACATTTGCGCAGCATTCACGAGAAATTTATTTTTTAGAAGAACACTTTGCGGAGCTGGCGAGACATTTGCGCAGCATTTACGAGAAATTTATTTATTTATAGGGACACTTTGCGGAGCGGGGAGATACTTTGCGGAGCGGGTTTAGGAAATTGCGCAAAGTCAGAGACGTTTGCGCAGCATTAACGATAATGTTATGTATTCTTTGAAGAGCTGGTTTTTTTTAATCTAAGACGATGAAAGTCAGAGACTTTGTTGCGTTTTGTTTTAATTACTGGTTTAGGAAATTGCGCAAAGTCAGAGACATTTGCGCAGCATCCACGATAACGTTATGTACTCTTCGAAGAGACACTTTGCGGAGCGGGGAGGACTATTCCGGCATTTCTTCTTCAAAGCTCTTGGATAATACTTCCATTTCAATCCAATGAACAGTTAATTCAATTAATTTTTTCAAATCTTCAAGATTTTTTCCTTCCCATTTTTTTATATAATGTGTTTCATCATTTCTTAACCATACCGCTCTTTTTGCAACTGCTTTAATTCTATTATCGTCCACATATTCTGCAATGCAAGATCCGAGAAGTTTCTTTTCAATTGCATCTTTCTTTTCGGGTTTATTTTTAATTGCATATTCTTTAATTAGAAATTCCAATGCTTTGCGATAACCAACACCGCAAATTTCATCTAAGCCTTGTTGTTCTGCAGTAAAAGCCTGATTATAAATCGTATTAAAAGCAGGAGAAATTTCAATGATAGTCTGGGAAAAAACCTTTCCTATGAGACTTCCCTGCGTAGTTTGTCCAATGTAACCAAAAGAACTACCTCCAATATGCGAGTAGTATGCGATATAAGTCTGCGAGCATTGCTCATTTGGACATTTTTGTAAAACGTCTAATAGGCGGGTTTTTGGATTTTGAAAACTGTAAATACTTACTGGGGTTATTTTATTATGGCAATAAGGACACTCATCAGGGTGACCATCTATTGCGTATATACCATTTGAACTATTAACATTCGCCATATCTTATAATTTATTTAGTTGTTGGGTCTTTCCGCTAACTAGTGTATAGGTCTGAGGTTTTGCTACCTATCACCCCAAAATTAGGTAGATAGGTCGAATAACGTCAGTCTTATTCGTTACGCTAATATATAAAAATAATCTTATAAATGACTAGATGTACAATTGTTTAAACCACAAAAAAACGGCATTTAAATGAACTTTAAACGCCGTTTAATTTTATATAAAAGAAGTTGTTTATCGAATCGCTTTTACAAAATCGGCAATCTTTCCAGTTCCGTTTTCGGTTAAATGCGTAATAAAAGCACTACCTATAATTGCTCCTTTAGTAAATTGCGTAGTTTGATTAAAGGTTTCCGCATTGTTGATTCCAAAACCAATTACTTGTGGATTTTTTAGATTCATTCCTGCAATGCGTTTGAAATAATCTTCTTGGATGCTTCCAAAACCAGTTTGTGATCCCGTAACACTCGCCGAACTTACCATATAAATAAATCCATCGGATACGCTGTCAATAAAACGGATGCGCTCGTCAGAAGTTTGTGGCGTAATCAAGAATATATTCTTCAATCCGTATTTTTCGAAAGTAGCTTTATATTCATCGGCATACACATCAACCGGAAGGTCAGGAATGATTAATCCGTCGATTCCAATCTCTGCACATTTTTGGCAGAAATTTTCGATTCCGTATTGTAACATCGGGTTGAAATACCCCATAATCACTAAAGGAATTGAAACCGTTTTACGAATATCTTTTAATTGGTCAAACAACACTTGAGTTGTCATTCCGTTGTGCAACGCTTGTGTGGAACTGGCTTGAATTGTTGGTCCATCAGCCAATGGATCGCTGAACGGCAATCCTATTTCAATCATATCGATACCGCTTTTTTCTAAATCCTGAATGATTTGTACGGTATCATTTAAGTTAGGATATCCCGCAGAGAAATAGATGGAAAGTATCTTTTTGGTTTCTTGTAATTTTTGATTTATTCGGTTCATTTTTTATTCTGTATAAGTTTTTATCTTTTTAGCTCCGCAAAGTCTAAGACTTTGAGGATGTTTTTGAGGTCTCCGACCTTCTTTTTATTAATGCGGTCGGAGACCGTTTATCACCTTCTCAAAGTCGGAGACTTTGCGAAGCGGAGGTTTGCGTTAGGGATGGAAGCGGCATCCTTTTATGTCCCGTTTTTTCGGGACATAAAAGATATAGCGTACAGCCCGACCCCGCTTTTTCTGCGGGGTAACGCCCTGAAATAAATTCAGGATAAACCCAATTATAATTTGAAATAATCAATATAGGTATTCAAATCTTTGTCGCCACGACCGGAAAGATTGATGACTACAATATCCTCCGGTTTGAATTTCATTTCGTCTAGAACGGCAAAGGCATGCGCACTTTCAATAGCGGGAATGAGTCCTTCCATTTTAGATAATTTTAATCCCCATTGCATGGCTTGGTCATCCGTAATCGAGATAAATTGCGCTCTGCCAGTAGCGAATAAATTAGCGTGCATAGGACCAACGCCCGGATAATCCAGTCCTGCCGAAATAGAATACGGCTCGGTGATTTGGCCATCAGGAGTTTGCATCAACAGGGTTTTACTACCGTGAATAACACCTACTTTCCCTAATGCCGATGTAGCGGCACTTTCGCCAGAATCGACTCCTAATCCTGCTGCTTCGACCGCAATGATATTCACGTCTTCGTTGTCTAGAAAATGATAATACGCACCGGCAGCATTGCTACCACCACCTACGCAAGCAATCACATAATCAGGGTTTTCGCGGCCTTCTTTTTCTAATAATTGTTCTTTGATTTCCTTAGAAATGACACTTTGGAAACGCGCCACCATATCGGGATAAGGATGTGGACCAACGACAGAACCGATGATATAATAGGTGTCAACAGGATTGTTAATCCAGTCGCGAATGGCTTCGTTAGTGGCATCTTTTAAGGTTCTTGAACCCGAAAGCGCCGGACGCACTTCGGCACCCAACATTTTCATACGAGCCACATTTGGCGCTTGACGCTTGATATCGATTTCGCCCATATACACGATGCATTCCAATCCCATTAATGCACAAACGGTTGCTGTTGCAACGCCATGCTGACCAGCACCGGTTTCGGCAATGATTCGTTTTTTACCCAAACGTTTGGCTAACAAAATTTGCCCAATCGTATTGTTCACTTTGTGGGCACCGGTATGACATAAATCTTCTCTTTTCAGGTAGATTTTGGTGTTGTATTGTTTGGATAAACGCTCTGCAAAATAAAGAGGCGTAGGGCGACCTACATAATCTTTTAACAGCGCGTCAAATTCTGCCTGAAATTCAGGATCTGCTGTAATTTTTAAATAATTTTGACGTAATTCTTCCACATTTGGATATAACATTTCAGGAATGTAAGCGCCTCCAAATTCTCCGTAATAGCCTTTTTCGTTGACGTGGTATGACATAATTTTATTTTTTTATTTTGTTATCTGTAGAGACGCACGTTGTAGAGACGCGTTTTGTAGAGACGCACTGCAGTGCGTCTCTACGTATATTTCTACATAATTCTATATTTTTTAATCCGGGTTCTATTTCAAATTTACTGTTTACATCAATGGCGTAAAGGGGTAAATTGGTTTTCGAAATTTCATTTATGGCGTCGATTTCATTAATTCCGATTCCTCCACTCAGGAAAAATGGTTTGCTTGAAGGATACTTTTCTAATACTTTCCAGTCGAATATGGTTCCGTTTCCGCCGGGTAATTTTCCTTTGGTATCAAAAAGAAAATAATGACATACGGCTTCAAATGGTTTCAATACTTCAAAATCAAAAGAATCATCAACAGAGAATACTTTTATAATTTCGATCTGAACTTGTTTCCCATTCTCATCTTTCAAAACTTGTTTCAAATCAGCACAAAATTCAACCGATTCCTGTCCGTGCAATTGAACGGTTTGCAAATCGTATTTTGCAATTTTTTCAAGAATTTCTTCTTGGGAAGCATTTACAAAAACGCCCACTTTTTTAATCGATTTTGGTAGATCTGGAATCACACCATCAAAATACCGAGCTGATTTCTCCCAGAATATAAATCCCATATAATCGGGTAGGAGCGAGCCTACTTCGAGTATATTGTCGGGGTATTTCATGCCGCAGATTTTGAGTTTCATATCGTTTTTGTATTTAACCCTGTTAGGGTTTTAACCCTAACAGGGTTACTTTTTATAGTTGAGAAATAAATTCGGTTGCTGCTTTACCGGGATTATCCGTTTTCATAAAGTTTTCCCCTATCAGGAATCCTTTGTACCCATAAGGTTTTAGTTCATTAATCGCTTCAATGGATGAAATCCCGCTTTCGGAAATTTTTACAAATTCATCTGGGATTTGTGCTGCCAATTGCTTGCTGAAATCCAAACTCACTTCGAATGTTTTTAGGTTTCGATTGTTCACACCAATCATGTCTAATGTGGGCATAATCGATTTTTCCAATTCTTCCTGATTGTGAACTTCCAGTAAAACTTCCAGCCCTAAACTTTTAGCAAATTCAGATAATGATTTGATCTCCTCTCTCGTTAAAACCGCTGCGATAAGCAAAATCAAATCGGCTCCATGTGCTTTGGCTTCCAAGATTTGGTACTCATCTACAATGAATTCTTTTCGCAATAAAGGAATATTTACTGTGGCTCTAGCCAAAAGCAAATCGTCCAAAGAACCACCAAAATATTTTCCATCCGTCAAAACTGAAATCCCGCATGCACCGGCATTTTCATAGCCTTTTGTTACTTCTTCCACCGTAAAACTATAGTTTATTTCTGCTTTGGAAGGCGAACGGCGTTTGTGTTCTGCAATAATTCCTGATGTGCTGTTTCTTAAATTATTGCTCAAAGAAATAGTCTTTTTTTCAAAGAAAACTGAAGCTTCCAATTGCGAAACGGGAATGATTGATTTCTTGAGAATGACTTCTCTTTTTTTGTCAACTATAATTTTATCGAGTATGTTCATCTGTTGTTTATTTGGTTAATCGTTTAATCGGTAATTTGGTTAAACGATTGTATTTATTATTTACTCAATTCTTGTAATGTTTGTAAAGCTTTTAGTCCTTTTCCGGAGAACAAACTTTCCTTTGCCAATTCAAAACCTTCCAACGGTGTGCATTTAGTAACCGTTGCTATTGCCATTCCGGCATTGGCACAAACCACATTGTTTTGGGCTTCAGTTCCTTTTCCGGCAATGATATTAGTGAATATTTGTGCTGATTCTTCAATGGTTTTTCCTCCTTCAATTTCGCTTTGCAGCAAAAGACGAACACCAAAATCTTCCGGATTTAGCATTCCTTCCATTGAAGTGGTAATTGTTTTTGTAGGTCCTGTCAAGGAAACTTCGTCATAGCCGTCAAGCGAATGCAAGATGGTAAAATTTACATCGGTATTTTGATACAAATAGGCATACATTCGGGCCATTTCTAAATTGAAAACACCGACTAATTGATTTTTTGGAAAAGATGGGTTTACCATTGGTCCCAACATATTGAAGAATGTTTTTACAGCCAGTTCTTTTCGAATTGGACCCACATTTTTCATAGCTGGATGAAATAATGGTGCGTGTAAAACACAAATTCCGGCTTTGTCCATACATTTCTCCAGAAAATCAGTGTCATTACTGAACTTGATTCCCATTTTTTCCATCACATTACTGGATCCGGAAATGGATGAAACCCCGTAATTTCCGTGTTTTGCCACTTTTATTCCTGCACCGGCAGCCACAAATGAAGCCAAAGTTGAAATATTGAAAGTGTCTTTACCATCACCACCGGTTCCGCATAAATCAATGGTATTGTACCCTGATAAATCCACACGGATACACAGTTCCAATAACGCTTCACGAAAGCCCGCAAGCTCTTCTATACTGATACTTCGCATCATGTAAACGGTAAGGAAAGAAGCTATCTGGCTGGTGTTATAACTTCCGTTGGAGATATTAACCAATACATTTTTTGCTTCTTCTTGAGAAAGTATTTCATGATTGATCAGTCTGTTTAATATATTTTTCATTTTTTAAATATGTCTTAAAGTTGAAAGTCGAAGGTCTTAAAGTCTTTCGACATTATGACATTTGACTTTATGACTAATTTTTCACCCAATTCTCTAATATTTTTTTTCCATTTGGAGTCAAAACACTTTCGGGATGAAATTGTACACCGCGAACATCAAATGTTTTGTGACGCAAGGACATGACTTGACCGTTTTCGTCGAATGAAGTCGCTTCCAGAACATCTGGTAAATTAGTATCAACCACCCAAGAGTGATAGCGTCCCACTTCAAACTCATTTCCTAATCCTTCAAACAAAAGTTCATCATCTACTACGGTTTTTATCATTGTTGCTATGCCATGATATACTTTTTCAAGATTTGATAGCGTTCCTCCAAAAACTTCGCCTATGGCTTGTTGTCCTAAACACACACCAAGAATACTTTTGGTTGGAGCATATTTTCGGATTACCTCTTTCAGTAATCCTGCTTCATCCGGTATTCCGGGTCCTGGAGAAAGTAATATTTTATCGAAGATAGCTATCTCATCAATATCAAATTCATCGTTTCTATAAACGGTTACTTCGCAATTTAAATCTTCGAGATAATGCACTAAATTGTAAGTGAAACTATCGTAATTGTCTATGACTAATATTTTTTTCATTTTGTTTAAGTTATATGTTAAGGGTTAAGAGTTATGCGTTTCTCACGCTTAACATCTAACTCCTAGCTTTTTATGTCTTATTTAAGTCTAAATTGTTTCCGCTAAATCCAAAGCGGCATTCAATGCCCTCAATTTATTATACACTTCCTGCATTTCGCTTTCTTCATCAGAACTGGCTACAATTCCGGCTCCCGCTTGGGAATGCAATTGATGATTTTTACTCAAGAAAGTCCGAATCATAATGGCGTGGTTAAAGTTTCCTTCAAAATCCATGAAACCGATGGCACCACCATAGAAATTCCTATTGGTTTTTTCGTATTCTTCAATCAGTTGCATGGCTCTGTGTTTTGGAGCGCCGCTCAATGTTCCTGCCGGAAAAGTATCGGCGACAACTTGCATCGTTGTGGCTTTTGGGTGTAAATGTCCCGTTACTTTTGAAACCAAGTGAATTACGTGAGAGAAAAATTGAACTTCTCGGTACTTTTCAACATTGACATGGTGACCATTTCGACTTAAATCATTTCGAGCCAAATCAACCAACATCACATGTTCGCTATTTTCTTTCTTGTCTTCGGATAATTGTTTGGCAAGAATGGCATCTTTTTCATCATCACCCGTTCTTTTGAAAGTTCCTGCGATAGGATGAATCTCGGCTTTACGGTTTTTGACAATAATTTGGGCTTCGGGTGAAGAACCAAATATTTTGAAATCTCCATAATCAAAAAAGAATAAATAGGGCGAAGGATTGATGCTTCTCAATGCTCTATATACATTAAATTCATCGCCTTTGAAACCTTGGGTAAACCTTCTGGATAAAACTAATTGGAACACATCACCTCTAAAGCAATGCTTTTTGGCCAAAGCCACATTATGTTTGAATTCTTCGTCAGTTAGATTCGAAAATCCTTCTCCTTCTTTTGTAAACTTATAAGAAGCAATATTTCTGGATTGCAATAATTGTTCAATTTCTGAAATGTTGTTTTTTCCATCCAAACTATGACAGAAAATATAGGCTTCATTCTTGAAATGATTGATGGCAATTATATTTTGGTAAACCGCATAATACACATCGGGAATGGTGTTGCTATTTTCTTTTTTGGCAATGGACACTTTTTCAAAATAACGAACGGCATCATAAGAGATATAACCAAAAAGGCCATTATTTATGAATTTGAAATTGTTTTTCTCTGATTTGAATTGACCTGAAAATTCTTGGATTACTTCTGGAATATTGGTGTCGGCATCAATAGTAATTTTCTCAAATTTTCCGTCAGGAAAACTCTTGTGAATGATTTCGTTTTCAATTTTTATAGATGCAATCGGGTTACAACAGATATAGGAAAAGCTATTGTCATTGCCATGATAATCACTACTTTCCAGCAATAAACTATTAGGGAATTTATCGCGAAGTTTGAGATACACACTTACTGGAGTAATTGTATCGGCAAGGATTTGCTTATAGTTTGTTTTTAGTATAAAAGGTTTCATTTTGTTTTTTGTTTGATAGAGAGAAGTCTCGACTTGTCAGTACTAATTGATTAAAAATTGGAACAAAAAAAAGGCCTGTCGTGATGACAAGCCTTTTATATTTATAGTTTTAATAATACTATAGGAGCTTAGTTCACGACGACTGACGTAAATTGTTCCACCACCAAGTATTGTTTAAAATTGTTTTCATAATTTTTTTATTGATACAAAGATATAAATGTAATTTGAGTATTCGTATATAATAATTCGAAAAAAATCTTTATTTTTTTGCGTTTTTTGTTAAATTTATTTGGTTTAGGATGTTAATACAACATTCAGTTCAAATTCATCATAAATTGTTTTATCTAATCAAAGTTACAAAAAAAGATACGGACAGCTATACTATTTTTGATTAACAGAAGGTTAATAAAATGGCATTATTTAATTTTCGATTGCTAAATTTTGGTTTGTTTTGATTCTGAAATCGGGATTCTTTTTAATGTTTGGTTCAACAAATAAATCGAGGTTGTTGATTTTGGAATACTGCAAATAAAAATTATCATTGCGATACCAATTCATTATTTCGGGATTATTAGTAACATCTTCACTTTGAATACCAGCGGTACAATTGTTAATGAGTATATGTTGCAGATTAATTTTCGTTAAATTTTCAGAAATATTAGCTATTTTGTTGTCTAATAGTATAAATGGACTAAATCCAGAAATAACACTGTTGCTTAGGTTTAGATAACTTTTTTCCTTAACGTGAATCGATTCTCGCACCAGTCCTTGATTATTTTCTTCGGTATTTACCAATGTAATATTATTGGCGGTAATTTTGGTTAATTTTTTTGTGAAATCTGCGTATTCGACTTTGTCATAGGAGTCAATTTCAAAACATCTAGACTTTGAACTGTCCCACGAATACGGATGACGGATGGCGATACTATTACTGATATTACATTGTACTCCTTGGGTAAAATCAAAATCATCATCAGTAGCTCTAAATGAAATTAGATTGTTGAAATTGATTTCGCCGCCATAACATTCGAAAGAATCATCATTGGAATAACTAATTTGAATAAAACTAAATTTTGTTTTTGAACCAACTCCTGCCAACGATAATCCGTTTAATTCCTTTAATGCATTTAGTTTTCTGCCCGCATATTCGATACGAACATACTTTAATATTCCGGAATTACTCTCTAAATTCTGTCCGCCATATTGACACATCATAGGGTCTAGGTTAAAATCGAGGAAATTAACGCCTCCTATTTTATTTATGGGAGCTTCTCCAAGTAGTATAATACCACCCCAATCTCCAGGTTTTCTTTCAGAAACACCTTTATTGGAAGTAAAAATAATTGGATTTGTTTCTTCTCCCTCAGCCATGATTTTAGATCCTTTTGTAATGACAAGTGTGCCACAGCTTTCAAGATCTCCTTTAATAATCGTTCCTGGTTCAATGGTCAAAACGGCGTTATTGGCAAGATACACGACCCCAACTAGGAGGTAGGTATTTTTTTTATCAAGTTTTAGATCTTGACTAATTGTTCCGGTCAGTATAATGGTAGCATCTCTGTATTCGGTAATTGCGGGTTTAAAGTTCGTCCAATTATTCATCCAATTGGTTTGACCGTTGATTCCTTTTATTTCTTGAGCATTTGCAAATGGGCTATTTATTAAACTTAAAATTACAATAAAAGCTATTTTCTTCATGGCTATTTTTATTTTCAAAATTATAGTGACTGTGTTAAATCAATAAAGGCTCTATATTATTTGATTGTTATTATAAATGAAGGAATGTAAATTTTAAGAATAGTTACCTCTGAAGTAATACAGGAGTATTAAAATTGCTTTTTGAATTGAAAAAAGATCTTTTTTTTGCAAGAATTACGCGATGGACTATAAATAAGAAACCCCAACAATTGCTTGTTAGGGTTTTAAGATATTATTTTGAGATGAAATTAGAATTTCAAGGCTACTGCCAAATCGAAATCGTCATTGATTGCTTTGTTCCCTAAGCTTTCAAAGAAGCTTCCAGAACCATATTTAATATCGTATTTTGTTCTGTCAATTTTTACATTAGTAGAAGCTGTAGTAGCAGTTGTAGTTAAATCAAAAGTTACTGGTTTAGTGATACCTTTAATTGTTAAATCTCCAGTTACAGTGTATACATTAGGAGCTTTAGTAACTAATTTTTTGAAAACTAAAGTTGCTGTTGCAAATTTATCCGTTCCAAAAAAGTCGTCAGCTTTCAAGTGACCTTCTAATTTTTCTTTACCTTGACCTGCTTTTAAGTCAGTAACTACGATTGAATTCATGTCTACATTGAATGTACCACCAATTAATTTTTTTCCTTTGAAAACTAATGCACCATCTTTAAGATTGATTGCACCTTCATGTTGTCCAGTTACTTTTTTTCCTGTCCAGTTGATTGTACTTTTTGAAGCGTCAATTTTTTTAGTTTGCGCTGTTACTGATAAAGTAGATAGAACTACTACTAATGCTAATGCAATTGATTTGAAATTTTTCATGTGTTTAAATTTGATTTTAATTAATAATTATAGTGTAATAAATAATTCTTCGTGTGATTTTCTGACTTTTTTGTAAAACTGGGTTGCATCTTCTTCGTGTCTGTAACCAATGGTAGCTATTAAAGAAGCGTTTAGGTTTAATTTATCCAATCCTAAAATTTCGTTTATTTGGGCTGGGACAAATCCTTCCATTGGGGTAACATCAATTTTAAGTTCAGCAGCAGCATTCAAAAGATTTCCCAAAGCTAAATAAGTTTGTTTTGCTGACCAAATATTTTTTTCTTCGGCTGTCAGAGCAGTAATTTTAGATTTCATAAACGCCCCATAGCCTGCTAAAGCTTCCATTGGAGTATTTCTGGTTTCACTCATGTTTTTTAAATAATCATCTATAGCCGAATCGTCTATTTTGGTTTCATTCGCGAAGACAATCAGATGTGAAGCTTCAACAATTTGTGATTGTCCCCATGCTGCTGGTTGAAGATTTGCTCTTAATTCGGGATTCTCAACAATTATAACTTTATAAGGCTGTAATCCATAAGAGGAAGAACTCAAACGAATGGCTTCTTTTAATATATTCAAATCTTCGGTAGAGATTTTTTTTGCTGCATCAAATTTTTTTGTTGCGTATCTCCAATTTTGATTGTTTAGGAAATTATTCATTATTAATTTATGTTTATTGATTTCTATACTTTTCTAATAATTGATTTAATTGTTCTAATTCTTCCGAGTCCAAATTTTTAGAAAAAAACTGCTCGTGTTCCATTACTTTAGGATCCAATTCTTTTAAAACATCAAGTCCTTTTTGAGTAATTAAAACTTCTATTTTTCTTCTATTTTCAGGGCAAACATTTCGAGTCACAAATTTTTTCAATAATAGTTTATCGACTAATCGGGTAGTATTACTCGTTTTGGCTAACATTCGTTCCTGAATAACGCACATGTTTGCAGGATTTCCTTTCTGGCCTCTTAATATTCGTAACACATTATATTGCTCCCCTGATAATTCATAGGGTTTTAATATTTCATTAAAATTGTCTGTAATTACATTTTGAGTGTACAAAACATTCAGAATAATTCTTTTTGAATTATCATAGGCAATAGTACTTTTTAATACATCTTCAATTTTCATATTTGTATACATGTAATTTGTTGGTACAAATGTAACACATTTTTTATTTGTATATACAAACGTGTGTTATTCTTTTGTTAATTTTATTGTAGTACGCAATTCAGGAATTTGCTTTGCGATAGTTTCAGGTTCAAATAAAGTTTAAAAATATAAACTAGCTCTCCTAATTTTAAATAAATGGTTTGCAAAAACTAAGCCGAAAATATTATTTTGGTTTAACACTTTGAAGTGTACTGTAAATTTTGATTAAAATTGTAAAGGAGTACTCTTACCTCTTGATTTTTTTAAAGAATGTTTATCTATTTAGTTTTGTGTTTAGTTGTAATAAAAATATTTTTTTATTAAATTTATAGTCATTTAAGAGTATATTTAGTTAATTATTTTAATTAACACTAAAATAGTGGCAAATTTAATAGAAATATGTAATTAGGCGTAGTGTTAAATTTCAATCTATTTTTTAAAAAGGTAAACAGTTGTTAAATTTCAATGATTTTTTGTGGAAGGGCAATGAGCTTCTAATCATTTTTACTTTTGCAAAAGCAATTTAGTTATTGAAAGCAAATAGAATTGACAATTGCATAGTAATCAAAGTTAAAAAGGACAATTATTGAAACAACAATACGACTTAACTAATAATAAAGTATAGAAATTCTAATTTCGAGATGGTAAAAAATAATCAAATTAGCCAAGGGGAAGGCGAAATTCTTGATTTGAAACTAAATTCAAGCTTGTCTATTGCCGACAACAGTGATTTTCCAATAATTGGTATTGGAGCATCAGCAGGCGAACTTGAGCCATTAGATAGAATAGAAAAAAATATTGGAATCATTCTTTTTGGAATGGGATCCGATAAAGAAAAAAATGGTTTTACACTTGTCAAAGATCCTGCTTTGGCAAAATTTAAGAGCGTACACCGCAATACAATTGAAGGTGCTATAGCTGTTATTGTTTCTTCTTCTTCAAAAGAACTCCCCAATAAACTAATTGCGTTACTCAACTATTTTCTTGAGATAAATTGGGTTCCTAAAACACTGATTAAAAGTGAAAAGGACCTAAATAAAATCGTACTGTTTTCATTTAGGTTTCATGGAAATAGAAAAATGAACTACAAAAAAAGGGAATACAGCGCTTGTCAGTTTGGTTTTTAGTCATAATTACAGAAATATTTAGTTTTTTATAAATGATATACCACTACAGAAGTAAAAGAATAGGTATTTAATTTTCAATTGTCAGGGAATAAAAACAGTAGTCTTTATAAAGATAATACTTATGGAAAATATTGAAAGTAAGGGGGGAGAATTACAACAACAAAAACATTCAATAGCTGATTCTAAACTATCAGAAGTGGAAACATTAAAACTGATCCATGAATTAGAAGTTCATCAGATAGAATTGGAGATGCAAAAAGAAGCACTTATTTTAGCCAAAGAACAAGCTGAAATGGCTACGCAAAAATATACTGAATTGTATGATTTTGCTCCTTCAGGCTATTTTACACTAACAAATTCTGGAAAAATAACGCAACTCAATCTTACCGGTTCTCAATTATTACAAAAAGAAAGATCAAAATTAATAAACAGTCAATTTGGGTTTTTTGTCTCTGATGATACAAAACCAATCTTCAATGAATTCTTGGATACTGTTTTCAATACGAATCTAAAAGGATCTTGTGAAGTTAAATTGCTTTTAGAAAACAATTTTGCCATAAATGTTTACCTCACTGCTGTTCTTTCTGAAAATCGAAATGAAGCTCTCATCACCACGGTAGATATTACACAACTCAAATTAACCAAATCTGCTCTTAGAGAAAGTGAAGAGCGGTATAGAGAATTATTAAACAATCTTGATGTTGGGATTATCTTGCATGATAAGGACACTTCGATACTTTTTTCTAATCCTAAAGCATCGAAACTGATTGGTTTGAGTAATGATCAGATGAAAGGGAAACAGATTTTTAATCCAGTGTGGGAATGTATAAAAGAAGATAATAAACCTTTGGCTCAGGAGAATTATCCGGTAATCGAAATTTTAAATACTAAAAAACCAATAAAAAATTTTATAATTGGAATCAAAAAAAACGAGAATGCTTCTTTTAAATGGCTTCTGATAAATGGTTTTCCTGTATTTAATAATTCAGGAGAAATAGCTGAAGTAGTAATCAGTTTTATTGAAATTACAGCGTTAAAAAAGTTAGAAATTGAATTGATTAAAGCCAAGGATCAAGCCGAAGCGGCTAATAAAGCAAAATCCAGTTTTTTGACTAATATGAGTCATGAAATTCGCACTCCTTTGAACGGAATCATTGGTTTTACTGATTTGTTGATGAAAACAAATCTGGATGAAAATCAGACGGAGTATATGAGTACAGTTCATGAATCAGCTACAATATTAGTTGAGATTATTAATAATATTTTGGATTTTTCAAAAATTGAATCGGGTAAATTTGAATTGAATATCGAAGAAGTTAATCTTTTTGAACTGATCCATCATGTAATCGATATTTTCAAATATCATGCAGACTTAAGTAAAATAGCTCTAATCCTAAATATTGACGCAACGGTTCCCAATTATGTATTAGTGGATTCCATACGATTGAAACAAATTTTAGTGAATTTGATAGGGAATGCGTTGAAATTTACGAAAGAAGGTTCTGTTGAATTAAATATTAGCAACACGGTTACTTCTGAAAATGAAAATCAATGTCATTTAAAATTTTCGGTTAAAGATACAGGCATTGGAATAAAAGAAGAAAATCAAGAAAAAATATTCCATTCTTTCATGCAGGAAGATAGTTCAATTACGCGAAAATTTGGAGGTACTGGTTTGGGACTGACTATTACAAACCAACTTTTAGCATTAATGAACAGCAAGTTAGAGCTGAATAGTCATTATGGAGAAGGAAGTGAATTTTTCTTTACCGTTGAATTAGAAAAATCAAATCATGAATATGATTCAAAAGATTTAAATAATAATGTTGAAAAAGAAGAGAATATTTCTTCTATTGGAAATTTATCGAACAAAAAAATATTAGTAGTCGAGGACAATAAAATAAACATGCTTTTGGTAAAAACATTACTTAAATCAATACTTCCGGGCAGTACAGTATTAGAAGCCTCCGATGGTAAAAAAGCCATTAAATTGTATAAAAAAGAGAATCTGGACTTGATTTTAATGGACATCCAAATGCCTCGTAAAAATGGATATGAAACTACTGCCGAAATTAAACAATTAAAAAAATACAATAATATTCCCATAATAGCCTTGACTGCCGGAATAATGTTAGGTGAAAAAGAAAAATGTTTAGCGTCAGGAATGGATGATTATGTTTGCAAACCTATTATAAGATCCAGTTTAGAAAAAATACTGTTTAAGTGGTTGAAATAATAGTCAAATATTTTTTTTTAACTAGTTTCATTTGATACTTACTGTTTTCTTTTTTCTCCAAACCACGATTTACGCTTATACTCATACTTTTTTAAACCAAATTTTTTGATAGCATGTTTATTAAGATGCGCTACCAATTCCTCTACTGAGTCAGTGATAAATAAAAGGCTCATATCTTCAGGACTTATACTTTCATTTTTTGACATGACTTGAATATGATGATACAGCTCCTTATGATACACGGTATCAAAAATTACTATCGGAAAATTATTGATTATTTTATTTTGAATTAAGGTCAGTGCCTCAAATAATTCGTCGAGAGTGCCTATTCCGCCTGGCATAACAATGAAAGCATAGGAATATTTCACTAAAATAACTTTCCTTACAAAAAAGTAAGGAATGTAAATCCATTTGTGCAAATAAGGGTTTGGTTTTTGTTCCACCGGAAGAACAATATTAGACCCAACAGAATAACCTCCCGCTTCATAAGCGCCTTTATTTGCAGCTTCCATAATTCCCGGACCGCCACCTGTCATTACTGTAAAACCTAATTTTGCTATTTCGGCACCAATGCGCTCTGCATTTTTATAATGCGCAGTTTCGGGACCAAATCGGGCAGAGCCAAAAACAGTAACACACGGGCCAATAAAATGCATTTTTTGAAAAGCTCTAATAAAGTTGTATTGAACTTTGAAAGTGAAAAACAAGTTTTTTAATCGTGTCAAAGGTCCTCTAACAAATAAAGATTCGGATCTTGAAAGTCTATATTGGCGTGGTTTTTCCATAGTGATTATTAAAGATAGGAAAAAAAAGAGTTAAATTCTGGTTGTATAAAAACAAAACTAAAATGCCACTTAAAAAATAACATAAGCAGTTGGGGTATAATCCAATAATTATATCCAAAATCAAGACCTATGACACCAGTACTTTTAGCTATTTATTGCTTTTCTCCAAAATAATTTTGATAATTTCCTCTTTGGATAACACACCGGATTGTCTCCATAACTGTTTTCCGTTTTGAAATAAAATCATCGTTGGAACCCCACGAACCTGATACTGACTTGAAATTTGCTGGTTTTTGTCCACGTCAATTTTGATGATGGAAACGTTTTCTCCCAAACTCTCTTTTACTTCTCTCAAAATGGGACTTAGCATTTTACATGGTCCGCACCATGTGGCAAAAAAGTCTATTAATACCGGTTTGCCTGAATTGATAATCGTATCGAAATTACTCATCTTTATTGTATTTAGTGTTAGGAATAGTACAACCATTAGAGCCACAACCTAAATTAAAAACGACCTGAATCAAGAAAAATAGTCCAAAACCAATGAACATCCATTCTTTTAAAATATAGGCTTGAGCAAATAAAAATAAGGCAAATGCCAGGCGAACCAAGCGCATTAGATGCCAATTTGTAAATAATAACTCTTTCATTTTTTTTCGAAAAAAGGAATTTAGTTTTACGGATTTATTTTTTTAATTTTATACTTCTCATCATAAGAAATCACATGTTGCAATGCTTGGATTGCAATTTCATTTTTACTGACAATCAATACCTCTGCAAAAGTACTGTTCATGCTTACATTTAAAATACCGTCAATTGCAATCAATTTTTCTGTGATGGTTTCCATACATCCACTGCACGTAATGCCTTCAAATTCATATAAATTCACCACAACCTGATTATTCTTTTTCAGTTCGATAAACAATTCTGAATCCGCTCTTGGTGCAATTGAATTTTCAGATACTTCCATTTTCAAAAAGTCAAAAGCGGCTGCAAAAAGCTTTTCATATTCTTCTTTACTTCCGCCAAAAGGAGGGCCGGATTCAAACGTTCTATTGAACAGTAGTCCCGCTAGAATTCCTTCATCAGCCAAAAGTTGATGCATTTTCCACACGTATTTTTGGCGCATTGTAGGAGGCAAAGCACAGAAAAAAGTTTGTTCAAGAACCAAATCATATTTCCCTTGATGTTCAAAGAAATCACCCAGTATAATCTGAATATTAGAATTGTTTTTAAACTTTTCTTTTAAAACTGCCACTGGTGTTGGCGCAATATCGATTACGGTACTATTTGTAAATCCTTGCTCCAAAAGATATTCGGCTTCATAACTATTTCCACAACCGGGAATCAAAATACTGCAATTTTTATCAGTAACCGTATCTACATACGTTTGTATGGGCGGAGATACTTTGCCTAAATCCCAACCGGTGGTTTTGGCTTCGTATTGCGCTTCCCAATAGGCTGCGTCAAGCGGTTTATCACAGGAAACTACACAACATTTTATATCTTCCATAATTTGATTTTTTGAAATTGCTTTTATTTCAAGACTTTGCTTTGGCAAACGAAATCCGTTTTTGGAACATCCGTTTTTGCAATAGCATTAAAACCGCCTTCAATTTCAGTGAAATTTCTAAAACCGCGAGCTTCCAGTATCGAAGCCGCAATCATACTGCGGTATCCACCCGCGCAATGCAGGTAAAAATGTTCTTTTGGATTAATATCTTTTATCCATTCATTGATGACCGCTAATGGCTTGCTGTAGGATTCCTCAATATGTTCCGCGCAATATTCACTTTCTTTACGAATATCGATTATTTTGCTTTCGCCAATTTTCACTGCTGCAGCAAATTGTTCGGCTGTGATTCTATGTACGGTATCAATTTCTTTTCCAGCTTTTGCCCAAGCATCAAAACCACCATTCAGATGACCTATTAAATTATCAAAACCCACACGACTTAAACGCGTAACGGTTTCTTCCTCTTGTCCCAGTTCACAAACAATTAGAATGGGTTGTTTTACGTCGGCAATTAAAGCACCTACCCAAGGAGCGAAATCACCATCAATTCCAATGTTTATGGATTGGGGAATAAATCCTTTGGCAAATTCTCCGTTTTTTCGGGTATCCAAAATTAAGGCTCCGGTTTCTTCGGCAGCCACTTCAAATTCGACTACAGATAGCGCGCGCATTCCTAAGTGCAATACGTTTTCAAAACTGTCATATCCTTTTTTATTCATCGCCACATTCATTCCAAAATAGGCTGGAGGAGGCAATAAACCTTCGGTAACTTCTTGTGTAAATTCGGCTTCAGTCATATTCGCACGCAACGCATAATTCGTAGCTTTTTGGTTGCCAATAGTAGATACTGTTTCCTTACTCATATTTTTTCCGCAGGCACTTCCTGCACCGTGAGCCGGATAAACAATAACATCATCAGCCAAAGTCATCACTTTATCTCTTAAGGAATGAAATAAGATTCCCGCTAATTCCTCTTGTGTCATATCTGCCGCTTTTTGGGCCAAATCAGGTCTTCCCACATCTCCAATAAACAAAGTGTCTCCCGAGAAAATGGCATGGTCTTTTCCGTTTTCGTCAATCAATAAAAAAGTGGAGCTTTCCATGGTATGTCCCGGAGTGTGTAATACTTTTATTTTGATGTTTCCAATGGTGAATTCCTGCCCGTCTTTAGCAGAAATACATTCAAATTCACAAGTTGCATTTGGACCATAAACAATTGGAGCGCCAGTTTGACGGCTTAAATCAACGTGACCGGATACAAAATCAGCATGAAAATGGGTCTCAAAAATATATTTCAATGTAACGCCGTCTCTTTCTAATCGGTCTAAATAGGGTTGGGTTTCACGTAACGGGTCAATAATTGCCGCTTCGCCATTTGAAGTAATATAATAAGCTCCTTGTGCTAAACATCCGGTATATATTTGTTCTATTTGCATGATAATACTATTTATTATTTTATTGTACAAAGATAATTTTGTTTTTTAGGATAAACTGTGACAATTGTTACATAAAATTTTTATTTGAAGAATAGTTCCTTGGTAATTATATAAATGCCCATTACTAATACAAACCAACCAAAGATTGGTTTTAGTTTAGCCCCATCT
This sequence comes from Flavobacterium rhamnosiphilum, assembly GCF_004349195.1. Taxonomy (GTDB): domain Bacteria; phylum Bacteroidota; class Bacteroidia; order Flavobacteriales; family Flavobacteriaceae; genus Flavobacterium; species Flavobacterium rhamnosiphilum. The sequence goes on from NZ_SMLG01000013.1 coordinate 42,854, forward strand.
ATTTTTTTTGAAAGCTTGATGCCAATAATCATTCCTATAAAAGCCATACTTGAAATCATCAGTAAAAATGAATAATCTATAGGTGTACCAATATACAAATCACCGCCAAAACCGATACTAGAGTTTATAAAGATAATTAATAATGAGGTGCCAACGGCTTGTTTCATTGGTAAATTAGCAAAAAACAATAATGCAGGTATGATTAAAAATCCACCTCCGGCACCTAAAAATCCAGTTACAATTCCAACTAAAAATCCAATTAGTCCCAGTTGTGTGTAATTTGTTTTGGGTAGACTTGTTACCGTTTTTGTTTTGCGTATCATAGATATTGCGGCTGCTATCATGAGTACTGAAAAAACAATCATTATCAGGAAATTTTTTGATACTTGGTAGGAAGCAATGGAGAAAATTGTTGCCGCTATTTTTGGGAAAATGACTTCTCGAATTATCAGTATCGAAAAAACCGAAGGAATGGCAAAGTATAATGCCGATTTAATTTTAAGATTCCCCATTTTATAGTGGCTAATACATCCAAATAAAGCTGTAATTCCCACTATAAATAGAGAATAACTGGTAGCATTTTCAGGATTTATTTTAAAGAGATAAACCAGAATAGGAACAGTAAGTATAGATCCACCACCTCCAATTAATCCTAATGAAAGTCCAATAATAATTGAAGCAAAATAGCCTAAATATTCCATCTTAATTTTTTTTGAAGCAACTTCCCTGGTAATTTTACTTACAGGAAATGGACTTCATTGAGCCGATTTTATTTTAAAAGTTCAATGTTATTACGGTGTAAGGAAACGATACCGCGTTGTTCCATTTTTTTCAACAAACGGGAAATTACTTCTCTTGAGGTATTCAACTCAGATGCGATTTCCTGATGGGACAGTTTCAATTCTTTACAGCCACAAGCGTCTGCATGGCGTTTTAAATAAAATTCCAAGCGCTCGTCCATTGCCCGGAATGCAATGCTGTCAATAACTTCCAACACTTCCTCAAAACGACTGCGATAAGAATTAATTACAAATTCATACCAACTGCGGTGTTGCATCATCCACTTGTCCATTAAAGGAAGTGGGACCATTATCAATTCAACATCCTCGACTACTTTAGCCATTATTTGGCTTTTTTCGTTTTTGGTGGCACAAATCATAGAAATGGCACAGGCTTGTCCGGGTTGCAAATAATACATGAAAAATTCACCTCCATTTTCATCTTCGCGATAAATCTTTATTTTCCCGCTAATTACTAAAACAGTGTTTTTGATGTACTGTCCAGTTCGTATGATAATATCACCCGCTTGGTAGGAATGAATGGTGGCATTCGTTTCAATTTCTTTCGCTAATTCATTAGAAAATGAAGAAAATATTTTCTTTATCGGATCAAGCATTTTGGTCTTTTTTCTATCGTTTGTACTGTAAAAGTAGTTTAAAAAACTCGAAAAAAAGTGGGTAATTTTTCGACTAAAAATAGTGACAAGTACTTGATTGATTGAATATTGTTTGCTTATTTCCTATGGATTTAATAGACTGATTTAATAAAAATAAGCACTAAATTTATAGTTTCTTGATAGTTAATGTTTTGCGAAAACGTTTTCTTATAAATATTATCCAATTAACAAATCGTACGTTTATTGTTAGCTAAAAACTTTGTATTTTTACAAAAAACATCACTATGAATTTAACACAAGAAGATTGGGTTTCTCAATTTGAAACTGACGAAAACGCAGTAATTTTAGACGTGAGAACCGAAGCCGAATTTAACGAAGGAATTATAGCCAATGCCATTAATATTGATATTCATTTGGGACAAGGTTTTATAACCGAAATTGAAGCGTTAGACAAAACAAAAAACTATTATGTGTATTGCCGCTCCGGAATGCGAAGTGCAAAAGCCTGCGAAATAATGAATGAGCTGGGTTTTGAAAATACGTACAACTTAGTTGGTGGCATTATAGAATGGGATGGAGAAGTAGTTGAACCATAAAAAAGAAAGAGGCAATTGCCTCTTTGTATTTATTTAAATTATAAATATAATATCCATTAGTATGAGTTTAATACCAGAAGAATTTAAGATTACAACATTATTGAATCAAGATACGTATTTAGTTGATGGAGAATTAAAAAAATGGGAAGGTCAGACCACGCCTGTTTTTTCAACAATTTCATCCACTGAAGCCTACGGTCCCACTATTTTAGGTTCAATCCCGTTTATGGGAGAAGCCGAAGCGCTGGAAGCAGTAAATGCGGCTAGTGCAGCGTATAATAACGGTCAAGGATTATGGCCTACCATGAAAGTTACGGATCGTATCAAATGCATGGAAAATTTTGTTACTCAAATGAAAACAACCCGTAAAGAAGTTGTCAAATTATTGATGTGGGAAATTGGAAAATCGTTGGGTGATTCCGAAAAAGAATTTGACAGAACCGTAGAATATATCTATGATACCATTGACAGCTTAAAAGAATTAAACAGCCGCAGCGCTCATTTTTCTAAAGTGCAAGGAATAAATGCCATGGTTCGTAGAGGACCGCTTGGCGTTGTTCTATGTCTAGGACCTTATAATTATCCGTTAAATGAGACTTTTTCATTACTGATTCCTGCCTTGATTATGGGAAATCCGGTAATTTTTAAACCAGCAAAGCATGGCGTTTTATTGATTTCACCTTTGTTGGAAGCTTTCAGAAGCAGTTTTCCAAAAGGAGCCATCAATATTGTATATGGTCGCGGACGTGAAGTGGCTTCGCCAATAATGAAATCCGGAAAAGTAGATATTTTGGCTTTGATAGGAAACAGCAAATCAGCGATTGCATTACAAGACCAACATCCGAATAAAAACAGATTGCGTTTGATATTAGGTTTGGAGGCAAAAAATCCTGCGATAATCCTTCCGGATGCCGATTTAGATTTGGCTATCCAAGAATGTATTGCGGGCTCTTTATCGTTTAATGGACAGCGTTGTACGGCTTTGAAAGTGTTGTATGTACATGAGTCTATTGCAGATGAGTTCAACAAACGTTTTGCTGCCAAAGTTGATGCGTTAGTTTTTGGTAATCCGTGGGAGGCATCCGTGTTTCTGACGCCTTTACCAGAAAAAGAAAAACCGGCTTATATCCAGGAATTGATTGATGACGCTACCAGTAAAGGTGCTGCAATAATCAATGAAAAAGGAGGAAAGCATTCGTCTAATTATATTTTTCCGGCAGTTTTATTTCCTATAAATAAAGAAATGCGTGTGTATCACGAAGAGCAATTTGGCCCGGTTGTACCTATTATTTCTTTCAAAGACATTCAAGAGCCTTTGAACGATATGGCCGAATCAAATTACGGGCAACAAGTAAGTTTGTTTGGAAAAGACATCAAAACTATTGCGCCACTTATTGATGCTTTGGTAAATTTAGTGTGTAGAGTAAACTTAAACAGTTCTTGCCAAAGAGGACCGGATGTTTTCCCTTTTACAGGACGAAAAGATTCGGCTGTAGGAACATTGAGTATTCACGATGCCTTGCGTTCATTCTCGATTAGAACCTTTGTTGCGTCTAAAGACAATGAGTATAACAATGCTATTTTGCAGGAATTATTGAGCAGTAAAGAATCTAATTTCATTAATACCGATTATATTTTGTAATCTTTTTTGATTAAAAAATTTAAGCCGTCTCGTTTTTTCGTGATGGCTTTTTTTATGGGATTCTGGCATGGAATTATTATTCTCTTCTCAGTGAAATTTAAATAATAAAAAAATAGCACGTCCTTACGGTAAACCGTAAAGTAATGAAGAAGTATTGCATTACATTTGTGGGAATTGTCTTTTTTTCTACATGGAAATTACATTAAATATTTTGGACAATTATTTAAAATACAACTATGAAACAACTTTACAGGATTATTTTTCTTTTTATCTTTTTATTTTCTTTCATTCCAAGTGTTCAATCACAAACAATTAATTTAATTCGATTTAACAATACGACCAATTATAACGCTGGTTCTGGAGTATCTGTAATAATAAACCCAACAGGAATATTCGATTTAAACAATCATTTTATTTTAGAGTTATCTAATGTTGGAGGTTTATTTACTACACCAACAACTTTAAATGATTTAGCGGAGTTTTATGTGCCAGTTGTAAATGGAACTTTGCCAGCTACTTTAGCTCCGGGGAGTTATAAGTTAAGGATTCGTTCTACAAACCCTGTTGTTACAATTGAAACAGGAAGCTTTAATGTAGTCGCAGGGAGTGGAATTGGGGTACCTAAATTTAAATCCAATTTGGATAATAATACTAATAGTGAATTTACATGTTTGGGTGAATGCTCTCCTTCGAATAATATTTTTGGAGATTTAACTGTGGCTGCTAATTCGAATACCAGTATCATTAACACGTATGGAAGAACTAATATAATTTGTAATATTATAAGTGGAGCAGTTTATTCTGTAAATTTAATTAATATTAATAATTCATCCATAACCAATATACCTATTGATGGTTCTTGGAATTTTGAAATACCTGATAATTTGGATATTGGAACCTATGTTTTTGAATTAGAATCCGAAAAATCTGGTGTTTTATCAATATTTAGTAATATTTTCATTTTTCATGGAAATGCCACTAGTTTAACCAATTCGTCCTCTGAAACTGTTTGTGTCGGAAATAATGTTGGATTTACTATTGTAACTGATCAAAGTGGAATTGGTAGAAATTACATGGGTTCAAAATATAGCATGAATTTTGGCGATGGTTCTCCAATATTATATTTTACTCAAGCTGAATTATTGAGTAATAATAATATTTCCCATATTTTTAATACCGTTTCTTGTGGGGCTGTTTCTTCTGTAGGGACTGGTTATTATGAAGTTAAAACGAAGCTTTTTAATAAAGGGATTTATAAATCAAATTTAAATGCAAATTATTGCAATGAATATTATGAAAATGGTGATGGTAAGATTGCAAAAGTTAATACCAACAAAGCTCCAATAGCAGACTTTACTGTCAGTCCAAACCAATGTATAAATACTGCTATTAGTTCTAATAATACAACAACTCTTGGTCAATATGGTACTAGTACTTGTTTAAATAACGCGAAATATTTTTGGTATTATAAAAAACCAAGTAGTTCCTCTTATGTTTCTGTCTCTCCTTCTTCATCTTGGATTGTTAATGGCAATTTAATAATTCCAGCTTCGGAGGTTAATGAATCTGGTTGTTGGTCAATTAAATTAAATGCTCAAAATGCTGGTGCAGGATGTACTACGACAACAGAAAAAATCAAAACCATAAAAATAGAAACTGTTCCCAATCCAACATTTACAAATGCTCCAGCATCACCTATATGTGCTGGAACCGAGATAGAATTTACGGATACCTCAGCTATTTCGAGTCTTCCTTGTCAGGATCTGGCTTATAATTGGAGTGTAACTCCAAAATCAGGAACTCCAGCGACTTCATCTGGATTTTCATTTTCAGCCCCAACAATTGCAACTTCACAAAATCCCAAAATAAAATTTACACAGCCTGGTATTTATACGGTAACTTTAAATATAACCAATTCTTGCGGAACTAGATCTTCGACACCAAAAGAAATAGAAGTATTTGGTGATCCTACGGTTAGTTTTACGCCAACTTCGCTTTTGCAATGTGTTTCAAATCCAGTTAATTATACGCTCGATTTTACCCAGTCCTCTATAAAACCCATTTATAGTGCGGCACCTTACGCACCAACAACTTATGATTGGACAATTTCTGGGACAGGAGTTACTTCAGCAGATTATACTTATACTGGCGGGACTTCATCTTCCAGCGTCTATCCTAAAATAATTTTCAATGCTTTTAAAATGTATACTATAAAAGTAAAAGTTAATGGTAATTGTGCAGGAACAAATGAAGCTGTTTTTACTTTTGCATTAAAAGAGTTACCAAATTTAATTATTAATAGTCCTATTGCCGTTTGTTCGCCTTCAACCGTAGATATTACAGTGCCAGCAATAACAACGGGTTCTGAAAGCGGATTGGATTTCACGTATTGGACTGATGCATCTGCAACAACAGCATTGTCAACTCCATCTGCGATTACGGCATCAGGAACGTATTATATTAAGGGAACCAAGACAAATGGCTGTCCAATAATAAAACCGGTTACAGTCACGGTAAATGCTTTACCTGCAATAGGAGGTACTTTATATGCTTGTATTGGTACAACTTCGCAATTATCGGGTTCAGTAACACCAGCTTTAGGTAGTCCTTGGCTTTCTTCAGATCCTAGTATAGCAACAATAAGTAGTGCCGGTTTAGTTACAGCAATAGCAATAGGTACTACATCAATAACTTATACCAATTCAAATGGTTGTTCAAAAAGTGAAACATTTACAGTAAATGCTTTACCTTCAATTACAGGGACTTTATCAGCATGTATCAACGCAACTTCACAATTAACGGGTTCAGCAACTGCGGCTTCGATTTCGCCATGGGTATCGTCAAATCTTACTGTTGCAACGGTTAGTAGTACAGGACTAGTAACTGCTAAATCGGTAGGGACAACGACAATTACCTATAAGAACTTAAATAATTGTACGGTCACTTCCACTTTTACGGTGAATGCTTTGCCAACGGTTACGGGCACTTTATCCGCTTGCGTCAATTTAACATCTCAATTAACGGGTTCAGGAACAGCCTCCTCTAGTTCCCCTTGGGTATCTTCAAATCTTACAGTTGCTACAGTTAGTGCTACGGGATTGGTAACAGCAGTATCGGCAGGGACTACTGACATTACTTATACAAATTCGGATGGATGTAAAGTAAATACAACATTCGCTGTAAATGACTTTCCTACAATAACAGGTTCTTCAAAGGGATGCGTAGGGACTACTACACAATTATCAGGTTCAGCTTCAGCGGCTACAAGTTTGACCTGGGTGTCTTCAAACCCTTCTGTAGCTACAATTAGTGCTACAGGATTAGTGACAAGTATAGCTGTAGGAACAACAACAATTACTTATAAAAACAGTAATAATTGCACAGTCGATTTGTTATTTAACGTAAATGGATTACCCAATTTAAGTATTACAGATCCCTTAGCCGTTTGTTCTCCTGCCACCGTTGATATATCCTCAAGCGCTATAACTACAGGATCTGATTCAGGATTGGATTTCACGTATTGGACTAATGCATCAGCAACAACAGTATTGTCAACACCATCTGCGATTACTGGTTCAGGAACTTACTACATTAAAGGAACTAATTTGAACGGCTGCTCTATAATTAAATCAGTTTCAGTTACAATAAACCCTGAACCCACAATAGGAGGTACTTTATCAGCTTGTATTGGTTTGACCTCACAATTAACAGGTTTAGGAACAGCAGCCGCAACTACACCTTGGATTTCATCGAATCCTTTAGTTGCTACAGTTAGTGATATGGGATTAGTAACAGCAGTATCGGGCGGAACGACAATAATTACATATACAAATTCCAATGGTTGTATAAAAACGGTAACATTTACTGTAAATAGTAATCCAATTATCACAACATCACAAACCCAAACGATTTGCACGAACACTTCATTTTCTATAACTCCTTTGGATGGCAGTGGAAATATTGTACCAATAGGTACAAGCTATTCTTGGGAAGCTCCAACAGTAACAGGAGGAGTAACAGGAGGCATTGCATTAGTAGATCAAACAACGATTAGTGGGACATTAATTAATGGTACGGATGCAGTTCAAACGGCTACTTATACGGTAACACCAAAATCAGGGAATTGTAGTGGAAATCCGTTTACAGTTGTTATTACCGTTAATCCTTCTGCAAAGGTTGCATTTTCTGAGGGAAATCAGGTCATTTGTACGGGAACAGATACTTTGCCCGTTGATTTAACTAGTGTAACGACTGGAAATGTAACTTTTAGTTGGACGGCTAATGTTCCAGCGGGAATTACGGGTATAACTTCTCTGACAGGTACAAATACAATCCCAGTTCAAAATCTTAATAATACAACAACAAATCCGCTTATCGTAATCTTTTCTGCAACTGCGTCATTAGAGAATAATGGGGTTTCTTGTTCAGGAACAATATATAAATATGAAATAACCGTAAACCCAACGGCTCAGCTAACTCAGCCATTGGATAAGGTGGTTTGTAATAACCAAGCAGCTTCAGTAATTTTTGCTAGTGCAAATACTGGAGGAACAACAACCTATTCTTGGACAAACACAGACAGCAGTATCAATTTACCTGCAACGGGAACGGGTGATATTTCATTTACGGCTTCAAATGCAACTACAATTCCAATAGTGGCGACTATAGAAGTAACACCTATTTTTACCAATGGAGGCAAAAGTTGCATTGGAACTCCAAAAACATTTACCATAACTGTGAACCCAACTCTGACAGTAGATTTACCAGTTAATCAAGAAGTTTGTAATGGTTCTCAAACCAGTGCCATTGTTTTTACTGGTACAATTCCAAGTACTGTTTATAATTGGACAAATACCAACACAACTATTGGAATTGGAGCAAGTGGAGTAGGAGATATTCCAGCATTTACAGCAATTAACAATGGAATAAATCCAATAACAACTTCAATTACTGTAACACCAAGTTTGAACGGTTGTTTTGGAACTCCAAAAACATTTACCATAACAGTAAACCCATCGCCGGCAGTTACTTTTTCTCAGCCAAATCAAATGATTTGTTCTGGTTCCTCAAGCGCAAGTGTAAATTTAAATAGTACAACAGCGGGAACTACTTTTTCATGGACCGCAATTCAACCCGCAGGAATTACAGGAGTTGTAACAAGTGGAGGGAATCCTATTCCTGTTCAAACATTAACGAACACTACAAATGCACCTATTGTAGTTACTTATTCGGTAAAAGCCGAATTAAATTCAGGAGTAATTTGTCAGGGTGCGGTTTATAGTTACACCATTACTGTCAACCCGGTACCACTGATAAATTCTCAAACCGCTACAATATGTAATGCGAATACTTTTAATGTTATTCCTCAGAATGGAGGTGGTACTATTGTTCCTGCTAACACACTTTATAGTTGGAGTTCTCCTATTGTAAGTCCAATTGGAGCAATAACGGGTGGCTCAGCGCAAAGTGTGAATCAAAATTCTATTAGCCAAACACTCACTAACGTAACAGACCAATTAGCAACGGCTACTTACACGGTAACGCCCAAGTCTGGGACTTGTACAGGTACACCGTTTACAGTAGTGGTTACCGTAAATCCATCTGCAAAGGTTGCCTTTTCTAGAGCCAATCAGGCTATTTGTACCGGAACTGAAACTTTGCCCGTTGTTTTAACTAGTGGAACTACTGGAAATGTAACTTTTAGTTGGGCAGCCAACGTTCCGGCAGGAATTACGGGGGTAACATCTCCGACTGGTACGAATACAATCCCGGTTATGAATCTTATTAATACAACAACAAGTCCGCTTATTGTAATCTTTTCGTCAACTGCGACATTAGAGAATAACGGCGTTTCATGTCAGGGAGCACCATTTAGCTATTCGATAACGGTTTACCCGCCCATTGTCATCACCACGAATCAAGAAAAAGATATTACTTGTTTTGGGGATGCCGACGGTAAAATTGCTATTACCGTAACAGGGGGCACGACGAATTATACTTATACTTGGACTAAAGATAATTTACCATTTGCAAACACCGAAGATTTGTCTAATTTGGCTCCTGGGGAATATACTGTTTCGGTTTTGGACACCAATAATTGTGGACCAGAAACGGCCACTTTCACGATAACCCAACCGCCAGTTTTAGCCTTAAATTGGGTTGGTCAAACGGATGTTTTGTGTTTCGGAGCGGCAACCGGAGCGATAACAGTAAATACGGTAGGAGGAACCCCAATCCAGATTTCTTCTGGCGTTTTTGATTATAATTATGCTTGGACAGGTCCAAACGGTTTTACCAGTACCAATCAAAATTTGAGTAAAGTACTGGCAGGAACTTATGATCTTACAGTAACAGATAATTCGGGATGTTTTAAAACGTTGTCTGTTATATTGACCCAACCAACGGAGATTGTTATTACGACAACCACAACCCCAATAATTTGCTATGGAGGAAATGATGCTTCCATAAAAGTATTGATTTCAGGAGGAATTGCACCTTATGCGATTCAATGGAGTAATTTGGGAGGTGGATTATTGCAGGACAACCTTTCGGCTGGGGATTATCTGATTACAGTCACGGATGTTAATGATTGTGTAAAAACACTTAATGTAAACATACCCGAAGCGCCAATTTTTACCATAAATCCGGTAGTGAAACAAATTTCTTGTTTTGGAGCGCATGATGGTAGTATAAATCTAAATTTAGTAGGGGGAATTGCTCCGCTGGCACTCGTATGGAGTGATGGAAGTACGGCCGGTTTGACTAGAAATAATTTAGGACCAGGAACTTATACAGTAACAATTAGTGATGGTAAACCATGTACAATTACCGAAACTTTTGTCATAATCGAACCGCAAACTTTGGTGCTTTCGGCCAATGTAATTCATGCTTTCGATTGTAATGATGCCAATAGTGGCGCTATAAATCTGCTGGTTGCCGGTGGAACGCCGCCATTTACATACGCATGGTCAAACGGTGCCACAACGGAAGATTTAACAGCTATTCCTGCTGGAAATTATTCGGTATCTGTTACTGATGCCAGAGGTTGCACAAAATCAATCCAGAATGCTATAAACAGACAACCACCGATTGTAATTGGAATACAAACAAAAACCGATTTTAATTGTGAAACCAAATATGTAAAACAAAGCTTTGTAGCTCAAGTTTCAGGCGGAATACCTCCTTATCAATTATCGTGGTCGAGCGGAACTGTAAGCGGAGCCAATAATGAAATGATGGACACCAATCAAAATGGAACGGTTGTTTTGGGTGTTACCGATAATTTGGGTTGTACAGCCAATTACAGCTTCAATGTTGCTATTCCAAAACTAGGATCACCTTCCTTCACGGTAAGTTCTTATGCTTTTTCAACTTATGGGATTTATTCCATCGTTGATCCTATACAATTCACGAATACCGCGACGGGGGATTATATCAGCACGGCTTGGGATTTTGGGGATGGTAGTGTTTCCAATGAAGAAAATCCAATTCATTCTTTTGTCAAAGAAGGGAATTATATCGTAACTCAAACCGTTACCTACGCTTTTGGATGCATATATACACAGACTATAACATTAACAATAGAAAAGGGATATCAGTTGATTAGCCCGAATGGATTTACGCCCAATGGAGACGGACTTAATGAAACTTTCAAACCTATGTTTACAGGTTTAAAATCGCTTCAGTTGGATGTTTATAATACTTGGGGCGAATTAATATATTCAGAGAAAGGGGAGACAATTCACGGCTGGGATGGAAAAGTAAAAGGGAAGGACTCAGAAAACGGTAATTATTATTATAAAGTAAAAGGCACTACTTTTTATGGAACTATAATAAATGAAAACGGTCCTTTTACATCAATAAAATAAGAATATCAAAATGAAAATAAAAATAGTCCCGTTTATAATCTTGTTATGTTTTTCTTTAAATGTAAAAGCACAAGATCCCATTTTTACACAATATTTCATGGTTCCCGAAACATTGAATCCAGGATTTACAGGGTTTTTAGAAACAACCAAAGCAGGAATATTGCACAGAACCCAATGGCCAGATTTGAATTTCAGGGTTGATACGGATTTTGGTTTTGTCAATACTTGGTTGGAAAATGCAAACAGCGGAATTGGAGTAAGTATTTTGAATCACAGAGAAAAGTTTACGAATTATAATTTCACTCAGATCAATCTTAATTATGCGTATCGGGTTCAAATAACGGACGATTGGTTTTTTAGACCCGCAATAGAAGTTGGTTTTGGAAACAAGTCTTATGGTTTTCAGAATATTGTTTTAGAAGATCAAATTAATATTGGTCAAGGCACTATTAACACATCGAGCGTAGATCCGCTTTTGCTGAATGACAAAGTGAATTTCTTTGATTTCTCAGCAGGAATGCTTTTTAATAATGAAAATGCTTGGGCAGGAGTTGCTCTAAAACACATTAATAAGCCCAATATATCTTTTGCGTCCAATGGAAATGTGCCTTTAGAAATGTTTTTTTCTGCCAATGCAGGCTATGAACTCCTATTGGGAGATTATATTGATATCACCTATTTACCCTATGAAACAAAAATGCTCGTGACGTCCAACTATATGACTCAAGGAGAATACAGCCGATTTGATTTAGGTGCAGGACTGGTTTTTAAGAAGTTTTTCTTTGGAGTTAGTGCCGCCACAAATCCCGGAAAAAAAGCGAATAACAGCCATTTTTTAACTTCCGTGAACCCTTTTGGAGGGTTGCAATACGAACATTTTAAATTTGGTTATTCGTATGATTTTAATACTTCTAAAATAGGAAAAACAGGCGGAATTTTTGAGCTATCAGTAATTTATCTATTTGATTTAGAAGTAAAATGTTTCGGTTGTCCCAATTATTATTGATCTTTAATTTCATTAATACCGATTATATTTTGTAATCTTTTGATCAAAAAAATTTAAGCCGTCTCGTTTTTTCGAGCCGGCTTTTTTTATGGGATTCTGTTTAGAATAAACTCTATTTTATGGAGAAATTAAAAGTGAAAAAGGACTGTCAACACGTGTTTTGATATTTGTTTTTAAAGATTAATTAGTTTGTAATAATCTGATTATCAGTATTTATTATTATATTTACGTAATAAAAATAACTTAAAAAATAGTAATATTAAAAACATTAAATTTTTTTTGAAACCAGTTTTGATGTTAGTTTTTACCGTTGCATTTTTATCTTGTAAAAACAATAAAACGGAGAAGACAGAACCTGAAGAAGTTATGCCTAAAGATACTGCTACTGCTGTTGCTGTATTTGAACCTTTTAAAGTAATTGGAATAAAGCATAAAATAGCGGATTATGAAAAATGGAGAAAGGAATATGATGCACATGATTCTATGCGAATGGTGTATGGAATCTCACATTATATGGTAGGAAGAGGAATTGACGATGCGAATATGATTATGATAATAGATAAAATTAATGATGTCCAAAAAGCAAAAGAGTTTAGTGTGCTTCCCAATCTGAAAGAGACGATGAAAAAAGCCGGGGTTACCGGTAAACCTGAATTTACGTATTATGAGGTAATACGAAATGACGACACACCGATTGATCAGAAAGACCGATTGATGGTGACGCATCGTGTAAAAGATTTTGATGCTTGGCTCAAAGTATACGATGCCGAAGGAACTGCCAAAAGAATGGAAGAAGGATTCATAGACAGAGGAATGGCCAGAAGTATAGATGATCCTAATATGGTGACGCTGGTATTTGCCATTACGGATATGAAAAAAGCAAAAGAAAACATCACCTCCGAAGCAAAGAAGAAACTGATGATGGATGCCGGTGTTGAAGGCGCTCCACAAATGTTTTTTTATAAGATAACGGATTATTGATACGTTTTAAAATATAAAGAAACCGTCTTATTTATTGAAATAAGACGGTTTTTTATGGGGTTTAGTTTTTTTTAATTAAAACAGTTGGTTTACGGGAAACCGTAAAGTAATGAATAACGAAACTTTTAGATTTGTAGGTATAGATTATTGTGGTTAATTATCTATACTTTAGCAAAAGCTATTTAATGGCACGAAGCCATCCAAACCGGTTGGATTAGTGCCACTTTATGGCTGATATATATGAGTTAGTGACAAGCATAAAAAAACAGGTATGAAAAATTCACCAAAAGAAAATAATCTTGAAATAAATAGAGGGCAATTTCTTGTATTAATATTTTTAAATTTAATCATACTCGGCGACACATTACCGGTATTAGTTGATAGAATAATTGATAATGATAATTATAGGCTTCATGATGGATTTGGAGATGCAGTGAAGGGTATAATCTATTTTTTTGCCACTTTAATTGTACTAATAACTATGAGATTTAGAAAAAATAAAATTGACTTTCTAGCAGTTTTGTTTTTTTGTATTGGAATAATGATCTGTATTCCTCTTTTAGGAATTCATAAGTTTATTACAATAGTAATCCTTTCTTTAAGCCTTATTATTTATATGATTCTTTCCTTTAAAAGAAAATTAAAAAACAATCCTAAAATTAATAATGCCAGCCACTAACCGCAGTTTGGCAATATGGCAATTTCAGTGCTGAAATAAATATAAAATTAAGAAATTTTAAATCAGTATTTTATGTTGGTTACTAACATTTAAGTGTGAGGCGGAATGAAGTGAAAGATTGAGTTTTGTTTAGGCAAAATAAGCAACAAATCAAATTGTAAATAAAAAAGGTGATCCGTTGCCAGACCACCTTTTTAAACAAATTATAAAACACTAAAATTAAACCAAGTCGAAACGGTCCAAGTTCATCACTTTAGTCCAAGCAGCTATAAAGTCTTTCACAAACTTTTCCTGAGCATCACTATAACCATACACTTCCGCAAGCGCTCTTAACTCTGAGTTAGAACCAAAAATAAGATCGACACGAGTTCCAATCCACTTTAGTCCGCCTGCTATACGATCACTTCCTACAAAGGCATCATCAGATTCTGAAACTGCTTTCCAAGTGGTACCTAAATCAAGTAGGTTCACAAAGAAATCATTTGTAAGCGCCTCTGGACGTTTTGTGAAAACACCGTTTTGAGACTGATCAAAGTTGGTGCTTAAAACACGCATACCCCCAACAAGAACTGCCATTTCCGGCGTTGTCAAAGTTAATAATTGTGCTTTGTCAACTAACATTTCTTCTGCTGAAACAGTATATTTTGTCTTAACATAATTACGGAATCCATCTGCTTGAGGCTCAAGAACTGCGAATGATTCTACATCTGTTTGTTCTTGTGAAGCATCTGTACGTCCCGGCTTGAAAGGTACTGATACGTAATGTCCTGCAGTTGCAGCTGCTTTTTCAATTCCTGCGCTACCACCTAAAACAATCAAGTCAGCAATTGAAACTTGTTTCCCGCCAGATTGCGTGCTGTTGAACTCATTTTTGATATTCTCAAGTTTGTTAAGCACTCTTTCCAGTTGGGACGGATTATTCACTTTCCAATCTTTTTGCGGAGCTAGACGAATACGACCACCGTTAGCGCCACCACGTTTGTCAGAACCACGGAAAGTGGATGCTGATGCCCAAGCGGTAGATACTAATTCTGGCACAGACAATCCTGAAGCAAGAATCTTTACTTTAAGTGTAGCAATATCTTGGTCATCAATTAATGGATGCGTAACAGCAGGAACTGGGTCTTGCCAAATTAGTTCTTCAGCAGGAACTTCAGGTCCTAAATAGCGCGCTTTTGGACCCATATCTCTGTGCGTTAGCTTGAACCATGCTCTAGCAAAGGCATCATTGAATTCTGCTGGATTCTCAAAAAAGTGTCTTGAGATTTTCTCGTATATTGGGTCAACTCTTAATGATAAGTCAGTAGTCAGCATAAATGGCGCATGACTTTTTGAAGGGTCGTGTGCATCTGGCACAGTACCAGCTCCTGCATCACCTTTTGGTTTCCATTGATGGGCACCAGCCGGGCTTTTGGTCAATTCCCATTCGAACCCGAACAAGTTTTCGAAGTAGTTGTTGCTCCATTTTGTTGGCGTTGTGGTCCAAGCACCTTCAAGACCGCTGGTAATTGTATCACCTGCATTTCCAGTACCATAGGTGTTTTTCCAACCTATGCTTTGCTCTTCAATAGATGCTCCTGCTGGTTCTGGACCTACGTATTTATTTGGATCAGCAGCACCATGGGTTTTACCCAATGTATGTCCACCAGCAATAAGCGCAACCGTTTCTTCGTCATTCATAGCCATACGGGTAAAAGTCTCCCGAATATCAATGGCTGCTAAAAGTGGATCAGGATTTCCGTCAGGACCTTCAGGGTTTACATAAATAAGTCCCATTTGTACAGCAGCTAGAGGATTTTCTAAATCACGGTCACCTGAGTAGCGGCTATTTGGAGTGTTACTAAGTGCTAACCATTCTTTTTCAGAACCCCAGTAAATATCTTCTTGTGGTTCCCAAACATCGGCACGTCCGCCAGCGAAACCAAAGGTCTGTAAACCTGCCGATTCAAGTGCGCAGTTACCAGTTAGAACCATTAAATCTGCCCAAGAAATTTTCTTACCATATTTTTGTTTGATTGGCCATAACAGCAAACGAGCCTTGTCTAGGTTTGCATTATCTGGCCAGCTGTTTAGTGGCGCAAAACGCTGCGTCCCGAAACCTGCACCACCACGACCGTCCGCGATACGATACGTACCTGCACTGTGCCAAGCCATACGAATAAAGAACGGACCATAGTGACCGTAATCAGCAGGCCACCAGTCTTGAGATGTGGTCATCATATCGAATATGTCTTTCTTCAAGGCATCTAAATCCAGAGACTTGAATTCCTCAGCATAATTAAAGGCCTCTCCCATCGGATTGGAAAGAGAAGAGTTTTGGCGCAGGATGTTTAATTTCAATTGATTTGGCCACCAGTCGCGGTTACTATTTCCAGTACCAGAGCTTTGATTTGGGGCAACTCCACCAGAAAACGGGCATTTACTTTCTCCGTTTACGTTGTAGGATGTTGGATTTGTGTTATTTTCCATAGTATGATTGATTTTTTATTTTATAAACTTAATATGACGAATTTACTGAAAAATATTCGCGCTTAAATTTATTTTTAATAGATAAAAACTATAGTAGTTGCTATACATAGGTATGTGCTAAATTTACTAAAAATGTTTAATTAAATAAGCATCAGTGCATCTGGATATTATCCAGCCAGTATTAAGGTCATAAATTCGAGAGAATCGTATTCCTGTTTTTTGTTGTTTCTGATTTAGGTATAAATTTATGAAATGTAAACTTAAGCTGGTTATAAAAGTTTTGAGAATTGGTTTAATAGAATATTGGTCTTGTATTTCGAAGTTTAATGATAACTAAAAAATAAATGGTAATTTAGTCCCAAACCTCGTATAGCATCGAGACATTAGCATTAGTAACCAGAGGTATTCCTTGTAGATAAAAAGAATTCTATGAAAAACAACAACCGTTTAACAGTATTAATTATGCTAACAGGTTTCTTTATATCCTGTCAGGCACAAAAAAATATAAAACACGCAGGCACAGAACAAAATCCTGAGCAAAAATTGAACTCAAAAGAAATCAAACTGCTTGTCGATAGCCTGAGTAATGCTTTGAACAGGTTGTATATTTATCCTGACAAAGCGATTCTAATGTCAAAGAGCATAAAACAGAAATTAAAGAACGGTGATTATAACAAAATAGGTTCGCGACAGGAAGTTGGTTTTCAATTGCATAATGATCTTCAGCAAACTCACAGAGACGGGCATCTTGGACTCAGATACAATCCGCAACTGGTGGCCTACCTTAGTAAACCGATGTCAGATGATGAAAAACAGCAGCAACGTCAACAGGATTTAAACGCAGCACGTGAAAGTAATTTTGCCTTTAAAAAAACAGAGCTATTGTTTGGCAACATAGGTTACATTAGATGGGATGAATTCGTGGGGTGTGTAGAAGAGGCTCAGCCCACTTTAAATGCCGCATTTCAATTCGTGAGCAACTGCAGAGCATTGATTATTGATATGCGTTATAACGGAGGGGGATCACCGGAAATGGTACTTAGAACCCAAAATTATTTTTTCAATCAAAAAACACATATGAATGATATTATTAACCGTTCAAACGATACACTCGAGAGATATACTGATCCTGCAAAAACGGATTTCAAGTTAAACATGCCAGTTTATATTTTAACCAGCCGACTCACTTTTTCAGGAGCTGAAGATTTTACTTATGGTTTGAAACATGCCAAACGTGCTACCATTGTAGGCGAAACTACGGGAGGAGGAGCGCATCCAACCGGTTCTTATGATGTGGGTCAGGGTTTTGTAGCAAATATTCCTATTGCCCGTGCTCCTGTTGAAGCAGATTGGGAGGGAATAGGTGTGCTGCCCGATGTTATAATACCTTCAGAACAGGCTTTAACAAAAGCAAGGATTTTGATCTCCACAGAACTTTTATCGAAAGCAAAAGACGAAAGAGAAAAAAATATGTTTCAATGGAATTTGAACAATATAAGATCTGAAACGACAAAAATGCCAGATCCTGTAGTTTTAAATTCCTATACAGGTGTGTATGAAGGTGGCTTGGATTTTCATATAAAAGACAATCAATTATTCTGCAAAAACGCCGAAAGAGGAAATGTGTTATTTGAACTTAGATACATTGATAGCAATTTATTTGTGCTCGATGAAAATGTTCAGGTGCAGTTTGAAAAAGGCATTACAGGGACTTATACCCATTTGAAAATGCTGTGGAAAAACGGAGCTGTTACAGAAAAGCTCAAGATGTAAACAGATTAGTTATTGCATACTGCTGAAAAGGACTATGCGCCATTTGTTGCTTTTTTCAATTCCAGAACTTCTTTATCTTAAAAATATTACGTAATTTTAGAGTACTCAAAATAGGAAGCCAAAAGTCAACAGGAACAATTCATCATTATTGTCTTTAAAACTCAAAAACTATCAAAAAGAAAATCAAAATAGCAAGGGAAAATATTCACGAAAGACTGCATCGGGAGCCTTTAATCACACATCCTAGATTGAAGTTTATTCCTAATATTGTGCTCAACCTGATTAGCTGTATCATCACACTTGCTGTGGTAGGAACGTTGTTGTATTTACTGCTGAATTATTTGATAATGAAGTTTTATCATTTGGATTAGTAAAAAGGCATGAAAAACAGTAATCTTCGGATATTTAAACTAGTAATACATTTAGAAAATGAAGTTTTAAAAGATTTCTTAAAGGTTTAAAAGTCAAAAAGTCGAATGCTTTACACATTCGACTTTTTGACTTTTAAGTTTACGATTAAAAAACTATCTGAAAGTATAATCAACACCGGTAACTTGAGTTAACAATGTCTCTGGAGCATCCAGAATTATGGCATTTTTTTGTGGTGTCGGCGTAACTGGAGAATTTTGTTTTAAATATTCTTTCATTGCAGTATGCAAGGTTGAAGTTGTGTTTTTGGCATCCAGAACGCCTTTCATTCGGCAAAGCATATCCACAGGATCACCATCGCGCTCACACGCCATGATTGTATATAGTTTTTCAGGATCTATCGGAATATTTTTTACGGTAATACTTTGCACTCTCTTTCCTGTTTCTGCAAAAGCGTTAAAGCGTACTTCCATTCCTTTGAACTTTACCACCCAACCGCCAAAACGTTTTGAAGCATCTTCGGCAAAGACATTATTTAGTTCTTTTTCGAGCCAGTTTTTCAATTGCGCTCCGGTCACTTTTGCAGTTCGTATGGTGCTGTCTACGGGAAGCATATCAAAAATAAATCCGTTTGTGATGGGAATATTTCCGGTTTCATCCGGAGTTGTTTTTGGCGGACAAAAACGGAATCCATTAGAAAGATTAATGTCTATTTCAGGAAATTTCCAGTGTAAAGCATTCAAAATCATCGTGTCAATAGGATTTTCTACCACAAAATAACGGTACAAAGGAATCGTGCTATAGCCAATAACCTGATTGATTTGCTCTTGATAAACAGATTCTTTCTCTTTTAATAATTTTTCGATTCTGGCATCGGGTTTTATTTTTGGAGAATCGACCTCTATTAATTCATACTTATCCTCAATGACTTTTCCGTTCAGGATGGTCAAATCTAATTTTCCAATAAACGAACCAAAAGCTCCCGGTTCCACCACTTTTGAATATTTACAAACAATTGGTTTGCGCACTCTTTCGTGTGTATCACCTCCTAAAATATAGTTTACACCTTCGCATTCCGGTCGGTTTGCCAATGCTATTTGCTGTGATAAACCCAGATGCGCAATTATGATTACATAACTGCATTGTTCTTGATTTCTAAGCACATCCACATAATGCACCAGATTTTCTTCGGGGTTGGTGTAAATAATTCCTTTGCTGTAATTCGGACTTTGTCTTATGGGAACCAAAGGATCTGTGTATCCTAAAAAGCCAATTTTTGCTCCGGCTATATGCCAAATCGTATACGGTTGAAAAATAAGTTCACCTCTTTTTCCATCGCCTAAATCATGGTACATATTGGTACAAATTTTTGGCGCATCAAGAGAACCCAACAACGTTTGCATTTTTCTTTTTCCGTAAATCACTTCCCAATTTCCCGGAAGATATAAATCGTAATTTAGTGCGTTTAAAATGGGAACAAAAGCTTCACCAGTGGTTTCTACGCTTAATTCGCTGCCTTGAAACATATCACCCGTGTCAATGATATAAGTATTTGGATTTTTCTTTTTTAATTGTTTCAGTAGGGTTACCATATATGCATAACCGCCCGTTTTTCTAAAAACAGCTTTGCCATTTTCCCAAAACAACTCATCATGTGGATGAATCTGACAATGCACATCGGTGGTTTGAAGAATAGAAATTGTTTGAGGTTTAGTACCATCGATTGCTGCATCCAAGTTTATTTCTTCCGTCTGATTTGTATTTGCAATAGCGGAAATTGGCGAAATAATCGCAGCACCCAAGCCTATTGTTCCTATAGATTTCAGAAAGTTCCTTCGTTTATTGCTCATAATTATTTGTTTTGTAGATTTTGTTTTAGCAGATTTTGATGAGGTAGGTAGTATAATTCTGCTAAAAAATAATCCATACTAATATTTAAAATCCGCCCTTGATATAACTCCAGCCTTCTTCTTGTTTTTCAACAATTTCAGCAATTCCAACCGGTACATATTCTACTTCCGGAATCAATTGATCTTTGGTTACTTTTTGACTTTTCATAGTATTTTCACACACTAAAAAACGAACTCCTTTGGCCCGAAGCGCTTTTATGGCTTCTATTTGCTTTGATTTTGCTGACATTACAAATGGTAAACCCATGCTGTGAATCACTACTTCGTATTTGGCATTAGGCCAATGAGTGGTTATGTTTTTCAGCTGGTTTGCAAATGTTTTTTGGTGTAAAGTATCAACAGCATTTGTAAACTGAAAAACGATTTTGTGGTTGTTTGATTTTTTTTGCGCCAATGCGCCAATTGAAATCATACTGAATCCAAGAATAAATGCAAGTGTCCCGTTTTTCATAATTGAGTTTTAAGATTGTTTTTTTTGTTTTTCTTTTTTTCGTCTTTTATTGGTTTAAAAGGTCCGAATTTATGTTGGGTTTCCGTAAATGTATCCGAAAAAGGACCAAAAGGATGATCGACCGGTTTTTTAGAAATATTGGGCCAGTCTTGACTTAAATCTTTCGATGGCCTATCAAGGTTTCCCACATAAGCAGCAATGTCCCAAGACTCTTCATCGGATAATTGAGGATTTTCATACGTGGTACCAAACGGCATATTGTATTTTATATACCCTGCAAAACGACTGATTCTAAATAATCCCGCACCACTATTATACGAATTTTTGCCCCAAAGCGGCGGATAAGTATATTCCTTTTTATCTTCTGCCAAGATTCCCTGACCATTCCCTTGATGACAACTCGCACACTTGGTATTATATAATGCTTTTCCCTTTACAGGATTGGCAGCTCTGTCTAAATACTCTAAATCATAGATTCCAGAAGCATTTGCTTCTTTACCTTTAGGGATATTACTGCCAATATATTCGATATAGGCAATCATGGCTTTCATTTCTTTGTCATCTCTTTTTAGCGGTTGGCCATTCAAACTTCTTTCGATGCAATCGTTGACTCTTTTATAAAGGTCTTCCACTAGTCCGCTTCGCGCTCTCATTTTTGGATACATAGAATATACAGAACCATAATTATTTCCCCAAGGTTTTGTACCCGCTTCTAAGTGGCAATTGTTACAATTCATACCATTGCTGATTTGCTTCACACTACCATTTGGACCCAAATATTTAGCAGTATGTGTAATTAAATCTTTGCCATATTCCACTTCTTGTTTTAAAGTTGCATCTGTAATCCGGTTAATGTCTGCTGGTTTCCAGAATTTTGCCATTTCATTTTGCAAAATCACTTTTTTCTCGGCATCGATATAAAGAGAATCGAATTTTATATCACTATTTTGAAACCAAGAAGTAACCGTTGAATTGAAAAACAAAAACAAGAACACTGTTATTACCAAAAAAAGAATAGTCGTAAACAGATAGATTAATCTATTTACAAGCAATTTTAATTGGACTATGTTTTGTTTTTCTGAATTCATACTTTTTTAATGAGGCAGTTTATCTCTAAAATAACCATATACCCAGGTTCCCGCTACAGCAGATAATAAAGTAACAATCATAACGGTAGCGCCAGTTCCAATTTGTGCAAATAATGGGCCTGGACAAGCTCCTGTTATGGCCCAACCCAATCCAAAAATGAGTCCGCCATAAATTTGTCCTTTGTTGAACGTTTTGTCGTGGAATTCAATTTTCTCTCCATAAATGGTTTTAATATTAAATTTTTTTATCAGGAAAACAGATAGCATTCCTACCACAACGGCACTTCCTATAATGCCATACATATGAAAGGACTGAAAACGAAACATTTCCTGAATGCGGTACCAGCTGATTACTTCGGCTTTGATGAAAACAATTCCAAACAATAAACCGATGATTAAGTATTTTAAATTATGATACCACTTGTGTTCTAATTGACTCTCGTTGACACAAATGGTGTCTAAAGAACGAGTTTCGAAATCTGTATTTTGATCTTTATTTTGCATGTTTGATAGTATTAAATAGAAAGTATTAAAGGTAAAATGATATTCGCCATAATCAATCCACCTACGAAGAAGCAACAGGTTGCAATCAGTGAAGGCAATTGTAAATTAGACAAACCGGAAATAGAATGCCCGCTGGTACAACCTCCCGCATAACGAGAACCGAAACCAATAAAAAAACCACCTATGATCATCATGAAAAATCCTTTGAGCGTGATTAAGTTTTCCCATGAGAAGAGTTGTTCGGGTAACATTCCGTTGATATTTGTAACTCCATACGACGCTAATTCTGTTCTTAGAGTATCGTTTATGATAATTGGATTTGGATTTGACAAAAAATTAAAAGCCAAAACGCCACCAAATAAAATACCGAAAACGAAAAACATATTCCAGATTTCTTTTTTCCAATCGTACTTAAAAAAGGTAATATTTGCCGGTAAACACATCGCGCAAGTGTGTCTCAATGAAGCACTGATTCCAAAAGATTTATTTCCAATAATTAATAATGCCGGAACTGTAAGTCCAACTAATGGACCTGCAATATACCAAGGCCAAGGCTGTTTGATGAATTCTAAAATTTCCATATTTGTTGATTTAGTGCTGCAAAGATTATATTTAAAAAGCAGTGGCTGTGTTACTTTTGTCACACAACAAAAAAA
Source organism: Flavobacterium rhamnosiphilum (assembly GCF_004349195.1). Lineage (GTDB taxonomy): Bacteria > Bacteroidota > Bacteroidia > Flavobacteriales > Flavobacteriaceae > Flavobacterium > Flavobacterium rhamnosiphilum. Next base: position 66,242 of record NZ_SMLG01000013.1, read on the forward strand.
ATTAAAAAAATCACATTGATTTTATTTTCTAATGTAATGATCTAACTTCTCTCGGAACGAATCACTATTCCAATTTGCAGTTCCAATTTTGGCTACAATCACATTTCCTTGCTTGTCAATAAGATACGTAGCTGGAATTGTAGACGACTCCATTTCTAAAGGAGGATTTGTAACCGATTGATAGATAGGAAGTGTTAAATTTTCTTTTACTAAAAACGCATTTGCTCTTTCAAAAGAATCCGTTGTCACAAATAAAAACACAATTTTATCCTGATAGTCAGCATATAATTTTTGCATGCTTGGCATTTCGGCAATACAGGGCGGACACCATGTGGCCCAGAAATTAATGAATATTATTTTTCCTTTGTATTGTTCCAATGTCACACTTTTACCGTTAGCATCGACTAATTGCCATTGGTACGTGGAAATCATTTTTTGATCTGTTACAGCAATTGTTTTTGGCGAAAAAGCAATTAAGCGGTTTACTTGTATTTTTACAAAAGTGCCCAAAGGACTAAACAGAAGCAGTGCTATAAATAGGATAAAAGCAATATTTTGAATAGTAGCTTTTTTTGGTGTTTTCCAGTTCATTTTTTATTTTTTTGAATCATTACTTTCTGAAAGATATGATTTTTAGGGATTTGTTGTTTTATAAATTGTCTTTTGGCATACGAACTTTGATTATTACTGATGATGCGATTGTTATGATACCTATCAATATAATAGCATAATTTACCCCGAATAAATCAGCGGTTATTCCTGAAATAATTGCGCCTATCGCATACCCTAAATCCCTCCAAAGTCTGAATGTACCAATACTTTCGGCTCTTTGAGTTGGGTTTGTGGCTTGTGCGATGGCGGATAAAAAAGTAGGATAGACCAAGGCCGTTCCAAATCCCAGTAACGCGGAAATAGTTGCTAATTGATACATTTCGGTACTAAAAGGAATAAAAAGAATCGCAATTCCCTGTAGCAACATTCCCCAAAACAGCATCTTTTTTTTCGAATATATATCCGACATTTTTCCGGTTATCAATTGTCCAAAACCCCAAACGGCAGGATAAATGGCAGTTATGACCCCAATATTCTGAGAATCATAATTCAAAGAAAGCAACACAATAGGCAAAAGTCCCCAAATCATACCATCATTCAAGTTATTGACTAATCCTGCTTGGGTCACAGCACTTAACGTTTTGTTCTTGAAAGTGGTTTCCAGAAAAATATTATCTAATTTTTCAGTTTTATTGGTGGTATTTTCTTGGTGCACAAATACGCGGGTATCTTTCACAAAAAGCAAAGTCAACAAAAAACCAATTATCGAAATTCCGATTCCCAAGTAAAAAGGGTAGGGTGTAACGCCATATTCTTGTGCGATATAGCCTGAAAGGAAAGCGACTAATCCAACGGCAAAATAACCGGCAAATTCGTTGAGTCCCATCGCCAGTCCGCGATCTTTTTCTCCAACCAAATCAATTTTCATCACCACCGTACTACTCCAAGTTAATCCTTGACTAATTCCCAACAGAATATTGGCAAAAATCACCCAATTCCATGATTCAGCATATATCAAAATAAAAGGAATAGGTATTGCCAGAATCCATCCAAATAAAAGCAAATTTTTTCTCCCGAAACGATTCGCAAGCTTACCCGTAAAATAATTAGTAATGGCTTTAGTGATTCCAAAGGCAGTTATAAATGAAAGAATAGCTGTTTTTGAAGCAATACCAAATTCAATTTCGGCAAATTTTGGAATAATCGTTCTTTCCATTCCTATCATCCCGCCAACAAAGGCATTTACGATTACTAAAATGGTAAATTGTTTCCAATTTTCCTTTAGTCCAAGTTTCATAGTATTCATATTCAATTGTTGAATGGTTTATTTTTAATCCAAAAAAGAACTACTATTTTTTAATTTATTCTTGATGTAAAAATAGGTGGTAAGATATTAAAAAGTTTTGCACTGGAATCACTCATAGTATTCTAATTGGTAATCACCAATGTGCTTTTTGTTTTCGGAAATGGATTTTTTATGCTTGAAATAGTTTAGAGTTCCAAGTAACAGTATCACGAATGAAATGACAAACAGCGCTATTTCAATCAGGAAGCTATTTTCAACTTTTAATAAATTTCGCAAACTCAATCCTGCTATTAAAAAGTACATTGCCGTTCGCAAAAAGGCAAGAAAAGTAGATTGATTCGCGAGCACTGTTCGTTGTAACGCCAATCGCTCTCTTAAAATTAAGTCTTTGTTTATTGCTTTTTTATCTTTCATAACGGCTCATTATTTTAATGGCTGCTTCACCATTTGAAATGATAGAGTACCTTGTTGTGCTAAAAATCCTGTGTATATTTGTTCTGTTTTCATAATGAAATTAATTTTAATATTTTTATTATAGTCCAAAATTAGTATTCGATAATCATATTATCAGTAACTAATATCACACAGCAGAAAAAAGTCATTTTGTTTTTAAATGTTTAATATTGAATCAGTTATTTTTTTTTGAAATAATATTTTATTTTAGAAAAAGCTCTTTGGCTATAATATAGATTCCCATTACTAAAACAAACCAACCAAATGCAGGTTTCAGTTTATCTCCATTAATTTTTTTTGATAAGGCTGTGCCAATGAAAATTCCAACAATTGCAAATGCTGAAATGGTAAGTAAAAATTGCCAATTAATTCCGTTTTCGCCTCCTTCTCCAAAGAAACCAATCAGAGATTTTGCAGCAATAATTACTAATGAAGTTCCAACGGCCTCTTTCATTGGTAATTTACTCAAAATAACCAAAGCAGGAATAATTAAGAAACCGCCACCAGCTCCCACTAATCCTGTGATTACGCCAACAATTGCCCCTTCGATAAGTATCAGCGGGTAATTGAATTTTTGTTCTTCGGACTTTTCGTCTATAATTTTTTTGTCTTTTTTAATCATGCTATGCGAAGCGGCAATCATAATTACGGCAAAAAGGAGCATCATCAACAGGTTTTTTGTAACTATAAATTCTCCTATGGAAAATACTTCTTTTGGTATCGCTGGAACAATTAAAGCTCTTGTTGTAAAAACAGCAATGATTGACGGAATACCAAAAACAATAGCTGTTTTAATATTAACTAACCCTTTTTTGAAATAGCCAACAGTACCTACAGCACTTGTAAGTCCTACAATAAATAAGGAGTAAGCGGTAGCTAAAATGGGTTCGATAGCAAATAAATAGACTAAAACAGGTACGGTAAGAATACTGCCACCACCACCAATTAGTCCTAATGCAACGCCAATGAGTATTGATGTAAAATAACCGATATATTCCATAAATTGTAAAATTGTATACTGCAAATATTGTCCGTTAAAATTTTGCGTTCTGTAACATTTATCACATAGGGAGCTTTTTTTTTCAAAAAAGGAACGTATTAAGGATGTGAATAAACCAAAAACGCCTGTAAACTTATGCTTACAGACATTTTTTTGATTTCAATTAAAAATAAATTGGTGAAGTATACTGGAGTGTAATGGTTGTGAAATTTTACAAAAGGAACAGCTACTGTTTGTAATTAGATTAAGGGAATCTTCATAAGTATTTAATGAATACGTAATCGAAATGATTAATATAAAATCATTAAGAGTTCATCTTTTTGGATGTAATTGTGGATCCGGCAGAAGCTATTACCACAAAAATTACCGCTAAAATTTCATTAAAAGTAAGGTATTCTTGTAAAAACAGAAAAGCACAAATTGATGCAGCAGCAGGTTCTAAACTCATTAAAATACTGAATGTACGTGCAGGAAGTTGTCCTAGGGCTTTCATCTCTAAGGTAAAAGGAATCGCACTGGATAATAGAGCAAGAGCAATACCTAAGCCTAAAAGTTGAGGAGTAAGGTTGCTTAATCCATTTCCTAAAATTCCAAAAGGGACTATTAGTATAGAAGCAAAGAGCATTCCTATGGTAACTGCATCACCACCTTTCATTATTTTTGAAATTTTCCCTCCTAATACTATGTAAGCTGCCCATAGAGCACCGGCTAATAGAGCAAAAAGTACCCCCAGAAGGTCTATTCCGTTATTTGACCATGGAGCAATCAAAACAATTCCAGCCGCCGCAAGAAGTACCCAGAAAAAATCAATCCTGCGTTTTGAACCCAAAACAGCTACTAATAATGGGCCTATGAATTCCAGCGTGACAGCAAGTCCAATGGGGATTCTCTCTATTGAAAGATAAAAAATCAAATTCATTGCTCCCAATGACAAACCGTAGGGAATTACCAATCGCCATTGGTTAGCGGTAATCTTTTTTAGGTTTGGCCTGTAAACGGCCAATAATATCAATGCTGAAATGCCAATTCTTAGGGAAGCGGTTCCAGCAGCGCCAATAGCAGGAAAAAGACCTTTCGCGATAGCCGCGCCAGATTGCACGCTTATTATTGCTAAAAGTACGGCGGGTAGGGGAGGAATGTTGATCTGTTTAAGTTTCATATGAAGATTCGGATATAGGCGGGTAAAACTACAAAATTTATAATTTAAAAAGATACTGTATGCTTTAATCTATCAATTGTAATTGCGCTAATTAGTGACATTCGTGGCAAAAAATAGAGGGTTGTTTTTTCATGCCTTTGCCTTGCTAATGTGGTAATAAGATGTCGATAATCATGGGATAATTATTATAAATTAATTATGATATTCGGATTAAACATAAAAAAAAATCCATTTTACTAATTGTAAAATGGATTTCCATAATCTTGGAGAGGAAGGGACTACAGTCGGACGGCTACTAATAGTGCCATCTAACAAAAGCCTCCATTGCGGCATAGCTTGATAATCCCAACTGATTATACAATACGGCCGTTTCTCTATTCCTATCTTCCGCTCTCTGCCAAAATTCTCTGGCATCAGATCCTTGGAATACTACACCGTCTTTTTGAGATTGGTGTTTGAAAATTCCATGTCTTTTAGCCAATACTTGATCCGGGCTCATGGGTACAGCCATTTCCACTTCATCAATACCCCATTCCTGCCAAGCACCTCTGTACAACCAAACCCAACATTCTTTCATGAAATCTTGTGGTTTCAATCGTTTCACCGCTTCAAAAATGGCATCCAAACATACTTTGTGCGTTCCGTGTGGATCTGCTAAATCGCCTGCAGCATATATTTGATGAGGTTTTACTTTCGCAATAAGATCCATGGTCAACTGAATGTCTTCTTCACCCAAAGGTTTTTTCTCGATAGCTCCAGTTTCATAGAAAGGAAGTTCCATAAAATGAATTTGCTCATCTGGCAATCCCACGAAATGACTTGTAGCACGAGCTTCTCCTTTTCTAATCAATCCTTTCGTATATCTAACTTCAGGAATATCAATTTCACTTGCTTTTTTATTCTGAAGAAATGCAATCGATTTTGCATAAATATGCTCCGCTTCCGCACTTTTTATTCCAAATTTCTCGTTATAATCAATTACAAATCGTGCAAATCGTTGTGCTTCATCATCAGCAACCGCAATATTTCCCGAGGTTTGGTAGGCAACATGTACTTCATGCCCTTGTTGTTGCAATCGCATAAAAGTACCTCCCATACTGATGATATCGTCATCCGGATGCGGACTAAAAATCAACACTCTTTTTCTTGCGGGTTCCGCTCTTTCGGGTCTGTTTGCATCATCAGCATTCGGTTTTCCTCCTGGCCATCCGGTAATTGTATGCTGCAGTTTGTTAAATATCTTGATATTAATGTCGTATGCCGGTCCAGAATCAGCCAACAAATCGCTCATTCCATTCTCAATATAATCAGCATCAGTAAGCATCAAAATAGGTTTTTTCAAATCAAGTGCTAATCCTAGTACTGCTTTTCTGGTCAATCGATCTGTCCAAACAATTTTCTCAACCAACCAAGGTCTGTTGATTCTTGTCAGTTTCGAAGAAGCTTCTTTATCTAAAACAAAAACAGCATTATTGTGCTCTTGCAAAAATGAAGCAGGAATCTGATTGGTTACTTCGCCTTCAACAGACTTTTTAATAATATCTGATTTTCCTTCTCCCCAAGCCATTAAAATAACTTGTTTGGCTTCCATTATTTTTTTAATTCCCAGCGTAATTGCTGTTCTGGGAGTATTCCCTAATCCAGAAAAATCTTTGCTTGCCGCTACTCTTGTGATATGATCTAATGCTACCAATCGTGTTTTGGAATTCTGTAAAGATCCTGATTCATTGAATCCAATATGGCCGTTTCCTCCAATTCCTAATATCTGTAAATCAATGCCTCCCAAAGCTTCTATCTTAGCTTCGTAATTAGCACAATAATCAGCAATTTCTTCTTTGGATAAAGTCCCATCCGGAATATGATAATTTTCTGGTAGGATATCCACTTGATCCAACAATAGTTCTTTCATAAATCGCACGTAGCTATTTATAGAATCCGGTTCCATTGGATAATATTCATCTAAATTAAATGTGATTACATTTTTAAAACTCAGTCCTTCTTCTTTGTGCATGCGCACTAACTCGGCATACAATCCTTTGGGCGAAGACCCCGTTGCTAATCCTAATATACAGGATTCTTGATTCTCTTGTTTTAATCTGATAAGGGTTGCTATTTGTTGTGCAACGGCTTTAGATGCCGCAGTCGAATTTTCAAAAACTACTGTTCCAATATTCTCGAATCTTTTTTCGAAACCTGTCGCCTTATCTATGTTACTTTTTAACATTATCAGTTTTTTTTAAAATTTATTTTCTAACTTAATTGGTATTATTTTCTGGACCAGCTTCTGTATTTATGTCCTTTAAACGCATAAAACAGGATCATAAAGTACGTAGGTAATAATATCAAATAGGCAATTTGATTACCACTTTTAGCAGTCTCAGTAATACCTTCAGCTTCGTTGGCTATATTAATTGTATCTGCCCATGAGCCGTACATTAATGGAAAAATAGCACCACCTACAATTCCCATTATTAATATGGCACCCGCTATTTTTGTATAGCCTCCAAGGTCTTGAAGTGCCATTGGCCATATTGCCGGCCAGCAAAGTGCATTGGCAAGTCCTATAAGAGCCACCAAAATAATTACTACTGGTAAATTAGGAATTCCTCCAGGTAATTGAATCATCATGGCTGGAGAAATTGTAACAATTAACAGCACTAAAATAATTCCTAAAAAGCCTGAAGCTTTTAAAGCAGCAACTTGTGAAATATACTTAGGGATTAAGGTAATTCCTAAAATGTAACCAATTACCATAGCGGTCATTGTAAACGAAGTAAGTTTTAAATAAAAATCTCCGTTATCGCCATAAACGCCTAGTTTTTTTCCTAAACCACCTATGGAGTCACCTGCAATTACTTCACCTGCTACATATAACATTAGCGTAATGAAACCAAAAACCAATTGCGGATATTGGAACGCATTTTTAATTTGTTGAAAAATACTTAAATGTCCCACTTGTCCATCTTCGTCTAAATCGATTTCCGGCAGCGGAGAGTATTTTATCAATACTGCCAATATCAAGATAACAATTCCAATATAGATGTAAGGAGTTTGCAATTGTAAAGCAAGTGCATCAAGTGCTTTTGCTTTTGCATCAGCATCAAGAAGTGCAATTTTTTCAGCAGTATAATCTTTCATATTAGAAAGTACCAAAGCGGTTAAGGCAATAGGGGCAATAAATCCTGCAAATTTATTTGCTAAACCCAATACACTAATTCTTGCTGCCGCACTTTCTCGAGGGCCAATTACAACCACATAAGGATTCGCCGCGGTTTGTAAAATTGCTAATCCCGTACCCATGACAAATAATGCGATTAAAAATAGAATAAATGTACGTGCTTCGGCAGCTGGATAAAACGTAAAGGCTCCAATTGCGATTACCACTAATCCTAGTGATAAACCATTCTTGTAACCCACCTTTTCTATCAACCAAGAAGAGGGTATTGCCATCACAAAATAGGCAATGTAAAATGCAAAAGCCACAAAATAAGATTGAGACTCCGTTAATTCGCAGGCAGTTTTAAAAAATGGAATTAACGGCCCATTCAACCAAGTTACGAACCCGAAAATAAAAAATAAAGCGGTTAAAATAACCATTGGAATTAATGCACTTCCTTGATTCCGGTTTATTGTGCTTTCGATTTTTGACATGTTGTTTGTTTTTTAGTAATAGTTAAATTTAGCGGGTAACTTTATTAGTATGAGTACTTCTACAATCTAGCCTGGTTTAATTACTAGAAAAAAATGGAGAAGTACTTTTACTGATTTTTCACACCTTATTTTTTTAAGATGGATCTATTTTTGGTTATTATACATTCCAATCCAATTGTGGATAATGTTTTTTTAAATATGCTTTTACTTCGGCTATGTCTTCCTTTGCCGTTAAATCAGGAACATGCTCCGAAAAAGGAATTCCTAATGCGGTATTAGGGTGTTCTTTTATTGCATTTAAAAGTACGGTTGGTAATTCTTTTTCATCTCTTTCCGGATTAACGGGGCAATTTTTTAGATACGGATATAAAATAGCTCCGTTAAATTTAAAAGCATTCATGCTTACTCTTAATATTCCTTCGGCATCTTTATAGCTGTCTAAAACAGCAGCGGTTGGCTTTTCAAGAATGTCCAAAAGACAGTTGTTTTCATTTAGTTTCGCAATGGCAAAACGAGAAATTCGCTCCGATGGAAACTCCAATGCATCACGGTTATAACTTATAAAAGCATTTGGGCTTTTGGTTTCCCTGAGTGCGTATAACGCCTCTGCCGAATACAAATTATCACTATTGCAAACCGAATAATCTTGAGAATTCAATTCTGGATACTGTTCTACCGCTTGGAATAATGCATCCGCAGTACCAAATGGCTTCACTCTTCCTTCAGGAATGTATTGAGTGGCAAAAGAAATGGTTAAACCATGAAAATCATTATTTTTATTTTCACTGCCATAAAATTCTTTAAATAAATCTCCCTGCTCACCAATAATAATATAGATATTTTTATAACCTGCTTTTTTAGCATTTAATAAAAGATAATCTAATAATGGTCTTCCGTTTGGGCCAACACCAATTAATCCTTTACTTCTTTCATTAGCTTGCGCAATTTCTTCTTCACTCAAATTATCTAATGTAACTTGTTTTTTCATTCTGGAGGAAGCGCCACCGGCTAAAATAATTAAATTGTCATGCATACTTAATTCTTTAAAATTATACTATTTTCTAATATTCTCACTCCAGGATCAACATCCACTGTATACGCTTCTATTGCACCTGCTGCCAGTATCGCTTCCACTACCGGTGCTTCTTTTCCCGGTTCGGCCAGTACTACAATACTGCCTCCGCCACCTGAACCAACTATTTTGGCACCATACGCACCAGCTTTTAATGCGGCATTAATCATCGCATCAATTTTTGGCACCGTAATTTTCAATAAATCTCTCAACACAACATGATGCGCATTCATTAATTCTCCAATCTTTTTTAAATCAAGCGTTGGTTTTTCAAATTCTTTTAAAGCAAGTTTGGTATAATGATGATTTTTAATTGCCGCTTCGAAATAAGGAATCAATCGGTCTGGCAAATAATTACAATATTTCTTTAAATCTTGGATTTCGGCTTTGTTTAAATCAAAATCTTTAAAATTTTGTTTTACAATATCTATCGCCAATAATGCATTCCCTTTCAATTCGCCAATTAAGCCAATCGTTTCTTTAGGTACACCCGAAACACCCGTGATAAGACCTTTCAATTCAGTACCTATAATAGTGCAAGAAAATGGATCTTTGGTATTGATGTGCACAATATTACCCACGCCTATGCTGTAATGATCCATCATTCCGCCTGGTTCTCCATGTTCTAATACCTCGGAAGCATATCCCATTTTTGCAATAAATTCAGGTGTAACCTCGGCATCGACTCCGTAAGCGGTAATCAAAAAGTTAATCCAAGCCAATAATAAGGCCGATGAACTTGAGGTTCCTGAATTGATGGGAATATCTCCTTTTATGGTAATATCATATCCTACATTTGGGATGCAACCATGTCTTCTCAAAACTCTTAAGGAAGACGCAAAATAATCACGTGGCGCTAATTCTGAAAAAGTAGCGTGGATATCAATGACCCTAACTTCATTAATATCACCCATATTTAATTTAAAAACGCCAGTGTCATTTTGCACTACAGTTAATTTTATGTTTCTATTAATTGCACATGCAATTACCGGTAATCCTAAATAATCTTGATGATCTCCAAAGAGACACGTCCGTCCCGGTGCTAATGATATAATTTCTTTCACTTTTTATAGGTGTTAAAGTATTGTAATACTGGTGATTATGATATTTTTTGTTTGTACTTCTAACGGTTTTATTAGTTTTGATTTTACGAAACTATAGATTAAATTCTAATAAACCAAGTAAAAAACAAAAAATGTGCTCGAACACACCTTAAAAATGTTATCGAGCACATTTTTAAATTAAATATTAAAGGCATTATCAAAAATAGAGTAGTGGTTCAAAATAAAAGGATGGCATTCATTAATTAAATTCTTATTTGTTAATTAAGTCTTACAAAATAAAATAAACCAAAGTTTTTATATATTTGCCCATTATGGATAAAAAATATACAATAAAAGATATTGCTAAATTAGCTGGTGTTTCAAAAGGTACTGTTGACAGAGTCTTGCATAAAAGAGGAAAAGTGTCACCATTAGCTCTGGAAAAAGTAAACGAGGTTTTAAAAGTAATAGACTACGAACCAAATCTTATTGCCAGAAATTTAAAAAATAATAAAATTTATCGTATTTGTATTGTACTTCCTGATCCTAAAATTGATCCCTATTGGCTTCCTTGTCTAAATGGTATTGATGATGCTGCGAAAGAATTCAATGCCTATAATTTAGTTATTGAAACTTTTTATTTTAATCCGGAAAAAAAGAAATCTTTTTTAAAAACGAATGAAACGGTTTTAGGATTATCTCCCGATGCGGTTTTGTTAGCGCCTTTATTCCATAAAGAGACCGTTGATGTTATTGAAGAATACCATTCATTAAACATCATTGTAAACACTTTTAACAACCAAGTCGAATCCAGTTTTGTAAAAAGTTTTGTAGGTCAGGATTTGTTTAGAAGTGGGCGAGTGGCTGCAAAATTATTAGATTCAATTACTGATAAAGGTCAAATTGCTATTGTTCATATTGATGAAACCTACAAAAATGCAATTCACATGCAGGAAAAGGAAAGAGGTTTTAGAAATTATTTTGAGGAGATAGAAAATTCAGACTATACCATCACAACCCTAAAATTGAAAAATCCAAATGTTGAAATTAGTTTCAATAATTTTCTGAATGAAAACCCTGATGTATCAGGAATCTTTATTACCACTTCTAAAGCGTATCAAATAGCTAAAATTCTTAGTGCGTTCAAACTTAAAAAAATTGGAGTTGTCGCATATGATTTGATTAATGAAAATGTTACTTATTTGAATCAAGGCGTAATTGATTTTATGATCCATCAAAATCAGAAAAGGCAAGCGTATCTGGGAATAACCTCTTTAGTGGAATATTTTCTTTTTCAGAAAGAAATTCCGGAAATGATTCTTTTACCCATTGATATTGTAAATGCTGAAAATGCGGAGTATTATATTGAATAGCACCATTCTATTCTTTTAAAACAAAAACCCCGAACGAAGAAGCGATATGAAAATTAGGTGTTTCGGTATTTGGGTTTACCCAAGTGATCCAGTTAGGTTCGAAACATCCATTTTGTCTCTTTGTATATTTTGCTCTAAAAACACCGGTTTCTATTCTATTGTTTTGAATTAAATTAAAACTTTTTAAAGATTCGATACTAATTGATCCTTCAACAGTAAAAGAATTAGCATTTACAGTTGATTTAACTACTAAATCATCCTTGGGCCAATTCCAATTAAAATTAAAGTCCTTATTGGGGTAAGCGATAAAATCCATTACTCGACCAGAAGTATCGATCTCTAAACAATAATACGGATTCAGAGAATTATCAGGTCTAAAAAAGAGTTCGACTCTATCGGAGTTTCCAATACTTTCAATACTGTCATCCTGTTTTTCTATGTGGATTTCGGTGTCCAAAACAGTAAAATTAAAATATAATTTTTCTCGATCCCAAAGTGCTCTAAATGTAATCTCTGTTCCTTTTTCAGTACTCCAAGGGGAACAAAAATCAGTCAAAATCATAGCATTATCCCATAATGTATCATCCCCATTTCCAGAGATATTCAATTGTTTTTTCTCGATTAAATTCACTTCGTATTCTTTTATTTCTGGAGTCATTTTATGTTGTATTTAATAGTTGTATAAAATTGTATTTGAGTAAATTTTCCGAAATATAGTTAAAAGAAATTTCAATGAAAAATTCTGCTCTTTTTTTAGCTTAATTGGAGCTCTTAAAAATATCTATTTAGCGTTAAATTCTAGCCTGAATCGATAAAGATAATAGGCTTTAATGTGTTTCGAATAATACATAGTACTGTTGAATTTGTAAAAAATAGATTTAAAAATTCCGAATTTCATATTTTTTAAGCGATAAGCTCCCTTTTAGTTAAAATAAAGAGAGCAAGATTGAGGTAGCTTTTATTATTAAAAAGCTAAAAATTTATTATTAAAAAAACGTTTTATACAATATTTATGTGCTCGAGAACACAAATACAGTGTGTTCGAGCACATTTTTCATGTTTTTCCTTGTTTAATAAAAATATAATCTATAATTTCGTCATAAGTTAAGTAATGAATCCCTGTTTATCAAATTAAAAAGTGGCATTTTTAACAGTGTTTATACGGATGGAAAACGTTTTAAATAGTTGCTATTTTTCTAAAGAAAGACAACAATGAAAAATTACAGCAAAAAAATATATTGAATATTCTTACAGATTAAAGGGGTTGGATTTATTAAAAAATTCAAATAAAAAAAACACAAATAGATATAAGGACTAAGACGCAAAATTCATAATTAAAAAACACAATTTATTATAAGTCAAAATGTTATAAAAAAAATTACTTAAATTTATTAAAAAAAATAATTACAGTAACCCGTTGGGTGTAATTATTCAAAACGTCAGTTCGAGTGTTTTTTGTGGAGTAAAACGGAACAAAAAATGTATCGAGAACCGTTTTTAATTCAAAATTTTCTTGTTCTCGATACAATTTTCTAACGAAAATCACTCGAACTGACGAAAATTATAATTAAAAACTAATTACACCCAACGGGTTACAGTAATTAATTGAAACTATAAAAGTACATTTTTAAAATGGCAGGAAAGGTTTAAGAATGATAACAGCACTAAGGTAAAACAGGTAACTTTTTTTATAAAATATTTATTCGTTTTTCATAAAAAAAAAATCAGCAGATATTGGAAACATTGCTGGCTCGTTCCTTGTACAAGGAGCAGTAAATGGAAAAACAGATAAGTAGACCAAACAAGAACAATTATTACTAACCAAAAACAAGCAAGAGTATGAAATTATTAACCAAAAACAAGCCGCGAAATCTACGGTTCAACGCTCTATCCAGAAAAGTTATTCAATTAACGACCATTTCACTGCTGACCATGTCTTTACAGGTTTCAGCTGCAGAAATCCCGAAAATGGTTACTTTATCCGGAACCAATTTGTCACTAGTTCAAAAAGTAGTTAAGGGCAAAGTGGTCGATGAAAAAGGAAATCCTATACCTGGTGCCAATATCGTCGCTAAGGGTACTAATGTTACTGCACAGACGGATATGGACGGTAGTTTTGTGATTAGCGTACCTGAAAATGCGACAAAACTTGTTGTTTCCTACATCGGTATGGAGGAACAAGAAGTGACTATTGGTAAAACGCCGCTTACTATTATTTTAAAAGAGGTAGGTCAGAAATTAGATGAAGTTGTCGTTGTAGGTTACGGTAAACAAAAGAAAAAGGATCTTACCGGTGCTGTCAGTTCTATTGGTAAAGAAAACCTTAATTTAGGTGGAACTGTTGCTAATGTGGCTTCGGCAATTCAAGGTCGTGCCGCGGGTGTACAAGTACAACAAAACAACTTTGCTCCTGGTGCGAGTCCTGCTATTATTATCAGAGGGGGGAACTCGATTAATACTACTAATGAACCATTGTATGTAGTGGATGGATTCATATCGGATGCAGGTAAAACCATCAGTCCCAATGATATCGAAGACATCCAGATTTTGAAAGATGCTTCTGCGGCGGCCATTTATGGATCTCGTGGAGGAAATGGGGTTGTATTAATTACGACTAAAAAAGGGAAATCAGGTAAAATGCAAATAGAAGCAGATATCTCGGATGGAATCCAAACTATTATTAAAGCTCCTTCGTTATTGAATGGACAACAATATGCCGATATACAAAATGCAATTGCAACTGAAAACAATAAACCACTAATTTTTCCGGTAAGTTTTCCTATTGCCAATACCAATTGGTTTGATTTGGCTACTCGTCAAGGTTTTGTGAAAAACAGATCGATTAATTTTAGCGGTAGCGATCAAACGTCTAAATTCTTCCTTTCCGGAAATTATATCAATCAGGAAGGGGTATTAAGAAATACCGATTTTGACAGGTATTCGATAAGAATGGGTGCTGAGAAAAAATTCAGCACCAAAATTACTGTGGGATCTAATTTTTATGGGGCGATTTCACATTTAAACAATAGTGATTATAGCGATAATATTTTGTCTCCTTTATTTTCAATTCAAACGGCAGCACCTTCAATCCCTGTATACAATCCCGACGGAACTTATTTCAAATACCAAGGAAAAGACAATGCATTTGCATCGTTGATGGAGCCAACCAATAAATTGATCAGCAGATTAATGAATGGAAATATGTTCATTGATTATGAAATTATAAAAAACTTGACCTTCCATTTTGGTGCAGGTGCCGAGTTTAGATCTTCAACAGAAGACAAGTATACCCCAAGAACACTTTCGGCAGGTGCTGCTTTGAGAGGGTCTGGTTCTGAAGAAACAACATCAAATCTAAGATGGATTTCGGATCAATATTTAACGTATAAATTGACCCAAGGAGAACATGGTCTTACGGTGTTGGTGGGAACATCGAACCAAAAAGATTATTCTGAAAGACTAAAAGCAAGTGCAACTGGTTTTTCAAACGATTATTTAACGTCTAATTCTCTTGGAAATGGAGATATAGCGG
Organism: Flavobacterium rhamnosiphilum; assembly: GCF_004349195.1. GTDB lineage: Bacteria > Bacteroidota > Bacteroidia > Flavobacteriales > Flavobacteriaceae > Flavobacterium > Flavobacterium rhamnosiphilum. The sequence goes on from NZ_SMLG01000013.1 coordinate 81,383, forward strand.
GTAAACCATTTAATCAAAAATTCGAAACAAAATTAAAATCGTATTTTGGTAGATTAAATTATTCTTATGGGGATAAATACCTGGCTACTTTTACCATAAGAAGAGATGGATCTAACAGGTTCGGACCAAATTACCTGTACGGTACTTTTCCGTCAGCTGCTTTGGCATGGAAACTTTCAAACGAATCGTTCATTAAAAATTTAGATGTATTTTCTAATTTGAAATTAAGAGTGAGTTGGGGGATTACCGGTAATGACCGTATTGGGGAATTAGAATATCTGGCAACGTATCAAAGTTACGGAACAACTCTTGCACCAGGTATTTTTGTTGGAGGTACAGAACCAAAAATTTTAGCCAATCCCAATTTAAAATGGGAAGGAACTACTCAAACCGATTTAGGATTGGATATGAGTTTTTTAAACGGAAGAATCAACACTACAATTGATGTGTATAGAAAAACGACAGATGATGTGCTTTTGAATCGACCAATCGAATTAATTTATGGTTCTAACACAATTCGAGCCAATGCCGGAAAAGTTCAAAACGAAGGACTCGAATTGGCTATCAATACAGTAAACGTAAGAAACGACAACTTTACTTGGAATTCTGCGTTCAATATTGCGTTCAACAAACAAAAAGTATTGTCACTTTCTGACGGTGTAAAAATCATCAGCACCAATACGTCTAACCCAAGTGGGGTGGTTTCGGGTCGTGAATTTACACGATTAGAGCCAGGATTGGAAATGGGCTTACTTTATGGTTTTGAATATGCCGGAGTGGTAAAAACTGGTGAAGTATATGCGCCGCAACCCAATTCTAAACCAGGAGATCCTAAATATACGGATATCAATGGAGACGGTAAAATTACGCCAGACGACAGAAAATACATGGGAAATTCAACACCAAAATTTATTGCTGGATTTAGTAACGATTTTGTATATGGTAATTTTGATTTAAGTATCTTTTTTCAAGGTGCCTTTGATTATTCATTATACAACATGAGCCGAATGGTATCTGAATCAACTACTGGTACGGATGCTTTAAACCGTTGGGTAGCCAATACAAATGAAAATACAGACGTTCCGAGACAAGGGTATTATGCAAGTACGTATGGTAGTTATGTAAATTCAAGATTTGTTGAAGATGCTACCTATATTCGTTTGAAAAACGTCGCAATAGGATATAACATTCCTGAAAGTGCTCTAAGACAACTTAAATTTATCGAAAATATACGATTGTATGCTTCAGGTCAGAATTTGGCAACTTTTACCAAATATTCAGGAAATGATCCTGAAGTGAATGGACATGGGTCTAATTTAGGCGGAGGAATCGATTTCAACTCGTTCCCAGCTTTTAGAACTTTTGTTTTAGGTTTAAAAGTTACTATTCATTAATCTAAAGCCCATTTATTTATTAACATTTAATTCAATTATGATGAAAAAATATTCGATACTATTTATATTAATTGCTGCAGGATTTCAATTTTCGTGTAATAGCGATCTTGATCCTACAATATACAGCAGTTTAACGAGTGCCAATGCTTTTCAGTCTAAGGCGGATGCTGTAGCTGCGGTAAATTCGGTTTATGCCCGATTAAAAGGACCAAGTGTTGGCGACAACTACTCTTATTGGGGTACCCGTCACTTCGCATTGACCGATTTGACTACCGATTTAGGACACTGCAAATACGGTGGAGATCCAGGACAATTGGCATTAGCCCAATGGAATTCGGCTAATGGTTTGCTTAACGAAGATTATCAAGTAATGTATAAATTGATTTCCAATGCAAACAATGCGATTTACAGCATCACGCCAATGAATTCAATTACTGCTACTGAAAAAGCACAATTTTTGGCGGAGATTAAATTCTTGAGAGCCTCTTCCTATATGGATTTGACTGATGCTTGGGGACCAGTAGTTTTGGTAACTGAAGCTGATGCAGCAAATCCTGATTATAATACTCCTAAGGTACCAGCTTCCGTTGAGGAAATCGAAACTTTATTGATAAGCGATTTGACAGCAGCAGCGAGTGTGTTACCGGTAAACTATCAAAGCAATGCAATTTATGGCAGTAATGATGTAGGTAGAGCTACCAAAGGAGCTGCTCTTACGCTATTGGCAAAATTGCATTTACGCAGACACGACTGGCAAAAAGTAGCAGACTTAACCCAACAAGTTATGAATCTTAATCAGTACAGCCTTTTTCCTTCCTACCTTGGGTTATTCAAAGAAGATAACAAATGGTGTCAAGAAAATATTTTTTCGGTACTTAGTGATGCGAACACAAACGGAACCGAATTGTTGAATCACTTTGGTCCTGAAAATCATCCAGTGGTTGCTGACAGATGGCAGTATTACACCGTAACATGGGATTTCTATAATACTTTTGGAGATGAAGACGAACGTAAGCAATGCTTTTACCCTGAGTATATGGGAACGGATGGTTTGTTGCATAAGCAAGCGCCATTTCTTGGGGCAATTCCCCCTGCAGGCGTATTCTATATGGAAGACGTAGCTACCAGAAAATATGCTGATGAAGATACACAAACTTACTATGATGGTCACAGCGTAAACATCTTGCGTTATGCCGATGTATTATTAAGCAGAGCTGAAGCTTTAAATGAGCTTGGCGGTCCTAATCCAGAGGTTTATAACTTAATCAACCAAGTAAAAGCAAGATCAAAAGCAAAACAATTGATTTCTGGAGCCTTTTCACAATCTACTTTGAGAGATGCTATTTTGCAAGAACGTGGATGGGAGTTATTCTATGAAGGAAAACGTAGAGCCGATTTGATTAGAATGAACAAGTATGATGTAATCGTAAATGCGTACCTAAACCGAATAGGTGAACCTTCTAACGTATCGATGCCTAAAAACAAATATTTTACCTATCCTCAAAAACAAGTGGATTTGAATCCAAATTTGAATAACGCGGATAGACTATAAAACGGCAGTAACTCATTTTTTATATCAGGAATAGGATGCTGTCAGTTTTTGATACTGTCCTATTTCTTGATTTTTTTTAAATAAAAAAAGGCTTTAGGTTAAAATAAAATTATACGGAAAGACTATAAATTTTTGTTTTTTTACTCACAGAATAACAGCGCTAACTATAAAAAGTTTCTCAAAATGATCAAGAATTTAATACTAAAATGGAGTCTGGTTTTTTCGGCAGTTGTGTTGGTCAGTTGTACTAAAAATGAAGGCAATATCATAACAGCAATAAAGATTGGAACTCATAGCAACAACGAATTGAAAATTCAAATCGATGTTGCTACAAGTACTGATGCTAAAGTATTTGCTGAATATTGGCCTGATAAAATTGGAAGCAAAGGGGAAATTTCATCTCCTATTTCGAAAAATGGATTATCACATTCACTAGTTCTTTGTAACATCAGTCCGGAAACCAATTATACTTTTCAGCTAATTACGATTCAAGACGGTGTAAAAAAGACAAGTAAAACCTATACTTTTCAATCCAGAAAACTTCCGGTATGGTTGCAAAAACAATTTAAAGCCAGTTATAAGAATCCAAAGTTATTACCAAAAGAATTCAAGGAAGGTTTTATGCTTTTGAGCAAAAGAGAAACTCCTGGTGTAGCCTACATTATCGATTATAAAGGAAACTTGAGATGGTATCATATGGTTGCCGAAACAGGTTTTAAAGTATCTCGTTTTACTGAAGATCAGAGTATTATCTCTATTCTGGGGAAAAACGATGAACCTACAAGCTATGGTAGTGAAATTCTAGAGATTAATTTGGAAGGTGACACTTTAACACACCTTAAAAAAGGACAAGGTGATTTAAAATATACCATTCATCATGAAATTATTAAAAAAAACACAAATGAAATAGTGACTTTGTTTGTTGATGAACGAATAACAGATTTAAGTTCCATTGGCGGTAAAAAGAAAGATACCATAAATGGTGACGGAATACTTATTATGGATAGAAAGGGAAAAAAACTTTGGAAATGGAGTGTTTTTGATGTGATGGATCCAATGAAAGATAAGGCATTGCTTAAAAATAAAAAAGACTGGATGCATGCCAATAGCTTGAATTATGATAAAGACGGTAATTTTATTATCTCGTTTTATAATAATGGCCAAATTTGGAAAGTGGACTCCCATACTGGAAAAGTAATTTGGAAATTAGGTAAAGGCGGAACGATTAAGGCAGCAGCTGATTGTAATTTTTCTCAGGCACATGCAGCACATATCAACCAACAAGGGAACTTGATGTTTTTTGACAATGGAATTGATAAACTCCAATCGTCAGTATTTGCATTAAGTATGGATGAAAAAAATAATGCCGCTAAATTAAACCTCCATATAAAATTGCCAAAAGACGTATATAGCGAAAGAATGGGAAGTGCTTATATGATAGATGATCAAACGATTTTGGCATGTTGTTCTAAACGACACATCACCGTTTTGGTTAATACAAAAGGGGTTTTGTTATGGACATTAGAATCGGCCATTCCACCCTATCGAGTACAGTTTATTCCTGCGAATAACTTGAAACCGTTTCTTTTAAATTAGAAAATAAAAATATTTTAAGTGAGGATGTTAGGATAGTCACAATTTTATTTTCCCTAGCTATTTCTTACTCTTAATAAATTTTAGATATGAAAAAAATAATTATTGCTGGTTTAATTGCAGCGTTGCCTATTTTAGTTTTAAATTCTTGTAATTCCTCTGCAGGTAAATCTATAACGGAGTCTGCAGAATCATCAAAAGAGGAATCATATATTACTATTGATACTTCAAAAATCCCTGATGATCAATTTGGAGAATCAGTGCGTTATGGAAGGGAATTGATGCTAAGAACATCGTATTATATTGGTCCAAATGGCATTAACGGGAAACATTTAGGTAATAAAATGAATTGTACCAATTGTCATCAAGATGCTGGTACCAAACCGTTTTCTCTTAACCTGATGTCTTCCCATGATAATTATCCGCAATACCGCGGCCGAGAAGATAAAGTATTGACACTTGCCGAAAGGGTTAATAATTGCATTATGCGACCACATTCCGGAAAACCGCTTCCGCTAGACAGCGATGAAATGGTTGCTTTTCTTTCTTACTTCAAATGGATCAGCACTTTTGTTCCTAAAGACAGTTTGTTTAAAGGGGCAAAAAATATGGAAATATCTTTTCCTGATATAGCTGCAAGTCCAGCACGCGGGAAAGTTCTTTATACTGAAAATTGTGTTAGATGCCATGGAATTGACGGAGAAGGAAAATACAACGATGATAAATCGGGTTATACTTATCCTCCTCTATGGGGAAATTACGGATACCAACCAGGTTCAAGTATGCACCGAATCATCAAACAGGCGCAATGGTTAAAAGGCAATATGCCATTCGATAAAGTGACCCTTGGAAAACCATACCTTACGGATGCACAAGCACTAGATATTGCTGCCTATGTAAATGACGATTCGGTTCACTCAAGACCTAACCCAAAAACATTTGATTATCCAAATAAAAAGGGCAAACCTATTGATTATGCCCATGCCCCTTTTAACGATACTTTTTCAGAAGAGCAGCACAAATATGGCCCTTATAAACCCATTATTGATTTCTGGAAAAAGAATGGCTGGAAACCAGTTTACTAACTATTATTTTATAATTAAGCATACCTATTTTTAAACTTGACCATTAAAAAAATGAAACCAAACATAAAAAACAGACTAATTTTGAGTAGAATATTGATCCTGTGTCTTTCCATTTTCAGTATACCATTGGCTGCACAACAAATAGCATATACCAATGGTAATGATAGCTGGAATCCTGATTTATTAGGAAATCACCGTGCTGTGGTTCAGTTTTCTGGTAAAGGAACTGTTGCCAAAACTACTATAGAATGGCGTAGAAGAGATGAAAATCCAGAACAGAAAAGAATCATTGTCCAAGATGCGACCGGTGCAGCTATACTCAATGTAAAAACAGCTGATATCAACAGAGAAACTGGAACTGTTTTTTTTGAACCTGTTTCCGGTAAAGGGACTTATTATGTTTACTATATGCCTTATATAGATGAAGGGCTTGCTGTATATTACCCAAAAGGAGTTTATGCCAAACCAGAAAATAAGGCGGATGCGCAATGGTTGTCGAAAATCAAGACTAATTCAGCTAACAATTGTAGCGTTACAGCCATTCAAAGCATCAATGCCTTCAATAGTTTTTATCCAATGGAGGTGATTGCAACAGCTGCAGAAACAAAAAATATTATTGCTAAAAACAGCGGCAATGCCTTTTTAGTTTTCCCTGAAGATCGATTAAATTCTATCCGAATGAGAAATGATCTGCCACAACGATGGATTCAGAAAGGCATTCAAAATTCATTTTCGGATACTGCCTTAAGAGGAGAATATTTGGCTTTTCAATTGGGGATATATGCTTTGCAAGATTTAAAAGATGTGAAGATTACTTTTTCAGATTTAAAAAATAAAAACGGTGAAATTATCTCGGCAAAAAACATCGCTTGTATCAATACTGATGGAGTAAAATATGATGCGACCGTTCTTTCAAATAAAGTAGATGTATTAAAAGGAAAAGTGCAAGCCATGTGGTGTGGGGTTGATGTTCCTCAAACAACACCACCGGGAGATTATTCGGGAAAAATTATTATCAGTTCAGGTAATGCTTCCAAAGAAATTGTACTTCAATTAAAAGTAAGTGAAGGTGTGACCACAAATGGAGGCATCGATCAACCAGAGAAAATGACCCGATTGAAATGGTTAAATTCGACTTTAGCACAAGACAACACCCTAATTGCGCCCTATACGCCATTAGAAGTAAAAGGAACAGAGATTTCATTATTAGGGAGAAAAGTGCTTTTGAATGCAACTGGATTACCGGATCAAATTCAAACTTTTTTTACACCCGAAATGACTTCAATTGGAACCAAAGCCAATGATATATTGACCGCTCCTGCACAATTTTACTTTTTGGATAATGCTGGAAATGAAATTGGTAATTGGAAAAGCATCAGTTTTAAATTCACTAAAAAAGAAGCTGGAACCGTATCGTGGGAAAGTAATACCACCGCTACTGCTGTTGACATGCAGGTAAACGGAACCCTTGAATTTGATGGTTTCTTATCTTATACCGTAAAAATTACAGCTCTTGAGGATGTTACTTTTAGTGATATCAATTTTCATTTGCCAATGCAAGCTACTGCTGCAAAATACATGATGGGTCTTGGCCAAAAAGGAGGCAATCGCCCTGAAACTTTAAAATGGAAATGGGACGTTGCCAATAAAAACCAAGATGGTGCCTGGATTGGAAATGTAAATGCGGGACTGCAATTTTCGCTTAGAGACGAAAAATACAGCCGTCCATTGAATACCAATTTTTATTTACAAAAGCCATTATTGTTGCCTACTTCATGGGGTAATGGCAATAAAGGAGGGATTGATGTGCTGCAAAATGGGAAAGCCATTTTGGTCAGTGCCTATAGCGGAAGCCGCAGTATGAAAAAAGGGGAAGTGTTGTATTATAATTTCAATTTATTGATCACTCCTTTTCATTCGATTAACACTGAATTTCAATGGGAAAATAAGTTTTATCACAAATATAGCAACCTTGATACTATTGTAAAAACTGGTGCCAAAGTAATTAATATCCATCACGCTAATGAAATAAACCCATACATCAACTATCCTTTTATTGAATTCAATAAAATGAAAAATTATATAGACGAAGCGCATAGCAAAGGATTGAAAGTAAAAATTTACAACACCATAAGAGAACTTTCGAACAAAGCCTATGAAACATTTGCTTTACGCAGCTTGGGGCATGAAATTTATTCTCCAGGAAAAGGAGGCGGATTCAGTTGGTTACAGGAACATGTGGGAGAGGATTATATTGCAGCTTGGTTTGTTCCAGAAATTAAAGATGCCGCAATAGTAAACAGCGGTATGAATCGTTGGCATAATTACTACGTAGAAGGAATGAATTGGTTAACCCAAAATGTGGGAATTGATGGAGTATATCTTGATGACGTTGCTTTTGACAGAATAACAATGAAACGTATCAAAAGAGTGCTGACTCAAGACGGTCATCCTGGTATATTGGATTTGCATAGTGCCAATCAATTCAATAAAAGCGATGGTTTTAATAATAGTGCCAATTTATATATGGAACACTTTCCATATTTAAATAAACTTTGGTTTGGTGAATATTTTGATTACGAAAAAAATAAACCCGATTTTTTCCTAACCGAAGTAAGCGGGATACCTTTTGGATTAATGGGTGAAATGTTGCAGGATGGCGGAAACCCTTGGCGTGGAATGATTTATGGCATGACCAACAGAATGCCTTGGAGCGACAATGCTGACCCGAGACCTATCTGGAAAATATGGAATGATTTCGGAATAAAAGGTTCTGAAATGATTGGTTATTGGAGCGAAAACTGCCCAGTAAAAACTTCTAACGATAAAGTATTGGCTACAGTGTATAAAAAGAACGGTACCGCATTGATTTCTATTGCAAGTTGGGCTGATGATGATGTAAAAGTTAAGCTGAATATCGATTGGAAAAAATTGGGTATTAACCCTGCGAAAGCTACACTAATTGCACCTGCAATAAACAATTTTCAGCCTGCTCAAAGCTTTTCTGTTAAAGATGAATTACCGGTGGCAAAAGGAAAAGGATGGTTGCTTGTTATTAAGTAATAGCCTTTGTAAATTATAACGGTTGCTTTTTGCTTTAAATAAAAAGCAACCAAATTATATTTGATTATGATGGTCTAAATCAATCTTGACCTTATTCAAAAAAGAAAAATTTATGAAATTGAAACCATTGTTTTCCATTTTGCTCTTTGGAAGCCTTTTTGTCAACGCACAGAATAATGCGCCAACTATCAAAGAATATAAAAAAGTTTTTACAACCTATCCTTTTTCTGACCCAGATCCTATTCCCAAACCGGACTCAAAAATTTATCCTTATTACCGTTTTGATGGTTTTACGGATAAACCAATACAAAAGGAATGGAAAGTGGTGGAATTAGAAAACGATTATATCAAACTGACAATATTGCCAGAAGTAGGCGGTAAAGTTTGGTCTGCAATAGAAAAATCAACGGGAAAAGATTTTATCTACAACAATCATGTCGTTAAATTCAGGGATATTGCTATGCGTGGACCTTGGACCAGCGGTGGTGTTGAAGGTAATTATGGAATTATGGGGCATACTCCTAATTGTGCCACACCGGTAGATTTTACCACCATCACAAGAGAAGACGGAAGTGTTAGTTGTGTGATTGGAGTATTGGATCTGCTTACCCGAACTTCCTGGAAATTAGACATCAATTTACCCAAAGACAAGGCTTATTTTACTACCAATTCATTTTGGTTTAATTCCACGGAATTGGAGCAACCTTATTACACTTGGATGAATACGGGTATTAAAGCAGCCGGGAATTTGCAATTTATTTATCCCGGCAAAAATTACCTTGGCCATGATGGGGAGTACAACTCTTGGCCTATCAATAAGGAAAATGGGAAGGACCTTTCTTTTTATAACAATAACAATTTTGGGAGTTATAAATCATACCATGTGTTTGGTAAATACAGTGACTTCTTTGGAGGCTATTGGCATGATGAAGACTTCGGAATGGCTAGGTACAGCAACCACGATGATAAACCCGGCAAAAAAATATGGATATGGGGTTTATCACAACAAGGGATGATTTGGGAAAAATTATTGACAGATACTGACGGGCAATATGTAGAAGTACAAAGCGGAAGATTATTCAATCAATCTGGTGAAAACAGCATGTACACTCCTTTTAAACACCGTTCTTTTTCTCCTTATCAATCCGATTCTTGGACAGAATATTGGTTTCCCGTAAAACAAACAAAAGGCTTTGTAAAAGCGAATGATTATGGTTCCGTCAATGTGAAAAACGAGAATGGCTGGTTGAAAATCTATTTTTCACCGCTGCAAAACTTGAATGAAAAGCTTGAAGTTTTTGATAATGGAAAGAAGGTATATTCCAAGAATATTTCGGTTAAACCGATGGAACTATTCAAAGATTCCATTCGAGTTTCTGTTGATAAAAATAAATTAAGACTCACAATTGGGGACAATAAACTGGTTTGGAATTCAGCACCGGATGAAGGAAACCTAAGCCGACCATTGGAAATACCCAAAGACTTTGATAATAATTCTGTATATGGTTTATACCAGCAAGGGAAAAATCACATCAGTTTTAGGGATTATATAAAAGCGGAGGAAAAGTTATCCGCCTGTTTAAAAAAAGATCCTAATTATGTTCCTGCATTATCCGATATGGCATCTTTGCAGATGCGTAAATTCCAATATGCAGATGCGATTGTTACAGCAAGCAAAGCTTTATCCATTAATACTTACGAGCCTGCGGCCAATTATTATTATGCTTTGGCCAACCTGCATTTAGGGAATATCACCGATGCAAAAGATGGTTTTGATATTGCCGCATCAAGTGTTGAATATCGTAGTGCTGCTTATACAGCATTGAGTAAACTTTATTTTCGTGAAAACGAACAATCCAAAGCCGTTGAGTATGCCGGGGAAAGTTTATTGAACAATCAATATAATCTGGAAGGATTGCAATTACTGGCCGTGATATACCGTTTACAAAATAATGTGGGCAAAGCAACTGAAATGCTAAATAAAATTAATGCTGTTGATCCGCTGAACCATTTTGTTCGCTTTGAGAAATTTCTCTGGCACGATTCCGAATCATCAAAACAACATTTCACTTCCCTTATACAAAATGAAATGCCACAACAAACCTATCTCGAATTAGGGATCTGGTATCAGGAATTGAATCGCAAGCAAGAAGCATTAAAAGTTTTTTCTTTGGCCACACCCAATGCTGAATTGATTTATTGGAAAGCATTTTTGGAAAACAAACCAGTTGATTTAAGTAAGATTCAACCTGGAGTTAGTTTTCCCTTCCGTCCTGAAACTGCTGGTGTGTTAGAAAAATTGATTAAAACAAATGATCAATGGTTATTGAAATACCATCTGGCATTAATCGAATGGAACCGTAATAATCTTCCAAAGGCTAAAGAGTTATTCCTGCAATGTGGCAACGAACCAGCTGATCCTGCATTTTATGCTGCAAGAGCTTCTTTGATGAAGGACAATCCAGAAGTTGCTTTAAGTGATATTCAAAAAGCAATTAAACTTGATAAAAATGGATGGAGATATAATAAATTATTGACTGAACATTTTATTGCACAAAAACAATTTGAGAAAGCATTATCGGCTGTAGAACCATTTTATAAAAATCACAAAGAAAATTATATTATCGGAATGCTGTATGCAAAAGCTTTATTGCTGAATAAAAAATATGCTACAGCGGATGCTTTCTTAACCAAATTGGAAATTCTTCCTTTTGAAGGAGCCACCGCAGGAAGACAGTTATACCATGAAGCCAAACTGATGCAGGCAGTAATGGAAATAAAAAACAAGCAATACAAAAAAGCGTTGCAGTTTATTGCTGACGCAAAGTTATGGCCTCAAAATTTAGGCGTAGGTAAACCGTATGACGAAGAGATTGATGAAAGGCTGGAAGACTGGTTAAATTATCAATGCTATACAAGCCTTGGTGATAGTGAAACTGCCATGCAATCATTACAAAAAATTATTGGCTTTATTCCAAAAGTGGATAATACCGTTATGAATTTTTTACCAGCGAATCAACTGGTTTCGGCATGGGCTATCGAAAAAACTTCTACTCAAAAAAAAGCGGAAGAATGGTTACAGGCTCAGGCGAGTATATATCCTTCAAATAAAATTATTCAATGGTGTTTAGAAGTTTACACTAAAAAACAATCAAATAGTTTAACTGAGGATGAAAAAGATGGCGAAGTCCGAATTATAGAAAAACTTTAAAAAAAGAGATACTGTGACGAGAAGATTATTCGCTGTAATTCTATCATAAAAATAACCATCATAAACAAAATGAAAATGAATACCCTTTTTTTTAAATGTACAATTTTTAGCTTCATCATACTGGTATCGGTAAAAATGAGTGCACAGAACGCTGATAAAAATACAGACGAGCTAGCTGCTTACAGAGTTACTTCGCTAAAAACTAACGACTTAATAAATACAAAACTTGAAGTGTCTTTTGATTATGGCAAGCGATACTTATACGGAAAAGAATGGCTTACTTTAAAGCCTCATTTTTACGAAACGGATACGCTTACATTAGATGCCAAGGGAATGGATTTTAAAGAAATTGCCATAATGGAAGGAAAGGAAAAAATTCCTTTAAAATATAGGTACGACACGGAACAGCTTTTTATCACTTTAGACAGGAAATATAAAAATACGGAGAAATACACTGTTTACATAGATTATACGGCAAAACCCAATGAGTTGAAAGCAAAAGGAAGTGCTGCTATTACTGACGCAAAAGGATTGTATTTTATCAATCCAGACGGTAAAGACGACAAACCTGTTCAGATATGGACACAAGGTGAAACTGAGGCGTCATCTGCTTGGTTTCCTACTATTGATAAACCAAATCAAAAAACAACATCGGAGATTTCGATGACAGTAGATGCTAAATACACAACCTTATCAAACGGGAAATTAATTGCGCAAAAACCGAACAAAAATGGGACTCGTACGGATACCTGGAAAATGGATTTGCCTCATTCTCCCTATTTGTTTATGATGGCGGTAGGCGATTTCAAAATATTTAAAGAATCCTATAATGGGAAAGAAGTTAGTTATTATTTAGAACCAAAGTATGCGCCGTATGCCAAACAAATTTTTGGTAAAACACCCGATATGATGAATTTTTACAGCAAAATGTTAGGGGTTGAATATCCGTGGGTCAAATACGCTCAGATTGTTGCCAGAGATTACGTTTCTGGCGCAATGGAAAATACATCTGCCACTTTGCATGGTGAGTCTGTGCAGAAAACAGAAAGAGAATTGCTAGATGAAAATGGAGAAAGTACTATTGCACACGAACTTTTTCATCAATGGTTTGGAGATTATGTAACTGCTGAATCTTGGTCTAATTTAACGATGAACGAATCTTTTGCCACTTTTGGTGAAGTACTTTGGCATGGACATGATGCCGGGCAAGATGCGGAAGACAGATCACGTTATGAAAAATTACAAAACTATTTGCGTTCTCAAAAAAATGGAGATAGTCCAATTTTAGCTCGTTTTCATTACAAGGACAAAGAAGATTTGTTTGATAATATTAGTTACTCAAAAGGTTCGATAATATTATATGCGCTAAAAAATCAAATGGGTGATGCTGCTTTTTTTGAATCCTTAAATCGATATTTGACAACTAATGCTCTTAAATCTGGAGAAACACATCAGCTACGTTTGGCAATGGAGGATGTGACAGGAAAAGATTGGAGTCCTTATTTTAACCAATGGTACTATCAAGGCGGTAATCCAATTTTAAATGTTGAGTATGACTATGCCAATGGAAAAGCTACAATTTCTGTAAAACAAGTACAAGGAAGTTCGGTGCAAACTTTTAGTCTGCCATTAAAAGTTGATTTTTATGTAAATGGAACTAAAATAAGAAAGAATATCTTAATTGAAAAAAGAGACCAAAATTTCAGTTTTGATTTACCAGCCAAACCAGATTTTATAGATATGGATCCTGATAAAATTTTAGTGGGTCAAATTATAGACAACAAAAAAGTAGCAGATTATCTGTATCAATATAAAAATGCTCCATCATATTATAACAGAATTGAAGCCATAAAATTCGCTGCTAAAGATAAAAGTCATGATGCCCAACTTGTACTATTGGCTGGCTTAGGAGATCAGCAAGATGACTTGCGAACACTTAGTATTAAAGCAATTGATTTAGGCGATAGTCAAATAAAAGATGCTGCATTGAAAAGTTTACTCAACATATCCAAAAATGATAAAAACACAACTGCCAGGGCCGTTGCAATTATGAAATTGGCATCTACTGGCGACACTATTTATAAAGAGTTAATGCAGGAAAGTGTTAAAAACCGCTCTTATAATGTAATTGCTGCTGGTATATTCGGATTAACAAAATTAGCATCTGATGAAGCTGATAAAGCGTTAACAACATTGGACGAGGACACTAAAAAACATATAACACCGCTACTAAAAAAATTTAACAGATTGGAGTTTTAACCCTTCAGACAGAAATGGTGTAGTTACTATTAATAGTGGTGAATGGAAAGTAAACGAAAAGCTAATAATCAATGTGAATTAAGGTCCAATAGTAATAAATAAACGGCTTCTTAATAATGATTTACATATCAATCATATAACTAATAATCGGGTAACGTTCAAATTACCTTAATTTTTTAAAAAACTAATTTAATCTAAATGAAATATTCAAAAGCTATTTTTTCTTTCTTTATGCTGGTTTTTCTTAGTACTGCATTAACTGCCCAAGATTCAAAAGTTGAATTTTCATTACCTCTTGCAGGCAATGCCTACAGCTCCTTTCATCTTGATGGAAGCAAAACAATTACAAATAATGGAATCGAAAACTGGACAAATCCTGAAGAGTATTTTACGGCTTACTTCCGAATTTCCAAACCAGGTTCATTCGAAATTGGAACAGATAAATCGACTATAATTTCCGGAAAATCAGTTGTAGAATTTACAATTAATAACGAATCCAAAAGAGTTACATTCAATAAAACAAAACAACAACTTCTGGTAGGAAACTGGAAAATCGCAGATACGGGTTATATTGCCATAAAAATAAAAGGAATCAACAAGACTGGAAATACCTTTCCATCTATTTCCAGATTAACGGTTAGCAGTGCTGATTTTAAAGGAAAAATAGCACTGGTTCCTAACAACGAAGGGAATTTTTATCATTGGGGCAGACGCGGTCCTTCAGTCCATTTAAACTATCAAGTGCCTGAAAAAGTAAACGCCGAATGGTATTATAATGAACTTACGGTACCAGTGGGTCAAGATATTATAGGATCCTATTATATGGCAAACGGTTTTGGCGAAGGCTACTTTGGGATTCAAGCTAATTCCAGCAAAGAACGTAGAATCTTGTTCTCTGTATGGAGTCCTTTTGAAACCGATAACCCAAAAAGCATTCCTGATTCTCATAAAATCAAAATGTTAAAAAAAGGGGAAAACGTAACGACAGGTGAATTTGGCAATGAAGGTTCCGGAGGGCAAAGTTATTTGAGATACAATTGGATTGCTGGAAATACCTATAAATTTCTACTTCATGGTGCGCCACAAAAAGACAACACGACCACTTATACTGCCTACTTTTTTGCTCCAGAATTAGAAAAATGGTTATTAATAGCGAGTTTCAATCGTCCGCAGACTAATACGTATTTAAAGCGTTTTCATTCTTTCTTAGAAAATTTCGTCCCGGAGCAAGGTGATTTATCCCGAAAAGTATTATTCAATAATCAGTGGTATTGTGATGATAAAGGGAATTGGGTCGAATTAAATTCGGTTAAATTCACAACAGACAACACGGGTAATAAAGGCTATCGCATGGATTATTCAGGCGGTCTGGACCATGATTCATTCTACTTGAAAAATGGAGGTTTCTTTAATAATTATACTAAGTCTCAAAGTATTTTCACAAGACCTTTAAGCAATAATAAACCTAATATAGATTTTAATAAATTACCTTAAATCAAATCGTTGAAAAATTAAATGCTGTCAAAAATATATAAACCTAAAATTAGATAATTAACAAAGAGATTATCTTCCATTTTTTTTTAAATTAAATTAATTCAATTATGAAAACTAGTATTTTTAAATTACTACTTATTTCCTTTCTTTTTCTAGGATGGGCAAATGTATCGGCTCAAATGATTAAAACTCCCGCTCCCGCTCGAGCTAAGGGACAAAAAGATGTTTTACGTCTTGCAACAGCTCCAATTCCTACTGTTCGTATTGCGTTCATAGGTTTAGGTATGCGTGGTCCGGGTGCAGTAGAACGAATGACACATATTCCGGGAGTTGAGATTGTTGCGTTGTGTGATATGTTGGAAACCAACACTAAATCGGCAAATGAAATTCTTACCAAAGCAGGACTTCCTAAAGCGAAAGAGTTTTTTGGGGATGAAAATGCCTGGAGAAAAGTAACTGCTCTTCCTAATGTGGATCTTGTATATGTAGCAACAGATTGGAAAAACCATGCGAAAATTGGCGTTCAAGCCATGAAAGATGGTAAAAATGTAGCTATTGAAGTTCCAGGAGCAATGACTATGGAAGAAATTTGGGACTTGGTTAATACCTCCGAAAAAACACGTAAACATTGTATGCAATTGGAGAATTGCGTGTACGATTTCTTTGAATTGACCACATTGAATATGGTTCAACAGGGATTATTTGGAGAAATTCTTCACGCCGAAGGATCTTATATCCACGGACTTCAACCTTTCTGGGGAGAGTATTGGAACAACTGGCGTATGGATTACAACAAAAAACACCGTGGAGATATTTATCCGACGCACGGGATGGGACCTGCTTGCCAAGCATTGAATATCCACCGTGGAGACAAGATGAATTATTTGGTTTCTATGGATACTAAAGCAGTTGGTAATCCGGCATATATTAAAGAAAAATCTGGAATAGAAGTAAAAGATTTTAGAAACGGGGATCATACGATGACCATGATTCGCACGGAAAAAGGAAAAACAATCCAAATCCAACATGATGTAACTTCTCCTCGTCCTTACAGCCGTATGTATCAAGTTAGCGGAACAAAAGGTTTTGCAAACAAATATCCAGTTGAGGGGTATGCATTGGATTCAAAAGCAATTGGGTCAGATATTGCTCCAAATCATGAAAACTTGAGTGCACACAAGTTTGTACCTGAAGACGTGAAAAAAGCATTAATGGAAAAATACAAGCATCCGATTGTAAAAGGAATCGAAGAAAAAGCGAAAAAGGTTGGTGGTCACGGCGGTATGGACTTCATAATGGATTACCGTTTGATCTATTGTCTACAAAATGGACTTCCACTTGACATGGACGTTTATGACTTGGCGGAATGGTCTTGTCTTGTTCCATTAACGGAAATTTCTCTTGATAATAATTCAACTCCTGTTGAAATCCCTGATTTCACTCGTGGAGGTTGGAACAAATTAAAAGGTTTAGAGTTTTCTAAATAAGAAAAAATAATTATTTTTTAAGTGAACCCGCTCCTCCCAGAGCGGGTTTTTCTTTGTAGTTGTAGAACAAGTTCTACATGAACTTTGATAATGTTCTACATTTTGTTGTCTTCAAGAAGGTTATTTTTGCGGTGTAATACCCATTTATTGAAAGCTTAAAATCAAAAAAATTAAGATACATTGGCCTTTATGATTTTAAAACTTTAGGACTTACGACTTTAGGATGCTATCTGTTATTTTAGCTGTAAAATTTATATTACATATATTCATTCTAAAGAAGTAAAAAATGTAATTTTGTAATCTAAAATTTCATCTATAACATTTTGAAAAACATACTCATTATTGACGACGAAGAAAAACTTCGTGGACTTCTGGCAAGAATAGTAAAATCTGAGGGTTTTGAAGTTCTCGAAGCATCCGATTTAAAATCAGGTTTCAAGAAATTGGAACATAATGATATTGATGTGGTACTATGTGATGTCAAACTTCCTGATGGCAATGGTGTTGATTTTGTTCAAAAAATAAAAACGGCTTTTCCTCTAACAGAAGTTATTTTATTAACTGCCTTCGGCAAAATTTCCGATGGTGTTCAAGCCATGAAAAACGGAGCTTTTGATTATATTGTTAAAGGCGACGACAATGATAAAATTATCCCGTTGTTATACAAAGCACTGGAAAAAGTACAACTATTAAAAAAAGTCAAACAGCTCGAAAAACGAATATCCGATAAATATTCCTTTGATACTATTATTGGAAAATCTAAAGGATTGGAACAAGTAATTGATTTGGCCAAAAAAGTATCCAAAACAGATTCTACTGTGCTTTTGACAGGAGAAACCGGAACCGGAAAAGAAGTTTTTGCGCAAGCCATTCATGAAAACAGTAACCGTGTTGGGAAATCATTTGTAGCTTTAAATTGCAGTACTTTCAGCAAGGAAATTTTGGAAAGTGAATTGTTCGGACACAAACAAGGCGCTTTCACCGGAGCTTTAAAAGACAGAAAAGGATTTATCGAAGAGGCGAGTGGCGGAACTTTATTTCTGGATGAAATCGGTGAAATGCCAATAGAGTTGCAAGCTAAATTGTTACGTGTTTTAGAAACCAACGAATATATTCCTGTTGGGGATTCCACACCAAAAAAATCTAACTTTCGTTTAATTGCAGCGACCAACAGAAATTTAAAAACGGAAAGTGAAGAACATCGTTTTCGTTCGGACTTGTATTTCAGGTTGAATATTTTTGAGATTACAATTCCGCCATTACGGGAAAGAATAAAAGATATTACTCCATTGGCACATTATTTTGTGGCACAATTTTCAGCTAAAACAAACAAGCAAACATTGACAATTGATCCCGATTTTCTGCATAAATTAGAAACTTATCATTGGCCTGGAAATATCAGAGAATTAAAAAATATAATTGAGCGATCTGTAATTTTGGTAAACGGAGAAATACTTACTGCTGCTATTTTACCTTATGAAATGCAGCATCCAATTGAAAAAAGCACTAAAATAATATCTGCTTTTTCGATGCAAAGTATTGAAAAACTCCACATTCAAAAAGTATTAAATTACACCAAAGGGAATAAAGCAGAGACAGCACGCTTATTAGAAATTGGAGTTGCAACGCTTTATAGAAAATTAGACGAATACAATATTCAGTAATTTATAATCATACCCTTTCGGGGTTTTGAAGCCTGAAAAGGGTATCAAAACGAGAAAAGCCTATCATTTTGATAGGCTTTTTTTATGCCATGTTTTCACGAAAAATACATAAGTCATTAATTGATGGTGCTTTATGTGTGGCTGTGATTTCTTGGAATGCATTTTGGCATAAGCGATGAAGAACATAAAAAATCATCCTTATGAAAAATCAAGTCACTACGATTTACAAACAAGCAGAACGCTTTGCCGAAATCACAAAAACGGCAATCATTAGTGGAAATATAAATCGGGCAAAAAAATGTTTGGCACTAGCGGAACGATTATTCGAAACAGGAAGCAACGAAACTAAGATTGCCATTTCGAATGTCTACGTTTTTTCGGTTTCCTCTTTTATGGAACTGCGTCATTGCAGTATTTCCAATCTGTTTCCAAAATCATTGAAGGCAGAATACATCAAACAAATCAACGCTTCGGGAGTATAAATCTAAATTCTAATATGTCACCCTGAGCGCAGTCGAAGGGCTAAAATCTAAAACACCAATAATCTATGTTAGTCACCATTCTTTTACTCGCTTTAGGAGCTTTGCTCTTTGCGATTTGTTTTAAATCCGTCGAATTCTTTGAAAAAATCTAAATTATGATCGCACTATTTCTTGTCGCACTTGCCGTTTTCGGCTATTTGGTTTATGTCTTAATCAAACCCGAAAAATTTTAAGCCCGAAAAATAGATTATTAGATGTTTAGAAAATTAAACTATTAGTCCTGAAACTTTGGGATAGATCTTAAAGGTTCAATATATAATGTCCAAACATCTAATAATCTAATTTTCTAAACATCTAATAATCCAACAATCTAACAATCTAAAAAAATGAATACAGAGTTATTTGGTGTCATCAGTATTTTTATCGTTTCGATAGTTTTAGCAATTCCTTTGGGAAGATATATTGCTAAAATCTATTCAAACGATAAAACGTTACTTGACCCGATTTTCAATCCAATTGAAAAATTTATTTTTAAAATCAGTGGCATCAATGCAACTGAAGAAATGAACTGGAAGCAACATCTAAAAGCACTTTTGAGTGTAAATATGGTTTGGTTCTTTCTTTGCTTTTTTATTTTATTGTTTCAAGGTTCAATGCCTTTAAATCCAGATAATAACCCATCTATGTCACCCGATTTGGCATTTAATACTGCCATTTCGTTTGTGGTAAATTGCAATTTACAGCATTATTCAGGTGAAAGTGGAGTTTCTTATTTGTCGCAAATGTTTTTAATGTTCCTGCAATTTGTTTCTGCCGGTGTCGGAATGGCAGCAGCAGCAATGGTTTTTGCCGCCATGAGGGAGAGAACAACCGATAAATTGGGGAATTTTTACAATTATTTTATCAAAAGTTGCACCCGTATTTTATTGCCACTTTCAGCTGTTGTAGCTGTGGCGCTGTTGTTTAACGGAACACCAATGACATTTGAAGGAAAAGATGCCATAACTACTTTACAAGGAGATTCAGTAGAAGTTTCCCGTGGACCAGCAGCTGCATTTATTGCTATCAAGCATATAGGAACCAATGGTGGTGGTTTTTTTGGAGCAAACTCTGCTCATCCTTTAGAGAATCCAACTTATTTTAGCAATGCGGTTGAATTGTGGGCACAATTGATTATCCCTTTTTCGATGATTTTTGCTTTGGGTTTTTATTTAAAGAAAAGAAAATTCTCGTACGTGATTTTTGGTGTAATGACCGTTGGTTTCTTGCTTTTAGTAATACCAACAGTTATCAGTGAACTCAACGGAAATCCAGCTATCGAAAGAATGGGAATTACCCAAGCTACGGGAGCCATGGAAGGCAAGGAAGTTCGTTTTGGTCCCGCCGTTACTGGGTTTTGGAGTATCGCCACAACGGTAATTTCTACAGGATCGGTTAATAGTATGCACGATAGTTCGATGCCTGTCTCTGGATCTATGGAATTACTGGCCATGATGGTCAACGCATTTTATGGCGGTTGCGGAGTTGGTTTCTTGAACTTTTATATATTTATTATTCTCGCCGTTTTTATTTCGGGTTTAATGGTGGGTCGAACACCAGAATTTTTAGGGAAGAAAATTGAAGCCCGTGAAGTAAAAATTGCTGCCTTTATTGCAATTCTTCATCCATTATTGATATTGTCAGGAACAGCTTTGGCTTCCTATTTTGCTGCGAATGATACGGCAATGGGTTATTGGTTTAGCGGAAACGCAACTGGTTGGCTCAACAATCCCGGTCATCACGGATTTACGGAAATGTTATATGAATATACTTCGAGTGCAGCCAATAATGGTTCTGGTTTTGAAGGTTTAGGGGACAACAATCCGTTTTGGAATATTACCACCGGAATTGTGTTGCTATTGAGTCGTTTCCTTCCTATTATCGGGCCATTGGCTATCGCAGGATTATTAGCCAATAAAAAATACATTCCAGAAAGTGCAGGAACTTTAAAAACAGATACTACCATTTTTGGAGTGATGGTTTTTGCAGTAATTGCAATTATAGCTGCTTTGTCTTTCTTTCCAGCACTGGCACTTGGACCTTTAGCGGAGTACTTTACATTAAAATAATATAAAAAATGACTAAAAATAAATCCAACTCATTATTTGAAAGTAAGCAAGTAAAAGATGCCTTAGTACAATCTTTTGTGAAGCTTAACCCGAAAATAATGTTCAAAAATCCGGTAATGTTTACCGTAGAAATCGGGACTGCCATTATGTTTGCTGTGTGTATTGCCATTTTATTTGGCGCACAGGATCAAGGTAGTTTTATTTACAATTTCATCGTATTCTTAATTTTGTTAGCAACGCTTTTGTTTGCCAATTTTGCGGAAGCCATTGCGGAAGCTCGTGGAAAAGCTCAAGCGGACAGTTTAAGAAAAACACGTGAAGAAACTCCAGCAAGACAAGTTTTATCTAACGGTGAGATCAAAAACATCAGTTCTTCAGAATTGAAAAAAGGAGATGTTTTTATTTGTGAAGCAGGCGATTTAATAGCCACCGATGGTGAAATTATCGAAGGTTTGGCAACGATTGATGAAAGTGCTATTACTGGAGAAAGCGCTCCTGTAATTCGTGAATCTGGTGGTGATAAATCATCGGTTACTGGAGGCACAAAAGTATTGTCGGATAAAATTAAAGTTATCGTGACTAACGAACCCGGCGAAAGCTTTCTGGATAAAATGATTGCTTTGGTAGAAGGAGCAAGCCGTCAGAAAACACCAAATGAAATTGCATTAACTATTTTGTTGGCAGCCTTTACTTTAATTTTCGTGATTGTTTGTGTGACGTTGAAACCGTTTGCGGATTATGCGAATGCGCCAATTACAATCGCAGCTTTCATTTCTCTTTTTGTATGTTTAATTCCAACAACTATTGGTGGTTTATTATCTGCTATTGGAATTGCAGGAATGGACAGAGCATTGCGTGCCAATGTAATTACTAAATCAGGGAAAGCGGTAGAAACTGCTGGTGATATTGATGTATTGCTTTTGGATAAAACAGGAACAATCACTATTGGAAACAGAAAAGCAACTAATTTTTATCCTGCAAAAGGAATTTCGCAAGAAGATTTCATCAAGTCAGCGGTGCTAAGTTCACTGGCAGATGATACTCCAGAAGGAAAAAGTATTGTAGAATTGGCTGGAATTGAAGTAGCTCAAAAATTATCTATTGAAGGGGCAACTTTAATCAAATTCACTGCCGAAACCAGAACCAGTGGAGTTGTTTTGAAAGACGGGACGAACATCAGAAAAGGTGCTCAAGATGCAGCAAAAAACATTGCGCTTCAGGCGGGAAATATTTTTCCGGAAGATATAGCCGAAAGAGTTATTGCTATTTCTTCAAAAGGAGGAACGCCTTTGGTAGTCATAAAAAACAACGAAGTTCAAGGAGTTATCGAATTACAGGATATCATCAAAACGGGAATGAAAGAACGTTTTGACCGTTTGCGAAAAATGGGGGTCAAAACCGTGATGGTTACTGGAGATAATCCTTTGACAGCCAAATTTATTGCAGAAGCTGCCGGTGTGGATGATTTTATTGCCGAAGCCAAACCTGAGGATAAAATGAATTACATCAAGAATGAGCAACAAAACGGTAAACTCGTGGCGATGATGGGTGATGGTACGAATGATGCTCCCGCTCTTGCACAAGCCGATGTTGGTGTTGCTATGAACAGCGGAACGCAAGCTGCAAAAGAAGCTGGTAACATGGTCGATCTAGACAATGACCCAACCAAGTTAATTGAGATTATCGAAATTGGAAAACAATTGTTAATGACCAGAGGAACGCTTACCACGTTCTCGATTGCGAATGATGTTGCTAAATATTTTGCCATTGTTCCTGCGCTTTTCATTACGGCGATTCCAGCTCTCGAAGGTTTAAATATCATGCGTTTACACAGTCCGGAAAGTGCCATTTTATCGGCGGTGATCTTTAATGCAATTATCATTCCGATATTGATTCCGCTGGCTCTAAGAGGTGTTGATTATAAACCAATCGGAGCAAGTGCCATCTTGAAACGAAACCTGTTGATTTATGGTTTGGGTGGGTTGATTGTTCCTTTTATCGGAATCAAATTAATCGATTTGATTGTGGCTTTATTTATGTAATCCTCACCCCAACCCTCTCCAAAGGAGAGGGAGCCGAAACTAAAAAATAGAGCTGTAAAAAATAAACGCTAAAAATTAACAAACGAAATAAAGAGTAAAAACTTCCGCATTTTCTCCCTCTCCTTTGCTTCGCCAGTTCGCTGTCGCTCGTGTGGAGAGGGCTGGGGTGAGGAAAAAAAACAAAAAAAATGAAAAATATATTTTCAATATTAAAATTTACACTATTTATAGTTGTACTCTTTGCCATCATCTATCCAATGGCGATTTTTGGAATTGCGCAGTTTGCTCCAAACAAAGGAAAAGGAGAAACCATTTCCGTTAACGGAAAAGTGGTTGGGTATCAAAAAATTGGACAGAAATTCGATAAATCCAATTACTTTTGGGGACGACCTTCAGCGGTGGATTATAATGCGGCGGGAAGTGGAGGAAGCAACAAAGGACCAAGCAATGCGGATTATTTGGCTTTGGTTCAAAAAAGGATTGACACCTTTTTGATTGTGCATCCGTATTTGAAAAAAGGAGCCATTCCTTCAGATATGGTGACGGCTTCGGGGAGTGGTTTAGATCCGAATATTTCTCCGGAAGGGGCGCTGATTCAGGTGAAACGTGTGGCTACAGCACGCAAATTATCGGAAGATAAAGTAAAAGCTTTGGTGGAAACCAAAATTAATAAACCATCATTAATCGGAACAGCAACTGTGAATGTTCTGGAGTTGAATGTGGCTTTGGATGCGTTGAAATAGAAATAATAGCAATGGCAATATCAATTTCAATGGCAATGGCAATGTCAATATCAATGTCAATATCAATGTCAATAGCAATGTCAATATCAATTTCAATGGCAATGTCAATAGTAATGGCAATATCAATGTCAATATCAATGTCAATATCAATATGAATAGTAATATCAATTTCAAACAATAAGTGCTAAGAATTTAAAAAAAAGGTCTTTAAAAACGAAGATGCCCTAGCCCAGATAGCAGTGGAAATCCTTTTGTGTTCGCTTTTTTGCGAACACAAAATATTGAAACGAATAGCTGGATTAGCTCCTAATAAAAATAATAAAATGAAAAAAATAATAGTTACAGCTTTAATAGCTTTCGGATTTACAACAGTTAATGCTCAAGAAGAGTCAAAAAGTTCCTTCACGTTTTCGGGATATGTTGAGACCTATTATAGTTATGATTTTGGGAATCCAGATAATCATGTACGACCGGGATTTATTTATAGTCATAACAAGCATAATGAATTGAATCTGAATTTAGGTTTAGTAAAAGTGAATTATGTAAAGGATAATATTCGTGGAAACTTTGCACTTATGGCGGGAACCTATGCTGAATATAATTTGGCAGCGGAACAGGATTTATTGCAAAATGTGTATGAGGCAAACATTGGTGTAAAAATTTCCAAAAATCATAATCTATGGGTTGATGCGGGAATTATGCCCTCGCATATTGGTTTTGAAAGTGCGATTGGTAAAGATTGTATGACTTTGACCAGAAGTATTTTGGCGGACAATTCTCCGTATTATGAAACGGGAGTGAAAATTGGCTATACTTCAAAAAGCGAAAAATGGTATTTGGCTGCGATGTATTTGAACGGCTGGCAACGCATCCAGAAAGTTGAGGGCAATCAAACACCTGCTTTTGGAACACAAGTGACTTTCAAACCATCGTCTTCAATCGCATTGAATTGGAGTACTTACATTGGGAACGAACAACCGGATAATGATAGAAAATGGCGTTATTTCAATAATTTTTACGGACAATTTAAAGTGACTGAAAAAACAAGCGTAATTGCTGGTTTTGATATAGGTTCGCAACAATCAGTCCATAAAAGTGACAATTATGACATTTGGTTTTCTCCAATTTTGATGGCGCAATACAAACCGACTGCTAAAATTCAGCTGGCGGCAAGAGGCGAGTATTACCAAGATGAGAAAGGGGTAATTATCGCGACTGGAACTGAAAACGGATTTAAAACCTATGGTTTTTCGGCTAATTTTGATTATTTAGTTACTGAAAATTTAATGTTCAGAGTAGAAGCCAGAAATTTGAATAGTAAGGATGCGGTATTTTTGAAAGATAATTTGCCCAGTAATGAGAATTTATTTTTGACGACTTCATTAGCGATTTCGTTTTAATAGGCAATAAGCAATAGACAATAGACAATAGACAATAGGCAATTTGCAATAAGCAATATTCAATATGCATTAGTCAATGATAATAGGTAATTAGCTTGTGAGATTTTGTCAATTGCAAATTGCCTATTATCAATTGTCAATTCTATAAAGCAATGACAATGGAACAAGAAAAAGAAAATAACGTCAAGCACTTTCTGGATTTAATCCAAAAATCACGCAAAGGAAAGTTTAAAATCTACATTGGGATGAGTGCCGGTGTGGGCAAAACGTTTCGGATGCTGCAGGAAGCACATACTTTATTGAAAAAAGGTATTGATGTAAAAATTGGGTATATCGAAACGCATTTTCGCAAAGAAACTCATGAACTGTTAGAAGGTTTACCCGTTATTCCAAGACGTACGCTTTTCTATAAAGGCAAACAACTCGAGGAAATGGATGTGCAAGCCATTATCAATTTGCGTCCTGAAGTGGTTATTGTTGATGAATTGGCGCATACGAATATTGAGGGAAGCAAAAATGAGAAACGTTGGCAGGACGTTTTGGAGATTTTGGAAGCGGGAATTAATGTGATTTCGGCAGTGAATATCCAGCATATTGAAAGTTTGAATGAAGACGTAAAGCGTATTACCAATGTTGATGTTCAGGAGCGAGTTCCGGATAATGTACTGCGATTGGCCGATGAGGTGGTGAATATTGATTTGACCTCGGAGGATTTGATTGCACGTTTGAAAGAAGGGAAAATTTATACCGCAGATAAAATTCAGACGGCTTTGAATAACTTTTTTAAATCAGATCAAATTTTACAATTGCGGGAATTAGCGTTGAAAGAAGTTGCGGGTCAAGTGCTTAGAAAAGTAGAGAATGAAGTTCCGAAAAATAGTGCTTTGCGACATGAAAAACTGTTGGCTTGCATTAGCAGCAATGATAAAACGGCTAAAATTGTAATTAGAAAAGCGGCTCGTTTGGCCAGTTATTACAACTGTAATTGGTATGTTTTGTATGTGGAAACACCAAAAGAAAGCAGCGATAAAATTGCATTGGACAAGCAACGCCATTTAATCAATAATTTCAAATTAGCCACTCAACTTGGAGCAGAAGTGATTAAAATTCAAAATTCTAATATTACAGATGCCATGCTGAAAATTGTGGAACAAAAAAACATTACAACGGTTTGCATCGGAAAACCGCACTTCAATTTATTTAAAGTAATTTTGTCAACAACGATTTTCAGACGCTTATTGAATAGTCTTTCATTATCGAATGTTGATTTAGTGATTCTGTCGTAAAAATAATATAGCCGCAGATTCGAAATTTTTTAAAATTTAGGATTGTGCTTATTAAGTAAAAAAATTAGCCACGAATTACACAAATTTTGCACGAATTTTAATGTTTAATTTTAAAAAAAATCGTGCTAATTCGGGACAATTAAGTAACTAATTAAATAAAAGAGGATGAGATTGCTTCGTTCCTCGCAATGACAATATGAGAATTAAAACCAAATTAAACTTGGGCGTTGGCTTACTTTTTCTAATGATAATTATTCTGTCATTAGTGGCTGCGTTTTATATTTTTTCGATAAAAAAAGACACCGAAAATATTCTGAAAGCGAATTACAATACGCTCGAATATTCTCGGAACATGCTCCTTTCATTAGATGAAATTAATGTCGATGAAGAAAAAGCAATTGTTGTTTTTGAAACGAATCTTAAGAATCAGATTGCCAATATTACGGAGATTGGCGAAGATAAAGTGACGTATAATTTGCAAAAAAGTTTTGATTTTTTAGAAAAAAACAGGACTGATGAAACTATAAAAAACCAAATCCGTCAGGACATTTTCGAAATCATGAAATTGAACATGATTGCCATTAAAGAGAAAAGCGATATTGCTTCACATACCGCAGAAACCGCTAATTTATGGATTGCCATTACAGGTACGCTTTGCTTCTTGATTGCGTTCAATTTATTAGTGAATTTGCCCAATAATATTGCCAATCCCATAAAAGAACTTACTGGAAGTATCAAAGAAATTGCCAATAAAAACTATTCGGAACGCGTGCATTTTATGAATCATAACGAGTATGGCGATTTGGCCAAATCGTTCAATACAATGGCACAAAAACTCGAGGAATACAGCAATAGCAATCTGCATAAGCTGTCCTTTGAAAAGAAACGATTGGAAACGTTGATTAACAATATGCACGACCCGATTATTGGTTTGGATAATCAAGGTGTAATTTTGTTTGCGAATGATGAAGCATTGAAAATTATGGGTTTAAAATCGGAAGAAGCTATCGGAAAATTGGCTTCAACTTTAGCATTAACAAATGATTTGATGAAATCCTTAATTGTAAATAATTTATCAAATGATCCCGAAACTTCGGGACAGAAACCACTTCCGATGAAAATTTTTGCCGATGGAAAGGAAAGTTATTTCGAAAAAGAAACGGTAACAATTACTATAAAACCAACGGGTGAAGACCAAACCATCATTATTGGTGATGTGATTATTTTAAGAAATATTACTGTTTTTAAAGAATTGGATTTTGCTAAAACTAATTTCATTGCCACCGTTTCACATGAGTTGAAAACCCCAATCGCTTCGATTAAAATGAGTTTGCAATTGCTTGAAAAACCAGCAACAGGAAGTATCAATACCGACCAAAAACAGCTTATTGACGGCATCAAAGAGGACAGCCAGCGATTGCTTAAAATCACAGGGGAATTACTGGAATTATCACAACTGGAAACCGGAAATATTCAGTTGAATATGGAAAAAAGTAATCCGTATGAGATTATAAATTATGCCATTGAAGCGATAAAAGTGCAAGCCGAACAAAAGCAAATTGAATTGCGGATTGAAGCGGAGCATAATTTGCCGGAAGTGAAGGCTGACAGTGAAAAGACGGCTTGGGTTTTAATCAATTTTCTAACCAATGCTATTCGGTATTCTTCTGAAAATAGCAGTATTACGGTACAATTGAAAAAAGAAAATAATCAGATTGCTTTTCAAGTGATTGATACCGGAAAAGGAATTGACAGCCGTTATAAAACTAAAATTTTCGATAAGTATTTTCAGGTTCCCGGCAGCCATAAATCTGGTACTGGATTGGGCTTAGCCATCAGCAAGGAATTTATTGAGGCGCAAGGAGGAACTATTGGTATTGAAAGTGAATTAGGATTGGGAAGTACTTTTTATTTTAAATTGGGTATTGTATGATTGAAGGATCTGAATTTTTGAAATCAATAGAAATTCAATAGTAAGTACTATGACTGTCCGCAAAGCGGACTAAATTTACAGGACACAAATACCTTGAAAAAGTGAACCACGAATTACACAAATTTTCACTAATTTTTAAAAAATTAAAATAGGAATTCGCGGCAATTTGTGTAATTCGTGGCAAAAAATAGGTGTTTATTTTTTTGGTATTATTTTCTTATTAATAAATATGACTGTCCGCTTTGCGGACTAACATTGTTTTTTGCCACAGATTTAAAAGATTTCCACAGATTAGAGAAAAGTGAATTAGATTTATTAGGGAAAATCCGTGAAAATCTTTTAAATCTGTGAGCAAAAGTATTGTTTGCTATTAGTTACGGATAGTCATATTAATAAAAGCCTTTCAAAGCTTCGATTGTTTCGTACTCGGTCAAACTTAAATCATCGTGTAGTTTTATAGTATTTCTGTTGCCATCTTCGGCTCTGACCCAGAATTATCTGGAGTCATTTTATTGAAACATCACCCCTGTATTTTTTGGAATTTTGGTGTAATATGGCCTGTATTTTAAGAAAAAATATCTTTTTTTATCCCTTAAAAAGCGCTGAACGTTGACAATTATGTATTTTATCGATAAAACAAGTTTTTTGTCGATATTATGGAGAGAAATGTCTGCTCATTCGTACTTTCGTGTCCGAAAATTTCAGAGGTTATTGATTGGTATTTAGATAAAATTTACTCTAAAAAAAATAGTTTTAATTTCAATTGTTGTCATCCAAAAATAAAAAGCAGGGGTAATCTTCCGTATTGATACTTAGTAACAAATAATTTTCTGTATATCAATTGGATATGTATAAGAGGCAATTTTAAAATTGAATTACCCGACTTAACTGAAATATGAAAAAAGAATTTTACCTCTTCATTAAAGTGAATAACTAGATTGTTAAAAGTATGACCATAGATAATTGGCCTAAACACATTCAAAAGTATCTGTTTCTTCTTAAGGATGGTTTTTTTGAATTCCCTTATTTATTCAATTCTCCAGAAGTAATGCTGGACAGTATAATAAAATTGCCAATTACCGATCATGTGCCTTCAAAACAAAGTATCTATTTAAATACTCCTCTTTATGAAGCAACGATGCGTTATCGTAAAATTGAAGAGGGTTTTTGGCTTTTGGCAACGGATATGGACGTCAGGGAAAATATAATTGCTAAATCAGGTTATGATAATAATCAATCAAGTGACTATTATTTACTGACATTTTCTGTGTTTGAATATAAATTTCCTTTCAAAGATTCTGACGATGTTAGACTTCTGAGTACTTGTTGGACTTTCAGCAAGCCAGAAACCGAAGTGACAACCTATTTTTATAAGGGTACAACTGGTAAGTTTTTTAGTTTTGCCATCAATAAGAAATGGGCTGATCAAAATCTTTCCTCTAAAAAAATCCCTCAAAGGAAGGCTATCAAAAAGTTTTTAAATGGTAAAAAAGGTTCTTATACTTGGTTAAACATCGCACCAAAAGCACATGATTTGGCAAAAAAAATCACAAAAAACTTAGAACCCGAATGTGAAGGTGGATTTGACAGTGTAAATTTTAAAAAAGACTGTATGAAGTTAATTATCGAATTTTTTGATAATTCTTTTGAGGACAACCGGATTTTAGATAATGTTTCGTTAAGCAATTTAGATTATTATAATGTTGCCAAGGCCGAGAAAATGATTTTGCATAATTTACATCTTCCTTTCGTAGGGATTGGATGTATTGCAAAGGATGTAAATACTTCGCCCACAAAATTAAAATCAAATTTTAAAGCGGTGTTTGGTTTTTCAATGTTGCAATATCACAAAGAAAAAAACATGCTTCTGGCCATGCAATTGATTCAAAATTCGGATATCCATATCCAAAATATTGCGACAGTAACCGGTTATGACTGTGCCGGTAGGTTTGCCTCCAAATTTAAAAAACGCTTTGGCAAACTTCCATCTGAAGTGCGTTTTTTATTTACTTCGAATGCTTTTATTCCAATTATTTTCACTTTGAATAATTATTTTTCTGATTTTAATCATCTTTTTTAACGCATTTGTTTTTTTAATTTTAAATGTATAAATAGTTGATTGTTATCGTTTTGTGAAATATTAAAGTCGATTTTGATACGCTTATTTTTTTAAGTAAATACTGTAAATCTAACAAACAGTAAAAATGTCCGAATTGACTATTTAGCCAATTTTTTCCCTTTTATTTTTGATTCCAAAATTAATTAACAGTATTAACTTGAATTCGATTATTATTTTGTTCCGTTAGGAACTATACATTAATCTGCAGGTATAATCCCTATGGGATAATTTGTATTGAAAATCAATTGATTAATCATCGCATTCAGGTTGTTAGTATTCCTATGAAATTCTCTAGATATATCCTTATAAGTCACATGTTAAAAAAATTATTCTGTACAAATACAAAGTTTTCAATGATGAAAAATTTTTCGCTTATTGCACTGTTTCTAATCCTATCCTTTAGCAAGGTAAGTGGTCAAACACCTGGATTAATTGTTGAGCCTGCTACTGGCGCTTCTCGATCTGTCTTGGATCCTAATAATGATGGTTATATTTCAACATCAACTGCTGGATTTTTGGGGAATGACAAAATTAATAGCGAAATAACTTACAGAACATTGATTGCTGCAGGTAGCGAACCCAGTTCTGATGTTAGAAATGGTCCTAATTGTGGATTCTCTGATTTTGTTGAATCGGTATCAGGAGGTATTGATCCTGTTTTTCATTATTCTAATGCAACAAACTGGTTGTTTCGGTTTAGAATGGCTAGTATTGCGCCAAATGCAAAAAGTTATTCCATTTTAATTGATACTGATGGTAAATTTGGATCGACTGGTCCAAATGCTGACCCAACTTATACACCATCTAATCCAGGCTTTGAAGTAGAAATAGTTTTAGCTACGAAATTTGGGGCTAGAATTTATAACTTGGAAGCTGCTTGCGGAGCGAACCTTGTTAAGTCATATCCTGTTGATAGAATACAAAAATCTATTGCAGCTTCTACTGAATGTAATCCTATGAACTTCTTTTTAGAATTTTATGTTGATTGGGCTGATTTAACACCACTTGGATTTAATCAGAATACTGCAATGCGATATGCTATTGTTGATAATATGGCAGCAGATAAGTCTACAATTTGTAGTCCAAGTTCTGCCTCAGATATTGGGGGTGTAAATGATACCGCTTGCGGAAGTTTAGAAAATTGCTTTACCGAAGTTATAAATAATCAGCCACCTTGCTCTCCAAGTTCTACCACTACGTGTGTTTTTTCAGATTGCCCTGTAATAACTTTGCCTTTGTCACCGGGAGCTACTACAGTAAACGGAACTTCTACAGAAGCAAACGGAACGACTATTCGAGTTTATAAAAATACAGTTTTAATAGGTTCAACTACTGTAACTGGAGGAGGTACTTGGTCATTAACTGGAATTTCGCCAGCATTTGTAATTGGTGACAAGATTTCTGCAACTGCACAAGCAACAGGAGAAGTAGTGTCGGGAACGAATTGTAATAATGCCACAACGGTTAATGATGTTTGTACTCCTATGCCTACTTCAGTAGCAGCAAGTGTTAATAAAGGGTTTACAGGAACGGGAGTTATAGGTGCTCAAATTAAGGTTTATTTTAATAATACTCTCCTTAATCCTAATGGAGGAAATATATGGACTGCAGGCTCACCAAATACTATTACTGTTGATAATGCTGGAAATTATTTATGGAAATGCGATCCAGGTTCAGGACAAACAACTAGCTCTACGTCAGGATCGCCATGTCTTGCTGATGGGAATTATAAAATAACACAAACATTGTCAGGGAAATGTGAATCTGCTCCTGTTTGGGTTTCTATTGGAATTAATTGCACTGTTGCCAACACCACCACCACACCAAGTATTATAACAACAGTAATTCCTTCAACTACATCTATCACAGGTTCAGTTCCATCGCCAGATAATATATCAGGTGTAGCTGTAATGTTATTTGTTAATGATTTTCAAGTAGGAGCAACAACTACCAATGCATCGGGTTCTTGGACAATAGGATCTTTAAGTTTAAAAGTTTGTGATGTAATAACAGTAAAAGCAATTAGAACTGGAAAATGTATATCGCTCAGTCCAGCGGCTATTAAAATAAGTGGAGGAATATCTACAGCACCGGAAATTACAGGGACTTATTGTGGGACAACAACGAGTGTTCGTGGTACTTCATCAGAACCAAACGGGACTTTTATACAATTGTATAATGGTGCAGCTACAATAGGTTCACCAATAACTGTTTCTAATGGTTTATGGACAGTTTCAGGAATTAGTATAGCTCCAGGAATTACAATAACCGCAAAGGCTACAAATTCAACGGATTGTGAGTCTGAAAGTGTGGCGTCTGCAGGCGTTCTGGTTGGATCACAAACGGCAAATGCTGTTACTATTACTCCAGCATCAATTGTAGAATTCACAACTTTCATTTCGGGAACAGGTACCAATGGGGATACTATAAAATTATATATCGATGGCTACCCAGTTTATACTGATTTAGCAGAAACAACCTTGGCTACAGCTGTGGTTGCAGGTACTTCTTGGACAATATCAACAATTTATGCTAATGCATTATATTCAGGAGGAAAAGTAACGGCCACAGCCACGAGTGGATCAAATTGCGAAGGGCCGAAATCTGATGAAACCCCCGTTACTTGTAGCCCTCCATCAAAAACTTTAACGGTAAATCCGGATAACACAACCGTGTGCTCAGGAAGTGTCGTTGCTAATGTTCAAGTTGAATCTTCTCAAACGGGTGTGGTTTATCAAATTTTTAATAATACGCTTTCGGCAAATTCAGGGGCATCTATATTAGGAACTGGAGGAACGATTACTTTAACTTCTGCCACACTTACTGCAAATGCAACATTGTCTATAAAAGCAATTAAATTTCCTTTTGGTTCTTGTACGGAAACACTTGACGAAACGGTAACCGTTACCGTAAATGCTGTTCCAACTTTGTCCTTAGCGGTAGGTTCGGATGCAACCTCAATTTGTGCTAACACTTCAACAAACATAACTGTTGCCCTTTCTGAAGTTGGTTTTAATTATCAATTAAGGAATAATGCAAATAACTCCAATATTGGTTCTGTAGTTGCAGGAACGGGTGGTACTATCAATTTGCCAACGGGTAGTCTCTCTGCTACGACTACATTCAATGTGACAGCCACAGGAGTTGCTCCTTCAAGTTGTACCGGGCAATTGACAGCTACTAAAACAATTACAATAATATCAGCACCTACAGCGCCTACAGCTGCAAACGTTAATAGAGACAATTTCAATTCTGACGATGCAGGGACTATTGATTTAAGTGTAAGCGGAGGTTCCGGTACGCAGGTTGCTTGGTTTACATCAAGCTGTGGCGGAACGGCAATGGGTACAGGAAATCCTTTGACTATTGCTTCGCCGACCATAACAACAACTTATTATGCACGTTGGGAGGATGGGACATGTTCTTCTTCTTGTCAAAGTGTAACGGTAACGGTGGTAGCTAGCGACAATGTTTTGTGGCTCAAAGCCGATAAAGGAGTGAATGCCCCAGCCTCTGTTCCGGCAGATGGGACTACTCTTACTACTTGGTATGATTTATCTTCGGGTACGGTTCAAAATGGTGTTCAGGCAACTGCAGTTTCGGGACAATCAGAAACTTCACTGCCTGTTATGCCCACTTACAAGTATGATGTGGCGACCAGTATAAATTTCAACCCTGTAATGCAGTTTGATGCCGCCGCGGCTGCCGGATTAGGAAATGCAGTTCAGATGGATACCCCGACAGCTTTATCTCAAACTATTTTTGTGGTATTTAAAGCTGCGGGAACAGGAGGTTCTCAATATGACCAAGGTTTACTGTATGGTGGTGATATTTCAAGCCCGGGAGTATCAAATTCAGATATGTCTTTTGGTATTGCAAATACAAGTAAGCTTTCTTTTGGAGGAGGTTCAAATGGTGATTATTATAACCAAGGTGATTTTGGGTTGCTTGGTTTGCCTTCCATAGGTGTTTTGAAAAGAGAGGTTATTAATAATGATGATGTAAATTATAGTTTGTATGCGAATGGAGCAACGGATGAGGTAAATATATCTGCCAAATATATTACGCCGGCTGCCACTGGAGCAGGTTTGCCTTTAACTAATAGTGTCAGATTGGGTAAACATTTTTCGGCATTTGCAGATTCAAATGCGGATGCTAAATTGAATGGTTCAATTGCAGAAGTGTTGGTCTATAATAGGGTTTTGACAGACGCAGAAAGAAAGACTGTAGAATCGTATTTGGCAATTAAATATGGTGTTACCATAACATCGGGGACGGATGTTTTGGGTGCTGCAATAGGAAATAATTCCTATGATTATGTAAATTCTGCAGGTACCGTTATTTGGGTTTCGGATGCCACCTATAAATATGATGTTTTTAGTTTAGGCCGAGACGATCTTTATGGGTTGAATCAGCGCATTTCTAAAAGTATTGATGCTAACAGCGTTCTTACGGTTTCTACAGATACTGGGTTGTCCAATCTCAATTTAGATTCTGCTCGTTTGGCCATAAACGGCGATAAGGAATTTATCCTTTTTGCCAATAATACGGGTAGTGCAGCACTACCTCTTCAGCAAGCTACAGAATTGCCCACTTCAATTACTACGCGATTAAATAGAGAATGGAAAACAAAACTAAGTAATACAGACGGCACAAATATTAGCGGTGTTTCTCTCAATTTTGATTTGACAGGCATAACGCTTACTGGAGCTACCGCTTCCAGTCTGGTATTGCTTATTGATACGGATGGTGATGGTGATTTAACAACCGGAACGATAACCCAAAAAAGCGTTAGTTCTTATTCAGGGAGTCAAGCAGTTTTTAATAATATCACTTTCAATAATGGAGAAGTGTTTACCTTAGGGGTTACAACCTTAACAAATACGGCACCAGTTGCGGTTGACGACACTTATTCAGTTGCCGAAGAAGGAACGATAACT
>NZ_SMLG01000014.1 GCF_004349195.1 Flavobacterium rhamnosiphilum
GAAAACCCTGTTCTAACGAACGGGGTTTTTTATTCATACTTCTTCATTATAAGTAAAGTATACCGGTACCTTAGCTCAGATGGTAGAGCAATGGACTGAAAATCCATGTGTCCCTGGTTCGATCCCTGGAGGTACCACAAAATGCTCGGATGGTGAAATTGGTAGACACGCTGGACTTAAAATCCAGTGAACAGCAATGTTCGTGCGGGTTCAAGTCCCGCTCTGAGTACAAGAGACTTCAGTTGGCTAACGCTGGCTGAAGTTTTTTTATTTTTAAGATTAAAGAATCCTCATCATTCATTTGATGGAGATTTTTTCGGTTATATATATTACTTTACTCAAAATGGTGTTGTTTGTAATTACCTGTAAATTTTTCAGTTAAGTGTTTGTTTGTAACGTATTTATGATTTTTGATTTCAGATTTCTGTAAACCCATAAATATTTATATTGGTAATCAAATAAAGAGAGCATCATTTTTTATTTTAATACCTCGGTCGAAAATCTGCAATCAGAAATCGTTACTCTTTATTCAAAAATCTTTTAACTTAATAGTATTGAGCTATTGCTGTGATAAGTTTTGAACTTATATTATTTAGCATAGAAATTAAACACCTATATTTGCTATCCAATAAAAAACGAAATTATAGAAAAATAATTAAAGACATATAAAATTAGCGTTTAGCGAATAAGCCTGTATTCTGAAAATTCGACACTTCAAAATACCTACAGGGAAGTTTAAGCTAACGTTCACGCGTAGGCGTGGGCGTTGCTTTGCTTTGTAGGTACGGGCGTCGAATCCCGCAGAATACGAGCATTGCAATTAGCCTGCGCCTATTTTTTTGTCGCTTGACAAAATATGAAATTATACGCTACACTTGAAAGGGTTTTAAAATCAGAATCCAATTACCATACAAATTTATTAGACAATCAAGGTGATTTGATGCTCAATAAAATCCACGATTTAGTGGATAAAACCGATGAAAACTTAATTGGTTTGTTTTTAGAAAACCAAGAATTAAGAGAAAAATTCTTCTTTAAAATCAAAGATGTTTATGTTTTCAAAACCAATGATTTCAAGTTTTATCTTGACGAAAATAAAATAGACAATTCCTATACCCAATATGAGAATAGAATAGGTCTAACGGCTAATGGTAAATTTCTAAAAGACAATTCCGATGTGGTATTGGATTTTCCCTATAAAGACTGTGTTCTTGAAGGCGGACAAAGCACCGTAGAAGGAACAGATACTTATTTTGAATATGATGAAAAGGATCAGCATTATATAGAAAAGCAAGCCAAACGAAAAGAAATATTCTTTAATCAAGTTTTAGCAAAAGATGAAATTGATAGATTGCTTGAGCCAAAAGCATTTGCCAACATAAAAAAATATACTGCTAACGGTGAAGAAAATCTATCTTCTTTTGAAAGATATGAAAACGGAACGATTAAAGATAACCTTATCATTAAAGGAAATAATCTTTTGGCGTTACATTCCTTAAAGAAAGAATTTGTTGGTAAAATAAAATTGATTTACATAGATCCACCATACAACACTGGCAATGATAGTTTTGCATATAATGATAGTTTTAATCATTCAATTTGGTTAACATTTATGCGTAATCGATTAATTACATCCCTTGAATTATTAACAGAAGATGGAATAATATTCGTTCAATGTGATGATAATGAGCAGGCATATTTGAAAATTCTTTTAGATGAAATTTATAAAAGAGAGAATTTTTTAAGTTGCATTGCTTACAGAAAAACTGACAACCAAGCAAACATTGGTAATATTGCGAGAGTAAAGGAATACATACTGCTATATTCAAAATCTAAAACCATTACTTTAAATAAGATACCTCTAACTGATAAGGCTATAAAAGAATACAGGTATAGTGATGAAAATGGAAAGTTTAGAAGAGCAATTTTATTACACAAAACAAGAGGTACTAATAATTATGAAATAATAACTCCTTCTGGTACTAAGTTAAACGGACCTTGGATGGTTAATGAAAAGAAATTTGAAGAATTAAGAAACTCTAATGGAATATATTGGACTTCTGGAGGTGATGAACAACCTTATGGTAAAATTTATTTAGAAAATTCTAAAGGACAAATTCCAAGTGATTGGATTGATAAAGAATACGGTACAAATCAACAAGCTGCTATTGCATTGGAGAAACTTTTGGGATATAGGGCTTTTGACTTCTCTAAATCAGTACCATTATTGAAACACTTAATTCGTATAGGTGCAAATAAAAATGATATTATATTAGATTTTCACGCTGGTAGTGGTTCAACAGCTCACGCTGTTTTAGAATTAAATGAAGAAGACGGTGGAGATAGAAAATTTATAATGATAGAGCAGATGGATTATGCACAAAATATTACTTCAAATAGAATTTTAAAAGTAATAGAGAATAATGTAAAAGGTTCATTCGTCTATTTAGAATTGGCAAAAAACAATCAAACAGCCATAGAACATATTCAAGGATGCAAAAGTTATGAGGAATTGGTTGGCTATTTTGAAGAAATGTGTGATAAATATTTCTTGCATTATAATGTAAAAGTAAAAGAGTTTAGAGAAGTAATTTGCAAAGAAGAAAACTTCAAAAAACTGTCATTAGACAAGCAAAAAGAAATGTTTATCAAAATGCTCGATTTAAATCAACTCTATGTAAATGTTTCTGATATGGAAGACAGTCGTTATGCTTTGAGTGTGGCAGATATTGCATTAACAAAAGATTTTTATCAAATATAATCTTTGTCAAAGTTCTAAACTTTGACAAAGATATAAGCTAGAACATAATATCATTTACAACCTAAATTAGAAGACAAAATAATGAGTTTATTTCCCATTAAATATCTTTTTGAAGAACTAATATCTAAAGCCTTTGATTTAGATATTAGAAAACCTAAAATTCCTGATTACATTAAAGATAATCTAAGGTTTGAGTTATTCGATTGGCAACAAAAGGCGTTGCTTAATTTTTTGCTTTATCAAGATATAAAACAAGTTGAAGAAGACAATAATCCTACCCATTTACTTTTTAATATGGCAACCGGAACAGGGAAAACCTTGCTGATGGCTGCCGTGATTTTATATTATTACAAACAAGGTAAAAACAAGTTTATCTTTTTTGTAAACCAAAATAATATTGTTGGTAAGACCGAAGACAATCTTACCAATCCTTTGCACAATAAGTATTTATTCCAACAAAACATTGTTGTCGATGATAAAATAGTAAACATCAAAAAAGTTGATTCATTTTCTAACTACGACGAAGATATTCAAATCCTTTTTACTACCATTCACGGTTTACATAATTCGGTTTATAAAGTAAAAGAAGATAGTATTTTCTTGGAGCAATTGCAAAAAGACGATATTATAATGCTTGGTGACGAAGCTCATCACTTGAATGCAACAACCAAAAAGAAAAAAGGAGCAGTTCAAGAAGAATTAGAAATAATCACAGCTTTATCAGAAAAAGCAAGTCAAGACCAAATAGAAAAAAGTTGGGAGCATACCGTTATTGAATTGCTATTAAATAAAGGTAAAAAAATCAATACTTCCCCAAACCATAATGCATTAATAGAGTTTACGGCAACCGTTCCGGACAATGAAGAGGTGAAGAAAAAATACGTTCCGAAAACAATTCATAAATTTGATTTAAAAGACTTTCTAAAAGCAGGTTATACCAAAGAAATAAACCTTGTTTCAAGCTCATTTGACAAGCGCAAAAGAGTATTACAAACATTATTGTTTAATTGGTATAGAAACGAAATCGCTTT
The DNA here is from genome assembly GCF_004349195.1 of Flavobacterium rhamnosiphilum. Classification (GTDB taxonomy): domain Bacteria; phylum Bacteroidota; class Bacteroidia; order Flavobacteriales; family Flavobacteriaceae; genus Flavobacterium; species Flavobacterium rhamnosiphilum. Next base: position 3,793 of record NZ_SMLG01000014.1, read on the forward strand.
AAAATATAACATCCCTAACTTCAAGCCTGTAATCCTATTTAGAAGCAAGTATATTGACAAAGAGCAACAGAATAATTCCCAAGAAGATTATGAATTTTTTATAAATCTGATAAAAGACCTAAAAGGAGAAGATTTTAGTTTCTTAAATGAATTTGACGAAGAAGCACTTTTCAATATTACTGAATTGTACAAGAAAGGTCAAAGTAGAATTATTGATATTAAACGCTATATGCTTGAAAATAAACTTACTTCAAGTAATATCATAACCTATCTTCAAGGCGCATTTGTAGAACGGAATTGTATTATTACCAACTCAAAAAAAGGCACTAAAACAATAGAGAAAACCGAAGCCGAAACCGAAAGATTATTAAACAGTCTTGAAGATAAAAATAATCATATCAGAGCTATTTTTACTGTTCAACGTCTTACTGAAGGTTGGGATGTTTTGAATCTATATGATATTGTCAGAATGTACGAAGGACGTGATGAAGGTAAAGATGAAAAAGGTGATAGGAAAGCGGGAAAATCAACAACATCTGAAGTGCAGTTAATTGGTCGTGGTGTTCGATATTATCCATTTGAATTTGAGGGAAAAGAAAAAAACAAAAGAAAGTTTGATAATCAGCTCAATCACGAATTAAGAGTTTTAGAGGAGTTCTATTTTCACAGTGATAATAACGAGAAGTATTTAAATGAATTAAAAAACGAATTAAAAAGGCAGGAATTACTTCCTGACAAAGACAAATTTTTAAAAACATACCAACTAAAACAGACTTTTATTGATAGCGATAAGGAGTTCTATAACAATATTAAACTCTATTACAACAATCGGTTAACCAATCCAAACAAACGAAAATCAACTTTAAAGGAGGTAAAAGATAGTTTTGATTTTTTTTATAAAGTAGAAACATTTAAGATTAATGAAACCACTGTAAATTTTGAAGTAAACGAAAATGATACAACCCGTTTTAAACAAGGAACATCAGATAGTAAAACGTTGGCATTAGTATTAAAAAATTTTGAAAATCATATCATCAGAAAAGCCATTAACAGCATTGCCAAAAGAGATAATTCATTATTAAGATTTAATAGATTGAAAGAGGAGTTAAATATTAATTCTATTGATGAAATTATGAAAGATGATTTACTTGGCTTGTTTCCAATAACATTAATTGTTCCAAAAACCTATAATAATTTAGATGATGTTGTGAATGTAAATCAACTAAGTGCCTTAATACGCTTTTTTGAAAAAGTAACGTTAGAATTGCAACTAATTTCAAATCCTTATATCGGTTCAGAATTTGTTGCAATACCATTCAAGGAAATGGATGTTTGGTACAAAGAAAAATCTATTGAAGAAGAACAGGAAAATATAGATTTAGAAAGGGATTTAAAAGACAAGGATTGGTATATCTATAATGGATTTAGTGGAACAAGTGAAGAGAGAAACTTGATTAATTTCCTAAAAGATACAATGGCTAATTTTGAAAGTGAATATGGAAAAGTATTTCTATTAAGAAACGAAGAAGTATATAAAATTTATGACTTTGAAAAAGGAAGAGGTTTTCAGCCCGATTTTCTATTATTCCTAAAATCATCCAAAGAAGAATTATTATATTATCAAGTATTCATAGAGCCCAAAGGAAGTCAATTTGAAGATGCTTCTGGTAATTTCAAAGAGGGTAAAGAGGGTTGGAAAGAAACATTTTTAGAACAAATTACAGAAAAATACGGTGTTGAAAAAGTATTAAAAGCAGAAAATAAAGACTATAAGTTATTTGGTTTGCCTTTATATAATGCGAAAAATACTGTAAACTTTAAGAAAGCTGTAAAGGATTGTTTGGAGATTGAGGTTTAATTTTTAATCATTTTTTGTTTTTTGAATTGTCGTTGGCTTTAGCCGAATAGTATAGAGATTATAAACCCCCTTTATCAAAGTTCAAAACTTTGACAAAGGGGGTTTATCCATTCAAAAAACAAAATAGATAGTGGGTTGTTTTTTAATGCTATAGATATAAATTAAAACAATTATATCGCAATATAAAAGAATTAATTTATGAATACGGGCGAAATACTAATCTATCAAAACCAAGAAGGTACTATCAAAATTGATGTTCGGCTTTAAGAGGAAACGGTTTGGTTGTCTCAAGCACAAATAGCGACACTTTTTGGTAAAGGTAGAACCATGATAACCGAAGATATTCAAAATGTTTTTAAGAAGGCGAATTGGAAGAAAAAGTGGTGTGTCGGGATTTCCGACACACCACTGTACATGGCGCAATTGAAGGGAAGACTCAGGGAAAAGACGTGAAGTATTATAATCTCGATGTAATCATTTCAGTAGGTTATCGTGTGAAATCACTTCAAGGCACACAATTCCGTATTTGGGCAACGCAACGACTCAAAGAATATCTTTTTTTAAAGGAGTTTGTCCTGAATAGTACACTCAAATACCTTTTATTATAAAAAAAGGGACTATTATAACTCCCTTAAATCATTCTTCTCAATTTCTTCAATTTGTTCCTCAACCCATTCTTGCAATTTCAGCGCTTTAAAAGCAAACCATTCTTCCCTATAATCGGAATTATCTATGATGAATTTAAATTCGCGAAAGGGTTTATTTCTGTTTAAAGCTTGGAAAAGTTTGAGCTTAAATTCCAATTTGTTGGGTAATTGTTCCGCAAATGCTTCCATAATCCCAAAAGAATAATTTGAATTAGGCTTTTCGATTACTGCTACATCTTCGTGATTATTTTTGATTGAATCAAAATCTTCTTGCAACCATTGATTGCCAATAGCTGTATCGTCTGAATCATCGTCTAGCAAATGGCCTAATTCCTCTGGCAGAAAAAGTATTTCACCGGTTTTTTTGTTCCAATAACAGTTTAGTCCACAGTCTAAGTTCTCGGCGATTTCCTTTATTTGGGATTTGTTTAATGGTGTCATTATGATTTTGTTAATGAGGCTGCTATTTCAATTTGTTTAAAATTTCCTTCATGGCAGGGCGGTTTTTATATTCGATTAGGTAATTTGCCACTAAAATATTTGCCATTTCGGTACCGCCTTCTATTTGTTTCATTTTCTGTAAAATGGTCGCGATATATTCGTAATGATTTCTTCCTGTATTATTGAAAGCATAGGAATTTAACTGTTTTTTATACAATTCCAAGGTTTCTTTCGGGAATTGATTTTGAAAATATTTAGAATAGTTTTCTAAATTATGGATGCTAGATTTTGTGTTGAAATAAGGCAATATTTTATTCCATTGGCATTCTTCAATCCACAATTCGACCAATGAACTGGAGAAATAATTGTCACCACCATAGTTTTTTTCCAAGGTCAGAAATCCTTCTTTCCATTGATTTTCAGCAAATGTAGCTTTGTATTTAAGGTAATGCTTCTTTTCAAAACGGTTTGAAATAAAGTAATGGGAATATTGTCGTATGTCGGCCGTGTCGTTTTCCAATTCAGCTATTTGCAGTAGATAGGTGTACCAATCTGATTTGTAATGGTTGGATTCTAGGGTTTTTAATTTGTCATGAATCAATTGTTTTGCGCCCGATAAATTGTCCTCAAGCATGTATTTCTCTACGACATTCTTTCTAAAACTATCGATATGTAAATTGGCCATTAACAATTCAAATCCCTTTTCTGGCTGTTTGTTTTGAACATAAAAATCAATAAGATTTCCCAGAATACATTCCTCTTTGTATTTTGAATCGATTTTTTTAAGGGCGTTATTAAGAAGGTCTAAATAATATGCTTCTTGTTCTTCCGTTTTTGCCAATTTGCCAAAAAAATCAAAAAAGAAAACATCAGCATAAAGATATTTCGAATCCTCAAACTGCTCTTTGAGATAGGTAAAGACCCTTAAATCAAAAGTATTATTGTTTTCTAAAATCAAATCTAGAATCATAAAAGGATAACTCTCATAATCCTCCGAGATGTAATCCATAAAATCAGAATCTAGATATTCCAGCCATTCCGAGTATTCTTCAAGCATTGCTTTGGCTATAAGATAGGCTGCTTCAGGATTGTTTTTTTCTAACTCGCTTTCGGCTTTCGTTTTCCATTCGTCCAAAATGTCCAGTTCTATTCCATCGTGATTGTAATAATAATCGTCTTCATCATTGTCGGAACTAACCGATTCTAAACCAATTCTAATGATTGCATTTAGGTTGATTTCGTTTTTTATTTTTTCTTCCGTAAAGAAATCAAGTTTGATTTTTTGGATAAAATCAGGGTTGTATTTGGAGTATTCAATCAGAAAATCAAAGAATTTTTCTTTAGAATTACCTTCAAACAGTTTTCTGATTAAGGCTTCATTATCCTCTGAATTTATCTTTGTTATAGATGCTGTTTTTATTCCAATCTTTGACAGAATCATTCCAATATGTTTGCAAGGAGAATAATCACTCGGGCAAGAGCAACTGTAGTTTTCGAACTGATTATTTTCTCCTAATCTAATTTTTATGGTATAAGTTCCATAATTTCCGGCATATCGGGCAACCCATTTGTTATGTGATTCTTCGTTTAATGCTAGTATTGACATTTCATTTTTTTTTATAATCCAAATGTAAATAAAAATTAAAAATGTTTTAATGTTTTTGAATTTCGAAATGGTTTTTGAATGAAAGGAAAAAAATAGGTTTTTACGGAGATGTCACCAATTCGATTGAAGATTTGATCTATCGAATATTTGCTAAAAAATGGTTGTCCCAAAGCTTCGGGATTGAATGTTCAACGGATACCCGCGTGCAATGTCATCAAGTCAAGAAATTTGAATGTGAATCTTTGTCAAAGTTTAAAACTTTGACAAAGATGAAATAGTTTTAAATCAATATTTTGGCTAAAGCCTTTCCCAAAATCAATTATTATTTATAAAACCCAATCTGTATGGTTTAGAAATTCACGAGATGAAATAGCATCAACTAGTCAATTGTATCTTTCGTTTCTTCTAGTTCATCGGATTTTCTTCCAATTTTTATTTTAGGATTGTCTTTGTTTCCTGTGATAACTAATGGAACTCCGAAAATTCCTAAAGGCGGTAATCCCAATCGCATTTTGAGGTTGAGTTTTCCGTCGAGACTTGTTTTTCCTTCGATTCTTGGTCGGAAACCGGCAAATTTGAATTTGAAACGCTCGATAGTTATGATGTTGTTTTTTATCGAAGACTTTATATCCACTTTTGAAATTTCAGGATTTTTGATTCCTTCGTGACTGGTTTTTTTACTTACGGCATTAAACATCTTCATGCCGTATAATTTTATATCTTTTATAGAAACGACACCGTTACCTACTAATGAAGGATATACGGGTTCCATCTTTCCATTTAATTTCCCCTTGAGCTTGTAGTCTAATGAAATGGTTCCTTGCGCTTTTTCGGCAGCACTTGCCATTTCTCTGAAAATTTTTATTTCGTTGTACGCTCTTTTAACATCAAAATCGCTGGCTTTTATCTCATATTCAAATTGGGCCTTTTTGGGCGTAATGCCTTTATACTTGGCATTCATCGTAACGGCACAACCAATCAGATTGAAACCGGTATTTTGCATGTTTAATTTGCTATTTTTCATTTGGAGCGCTCCTTTGGCATCGTTGAGAGTCAGTCCATTGAAATTTACTTTTTGAGCATTGGCTTGGAATCGCAAATCGAAATTAGACGGAATCAGGATTACTCCTGTTTCTAGTTCTGATGGTGCAGCCGTTGTCGTTGCAGCCATTTTGGTGGTACTCGACATAAATTCATCGGCATTGACGTATTTAGAATTTAGCGTAAATGCACCTCTCAAAACACTGTTTTTGGAAGTTATGAAATTGAATACGTTTTGTAAATAGCCATTCATTTTAAAATCAGATTGACCATAAGCGGCCAAAAAGCGATTGAAAGTCATTTTATCCTGATTGATTTTGAATATCCCTTCTTTTATAAGAAATGACTTTGGCAGGTATTCAGACGCTACAAGAATGTTTCGGAGTTCGAGTGTGCCTTTGTTATGCAGTTTGCTGTAGTTGCCTTTTTCGGCATCACTTTGTTTTCCTTTTAATGCTAAATCTGCTTTGATAGAGCCATCAATATCCAGTCCTTTTTGAGAGAAAACTTTGTATATTCTGCTGATGTCGAGCGTTCCTTTGGCTTTGATGTCATAGGTAAGATCGTCAAAATTATTCAAATCAGCTTCCACAAAAACCGGTTTTCCTTCGAAGGTAAATTGTGTTGGTTTTATTGTTACTTTCAGGTCGCTGAATGTTCCTTTTTGATTGGTTACTTTGGAAACAATGTTGATATTAGTAATTGGATTCGGATAGTATTTGGTTTTTAAATAGCCGTTTTTTAAATTTATAGTTGCATTTGTAACTGGAAAAATATGATTTTGTGAATCGTATTTTCCTTTTGCGGTTCCTTCCCCAGTAAGTATTCCTTTTAATTCTATATCAGGAATTCCAAGGGCACGATTGAGTTTTTCTAAATCAATTTTGGTGTTTAAAGTAGCTTCAATTTGGGGATTATGTATTCCTTTTACATACAATTTCGTTTTCAAATAATCGGCAGCAATGTTCAAAGACAAATTCTTTGCATCAACAATCAAAAGATCAGGATTTAAGGAAGGAAGTTGAGTTGATAGATCCAAGTTTAGATTTGAAACAGGAAATTTACTCTTGTCATAATTTACAAAACCATCTCTTATTTTTAAATCCAGATTTAAATTGGGTGCTTTCTTTTTGGAAGCAATATATTCTCCTTTTAAAGTCAGCAGTAAATCAGTTTTCCCTTTAAGTTCTGTTTTTTTGAGCCATGTAATATACTTTGGAGGAAAAGCCGTAAATAAATCTTCCAGATTACTATCAGTAGATTTAACAATGAAATCTATATTATAACCATCTTTTAGAAAGTCAAATTTTCCTTTGAAATCTACCGGTAATTTGTTGATTTTTAAATCATTTTGTTCAAATACAAAAGACAATGAATTGACATTTACTTTAGTGATTAAATCTCCATCTACTTTTTTGTTCATCAAGTAGGGCACATTTCCATAAATGATATTTAATCGATCGATTTTTGCTTTTGAATATAAGTCAAATACATCTTTGCTTAAATCTCCATTGCCAAGATAATTAAAACCCAAAGCATCAAAATGGATGTAGGTCGATTGATCGTCGTAAACAATTTGGCTGTTTTTTATTTCAATTTTTTCCAGTTTTAAAGCTGTTTCAGAGCTGTCACTTTTTTTTGTTTCCTTTGGGGCGATATATACATTATAGTTTGATTCCCCATTTTTGTTGACTTTTACATTTATAAAGGAATGGTTCAGGTAGATTTGGTCAATTTCAATGGTACTGCTAAAAATTAGGCTTGAGACATTTATACCAAACGAAACTTCTTTGGCTGTAATAAATTTTTCGTTTTTATATGGAGCAGAACCGTTGAGTTTAAAATCATTTAACGTAAGTGTTAAAGATGGGAAATGATAGAAAAAGGAAACCTTTGCATCCGAATAATTCAGTTCAGCATTTAATTTGGCATTAGCCGCTTTTTTGATTTCCTGCTCAATCCTTTCTGAAAAAATAAAAGGGGTTATGAACATCAAAGAAAGAATAACGACAATAGTAATTCCTATGTATTTTAATGTTTTAAGAGTAACTGCTTTAAGTTTATTGTTAGGCATGAGTAAATCCTTTTTGGGAATTATTTGATTAAATAAAATAAGGGGCAAATGTACTCAAAAAGCAACTGATAATTTGGGGAAACAGATTGGTTTTTTAGACTATTTTAAATTTCTATAATACTCACAAATCGAGTTAATAGGACATTCAGGGCACTTGGGTTGAGGCCGACAAATTTCTCTTCCCAAAAATGAAATTGCCATCCCGATTTCGCCCCAGATTTCTTTTGGTAACACTTGCATGAGTTGCTTTTCGGCTTTAATGCCATCTTTGGATTCTGTGATTAATCCTATTCTTGGAGCAACCCTTATGACATGCAAATCGGCGATGATTCCTTCTGCAGGAACTTTAGCTTCGCGAAGGATTACATTTGCTGATTTTCGTCCGATGCCTTTTAATGCCACTAAACCGTCCATAGCGAGCGGAATATTTTCGTTTTTTTTGATTGTTTTCGCGATTTCCAGAAGCCAGTTGGCTTTGGTTCCAAAATTCCGGACTTTGGAGATATAGGGAAATAATGTCTCCACATTTGAAACAGACAGGCTTTCCATATTTGGGTACACTTCAAATAGAGCAGGGGCAATTTTATTGATATTAGCATCAGAATCTTGTGCAGATAAAACAACCATCATCAAAAGCTGGTATAAATTATGGTAGTCCAACGGATGTTTTCTTCCTTTGTACTTCGTTAGAATTGGTTCTAATTTCTTAGCCCAATCGTTTGAATTTCCAAATAAATCCATAGTATCATTCTTTAAAATCTACAGATAAGGAATTCACACAATAGCGTTGCCCAGTTTTGGTAGGTCCGTCTTCAAATACATGACCCAAATGACTGCCGCAATTGGCACATAAGATTTCAGTGCGTTTCATGCCATGTGTAACATCCGAAATATATTGTACTTTTCCAGGAATGGACTCATCAAAAGAGGGCCAACCACAATGCGCATCAAACTTAGAGTTGCTTTCAAACAAAGGCTCTCCGCAGGCGCCACAACAATAGGTTCCTTTTTCAAAATTCAAGTTGTATTTTCCCGTGTGTGGATATTCGGTTCCTTTCTGGCGAAGAATTCGGTAGCGTTCTTCTCCTAATTGTTCCTTCCATTCTTGTTCGGTTTTTTCTACAGGATATTTCATGATTTATTAATTTTATTAAAAAATTATTATTCTTTATTTTTTAACTCTTACTGCAAGATTATAAAAGTTTTTATTTCATTGTAATTCAATTACTTATCGTGAATGAATTGAACTGTTTTTTCAATTACTTTATGGTTGCCAAGGATTTTTCGATGTCCTAATCCGTCCGTTAATAATAACTCCCCATTTTGTAAGTATTTATGAATGTGTATTCCAGCTGTCACAGGAACTTCAGGGTCATTATTATCATGGATGACTAAAACGGGAATAGCCGTTTCTTTCGCAGCCAAATAAGCAGAATAACTGTTCATATCTTCCTTGTATTTTTTTTCGAAATGCAAACGCAAACGGGTGCTTATATTTGGTTTCAATTCTAATTTTGCCACAAAATCATCCATAATATCTTGAACGATATCGCCACTGCCAATAATAACGGCATGATTTACCTTAAGCCCTTTTTTTATGGCATTCAAAACGGACATTCCGCCTAATGAATGACCAACTGCAGCTTCGAAAGGACCAAACTGTTTGTCTATTTCTAAAATAGTGGCAATAAAATCGACCATAATAGTCGTTTTTCCGGGAGATTTTCCGTGTGCCGGTGCATCAAAACTAACGGTGGAATAACCTGTTTTTATCAATTCATCGGCTATTTTGAATAACTGCGTTCCGCGTCCAGACCAACCATGAACCAGTAAAATTTTCTTCTCACTTTTTCCATATTGATATAAAACAACCTCTTTGTCAATTGCCGGAATGGTGATTAATTTTTGGATGCTATTATGATCCATTTCCAATTCTCTTTTTGGAATTTTATGTTTTATAGGTGTTGTAAATAATTTCGCAGCAAATTGAGTCACTAATTTCGGTGAAATAAAAGAGATAAGTTTACTGGTTAGGATTATAAATCTAGGAATTTCTAATGATTGTGTATGAATAGAAGTCTTTTTTGTCATTTCAATAAATTTTCAACCGAGTTATTATTTTATATATTTTTCACTAAATTTAGAAAAACATAAAAGTAGTATATTTTATAAAAATTTAATGAATTAATAGCATTTACTTAAAATCTGCAAAGGGAAATATCAAAGAATAAACTGTAGTATTGTTAAGTAATAATTTAAAAATAATAAAATTTCATAAATGGAAATATTTCATATTAGTGCAGAATGTTATCCTGTAGCAAAAGTGGGGGGATTAGCTGATGTTGTAGGGGCTTTACCCAAATATCAGAATAGTGCAGGTCATCAGGTGAGAGTTGTGATGCCTTGTTATGACACAAAATTCAGAAAGAAAAATGAGTTTGAATGCGTGCATTGGGGACATGTAAAATTGGGGAGTTTTAATTTCCCTTTTAACATTCTAAAAGAGAAAACAGACAAGTTGGAATTTGAACTGTATTTGGTAGAAATTCCGGAGCTATTTGATAGAAAAGAAGTGTATGGCTATGAAGATGATATTGAGCGTTTTTTGTCTTTCCAGATCGCCACATTAGATTGGATGATAGGGAGAAATGAAGTTCCTGATGTTATTAATTGTCATGATCATCATACCGGTTTGATTCCTTTTATGATGTTGTATTGTCACGAATATGAAAAATTGCGAAATACGCCTTCTATGATTACCATTCATAATGGTTTGTATCAAGGGCAGTTTGGTTTTGATAAATTGTATTACTTGCCAAAGTTTGATTTATCGCATGTGAAAGTTTTAGAATGGGACAATTATATCAATTCGCTTGCCGTAGGAATTAAATGTGCTTGGGCAGTGACGACCGTTTCTCCAAATTATCTGAATGAGATAAATTATTCTGCTAATGGACTGGAATCCTTATTTAATTTGGTGCGATACAAGTCAAAAGGAATTTTGAATGGTATCGATATTGAAGTTTGGGATCCGGCTAAAGATGCTATGCTGTCAACCAATTATTCTATCAAGAATTTCGAGAAAGGGAAACAGGAAAATAAAGAAAAATTGTGTAACCTTTTTAATTTAGATCCAACAAAACCACTTTTTAGTTTTATAGGTAGATTATTGGAAGAAAAAGGAGGCGATTTATTGCCTCACGCTTCAGCACTTGCTTTATCTGAAAATTATCAACAAATTAATATTTTAATTTTAGGCTCAGGAAATACACTGATTGAAAATCAATTGAATGGCTTGTTGTCTGATTATAAAGGCAACTACAATACTTTTATTGGATACAATGAAGAGTTAGCCCATTTGATTTATGCAGGTTCTGATTTTTTATTAATGCCATCAAGAGTTGAGCCTTGTGGTTTGAACCAAATGTATTCCTTACGGTATGGCACCATTCCTATTGTGAGAAGAACCGGTGGATTGAAAGATACTGTTATTGATTTTGGTGACAATGGAAACGGAATTTGCCATGATCAGGCAAGTGTTGCTGACATTTGTTATTCGATTCAAAGAGCAGTGGATTTATACCAAGACAGAAAAAAGCTAAATGAAATTAGAAAAATAGGAATGAGTACAGATCATTCTTGGAGTAGTGTCTGCCAAGAATACATAGACATATATAATTTAATCATTAATAAAAAATGAAAGCTAAAAAGAAAAATGTTATTGCAATTATTTTAGGAGGTGGACAAGGATCCAGATTATACCCGTTAACAGAAACAAGATCTAAACCAGCTGTACCAATAGGAGGAAAATACAGATTAGTTGATATTCCAATTTCAAATTGTATGAATTCGGATATTTATAGAATGTTTGTATTGACTCAATTTAATTCAGCTTCCTTAAATGCCCACATAAAAAACACCTATAACTTTAGTATTTTTAGCCATGCCTTCGTTGATATTCTTGCCGCAGAGCAAACTCCGGATAATCCAACTTGGTTTCAAGGAACTGCGGATGCCGTAAGACAATGTATGCCCCATTTTTTGAATCATGATTTTGATTATGCATTGATTCTTTCAGGAGATCAATTGTATCAAATGGATTTTAACGATATGTTAGAGGAGCATATTAAAAATGAAGCTGATATCACGATCGCAACTTTGCCAGTAAATGCGAAAGATGCACCTGAATTTGGAATATTAAAAACAAACTCCGAAAGTTGTATCGAGTCCTTTATTGAAAAACCAGCAAAGGAATTGTTATCAGATTGGGAATCGGATGTGAGTGAGCAAATGAAGAACGAAGGAAAGCATTATTTGGCTTCAATGGGAATCTACATCTTCAACAAAAAACTGTTGGTAGAGATCATGTCAAATAAAGAAACTAAAGATTTTGGTAAAGAAATTATTCCACAAGCTGTAGGTCATAAAAAAATATTAAGCTACCAATATGAAGGATATTGGACAGATATTGGTAATATAGATTCCTTTTTTGAAGCTAATATTGGATTAACGGAAGACTTGCCAAAATTTAATTTATTCGATGACAACAATAAAATTTACACAAGGCCAAGATTGTTGCCTCCATCAAAATTCCAAAAAACATTGGTTGATAGATCGTTAATTTCCGAAGGTTGCATTTTGAATGCCAAAGAAATAAACCATTCCGTAATTGGTATTCGATCCAGAATAGGGGAAGGAACCATAATTCAGAATTGTTATGTAATGGGGAATGATTTCTATCAGAATATTGATGATATGAATGAAGATCTTAAAAACGACAGACAATTGGTAGGAATTGGTGAAAGATGTTTTATAAACAATGCTATAGTAGATAAGAATTGTAGGATTGGTAATGATGCTTATATCAATGGAGGAAATCATTTAGAAGATTTTTCTAATGAATTGTATGCCATAAAAGATGGAATTGTTGTCATTAAAAAAGGAGCAGTTATACCGGATAATTACATCATAAAGTAAATTTATAAACTGTTTTTTCTTAAAAATAATATTCTATTCTTTTTCTAAAAATAGAATTATACAATTGTTATATGAATAAAGTTATCTCGCATTCCCTTTTTACCGATTTTGACATCGATTTATTTAAAGCAGGGAAACATTTCCGATTATACGAAAAACTAGGTGCGCATCTTGTAACAGTCGATGGCATTAAAGGCGTTTATTTTGCGGTTTGGGCTCCTACGGCACATTCGGTATCAGTGGTTGGGGATTTTAATTTTTGGACACAAGGAGAACATCTGCTGCAAGTTCGTTGGGATTCTTCAGGGATTTGGGAAGGTTTTATTCCAAATATAGAAAAAGGGACAACCTATAAATATAAAATACAATCTAATAATGGTGGAATTATCACCGAAAAAGCAGATCCATTTGCCTTTTACTGCGAAAAACCTCCACATACAGCTTCAGTGGTTTGGGATCTGGATTACAAATGGAAAGATGCGCACTGGATGGAATCGCGTAAAAACCATAATGGTTTAGACAAACCTTATTCTGTCTATGAAGTACATTTAGGTTCCTGGAAGCGTCATACCGAAGACAATCGCTTTTTGACTTATCTTGAATTTGCCGAAGATTTAGTCCATTATGTAAAAGAAACCGGGTTTACTCACGTTGAGTTTATGCCTATAATGGAATATCCATATGATCCGTCTTGGGGATATCAATTGGTTGGGTATTTCGCGCCGACTTCCCGTTTCGGGAACCCACAGGATTTCATGGTTTTAGTAGATAAATTGCATCAAGCAGGAATTGGCGTAATTCTGGATTGGGTTCCTTCTCATTTTCCGGATGATGCACATGGTTTAGGATTTTTTGACGGATCGAATCTTTTTGAACATCCTGATCGAAAAAAAGGCTATCATCCGGATTGGAAAAGTTTGGTTTTTAATTATGGACGTAATGAAGTTCGGTCGTTTTTGATAAGTAATGCGCTGTTTTGGCTGCAACATTATCATGCCGATGGGCTTCGTGTAGATGCCGTAGCTTCTATGTTATATTTGGATTATTCCAGAAAAGAAGGGGAATGGGAGCCTAATATTTATGGAGGCAGAGAAAATCTTGACACCATAAGTTTTTTGAAAGAATTCAATGAAGCGGTTTATTCTAATTTTGAAGGAGTGCAAACCATAGCTGAGGAAAGTACTTCTTTTCCAATGGTTTCCAGACCTACATCCGTTGGCGGATTAGGATTTGGTATGAAGTGGATGATGGGCTGGATGCATGATACTTTGGACTATTTTCAAAAAGAAACGGTTTACAGAAAATACCATCAAAACGATTTGACTTTTTCGATGACTTATGCGTTCTCCGAAAATTTCATGCTGCCACTTTCCCACGACGAAGTGGTTTACGGGAAAAAATCTATCGCCGGAAGAATGCCTGGCGATGAATGGCAGAAATTTGCGAATTTACGATTGTTATACGGCTATATGTTTACACATCCCGGAACAAAATTATTATTCATGGGAAGTGAGTTTGGACAAAGTAACGAATGGAATTTTGAAGGAAGTCTTGATTGGCATTTATGGGAATATCCGTACCATGAAGGCGTAAAACAGTTGATTACAGCCTTGAATAAATTGTATAAATCCCAACCGGCACTGTATGAAAAACAATTTAGCCCAGAAGGTTTCGAATGGATTAATTATTCGGATCATCAAAATGCAGTGATGTCTTTCATCCGAAAAGGGAATAACCAAAAAGACGATGTGATTGTAGTTTGTAACTTTACTCAAGTTGTTCGCTCCAATTACCGTATTGGTCTGCCAAAAAAAGGAAAACTAACAGAAATTTTTAATAGTGACGCCAAAATTTATGGAGGAAGTGGCGTAACCAATCATGGTAAATTAACAATTGAAGCGATGCCTTATGATGGAAGGGATTATTCAATTGAATTGCTTTTGCCGCCTTTGGGTGTAACGGTTTTTAAAATTTTATAAAACAAAGAGATTTGGAGATAAAGAGAAGCTGATTTGTTTTAAACAAAGAGGTTTAGAGATTTAGAGAAGCTGATTTTTTTTACAATGAGATTAAGAGGTTAAGAGGCATTCATGACACAATTTACATTTTTGTAAGCAAACAAATTTATCTAACCCATAAAATTTGCACTAATTCAAGAATTTTAATAGCATTTGCTCTTAATCTCTTAATCTCATTGTTGAAAAGTAAACTGAAATATTAGATTAGAAAATTGAGTAACGAATAGAAAAATGATAATCATATGGTTACAAAAGAATTTGTAGACGATTTAAGTTATGAAATTTTTGCTTCAATAATTGAAGTTCACATGAGTCTTGGGCCTGGTTTGATAGAAAGCATTTATCATAAATGTTTGGCCCACGAATTAAAACTGAGAAATATTAATTTCACTTCTGAAGCTTCATTTTATTTTAACTACAAAGATTTAGATTTAACAACTGATTTTAGATGTGATTTGTTTGTGGAAAATTGTATCATGCTAGAATTAAAAGCAGTTCAAGAGATTATTCCCTATTTTAAAGCAAAACTAATTAGTCAAATGAAAATCGCAAAAGCACCAAAAGGAATTCTTGTAAACTTTAATGTAAAAAATATAATGTCAGAAGGCAAATTTGTATTTCTAAACGAATATTACAACCAATTGCCCTAAATAAAACAGAAATAAAAACCAACCTCTCTAAATCTCTAGGCCTCTTTGTTAATAACAAAACAATCCCTCTTAATCTCTAAATCTCATTGTTTAAAAACTATAACGTTTTCGCGAATAAACCTCAGATTTACATGTGCTTACCACGGTTTTTTGTAAGTTTGAAAACCAAAAAAATGATTAAAATTAATTTCACAAGATATGATTACAAATACAGAATTAGAATATAAAGGGGATTTATATCCTTCAAAAATAGTTTCTTTTGAGCATGAAGTAGATTCAGTCTATTTTCATACCGGTAATAGTGTAATACTTAAAGTGACCATATTAAGAGATAGTTTAATCCGATTTCGGTTTACTACAAAAGGATATTTCAGCAATGATTTTTCTTATGCAATTGATAAAAGTCATTCTCATGGATATAATTTTCTTGAGGTTTCTGAAGTGGAAAATTATTATCAGATAAAAACCAGTAAAGTACTGTGCAGAATTCAAAAAACAGACATGAGACTGTCTATTTTTGATTTGGATGAAAATGTCATATTAGAAGATGAATTGGGTTTTCATTGGGAAGAAAGCTATGAATATGGCGGTAATATCGTAAAAATGAGTAAGGCTTCCAAAGATGGTGAATGCTTTTACGGACTTGGCGATAAAGCAACCCAAATGAATTTGAAGGGAAAGAGACTGGAGAATTTTGCTACGGATCAATATGCTTTTCAAAAAGACCAAGAGCCGTTATACAAAGTCGTTCCGTTTTACATTGGATTACAAAACAAACAATCGTACGGAATTTTCTTCGACAATACTTTTAGAACCTATTTTGATTTTTGTCATGAACGAAGAAATGTAACGAGTTATTGGGCCGAAGGTGGAGAGATGAATTACTATTTCATTTACGGACCGCAAATGCAGGATGTTGTTACTACGTATACTGATTTGACTGGAAAACCGGAACTGCCGCCGCTTTGGGCACTTGGATATCATCAATGTAAATGGAGTTATTATCCGGAAAGTAATTTGAAAGAAGTTGCAGCCAAATTCAGGGAATTACAAATTCCATGCGATGCGTTGTATTTGGATATTGATTATATGGAAGGTTTTAGATGTTTCACCTGGAACAAAGAATATTTTCCCGATCCAAAACGAATGGTGGCTGAATTAGCCGAAGATGGTTTTAAAACAGTTGTAATCATTGATCCGGGAATAAAAATTGACAAAGAATACGCTGTATATAAAGAAGCCTTAGAAAAAGATTATTTCTGCAAAAGAGCCGATGGTCCGTATATGAAAGGAAAAGTATGGCCGGGAGAATGTAACTTTCCAGATTATACAAACCCAGCAGTAAGAGAATGGTGGGCGGGATTATTTAAAGAATTAATTTCAGATATTGGAGTGAAAGGAGTGTGGAATGATATGAACGAACCTGCGGTTATGGAAGTTCCCAATAAAACATTTCCTATGGATGTACGTCACGATTACGATGGAAATCCTTGCAGCCATAGAAAAGCACACAATATTTATGGCACGCAAATGGCTAGAGCCACGTATCACGGTGTGAAACGATTTGCTTATCCAAAAAGGCCTTTTGTAATAACAAGATCAGCATACGCAGGAGCACAGCGCTACACGTCTTCTTGGACAGGAGATAATGTGGCCACTTGGGAACATTTATGGATTGCAAATATTCAGGTGCAACGCATGTCTATTTCCGGGATGGGTTTTACGGGATCAGATATTGGTGGATTTGCGGAACAACCTTCGGGTGAGTTGTATGCCCGTTGGATTCAATTGGGTGTTTTTCATCCTTTTTGCAGAACCCACTCATCTGGTGATCATGGCAATCAGGAACCATGGGCTTTTGATGAAGAGGTGATAGATATCACTAGAAAATTCGTAAATTTACGGTATCAATTATTACCCTACTTGTACACTATGTTTTGGCAATATATTGAAGAGGGAATTCCAATGCTAAAACCATTGGTATATTATGATCAAGAAGATATTCAAACGCATTATAGAAATGATGAATTTGTTTTTGGAAACCAAATTTTAGTATGTCCTATTTTAGAACCAAATGCTTTAGGTAGAAGAATGTATATTCCTAGAGGGCAGTGGTATAATTATTGGACCAATGAGACAGTTAATGGAGGAAAAGAAATTTGGGTAGATACTAAATTCGATGAAATTCCAATTTTTGTAAAAGCAGGAGCAATCATTCCTAAATATCCAGTGCAACAATATGTTGGAGAGTTAGAATTTGATGAGTTAACATTAGATATTTACTACAAAGAAGGAAAAGAGAAATCAGTAGTTTATGAAGATGCTCAGGATGGATATGATTACAAAAAAGGGAGGTATAGTTTCTTATCGTTTCAAACAACCGGTAAAGAGAAAGAACTGATTATTCAGCTACATAAAGAAGGAAAATATGACACAAATTATTCGAAATATAAAATAAATCTTATCGGATTACCATTTAAAGTTAAAATGATTGAAATTGATAATGTGGAAGTTTCTTTTGATGAAAACACTTTGAAAAATAGTGACTACTTGATTGTAAATAAGGAATTTACAACGTTGCATATAACAGGTGAATAACAAAAAAGTTGATATATTTATATTTAATTATGTAAATATAAATGTTTATAATAATTGTATTTTTGTTTAATATTTAAAATCTAAAATTATGAAAAAACATTTATTAGTAGGGATTTTTGCAGTTGGATTGGTTTATTCCTGTGCTACTAATCCACTTACAGGAAAAAAAAGCCTAAATTTTGTTTCTAATAGTGAGTTGTTTCCAACATCTTTTCAGCAATACGGTACTTTTTTAAAGGCAAATAAAGTGATTACCGGAACTGCAGATGCTAAAAAAGTAGAAACGGTTGGGTTGCGAATTAAAGCAGCGGCAGAAAAATATTTAACCTATTTAGGGCAGACACAATATTTGAATGAGTATCGTTGGGAATATAAATTAATTGATAATAAAGAGGTGAATGCTTGGTGTATGCCTGGTGGAAAAATTGTTGTTTATTCCGGTATTTTACCAATCACTAAAAATGATGCCGGTTTAGCAACTGTAATGGGACATGAAGTTTCTCACGCATTAGCCAATCATGGGGCACAACGTATGAGCGCAGCTCAATTGCAGCAATTAGGAGCTGTGGGAGTTGCAGTTGCTACAGGAGGTAAAAGTGAAGAGAATCAACAAATCTGGCAGCAAGCTTATGGTGTAACAACGCAATATGGTGCAATGCTCCCTTTTAGTAGAGGACATGAAACGGAAGCGGATAAAATAGGACTTACTTTAATGGCAATTGCAGGGTATAACCCGGATGAATCTATTGTTTTTTGGCAAAGAATGGCTTCGCAATCTGCGGGACAAGCGCCGCCGGAATTTTTAAGCACACACCCATCTGATGCAACCAGAATCGCAAATCTAAAAGCACTAATTCCTGAAGCAAAAGCTTTAGCAGCTAAAGTTGGTGTTATTTACAGATAGTACTTAATAGTATTATAAAAACAGTTAAACAGGCTGTCCTTGAAAGGGATAGCCTGTTTTTTTGAATTTAAGTTATAAAAGATTTACGGCTGTTATCATTCTTTAATGATTTGTTAAAGCATAAATTATTTGCTTTTTAGATCATTCTTAACAAAAAATAAATAAATTCGCATCGCAAACAAAAACAATATGGCAGATTTACCAAAAGGGAGTAAAAAATTATTAAATGCATGGGCTTTTTATGATTGGGCGAATTCAGTTTACCCATTAGTGATTACCTCTGCCGTTTTTCCGATATTTTACGAGGCCTTATTTGTCGATAGGGACTATTACATCCATGTTTTTGGAACGAGTATTAAGAATTCGGCCTTAATTAGCTTTGTTACTGCGGTATCCGTTTTAGTTGTGGCTTTGATTTCTCCTTTTTTGTCTGGAATTGCTGATTATGTGGGAAATAAGAAATCCTTCATGCAGTTTTTCTGTTACTTGGGCGCCTTATCTTGTGTGGGTCTGTATTGGTTTAGTTTAGAAAATATTTATATCAGCTTGCTCTTTTATTTATTAGGCTTAATAGGTTTTTGGGGAAGTGTGGTGTTTTATAATTCCTATTTGCCAGACATTGCATTTGTAGAGCAACAAGATGGAGCCAGTGCCAAAGGATATTCCCTTGGTTATATAGGAAGCGTTATCTTGTTAATCATCAATCTAGGAATGATTATGCAGCCCGAATTTTTTGGAATAACTGGAACCAAAGGAGAGGCCGCCATGAAAGCCATGCGTTATTCTTTTGTTACGGCAGGAATTTGGTGGATTGTTTTTAGTCAGTACACCTATTATTTTTTGCCAAAAGGCAACAAAAATGCAGATCGTAAAGTGACACACCATGTTGTTTTTAATGGTTTTAGAGAATTAAAAAAAGTTTGGGATTTATTGGAACACAATAAGGCTTTAAAAAGCTACCTGCTTAGCTTCTTTGTTTATGGCATGGCGGTGCAAACCGTGATGCTCATAGCCGCCTATTTTGGAACCCAGGAAATTGCTTGGGAATCTAAAAGTGAAGGTACAATTGGTTTAATTATTTGTGTTCTATTGACCCAGTTGGTCGCTATTTTAGGTGCGGTTTTAACTTCTAGAGCTTCGGCGAAGTTCGGAAACATTCCTACTTTGATAGCTCTCAATTGCTTTTGGGTTTTAGTTTGTGCTGTAGTTTATTTTATCACCTTGCCCATTCAATTTTATATTATGGCGGGTTTTGTGGGGCTGGTGATGGGAGGAATTCAGACCTTGTCTCGTTCCACCTACTCTAAATTGCTGCCGGAAACCGAGGATACCGCTTCGTTTTTTAGTTTTTATGATGTTGCCGAAAAAGTGGGAATTGTTATTGGGATGTGCGTCTACGGAATCATAGACCAAATTACAGGAAGCACAAGACTTGCTATTGTATTTTTGGGAGCCTTTTTTGTTATTGGTATAGTTTTGTTAAGAAGAGTGCCAAAAAAAGGTGTTTTAAATTAATAAAACACCTTGTTAAGATAATAACTAGAAAAAATTAAGCTCTCGAAATAGCTCCTGAGCTATTCACTTTCGTATCTTTTTTCTTTGGATCTCCAGTGTATTCAATATCTCCGGAACCAGAAACTCTGGCATGAAGACTTTCGCTGCAAAAAACTTTACTGTCTCCTGAACCAGAAACGGTAATCTTTGCGTTTTTAGATTTTAAATCACCCGCATCAATATCACCGGAACCGTTTAAATTACTATTGAAATTTTCAGTTTTACCTTTTAGAACAACATCTCCAGAACCACTTAAGTTGACATCAAAGTCATTTGCTTCAACATCTAAATTCATATCACCTGAGCCGGCTAATTTAGCTGAAAATGATTTCGATTTAATACTGTTTTTAGTTATTACATCACCTGAACCAGTCAAAGAAACTTGACTGATACTTTCGAAAGGGACAACTATCACAATTTGTTTTCCTTTGCTGGTACTGATTTGTTTGTTCTTTTCAGTAGAAATTTTCAATACTTGATCGACAACTTCAACTTTGATGAAAGGCAATAAATTTTCTTCACCTTTTATAGTAATGCTTCCTTCTTTTCCTGAAACTAATTCGACATCAAAAAATCCTGTTATTGCAATTCCATCATAAGAAGCTGTACTTCTTTTTTCAGAAGTTACTTTTCCATTACCTTTTATTTTTTGATTGGATGACCATTGGGCATGTGTCATTGTTGTTAGTAATAAGGTGCAACTAACAAATAATTTGATTGAATTTTTCATAAATAAAGTTTTAAGATTATTATTTTTTTAATAGTATTACATTTCCGTAATCTGAAATTATAGATACATTGTTGACTCCTTTTTTCTTGTAAAAACCACTGTATTTTTTCAAGTTATGTGAGTCTTCTTTAGAATTTATTTCTAATTCATTGTCATGTTTAAAATTGGCATATTTTACTGTCACATTAAAATCAAAAGCATAATTAGCATCAAATCCAATGTTTAGTCCAGTGTAACCTGCTGCAATATTAATAGTATTGGCTTTGGCGTTAATAGTTCCAATAGTTACATTGCTGTATTTTGTGGACAGTTTTAAATTATTAGATAATTCACCAATTTTGAGTGTTAAATAATTTCCAGTAGCATCCAATGATTTTACATTCTGAATTTTAATATTTCCGTATTTACTGATGTATTTAACCACATCACTTTCTTGAATATCTACATCAGTATAATCAGAAGCCAAATCTAGTTTTGTGACTTCTCCAATTTTTAAATTCGAATACTTTGCCGTAATAGTTGCATTTTTTAAAAATGAAATAGTCGAGTTAGAGCAGTATTCTACTTGAATGTTACTTGAGTTTCCGGATAATCTGCCTAGTGCTATTTTGCCGTATTTGCATTTGATTTCAGCCTCAGAGAACAAGTCCGATGTATTGATATTTCCGTATTTATTATGGAGTTTTACACTTCCATTTTTTGGAATTTTGAGCGTATAATTGATCTGAAAACTATTGTTTTTGCCATTACTCTTATAACTGGAGTTTCCCAAAATGGTTTTTGCAGTAATCATCCCTTTCAGCGCAATTATATCAACATCGATATCGTTGATGCGTTGGTTCACCCAATTTTCATTATCACCGCTGACTTTTATAACAATATCCAATTCGGTTTTATCTTCATCCCACGTTGTTACTGAAATATTGCCGTAAGAGTTATCGATATAAAGACCCGCATCCGAATTTACGAAATAGGCTTTTTTAATGGTTTTTTGTTTGGTATGGATATAATCAGGATCATTGGAAAATCCTAAAAATGGAATTAAAACGAATAATAGGAGTAGTTTAAATTGTTTTTTCATCAGTGATATTTTTTAATTTTTCATTGTTTTCAATGTGTAACAGTACATTTTGTAAAAAAGAAATTCGTGTTTGAAGATTGCTGATCATCGCATAAATAATTTGCTTACTTTCTCCATTTGTTTCTAATTCCTTAATTATTTTTTCATAATCACTATCTAATGTTCTCATTTGCTTGAGCGCATCGGAAATTATTTTTTCATTTTCAGGAGATTTTTTTTCTTTTATTTTTTCTAATTCATTTTCAATTAAAACGGTAAAAATAGAATCTGTTTGTTTGGTTTCTCTTGATGCAAATCGCAGCTCTTCTGTTTTTTTAGGAGTATTGTTGAATATTGAAAGTCCTAACATAACAACGATAGAAGCAGCGACACCAATTGACACGAAACGTTTCCAATTGGACTTTTTAGACTTTAATTTTTTTACAAATCGTTCTTCATGATTGCTTTCAAGAGTCTCGATGTCCCATTGATTTTCAAATTTGTCAAATAATTTGTCTAGTTTTTTATTTTCCTTTTTCATATTTCCTCTAGTTTTTTTCTTAAACAATCTTTGGCTCTGCTCAATGTTGTTCTACAATTGGCATAACTGATATTTAGAATTTCGCTGATTTCTTCCTGGTCATAACCTTCGATAAAAAAAAGAGTCAAAACCATTCTGTAATTATATTTTAGAGCGTTGATGACCTCTAAAATTTGTTTTATTTTTAATTCATTGAAATTTGTACTTTCAGTTAAAGCCGTTTCGTTTTCTTCAATTTTATAAAGCGTTGTATTAAAATCTTCCGGTTTGAATTGATTGTTTTTTTTGTAAAAATCGATACTAGAGTTCACGACAATTCTTTTTAACCAAGCGCCAAAAGCAACTTCTTGTTTATAGTCGTTTATCTTAGTGAATGCCTTTAAAAAACCTTCCTGCATTACATCTTCAGCAAAATGGACATCTTTGACAATCCGAAAGGACACATTATACATCGCTTTTGCATAGCGATTGTAAACCTCGCACTGTGCTTTTTGATTTTTTTGCCTGCAAAGCAAGATTAATTCTTCGATATTATAGTTGGTTAAACTCAAACAGCTGATTTTAGTTTATTATAAGGACTAGAGGTTTTTGCATTTGTTACAGTTTTATAAAAATATGTTTTTTTTTGTTTGAATACGTTCAATTATAATTTATAAGATATAGATGTAATGTATTGATAATGAAATATTAATCATTATTTTTGTATGTAATTTAACAAGAATTTCACATTATAAAAACAATTTTGTAATAATTTTACATTCGAATTTTAACAATTAAAAAATAAATACATGAAAAAGTTTATCGTTTTATTTATTCCAGTTTTAGTTTTAGGATTAATTTTTACATCTTGTTCAAATGAAAAAGTTGAAAATATTACGGATAATAATGCCAAATCCGGTACTTTAAAAGTAGATTTTGATGGTAAAACTTTTGTTTCAACCTCTGTTCAAGCAGTAGTTAATGACAGTTATATTTCAATAACTGGACTTAGAGCTCCAAATGGTGATTTTGTCCAAATCACTTTACCATCGAACAAAGTTGGTACTTATACTTGGAAAAGTGTTGAAGCAGCTGGAGGGGTAATGGCATTAGCCTATATTCCATCTAATGGTGTTGAGGGGTTTATCAGTGAACCCAAAGGTTCGGGTGGCGCTTCAGATTTTCCAAAATATACTGATACTGCCAGTATAACTATTTCTACAATTGATACAGCCAATAAAAAAATATCAGGAACTTTCCAATTTACAGGAACTAAATTTACGGATCAAACAGGAACCAGTATTGAAACAAAAGTGATGACAAACGGCTCTTTTACAGATATTTCATATACAGCTGATACACCCGCTCCATTGGGAAATAGTTTTTCTGCAAAATTAGATGGGGTAGCTTTCATTCCAACAAATACAACGGCTATAAATCTTATGGACAAAATAAATATTTCTGCCAGAAGAGGAAGTGTCGAAACTATTGGGTTGTCTTTCCCTAGTACCATAATTTCTGGAACTTATAATTTGGAGTCATTTGGGACTTATGTTGGAGTATATAACAAAAATGCGAATAGTGATGGTTCGGGTATATTTGGTGCTGATACTGGTACCATCACGATTACAAGTCATGATAAAGTAACTAAAAAAGTATCAGGAACTTTTAAATTTTCAGCCAATTCATCTATTTCTACCGAAAAACATACCATTACTGAGGGAACATTTAGTGTTTCATATTAATCTCGACACCGTTTTTATTAAATCCGCCTTTGTGCGGATTTTTTTATGAACCAAAATCAATTTAATAGATTGAATTTGTCTAAATCAAATCTATTTTAGATCCGTTTTGGCATAATGATTGTCTTTTTAAGTGTTAAGTAAAATATGACTGTTAAAGATTGATTTTATTTAAAAAGATTACTTTGATACCTTATATTTGCTTAAACAATGAAATTTTTTAATGACAAAAAGACCTAAATACTATATGTCAAATCATAAAATACTTACTATTGACAATCTGTCACTTCAGGAATTTGATTCGGAAGCAGATTTAATTCCACTTTTGACTCCCGAAGATGAGGAGGAAATGAATAATGAGGCATTACCTGAATTGTTGGCTATTTTACCTTTGCGGAATATGGTTTTATTTCCAGGAGTTGTAATACCAATTACTGCTGGTCGTGATAAATCAATTAAATTGATCAATGACGCTAATGCAGCCGGTAAAACGATAGGAGTTGTTGCTCAAAAAAATGAAGAAGATGAAGATCCTACCAAAGATGATATTCATAAAATAGGAACTGTAGCCCGCATTTTGCGTGTGCTAAAAATGCCTGATGGGAATATCACTGTAATTCTTCAAGGTAAAAAACGTTTCGAAATTGATTCTGTTGTTGATGAGTCTCCATATATAACAGCAAAAATTAAGGAAGTTCCTGAAAAAAGACCTAAGAAAAACGATACTGAATTTGTAGCAATTTTGGATTCAATCAAAGAATTAGCGATTCAAATCATTAAAGAAAGTCCGAATATTCCAAGCGAAGCAACCTTTGCTATCAAAAACATTGAGAGTCAATCCTTCTTGATCAATTTTGTTACTTCTAATATGAACTTGTCTGTTAAAGAGAAACAAGATTTATTAGCGATTAATGAATTGAAAGAAAGAGCTTTAGAGACTTTACGATATATGAATGTTGAGTTGCAAAAACTCGAATTGAAAAATGACATTCAATCTAAAGTTCGTTTCGATTTAGACCAACAACAACGCGAATATTTCCTTCACCAACAAATGAAAACCATCCAGGAAGAATTGGGTGGCGTTTCGCAGGAAGAGGAAATGGATGAAATGCTACAGAAGTCTTTGACGAAGAAATGGGACGAAAAAACCAAAAAGCATTTCGATAAAGAATTGTCTAAAATGCGTCGCATGAACCCACAAGCGCCTGATTTTGGAATTCAAAGAAATTATTTAGAGTTGTTCTTGGAATTGCCTTGGGAAGAATATTCTAAAGATAATTTTGATTTAAAAAGAGCACAAAAAATTCTTGACAGAGATCACTTTGGTCTTGAAGATGTTAAGAAAAGAATGATAGAGCATTTGGCAGTTTTAAAATTGCGAAATGATATGAAGTCCCCAATTATTTGTTTGACAGGACCTCCGGGAGTTGGTAAAACATCAATTGGACGCTCCATTGCGGAAGCTTTGGGTAGAAAATATGTTAGAATTTCTCTTGGTGGTTTACGTGATGAAGCGGAAATTCGCGGACACAGAAAAACCTACATTGGTGCCATGCCTGGAAGAATTATTCAAAGTTTGAAAAAAGCCGGAACATCAAACCCTGTTTTTGTTTTGGATGAAATTGATAAATTATCAAACAGCAATCAAGGTGATCCGTCTTCGGCATTACTGGAAGTTTTAGATCCGGAACAAAACAATTCTTTTTATGATAATTTCCTTGAAATGGGATATGATTTGTCTAAAGTGATGTTTATTGCTACGTCTAATAATATGGCTGCAATTCAACCTGCGTTGAAAGACAGAATGGAAATCATTAAAATGTCAGGTTATACAATTGAAGAAAAGGTAGAAATTGCGCGTCAGCATTTGTTTCCAAGACAATTGAAAGAACACGGTTTAACGACCAAAGATTTGACCATTGGAAAAAAACAATTGGAGAAAATCGTCGAAGGATATACACGTGAATCGGGTGTTCGTGGTTTAGAGGCTAAAATTGCTCAAGTAATCCGTAATGCAGCCAAATCTGTTGCGATGGAAGAGGAGTATAACAAAAAAGTAACGGACGAAGATATCATAAAAACACTTGGTGTTCCAAGATTAGAAAGAGATAAATACGAGAATAATGATGTTGCCGGTGTGGTAACTGGTTTGGCTTGGACTTCTGTTGGTGGTGACATTCTATTTATAGAATCGTTGCTTTCTCCAGGTAAAGGGACCATGACCATTACCGGTAACTTAGGTACGGTAATGAAAGAATCTGCCACTATTGCTTTAGAATATATCAAGGCAAATGCGAAGCTTTTAGGATTGGATTCAGAGATACTTTCTAAATATAATATTCACTTGCACGTTCCGGAAGGAGCCACTCCAAAAGATGGTCCAAGTGCAGGAATTGCGATGTTGACGTCATTAGTTTCCTTGTTTACACAAAAACGAGTGAAGAAAAACTTGGCCATGACAGGAGAAATCACCTTGCGTGGGAAGGTTTTACCAGTAGGAGGAATCAAAGAAAAGATTCTAGCTGCCAAAAGAGCCAATATCAAAGAAATTATTCTGTGTCACGAAAACAAAAGTGATATTGATGAAATAAAACCAGAATATCTGGAAGGACTTTCTTTTCATTATGTGAAAGAAATGAGCGAAGTATTAAAATTTGCTTTAACCGATCAGAAAGTAAAGAATGCCAAGGATTTAAAATAAAAATTAATTCCATCCCGATAGCTTCGGGATAAAATTCCAAATTCTAAAACCTGATTTTCAGTGCTTAGAATTTGGAATTTTTATTTGCAATTACGAGTTTTAAAGTTGCCATTTATTGTATTTATAATTTTATCTTCGCAGTTGCGTTTTACCTTACATAAGTTGCAATTTAGAGCATGCTGAAAAAACTTTTTCTATACTCCTTATTTTTTATTTGTTCTGTGTCTTACAGTCAAATAGGAGGCAAGTATACCTATCAGTTTTTGAACTTGGTCACTTCACCAAGACAAGCCGCGTTGGGTGGAAAAGTTATCACGATTTATGATGATGACGTCAATCAATCCCATTTTAATCCGGCAACTATAAATGCAGCAATGGACAACCATTTGGCTTTAAATTATGGAAGTTATTTTAAGGAAGTAACTTACGGAACGGCTTCTTACGCCTATACGTACGATCGTCATTTACAAACCTTTCAGGCTGGAGTAAATTATGTGAACTATGGTAATTTTGAAGGCTATGACGAAAATGGTCAGCCAACATCGGAATTCACCGGAAGCGAAATTGCCCTTTCTTTTGGGTATGCCTATACTATTCCTAATACCACTATTCACTTAGGTGCCAGTGCCAAGCTGATTTCTTCTACCTTAGAAAGTTATAATTCTTTTGGTGGCGCAATTGATATTGGAGCACTTTTTATAGATGAAAAAAATGATGTAAATTGGGGCTTGGCTATTCGAAATATTGGAACTCAATTTTCTACGTATAATGGTACTAATGAAAAGTTGCCCCTCGAAATCATTGCGGGCGTTTCACAAGAATTAGAAAATGTACCTATTCGTTGGCATCTTACCTTGGAAAATTTGCAACAATGGAATATTGCTTTTTCGAATCCGGTCCGAGCAGAATCGTCATTTGATGGCACGGAGACCGAAGAAAAAATTTCATTTGTAAATAATGCGTTGCGACATGTAATAGTGGGAGTAGAGCTTTTTCCTAAAAAAGCATTTAATTTGCGTGTGGGATATAATTTTCGAAGAGCGGAGGAATTACGTCTTCAGGAACAACGTAATTTTTCGGGAGTTTCATTAGGTTTCGGACTTAAATTGAATAAACTGAAATTTAATTATTCGTATTCCAGATACACATTGGCAGGAAATACAAGCCTTTTAGGGTTAACTATTAATTTCCAAGAATAAATAAATCTAAAATTGACAATTATAAATTGTAATGTTATGAAATACGTGGTTACTATTTTTCTTTTATTTAATAGTTTTTTGTATTCGCAAAGTAAACAAAAAGAAATGAATGAATTATTATGCAAATAAAGAATGGTATTATTTAGAAGAAAATAATAATGAGCTCTTTTTTTATAAATTTTGCCATCCACATCTTCTTAAATTTGATGAAAAGGAAGTAATAATGATTGGTGCTCTAAATCTCGTAGAGAAATTTAAAATTGATAAAATCATCATTAATCAAAAAAATCAATCTTTAGAGATTTACTCAATAGTTATAGGAGTAACTCAAAAAATTATTATTTCAAAAAACGACAAGCATAAAATAAATATTAACTTTAGTTATTTTGTAAATGAAGAAAAGGAAGACAACCTAAATAAATTTACACGTATTGCAACTACTAAAAAAGGCTTGAATAAAGTTAAAGTAAAAGAATTTTGTGATTCTTCTAAATCTAAAAAAGTTAAATCCCAAGAGTCATTTGAAGAACCGCCTCTACCACCAGAAAATAAATAAAAATAGAATATGAAAAAAATTACCATAGCAATTGACGGATTTTCATCTACAGGGAAAAGTACATTGGCCAAACAACTCGCGAATCATTTAGGATATATCTACGTTGATACCGGAGCAATGTACCGTGCCGTAACTTTATTTGCGATGCAAAACGGTTACATAAATGCGGATTCTTTTGATAAACAAACCTTAATTAATAGTTTGCCAAATATAAAATTGCAATTCAAATTCAATGCTGATTTGGGTTTTGCCGAAATGTACTTGAATGAAGTAAACGTTGAAACAGAAATCAGAACGATTGAAGTTTCCAGTTTTGTGAGTAAAGTAGCTGAAGTTTCAGAGGTTCGTGCCAAATTAGTCGAACAGCAAAAAGAAATGGGAAAAGACAAAGCAATAGTAATGGACGGAAGGGATATTGGTACCGTAGTTTTCCCTGATGCCGAGCTTAAAATTTTCATGACCGCAAGTGCAACTACAAGAGCGCAAAGACGTTACGACGAATTGGTTGCAAAAGGAGATACTGTAACTTTTGAAGAAGTACTGGCAAATGTAGAAGAGCGCGATTATATTGATACACACCGTAAGGATTCCCCATTGGTCATGGCTGAAGATGCTATAGAAATTGACAATTCTCATTTGAATCGTAAAGAACAATTCGAGCTGGTATTGGAATTAGTAAATGAAATTACTAAAACGATATAATTATTTGCAGATCTCATTTTTAATAGTAGATTTACGCCTTGTTAATTTTTAAAAAAAATAAAAAACAATTCATCTCATGGGAATTAAAAATAGATTGGTAATAATGAGTTTTCTTCAGTTTTTTGTTTGGGGAGCTTGGCTTATTACAATTGGAAATTATTGGTTTGGAACCAAAAATTGGGAGGGAACTCAGTTTGGTTTGGTTTTCGGTACCATGGGAATTGCATCTTTATTTATGCCAACTCTGACTGGGATTATTGCGGACAGATGGGTGAATGCCGAAAAATTATATGGCGTTTTACACATATTATATGCAGTGGTTTTGTTTGGGATTGCTCAAGTAACCACACCCGGTACTTTTATTTATGTGATGCTTGCGGCGATGTGCTGTTATATGCCCACGATTGCTTTAAGCAACTCGATTTCTTACACTTCGCTAAAGCTAAGTAATAAAGATTTAGTAAAAGATTTTCCGCCAATACGGGTTTGGGGAACAATAGGTTTTATCGTTGCGATGTGGATTACGAATTTAAGTGGAAGTAAGTCAACGGAGTTTCAATTTTATATTGCAGGAATTGGCGCTTTAATATTAGGTCTTTATTCGTTTACATTGCCAAAATGTGAGCCACAGCGTTTGACCAAAGAAAATGCGTCTTGGGTTGAAACCTTAGGTTTAGAAGCATTTAAACTATTCGGGAACTACAAGATGACTTTGTTCTTTATTTTCTCGATGTTTTTGGGAGGCGCTTTGCAATTGACAAATGCGTACGGAGATGTTTTTTTGGATGAATTTAAACATTTTCCAAAATATGCGGATTCTTTTGTGATACAATATTCGACTATTATTATGTCGATTTCCCAGGTTTCTGAAACCTTGTTTATTTTGGCAATTCCGTTTTTCCTGAGACGATTTGGAATCAAACAAGTGATGTTAATTAGTATGTTTGCTTGGGTTTTACGTTTTGGATTATTTGCTTTTGGAAATCCAACGGATGGACTTTGGATGATTATTATGTCTTGTATTGTGTACGGAATGGCATTTGACTTTTTTAATATTTCGGGATCCTTATTTGTAGAAAGTAATACCGATTCTAAAATACGTTCATCAGCACAAGGATTGTTTATGATGATGACCAATGGAGTTGGAGCGGTTTTAGGAAGTTTGACTTCGGGCTGGGCGATTGATTCCTTTTTTACGAAATCGTTTAAAAACACGACTGAGTTGGCTGGATTTTTACAAACGGATGCTACAAATTCTAAAATGTTAGATTTTGTGAAAGGCCAGGGAAATTCAATTTCAGCAGATGGAATTTTTGGCAAAGAAATTTTAATGAAAGACTGGCACACGATCTGGTTATCTTTTGCAGCGTATGCTTTGATTATAGCGATTGCTTTTGCTGTTTTGTTTAAGCACAAACACGACCCAAAAGTGGTGGAGAAATACAGTCATTAAAACACCTTTTTAATAAATGGAACCCGATAATTTGTAATGAGTTATCGGGTTTTTTAATGCTGAAAAAGCACCATTAAAGCTAATTAGCCCCGATGGATCCCGAAGCTTCGGGAGATATCCTCGCAGTCCCGATCCCGAAGCCTCGGGAAGGGACGGAGAGATAAAGGCGAGAGCGGGTACGTTACCCACAGAAAAGCAAAAATGCTTCGATGCTGATAATCAATTTGTTACTATTTTTTGATTGCTGATTTTCATGGCAAAAAAACTTGACAGTTAAATAAAGATGTATTACCTTTGCAAACCTTTTGGTGAGTAAGAGTTTCCTTTAGGTATCAATTAATTATACAAACAACTTCTGTTGTTTTCTATCACAGTAAGAAACTCGAGAGAATACAGAATACAAATTTTTAATCAGCATGTCTGAACAAGTAAAATCACAAGAAGAGTTTTTAGCAAATTTTAACTGGCACAATTTCGAAGAAGGTATTGATGCAGTTGATGAGAAAAACTTATTAGAATTCGAAGAACTAGTTTCAAAAACATTTATCGCTACAGATCAAGAAGAAGTGGTAGATGGTGTAGTTGTTAGAATTACAGATAGAGACGTTATCGTTGATATCAACGCAAAATCGGAAGGTGTTATTTCATTGAACGAATTCCGTTACAACCCAGCCTTAAAAGTAGGTGATACTGTTGAAGTATTAATTGACATCCGTGAGGATAAAACTGGTCAATTAGTATTATCTCACAGAAAAGCACGTACTATCAAATCATGGGATAGAGTTATTTCGGCTAACGAAACAGGAGAAATCGTTAATGGTTTTGTAAAATGCAGAACTAAAGGTGGTATGATCGTTGACGTTTTCGGAATTGAAGCTTTCTTACCAGGATCTCAAATTGATGTTAAACCAATTAGAGACTACGATGTATATGTAAACAAAATGATGGAATTCAAAGTGGTAAAAATTAACCACGAATTCAAAAATGTTGTTGTTTCTCATAAAGCGCTTATTGAAGCAGATATCGAAATCCAGAAAAAAGAAATCATCGGTCAATTACAAAAAGGACAAGTATTAGAAGGTGTTGTTAAAAACATTACTTCTTATGGTGTGTTTATTGACTTAGGTGGTGTTGATGGATTGATTCACATTACTGACCTTTCTTGGAGTCGTATTAACCACCCAAGTGAAGTGCTGGAATTAGATCAAAAATTAAACGTTGTAATCCTTGATTTCGATGACGAAAAAACAAGAATACAATTAGGATTGAAACAATTAAACGCTCACCCTTGGGATGCTCTAGATGCTAAATTAGCTATTGGAGACAAAGTAAAAGGTAAAGTAGTTGTGATCGCTGATTACGGTGCTTTCATCGAAGTTGCTGAAGGTGTTGAAGGTTTAATCCACGTTTCTGAAATGTCTTGGTCTACTCATTTACGTTCTGCTCAAGATTTCGTAAAAGTAGGAGATGTTGTTGAAGCTGTTATCTTAACTTTAGATAGAGATGACCGTAAAATGTCATTAGGTATCAAACAATTGTCTCAAGATCCTTGGACTGATATCACTGCTAAATACCCAGTAGGTTCTAAACATACAGGTATCGTTAGAAACTTTACAAACTTTGGAATTTTCGTAGAATTAGAAGAAGGAATTGATGGATTAATTTACATCTCTGACCTTTCTTGGACTAAGAAAATCAAACACCCATCAGAATTTGTAAACGTTGGTGAGAAACTTGACGTAGTAGTATTAGAATTAGATGTTGAAGGACGTAAATTATCTTTAGGTCACAAACAAACTACTGCTAATCCTTGGGATCAGTATGAAGATTCTTTCGCTGTTGGAACTATCCACAACGGAGAGATTTCTGAAATTGTTGACAAAGGAGCTACTGTAGAATTCGGAGATGATATCGTTGCTTTCATTCCTACTCGTCACCTTGAAAAAGAAGACGGTAAGAAATTGAAAAAAGGTGATTCAGCTGATTTCAAAGTAATCGAATTCAACAAAGAATTCAAAAGAGTAGTTGCATCTCACACTGCTATCTTCCGTGAAGAAGAAGAGAAAAATGTGAAAACTGCAACTGAAAATACTTCATCTGCATCATCTACAAATGCACCAGCTGCAACTTTAGGAGATAACAATGATGTATTAGCTGCATTGAAAGCTAAAATGGAAAAATCAGAGAAAAAATAATTTCTTGAAATTTTTTTGAATATAAAAAGCTCCGCAATTTGCGGAGCTTTTTTTTATATCTATTTTAGATTTTTTTAACAAGAAAAACTGC
This sequence comes from Flavobacterium rhamnosiphilum, assembly GCF_004349195.1. Lineage (GTDB taxonomy): Bacteria > Bacteroidota > Bacteroidia > Flavobacteriales > Flavobacteriaceae > Flavobacterium > Flavobacterium rhamnosiphilum. Next base: position 37,110 of record NZ_SMLG01000014.1, read on the forward strand.
TAAGTTGAATCAAAAGGATATATTTGTTTTTCTAAATATTTACTTATGAAAAAAATCTACTTTTTGTTATTAGCTTTTTGTTTTTTTAATGGTTTGAGTGCGCAGATTGTGAATATTCCGGATGCAAGATTTAAGAAAATGTTATTGAAAACGCCAGGGATTATTAATAATACTGGATATTTTTTAGACTTGCAGGGTAAAGAATTAAAAATTGATGCCAACAATGATGGTGAAATTCAAGAAAATGAAGCCTTACAGGTAAGTTATTTAAGCGTTCATTCAGATGGAGTTAATGGCCTAATTTATTCTTCAGAAGGGATCTCTAAATTTTCTAATCTCGAAACATTGATATGTGATGGAAATCGAATTCCTAGTTTGAATTTGACTACTATGACTAAGTTAAAAACTTTAATTTGTAATAATAACCAACTTACTTCTTTAAATTTAAATGGTTTAGTTGATCTTGTGTCGTTAAATTGCTCGTTTAATCAACTTAGTGCGTTAGATTTGAACGGTTCAACTAACCTAACAGATGTTAACTGTGAGACAAATTATCAGCTTTCTTTTCTAAATATAAGTGACTTGGCTAATTTAAAATCTTTGATTTGCAGTGATACAAAACTTACATCTTTAGATATTAATAGTCTAGTAAACCTTTCATCTGTGATTTGTGAAGATAGTCAACTTACATCTTTAGACTTGACTAATTTAATTAATCTTGAAACTTTGAATTGTAATTACAATAAAATATCGATAATAAATTTTGGAGTTTTGCCTAAACTTAAAAAGTTATATTGTTTAAGTAATGCTTTGATTTCTTTCGATCTAAGTGCTTTAGTTAATCTTGAAGAATTTAATTGTAACTATAATAAAATCACTTCATTAAATATAACTGATATGGCAAAACTTAGAGGATTAAGTTGTGCGGGAAATCAGCTAACTTCATTAAAATTAAATAATTTACCAAATCTAGTATCCTTACAATGCGAATCTAATCAACTTACAGCATTAGATTTAATAGGTTGTCCTATTCTTGAGGTTTTAGTATGTTATAATAATCAACTTACTTCATTAGATATAAGTGAGTTAACTAAACTTACAAGTTTGGATTTAGAAAATAATGTCAATCTTATATCCCTGTCTCTTAAAAATGGATCACCTATAAATCAGCTATATAACAATCTTTCTAATTGCCCTAATCTTAAATATATTTGTGTCGATGAATTTAAGTTAAAAAAAGTTCAAGATTTAATAAATCAGTTGGGCTATACCAACTGTCAAGTAAATAGTTATTGCACTTTTGTTCCAGGTGGAGATTTTTATACAGTTAAAGGATTTACTAACTTTGATGAAAATGCAAATGGATGCGATGCTACAGATATAGTTTTTCCAAGTTTAAAGTTTACAATTACAGATGGCATTACTAGCGGTTGGCTAATATCTAATAATTTAGGTAATTATTCTATTTCTGCTTTATCGGGCACACATACTATAGTACCTGTGTTTGAAAAACCAAATTATTTTAACATAACTCCATCACGTGTAAATATTACTTTTCCAACACAAGCAAGTCCTATCGTTCAGTATTTTTGTGTTACGGCAAATGGTAATCATACAGATTTAGAAGTTACTTTACTACCTCTTAACCCAGCAATACCTGGTTTTGACGCTAAATACAAAATAGTATATAAAAATAAAGGAAATGCAATAAAATCAGGTTCTGTAAATCTTAAATTTGATGATGCTATTTTAGATTATGTTGTGTCAAGTCCAAATTTTTATAGCCAAGCGGTTGATAACATTGCATGGAACTTTAGTGGCTTAAAACCTTTTGAAAGCAGAGAAATCGTATTTGCATTAAATATAAATAGACCAACAGAAACACCAGCAGTAAATAATGGTGACGTTTTGAAATTTACTACCACAATTACATCAGAAGACACAGATGAAACTCCAAAAGACAATACATTCACACTGAATCAGACGGTTGTAGGTTCGTTCGATCCAAATGATAAAACCTGCTTAGAAGGAATTACAATTACTCCAGCTTTGATTGGAGAATATGTGCATTATATGATTCGCTTTGAAAATAAAGGTACGTATTCCGCACAAAATATCGTGGTAAAAGATTTAATTGACTTATCAAAATTTGATATTTTAACATTGATTCCTACTAGCTCAAGTCATTCTTATACTACCAAAATTTCCGATGCCAACAAAGTGGAATTTATCTTTGAAAATATTAATCTTCCATTTGATGATGCTAATAATGACGGTTATATTGCTTTTAAAATTAAAACAAAACCAACGCTTGTGGTAGGAGATTCATTTACCAACGAAGCCAGTATCTTTTTTGATTATAATTTTCCAATTATAACGAACAAGGCTACATCAACATTTAAAACTTTAGGGACTAAAGATTTTGAGTTTTCGAATTATTTTATTGTATATCCAAATCCTGCAAACGAAATTTTGAATATTGTTACAACAAATGAAATTGAAGTGAAATCGATTGCTGTTTATAATATTTCGGGACAACTGGTTCTAGCGTTTCCTAATGTAAAAGTAATTTCTAAAATTGATGTGTCGAATTTAAAAACTGGAAATTATTTCATTAAAATAAATTCAGATAAAGGAAGTTCGAGTATGAAGTTCATTAAAAAATAAGTCTTGTATTTAAATGATAAAAAACCGTTTCTAATTTTAGAAACGGTTTTTTTATGAAGTATTATCTCGTCCGGTTAACCATTAGAATTTGTTTTTATAAATTTTTTTGGTTCAATTAAAGTATAAAAAAAATCCCAATTCTAAATTAAGAATTGGGATTTTTGCATTTTATAAAAACAGTTATTATCTCAAACTTGCTCCAAGTTCAGTTTCAAAATTATTTTGCAGTTTACTCATAATTTTATCAATTTGAGTATCGGTCAACGTTTTAGAACTGTCTTGAATTGTAAAACTTAGCGCATATGATTTTTTACCTTCAGGAAGATTTTGTCCTTCATATACATCAAATAAATTAATGTCTTTTAAGAGCGCCTTCTCCGTTTGACGTGCAATAGTATAAATACTGTCATACGTCACGTTTTGATCAATTAGCAACGCTAAATCTCTACGAACTTCCGGGTATTTAGGAATCTCAGTATATTTAATCTTGGTTGAAATCAATTTCAGAATCAAAGCCCAGTTAAAATCAGCGAAAAACACTTCTTGTTTGATTCCAAAATGTTTTACTATTGATTTTTTAACGACTCCTAATTCTACTATAATTTCAGTTCCAGCACTAATGGCAATCCCTTCAGAAAATACATCCGAAGTTACTGGTACATTTTGTGTTTTCGGAATGCCTAATCGAGAAAGTATCCCATTTACATATCCTTTAAACAAAAAGAAATCAGTTGGTTTTTGGGCGCTGGTCCAATTTTCTTGATTTCTATTCCCAGAAAGGAATAAAGTCAGATGCTTTTTCTCTTCGTAACCGGCAAGATAGTTATGGTACGTTTTTCCAAATTCAAACAACTTCAAATCGGCATTTTTACGATTGATATTATAAGAGATTGCTTCCAGTCCGGAAAACAATAAAGATTGACGCATGGTAGCTAAATCAGCACTTAATGGATTTAACATTGTCACGTTGTATGCCGGATTCAATTCTTCTGAAAGGGCAACATAAGATGCAGTCGTCAATGAATTCGCCATCATTTCATTAAATCCTTGAGAATTTAATTGTGTGGCAATCACATTTTGTATTTTATAATCTTCGTTTCTTGGAGCATTAGAAACCGTAGCATTCAGTTTTTTAGAGAAATTAATATTGTTGTATCCATACACTCTCAATATTTCTTCTATAACATCTATTTCTCTCTGAACGTCAACACGGTAAGAAGGAATGGTCAATCCTAATCCCGCATCTGAAACGCTGTTTACTTTGATATCTAATGAAACCAATATTTTCTTAATAGTGTCTTTTGGTAATTCCTGTCCAATAATTTTAGCAACGTTGCTGAAGTTTAAAAACACAGAAAAGTCTTCTATTTTCTTTGGATACATATCAACCATATCCGAAGTGATTTCTCCGCCGGCTACTTCTTGAATCAATAATGCCGCACGTTTTAGTGCATATGCAGTAATTGTCGGGTCAATTCCTCTTTCAAAACGGAAAGAAGCATCGGTATTTAATTGATGCCTTTTTGCTGTTTTACGAATGCTTACCGGATTGAAATAGGCACTTTCTAAGAATATAGAATTGGTATTCTCAGACACTCCTGATTTTTTTCCGCCAAAAACTCCTGCAATACATAAAGGTCCTTTTTCATCACAAATCATTAAATCTTCTTCGTGTAAGGTTCTTTCTATGTCATCAAGTGTAGTAAATTTTGTTCCGGCAGGAAGTGTTTGAACTACTATTTTACCGTTAATTTTTGAAGCGTCAAAGGCGTGAAGCGGCTGACCCAATTCGTGTAAAACGTAATTAGTGACATCGATAATATTGTTTTTTGGATTTAATCCAATGGCTTTCAATCTGTTTTGTAACCAAGCTGGAGAAGGTTTCACTTCAATTCCAGAAATCGTTACTCCGCAATATCTGGGAGCAAGTTTAGGCTCTTTTACGTCAATGTCAATTTTCAAAGTTCTTTTATCCACTCTGAAATTACTCACTGAAGGTGTAATCAATTCAACGTTGATACCACTTTGCAGCATTCCGGCTCTTAAGTCACGTGCAGTTCCTAAATGACTCATCGCATCAGCACGATTGGGTGTTAATCCAATTTCGAAGACTTCGTCATTTTCAATCTTGAAAACGGTTGCAGCTGGAGTTCCAGGTAGTAATGCGTCGTCCAATATCATAATCCCGTCGTGGCTTTCACCAAGACCTAATTCATCTTCGGCACAAATCATTCCGTGACTTTCCTGCCCGCGTATTTTTCCTTTTTTGATTGAAAAAGCAACACCTGCTGCATCGTATAATGTAGTTCCAATTGTTGCAACTGGTACTTTTTGTCCCGCAGCAACATTGCTGGCGCCGCAAACAATCTGCACAGGAACACCATTTCCTAAATCTACGGTAGTTATTTTAAGTCTGTCGGCATCCGGATGTTGGATACACGTAAGAACATGTCCTACAACAATGCCTTCTAATCCGCCTTTTACCGATTGGTATTTGTCAACGATTTCTACTTCCAGACCTAAATCTGTTAGTAAAGCTGCCGTTTCTTCGGATTTCCAGTCTATTTTAATGAATTGTTTTAACCAGTTGTAAGATATTTTCATCTGTCAATTTTAATGAGATTGCAAATATAATCAATGTTTCTTGAGGTTCAAAGTTAGTAGGGAACAAAGTTTTAAAACCTTATTCTATTTTTCTGCACCCTTTTAAATTAATTCTTCGACATGTTTTTTGATGTTTTCAGCAATTTTTTGAGTCGGCAAATCATTTTCATCGCTTCCAAAAGGATCTTCGATTTCCTCGGCAATTAATTCTAAACTCGCCAAAACATAAAAAATAAATACCACAACCGGAACTACATAATAACCCAAACTAAAAGAATATCCAAAAGGCAAAGTCATCACATAAAAGAAGATGAATTTTTTAAGAAAAGCACTGTAGGAGTAGGGAATAGGCGTGTTTTTGATTCGTTCACAAGCGCCGCAAATATCAGTAAACGATTTCACTTCTTCGTTTAAAATAATCAGTTGATCGCCGGTTATTTTTTTGGAATCGTATAAATCATTAATCTTTTGAAACAACATTTTGGCTACCTGATTGGGCTTGTGTTTGTGATGATCAATTTCTAAATCTACATCTTCAAATAATTGTTTGCTGGTATCATCATCATTCAAATGTTTATGCAAAATGGAAGCATAACTGGGAATCATTTTTCGAAAGTATTTACGATCTTTTTCATCGTGCAACATTGCCGATAATTTTATGGAGAAATTACGGCTGTTGTTGACTAATGCTCCCCACATTTTGCGACCTTCCCACCAGCGGTCATAAGCAGTATTGGTTCTGAAAACGAGCAATAACGAAATCACGAAACCTAACATTCCGTGCATGATCGTAATGTTTTTTACATAACTGTTGTCGGCTAATTTCCAATATTCAACTTCCAAATAGCCTACAATTCCTGAATAAGCACCGATGGCAAGCATTATTGGCATTAACGTTCTAAAAGTGTCCGCTTTGTGAAAACGAAAGATAAAAGTAAACCAGTCTTTTGTATTGTATGAAATCATTTAAGATACTTTTTTTAACAAAAGTAAATTAAAAATTAAGATTTCCAGCCAATTCTCGAAGCGCAATTTCAGATAATTTACCTAGAAATTGAGCATTGCTGTAACGCACTTTAGCATTCACATAATTCAATTGTGCGGTTCTGAATTCTAAAGTAGTAATGGTTCCAATACGGAATTTATCTAAAGTAATATTCAAATTTTGTTTCGCAATCGATTCGTTTTTTTCTTCTAAAGCAATCAATTCTAGATTAGTCAAATACGTTTGGTAAGAAGTGGCTAACTGTGAGTTTAAAGCCAAATTTTGTTGTTCAATTGTAATTTTTGAATTTTCAATTTGAATCTTGGCGATTTTCTCATTTCGGTTTTGTGAAAAACCATCGAATATATTCAATGAAGCGCTAAAGCCATAGTTTAAACCTCTGGATTGAGATTGTGCCACAAACCCAAGACTGGATTGACTTTCTGAAAAATTATAAGCAGTATTTACTCGAACGGTAGGATAACGTGCCGCTTTAATTTGTTTTAATTCTAATTCAGCCACTCTTTTATTGATAATCTGGGCTTCTAATTGTGGGTTTTGCTTTTCGGCTAAGGCTGTTAGTTCCGGCAGTAATAATAGTGCATCCACTTCAAGTTCATCAATTACTTTGAAATCAGTGGTTACATCTCTGGCCAACAGTTGGTTTAATAAAATTTTACTGTTAGCATACAATTCTTTTTGTCTTAACAAAGCCACCTGATCCGTATTCAAATCTACTTGGGCATTCAAAACTTCTAATTTCGATGCTTTTCCAATGGTAAATCTGTTTTGTGCCAAAGTCAATCGCTGATTCGAAATAACAATTGTCGTATCCAAAGCGGCTAATTGTTGTTGTTGTTGAACCAAATCGTAATACGCAGCATTCACGTCACTGATTCTCGTGATTACGGTTAACTTTAATTGCGCTTCACCTAATTTTTGTAATTCTTTCAACTGATCCAGTCTGGCAAACATTCGCAGACCATCAAAAACAGTCCAATCCAATCCAACGCCATACGTCAAACTATTGTTTTTGGCATTGTCTAATTCGGTTTCTGTTCCGTCCTGACGCGTTTGCGAACTGTTTTGAATACTGTTGTTATCCACAACGGTTGCAGTAACTTTAGGTAACATTCCAGCATTTCCAATGGCAACGTTTGTTTTTTCAATGGTTAAATTATTGGTGGCAATTTTTATTTCATAATTGTTTTCCAATGCAATTTTTACTGCGCTTTCCAATGTCAAAACTTCTTGCGCATTGGCTTTTGCAACACAAAACAGGAGTAGTATAAAGCTTTGAAATAGTATTTTAGTATTCATCATAATTCAACATCTTTTAAAAAATCATTAAATTCTTGAAAAACAAAAAATCATTTGACTAAGAATTAAAAAGTATTTATTTTTTATATGAACTTAAATATCTTATGTGTTTTAAAACATATAAGATATTTAAGTTCATATAAGTTTTTTAGTATAAATGAAAAAGGCTATTTAACTTCTTTTTCATATTCTTCAATATGATCAAATTCAGGATAATGTTTTCTGGCTTTAGACCACATCAAATACATCGCTGGAATAACAAATAACGTTAAAACCAAAGAGAAAATAGTCCCGCCTACAATCACGACTCCCATTCCAATTCTACTGGTTGAAGCAGCTCCAAGAGACAAAGCAATCGGTAATGCCCCTAATGAAATGGCCAAACTCGTCATTAAAATAGGTCGAAGTCTCGCTTCCGAGGCTTCTAATATCGCATCGATTTTCGATTTTCCCTGTTCTCGAAGCTGATTCGCAAATTCGACTATCAAGATTCCATTCTTGGTAACCAAACCAATTAACATTACCGTACCAATTTGGCTGAAAATATTCCAAGTCTGGTCGAATAACCACAATGAGAATAACGCTCCCGCAACGGCCATCGGAACGGTCAAAATAATGATAAAAGGATCAATAAAGCTTTCAAATTGTGCCGCTAAAATCAAAAATATTAATACCAAAGCCAATCCGAATGCAAAAGCAGTATTCGAGCTGCTTTCGACAAAATCTCTGGATTCTCCTCCTAAATCAGTGGTAAACGTATCGTCAAGAACTTTAGCTTTAATTTCATTCATCGCATCAATTCCATCGCTGATACTTTTGCCTGGAGCAAGACCTGCAGAAACAGTGGCTGCCATGTAACGATTGTTGTGGTATAATTGTGGTGGATTACTTTTTTCTTCAATGGTAACCACATTGTCCATTTGGATTAATTGTCCCAAATTATTTTTGACATACATTGACGTTAAATCCAATGGTTTAGAGCGGTCTTTTTGGTTAAATTGTCCAATAACCTGATACTGTTTTCCATTTCTCATGAAATAACCAAAGCGTTGTCCACTTAATGAAAGCTGTAACGTTTGTGCAATATCAATAACTGAAATTCCCAGACTTTCGGCTTTTTCTCGGTCAATGGTGACATTAACTTCTGGTTTGTTGAATTTTAAATTTACATCACTGACCGCAAAGGTTGGGTTTTTAGATACTTCATCCATAAAAACAGGAATCTTTTCTTCCAGTTTTTTAAAGTTTGGCGCTTGTATAATGTATTGAATTGGTAATCCACCGCGTCTGTTTACGGCAATTGTTGGTTGCTCAATTACGGAGGTTTTTGCATCTGGATATTGTTTGGTCCATTTGGTTAATTTCTCTGCAATTTCTTTTTGAGAATCTTTTCTTTCGTCTGGTTGAACCAATGATACTCGAATAAAACCACTGTTTACGGAGGAAGATCCAAAACCGGGAGAGGTGATAACCAAAGCTACTTTTTTGCTCGGAATCGAATCATCGACCAATTTTGATACTTCTTGCATGAAGCGATCCGTGTATTCATAAGAAGAACCTTCGGGAGTAGACATACGCAATACAAAACCGCTACGGTCATCATAAGGTGCAGTTTCTTTTTGCAAAAGGTTGAAAAATAGATAAATTAATCCAAAACAAGCAATCAAAATAGGGAAACTCAACCATTTTCTCTTCATAAAACGGTCTAATGCACCGGCATAACCACTGTTTAATTTTTGAAAATATGGTTCAGTACGAACGTAGAATTTTGATTTTTTTTGTTCCCCGCCTTTCATCAAATAGGCGTTTAACATTGGCGTTAATGTCAACGATACAAAAGCCGAAATTAATACCGCAGCACCTATGACGACACCAAATTCCCTAAACAATCGCCCGACAAATCCTTCGAGAAAAATCACAGGAAGAAATACCGCCGCTAAGGTTATCGAAATCGAAATTACCGCAAAAAATATTTCGTTAGATCCTTTGATGGCTGCTTCGATAGGCGTCATGCCTTCTTCCACTTTTTTGAAAATATTCTCGGTGACTACAATTCCATCATCGACCACTAATCCTGTTGCCAAAACGATAGCCAATAATGTCAATACATTTATGGAAAACCCAAAAAGCCACATGATAAAGAAAGTGGCAATCAACGAAACAGGAATATCAATCAATGGTCTAAAGGCAATCGCCCAATCCCTAAAGAATAAATAGATAATCAAAATCACCAAAACTATAGAAATCCCCAATGTTTCAGCAACTTCAATAACTGATTTTTTTACAAAAATGGTATTATCAATGGCTATATTTAGTTGGATATCTTTTGGTAAATCCTTTTTTAAACGTTCGAATTCTTTATAAAAAGCAGTAGAAATATCTAAATAATTAGCTCCGGGAAGCGGCACAATTGCAACACCAACTAAAGGCGTTCCTGATTGGGTCATTTTGGTTTCCGTATTTTCTGGTCCAAGACTTGCTGTTCCCACATCGCTAAAGCGAACTACTTTTTCCCCTTCGGAACGAATAATGATATTGTTGAATTCTTCAGCAGTAGAAAGGTTTCCCACTGTTTTTACCGTCAATTCGGTGTTGTCTCCGGTTAGTTTTCCGGAAGGTAATTCTACATTTTGTTTGTTCAAGGCGTCTCTCACTTCAGAAACGGTACAACCATAAGCAGCCAGTTTTATGGGATCAATCCACAAACGCATCGCATATCTTTTTTGTCCCCAAATTTGGACACCGCTTACACCAGGAATCGTTTCTAATCGTTGTGAAATTACATTTTCGGCATAATCACTTAATTCTAATGCGTTTCTGGTATCACTCTGAACGGTCATTGAAATTATCGCATCCCCATTGGCATCAGCCTTAGAAACCACAGGAGGGGAATCGATATCTTGTGGAAGGTTTCTGACGGCTTGAGAAACTTTATCTCTCACATCATTTGCCGCTTCTTCCAGATCTTTATCCAGATTAAACTCGATGGTGATGTTACTGCTTCCTTGCGCACTCGAAGAAGTGACGTTTCTAATTCCATCAATGGAATTGATTGCTTTTTCTAAGGGTTCCGTAATTTGAGATTCAATAATATCAGCATTCGCACCGGCATATCGTGTACTGATGGAAACTTGCGCAGGATCAATAGATGGAAATTCTCGAACACCCAGAAAAGTATAACCAATTATTCCAAACAATACGATGGATAAATTGATTACTATAGTAAATACGGGTCTTCTAATACTTGTTGTGGATAAACTCATTTTTTTTGAATTATGAATTATAAATTATGAATTATGAGTTACACTGTGTAACTCATAATTCATAATTTATAACTTTTAAAATTATTTTATTTTAACGGTCACAGGAGTTTCATTTTTTAGAGACATAACACCACTGGTAATAATGGTATCACCCGCTTTCAAACCTGAAAGTACTAAAATAGAGGTATCCGTTCTTGTGGCAGTTTCTACCATCACTTCTTTGGCCTGACCATTACTGGAGATGAAAACTTTTTTACCGTTTTGTACTGGAATAATTGCTTCTGTTGGCACAACGATAGCATCTTTTATGATATCCAAAGGCAATTCGACATCAGCAAATGTTCCGGGTAATAATTTTCCGTTTTTGTTATCTGCAATCGCACGAACTTGTAATGTTCTGGTAGCTACTGTAACTTCAGGCTCGATAGCATATACTTTAGCAGTATACTTTTCAGTAGAACCCGAAACCGTGAAACTGATTGTAGTATTTGTTTTTACTTGATTGGCGTATTTTTCAGGGATTGAAAAAGTAATTTTTAGCTTTCCCGTATTTACTAATTTCGCCACCAAAATGGCAGGTGTAATATAGGTTCCCGGTGAAATAGAACGCAATCCGATTCTTCCTGAGAATGGCGCTCTAACCGATGTTTTTGCGATTTGTGCTTTTATCAACTGACTTTGTGCTTGCGCAGATTTTAAATCGGCTCTGGCCAAATCATATTCTTCCTGACTGATGGCTTCTTTTTGTAATAACAATTTAGCTCTTCTTTCGTTTTCAGAAGCCAATCCTTCTCGGGTAGAAGTTTGTCTCAATTGCGCTCTTAACTCTAAATCATTTACTTTAAAAAGCACCTGTCCTTTGCTCACGTTGCTTCCTTCCTGAAAATAAATAGCCTCAACAATTCCAGAAACTTCACTGCGAATTTCGACTTGCTCATTGGCTTCAATAGAACCGGAAAGGGATAAATTATTGTCAAAAGTTTGAGGGGTTGCCACAATTCCGTTAACGCTCATGGATTTGCCTTTTCCTTTTTGGTCTTTTGAATCTCCGTTTTTACTTTTATTTTCTGTGATTCGGTAGCCAATAAATCCAATGATTCCGATAGTTAACAAGGCATAAACTAGGTATTTAATTTTCATAGGTATAGAGTAAAGTAGGATTAGGTTTCAGTATTTTTAGTTAAAAACAAATTTAGCTTTTAGAAATGGGAATTGTGATCTTGTTAATTTTTATTTAACGTTTGTACATACAAATATTAACTTTTAAAAATATGGCACATACAAATGGGAGAAAGCAATCACACCTTTTTTATAGTGTAGGACTATTAAAAAATCAAATGGTTTAATCAAGAATAGAAAAAAGAAAGCTTTTTATGGAAATAAATTTAATAGCGTAATTTGAAACATATAAGAAATATAAGTTCATATCAGTTTCACTATTATTAAATGGGGGATTGTTAAAATAAACAAATCAAACAAAATTTTGATTGATAGGGTTTTAAAGTAAGTTTTGGGTGTTAAAATTATAACGAGCCAATTTCTTAAATGAACTTATATTTCTTATATGTTTAAAAAAATGTATGCCACATATTGATTTAACTAATATAATTCCAAATGTTTTTCTTCTTGGTCATTTCGATAAAAACTGCTCTCAAAGCAGCATGTTCCGGTTTTTGCATTCCAGCATCTTCCTTAAGTAATTTCAAAGCATAATTTCTGGCTAAAGCCAAAGTATCTCTGTCTCGAACCAAATCGGCAATTTGAAGATTTAAAACGCCGCTTTGTTGGGTTCCCATTAAATCTCCCGGACCACGAAGTTTAAGATCGACTTCGGCAATTTCGAAACCATCGTTCGTTTGCACCATCGTTTCCATTCGGGTTTTACTGTCAGAACTCAATTTATGACTCGTCATCAGGATGCAATAACTTTGCTCCGCACCACGCCCCACGCGACCGCGAAGCTGATGCAGTTGCGATAATCCAAAACGTTCCGCACTTTCAATAATCATCACACTGGCGTTGGGAACATTCACGCCGACTTCAATTACGGTTGTGGCGACCATAATATTGGTTTTTCCTTCCGAAAAGCGTTTCATTTCAGCATCTTTATCCGCCGGTTTCATCTTTCCGTGAAGTATGGAAATCGAATATTGTGGCAACGGAAAATCTCTGGAAATACTTTCGTAACCGTCCATTAAATCCTTGAAATCCATTTTTTCCGATTCTTGGATTAACGGATAGACAATATAAATTTGCCTTCCCAAAGCGATTTCGTCCCGAAGGAATTTCCAAACCTTTAGTCTGTTGCTGTCAAAACGATGAACGGTCTGAATCGGTTTTCGTCCCGGAGGCAGTTCATCAATCACCGAAATATCTAAATCCCCGTACAAACTCATCGCCAAAGTTCGGGGGATAGGCGTGGCGGTCATCACCAAAACGTGAGGCGGAATCACATTTTTCTTCCACAATTTAGAGCGCTGTTCCACTCCAAAACGGTGTTGCTCATCAATAACAGCAAGCCCTAAATTCTTAAATTTTACTTTGTCTTCCAGTAAAGCATGCGTTCCGATGAGAATGTGTAACGTGCCGTTTTCCAGTTCTTCATGGATAATTCTGCGTTGCGCTATTTTGGTGGAACCCGTTAGGATCCGAATGTTGATGTCTGATGTTTGTGCTAATTCAGTTAAACCAATAAAATGCTGGTTCGCCAAGATTTCCGTGGGCGCCATCAAGCAGGCTTGGAAACCATTATCAAGTGCCAAAAGCATGCTCATAAAAGCGACAATTGTTTTTCCGGAACCTACGTCGCCTTGCAGCAATCGGTTCATTTGGGCGTTGCTACCCATGTCAGTTCGGATTTCTTTGATGACTCTTTTTTGGGCATTCGTCAGTTGAAAAGGCAAATGATTCTGATAAAAATCATTGAAATATTCGCCTACGGTTGCAAACGGATGTCCTTTTATTTTATGTTTCCGAATCAGGTTTTTAGTTATTAATTGCAACTGAATAAAGAACAATTCTTCGAAGATTAATCGGAATTTGGCTTTCGCCAAAACGTCTGCGCTTTTTGGAAAATGTATGTTGAATAAAGCCGCTTTTTTAGGAATCAGCTTGAGTTCGTTGATTAAATAATCTGGTAGAGTTTCTGTGAACAACGCTTGTGTTTCCAGAAACAATTGCTGCATCAGTTTATTAATCACCCGATTCGAAATCCCGCGATTTGTCAAGGTTTCTGTCGAAGGATAAACGGGTTGCATCGCAGAACGCAGACTTTGTTCGTGCTCGGTCATCAATTCAATTTCCGGATGCGCCATATTGAACGCATTTCCAAAAGAAGTGCATTTCCCGAAAATTACACAGATTTCATTGAGCTTTAAACTTTCCCGAATCCATTTGTGACCTTGAAACCAAACGAGTTCCATTTGGCCCGTATCATCCACAAAAGTCGCGACCAATCGTTTTTGGTTTCTGCCAAATTCTACGGTTTTGATATTGATGATTTTACCGATAATCTGAACTTCGGCAATATTATTCTGTAGTTCGTTAATCTTGTAATACCGTGTTCTGTCAATGTATCTGTTTGGAAAAAAATTAACCAAATCCACGTACTTATAAATTCCCAATTCCTTACGCAACAATTCGCCCCGATTGGGACCAACGCCTTTGAGGTATTCGATGGGAGTTAGTAGGAGGTTTTGCATTTAGATTTTTTTTGGACACGGATGAAACGGATTTGCAAAAGCAAAAACGCAGATTAAAACGGATTTTTAATTTGATGGAGCGAAGATAGTTTTTTGTTTGGAAATTTGGAAATGGGAATGTTTGGAAATAGAGTAAGAAAATTTGTATATTTGAAACTTACATTCGGTTACTATACTTACAATAAAATTTATGAAAAACGGTGAAATAACAGAAATACTCAGGAATAATACTGATGATAAATTAAATATTTATCTATCAGCTTTATTGGCAAAATGTAAAGACATTGAGAAAGAAAATAATTTAATAGCTCTTATAATGCTGATTTTAATTTTACTTTTCTATATGGCCGACATTTCGCAAACAGATAGCATACAAATTGGTCCTTTATCTATTAAAGATATAAATTCTATAAAGATTTTTATTCCGTTAGTCTTTGCTTTTTTAATATTTAGATATATTCTAATAAGTGCTCATAAAGCAGAATTGCATAAAATAATTAAAGTATTTACGATAGATTTTTTCAGCTTTAAAGATTCAACTCAATATGATGCTTTACATATGGACGATTTTACAAGAACAATACTTCCCTTTTCTATTTATGGAGAACTTGGGAATTTAAGTTATAAAGGAAAATCAAAATTTGGATGTTTTGGAGCTATTCTAATTTTTCCGATAAGTGGTCTTGTATTAGTTCCTTTTATTCTTGAGTTTATATGGATTAAGAAATTTATTATAGATTTTTCAACATTAAATTTCACACAAAAATCATCTGTGATTTTAAGCATTTGGATTTTAGCAATATCACTTTATTATTTTGTGCATAATATGATTATTGCGGTCAAGGAAAACAAATAAATCTTGATTATTATAATTTTCTTACTTCATGTTATGTTTATCGGAATTTGTGTATAATTATACAATAAAAATTCTTTCCAGATATATTATCTTCACAAAACAAAAAGCTTTAAAAAATGAATGAATTAGAACATCCTCTTGAAAGAACTAAAATCTCTGAGAAAGATATTTTTTTTAAATTATTGATATCCCCAAGAGAAGCTTTTAAATTTATAAATGATTACAAATATGAGAAACATTTGTACATTTTATTATTTCTTGCCGGTATGGTTAGAACTTTTGATAGAGCTTCCACGAAAAATATGGGTGATAATTATTCCATTTGGACGATAATAGCAATTTGTGTAATTTTCGGGGGGCTTTTTGGCTGGATTACTTATTATATCTATTCTGCATTGATAAGTTGGACTGGTAGTTGGATGAACGGAAAGGGAAATACGCAATCCATTTTAAGAGTTTTTGCATATGCTTTTTTTCCATCGATTTTTATTTTAATATTACTGATACCTCAAATTGCAATTTATGGCAATGAACTTTTCAAATCAGATAATGACTTGTATAATTTGGTCTCGACGGAAAGTATTGTATTATATATTATCCTTTTTGTTGAGTTTGCACTTGGAATTTGGTCGCTTGTATTGTGCGTAATTGGAATATCAGAAGTACAGAAATTATCTATAGGTAAATCAATCTTAAACTTATTATTGCCTGCAATTTTATTTGTTTTTATTATTTTGGTTTTAGTTTTTCTGTTTCAAGTTATAGATTAGCTAGCGTGGTTTTATTTAAAACCAGCATTTTTAGATAAAGCATTTACATTTAGGTTAAAATGGGAATTTTGACTTAAACACAATATCTTCGCAAAAATAAAAAAGCTTAAATTAATGACAACTCATCTCGCATTGCTTCGCGGCATAAATGTTTCCGGTCACAACATGATAAAAATGGAGGCGCTGAAAACGACTTTGGAAGCCATTGGTTTTCAAAATGTGCTAACTTACATACAGTCTGGAAATGTTTTTGTGGATACAGAAGAAGAAAGTCCTGCAAAAGTTGGTTTTCTAATCAAGCAGGAAATTTTCAAGGTTTTTGGTCATGAAGTGCCTATTGTGGTTATTGCCAAAGAAGACTTGGAAGCGTGTTTCAAGAACAATCCTTTCTTGAAGGAAAAGGACATTGATATCAAAAAGTTATACGTAGCGTTTATTTCTACGACCTTGCAAAGTACCAGCATGAATGATTTGAAAATAAGCCAATTCAAGCCGGATGAAGCCAGTATTGATGCCAGCAGAATTTTTATTAAATACGCTGTTGGAGCCGGAAAGACCCGATTCGACCAAAAATACATCGAGAAAAAACTGAATGTTACCGCTACAATCCGCAATTGGAATACGGTGACACAGTTGCTGAAACTCTACGAGGAAAGATAAGTAAAGCACTTCGCAAGTAAAAAAATAAGCCGCAGATTCTCAGATTTTTAAAATCAGTGAATCTGCGGCTATTGATTTATAAGTAACTGCAAACCGATAAATAGTATCAATTTAAGTGACTGTTTGACTTTAGAAAAAAAAAATATAATTTGACGCAACCTTTTGTATAATGTCTCATCTACATATTATCTGTAAAAACTGATATATGAAAAATCTTGTTATTCTTGTTGCTTTTCTTTCTGTTTTTAGTTCTTGTTCAAAGGATGATGCTGTAACAATGGATAGCACTGGTTATTATGGGAAATGGACTTTGGTCTCGATGTCGGGTTCTATTCCTAATTCTGAAACTACGGGCGCAGCAATGGAATGGCAGGAATTTTATTTGTTCAACACTAACGGAACATTTACAAAATCCAGAGAAAGAAATTTGGTTAAAACTTCGATTTCGGGAACCTACACGACTACAACTCAATCAGACGGAATTTATTTTGAATTAACATATCCCAATGACAGCGAACTTATAGGCAACTGTTACGGAAATCTAAAAGAAGTGTTGTATTTGACTGTCAATAATTCCTTGTCCAGTACTTGGAAAAGCTGTGACGGTCCAGGATTAGAATACAAAAAGTAAATTATAAGTGCTTATTAAAAACCATTTTTCATAAAATTTAGTTTTGGTTAATTTTAGAATGATGAAGCACTTTTGCTAAAGAGTACTCAGAAGTTGAAAAACTTTTGGTGCTCTTTTTCTATTTTTAAACGAATAAAAGAATCAGTCTTTCAATAAAAATATTAGTTTGTACACACAAAAAAATTATATTTACGTACTAATTAATTCATTCAAAACCTCGTCTTTATTTTGCAAAACTCTAATATTTTAGCGCTATGAATTTAAAACTTTCTTTTGTTTTTACGGTGTTTTTTGTTTGTGTTTCAATAGCACAAAACGGAAATCCAAACGATTATTTGTCGGCTCAATTCCATAAAGAGCGCAGAGAAGCCTTGCGTGCTAAAATGCCTGAGAATAGTGTGGCGGTGTTTTTTGGAAATCCCATTCGGAACCGAGCCAATGATGTGGATTTTATCTACCATCAAGATCCTGATTTTTATTATTTAACAGGATACAAAGAACCCAATTCAGTTCTGGTTATTTTTTCGAACAATCAAACCAATAAAGACGGAAAATCATTCCATGAATTGCTGTATGTTCAGGAAAAAAATCCAAGAGCGGAACAATGGACAGGAGTGCGTTTAGGAACAGAAGGCGCTAAAAAAGAGTTAGGTTTTGAAAATGCTTTGAATGGGGCAGCATTTTTAAATTCGGGGATTGATTATGTAAATTTTGACACTGTTTTTTTTAAAGAATTTGAAGAAGATACCCGAAATTCGAAAAATGAGAAAGCCGATTTATACAAATTAATTGGAGCGTTTAAATCCCAAATTGGTTATAACGAGAAAGTAATTCCACAACCGGATTCGAATTTACAAAAGGAACTAGGGCTTAAAAAAAGTATTAGCGCAAAAAAAGCGACTATCGATACCCAATCGATTTTGACGTATATGGCGAGTTTGCGCGAGAAAAAATCCAAAGAAGAGTTGGTTTTGTTGACAAAAGCCGTTCGGATTTCGGCAATGGGACAACGTGAAGTAATGAAAGCGATGCATCCCGGAATGTCTGAAACGGAAATACAGGGAATTCACGAATTTGTCTATAAAAAGTACGGCAGCGAGTTTGAGGGTTATCCGTCAATCGTGGGTGCAGGGAACAACGGTTGTGTGTTGCATTATATTGAAAACAGTAAAATGAAAGTCGAAAATGATTTGGTTTTGATGGATTTAGGAGCGGAATATCATGGCTATACTGCTGATGTAACCCGAACAATTCCTGCTAATGGAAAATTTTCTACTGAACAAAAATTAATTTATGATTTGGTTTATGAAGCTCAAGAAGCGGGAATTACTGCCGCAAAAGTGGGAAATAGTTTTAATGCGCCGGATGATGCTGCTCGTAAAATAATCAGTGCCGGTTTAGTGAAATTAGGAATTGTTAAAACAGAACAAGAGTCCAGAAAATATTTCCCGCACGGAACTTCGCATCACATTGGGTTAGATGTTCACGATCCGGGTTTGTATAATGCTTTTGAAGCTGATATGGTTATTACAGTTGAACCGGGAATTTACATTCCTAACGGTAGTGATTGTGATAAAAAATGGTGGGGAATTGCGGTGCGAATTGAAGATGATATTTTGATTACCACAAATGGGCCCGTAAATTTATCTGGTGAAGCACCAAGGAAATCAAATGAAATTGAAGCTCTTATGAATGAAAAAAGTGTTTTGGATACTTTTTCTGTGCCAAGTTTGGATTAGCAATTTCTTTCAGATTCTATAAAAATGAAACTCCGTTGTCTTATGACTTCGGAGTTTTTTATTTAAATTATTTTTGAACCAGATCACAATACCAAAATCCAAAATCAAATGCATCAGAAGCACTCGTGTCGCAAGCGGTATCCGAGGAATCTTCTTTTTCTGGTTTTTCGTATTTTCGGTACACGATTTCACCAATTTCAAAATTAATTGGTTTCGAGAAAATAGGACCGTCAAAAGTGAATGTATGAAATTCGCCGTTTTCGCCACAAACATCTACATTTTCAGGTAAATCATTGATGAAATCTTGGTCGATCACGCGACCAACGAAGCTTTTATCCAAGAATCGTTCGTTGACACAAACCACAATCGTTTTAAAGCCTAAGCCTATAAATTCTTGAATGATTTCGTGAGTTGGGATTTTCCAAAGTGGAAAAACGCCTTCGAAACCTATTTCGGCTAATTTATCTTCGCGGTATTTACGCAAATCTTCCAGAAAGATATCGCCAAAAATAGAATGCGTTACGCCTTGTTTTTTTAGTTTAGCCAATGTTTCGCGCATCACATTTTCATAGACTTCCATCGTGGGCATTTCGGGAATTTGCATGATTTCAAGCGGCAATCCGATGCTTTCGGCTTGTTGTTCCAATAATTCAACTCTAACACCGTGCATCGAAATACGTTGATACTGCTGGTTTACGCTGGTGAGTAAACAGGCAATTTCAATTTCGGGATTTTGTAGGGTTTTATATAAGGCTAGCGCAGAATCTTTTCCGCTGCTCCAATTAAATAGGGCTTTCTTTTTCAATGTAGTTTTCTTGTGATTTTCTGGAGGTAAACTTACAAAATTTGTCGGATTAGTTTGAGAAACCTTTGTAACTTTGGGAATCGCAGCATTAAATGCCCTAATAATGAAATACCTATTCTTTTTTATTTCCACGTTTACATTCGCCCAACAAACCCAATTTGTTGATTTTAAATCGGTTCTGGGGAAAATAGTTGTAAATTCGATTGAAAAAACAGTTTCTGGCGCTATCGATTATGATTTTGACGTTTTGAAATCTATTGATACCATTAAAATTGATGCTCAAAATATGGAATTTTCTGATTTAAAACTGAACGGAAAATCAATTAATTACATCAATACACAGAAACAATTACAAATTATTTTTCCGTTTAAAAAAGGAAAAAACAATCTGACTTTTCAGTATTCGGCAAAGCCAAAGCAAACGATATATTTTATTGGTTCAGAAGCAAATGATAATGTGCAAATTTGGACACAGGGACAAGGAAAATATACCAGTCATTGGTTTCCGAGTTTTGATGATGTGAATGAAAAAGTGGTTTTCAATTTGAATGTCGTATTTAATAAAGACTATCAGGTAATTTCAAATGGAACGTTGAAATTTAAATCAGGACTTGATGGACTTTCGGTTTGGCAATACCAAATGCAAAAACCAATGAGTTCTTATTTATTGATGCTTGCCATCGGTAAATTTGAAAAAAACATCCAAAGATCAAAATCTGGAATTCCTTTAGAAATGTATTTGGAGTCAAAAGACGTTGCCAAATTTGAACCAACGTTTCGCGATTCAAAAAGAATGTTTGATTTTTTAGAAAAGGAAATAGGAGTGAAGTTTCCTTGGGGAATTTACAAACAAGTTCCTGTTCGGGATTTCTTGTATGCCGGAATGGAGAATACATCAGCAACGCTTTTCAACACGCGTTTTGTGGTCGATTCTGTAGGTTTTGAGGACAGGAGTTACACGAATGTCAATGCGCATGAATTAGTCCATCAGTGGTTTGGAAATTCAGTCACTGCCGAAAGTGGAAAACACCATTGGTTACAGGAAGGTTTCGCCACTTATTATGCGTTGCTAGCCGAAAAGGAAATCTATGGAGAAGATTATTTTTATTCGAAATTATATGAGTCGGCGCAACAACTGAAATTTGCTTCCCGAACGGACACCATTCCCGTTTTGAATGCCAAAGCCAGTTCATTGACTTTCTATCAAAAGGGCGCTTGGGCACTTTTTGTTTTACACGAAGAAATAGGCGATAAGGCATTTAAAAAAGCGGTAAAAAACTATTTGAAAAAACATGCGTTTCAGAGTGTGAATACACCAGATTTCTTTGCTGAAATCAAAAAAGTATCAGATTATAATTTGGATAATTTTAGTAAAGTATGGCTTGAAACAACTGTTTTTAATACCCAACAAGCCAATAGTTTATTGGTTAAAAACAAATCAATTCAGATATTGTTTGAAGTAGAGAAATTAAAAAATAAACCGTTGTTCGAGAAAAAAGATTTTTTAAAAAAAACTCTCCAGTCTGAGGTGCATTTTACGGTAAAAGAAGCAATAGTAAACCAATTGAAAAATGAAAAATTGGAAGATGTAACGAGCCTTTTTATTTTAGCTTTAGAAACTAAAAGTATTCCAGTTCGTCAAGCGGTTGCAGCATCATTAAATGAAATTTCGGAAAGTTTTAGAGCCCAATATGAAACTTTATTGGATGACAAATCCTATCAAACACAAGAACTAGCGTTGTATAATTTATGGAATAATTTTCCGGAGCAACGCATTCAATATTTAGATAAATCAAAAACCTGGATGGGTTTCAATGATTATAATTTAAGGACGTTGTGGCTGACACTTGCCTTATCGACGCCCGATTATACGGTAGATAAAGTAGCATTGGCAAACGAATTAATACAGTATTCGTCCATAAATTATGAAGCGAATACAAGGCAAAATGCTTTGGAGAAATTGCTTACTTTCAAAATAATAAATGATGTCGTTTTGGGAAATTTGGTAAATGCAACTACGCATCACATGTGGCAATTCTCGAAATTTGGTAGAGATAACATTAGAAAATTATTGAAAAATCCGGAAATGAGAGTTTCTTTGGAAAGAATTGTTCCTGATTTAAATGAAGCCGAACAGTTTCAATTGAATCGATTGTTGAAGGAATAGGAATATATGTCAATTACAAACATAATTTCTTGTGGTCTTTTTTTAACTTTAATGAACTTATATTCCTTACATGGTGGCAAATACAAACCATGTAAGGAATATAAGTTCATTAAAGAAATGGTGTTACTATTCTACCACAACTGACCCACTTCGTTTTTGATGTAAGCCAATGCAGCATTACTCGGGGATTGTTTTTCCATCAAATCACTTAAAAGTACTTCACGTAATTTATCGGCATTGTCCACACGATCACTCATATTGGCTTTTCGAATCATTTGTATTGTAGCATTTTTTGCCGTGACAATAATGGTCCAACATTCATCTGACATGTATATTTGTTGGGTTAAATTGTGTTCAAATTCTTGTTCGATTTGTGTAATTATCAGATTTTCATAATCGTTTTTATCGTTAGAAATTGGAGCAATCCGAATTAATAATTTAGTTGGATTGATGCGTTCCATGTATAATGACATGCGCTCATATGCTTGTAAACGCAAGGGTAACGCATTTTTTTGAGCTTCTTTGTTCAATAAATAACGACGTCTTCCTTCTTCGTTTTTGGTATGGAGATCAAAAAAATAATAGGCAACAAGACCCGTAACAATTGCCGGTAACGTATAACTTAGTAATTCTATAATTTTTGTAGTATCCATGTTTTGATATAATTTAAAAAGCAAAAATATACTTTTTTGGCTATAAATCAATTCCATTTTAATAGCAATAAATCAATACGAATGGTATTTTTGCCAATCACTACGGGAATAATAAATAATTAGTTAAATGGAAACCTACATATTAGTTTTACTTTGTTTAGCTGCTTTTGCTGCAGGATTTATAGATGCCATTGTTGGTGGCGGCGGTTTGATACAAACACCTATGGGGTTAATTTTATTGCCGAATCTTCCAGTTTCAACCGTTATTGGTACGCTAAAAGTTCCCGCTTTTAGTGGGACTTCGTTTGCGGCCTATCAGTATCTTAAAAAAGTGGACATGAACTGGAAATTGCTGGCTATCATGATGCTTTTGGCATTTCCTTCGGCATTTTTAGGTTCTACTCTGTTGACGTATGTGAGCAATGATTTCATGAAGCCGTTATTGCTGGTCGTTCTTTCTTTTTTAGTGATTTATACCTACGCCAAGAAAAATTTTGGGCAACATATAGAGAAAAATCATTCTTCGAGAACCCAAATTTGGAATGCTATTGGAATCAGTTTTGTTGTTGGTTTGTACGATGGATTTATTGGCCCGGGAACCGGAAGTTTTTTGGTGGTGGCTTTTATTGCCATTATGGGATTCGATTTTTTGCATGCTTCCGCAAATGCCAAAATGGTGAATCTGGCGACTAACTTTGGTTCTATTTGTCTTTTTATTTTAAAAGGAAAAATAATTTGGGCGGTTGCATTGCCTATGGCTGCCAGTAATGCTCTTGGCGGTTGGATTGGTGCTAAATTAGCCATCAATAAAGGAAATAGTTTTATTCGGATTTTCTTTTTGGTTGTGGTTGTCGGTACTCTAATTCGTTTTGCGTACGATGTCTTTTTTAAAGATTAGCAACTTTGCTAATGACTTTATAGCAAGTGAATTTTTGGTTAAATCAGAACTCATTATGATTGTAATTTAAACCTGTTTTCTAAATCTTAAATTCTTATTTTTGCATAATAAATTTAAATTTCTCCATGCATAAATATATCGATCAACTCAACGAAGCCCAACGTGAACCTGTTCTTCAAAAAGACGGGCCAATGATTATCATTGCTGGTGCGGGCTCTGGGAAAACGCGTGTGTTGACTATTAGAATTGCTTATTTGATGAATCAGGGGGTTGATGCTTTCAATATTTTGTCGCTTACGTTTACCAATAAAGCGGCACGGGAAATGAAAACCCGAATCTCTCAGATTGTAGGCGCAAGTGAGGCAAAAAATCTTTGGATGGGAACATTTCACTCGGTTTTTGCCAGGATTTTACGTTCCGAAGCCGATCATTTGGGATATCCTTCGAATTTTACGATTTATGATTCCCAAGATTCATTGCGTTGTATTTCCGGGATTATCAAAGAAATGCAATTGGACAGAGATGTGTATAAACCAAAACAGGTTTTAAGCAGAATCTCCAGTTATAAAAATAGCTTGATTACGGTAAAAGCCTATTTCAACAATCCCGAATTACAAGAAGCAGATGCGATGGCTAAAAAGCCAAGATTAGGGGAGATTTATCAAAATTATGTTGATAAATGTTTTAAATCCGGAGCGATGGATTTTGATGATTTGTTGTTGAAAACCAATGAATTATTGACTCGTTTTCCGGAAGTTTTAGCCAAATATCAAAACCGTTTCCGATATATTTTGGTGGATGAGTACCAAGATACGAACCATTCACAATATTTGATTGTTCGTGCTTTATCGGATAAATTCCAGAATATCTGTGTGGTGGGCGATGATGCGCAAAGTATTTACGCATTTCGAGGAGCGAATATCAACAACATTTTGAATTTCCAGAAAGATTATGAAGGCGTGAAAACCTTTAGACTGGAACAAAATTACCGTTCGACAAAAAATATAGTGGAAGCAGCAAATACCATTATCGATAAGAATAAGGTAAAGCTGGATAAAATAGTTTGGACTGCGAATGATTTTGGTCCAAAAATAAAAGTGCATCGCAGTATGACCGATGCCGAAGAAGGGCGTTTTGTGGCCAGTACGATTTTCGAACAAAAAATGCAAAACCAGCTTAGTAACGGCTCTTTTGCAATTTTGTATCGTACCAATGCACAATCCCGTGCGATGGAAGATGCGCTCAGAAAAAGAGATATTCCGTATCGAATTTATGGTGGTTTGTCTTTTTATCAAAGGAAAGAAATCAAGGATGTATTGTGTTACTTGCGATTGGTTATCAACCCAAAAGATGAAGAAGCTTTGGTTCGTGTAATCAATTATCCGGCTCGCGGAATTGGAGATACAACAGTCGAAAAACTTACGATTGCAGCCAATCACTACAAACGTTCCATCTGGGAAGTGATGCAGAACATTGATAAAATTGACTTGAAGCTGAATTCGGGAACCAAACAAAAATTACAAGATTTTGTAACGATGATTCAGAGTTTTCAGGTAATTAATGAAAATCAGGATGCATTCTACATCACCGATCACGTTGCCAAAAAAACAGGATTGGTTCAAGAATTAAAGAAAGATGCCACTCCGGAAGGGATGGCAAAAATTCAAAATATAGAGGAACTATTAAACGGTATCAAGGATTTCACCGAAGGGCAAAAAGAAATTGATGGGGCTCGTGGCGCCTTGTCTGAGTTTATGGAAGATGTGGCTTTGGCAACAGATTTAGACAAAGATACCAGTGATGAGGATCGCGTGGCCTTGATGACGATTCACTTGGCAAAAGGATTAGAATTTCCTCATGTTTTTGTGGTGGGAATGGAAGAAGATTTGTTTCCGAGTGCAATGAGTATGAGTACGAGAAGTGAGCTCGAAGAAGAGCGTCGTTTGTTCTATGTGGCCTTGACACGTGCGGAGCATCAAGCGTATTTGACGTATGCACAATCGCGCTATCGCTGGGGAAAATTGACTGACAGCGAACCTTCCCGATTTATTGAGGAAATTGACGCACAGTATTTAGAATATCTAACACCGGCCGAATCAAATTACAGGTATAAACCAATGATTGACAGTGATATTTTTGGAGATGTGGATAAATCTAGATTGCGTCTGGCAAAACCAGCAAATGGAACACCACCTCTAAAACATACTACCGATAATGAACCCAAATTGGATATAAATATTCGTAAATTGAAACCTGTATCGAATACTGCAACTTCAAGCGGTAGTGCGAATTTGTTTGATAATAAATTAGTTTCCGGAAATATTGTAATGCACGAACGTTTTGGTAAAGGCGAAGTTTTAAACCTTGAAGGAGTGGGAGCAGATAAAAAAGCCGAAATCAAATTTGAAGTTGGTGGAATAAAGAAATTATTGTTACGCTTTGCGAAACTGGATATTATAGGATAGTACCAAGTGGTCAGTTTTTCAGTGTTCAGTGACAGTTTGAGTAAATCTAAAATCTGATGACTGAAGTTTTAAATAGGAAATCAAAAATCGTTAATCAAAAATCTTAAATCCGATGGCTCAATTTATAAAAATATACGAAGACAAACCTAATGAAGCGGCAATTGCCAAAGTAGTTAAGGTTTTAAAAGACGGTGGGTTGGTAATTTATCCAACGGATACTGTTTATGGTTTGGGTTGTGATATTACCAATACCAAAGCTTTAGAACGTATCGCAAAGATTAAAGGGATAAAGCTGGAAAAAGCTAATTTTTCCTTTATTTGTCACGATTTGAGCAACTTATCCGATTATGTAAGACAGATTGACACGTCCACTTTTAAATTATTAAAAAGAGCTTTGCCGGGACCTTATACATTTATTTTACCCGGAAATAATAATCTACCAAAGGAATTCAAAAAGAAAACTACTGTCGGAATCAGGGTTCCTGATAATGCAATAGCATTAGAAATTGTGAAGTTGCTAGGGAATCCAATTGTTTCCACTTCTATTCACGATGATGATGATGTGATTGAATATACGACTGATCCGGAACTTATTTTTGAGAAATGGCAAAACCTAGTTGATATGGTTATTGATGGTGGTTATGGTGATAATATTGGGTCAACAATTATTGATTTATCGGGTGATGAACCTATTGTAGTGAGAGAAGGTAAAGGAAGTTTGGATATTCTTTAATTAGTATTCAGTCCCGAAGAGTCGGGATTAGTGTTCAGTAAAAAACATAAAAAAAACGTCTTGATTTCTCAAGACGTTTTTAGTTCAAATTATATTTGAATTATGGTCTTTGTTTTTTCATCTCTTTTTCAATCATGTCGTAGAACTGATCGATTTTAGGTAAAACAACAATACGTGTTCTTCTGTTACGTGCTCTGTTTTCAGCAGAATCATTTCCTACTAAAGGAATGTATGAACTTCTTCCTGCTGCAATCAATTGTTCCGGTTTAACACCTAATTGAGTTGTTAATACACGGATGATAGAAGTAGAACGTTTCACACTTAAATCCCAGTTGTCCAATAAAATACCTGAACCGTTATAAGGAACATTATCAGTATGACCTTCAACCATACATTCAAAATCCGGTTTGTCATTTACTACTTTAGCCACTTTAGCTAAAACACCTTTTGCTTTATCAGTTACATCGTAACTTCCTGTTTTAAACAACAATTTGTCAGCAATAGAGATAAATACAACTCCTTTTTCAACATTTATTTCGATATCTGGATCAGAAATTCCTACAGCGCTTTTCAAACTAGTAACTACAGCAAGTGTTACACTGTCTTTCTTAGTTAAAGCATCTTGCATTCTGCTGATTTTTAAATCTTTTTCTTTGATAGATTCTAAAGCTTTTTCAATATTTTCTGCTCCTTTTGTAGACAAGATAGTCATGTCTTTAGAAGTACTTATCAATCCTTGGTTTTGCTCTTTTAATAGAGATGCAGTAGCTGAAAGTGCTGCTTTTTCTTCTAAACAAGCATTTAATTTTACTGTTGCAGTATTTAATAAGTCTTGAGTTTCTTTATTTCTAGCTTCTAAATCAGTGTATTTCTTTTTAGAAACACATGAAGTCAATAGCGCTAATACAGATAAGGCAATTACTATTTTTTTCATAAATGGTATTAATTTAATTAAATGTTAAAGACAAAGTTACTTTTTTATATTTGTTTTGTTCTAAATAAATCGTTAAAAACAACGATTTTCTTAATAAAATAGATGTAAACGATACTTTTTGTGTTATAGTATTTTTGTTCTTGAAATTTAGTTCTTTTTTTATAATGATCTAAAAATAGTCTGTAAAAAGAAAAATGGGCTTTTAATATTGCTACAAAATGATTGAATTTTCCTTTCATAAGAAATTGTATTCCAGCAATTCCATCCAGAACCATTCTGCCTAAAAGAATTGGATACAATTTATTTTTAGGAAGGTTTTTTGTCAGCATCAATAAGGAGTTTCTAAAATTCAAAAACGTTTTTTTCGGGTTTCCCTGCTGTAAAGTCGCTCCGCCAACATGATACACTACCGATTCCGAAATGTATTTTATTTTATATCCTTTATTGAAGGCACGCCAACACAAATCAATTTCTTCCTGATGTGCAAAAAAAACATCATCAAAACCATTTAATTCTTTATAAACGGCACTTCTAATAAAAAAACAAGCTCCGGTTGCCCAGAATATTTCACAATTATCATCGTATTGTCCATTATCTTTTTCTAAAGTGTCAAAAATACGCCCGCGACAATAGGGATATCCATATTGATCTATAAAACCACCGGCGGCACCAGCATATTCAAAGTATTCTTTGTTTTTAAAGTCGAGTATTTTAGGCTGAATTATGGCAGTATTTGGCTCATTTTCGAAAGTTTTAAGAATGGGTTGCAACCAATTTTCTGTCACTTCAATATCGGAGTTGATTAAGGCATACAGTTCAGCGTCAATATGCTTCAACGCTTCATTATATCCATCTGCAAATCCTAAATTAGTGTCGTTTTTTACAATCTTAACTGAAGGGAAAAAAGATTTCACGTAGGAAATGGAATCATCTGTAGAAGCATTATCAGCAACATACACTGTGGCTTCCGGAGAATATTTCAGCACCGAAGGCAAAAATTTTTCTAACAATAAAATTCCATTCCAATTCAGGATGACAACAGCTATTTTCATTTAGATTGTTTGATTATACGATTTTATACATTGGTAATTCGGGGAGGAATTGATATTTTTCATTTTCAAAATCCATTTGGCAAAAGTAATGATTCAATCCATTGGTTACCATCAAAAATTCGGACTTCATTGTCATATTGTATCTTGCAATTTGGTCGAAAGTCGCTTGTGCAATTTTTACTTCTGGCGCTTTGCATTCGATTAAAATGAAAATGGAACCATCTGAATTGAAAACCACAACATCGTATCTTTTGCGCAAGCCATTGACTTTTAAAACTTTCTCTACATTGATCAATGATTTTGGGTATTTTTTTTCTTCCAATAAAAACTGGACCACATGCTGACGAACCCATTCTTCGGGAGTAAGAATGATAAATTTTTTCCTGATTTCATCAAAAATGGAGACTTTATTTTCGCTATTTTTGAAACGAAAATTATAAAGTTGAAAATTGAGTTTTTGCATGAAGCAAAAATATAAAATAAGTTTAAAGTTTGGGGTTTAAAGTTTTGAGTTATTTAGAACATCGAGACCGAACACTGCAACTGAATACTGAACACTATAAAAATGGACGAGGTTATAAAAATTGTAAATGATATAAAAAGCGGGAACATCAAACCAATCTATTTTTTGATGGGTGAAGAGCCGTATTATATTGACAAACTTTCAGATTATATTGAGGAAAAAGTTTTATCCGAAGAGGAAAAAGGCTTCAATCAAACCGTTTTATACGGAAGAGATGTTTCTATAGAAGATATCATTTCGACCGCAAAACGCTATCCGATGATGGCAGAGCGTCAAGTGGTCATCGTAAAAGAAGCCCAAGATTTAATCAGAACCATAGACAAACTGGAAAGCTATGCTGATAACCCAATGGCTACAACGGTTTTAGTTTTTTGTTATAAATACAAAACGCTTGATAAACGTAAAAAAGTAACCAAGTTATTGGCAAAAAACGGTGTCGTTTACGAAAGTAAAAAGTTATATGAAAACCAGGTAGGAGAGTGGATTAAACGTGTTTTGTCAGGTAAAAAATATTCGATTGAGCCTAAAGCAAATGCCATGTTGGTAGAATTCTTAGGAACGGATTTGAGTAAAATAAACAATGAACTGGAAAAATTGCAAATCATCCTGCCGGTTGGAAGCACCATAACTCCCAAACATATTGAGGAAAACATAGGTTTCAGCAAAGATTTTAATGTATTTGAATTGCGAAAAGCACTTGGCGAACGAAACCAGTTAAAAGCCTATACTATTGCTGAAAACTTTGCCCAGAATCCAAAAGACAACCCAATGGTGGTAACCACAAGTTTGGTTTTTGGTTTTTTTATCCAATTACTGAAATACCACGGTTTGAAAGACAGAAATCCAAAAAATGTGGCGGCAGTATTGGGCGTAAATCCATTCTTTTTGAAAGAATATGATGTGGCTTTAAAAAACTATCCAATGAAAAAAGTGAGTCAAATTGTTGGTGCTTTAAGAGATATTGATGTAAAAAGTAAAGGTGTTGGCGCTAATGCGATGTCTCAATCCGATTTGTTACGAGAAATGCTTTATAAAATATTTAATTAAAGGACAAAAATTTCCGATATTTGCACTCCCATTCCGAGACTTCGGAATCGGGATTAAAATAAATACCACAATTATGGGAATGAATAAAAACACTATTTTAGGTTGGGCAACTTTGATAATGATTGTAATGGGTTTATTGCTGATCGCATTAGGCGCTTTTAGATACGATGATGTCGCAGGTTGGGGATTTGGAGCTGTAGGTGTTGGTTTTTTGGCTAATGCGTGGGTTTTTAGTTCGCTTAAAGGCAGACTTTAATAGTTCTTTTTAAATGTTAACACGAGCTTGAAAGAGCGAATAGACGAAGTAATTTTAAATTTTAAATTAAAAAAAATGGCAGACGATAAAAAAGTGATATTCTCAATGTCAAAATTGAGTAAAACGTATCAAGGAGCAGATAAACCAGTACTTAAAAACATCTATTTGAGTTTCTTCTACGGAGCAAAAATTGGTATTTTGGGTTTAAATGGTTCCGGAAAATCTTCTTTATTGAAGATTATAGCTGGTGTTGATAAAAATTATCAAGGCGATGTTGTCTTTGCACCGGGTTATACAGTGGGGTATTTAGAACAGGATCCTATTTTAGATGATAGTAAAACCGTTATCGAAATTGTAAGAGAAGGTGTTGCCGAAACGATGGCTGTTCTAGACGAATTCAACAAAATCAATGATAGTTTTGGCTTGCCTGAAGTCTATGAAAATGCTGATAAAATGGAGCAATTGATGGACCGTCAAGCGCTTTTACAAGATAAAATTGATGCATTGGGTGCTTGGGAAATCGACACCAAACTAGAAATAGCGATGGATGCATTACGTACACCGGAAGGCGATACGCCAATCAAGAATTTATCTGGAGGAGAACGTCGTCGTGTGGCTTTATGTCGTTTGTTATTGCAACAACCTGACGTTTTACTTTTGGATGAGCCTACGAATCACTTGGATGCGGAAAGCGTTCTTTGGTTAGAACAACATTTAGCACAATACTCAGGAACTGTTATTGCAGTAACGCACGATAGATATTTCTTGGATAATGTTGCCGGTTGGATTCTTGAACTAGACAGAGGTGAAGGTATTCCTTGGAAAGGAAACTATTCTTCTTGGTTGGAACAAAAATCAGGTCGTATGGCACTGGAAGAAAAAGTAGCTTCAAAACGTAGAAAAAACTTAGAACGGGAGTTGGACTGGGTTCGTCAAGGTGCCAAAGGGCGTCAAACGAAACAAAAAGCACGTTTGCAGAACTACGACAAGCTTTTGAATGAAGATCAAAAACAGTTGGATGAAAAACTGGAAATTTATATTCCGAATGGTCCGCGTTTAGGTACCAATGTAATTGAAGCTAAAGGCGTTTCTAAAGCATTTGGCGACAAATTGTTATATGATAATTTAAATTTCACTTTGCCACAAGCAGGAATTGTTGGAATTATCGGACCAAACGGTGCCGGTAAATCAACTATTTTCCGAATGATTATGGGTGAAGAAAAACCGGATGCTGGAGAATTTTTAATTGGAGATACCGTAAAAATCGCTTATGTCGATCAAGCGCACTCTAATATTGATCCTAATAAGTCAATTTGGGAAAACTTCTGTGATGGTCAGGAATTGATTATGATGGGCGGACGTCAAGTGAATTCACGTGCTTATTTAAGCCGTTTCAATTTTGGTGGAAGCGATCAAAACAAAAAAGTAGCTACACTTTCTGGAGGGGAACGTAACCGTTTACACCTTGCCATGACTTTGAAAGAAGAAGGAAACGTACTGTTACTGGATGAGCCAACGAATGATTTGGACATCAATACGCTTCGTGCATTAGAGGAAGGTTTAGATAATTTTGCAGGTTGTGCCGTAGTAATTTCGCACGACAGATGGTTCTTGGACAGAATTTGTACGCACATTCTGGCTTTCGAAGGAAACTCTGAAGTGTATTATTTTGAAGGTGGTTTCTCTGAATATGAAGAAAATAAAAAGAAACGTTTGGGTGGTGATTTAACTCCAAAACGATTGAAATACAGAAAGTTAATTAGAGGTTAAATTCTAATTTAATTTAATAATAGCAAGAGGATGTCCATTGGTTATCCTCTTTTTTTGCGCTATTTTTTTATTTTTTTATCGAAATTCATCATAAGGAAAACTGCGGCAACCAGTCCTATGATTACTAAACCGAATACAACAATCATTATAAATGAACCGTTATCCCAAGAAAAAAGTGAAGTGTCTTTCATGATTAATTAAATTTAAGATTGTCCAAATTTATACTTCCTACAAAATAAAAGGTATGATAATTATCATAATTATTATTTTATTCTAAAAACTTAGCTTGGAGCTCTTTTGTGGGAATCAGGCAAGTTTCCTTTTTTCCATACCATTTGTAGCGATTCTTAGCGATATAATCGTAAATATGGTTATTTAGTGAAGTTGGTACTATCGAGAATAAAGCGCCGAAATAGAATATTCCACCTAAATCTTTTGCAATTTCCAAAACGGCTTCTGATTTGTAATAATAAGCAAAACCGGGCTGATACAGAATAATACTATCCGTTTTACTTGTGTCAATTCCCAAGTGCTTGATGATTTTTTGACCTAAATCAGATTGTAAAGCTACAAACCTGAAAACATCTTTTGTATCATGCTTAATAATCATTTGTACTGCCGAATCACACAGATTGCAAACGCCATCAAAGATGATTATTTTTTTGTCTTTAGGAATATTGAGCATTTTCTTGTTTTAAATTTTTATTTTTAGGAATATTTTTAAATATCACTGAATTTTTTCATAACATTACTCCAAAGAACTATTTTTCCATTTGATTTAGTTGGGAAATTTTTATCTATATACTTTTTTAATGTGATTCCTTTTTCGTCTGTAATAAACCACATTATTTTTTTTCCATCTTTTGAATCAGAAATAAGCATTGTTTCATTCCAAGTGTGATTATCTGATTTAAAATATATTATTACAGCAGTTTCTTTAGATTTATAGGGTATTAAAAAATATTTAAATTCAGAATTTTTTAGAGTTTCAAAATTTATCATTTCTGCACCAGTAAGTCCTACAATTCTCAAATCTAAACCGCTTACGGTTGAATAATCATCAATAACAACAACTTTTGCTTCTAAATTCGGTAATGCAAATTCCCCTTCGAGATGGACTAAAATTTGGAGTTGATTATCGTTAAGTCCCCCTCCGGTCCAAGTAGCTACTGGATAACTTCCGTTACCTGTTATTTGCTGAGTATTTTTATAAACATCATCTGAAACTTTACTAATATCTTTTGCTTTATTGTAAATGATATTTGAAATTTCACTAAGTTTTTCAGT
Source organism: Flavobacterium rhamnosiphilum (assembly GCF_004349195.1). Taxonomy (GTDB): domain Bacteria; phylum Bacteroidota; class Bacteroidia; order Flavobacteriales; family Flavobacteriaceae; genus Flavobacterium; species Flavobacterium rhamnosiphilum. Next base: position 70,896 of record NZ_SMLG01000014.1, read on the forward strand.
GTTTGTCCTAAGTTGTGAGGTATTGTCTAAAATAAATTCGGAGCTTTTTTTTATGCTATCCAAAAGGATTCTATTCTTGTTATTTAAATTTCTGTTTAAATTATCAAGAGAATCATTTTTTAATGATGTAACTTCAAGTTGTTTATCACTAATGTTTTTATCTATAACGGGTAGCATTAAATATAAAAACCCAAATATAAGTGCTATTATATTACAAGTTTTAACCTTTAAATTAATTTTTCGGTTAAGTAAACAATCTATATTTTGTGCAATATATTGAGATACTAATACTATTAAAGCACAAAAGACCGAAAGAAGATACCACATATTCATTTATTTTAAATTTATTCTAACCTTACAACAAGAATGATTACCAATTTAATTTCAAATGGTTGCAGTGAGCGCTGAAAATTGAACAGTAACCACTACTTCTTAACCGCCTCAACGAATTCCAATTCGTCCAGACTCACTTTGGAAGTAAACACACCATAATTGACTACTGCTTTGTTCTTCTCAATCTTATCAATGCTTCCTACTGATTTTCCGTCCAGCATTCGGACACGATCACCTACTTTAAGAATAGCTTTTGGTTTTACAACTACTGGTTTTAGTTTTTTTTCTTTCTTTTCCTGGCGAATTTCTTCTACATGAACAGTGATTTCTTCAATAACTTCTTTTTTCTTCTCAATAATAGCTTTAGCCTCTTTTGGAGTGGCTTTTTTGCGTTTTGAATTTTCGATTTCAATGATTTTCAAAAATTCACCAAGCAGTTCTTTCTTATTCTTATTATTGAAATATTTTTCCGAGATGTCTTCAATTTTTTGACCAATGTAGATTGTTTTCTGGTTGCTGTCGTATAATTCCTGATAGCTTTCCAGTTTTTGCTTGATTTTTACATTGATAGTCTCCATTTTCTTGCCTTCTTCACGCGCTTTGGTTTCTTCTTCTTTTAGCGTTTGTGAGGTCTTCTCCATCTTAGAACGTTCTTTCTGAAGGGTTGCAATGGTTTTATCAAAACGTACTTTTCCAACTTCAATTTTCTTTTTCGCTCGATTGATTAAGCTGAAAGGAATTCCGTTTTTTAAAGCGACTTCAAACGTGAATGAACTTCCGGCTTGTCCCAAAGCTAATTTATACATAGGCTCTAATGATTTCTCATCAAAAAGCATATTGGCATTGGTGGCAAAAGGCAATTCGTTAGCCAGAATTTTTAGGTTTGAATAATGGGTTGTAATAATCCCGAAAGCTTCCCGATGGTAGAATTCTTCCAAGAAAATTTCGGCTAAAGCACCTCCTAATTCAGGGTCAGAACCCGTACCAAATTCATCAATAAGGAACATTGTTTTTCTATTGCACTTCTTTAGGAAATAGTTCATGTTCTTTAATCGGTAACTGTATGTACTTAGGTGATTTTCAATAGATTGATTATCTCCAATATCTGTTAAAATCCTATCGAATAAAAACGTTTCACTGCGTTCGTGTACCGGAATCAACATTCCGGATTGCAGCATTAATTGCAGTAATCCAACGGTTTTCAACGAAATTGTTTTTCCTCCGGCATTAGGACCCGAAATCACAATGATTCTACTTTCCTGATGTAACTCAATGGTCTGCGGATGCGTAATTTCGTTTTTTTGTTTGTTATTCAAATACAAAATAGGATGGTAGGCCTCTCTAAAATAAAGGCGGCGCTCTTCCGTAATTTTTGGCAAAATCCCATTTATTCTGTCGGCATATTTTGCTTTAGCGGCAATTACATCAATATCACTCAGGAAATCCTGATATTTGATTAACAGCGGTAAAAAAGGACGAATCTGATTCGATAATTGTTTTAATATTCGGGTGATTTCTTCTTTCTCCTCGTATTCTAAATTACTCAATTCACGGGAATATTGTAAAGTTGCTTCGGGCTCAATATAGGCGATACTTCCTGTTTTGGAACTCCCTAAAATCGATCCTTTTACTTTGCGACGGTACATTGCTAAAACAGCCAAAACACGCCTATTTTGCACAAAACTTTCTTTGATATCGTCTAAATATCCTAGTGCATTGTATTGTGTCAATGCTGATCCAAAACTTTGGTTGACTTTCCCACGTACCACGTTCATATTTCTGCGAATACTCAATAAATCCGGTGAGGCATTGTCTTTTATTTCACCATACTTGTCGACAATTTCATCGACCATCGTGATGATTTCTTTGGTCAGTTCGACTTGGTTTGCTCTTGCGTTTAAATTTGGATAATAATCCTCGAATTTTCTCAAAAAACTCAATAGGAAATTTACCGTTGAAGAAATAGTGGCGATTTTTCTAAAACTGCCCACTTCCAAGAAACTGTCTTCAATGTCCAGAAATTTTATCTCATGCGTGATGGCGTCAAAACCATGATTGGGAATGGCATTGTTATTTTGGAAAGACGAAACATATTCTGAGGTTTGCATTAATGCTTGCATCAATGTTTCCTTGTCTTTAAAAGGGGTGATTTCTAATGCTTTTTGTTTTCCAATGTCAGTATTACAAATTGTCGAAATGGTTTCGAGAACAGTTGGAAATTGTAAATCTTGTAATGTTTTTTCGGTGATGGATATCATTTTATGATCTAAGTTGTAAAGGTTCAAAGTTACAAAGATTCAAAGTGAAATGCATTAATTTTTTTAGTGGACTTTGCGAAAAACTTTGCGAACTTTACGGCAAAATAAATTACATGCAAATCAATCTCAATCCCTCTTGGCAATCCATTTTATCTGATGAAATCAAGAAACCCTATTTTCAGGATTTAATGGAAACTGTTGCTGAGGAGTACAAAAATCACACCTGTTATCCTCCCAAAGAATTGATTTTTGCTGCGTTTAACTATTGTAGTTTCAAGGACGTAAAAGTGGTTATCATTGGTCAAGACCCGTATCATGGCAAAGGCGAAGCCAATGGTTTGTGTTTCTCTGTAAATGATGGTGTTAGAATTCCGCCTTCGTTGCGTAATATTTTTCGCGAAATGAGTGATGATTTAGGGACTATTTTTATGCCGACTTCCGGTAATTTAGAAGCTTGGGCAAAACAGGGCGTTTTATTATTGAATGCTTCGCTGACGGTTAGAGAAGACAATGCGAACAGTCATAAACACTTGAAATGGAATGTTTTTACCGATGCTGTAATCCAAAAAATTTCGGAAGAAAAAGAGCCTGTTGTTTTCTTGCTTTGGGGTAATTTCGCCCATAAAAAAGGATTAAAAATCGACCGAAACAAACATTTGGTTTTAGAATCCGGGCATCCTTCGCCTATGAGTGCGAATCAAGGAAAATGGTTCGGGAATAAACATTTCAGTAAAACTAATGAGTATTTAAAACAAAACAAAATGGAGTTAATTAACTGGATTTAAGCAGATTAATTATGTTGTTTCTTATGACAGTCCGCTTTATGGACTAACATTGTTTTTTTGGCCACAGATTTAAAAGATTTCCACGGATTTTTCCTAGTAAATCTAATTCACTTTTCTCTAATCTGTGGAAATCTTTTAAATCTGTGGCATAAAGTAATGTTTGGTACTAGTTACGAATTGTCACATTGTTTAAAGATATAAATACTTGTTTCACGCTGCTTTGCGTGAGTGATGGAAGTGGAGCTCTTTTTTTTGGAGAGGCGTTTCAGCCTCTTAAAAAAAAGCGGGAACGTACAGCATGACCCGAAGTTTTTACGCAGGGTCACGCCCAAATTAAAATAGTGCTATTGGAAAAATTCAACCACAAATAACACTAATCAAAGTGTCTATTTTTTTATAATATCTTCTAAAACGGCTTTATCGGAGTAATTAATCACTTTCAAAGTAACTTCTTGGTTTTTGATTGTTTTTCCTTCGATGATATACAACTTTCCTTTTTTAAGTTCGATATTGCTTTTGTCAAAATCTACATCACCAAATTGTAATGTATTTTTTATATCGGAAGTATCAATCCATTTTTCAGCCAAAATCTGTGATGCTTTATCCGAATAATGGAACGGTTTATTTCTCAAATCATTTAAGACTCTTGCATTTGGAAAATAATTACAACGGGTATCTTTCCCACTAAAAACTAACGCTACAAAAAACAATCCGATAACTAGACCTACTAAATAATAAGCAAAACGATGTATAAACTTCATGAATTAAATTTTTGGCAAAGGTAGAAGAAAGTTTTCTTAAAAAACAATTAAATTAATGTCGTTGTTTGGTAAATCGTACCAATCGCCAATGGCACTATTTGTGAGGATTCCGTGGTACATATAAACGCCATTTTTCAATCCTTTATCACAGCGAATAGCACTTTCAATACCACCATCTGAGGCAATTTGCAACAAATAAGGCGTTATGATATTGCTTATGGAAAGCGATGCGGTTTTAGAATATCGGGATGGAATATTGGGCACGCAATAGTGCAATACATTGTTTTTGATAAACGTGGGTTTCTCGTGGGAAGTCACTTCAGAAGTTTCAAAACAACCACCGGTATCAATACTTACATCCACAATTACAGCGCCGTATTTCATGTGTTCGACCATAGTTTCAGTAACAATCACGGGACAACGTTCTTTTCCCCGCATGGCGCCAATAGCGACATCACATCGTCTCAATGCTTTCAACAAAGATTTTGGTTGTATGGTAGAAGTAAAAATACGCTGATTCAAATTATTCTGTAAACGGCGTAATTTTGTAATAGAATTATCAAAAACTTTAACATTGGCACCTAAACCAATAGCGGTTTTAGCGGCAAATTCTCCAACAGTTCCTGCGCCCAGAATTACAACATCGGTAGGAGGAACGCCGGTAATGTTACCGAATAATAGTCCTTTTCCAAATTCATTGGTAATCATCAACTCGGCAGCGATCAGAATCGAGGCAGTTCCGGCAATTTCGCTCAAGGATTTCACCGCGGGATACGTACCGTCTTCATCTTTTATGTATTCAAAAGCAAGTGCGGTAATTTTCTTTTTGGTCAAAGCCTCAAAATAGGTTTTCTTTCGGGTTTTCAATTGTATGGCAGATAATACAATCGTTTGAGGATTCATCATTTCAATTTCGGCAAACGTTGGTGGCTCTACCTTCAATATCATCGGACAACTAAAAACTTTCTTGGTATCACTGGTAACTTCGGCACCGGCATCACAATATTCTTTATCCGTATAACTGGAATTTAGTCCCGCGCCAGCCTCAATCATCACCCGATGCCCATGATAGGTCAGCGAGTTCACAGCGTCTGGAGTAAGGCAAATACGGCGTTCCTGATAACTGGTTTCCTTTGGGACACCTATAAAAAGTTCGCTTTTTTTTCTTGCAACCTCAAGTTTTTCCTCTTGTGGCAATAACTGTTGTTTTGTGAATGGAGTTATAGTAATTGACATTGATGTTGTTAAATTAAGGGTACAATTTACGTAAAAACTTTTAAAAAAAGTACAATATTAACGAGGATAAATACCTTTGAATTTGCTACAGAAATTAGCGCATGATTCTTTCCATTTTTATATCGGCTCTTTCATAAATGCCGTCTTCCAAAGGCACTTCTGTAAAGCCAAATTTTTCATACAAATGAATCGCCGGCAGTAATTTCCTGTTCGAATATAAAATCAGTTTTTCAATTCCTTTTGCTTCAGCAACAGCAAGGCAATGCAGCATCAGTTTTTTGCCAACTCCCAAACCTTGAACGCCATCCGTTACCGCCATTTTACTCAATTCATAGGTCGTGCTATCTATTTTTATTAACGAAACGGTACCTACGATGGCATCATTGTATTTCGCATAAAAAATCATTCCGCCTTTGTCTATAATTTGACCTTGCGGATCCGAAAGTACGATTTCGTCTTTGGGTTCTACCTTGAAATATTTTTTAAGCCATTCCAAGTTCAAGGTTTTTATAGGGGCTGCTAAAGCGGCTGAAAAAGGGATAATTTCTACGGTATTGTCTAAACTCATAATTACTTTTTTAACTTAATGTTAAAGAACGCTTTCCGTCAGGAAGCAGTGAAATAGTTATAACCGAATGTGTTTCAGGAATCAAATTTGGAATCTTCTCCGCCCATTCTATAAAACACCAATTCCCGGAATATAAATAATCATCAACACCCATGTCCAAAGCTTCTACTTCATCATTTAATCTGTAAAAATCAAAATGATAAACCAGCTGATTGTCATCAGCTTCATATTCATTAACTAAAGAAAAAGTTGGACTACTCGTCGCGCCGGTTACGCCAAGCGTTTTGCACAATTGCTTGATTAAAGTCGTTTTTCCAACACCCATTTCTCCATGAAAAAGAATCACTTTTTTGGGGTTACTTGCAATAATTTGTTTGGCCACTTCTTCGAGTTGGTCCAATGAAAAAATAACATTCATTCTTTAAAAAGTTTATAGTTTTTAGTTTGTTGTTTATAGTTAACAACAAACTAAAAACGCATTATTTTGGATTAAAAACTAAAAACGGAATAATCATTTCTTCCAATGAAATTCCTCCGTGCTGATACGTGTTTTTGTAATAACTCACATAATGATTGTAGTTGTTGACATAGGCCAAGAACAAATCATTTTTTGCAAAAATATAAGAACTGCTCATATTTATGGTAGGCAAACCTACATTTTTCGGTTCTTTTACCGCATAAACATCTTTGTGTTCGTACGTCAAACTACGTCCTGTTTTATACCGTAAATTTAAACTGGTATTTTTATCACCCACCACTTTCGACGGATTTTTTACGTTTATCGTTCCGTGATCCGTAGTCAAAATCAATTTGAAACCCATTTTTTGAGCCTGTTGAATGATTTCCAATAGCGGAGAATTCTTAAACCAGCTCAACGTCAGCGAGCGATACGCCTTATCATCTGAAGCCAGTTCTTTCACGACATCCATTTCTGTTTTGGCATGGGAAAGCATGTCCACAAAGTTGTAAACCACTGTCACTAAATCATTATCTTTTAATGCTTTAAAACCCTCTGCTAATTTTTTTCCGCCGGCAAGACTTGTTATTTTAAAATAGTCTTCCTTGATGTTCAAGCCTAATCGTTTCAATTGCGCCGTCAAAAATTCTGCTTCAAAAAGGTTTTTTCCACCTTCTTCCGGGTCATTTTTCCAATATTGCGGAAACTGTTTTTCCATTTCCAGCGGTGTCAAACCAGAGAAAATGGCGTTTCTCGCATATTGCGTCGCCGTTGGCAAAATAGCGTAATACGGAACCTCTTTTTCCAGTTTATAGTAATTTCCTACTACGCTTTCAAAGGCTTTCCATTGGTCGTAACGCAGGTTGTCAATCACTACAAACAAAATAGGTTTGTCTTTTTTCTTGAGTTCAGGAAGCACTAATTCTTTGAATAAAGTGTGCGATTGAACCGGTTTATCCGCTTTTGGTGCAAACCAATCCTCATAATTGCGTTCAATGAATTTTCCAAATTGTGAATTGGCTTCTGTTTTCTGGGATTCCAAAATTTCCACCATACCCTGATCGTCGATATTTTCCAATTCGAGTTCCCAAAAAATCAATTTTTTATACAGCTCAATCCAGTCTTCATAGGAATTCACCATCGCCATTTCCATGGTGATTTTCCTAAATTCCTTCTGATAATCCAGCGTTGTTTTTTGCGAAATCAATCGGGAATGATCCAGATTTTTCTTCAAACTCAACAAAATCTGGTTTGGATTTACGGGTTTAATCAAATAATCGGCAATTTTAGAACCTATGGCTTCCTCCATAATGTATTCTTCTTCGCTTTTAGTAATCATAATCATGGGAACCGAAGATTTTTTCTCCTTCATTTCTGACAGGGTTTCCAAACCGCTCATTCCGGGCATATTTTCATCCAGGAAAACAATATCAAAATTGTTATCTTCAAAAATTGCAATGGCGTCAAGCCCGTTGTTACAGGTAGTTACCTCGTAATTTTTCTTTTCCAGAAATAAGATATGAGGTTTCAAAAGGTCGATTTCATCATCCACCCAAAGTATTTTTATTTTATCCATAAGTTTATAAGCAAGTATTCAAAAGTACTAAATCAATTCGTCAATTTACGGCTTTTTACAACGCTTATTTGCTAATATTATGATAATTTTTCGTGCAATAGTGGGGAATATTGCTAAACAAAGATAAGAATTTTTTGTTCTAAAATTGCTTCTGGGCGTGACCCAACCTCCGTAAACTCCATCAGGGTCGGGTTCTACGCTGTATCTTTCCTTTTTAAAGAAAAAAGAAAAGAATGTCCCTTCCATCCCTCAAGCACTTGCGAGAATGATTGGGGTTTAGGACAGCTTCTGGATAAGAAAAGTTTTCAGAAAATAATTAGTCTTTAAATGATTTGTAGTTGTTTTTTTATAAATTCGTTAAAAAATATTTTTAAAAATTCAAAACTAGCAAAAATTGATTGAATTTTAGGAAGTTATGACGAGTACAAACAAGTTTTAATAAACTTAATAGAAAACAAAGCGAAAAAAAATAGCACAACAAGAATTATACTGATGTATAACTCTTTGATTAAATGGAAATAAAACTCAATAAAGCAGTAACATTAATTTAAAACTAAAATTGAATATTAATACTTAATTTACACACTATGATAAAAATAAAGAAATCCTTAAAGACTGCAATTTTATTATTAACAATTCCGTTATTGCTTTGGAATTGTGAAAGCGAAAATATATTTATTTCAGAAAACCAATTAACAGATAATAATTATATCGTTAACCAAAACGAGATTAATGTT
>NZ_SMLG01000015.1 GCF_004349195.1 Flavobacterium rhamnosiphilum
TGTGCTGCTTTAATATTTAGTATAATTTTAAAAGCTCAATAGTCAGTTTTTTAGCATCATTTTTATTCATCCTTGATGCATATGATTTAGCTATTTCAATAATTTTTTTATTATCAAATTCATATATGTCTTGATAAATTTTATGTGATAAAGAACTTAAAAATTCTTTAGGTTTCTCTTTTATTCTTTTATAAAATTTTTCTAACTCACGATATGTTATTTCTTCTTTACTTTTAAATTCAGTTATTCTTTTAATATTATCATTTTTAATTTCAGTAGAGTGTTTTAGAGAATTGTTAACTTCTCTTAATTGGTCAACTTCTGCATATGCGTTTATAGTTTTTATGTCAATATTTTTTAAAGTTAAATATTGATTTAAATCTCTCCAATTAAATTGTTTATTAACTGATTTATCTTCATAAGAAGCGGAAATTAAGTTTTTAATGTTTATTTCTAAATGTTTGAATGAATAAATAATTTTCATTTCAAAAAGAACAAATAATTCATCTTCTATATAATGAATATCCTGTATATATTCATATTCTTGAATGTGTAAACTATGTCCTGTTTGTTGTGCTATTTCATCTAATTCCTCATATCTCTTCGGGTTTTCGGATGATAAATCAATAAGTTTTTTATGCTCATCATAAAGTTTATTGATGTCAAGTTTTAAATTTTCAATCAGTTTATCTATTGGAAAATCTAAAACATTGTGCTTGTCAAAAACGAATGTATCCAATGAAATCTTATTCATTTCCCTTTTTATTTCTATATCATTTCCATAAAAATTTTCCATTAATTACCTTATTTCTTGATTAATCATTTTTTCAACTTTCTTAATACTTTCATAGCTTCTAGCTTCACATACATCTTCCCAACCAAATTCGTGCTGTATTTTTAATACGCTATCTTTAGATTCTGCTATAAAATTAATAGATGCCCTTAAATGTACTAAACCTTGAGAAGATTTTGCATTCCAAGAAAATTTCGGGTCTAATCTTAATTTATTTGCAAGTTTTAATCTTTGTCGAGTTAATTTTATTTTACTTTTTTTGTCACAATTTATAATTTCATTTATATTTTCAGTCATAAATGGAGCAAAATACCATTTAAATTCATCGTAAGTTAGATAATCAAGTGGATTAATAAAAGGTTGAAAAAGAGGAAATATTCGATTGCTAAATTCTTTATCTTGCTCAAAAAGGTTATGAGGAAATTCTTGAGAAATCATAATTCTACATCCTTTTGCAATTCCTTCAAGTTTAACAGCTTCTGTGACTGCATTTCCAACTATAAATCTTCCGAGCTTGTGATTTTGATATGTTTCAAGAATTTCACCATATGACAAACCACCACGACAGAAAATCCCATTATTAATACATTCTGACATTATATTATTTGCAACAATTATAACTTCTTTTATGTTTTCTGACCAAACAAAAGCACAATCAGAAAGTTGGGATATTACAACGTTTTTGTATTTTCTGTCAATCTTGTTTAATATCTCTCTAAATTCTGCAAGAATAGATGCCGCTAAAACCTGATTGTCATAGTTTTGATGATATTTGTCTAGCCAAATTGAAAAATCTTTATTGTCTAGATTAACTTGATTTTGAGTTAAAGCACCAAAACCTAATATATCCACAAAGAATACAGCTCCATTAGTTCTTTTTAAAAATTTCATTAAAGTTTGTTTTTAGTAGTATTTTGGTTAAAAGTTGCACACAACTTGTTTATACGTCTGATAGCGTCCGACTTATCCACCCTAAATTGGGTTGTTATGTCTGATAAGTATCAGTAGTTATTTATTTTCAAATATATAATAATTATCTTATAAATCATCAACAGAGCTTTTTATTTATTGGATGCTTTTTGTACTTATGGGAGTGTCGATTGAGTACGTTTCGCGTGAAGGATGGCAGTGGAGCTCTTTATTGTTTTATCCCGAAGGGTAAAACAATAAAAGCGGGAACAAACAGCCTGACCTTGTTGCGGGACTAATCAAAGTGATTTATAAAATAGTGCTGCAACAAGGACACGCCCAAAAATAATTAAATGCCATAAAAAAACCGACTTACTTTCACAAATCGGTTCGTATTTTAAAGGGGATTTTCGTTTATACAAATAAGCCTTCGATGCTTAAATAATGTTCGCCGGTGTCGTAACAAAAAGTCAGGACTTTGGCGTTTTCAGGGATTTCGGGTAGTTTTTTGGCCACTGCTGCCAGCGAAGCTCCAGAGGATATCCCTACGAACATGCCTTCTTCTTTTGCGGCTCTTTGGGCATAGACAAATGCTTCGTCTTTGCTCACTTGGATGGTTCCGTCCAGCAAATCAGTATGCAGGTTTATGGGGATAAATCCGGCGCCAATTCCTTGAATAGGGTGAGGAGCAGGTGCGCCACCGCTGATAACGGGCGATGCTTCGGGCTCTACTGCGTATACTTTTAAGTTTGGGAAATGTTGTTTCAATAGGGTTGCACAACCTGTAATATGACCGCCGGTTCCTACGCCGGTAATTAAATAATCCAAACCATCAGGAAATGCTTTTATGATTTCCTGAGCGGTGGTTTTTTTATGAATTTCGATATTGGCGGGATTCTCAAATTGAAGCGGTGACCAGGCATTAGGCATTTCGGTTACTAATTCCTGTGCTTTTTCCAGCGCGCCTTTCATCCCTTTTTCACGGGGAGTCAAGACAAATTCGGCACCATAAAGGCTCATGAGTCGGCGCCTTTCTATGGACATGGATTCTGGCATGACCAGCACTAATTTATAACCTTTTACAGCGGCAACCATCGCGAGTCCAATGCCCGTATTTCCGGAGGTAGCTTCAATAATGGTACCGCCTTCTCTTAACAATCCTTTTTCTTCGGCATCTTCGATCATGGCAAGAGCAATTCTGTCCTTGATGCTGGCTCCGGGATTTGCACGTTCCAGTTTAATCCAGACATTGTGGTTTGGCCCAAATAAACGGTTGATTTTTACGTGCGGTGTGTTCCCTATTGTTTCTAGTATGTTGTTGTATTTTGTCATAATTTAGATGGAGAAAAAATTAATATCTTTTATTTCCTGCTGATTCAAAACGGTGTTTTTTGTGGATTGCATCACAAATGAATACGGATTCACACTCTTGGTTATAAACGTATTTCCGCCTATAATACTGTGGTTTCCTATGATTGTGCTACCGCCCAAAATGGTGGCATTGGCATAAATAATAACATGGTCTTCTACAGTAGGATGGCGTTTTTTTTCCTGCATGTTTTTTTCCACTTGCAACGCTCCTAAAGTGACTCCTTGATAAATACTCACGTGTTTTCCTATGGTTGTGGTTTCACCAATGACAATTCCGGTGCCATGATCAATGATAAAAGGAACGTCAATTGTAGCACTTGGGTGAATGTCAATTCCGGTTTTACTGTGTGCATATTCGGTAAGAATTCGCGGAAGCAGACATGTGGTACGGGAAGCAATAGCGTTGGCAATACGATAGACTTCTATGGCAAAAAAACCGGGATAGGAATTGATGATTTCCTGAATGCAATCGGCAGCAGGATCCGTATCTAATATGGCTTGTGCATCTTTTTGCATCGAAGTGTACAAATCCGGAAGCGCGGTGTAAAAAGATTCGGCGTCATCCAGAATTTCATTGGCCGTTTTATCTTTTACAATCTCCGAAAGAATGGCAATAAAGTTGGCTTTGTTTTGGTCCAAAAGCAATTCGATTTGTATGGTTTCCAAAGCTTTCTCGGGAAATAATATTCTGAATAAATCATCAATCCAATTGATGATTTTGGAAGAATCGATGGCTCTTACCCAATTTTTATTTTGGTTTTCGTGTAGTGTGTTCGAAAAACGGATGGTTTCAGTATTCATTTATGGTATAATAAAATCGAAATGGCGTTAGTAAAAAGGCTTGAAATACAAATATAGAGTACAATACGATAGGTTCAAAACCTTGATTAGTAAATAAATGTTAATATGCTAAATTCCCACAAAATGGATGCTTTGTGTTGCAAATGATGTTATGAAAAAATCCGATTGACTTTCGCCAATCGGATTTTATATTCGTTTTTCGAAACGCGTTTATATTTACAAATGTATTACCTCACCATACGCATCAGCAACCGCTTCCATAACAGCTTCGCTCATCGTTGGGTGTGGGTGAATTGATTTTAGGATTTCGTGTCCAGTAGTTTCCAGTTTACGCGCCACAACTGCCTCAGCAATCATATCGGTAACTCCGGCTCCAATCATGTGACATCCTAACCATTCTCCGTATTTAGCATCAAAAATTACTTTTACAAAACCATCCGGTGTTCCGGCAGCTTTCGCTTTTCCTGAAGCTGAGAAAGGGAATTTACCAATTTTCAATTCGTATCCTTTTTCTTTAGCTTGTTTTTCAGTCAAACCTACAGAAGCAATTTCTGGAGTTGCATAGGTACAACCCGGTACGTTTCCGTAATCGATAGGTTCTACGTGTAATCCTGCAATTTTCTCCACACAATTGATTCCTTCAGCAGAAGCTACGTGCGCTAGTGCTTGTCCTGGCGTAACATCACCAATAGCATAATAACCCGGAATGTTGGTTTGGTTGTATGCATTTACTAAAATTTTATCTTTGTCAGTAGCGATTCCTACTTCTTCTAATCCTATGTTTTCAATGTTGGTTTTGATTCCAACAGCCGAAAGTAAAATCTCCGCTTCCAAAACTTCTTCTCCTTTTGCTGTTTTCACAAATGCTTTAACACCTGCTCCGGTAGTATCAATTCTCTCAACAGATGAGTTCGTCATGATTTTGATACCTGCTTTTTTCAAAGAACGTTCCATTTGTTTCGAAATGTCTTCGTCTTCAACAGGAACTACGTTTGGCATGAATTCTACAATGGTAACTTCAGTTCCCATTGAGTTGTAGAAGTGTGCAAATTCAACTCCAATCGCTCCAGAACCAACAATAATCATTGATTTTGGTTGTGTTGGTAATGTCATTGCTTGTCTGTAACCAATTACTTTTATACCATCTTGAGGCAAGTTTGGCAATTCACGAGAACGTGCTCCAGTAGCAACAATGATATGATCCGCACTGTATTCAGTAACTTTATTGGCTGCATCAGTAACATCAACTTTTTTTCCTGGTTTTAATTTTCCAAAACCATCAATCACGTCGATTTTATTTTTTTTCATCAAGAATTGAACACCTTTGCTCATTCCATCAGCAACACTACGACTGCGTTGTACAACAGCAGGGAAGTCTTTATCAAATGATGAAACAGTCAATCCATAATCAGAAGCGTGTTTTAGATAATCAAAAACTTGAGCCGATTTCAATAAGGCTTTCGTTGGGATACAACCCCAGTTCAAGCATACACCGCCTAAGTTTTCTTTTTCTATTACGGCTACTTTAAAGCCTAATTGTGATGCTCTAATAGCTGTAACATAACCACCTGGACCACTTCCTAAAACTATAATATCGTATTTCATTTTTTTAGTATTTATTTTTTAATTGTAAAATGAAATTTGCAAAAGCACATTTCATTTTGTGTGTTTTTCTTATTTAATTGATTGGGCGAATTTAAGGATTTATTCTGTTTTGAGAAAGTTTCAAAGTAATAAAGTGGCAAACTAACAAATTTTCAGAAAAACACCTTTGTTTTAAACAAACTGCAGCAGTGTAAATCCATATCTGTTAATTTTTTAGTCTTCGTCCCTTTAATGCCTCGCAGCAAAAAAACTAATTTGCCACCGAAAATTGGGAATCATACAAGTTCTTATAATAGCCACTTTCGCGGTTGATTAATTCCTGATGCGTTCCTTGTTCTACGATCAGTCCTTTATCCATCACCACAATTTTATCAGCATTGACAATCGTTGCCAAGCGATGCGCAATCACAATGGAGGTTCTGCCTTTGGTAATCGTTTCCGTAGCACGTTGAATTAATTCTTCGGAATACGTATCTATCGAAGACGTGGCTTCATCCAAAATCAAAATACTGGGATTACTCACATATGCTCTCAAGAAAGCAATCAGTTGACGCTGACCGGAAGAGAGCATAACCCCGCGTTCCTTCACATCAAAATCATAATTATCCGGTAAACTCATGATGAATTCATGAACGCCAATTTTTTTGGCTGCAGCCAAAACCTGTTCGCGACTTATTTCGGGACTATTCAAGGTGATATTATTGAAAATAGTATCGGCAAAAAGGAAAACATCCTGCAATACAACCGCAATTTGTTTTCGTAAGGAACCCAATGTGTAATTCTCAATATTGTGATTGTCAATATAAATAGAACCGCTGTTGATTTCGTAAAAACGATTCAGTAAGTTGATTATCGTAGATTTTCCGGCACCTGTAGAGCCTACAATAGCAATTGTTTGACCGGCATTAACCTCCAAATCAATTCCTTTTATCACTTCTTCATCCGGAATGTACCCAAAACGGACGTTTTTAAATTCGATGTCTCCCTTAAAGATTGGCGCTTCGATAATTCCGGTATCCTGAATTTGATCTTCGGTATCCAAGATGTCAAAAACACGGTTCGCCGCAATCATTCCCAGTTGCATCTCATTGAATTTATCCGCAATTTGACGCAACGGATTGAATAACATCCCGATGAACATCGTGTACGAAAATAAATCTCCAAAAGTGGTGAAGTTATCTCCGTTTAATATTTTGATTCCGCCATACAATACAATAAAACCAAGCGTTAAAGATGAAATAATATCGGCAATAGGGAAGAAGATGGAGTTATAAAGAATGGTTTTTATCCAGGCTTTTTTGTGTTTGTCATTGATGTTTTTGAATTTTTCGTATTCAATTTCTTCCCGATTAAAGAGCTGAACAATCTTCATTCCCGTTACACGTTCCTGCACAAAGGAATTCATGTTGGCAATTTGGGTACGCACTTCCTCAAAAGCGACTTGCATTTTCTTCTGGAAAATTCTTGTGAAATAAACTAAAATTGGCATTGCCACAATCACAATCCAAGTCAGTTTCCAGTTCATGTAGAACATAAAAGCCAGTACCACAACCATTTTCATCAAGTCACTGATAATCATGAACAATCCCTGACTAAAAATTCGGGCAATCGATTCAATATCCGAAACTGAGCGTGTCACGAGCTGTCCCACAGGAACGTGATCAAAATATTTCATTCGGAAACTTAGAATATGGCGAAATAATTTTGTTCGAATGTCTTTTACAATATCCTGACCGAGCCAGTTCGCCCAATACACAAAGTAAAATTGCGAGAATACCTCCAGTAAAAGTACAATTCCCATCAGGATTACATACAATAATAATCCCTGTTGGTCTTGGGTTGCGATGTATCCATCAACGGTTTGTTTCAATAAATACGGACGTAATGCCGCAAAAATCGATAGCGAAACGGCAAAAATAATCACACCGTTAAAACGCCATTGGTAGGGTTTGGTGAATTTTAATATTCGTTTGAATAATCGGGTATCAAATGCTTTTGCTTTCAAAATTTGAGTTTTGAGTTATGGGTTAGAAGTTAGAGGTTTATCCTGAAATCTGCTGTCTAAAATCTATTCTCTATTTTCTAGAATCTAAAATTGTACTCTATTTTGGTTAAATACAAACCATGCGCCGGAACCGAAAAACCAGCTTTATCTCGGTTTTTACTTTCTATGATGGCCGTAAAATCAGCCAGTGTAATCTTGTGTAATCCTATGTTTACCAATGTTCCCACAATGGCACGAACCATATTTCGTAAGAAACGATTGGCCGAAATGGTGAAAGTTAAGTTGCCGTTTTCTTGTTTCCAATTGGCTTCAAAAATAGTACAATCAAAAGTATTTACATCTGTATTTACTTTTGAAAAACATTGAAAATCAGTGTGATTGAATAGTATTTTTGCTGCTTCATTCATCAAATCGATATCTAACTTTTGATGGAAATACCAACTTTGTTCTTGCGAAAAAACATCTTTAAACGTATTGATATGGTATTCGTAGGTTCTTTTAGTAGCATCAAAACGAGTATGCGCTTCATCATGAACCGGAATAATAGCATAAATCACAATGTCTTTGGGCAAGTAGGAGTTGAGTTTGTGTACTAAACTTGGAATGTCAAATGCTGTTTCAAAATCAAAATGAGCATACATTTCTTTGGCATGAACACCGGTATCCGTTCTTCCGGCTCCCATAAGATTGATGGTTGTATTCAATAGCACCGAAAACGCTTTGTTCATCGTTTCCTGAACGGAGGCAGCATTGGGTTGGTATTGCCAGCCGTGATAATGGGTTCCGTTGTATGCTAATTTTATGAAATATCTCAATTGAATTTTTTTGAAGTCACAAAGATACTTATTAATTTTTTTGCCACGAAGTCGCTAAGGCGCAAAGTTTGTTAAGTTTCAGTTTGATTTTTTATTTGGAATTCGAATGTTTATTTTTACCACAAAATCGTAGCCCTGATTGAAATGGAAATCCTTTTTATTTTTCCTTTAAAAATAAAAAGATTGAAAAGAAAAGCAGGAAATAGCTCCAGATTGCTTCGTACCTCGCAATGATACTATAAATATGAAAAAAATACTACTGCTTTCTGATACACACAGTCATATTGACGATACGATTTTGAAATATGTCGCACAGGCTGACGAGGTTTGGCATGCGGGCGATATAGGTGATTTGGCTGTAACGGATGCGATAAAAAAGCTAAAACCGTTACGTTGTGTCTATGGTAATATTGACGATGCAAAAGCCCGATTGGAATTTCCGTTGCACAATCGTTTTATGTGTGAAGGAGTGGATGTTTGGATTACGCATATTGGCGGTTATCCTGGGAAATACAACCCCAATATTAAAGCGGAGATGGAATCGAATCCGCCAAAATTGTTTATTTGTGGGCATTCGCACATCTTGAAAGTCATATTTGATAAAAAATATAATCTCTTACACATGAATCCCGGAGCGGCTGGGAAAAGTGGTTTTCATCAAGTGCGTACGATGTTGCGTTTTGTGATTGAGGGTGACAAAATCAAGGATATGGAAATTATTGAGATGGAAAAACGGATGTAGTTATTTTTTTTTGATAGGTAATAGGTACTTCAATAACAACAGATGTACCGGAATCAATCTTTGAATGTATTGCGATAGTTCCTTTCAGATTATTTATTCGGGCTTTAATCTGGTTGATTCCGAAGCCCTCCAGAATATAAAATTTATCGGTGTCAAATCCTTTACCGTTATCCTCGATTTCGATTTGAAGTGATTTATTGTTTTCTTGAATAGTTAATTTAGCCTGAGTCGCTTTACTGTGTTTTATGATGTTGTTTAGTAGTTCCATTATGATAAAATACATTTTAATTTCAAAATCTTCATTGTAACGTGTTTTTGTGGGCACAACAATTGCGTAATTGAATTGAATTGCAGAGTTTGAGTTTTTTTCACATAAATCTTCTAATGCATAAAATAAACCAAATCGTGCTAAAAGGGTAGGCATCAGTTCGTGTGATAAATCACGAACTTGATCATGCGCTTCCTCTAATATGGCTTTGGTTTTTATGATTTCTTGAGAAATAATTTGGTTCTTCGAAGTGAAAGTGCTCAAGTGTAATCCTGCCGAAGAGAGTAAGGCACTAATGTTATCGTGTAAAAAAGAAGCTATTTTTTTTCGTTCTAATTCTTGTCCGTTAATGGATGCGTTGATTATATTTTGATGTACTTGGCTTTGAATATCTTTTAGTTTGTTTTTTTGTTTGAGTTTAGAATTTTCAGAAAAAATGTAAAAAAGGAAAAAGAATAATAGTAAACCTGAAATGATTCCAATTACAATTTTTTTGTTTCTGGATTGTTCCTGTATTAATAAATATTCTTTGGTTTTGTATTCATTTCCTATTTTATCAATTTCTCTTTTGTACTCGTCAATTTCAAGATTTATTCCGGCAACATTTGCTTTATTAAGTTTGTCTTCGTTGTTTAATTCGACCGTTAAATCATTGTAAAGCGCAAGATTTTTATACGCATTTTTGAAATCTCCATTTTTTAATAAAAATTTAGAAAACTCATGATAGGAATACGATAAGTCTGATTTCTCATTTCCTTCGTTCCCTAGTTTTATCGCATTTTGGAAAAAAAACAGTGCTTTTTTTGGATCATTTTTATAGTTGTAATACATTCCATTGAGCATGTTCAGTGCAACAATGGTAGATTCATCGCCATATTTTTTGTGGTATTTGTTTATGTATTTTAAATAGGGCAGTCCCTCTTCATAACGACCAATGTCAAAATAGGCCCAAGTAATGTTGAGTTTTGTAAAAACAATTTGAGATGAATCATGAATTTTAGTGCTGTATTGCAGTGATTTTTTGTAGTAGTAAATCCCTTTTTCGTATTGTTTCTTGTCAAAACAATAAATGTTTCCCAAATTATTATTTAACCAATTTTTTAACTCATCATTATCGGTTTTATTCGCATGGGCTAACCCTTTATTGTAATAAAAAAAGGCTTTGTCATATTCAGACAATTGATCAAAATTTGCAGCAATCGTGTTATAGGCGGATGCAATGAGATTGTCATCTTTTAAAGCAATAGCATAACTTAAAACAAGTCTTGATTTTATTAAGGATTTTTCGAAGTTACCGGCTTTCATCAACTTAATGGCCTCGTTGGAAATCAAGGTAACTTCTTTTTTTGAAGGTGTTTTCTTTTGTGAAAAAACAGTGATGCAAGAGAGATTCAGGAGTAAAATCAATACTATAACAATTTGTTTGTACCGCATAGAGAATTTAATTTTATTCTGTTTTTGTGTGATTTTTAAGGGTTCTAATGTTTCAGCCACGGCTGATTAATTGCAAATTTAATTTGTTTCAGAAATAGTTTAAGTGGAAAACATATGTGAATTTTAGCTTTCAGAATCCAGCTAAAGTTTCATGAAAAGTAAATCGTATTTCTAATGGATTGCCATCGATTCAGGATTTAATTAATTTATGTTTAATGGCATATTTAACAAGACTTATGGAGTTTTTTGCGTCTAATTTTTTCATTATATTTTTACGGTGAGTTTCAACAGTATTCATGCTGATAAACAGTTGATCACTAATTTCTTTACCGCTATATTCCAGTGATATCAATGTGATAATTTCTAATTCCCGATCCGTTAAAATAGAATTTACCGCAGACTCGTTTTTTAGTAACTTTATGTTGTCTTTTGTGACGGTACTAAATATTTTTTCCCTGACTGATTTGCAAAAATATTCTTCGCCTCTGGATACCGCTTGAATCGCTTCAACGATATTTTCACCGGCACATTTTTTTGTCAAATAGCCACTGCTACCCAATTTCATCACTTCTTTTATTATTCTTAAATCATCGTAACTGGATAAAACAATAATCTTGCAGGGGAATCCCTTTTTAGCAAATTCCTTGATGACTTCAATACCATCTTTTTCAGGCATATTAATATCCAAAACTAGAATGTCTGCTTTGTTTAGGGTGACTTCATTGAAAATGTTGCCACCATTGAGTGAAAACCCAACTACTTCAAAATTAGGGACGGTATGCAGTAAAGTCCGAATGCCATCAATAAGAATTTGATGGTCATCAGCGAGGTGAATTCTAATTTTTTGTAACATATCGTAATAGCTGTTTCCAAATTTATAAAAAAAATAGGAGAATATCATTTTATAAGAATTTTATTCTCTTTTTTTTGCTAAAATAAAAAATAGAAGGTACAAAAAAACCCGAATTGTTACATTCGGGTTCTCTTCGCACTAATAAACTAAAGTTTATAGGTTTACCTCAATCTGTCCACAGATTTTACAAGATCTTCATCCTTTTTGATGGCCTTATTAGCCAAGACTAATAATACGATAGCTACTACAGGTAGAAACATCCCAATACCTTTCTCCGAAACAGCAGGTGTCTCTCCAGATAGATTTAGTGAACGATATACAAACAATCCTAATAAAATCAAATTTAATATGATATTCAATCTGCCAATAACAAATTGATTTTGTCTTTTTTTATAGGAAACAATACTTAATAAAGTTAGTGTCGTACTCAATCCCAATACTATGGTATAGACTTGACTTTGCATGAAATAAAACTCTTTTCCATCTTTCATGGTCCATAACGGAATAAAAAACAGTAAGATGCCTGTAACTACAAATGCAAGTAGTAAATAGATGGTCTGAATTCTTTGTATCATTTGTTAAATATCTTTTACAAAAATATATTTTCTTTTTTATAAATACTATTGTCTGATTAAATTTTATTCGTATTATTGCATCATAATACCGTAAGCACTTCATACTGCGGTTGATTCAAAATAAAGTTTACTACCTAATCTTTTAGATTATTCCCAATTAATTAAACTCATAGAACATTCATGTTTGATATTTCTGCATTAAAAGAAATGAAGCTTTCTGAGCTTCAAGAAATAGCTAAATCGGCTAAAACCATAAAATTTAACGGTGTGAAAAAAGAGACTTTAATCAGTCAGATTTTAGCGCATCAAGTGGACAACGTTGATTCGGCATTAGACACAAAAAAGGAAAGTGACCTTGAGGACGATAAGCCCAAAAGAGCTAGAATTGTTCCTGTTAAAAAAGTAGCCATTCAAAAAGCTGTGCCAAATTCTCTTTTTGAAAAAGAAGAAATTGATACTGAAACAAATGTTCCTGTTGAAAATAACCTTCCGATTGAAGCTGTTTCAAAAGAAGAGGAATCGGCTCCAAATCCGGAATCTGAAGGGAATGAGAAAAAAGTAGGTAAAATTATTAAATTTAATAAATCAGCTTACGAAAAGAAAATTGCTTTAAAAAAGGATAAAGAAGAGGTTAAAGAAGCAAGTAAAGAGAATGTAGAGGCTACAGATACAGTAACTGAAGAGAAAACAGAAGCTCCTGTTGCTCCGGTAAAAAAGATCAATCCAAATCAATTACACAAACAAAATCCAAATCAGAACCCGAACCAAAACGGGAATCAAAATCCGAATTTTAAAAATAAGAAAAGTAATTTTGCTGCTTCTGATTTTGAATTTGACGGAATTATAGAAAGCGAAGGCGTTCTGGAAATGATGCCTGATGGATATGGTTTCTTGCGTTCTTCAGATTATAATTATTTGGCTTCGCCAGATGATATTTATTTATCGACTTCTCAAATCAGATTGTTCGGTCTTAAAACCGGAGATACGGTAAAAGGCGTGGTTCGTCCACCAAAAGAAGGAGAGAAATTTTTCCCATTAGTTAGAGTTTTAAAAATAAACGGACACGATCCCCAAGTGGTTCGTGACAGAGTTTCATTCGAGCATTTAACCCCAGTTTTTCCATCGGAGAAATTCAAATTGGCGGAGAAGCAAAGCACGATTTCAACTAGAATTATCGATTTGTTTTCACCAATAGGAAAAGGACAACGTGGTATGATTGTGGCGCAGCCTAAAACAGGTAAAACCATGTTGCTTAAGGAAATTGCCAATGCAATTGCGGCAAATCATCCTGAAGTATATTTGATTGTTTTATTGATTGATGAACGTCCGGAAGAGGTTACGGATATGCAACGTAGTGTACGTGGAGAAGTAATTGCTTCTACATTTGATAGAGAGCCGCAAGAGCATGTAAAAATTGCGAATATCGTTCTTGAAAAAGCAAAACGACTGGTAGAGTGTGGACATGATGTAGTGATTCTATTGGATTCCATTACGCGTTTGGCGAGAGCGTATAATACGGTGCAACCTGCTTCGGGTAAAGTATTAAGTGGTGGTGTGGATGCGAATGCATTGCAAAAACCAAAACGTTTCTTTGGGGCAGCCCGTAACGTTGAAAATGGAGGTTCATTGAGTATCATTGCTACTGCATTGACTGAGACTGGTTCGAAAATGGATGAAGTTATTTTTGAAGAATTTAAAGGTACCGGTAATATGGAATTGCAATTGGACAGAAAAATTGCCAACAAACGTATTTTCCCGGCGATCGATTTAACTTCTTCAAGTACAAGACGTGACGATATGTTATTGGATCAAAAAACATTGCAACGCATGTGGATTATGCGAAAATACCTTTCGGATATGAATCCAGTGGAAGCAATGGATTTTATCAATGATCGTTTTAAGAAAACGAAGAATAATGAAGAGTTTTTAATCTCAATGAATGATTAATCAATAGCAATTGCAAAAATCAATATCAAAAAGGAATTTTTGAAATTTATAGTCAATAAAAAAAGTTCCAATTTCAAATTAGAAATTGGAACTTTTTTTATTGACTATTGCCATTGTTATTGCCATTGCTTTTTGAAACTTATTCTTTACGTTCTAACAAAGCCATATAAAACCCGTCAAAACCAGACTCTGAGGCCAAGATTTTTTGGTCTTTAATAAAATTGAATTGTTTTCCAATGTCAGTTGTCAAGAAACGAGCAATTTGTTCTTGATTTTCGGATGGTAATATAGAACAAGTTGCGTATACTAATTTTCCTCCCGGTTTTACAATTTTAGAATAACTTTCTAAAACTTCCGATTGTACTTTACGAATGTTGTCAATAAACTCCGGTTTCAATTTCCACTTAGCATCTGGGTTTCTTTTCAAAACTCCTAATCCGCTACAAGGTGCGTCAATTAAAACACGGTCTGCTTTTTCGTGTAATTTTTTGATGATTTTTGTCGAGTCAATAATACGGTATTCAATATTGAAAGCACCGTCTCTTTTGGCTCTGATTTTTAATTGCTTCAATTTGCTTTCATACAAATCCATAGCGATTAATTGTCCTTTGTTTTCCATCAAAGAAGCAATATGCAATGTTTTTCCACCTGCTCCAGCGCATGTATCAACAACACGCATTCCTGGTTTTACGTCAAGGAAAGCCGCCACTAATTGTGAATTGGCATCCTGAACTTCAAAGAAACCTTGTTTGAAAGCGTCGGTCAAGAAAACATTGGCTCTTTCTTTCAGTACCAAAGCATCGGGCTGATTTTTAAGTGTTTCCGTTTCAATGTTTAAATCCATCAAAATAGCACGAAGCGCTTCCCTCGTAGTTTTAAGTGTATTTACTCTTAGGATTACTCTGGCTGGTTGGTTTTGAGCTGCTATTTCAGTTGCCCAAACTTTTTCACCTAATTCTTTAACTCCCAATTCGTCCATCCAGTCCGGAATAGATTCTTTTAAAGCTCTCACTTTTGAAAGTTCGTCAAAACGCCCTTTTATTTTTCTTTCTGGAGTTCCTTCCAGTTGACGCCAATCCGGAATAGGGTAGCCTCTTAATACTGCCCAAACGGAGAACATTCTCCAAAGATTGTCTCTGTCAAAAGGTTCTTTTACTTCGGCTATTTCTGCGTATAATCTTTTCCAACGTACAATTTCGTAGATGGTTTCGGCAACAAACTTTCTGTCAGAGCTTCCCCAACGTTTGTCTTTTTTTAAGGATCTTGCTACCACTTTATCAGCATATTCGCCTTCGTTAAAAATGGCATTTAATGCGTCAATGGTAGTATAAACTAAATTTCTGTGTAATCTCATTTTAAATAATTGAGGTGCAAAGGTACTATTAATTGATTGAATGTTATATTTTTAATAATGAATGTTGTTTTTTAATTTTTTGGCATAAAAAAACACTGTTTTTAAAACAGTGTTTTTTTAGATTTTTAAATGAAAAAAATTATTTAACTCTTGTCAAGCCTATGTTTTCAGGAGCATGAAGTACCATTGGGAATTTCTCCACTTTTACGGAACTACTGTCTAAACCGAAAGCTCTTTCTTCGGATAAACTTAGTTTTTTGATAAAGAAATAAGAATTCATAATTAATTTTTCATGCCAACGTAAATCACTATCGTTAGAAAGGAACTTTTCAGATAATACAAATTTGAAGTCACCTATGATATTGTTTTTGTTCAAAGATTCATATCTGCTGGTGATATCTACTTCTCCTTTTTGGACCATGTCTTTAATTACTTCTTTAAACATCAGGTTTATTTTGGTAGGTTCTCTAAAACCTAAATTGAAGTCCACACGATACAAATCATCTTTGACTATCTCGGTTACTTTATAATCGGTTCTGTAAGGTTCCGTTAATATATTTACGTGTACAAACCAATAAATATCAGCTCTTTTGGGTCTTTTTTGTAAAATAGAGTACATTACTTTTTCTTCTATTTCATCTGTTCTTCCGGCATTAGTCATGTACACTAAATGCGTTGCATATTTTGGGATGGATAAATCAGCACTTAATTCAACAAGGACTTTTTTATAATCCTCAATTTTAACAATTTTAGTATAGCTCTTATTAATTTTCTTAGCCAAATACCAAATTGTCATTATACTTATCAAAGTGATCGCTATAAGTAGGGTTACATAACCTCCTTCGGCAAACTTCGTGATGTTAGCAATCAAAAAGCTAAATTCAATTATTAGATATATCGTAATCAAGGGTACGATAAAATACAATTTTACTCTTTTCATTATTAAATAAAAATTAAGTAAAATAGTAGTCATTATCATACATAAAATAATAGCTAATCCGTAAGCATGTTCCATATTACTGGATTCTTCAAAGTGCAATACAATACCAACACATCCGATAAACAATAACCAGTTTATGGATGGGATGTACAATTGTCCTTTTAATTCAGTAGGATATTTTATTTTTACTTTTGGCCAAAAATTCAATCGCATCGCTTCATTTATTAATGTAAATGAACCACTAATCAACGCTTGAGAAGCAATCACGGCTGCCATTGTTGCAATTACAATTCCAATGGGTTGAAACCAATCGGGCATGATAAGATAGAATGGGTTTCCATTTTTTCCGCCTAAAGTTTGTAGCGTTTCACCTTCGTGACGAATCAAATAGGCTGCCTGTCCAAAATAATTAAGCACTAAAGCCGATTTTACAAAGATCCAGCTAATTCTAATGTTTTTTCGCCCGCAATGTCCCATGTCTGAATACAATGCTTCAGCTCCAGTTGTACAAAGGAATACAAAGCCCAAAACAAAAAATCCTTCAGGATGAATGGTTAATAAATGATAGGCGTAGTACGGATTGATAGCTTTTAAAACCTCCGTATTTTGTCCGATTTGTAATGTTCCCAGTACGGCAAGCATTCCAAACCAAATAAGCATCATTGGTGCAAAAAATTTACCGACTAACTTGGTTCCAAATTGCTGAATAGCAAAAAGCACAAATAAGATACCTATAACAATTGGGATTGTGTTTATTTCAGGATAATAGGTTCTAATACCTTCAACTGCAGAAGATACAGAGATGGGAGGAGTAATGATTCCATCGGCCAGTAAGGCGCTTCCCCCAATAATGGCGGGGACGATTAACCATTGAATTTTTGTCTTTTTGACTAAAGCATATAGAGCAAAAATTCCACCTTCACCATGATTGTCAGCACTTAAAGTGATCAGTACGTACTTAATGGTTGTTTGTAATGTAAGGGTCCAAAAAACGCAGGATATACCTCCTAAAACAACGTCGGCGTTTATAATATGATCGCTCAATATGGCTTTCATTACATACAAAGGTGAAGTACCTATATCACCATAAATTATTCCTAATGAAATCAATAAACCGCCTAATGTTAATTTACTATGTAGGTCTTTGTGCGCTGCGCTCATGTATTATTTTTAAAAAACTTTTCAAATTTACACTTTTAAAATAAATTAAAGCTTTTTATCTAATAAAAAAAAACACGGCTGTCAGAGCCGTGTTTCAGTTTTATATAGAAATTTTTTAAGATCTTCTGTTGTCGTTTCTTGATGAATTGCCTCTTTGAGATTCATTTCTTTGTGGAGCTGCTTCTCTTGAAGAATTTCCTCTTTGTTGTTCCGCTCTTTGTGGAGCTGCTTCTCTTGAAGGGCTAGTTCTGTTTTGAGAATAATCTCTTGGGGATTCAGCTCTTTGCGGAGCAGCTTCTCTTGAAGAATTACCTTTGTTTTGAGAATAGTCTCTTTGTTGTTCCGCTCTTTGTGGAGCTGCTTCTCTTGAAGAATTACCTTTGTTTTGAGAATAATCTCTTGGGGATTCAGCTCTTTGTGGTGCTGACTGACTAGAAGGATTGGTTCTGTTTTGAGAATAATCTCTTGAAGATTCTGCTCTTTGTGGAGCTGCCTGACTAGAAGGATTGGTTCTGTTTTGAGAATAATCTCTTTGAGAATTTCCTCTTTGCGGAGTTGCCTGACCAGAAGGATTGGTTCTGTTTTGAGAATAGTCTCTTTGAGAATTTCCTCTTTGTGGAGTTGCCTGACTAGAAGGATTAGTTCTGTTTTGAGAATAGTCTCTAGACGAACCGGCTC
This sequence comes from Flavobacterium rhamnosiphilum, assembly GCF_004349195.1. Lineage (GTDB taxonomy): Bacteria > Bacteroidota > Bacteroidia > Flavobacteriales > Flavobacteriaceae > Flavobacterium > Flavobacterium rhamnosiphilum. The sequence continues at coordinate 18,252 of NZ_SMLG01000015.1, forward strand.
TTTGCGGCGTTGTTTCTCTTGAAGGATTAGTTCTGTTTTGAGAATAATCTCTTGAAGAACCTGCTCTTTGTGGTGTTGTTTCTCTTGAAGAGCTAGTTCTGTTTTGAGAATAATCTCTTTGTGATCCTGTTCTTCGGTTAGAGGAACCAACTTCATTTCTTGAACCTCTTCTTTGATCTAATTCATAACGGTTTGTTACATTAGCATTTCTTCTGGAGAAGGAATAATTTGGGTATTGTCTTTCATAGCCATTTGAACGTCTTGAATTATATAGAACGACTGCTCGTTCACTTCTTCTGTAATTAACATAATTGTAATTGTTGTTGATGTTCAAACAAATGTTGATGTTATTTCTATATCTGAATATTGGGAATGGATTCCATGCATAATAATAGGAAGGATAATAACCCCAATTCCAAGTGGAGTAATACGGGCGATAATTAGCAGACCAGAATGAAGCATAAATTAATGGAGTGCTATAATATACAGGCTCATAAATATAATTTTGACCATACATGTATACATCTCCTACTACTTGAACGTGAATGTTGTTATTTCTGTCTTTTTCAACGTCAATTGTAGCTACATCTTGATACACATCGGTGTCTATAACAGATTGAATGATAATTACGTGAGTCCGATTTTCGACAGTTTCGATAACTCTTAAATAATCAACTTCATTATCATTATTCAAATCTAAATTTGATATTTGTAGTTCAGGGTCATTCAGGCGTCTTTCAAAATCCTGTAGATTTCTGGAGTCACCAAAAATAGAAGCAACAGCTCTCAAATCAAGGTTGTCACTGATTTCGTTATTCATTGCATTTACTGATGTTCTATCTTGCGCCTGTATTTGTGTTGCGAAAACAGAAGTCAATAGACTCAATAGTAATAGTTTCGTTTTCATAATTAATTGGATTAAGTTTATTCTTTTTTTGATTATCCAATTACTGTGCCATAATTTATTCTTTGTTTCCTATTCTTATTATTAATTGTAAATTAGCCATAAAATGTATAAAAAATGAAAAATATTTTTTTAATTCTGTTAGCTTCAACTGTTTTTGCGTCTTGTAAGACAAGTGTTTATAATGTAAAAAATGAAAATAACAGTGAATTTAAGTCCGTTGTAATTGACACGTTATTTCAGGATAAAATAAGTATTAGGGCAATTTTATTTGATGTAAATAAAGTTTGGTTTGCTGCGGATAAAGGAAGATTCGGTTTTTTTAATTTGGATAACAATCAAAAATTTGAAAGCAAAATTATCAAAGATTCTTTAAAGCTTGAGTTTAGAAGTAATGCCAAAACAAAAAAACATATTTTTATTCTAAACGTAGGGAATCCAGCGTTGTTATATCAAATTTCAAAAGACGGCAAGGAAACAAAATTAGTGTACCAAGAAAACCACGAGAAAGTGTTTTATGATAGTATGCAATTTTGGAATGATAGGGAAGGAATAGCGATCGGTGATCCAATCGCGGATTGTCTGAATATAATAATCACTCGTGATGGCGGAAATTCATGGAATAAAGCCCCGTCTGCTAAATTACCAAAAGTGATCGATGGAGAAGCAGCTTTTGCGGCAAGCAACACTAATATTGTGATAAAAGGGAACAACACTTGGATTGTTTCCGGTGGAAAAAAATCAAGAGTTTTTTATTCTTCGGATAAGGGAAATACATGGACCGTGTATGATACCCCAATTGTTCAAGGAAAGTCGATGACCGGGATTTTTACAGCAGATTTTTATGATGCTCAAAACGGATTTGTTACCGGAGGGGATTATGAGGTTCGAAATCAAAATTTTTCTAATAAAGCAATCACCACAGATGGTGGAAAAACATGGAACCTAATAGCAGAAAATCAAGGTTTTGGATACGCTTCTTGTGTGCAATATGTTCCTGAAAGTAACGGTAAAGGTCTGGTAACAGTTGGTTTTTCAGGAATTTACTATTCCTCGGATAGCGGTAATTCATGGAAACAATTGTCAACAGATTCCAGTCTTAATACCATCAGGTTTATAGATAATCATACGGTCATTGCAGCGGGACAAAATAAAATGATTCGCATCAATTTTAAATAATGAAAAATGACTGTCCGTTACTAATACCAATGTATTTAATTTTGTCATTTCGACGAAGGAGAAATCTCATTAGTTACTCTCGTTATGTGATTTCTCCTTCGTCGAAATGACAAAACAGCTAATTTTATTTATAAGATGTAGCTTGGGACAAGTAACGGACAGTCATTTAATAAAATATGACTGTCCGCTAAGCAGACTAAATTTCTTTTCTGCCACAGATTCAAAAGATTTTCACAGATTCCTTTTCAATAAACGGTTCGTTTTTTCTTTAATCTGTGAAAATCCGTAAAATCTGTGGCTGAAATGATCAACTGGTATTAGTAACGGATAGTCATATAATAAAAATACCCTAAGTCTAATATAATTAGAGCTTAGGGTATTTTTTTTGAACTAATAAAATAAAACTAATGGTTTTTTTGACATTTGTTGCGATATTGTTGTAGCAATTTTCTATTGAAATCTTCTTCAGCTTTTTTAAGCTTAACTATTTTTACGGCTGGCAAAATTGTTCTTACATTTTTCATGAATTTTTTTCGCAATAAAAATAGTTCTTCCTCTGTATTTTCTATTTGGGACAAAAAGGTATTTGCTTCTTTTTCGGTTATTTTATCTAGCGAACCATCATTCATTCTTTTCATGTACGTTCTCATTTTTTGATGTCTCAGTTCAAACTGTTTGTCATCAAATGCATTGTAAATTGGCCAGAATTTTTCGGCTTCATTAGTAGTTAAGTCTAATTCAGTCGTGAAAAAAGCTACTTTTAAAGCTTTTATTTGCTCTTTTTTTTCTTTCATACTTTCGCCTTGAGCGTAAAAGTTGAATGAAACAAATAGCAATACTATTGGGATTAATTTTTTAATATTCATTTTTATTTTTTGTTTAATTATAGCTTAAATTTAAAGCTTTACAATCGGGTTTATTCTAAAATAAGATTTTCTAAATTGGAATTTACTGATAAATGATCTTCTATGGTTTCATCTTCTAAAACAATACCAGTTTTTATGTTATTAATATCTTCGGTTTCTAATACATTTATCAAATCATATTGATTCACATTAGACTGATACGTAATATAATTTTCTAAAGCTGTAGCGTCCAGTTCTTTTTTGTCTGTCGAAGAAGGACTTAAAATTGGAATCATTAATGCAAGTACTAAAACCGCTGCTGCCGCGATGATTAAAGTTTTTCTTTTTTGGAAAATAGAAATTACTTTTGGCTCGTTTTTAGGTAATTGCTCCATCATTTTGATTGAAAAATTTTCAAAATAATGGTCTGGAGTTTTAAATCCAGTTTCAATTTTAGGTTCGTTCTCTAATTTAAATGTTTTCATAATGTACTTTAGACAGTGTTACAGCAAAAAGGTTTAATTTGTCGAAACAAAAGCTTCAATTTTTTTTACAGCAAGATGATAAGATGCTTTTAATCCACCAACGGAGGTTCCCAGGATTTCTGAAATGGCTTCGTATTTCAGTTCTTGAAAATATTTCATTTTAAAAACCAACTGTTGTTTTTCAGGCAATAATGCAATCGCTTTGTGTAATTTTATTTGAATTTCATTCCCGTCAAAAAACACATCGGCTTCCAGATTATCGATAGTTTTGTTTTGTAAAGTTTCTGATGAAATGCCACTTGTTTTTGATTTTTGTTTCAAAAATGTCAAGGCTTCATTCGTAGCAATGCGATACATCCATGAAAAAAGTTTGCTTTCTCCTTTGAAATTTTTCAGATTTTGAAATATTTTTATAAAAACATTTTGCAATACATCATCAGCATCATCGTGATTCAAAACGATGTTACGAATATGATTGTATAACGGTCTTTGATAATCCTGTAACAACTGCTGAAACGCTTGATTTTGCGTTTTAGGGTTTAACAAGTGATTTATAAATTCCTGTTCTTCTTGCAAAGCGATTATTTAGGAGTTAGAATAGAATTTATCAAAAAGGTTTAATAGGCTTTAAAAAAACATTAAAATTCAGATTGTTCTTCTTCCTTATTTATTGCAGGTGCAGGCGTTTTTACGGCTTCAGTTTTCTTGATGGCAGCCGGAGTGAAAGTTTTTACAGGAATTACTTTTGGTTGTATTGGATGATAAATTTCCGTAACCCATTTTGAAGGGTTTTTAATTTCGGTTCTACTGATGGTGAAATTCTCTAAATGAGAAAATGTCGGGTCAATATCAATTCGATTCGTGTTAATGTATGCTTTTGCTTTATCCAAAGCTTTTTTTGTATGCGAATAATCCCCAGTTAAAGTAGTTTTAATTGCGTCGAATGGTTCCAGTTTTCCAGTTAAAATATCACTTCCGGAGCTCGTTAAGATTTGATTTTTTATAGGCACACAAAAAGATAATTTGGTCAATCCGCTTACGGAATCATAAGTGTGATAAATTATAAATGGTTTTCCGTTTAACTCGATATTATTTTGTTCGCAAAAAGTAATCATTTTTGGGAATACGATTTGAGCATTTTTAGTAACCTTTGAAATTTCACTGGTAAAGGTTTGTCTTAAATAAAAAGTGCCTAGTTTTTTTACCAATCCATTTACTTTTACCGCATAAGTATTGATTTCGAAATCAAGAGTCTTGTCTAAGTTAGCTAAGCTCTTTTCATACATTCTTCCTATGATTTTATTTATGCCTCCATTAAAAGCGGTGTAAACCTTCATAGTGAAACTCATTTTTCCGGTAGTTTTCCAAGTTACTTTTGTTCCGCCTATCGTGTCCTTAAAACTCCAGAAAACGGATGATGAAGTTCCATCGTAATTCATTTTTTGAGAAATACTATCATTTTCTTTTACAAAAAGAGTCATCATATCACCCGTTCCCTCTTTTCCTTCCCATGAAAAGGAAGCTCCAGGACCAATTGTTTTTTTAGGATACGTAATTTGCATTTCAGGATCTTCAACAACCCAAGAACTAAAATCTTCCCAGTTTCTATAATCATTAACAAAATTAAATACTGTTGATTTTGGAGAATTTATGATTTGACTTCTTTCTACGGTAAAATCTCCTTTTTGAGTTGCCACAAAAATGGATAAAGCCACAAAACTTAGCAATAGTAAAAGAAATAAGTATTTTAAAATCTTCATAATATACAGGATTGTTAATTTTTGTAAAGTTAAAGATTTTATTTACAAGTCACCGATAGTGTTAAATAAATATAGATCATTTTCTAAATAAAGGATTTTGATCTATTTATGTTTGGTTTGAATTTAAGGTAGGCTTTATGCTATTCGATCATTTTTATCTTATCTGTTTTCGAAGAAAAAAAATAAAGAAGTCGAGTAGTTTAGTTTATTAAGTGTTTGGTTTTTAATTGAATAAAAGAGGTTGTTTGAGGTTTTTTTATTGCCAATTATGAAAGATTTAGAAATAAAAAAGTCCACTATTTAGTGGACATTATTTGTTTGGTTTAAAAAAAACTAACGTTTGAAAAACACTTTTATCAAAAATAAAATTCCAATAAAAATTCCAAATCCTATCAGAATCTTGTAATTTCCTTTATAAAACTCTTTATGTATTCTTATATCTTTTCGATAGGCATAAATTGCAGCAATAACAAATGCAACAAAAAACAAGCCTGCAAACACTAATTGACCTTGACTAAACATAGTTTAAATTATTTCCGGCAAATTTAGTTAATAGTTTAGAAATAGTTGCTAATTTGCCTTTTCATTTAACAAAATAAAAAGATGCAAAAACAGATAGACTCAGTTAAAGAATTTCATACGGCTTTTAAAATAGGTCACAGTGAAATTCCTACAGCTAATTTAGGGGAAAGTAAACACACGCTTCGTTACAACTTAATGAAAGAGGAAAACGAAGAATATCTTGAAGCAGTTCAAAATAATGATCTGGTAGAAATTGCAGATGCATTGGGTGATATGATGTATATTCTGTGCGGAACCATTATTGAACATGGTTTGCAGCATAAAATAGAAGCAGTTTTTGACGAAATCCAACGCAGTAATATGAGTAAGTTAGGAGAAGATGGCAAACCAATTTACCGTGAAGATGGGAAAGTGATGAAAGGACCTAATTATTTTAAACCTGATTTTTCTAAAATAATAGGAGAATAGGGTTTAAAGATTTGTTTACAGATAGGACATAAAAAAAGCGATTTTCACACTGAAAATCGCTTTTTTTTAAATTATGATCTTAGAGTTATACTTTAACAGTCCATCCAAAAGTATCTTCTTCTAATTTATTTTGGATATTTTCCAATTTAGTTTTTAGTTGTAAAGCCATTGTGTTTTCAATTTTTGGCAATTCATAATAAACATCCTGATAAGAAAATCCAGAAATTGGACTTACTACAGCAGCCGTTCCTGCTCCAAAAATTTCTTTCAAAGTTCCGTTTTTGGCAGCCTCAACAAGCTCAGAAACTAAAACCGAACGAATATCTACATTTATACCTTCACTTTTTGCTAAATCAATAAGTGTTTTTCTAGTCACACCATCAAGAATTCGTTCACTTGTAGGAGCAGTAAATAATGTATCATTTATTCTGAAAAATACATTCATAGTACCTGCTTCTTCCAGTTTAGTATGCGTAGCATCATCAGTCCAAATTACCTGTTGGAAACCTTCTTTGTTCGCTAAATTTGTAGGATAAAATTGAGCAGCATAATTTCCGGCAGCTTTTGCAGCTCCTATTCCTCCATTTGCAGCTCTACTGAAATGTTCCGCAATAAGTACTTTTACATCACCAGAATAATAAGAAGTCACTGGCGATAAAATAATCATGAATTTATAGTCATTCGAAGGATTTGCAATTACTCCGGTACCAGTTGCAATCATAAATGGTCTGATGTACATAGCATTTCCTTTTCCTTTTTTAATCCATGCTTCGTCTAATTGCAACAATTGATTCAGACCGCTCATAAATATTTCTTCAGGAACTTCCGGCATAGCCATTCTTACTGCTGACGTATTAAAACGCTTATAGTTTTCATCAGGTCTAAAAAGCCAAACGTCATTATTTTCATCTTTGTACGCTTTCATACCTTCAAAAATCGCTTGCCCATAATGAAAAACTCGTGTAGATGGGTCTAACAAAAATGGTGCGTAGGGTTTAATGACTGGTTTCTGCCATTCCCCATTTTTGTAATCACATTCAAATAGATGATCTGTAAAAACAGAACCAAAGCTTAAGTTCGAAAAATCAACTTCATTTATTTTTGTAGAGGAAGCTTTTATTGTTTCAATTTTGTTAGTTTGAGTAGTACTCATAGTAATGTGTTGTTTTTTGATTTTTTTTAAATGATAAACTAGAGCTTAAAAAAACTAGATTTCTATAAGTTGAAGTTTAATGTTTGCAAAATTAAATAAAAATCAACAAATGACTTGTCAAAAAACTATTAATTATAGCATTTAACTAAGATTTGTTTACATTTTAAAAAAAATAAAAAAATCATGCCTATTTCTATTAATTATACAATAAATATAGATTTTTCAGAGGCAAACGTATTAGATTTTGATTAATTTTGGACAAACATTGTAGCTTTTAATCCAATATAACCTCAAAATCCAATTTTGAAAAGAGAAATAATCCAAACACTTGATGGTTCAACTACCATTCACATAGCAGAATGGGATGAATGTTATCATTCTAAACATGGTGCCATACAGGAAGCACAGCATGTATTTATTAAAAACGGCCTTTCATTATTTCAAAACAGGAATGTTTCTATTTTGGAAATAGGATTTGGCACAGGTTTAAATGCCTTTATCACGTTGTTAGAGGCAAAAAAAATGAAGCAATCGATAGATTATGTCGGAGTAGAAGCCTATCCAATTTCAGTAGACGAAGTTTTACTGATGAATTATGTCACAGAATTAAATGCAAGTCAAGAAAGCGCAATTTTCGATAGAATGCATGAAAGCAATTGGGGAGAAAAAATTGATTTAAGGGATGATTTTTCACTTACGAAAAGGAAACAGTTTTTTGAAGAAATTGATGATATTGATCAATTTGATTTGATTTATTTTGATGCTTTTGGGTATAGAGTACAACCTGAATTGTGGAGCACCGCTATTTTTGAGAAGATGTATAAGGCGCTTAAAACTAATGGTGTGCTGGTTACTTATGCTGCCAGAGGAGTTGTAAAAAGAAGTATGATCGAAGTGGGTTTTACTGTCGAAAAACTTGCCGGGCCACCCGGAAAAAGAGAAATGTTTCGTGCTAGAAAAAGCTAAGATTTGTTGTTTAAGTGGTTTATTTTCAGCGATTTATTTTTTTCGAACCAAAATCCATGAATTAGAAATAAAAAAATTAAAACTACGTTAAATAGTTATGTTGTAATTAAAAAAAATGTATTTTTACAACACTTTAGAATCCAAATCTAATTAAAATCTTTGTTTACTATGTCAAAAATCATGTATGATTATACAAAATCAATTTTAGAAAGAGTGAGTTTTGATCCATTGCTTTTTTGTAAGGAACTAGAAAAAGCCATCAAAACATTATTACCCTACGAAATGGAACAATTGCGAGAATGGTTATTAAATTATACAATTGGAAAACCGGAATTAAAACAATGTTTACTAATTGTAAATTCATAAAATAAAAAAAGGAACCGCAAAACGGTTCCTTTTTTTATTTTTTAGGAAGTGAACTTATAATTTGAACATTTTGAAATACGATAGCACCTTTTACAACTCCTGCAATTGTATTTCGAAGCGCATCAATTATCTGTATTTTTAATTCGCTCTTAGGGAAGATGAGACTGACCTCTCTGGCAGGTTTGGGTTCCTTAAAGTGGCGTAATTTTAATTTGTCAGTTTCTTTTAAATCCAAGGTGTGTAAATAGGGAAGCAATGTTGTCCCTAAACCTTCGTCGGCTAATTTTATCAGGGTTTCAAAACTCCCGCTTTCTAATTGAAAACGACTCGTTTCATTTTTACCTACATTTTTGCATAAATTTAAAATTCCGTCTCGAAAACAGTGTCCGTCTTGTAATAATAAGATTTCCTCTAAGTTTAAGTCAGAAACTTCGATTTCTTCCTTTTGAAAATGATGGTGACTTTCTGGAATGTAGGCTACAAAAGGTTCGTAATACAAGACAATTTCTTTTATTTTTTCCTCCATCAAAGGAGTGGCGGCAATGGCAGCATCGAGATGGCCATTGTTTAGTTTTGTTATAATTTCTTCCGTATTTAACTCTTCAATTATGAGTTTTACTTTTGGGTATTTTTTTATAAAATTACTCAAGAACATTGGTAATAACGTAGGCATAATTGTTGGGATTATTCCCAATCTGAATTCGCCGCCAATAAATCCTTTTTGTTGTTCCACAATATCCTGAATCCTATCGGCTTCATTGACTATATTTTTTGCTTGGTTTACAATTTTTTGACCAATGTCAGTAAGCTGAATCGGTTTTTTGGTTCTGTCAAATATCTGAATACTTAATTCTTCTTCTATTTTTTGAATTTGCATGCTCAATGTGGGTTGAGTTACAAAACATTTTTCGGCAGCAAGAGTGAAATTTTTGTGTTCGGCTACAGCAAGAACATATTTTAATTGAGTGATTGTCATCTTTTTTATAGTAATATCTGATGCAAATATAAAAACAATCAATTTAATTTATAGTGTAAAGCAGAGTTTTCTTATCTAAATTTTTAGAAAATAAAAATTATGAAAACAAATATTTTAGGATTACTGGTAAAAGAATCAGAATTGATAGTAAGTGAATTAAATATTTTATTATCAAATTTTCAAGTTTATTATCAAAACTTAAGGGGAATTCATTGGAATATTAAAGGGAAACGTTTTTTTGATTTGCATGTAAAATTTGAAGAATTATATACGGATGCCCAAATAAAAATTGATTTAATTGCCGAAAGGGTTCTTACTGTTGACGGGACACGACTTCATACTTTTGAAGATTATATAAATAATAATCAGTTAGTTGTGGGTAAAAATATTTCAAACGATGAAAAAGCAGTACATTTAATTGTTACGTCATTGACACATTTGTTAAAAATAGAAAGAGAAATTCTTAACAAATCGGGGGAAATTAATGACGAAGGGACAAATTCGATGATGAGTGATTTTATTTCAGAACAAGAAAAGACGATCTGGATGATGCAAGCTTGGCTGGAAGAAAGTTTGTAGTTTTATAGGGATTTAAAAAAGGCAAAATGAAATGGGATAATTTCATTTTGCTTTTTTTTTGAATGTTAATTTTTTTTTAAATTTAGAAAAACGATTGCTTTTTTAATAAACTTAATTCTATTTTTGCGGCAATGAAAATAATATCTAAAATATTTTTAATTGTATTTATCGCCTTTCTGATCACTCCGACAATAGTTACTGTGATTGAGAAAAGTGCAGATATTTCTATTTTCTACAGTATTTCTGAAGAAGAACATGCACACAAAGAAATTAAGACTTTTTTTTATTTTGAATCTTTCACAGAAATAATTACTTCATCGAGATTATCATCTAGCGCTATTCTATCTGAGAATTTATCTAAACACGATAATATAGCCTCATCTATATTTATTCCCCCGCCTGACCAAGTTTAATACAATTTTTGATTTTAGTATTTTGAAATCAATTTTCACATGTAGCATGTGAGCAAACTCTTTGTATTCAAATTTTAGTAAGGTATTATGACAAAAAAAATAAATCTTTTTGCTAACCTTAAATCCGATTTTGCGTCTGGTTTAGTGGTTTTTTTGGTAGCGCTTCCATTATGTTTAGGTATTGCAATGGCTTCAGGTGCTCCATTGTTTTCAGGAATTATTTCAGGAATTATAGGAGGAATAGTAGTAGGCTATTTAAGCACATCCAATATAAGTGTTTCAGGACCTGCGGCTGGTCTAACAGCTATTGTTCTTACCGCAATTACGGATTTAGGAGCTTTTGATATTTTTTTAACCGCAGTTTTCATTGCAGGTTTGATACAATTAATATTGGGATTCGCAAAAGCGGGAAGTATTTCTAATTATTTTCCAACGAATGTTATTGAAGGAATGTTGGCGGGAATTGGAATTATTATTATTCTGAAACAATTGCCACACGCATTTGGTTATGACAATGATTTTGAAGGAGACCAATCTTTTTCACAACTTGATGGCAGTAATACATTCTCTGCGTTGTTTAGTATTTTTGACTATATCCAAATAGGGTCAATCGTTATTACATTGGTTTCTATGGTAATTTTGATTTCTTGGGATAAAGTTCCTTTTTTGAAAAAACTTAAATTAGTTCCGGGAGCTTTAATTGCAGTAGCTATTGGCGTTATTTTGAATGAGATTTTCGTTGGTACAGGAAGTGCTTTGGCTATTGGAAAAGAACATTTAGTTTCCTTACCGGTTCCTTCTTCTTTCGAAGAATTTAAAGCAATTATTGTAACTCCTGATTTTTCTGGGGTTATGAATCCAAAGGTTTGGGTAGTCGCATTTACAATTGCTATTGTTGCTTCGGTTGAAACTCTTTTGAGTATTGAAGCGGCTGATAGAATGGATGTTCAAAAACGCTACACAGACACTAATAAGGAATTAAAAGCGCAAGGAATTGGTAACATGGTGAGTTCTCTTTTGGGGGGGTTACCATTGACTTCAGTAATTGTTCGTTCCTCTGCAAACAGTAATTCAGGTGCTAAGTCTAAGATGTCAACCATTATCCACGGATTATTATTATTGATTAGTGTACTAGCCATTCCGGTGATTCTGAATAAAATTCCATTGGCTACTCTAGCGGCTATTTTAATAGTAATTGGATATAAACTGGCTAAACCAGCGACATTCAAACATTTTTGGGAAAAAGGAAAATATCAATTTGTTCCTTTTATTGCCACATTATTGGCGGTTGTATTTTTGGATTTATTGAAAGGAGTTGCTTTGGGAATTATCATCAGTATCATTTTTGTATTGAAAGGAAATCTAAAACGAGCTTATAATTTTAGAAAAGAAGCGTATGAGGATGGCGATGTGATTCATATTGATTTGGCTCAGGAAGTTTCTTTTTTGAATAAAGCAGCAATCAAATTGACCTTAAATGACATTCCTGAAAATTCTAAAGTGATCATTAATGCACATGATACGGTATATATTGCGCATGATGTTTTAGATTTAATTCATGAATTTAAAACGACAAGAGCCAGAGATAAAAAGATTAAAGTCAAACTCAAAGGGTTTAAAAAAGCGTATCAGTTAGAAAATACTGGAGAAGAAGAAAAGCATGTTTTTGTTGAACATAAATAATAAATAAAATTTAAAAAAATGAAGACATTAAATAAAGAATTGCAATCTGCAATTACACCAAGAAAAGCTTTAGAGATATTAAAAGAAGGGAATAACAGATTTGTAAATAATCTAAAAGCGCATAGAGATTTACTCGAACAAGTTAATGATACTCGTGATGGTCAATGGCCGTTTGCAACAATTTTAAGTTGTATTGATAGTAGAACTTCTGCAGAACTCATTTTTGACCAAGGTTTAGGCGATATTTTTTCGGTAAGAATTGCGGGTAATATTGTAAATACAGATATTCTAGGAAGTATGGAGTTTGCCTGTAAATTAGCTGGTTCTAAGCTTATTGTTGTTCTTGGACATAGCAAATGTGGTGCTGTAAAAGGTGCTTGTGACCATGTAGAAATGGGAAATCTTACTGAATTGTTATCAAAAATTCAACCAGCAGTTTATCAGGAAAAGGAAACTTTAACTGAAAGAAATGCTAAAAACGCTTCATTTGTTGAGAATGTTGCTCAAATTAACGTAAAGCGTAATGTAAAAAACATCATTGAAAGAAGTTTTATTTTAGAGCAAATGATTGAAAATGGTGAGATAGGAATAATTGGAGCTATGCACAATATAGAAACAGGTGAAGTTATTTTCTATGATGATGTTGAATACATTAAGGATGATAAAAATCTAGATTTCACAATAGCCGAATTGAGACATTAATATTTTTAAATTTCATATATTTGAACTTTATTGTATAATCTAACAATTCAAAATTAATCAGATTAACAATCAAAATAATTATGAGCGATTTTTATAAAAAAATATTAGAGAATAATAAAAAATGGGTTGAAACTTCTTTAGCGAGTGACCCAAATTATTTCCAGGATCTTGCCAAAGGTCAAACACCGCCATTATTATGGATAGGTTGTTCAGATAGCAGGGTTCCTGCAAATGAAATTGTAGGTGCAAAACCTGGAGAAGTTTTTGTACATAGAAACATAGCCAATATGGTAGTGCATAGTGATATGAATATGTTGAGTGTACTGGATTATGCAGTAAACGTATTGAAAGTAAAGCATGTACTGGTTTGCGGGCATTATGGTTGCGGAGGTGTGAAGGCAGCAATGGGAAATGATTCTATTGGTATTATTGACAACTGGATTCGCCATATAAAAGATGTTTATCGTTTGCACAGCACCTATTTAGATTCTATCGAAGATGAAACGGAGCGTTTTAATACTTTTGTAGAATTAAATGTAAAAGAACAGGTTTTTGATTTAGCCAAAACATCAATTGTACAGTCTGCTTGGAAAAACGGTCAGGATTTAACCTTACACGGATGGGCTTACGGACTTAATTCCGGTTTTGTAACGGATTTAGATGTTAACATCAGTTCCGATAAAGATTTGGACGAAGTATACCAATTGAAATTTTAATACAAGAATTCAAATAAAAAATCCGCTCTTTAGCGGATTTTTTTTATTCGTTATCCAGATTTTCATTAAAAGCAGAAGGCAATAGAGTAGGGATGAATTTTATTAAAATAGGCAACAATAAACTACCGCCAGGAAGTAAAAAGATAGTCAGCGAAGGAATGGTTTTACAAATTTCCAACAGTTGTTTTTTGACTTTTTTCTTTTCTTTTTCGTCCAAATCTCTTCGAGTAGAGTAGGCCAATAGCATCATTAATTCTTTGCTTTGCTCAATTTCCTTTATCAATCTGTTTTTATTACGGCTTATTAGCGTAACAACACTTTGAGTCGTTTGATCGTAAAAATGTTTGACAGGATTTGAATAATTGAAATACGGTATTTCTTTTTTATGTTTCGTTATAAATGCATCGGTACTGTCTATGCTTTGATTTACAAAATCATCTGAAACCGATAATGTTTCAGCTAATGAATGTAAAAAATAGGATTCATTGTTTTCAATTTTGCCATCACTCCATAAAGCCATTCCGGCAATATCTATTAAATAATATTTTTCCAGTTCATTTGTAAAGTAATCCAATTGAAGTGTTTCCAAACTCTGAACAGAAACTTTCGAGAATTTGCTGTAGCGTATCGAAGCCTCAAAAAGTTTGATTAATAAATCATCATATTGTGATTTTTCCGATTTGATTTTTAACGCAAGTGTTACAATATTGACAACCGTTTCTTCAATTTTCTTCAGGTACTTTTCTGGAATTTCACCGTGTATTAAGTATTGGCGGAAAGCCAGGACATCTATAAAAAGTAACGCATTGGTTACCAGATGGGAGAAGTTTTTACTGATGATGCTATCGTTCGTTTGAACACGTTCATCAATTATTTTTTCCAGTGTTAAGGAAAGAGAATTTTTAGGCAGTATCTTTTTAAACAAATTGAAACCCTGAGGATTCATTTGATTGTAAAAAGTGACTGTTTGTTTAATGAAATTTTCGGAACTGATTTCGTCACTGGTCAAACAAAAAACATTATATAAAGTGTTTAATAGTGCAACTTTAGAGATCTCTTCTTTAAACCAGCCTTTGGTTTCAATTGTATTTACGGTGTCAAATGTGATTATGTGGCCATAAATAAATCCTGTTTCTCTAACTTTTTGATAAAATGTATCCGTAGTTTCAGAAACCGTTTTCTCTGAAATTTTTTGTTCAATAAAAAATTTATCTATCCAACCTGATGCCGAAGGGTTAATCATTGCTTTAATTTGAAGATACAAAGCTATACTTTTTTGCGGTAGTTTTAACTGGTGTTTTTTAGTTTAACACAGATACTACAATTAATTAGTATTGTTTTTTTTGTTTTAAACAAGATAAATTTAATTGTTATAATTTTTGATGAAAAACACCCACAATCAGGCACTTTTTTAATCGCAATGATTGAGAATGGGCATTAATAAAAATAGGATTTTGATACAAGATGTATCTGTATAATAAGAAGCCCTGATTTGCAATGAAAACAGGGCTTTTATTGGTATTTAAGAATTGAATAAAGTTTCTGCGGCTTCCCAATTGACTACATTCCAAAAAGAAGCAATATAATCGGCTCTGCGGTTTTGGTTTTTCAAATAATACGCATGTTCCCAAACGTCTAAAGCTAAAACAGGTTTTCCTTTTAATCCTTTACCACGCAAACTCATCAATGGATTGTCTTGATTTGCCGTTGAACCGATAACTAATTTGCCGTCTTGAACCACTAACCAAGCCCAACCGGAACCAAATCGTTTCATCGAAGCATCACTAAATTGTTTTTTGAATTCATCAAAAGAACCAAAAGTACTCGTTATAGCATCTCCTAATTTCCCTTTTGGAGTACCACCGCCATTTGGTTTCATTAAACTCCAAAACAAACTGTGATTGTAATGCCCACCACCATTATTACGAATTGCTTCCGGAAATTTCGACATTTTTCCGAAGATGCTTTCCAGTGATTTAGAATGTTCCACTACGTTTTTATCCAAAGTTTCTATTGCTTTGTTCAAATTCGTGACATAAGCTTGATGGTGTTTGCTGTAATGAATTTCCATTGTCATTTTATCAATATGAGGCTCTAAAGCATCATAGGCGTATGGTAATTTTGGAAGACTATAGTTTCCTTGAAAATCCATAGTGTCTAATTCTGGTATTTGATTTTCTAGTTTTAAAGCAGATTCAGAAGCAAATGCGGAATTAAATAAGCTAGAGCCAATAATTGTCCCAGTTGAAAGTATTGCTGTTTGTTTTAAAAAATTTCTTCGTGTATTATTATTTTCCATAGGTTGAAAATTTATCCTAAAAAGGTTATTAAAGTAGGACATAAATTTAAACATTAAAAGATAGGGATGGGTTAATAAAGACTTAAAATTTGGTTCCTTTTTTGTTTCCAATATATTTTAAGAGCTTTAAAAGGTATAGGAATTATGTAAATTTCATTTCAAATTTGTAGGGTCAATAATTATTATTTTAATCTGGGTTTATTATTAGGTTATACTATAATATTTTGGAGCCAAATTTACGCTATTGTGTATGGCAATAAAACTATTCCAAATGCTTATGCAGTTGGAATTAAGATGAAGGTTGTAGAGACAAAAAGAATTAGATTACTATTTCCGACAGTAAAGATTTGATGAGTTTAAAAACAGCCTTTTGTAAGACTCTATTTTGTGATTTTTTTTGGAGAAACGATATATTGGCAATGTTTTTGCTTTATCTTTAAAAATATAAAAATCAAAAATTGAACACATGAAAAAAGTAATTGTATCGCTGACTATTTCATGCTTGGCATTTATCTCTTGTAACTCGGTCCAAACAGCAACGAATAAAACAGCTTCACTTGAAGGAACGTGGGAGTTAAATTATATTACAGGTCCAAGAATTGCTTTTGCAGGATTATATCCAAACAAAAAACCAACCATCACTTTCGATTTGAAAGAGAACAACGTTTCAGGCAGTGGTAGTTGTAATAGATATTCGGGTAAACTAAATGTAGTTGGCAATAAAATCAGCTTTAAAGAGGGAATGGCAATGACCAAAATGATGTGTACGGATATTCAAGGTGAAAATGTTTACATGTCAACTCTAGAAAAAATAGATTCTTATGCAATTTCAGAAGATGGAAAAACCTTAAATTTCATCATGGGCGATATTGCCATGATGCGTTTTGAGAAAAAATAAATCTAGAGTTTTAGTTTAATTTATCTTCAGAATCTTTCAATGTGTATTTAATATTGGATTTGAATTATGAAATAGCAATACCATAACAGTAAAAAAGTATATCATGAAAATAAAAACATCAATATCAGTAATTTTTCTGTCACTCCTCATGACTACTGGTTATGCCCAAGAAAAAAGTAAGAAAGAATTAAAAGAAGAACGCAAAATAGAGAAGCAAAAACAAACAGCGGCTTTGGTTGATTCTAAAGAGTTTGTTTTTATTGGAAAAACAGCTTTTCCTCAAGGGTTTAGAACTATGGATTTAACCACTAATTCTAATTATATAAAATTTCAGCCTGATTTTATCAAAAGCGAAATGCCTTTTTTTGGAAGAGCCTATAGCGGTGTTGGATATGGTGGAGGAGGCGGATTAAATTTTGAGGGAAAACCTCAAGAATTTACTATTGAAAAAGGTAAAAAGGCGTATCAGATAAAAGCAGTTGTCAGAGGCGATAAAGATACATACAGACTGTTACTTTCCGTTTTCTTTGAGGGTAGTGCTACACTTTCAATTAGTTCCAATAATCGAAGTACCATTTCCTATAATGGAGAAATAACACCAATAGAGAAAAAAGAGGCTAAGTAGTTTGGCTACTGAATCAATAAAAAAACCGTCTTGTTTTCAGGAACAAGGCGGTTTTTTAACAAATAAAATCAACTAAAAACTATCTTCTAATTAAAAACAATATTGATTTTCAGCCACTAATTTTGAAGTGATTATTTCTCTTAATCCTACAATATTCGGCATGTTCGTGTATTTTGTAAAACGACGTAATCCCATTAACATCATGCGTTGTTCATCACCTTCAGCAAAAGAGATAATACTTTCTTTTCCTTTTTGAGTTACAATATCAACCGCTTGGTAAAGGTATAATTTAGCCATAGCGATTTGCTCTTGTATTTTAGCTTCACCTTCTTTTTTGGCTAATTTCTCCGTTCTAAGAATAGTACTTTCAGCCATGTAGATTTCGATTAAGATATCTGAAGCTGCCATCAATAATTGTTGGTGTGCATCTAAATCCGGTCCGTATTTTTGAACTGCTCCACCAGCAACCATTAAGAATGCTTTTTTCAATTTACCAACCATTTCCTTTTCTTCTGCAAATAATTCAGAATAATCAGGTGTGTCAAAAGATGGAATTCCCATTAATTCTTCTTGCACTTTTGATGCAGGTCCCAATAAATCAACATGGCCTTTCATGGCTTTTTTGATCAGCATTCCTACAGAAAGCATTCTGTTTATTTCGTTTGTTCCTTCGTAAATACGAGCAATTCTGGCATCTCTCCAAGCACTTTCCATAGGAGTGTCTTCAGAGAATCCCATTCCACCAAAGATTTGAATTCCTTCATCGGCACAGTTTTGAACATCTTCAGAAACAGCTACTTTTAGAATAGAACATTCAATAGCATATTCTTCAACTCCTTTTAGTTCCGCTTCTTGATGAGAAGATC
Source organism: Flavobacterium rhamnosiphilum (assembly GCF_004349195.1). Lineage (GTDB taxonomy): Bacteria > Bacteroidota > Bacteroidia > Flavobacteriales > Flavobacteriaceae > Flavobacterium > Flavobacterium rhamnosiphilum. The sequence goes on from NZ_SMLG01000015.1 coordinate 36,657, forward strand.
CTTCGGCTTCACGAGCTATTATTCGATCTTCAATATCTTTTGCGGCTCTGTATGAAGCACTTTCTCCGGCATAACAACTCGTTGCCATTTCTGCTAATTTTGCACGAATAGCGCCAAATTGAGAAATTGCAGTGTTGAACTGAATTCTTTCGTTTGCATATTGTACAGAACCTGAAATCACTCTTCTTTGCGCATCCAAACAAGCTGCTGCTAATTTGATACGACCTACATTCAAAGCATTCATGGCAATTTTGAAACCGTTTCCTCTTTCAGAAAGCATGTTTTCAACAGGAACTTTCGTTTCACTGAAGAAAACCTGACGCGTAGAAGAAGCACGAATCCCTAATTTATGTTCTTCTTCACCCATTGAAATTCCATTATCAGCTGTATTTTCAAGGATAAAACCAGTAATGTTTTTATCATCACCAATGCGTGCAAAAACGATGAATACAGAACAAAATCCAGCGTTCGAAATCCACATTTTTTGTCCTGTGATTTTATAATGCGTTCCGTCTTCAGATAAAACTGCTTTTGTTTTTCCAGAATTTGCATCTGATCCTGCACCTGGTTCTGTCAAACAATAGGCTCCAAACCATTCGCCAGAAGCTAGTTTAGGAACGTATTTTTGTTTTTGTTCTTCTGTACCGTATAATGTAATTGGCATAGTTCCAATTCCGGTATGTGCTCCAAAAGCAGTTGAGAATGAACCCGTTGCCCCTGAAATATAATCACAAACAAGCATTGTTGAAACAAATCCCATTCCTAATCCACCGTAAGCTTCAGGAACAGCCACTCCAAGAAGTCCAAGTTCACCTGCTTTACGCATACTTTCTTCTGTAAATGCGTAATCTTTACTTTCAAAACGATTTTTATTTGGCCAAATTTCTTTGTCCACAAACTCTTTTACAGAGTCACGCATCATTAATTGCTCTTCCGAAAAATCTTCTGGAGTGAAGATATCTTCGCACTTTGTTTCTTTTACCAAAAACTGACCGCCACGGGTTACGTTTTTTTCAATTGTATCTGCCATTTTTTTATTTTTTTAATATGTTTTTATTTATAATCTAAATCCTCAATATTGTCATTCTGACAAAGGAGGAATCTCAATAGTTAATTCTGCAATACTGGTGAAAATTCCTCCTCCGTTGGAATAACAAACGGATGGAAATCTATGACTACAAAAGTTCGTAAATTCCTGCTGAACCTTGTCCGGTTCCTACACACATAGAAACAATTCCGTATTTGCTTCCTCTGCGTTTCATCTCGTCGAATAATTGAACAGAAAGTTTAGCTCCAGTACAACCCAGTGGGTGGCCTAATGCAATCGCTCCACCATTTACATTGATGATATCCGGATTTAGGTTTAACTCACGTGTAACCGCTAATGCTTGTGATGCAAAAGCTTCGTTTAACTCAATTAAATCAATATCATTCAACGTTAAACCAGCTTGTTTCAAGGCTTTTGGAATCGCTTTTACAGGTCCAATTCCCATGATTCTAGGTTCCACTCCAGCCGAAGCGAAGTTTACCAAGCGGGCGATAGGAGTAAGGTTCAATTCTTTTACCATTTCTTCGCTCATGATTAGAACAAATGCTGCTCCATCACTCATTTGAGAAGAGTTTCCTGCAGTTACACTTCCGCCAGCTTCAAAAACGGGTCTTAAACCTGCCAAAGCTTCTACAGAAGTTCCGGCTCTTGGGCCTTCATCTTTATTTACGACATACGATTTGGTTTCTTTTTTACCATTTTCATTGATAAACGTTTGTTCTACTGTAATAGGAACAATTTGTTTGTCAAATTTACCTTCAGCTTGCGCTTTCAGGGCTTTCATATGGGAGTTATAAGCAAACTCATCTTGGTCCGCACGAGATACATTGAATTGTTTGGCAACCGCTTCCGCAGTTAGTCCCATTCCCCAATAGTAATCTTCGTTTCCAGCTTTTGCAACAGCATAATCCGGAGTTGGTTTGTACCCTCCCATTGGAATAAAACTCATGCTTTCGGCGCCACCGGCAATGATACAATCTGCCATTCCAGATTGAATTTTGGCTGTAGCCATACCAATAGTTTCTAATCCTGACGCGCAATAACGGTTTACGGTTACACCCGGAACATCTTCGATTTTTAATCCCATCAAGGAGATCAATCGTCCCACGTTTAATCCTTGTTCTGCTTCCGGCATCGCATTTCCTACCATCACGTCGTCAATACGTTTTTTGTCGAAATCAGGCAACTCATTCATCATAAACTGAATCGTTTCTGCTGCCAATTCATCAGGACGTTTAAATCTAAACACACCTTTTGGGGCTTTACCCACGGCTGTTCTGTATGCTTTTACTATATAGGCTGTTTTCATAAATTATGTATTAAGATTGGAGAATTAAGTATTAAGATTTTCCAATGTTTGTGTTAATTTTTTCTTTTAATGTTTTTTGAAATGAAAAATTCATATTTGAAACTTCGACTAATTGATTAATAATAGGTTGAATTAAATCTTCATTTGCAAGTTTAAGCCTTTTAGCAAGTATTAATTGAGTTATTAATTCAAAAGTAGAACCATTTGCAATTCCTAAAAATTGTACAAATTCTTTATCATAATTTCTTCCAGAACCTTCAGCAATGTTAGAAGGAATAGATACTGCGCATTTTTTTATTTGATGAATTAAATTAAATTTTTCATCATTAGGCAATAAAGTAGAAACTTCATAAACTTCAACAGCAATATCCATCGCTTTTTGCCAAATTTTTAATTTTTCAAAATTGTGCATAGTCTTTTTTTTAAGTCTTAATACTTAATACTTCAGTCTTAATTCTAATTTCTCAACGGTTTTCCTTTGGTTAACATAAATTGGATTCTCTCCAATGTTTTTCTTTCTGTACAAAGCGATAAGAAAGCTTCACGTTCCAAATCCAATAAATATTGTTCGGTTACTAATGTTGGTTCTGATAAATCACCACCAGCCATAACATACGCCAGTTTGTTAGCAATTTTCTTGTCGTGTTCCGAGATATATTTTCCGGCTTCCATTTGGTCCGTTCCTACTAAGAACATTCCAAGAGCTTGCTTTCCAAGAACTTTTACATCGCTTCTGCGAATCGGTTGTGTGTAACCTGCTTCTGCCATTAGTAAAGCGTGTTTCTTCGCTTCGGCAATCTGACGGTCTTTGTTCACTACAATGATATCTTTCCCTTGTTGTAAAAGTCCGGTATCAAAAGCTTCATAACCAGAAGTGGACACTTTTGCCATAGCGATCGTCAAGAAATATTCTTGCAATACATTCAACTCGACATCATTTTTATGGAATAAATCAGCTGCACGCAGTGCCATTTCTTTCGATCCGCCACCGCCAGGAATTACTCCAACACCAAATTCCACCAATCCCATATACGTTTCCGCCGCGGCAACTACTTTATCAGCATGCAAACTCATTTCGCACCCCCCGCCAAAAGTCATTCCGTGTGGCGCAACCACAACCGGAATTCCAGAATAACGCACGCGCATCATCGTGTCCTGGAACATTTTGATAGCCATGTTCAACTCGTCGTATTCTTGCTCGACTGCCATCATGAATATCATTCCGATATTGGCTCCAACAGAGAAATTCGCTGCTTGATTTCCAATAACCAGACCTTGATATTCTTTTTCAGATAAATCAATCGCTTTATTGATTGCTGCCAAAACATCGCCACCAATCGTATTCATTTTTGACTGGAATTCTAAATTCAAAATTCCGTCTCCTAAATCTTGTATGATTGCTCCGCTATTGCTCCATACTTTTTTGCTTTCGCGAATATTGTTCAGGATAATAAAGGAATCCTGACCCGGAACTTTAGTTTGCGATTTGGTTGGTATATTGTAGAAAAAAGTTGCTCCTTCTTTAATAGTATAGAAACTAGAACTTCCTGAAGTCAACATATCAGTTACCCAAGCTGCTGGTTCTAGACCTTCAGCTTTCATGATTTCGATTCCTTTTTCGACACCAATGGCATCCCAAATTTCGAAAGGACCATTTTCCCATCCAAAACCGGCTTTCATCGCATCGTCAATCTTGTATAATTCATCTGTAATTTCAGGAATTCTGTTCGAAACGTAAGCAAACATTCCTGCAAAACTTTTTCTGTAGAATTCTCCCGCTTTGTCTTTTCCTTTTACCAGAACTTTAAAACGGTCAATAGGTTTGTCAATCGTTTTTGTCAGTTCTAAAGTAGCAAAAGAAGCTTTTTTAGCCGGACGGTATTCTAAAGTATCTAAGTCCAAAGACAAAATATCTTTGTCTACTTTTTTATAAAAACCTTGACCCGTTTTACTACCCAACCATTTGTTTTCCATCATTTTGTTGACGAAATCAGGCAGTTTGAACAAATCGTGTTGTTCGTCATTCGGGCAGTTTTCGTAGATTCCGTTGGCAACATGTACCAAAGTATCCAATCCAACAACATCAACCGTTCTAAAAGTAGCCGATTTTGGTCTTCCAATAACCGGACCGGTCAATTTATCCACTTCTTCAATGGTTAGTCCCATTTCTTTTACCAAATGAAATAAACTTTGAATCCCGTAAATTCCAATTCGGTTTCCGATGAACGCCGGAGTATCTTTGGCCACGACCGAAGTTTTACCTAAGAATTTAGAACCATAATCAGTAAGGAAATCTAAAACTTCCGTTGCTGTTTGTGGGCCAGGAATGATTTCGAATAATTTTAAATAACGCGCAGGGTTAAAAAAGTGTGTCCCACAGAAATGCTTTTGAAAATCGTCGCTTCGTCCTTCACTCATAAAATGAATTGGAATCCCCGATGTGTTTGAAGTCACCAAAGTTCCCGGTTTTCTGAATTTTTCAATTTGTTCAAAAACCATTTTTTTGATATCCAAACGTTCCACCACAACTTCAATAATCCAATCGACATTGGCAATTTTAGCCATATCATCAGTAGTATTTCCCGTAGTGATTCTGCTGGCAAATTTCTGATTGTAAATAGGGGATGGTTTTGATTTCAGCGAATTGGCTAAATGCTCGTTCACCAATCGGTTTCTTACAATTTTGCTTTCTAAAGTGAGTCCTTTTTTAGCTTCCGCTTCGGTAAGTTCTCTTGGAACAATGTCCAACAGTAACACTTCAACTCCAATGTTGGCAAAATGGCAGGCAATTCCTGAACCCATAATTCCGGATCCTATTACTGCAACTTTTTTAATTGTGCGTTTCATACGTTGTTTATATTTGTTTTTTATTTGAATATGGGAGCGCCATTATTGATTGTTCTTTTGAATCTTGGCGATGTCATTTTCTGTTTTTTCGGTTTGCTCCGCCAGTTCGCTGACGCTCGTGTGATTAAATATGTTTTTGTCTAGAATTAATTCGTTGATCGTTTCCGCTACTTCTATAAAGTGTTTCAACTTCTCCTCTGAGATGTGTTGTTTCACCGTTTCATTGAATTTCAACACTGTATTCTTTGATAATTCTCTTTTTTCTTTACCAAAATCAGTCAGGTAAATCAATACGCCACGGCCATCTTCCGGGTTTTTCTTCCGGGTGATTAAGCCTTTTTCCTCCATAGATTTTAAGGTTCTGGTCAGGCTGGTGGCTTCCATTCCCATTTTTGGCCCCAAAGACGTCGATGGTGTTCCACCTTCTTTATCGATACTCAACAAAGCAAAACCTGTTGCCATGCTCGCATCATATTTAGAAGCTTCCTCATTATACATTCTTGCTACTGCTTGCCAAGTGGCGCGTAAAATATAATCTATCGTTTTATCTTTCATATGTAACTATATCGATTTCAAATATAATAAAAAAATACTATGCATGCATAATATATTAAAATATTTTTTTGTGAATTTTTGTTTAAACCAAAAAACTCCCCATAAAATGAGGAGTTTATTTGTGTGTTTTTATATTTTATTTTAGTTTCCCATTAACAAGAGCAATTACTGCACCTACTAATGCGGCCATTACAACAGTGATTACAATATCTAACCCCATAGTTTGATAATTGATGTCGCTTGTCATCGAATTCATAAAGAAATTACTGTACAGCGCCATGAATAATCCAATAACGGCACCAGCTTTAAAACCAGTCGTTGCATTTGAAATTCCGGCCCATTTCGTAAAAATGTAAGAGACAAAAAAGCCAAAAGTCATGCATCCTAAAAATATGAATACCATGTTTTCATTTCCATCAGTAGGGAATGAGTTTTTAAATAGGATTGCGTAAAACAACCATCCTAAAAGAAATTGGACGATACCACCTACAATGCCTGAAACTAAAAAATTTTTTACATTCATAATGTTTGGTTTTATTGGTTAACAGAATAAAGGTATTAAAAAATAATAAAATAACAGATAGAGTGTTAAAAAACAATTAAATATGAAATAATTGGTTTCGTTTTCGTTTTTAGATTTAAAAAAAAAAACTCATCAGCTATTGATGAGTTTATAATTATTTCCAATTATGTTTTTTCTAGAATCTAGTTGTAGATTTTATGGAACAAATCACTGTATTTCTCCATCACTATTTTTCGTTTTAGTTTTAGAGTAGGAGTCAATTGTCCACCTTCAATAGACCAAACGTCAGGTGTGAGTTCAAAACGTTTAATTTTTTCCCAATTCCCAAATTTTTCATTTAAGCTATCTACTTCTTCCTGAATTCTGGCAATAACTTTTTCGTTTGCAATGATTTCTTCATTACTTTTTCCAACACCAATTCCGTGAATATTCGCCCATTCTTTAATGAAGTCAAAACTCGGCTGAATGAATGCTGCCGGCATTTTTTGCCCGTCACCAATCACCATTATTTGTTCAATGAAACGGGATTGTTTCATCGTGTTTTCAATTAATTGTGGCGCAATGTATTTTCCTCCCGAAGTTTTGAACATTTCTTTTTTACGATCTGTAATTTTCAAGAAACCTTCTTCATCAAATATTCCAATATCACCCGTGTGGAAATAACCGCCTTGAAGTGCTTCGGCTGTTTTTTCAGGATCTTTGTAATAGCCCATCATCACGTTAGGCCCTTTACAAAGAATTTCTCCGTCTTCGGCAATTTTTACTTCTACATTATCGATTACTTTCCCTACAGTTCCTATTTTGAAACCGTGATTTCTCGTGTCGTTTACTGATATTACAGGAGAAGTTTCGGTTAAGCCATAGCCTTCCATTACCGGAATTTCTGCGGCAGCAAAAATCCTGGCTAATCTAGGTTGTAAAGCGGCACTTCCTGAAACCATCAGGTCCAAATTGCCTCCCAAACCTTCTTTCCATTTGCTGAAAATCCATTTGCGTGCTATTTTGAGTTGCAATTCATACCAAAAACCATTGGCACCATAAGGTTCATATTTCAATCCTAAATCAATGGCCCAAAAGAAAAGTTTCTTTTTGATGCCTGTTAATTCGGTCCCTTTTGCATAGATTTTATCATACACTTTTTCAAGAAGTCTGGGAACCGCAGTGATAACATTTGGTTGTACTTCTCTGATATTGTCACCAACTTTATCTATCGATTCACCAAAATAGATAGAGATACCATAATATTGGTATAAATACAAAATCATTCTTTCAAAAATATGACAAATAGGAAGGAAGCTTAAGGCACGACTTTTTCCTGCTTCAAAAGGAATTCTCGAAGCACTGTCCAAAACATTGGATACAATATTTTTATGCGATAGCATGACTCCTTTTGGTCTTCCTGTTGTTCCCGAAGTATAAATAATGGTCGCTAAATCTTCTGATTTTACATTGTTTTTTCTTTCTTCAACTAGGTTTTGATTGCTACGGTCTTCGCCAAGGTTAAGCAATTCAGTCCAATTTTTACAACCTTCGATTTCGTTGAACGAATAGACTTCTTTTAAATTTGGAACATTATGTTTTATCAAATTTACTTTTCGTAATACTTCAGCATCCGATACAAAACAATAAATGGCACCGGAATGATTCAGGATATATTCGTAATCTTCTTCGGAAATAGTAGGATAAACAGGGACATTTTGAGCGCCGGTTTGCAAAATACCAATATCCATAATATTCCATTCGGTTCTATTATTAGTAGATATAATGGCAATTTTATCGTCTTTTTGAACGTTCATTCTTAAGAGCGCTCTCGAAACAGCATTGGCTTTGGCTATATATTCTTGGGTAGAAGTTTTTACCCAAACGCCATTTTGCTTTGTTGTTAAAGCGTCAGGAATTGAAGTATATTTATTTTGCTGGTAATAAGGAAAATCAAAAAGTCTGGTTATTGGAGTCATTATTCGAATATTGAATTGACTCGCAAATTAGAAAAAAATAGCGAAATTTTTAATTTTTTTGTAAAATTTTAAAATATAATTTTATTTTATTGGTTTGATTTCAATAATATTTAAAAAAAGAGTATTGAAATCAATAATTGCTGGCTACGCAATAATTGCAAAAGATTCATTTACAATCATATAATATAACCTTCATAATTATGTAATGTGTTGCGCCTTTCTTTTTTGTGACTTTGCTAAAATTATTCTATGAAAAAGGCATACAAACGAATTGGAGGATTTTTAGTGTTATTTTCTTTGTGCTATATCGCAGCTTGTCTTTATGATATTCATTTAAATTATAATTTTAAAGAAATCGCAACAAAGAAAGTATATAAATCAGGGGTAATTCCACCGGATCAAATTAAAGATTATGTTCTGAAATATAAAATTAAATCTATTATTGATTTAAGAATACCGGGTACAAACGATTTGAAGTTGAATCCTGAAGTGCCGGGAGAATTGCAAGCGGAGAAAAATGCGGTTGCAAAAATTAAAGGGCTGAATTATTTTAGCAATCCGTCTGACCAAATTCCGAGTCAAAAAAACATAAATTATTTTCTTGAAATTATGGACAATCCTGCTAATTACCCCGTTTTAATCCATTGTCATCATGGTACTGGCAGGGCCATTTTGTATTCGGCAATTTACAGAATAGAATTCGAAAACAGCAGTAATGAGCAAGCTCGTTTAAACACGCGTGATCTTGTTTTATTCAGTTCTTTTGACAACGGAACTCCAAAAGGGGAATATTTAAAAGCGTATGTTTCCAGAAATAGAGTCGTTGCGCAAAAGTGATTTGTTCAATTTATAATAAACCTTGCAAGGTACTTTTTCGAATTAATTGAGCCGTATTTCTAGAGTTGGATTTCTTTAAAATATTTTTACGATGCTGTTTCACAGTATTTACGCTGATAAAAAGTTCATTCGCAATTTTATTGTTGTCAAAACCTTCTGCAATTAGCCTAATAATATCAATTTCTCTTTTTGAAAATTCTGAAAAACATTGGATGTCTTCAAAAACATCAATATTCATATAAGATGCCTCGTCTTTTAATCCTATTATGGAATATTGATAGGTATTGTTTTTGGTCAAATGATCGATTCTGGTATGAATATTCAATGATTTTCCAAAACCGCCGTTTGGATCTAATGTCAGTATTATGGCTTGATGATTGAGCATGCAATACTCCCCATTTTTCATTCGACTTCTAAAACTGTAATTCATTTTGTAGTTAGTCAATTTTTCCGGACCTATTTTGGTATAAAAAAAATTAAGTATTGAAGCTTCGGCTTTTGATATAAAGTCAATATCGTCAGGATGAATTGTTGCAAGAATATCATTAAAACATACGGTTTCCGGATCGAATCCATGAATGTCAGCTATCGCTGGACTAATGTTTGATAAGGACATATCATAAAAATCAATAATGTAAAAATAAAATGGACCTGTGCTTATTATTGAACTGGCAATTTCATCAAACTTTATTTGTGGTAATAAAGTGTTCTCGTTGGCTCTTTTTTGAGTGTCAATCCAAACCGAGTGAAGTTTTTGTAGTTCTTGGGTCATTTCTCATTATTTTTAATATGAAACTTTGTTAAAAATACAATTGTTTTTATAATTCGATGAATAATAAATGAGATTTTGTTTAAATAAATGAAATTATACTAAAATTCTTAAATTTTAGTAGTGTAAATTTTTATGACAAAAAAAGCGTTCACCTTGGCGAACGCTTTTATGTAAGTATTGATGTAGTTAAAATTAGATTTTATCAATCCATTTTCTGGCATTCACAAAAGCTTCATGCCAAGGTGTAACTTCGTCATTACGGTCTTTTGGATAATGAGCCCAGTTCCACTGGAAAGTAGAACGCTCAATGTGTGGCATCATTACCAAGTGACGACCTGTTGTGTCGCACATCATAGCAGTATTATAATCAGAACCGTTAGGATTGGCAGGGTAACTCTCATAACCGTATTTACCTACGATGTTATAGTGCTCTTCGTCCATTGGTTTGCTGAATTTTCCTTCACCATGCGAAACCCAAACTCCAAGTGTAGCACCAGCAAGTGTTGATAGCATCACCGAATTGTTTTCCTGTATTGTTACAGAAGTAAAGATGCTCTCGTGCTTTTGGCTTTCGTTGTGGAGCATTTTTGGTTTATGCTTGTGTTCTGGGTTGATTAATCCTAATTCGATGAACAATTGGCAACCGTTACAGATTCCAACAGAAAGTGTATCTTCTCTTTTAAAGAAATTGGTCAAAGCTGTTTTAGCTTTTTCATTGTACAAAAAGGCTCCAGCCCAACCTTTGGCCGAACCTAAAACATCCGAGTTAGAGAATCCACCAACAGCTCCGATAAACTGAATGTCTTCTAGATTTTCACGTCCCGAAATCAAATCGGTCATGTGTACGTCTTTAACGTCAAATCCAGCCAAGTACATAGCATTCGCCATTTCACGCTCGGAGTTACTTCCTTTTTCGCGAATGATTGCTGCTTTTGGTCTTGGTTTTGAAGAGTCTATAACTGGTGCTTTCCCCGTAAAATGAGTTGGGAAAGTATAGTTTAAAGCTTGATTTTTATAATTGTCAAAACGGGCTTGAGCTGTTCCGTTTTTAGATTGTTTTTGGTCTAATAAGAAAGACGTTTTAAACCAAATGTCTCTGTATTTGGCAATGTCTAATTTGCAAGGACCAAAGTCTAAAGTAGCTTCGGTTGTTGCAGTTCCTAATTTATAGAAAGCAACATTGTTTGCTTTTAATTTAGCTTCAACAGCTTCATCTGAATTAGCTTGGAAAACTATAGCTATGTTTTCGGCAAAAAGATATTTGATGATGTCTTTTTCTTCGAAAACAGAGAAGTCAATTTTTGCTCCCAAATTCACATCAGCAAAACACATTTCCAGTAAAGTAGTGATTAAACCACCGCTTCCGATGTCGTGTCCAGCCAAGATTTGATTGTCTAAAATCAGTTCTTGAAGGGTGTTGAATGCATTTTTGAAGAAAGCTGCGTCTTTAATTGTTGGTGCATCGTTTCCGATAGCATTCAATGTTTGTGCGAAAGAAGAACCTCCTAATTTGAAGTCGTCTTGAGACAAATTGATATAATAAATAGAACCTCCGTCTTTTTGTAAAACTGGCTCCACTACTTTTCTAATATCGATACAGTTTCCACCTGCAGAAATAATAACCGTTCCCGGTGCGATTACTTCGTCGTTTGGATATTTTTGTTTCATCGAAAGTGAATCTTTTCCTGTTGGAATGTTGATCCCCAATTCGATTGCAAATTCAGAACAACCTTCTACAGCAGCATACAAACGAGCATCTTCACCTTCGTTTTTACAAGCCCACATCCAGTTGGCCGAAAGTGAAATACCTTTCAATCCGTCTTTTATTGGAGCCCAAACGATATTCGATAAAGATTCGGCAATTGCAGTTCTACTTCCTGCAACAGGATCAATAAGTGCAGCAATAGGAGAGTGTCCAATTGAAGTAGCGACACCTTCTATTCCTTGATAATCCAAAGCCATTACACCACAATTGTTCAAAGGCAATTGCAATGGTCCAGCACATTGTTGTTTGGCAACTTTTCCTCCAACGCAACGATCCACTTTATTAGTCAACCAGTCTTTACAGGCTACGGCTTCCAATTGTAGAACTTGTTCTAAATAAGTCGAAATATTTTTTACGCTATATTCTAATGCAGGATAATTGTAATTAATGGTTTTATCAGTCATTACCGTTTTTGGAGAACTTCCGAAGAAATCTTCCAAAGCATAATCCATTGGTTTTAAACCAGTAGTTTTAGATTCGAAAGTAAAACGATTATCACTGGTTACATCACCTACTTGATACATCGGAGAACGTTCTCTGTCTGCAATTCTTTGTAAAATATCGATATCTTTTTTACCAATAACCAATCCCATTCTTTCTTGAGATTCGTTACCGATAATCTCTTTTGCCGAAAGGGTTGGATCTCCAATAGGCAATTTGTCTAAATCAATTAATCCTCCTGTTTCTTCAACTAGTTCAGAAAGACAGTTTAAGTGTCCACCTGCTCCGTGATCATGAATAGAAACAATTGGGTTATTGTCGCTTTCTACCAAACCACGAATGGCGTTGGCAGCACGTTTTTGCATTTCTGGGTTCGAACGTTGGATCGCATTCAATTCAATTCCTGAACCAAAAGCTCCTGTGTCAGCTGATGAAACCGCAGCTCCACCCATTCCGATTCTATAATTTTCTCCTCCAAGGATAACAATTTTGTCTCCTTCTTGTGGTTTCTTTTTGATAGCTTGGTCTAATTTTCCGTAACCAATTCCACCCGCTTGCATGATTACTTTATCGTAACCAATTTTACGGTTATTTTCTTCATGTTCGAAAGTAAGAACGGAACCTGTAATAAGTGGTTGCCCAAATTTATTTCCAAAATCAGATGCTCCATTCGAAGCTTTGATTAAAATATCCATTGGAGTTTGATACAACCATTTTCTAGCTTCAACAGCATCTTCCCATGGTCTGTTTTCTTCCAATCGAGAATAAGAAGTCATATAAACCGCAGTTCCTGCCATTGGCAATGAACCTTGTCCTCCTGCCAAACGGTCACGAATTTCTCCTCCAGATCCTGTTGCAGCTCCGTTAAAAGGCTCTACAGTTGTTGGGAAATTGTGCGTTTCTGCTTTTAAAGAGATAACCGAATCAAATTCTTTTACTTCGTAAAAATCAGGTTTGTCAGCTGTTTTGGGAGCAAATTGCTGTACTCTTGGTCCTTTTACAAAAGCCACGTTGTCTTTGTAGGCCGAAACAATGTCGTTAGGGTTTTCCTGAGATGTTTTTTTGATTAATTTAAAAAGAGAAGTTTCTTTTTCTACGCCATCAATAACAAATGTTCCGTTGAAAATCTTGTGGCGACAGTGTTCTGAATTGGCTTGTGAGAAAGCAAAAATCTCTGAATCCGTTAATTTTCTACCTAATTTAGTGGCTAAATTATCTAAGTACTCTACTTCTTCAGGACTTAAAGCTAGACCTTCACTTTTGTTGTAAGCAGCGATATCTTCAATATCCAATATAGCTTCCGGAAGTACATTGATAGTAAAAATATCTTGATTCAACTCGGTATATTTTTGCGAAAGCATAGGGTCGAAATCATTGAAATCAGCCGTAGCTTTATGGAATTCTTCTATACGAATGATTCCAGAAATTCCCATGTTTTGGGTAATTTCCACCGCATTGGTACTCCAAGGAGTAATCATAGTGGCGCGAGGACCAACAAAAAAATCCGTCAGTACGGATTTTTCTATTTTATTTGAGTCGGCAAAAAGCCAGTTTAATTTTGAAATGTCTTGAGCCGAAATTTCGTTTTGCGTTTGTACGGCAAAAACAGTTTTGCTTTGGTTTTCAAAGAAATGGATCATTGTTGTGTAGTTTGTTGTATTTAACGGTGCAAATTTAGTTTAAATAAATAGTAAGAACAAGGGACAAAAGAAAAGACTTTTTAAATTATTTCGGAAATGATTTGTTTTGATAGGCACCTAAATCGGGTGGCAAAGTTCTGGTATTCCCTAAAATATCAAAAGGAATCAGATATGCCGAATTCCCTTTTGCGAAAGCGGCAGAAGTTTCGTCAATATTGAATTTGTTCTGTGATATATTAAAAAAATTCGGGTTTTTGTTTAGAATTATGGCATTGTAATGTGTTGGATCTGTATTGAACTGATAATCGGGATTCGTCGTGAATTGATTGGAAACGTTATCAAATTTAAGCAGGCAATTGTTGAATTGATATTCGAAAGCAGCTCCAGTTTTTTTATTCAATATCATTTCAGTAGAATACGAACCATAGATAATGCAGTTGTTGAATGTTGCTGCGGTTAAATCTTTTACTTCAGGAATTGCGCCTGTTATATAATTGCTCACAAAAACCGCCACTTGTTGCGAGCTGTTCCAGTTATTATTGAAGGTGGAATGTGTAAATGAATAATTTCCGCCATACGAACAGGCTAAACTAGCTTGTCCGGCATTGTTGATGACTAAATTTTCCCCGTTAATTTTTGCGGTCTGCGCCAAAATTCCGTAGTTACTGCTATTGTATATTTGGGTGTTTTTGATAGAAACGGTTGTGCCATCATTATTTTGAATTAACAAACCAATGGTTGCATTTTTAATTGTCAGATGATTAAAAGTGTTATTCGTACTGCCATCAGTAAGCCAAATTGCTCCCCATTGTCCCGGCACATCAGAAAAATCAGGTTCTAATCGGTCACCTTCAAAAATGACTTCGTTTTCTAGTTTATCGGTTGTTGACAGTGTTCCATTAATATTAATAGAGGCATTATTGGCTACAATAAGTCCAGAATTAGCATGAAAATGAACTTTGGTTCCAGCCTCAAAAGTGACCGTTTTATTCGAAGGAACAGCTGCGTAGCCATAAATCACATACGGTTTGTCATTCGTAAACTGTAATTCATTGCCATTTATGGGATCATTTTCATCAAGATAAAATCCATCAATTTTTTCGTCTCCAATAGGAAGTGTTTCAGTAGTGCCATCAGCAAAACGTTTTGGATAAAGGAAAACGGCATCTTGTATAAGGGTTACTAATTCCACATTTTGTAAATTTTCGCCACTGTCAAACTGAATTTGATCGGTGTATAAAAAATCAGTTGGGTTAGCATCTGCAATATTTGCGGTGGTTTCTATGAAGATATACAAACTGTCTTTTGCTAAAAGATCCACATTGTTGAAAATTTTCCCGTCTGTCCCTTGCATTCCATCAACGGTCATTCGGTATTTTGAGTTTAATCCTTTTCCTAGTTTAATGCTTGGAATGGTAATGTCATTTTTGCTTTTATTGTACACTTTGAGTCGGTATGTACTGGAACCTATGCTGGTAAAAACGGTATCTAAATAAATGGTGTCTTTCGAAAATTTCAAATCGCCGGTGCTTGCTACAGTCTCAAAATCGGAACGACAGGAAAAAATAGAAAGCACTATTCCAATAAAAAACAGTAATGTGATGGGACGCATTTAGTTGTATTTTTTTGTAAAAATAGGAAAAATCTAATAGTATTGGGAACGATTTTAAGTTTGAATTTAGAATAACAATTGCATTTACTATTTTGTGACTTATCTTTTAATTATTTTTACATTTTAAAAAGCAATTCTATGACATTAGATAAAGATAAAATGCTTGAATACTGTAATCAGTTTTCAAAAAACACGTTGATGGAGACCTTAAATATTGAATACATAGATGCTGGCGAAGGTTTTCTGGTGGCCAGAATGCCTGTTGATTCATCCGTTCATCAACCCATGGGATTGTTGCATGGCGGTGCTTCGGTGGCTTTGGCAGAAAGTGTGGGAAGTGCCGCGTCTCATTTTTTTATTAACGACAAAGAGCAGGAGGTACGCGGAATTGAGATTTCGGCGAATCATTTAAAAAGTATTCGTGAAGGATTTGTTTTTGGAACAGCACGAATCATTCACAAAGGAAGAAGTCTGCATCTTTGGGAAATTAAAATTACGGATGAAGAAGGAAATTTGGTGTCGCTTTGCAAATTGACGAATATGGTTTTGACCAAAGAAAAAAATAAGAATTGTCAGTAGTTTTTTATTGAAATCCATTTTAAAAATTTAGCGTATGATTGATTTTTTTATAAAAGTAAAACAACAAAAAGCTCAAAATTTACCTTTTGTATTATACAGAAAACCAAATGATATCAAATTAGTGGGTTTTTTTCAAAATAATGACCATTTGTATTTTGCTGAAAATTTTGAAGAAACAGGTTTTGTTTTTGCTCCTTTTGAAGGTAGCCAAATGATACTTATTCCTAAAAATCTGTCCGTAAAATGGGAAGCCTTGATTACTTCTTTTAAAGAAAATGAGGATTCTGATTTCACAGATTCAGAAGATATACAGGCTAAAGAACATTTTGAAATACTTGTTCAAAAAGGGATTGATGCTATTGCAAAAGGGCCTTTAAAAAAAGTGGTTCTATCCAGGAAAGAAATCGTTGATTTGTCAAATTTTGATTTAGTTTCAATTTTTGAAAAGTTAATTCAAAGTTATCCAACTGCTTTTTGCTATTGTTGGTTTCATCCAAAAATAGGATTATGGATGGGCGCTACACCAGAACGATTGCTGAAGGCCAATAACAATACCTTTTATACGATGGCATTAGCTGGAACGCAAAAACTTCAAGGTACGACAGAAGTAGTTTGGGAGAAAAAAGAAATGGAAGAGCAACAGTTTGTTACCGATTTTATTTTGAATAATCTAAAGAACCTGACTTCAGAAGTGGCAGTTTCGAGCCCTTATACGTTACAGGCGGGAACTTTAGCGCATATTAAAACAGATATTGAAGGGGTAATAAATGAGAATTCAAGTTTGAAACAAGTAGTTTCTGTTTTGCATCCAACACCCGCCGTATGCGGATTGCCAAAAGAGGCCGCTAAAAATTTTATTATTAAAAATGAAGGCTACGACAGAGAATATTATACCGGTTTTTTAGGGGAATTAAACAAGGAAGGGTTTAATAAAGAAGAATTAAAATCCGATTTGTATGTCAATTTGCGATGTATGCAAATCAAAGATAATCAGGCGCATTTGTATGTGGGTTGTGGTATTACAAAAGACAGTATTCCTGAAAAAGAGTGGAAAGAAAGTGTCAATAAATCGATGACAATGAAAAAGGTTTTAGATTTAGGATAAAAATTCCAGATTTTAGGTCTATGCAAGAACGTTATACATTAAACGAGAAAATATTAAATAAATTTAGATGAAATTAGACATACTTGCTTTTGGTGCGCATCCTGATGATGTGGAATTGGGTTGTGCAGGAACCATTTTAAAAGAAATCTCGTTAGGTAAAACGGTTGGGATTATTGATTTGACCCGTGGTGAATTAGGAACCCGAGGTTCAGCTGAAATCAGAAATCAAGAAGCGAATGCTGCTGCAAAGATTCTGGGTGTTTCAGCACGTGAAAATTTAGAAATGCGTGATGGGTTTTTTGTCAATGATGAAAAGCATCAATTAGAAATTATAAAAATGATTCGTAAGTACCAACCGGAAATTGTTTTGTGTAATGCAATTGATGACCGTCATATTGATCATGAAAAGGGAAGTAAACTGGTTTCGGATGCTTGTTTTTTATCTGGCTTGATGAAAATTGAAACCACATCAGAAGGGGAGAAGCAAACTGCTTGGAGACCAAAATTAGTCTATCATTATATACAGTGGAAAAATATAGAGCCTGATTTTGTGGTTGACATTACAGGTTTTACCGATAAAAAAATCGAGTCAATTTTGGCTTACGGTTCTCAGTTTTATGATGCAAATTCCAACGAACCGGAGTCACCAATAACCAGTAAAAACTTCTTAGAAAGCTTGAATTACCGTTCCAGAGATTTAGGAAGGCTCATTGGAGTAGATCATGCGGAAGGTTTTACTGTAGAAAGATATTTGGCAGTCAATAGCTTAGCAGATTTGATGTAAATTTCATGTAATTTTTTAAAAAAAATATTTGCAGAAGTAAACTTATGTCGTATATTTGCCACCGCTAAGCAAATGGTGGTTGTAGCTCAGTTGGTTAGAGCATCGGTTTGTGGTACCGAGGGTCGCGGGTTCGAGCCCCGTCTCCCACCCAGAAAGCAAAAGCTTCGAAGAAATTCGAGGCTTTTTTTGTGGGGTAAAGTTTTTTGCTTAAAGTTTTGATAATGTTATCTAATTAGATAACTTTGTAGAAATCTAATAATTAATTCTATTGAAGGAGTTTAAGCGAGAAGTAGGTATTTATAAAGAGTATTTTACAGATTTCTATAGAAAACAGTCTGTCGATGTCAGAAAGAAAATGGATTGGACAATTCTTCTTATTCAAACTATGAAAATTGTTCCTGATAAATTTCTTAAACATTTAACAAATACAGATGGACTTTGGGAAATTAGAGTTGCAGCCGGAAACGGAAATTTTAGAATTTTTTGCTTTTTTGACGAAGGAAATCTTGTAATTCTATTAAGCGGATTTCAGAAAAAAACGCAAAAGACTCCCAAAAGCGAAATCATTAGAGCCGAAAAACTTAAGAAAGAATATTATGAAAACAAATAAAAACATAAAACCATTTACTGCTCACCTTGAAGAGTATTATGGCGAAGCAGGTACTGAGACCAGAGAGAAATTTGAAGAAGAGTTTGACACCTTCAAATTAGGTGTTTTAATACAAGAAGCCCGAAAAAAACAGCATTTAACTCAAGAAGAACTTGCAGAAAGAGTGGGGACTACCAAAAGCTATATTTCAAGAATTGAAAATAATGCAAGTGACATTAGACTATCTACTTTAATGCGAATTATTAAAGATGGTTTGGGTGGAAATTTAAAATTATCCCTTGATTTATAAAAAATAGTGTAAATCACATTTTATCTTACAAGACAAAAATTGAGTATTTTGCAAAAGCTTCGAAAAAATTCGAGGCTTTTTTTGTGGGATAAAGTTTCGTGAGATTGTAGGGGTTACTTTATTGGCTTGAATATTGTAAAAGGGAATAGTATCAGAGTGCAATTAAAGAAGTTATTTAGGATTTCATGATTAAACAAATTAAGGCAATTCCTGTTAGGGGTTATATTATTTGTTTTACATACATCGTATTTTCTTTTGTGTATCTTTGAACGCATTGCAAAGTTAAATCAACCGAAAATAAGCTTTCAATTTTTTAAATATTATTTACATAATTTAATGGAAAACGAGAAAATCAATTCTAAAATTCTTAGAAGTAATTACATTCCAACAGCCGAGTTTTATAGCCAAATAATTGATAGTTTACAAGATTACTCGATTTTTACTCTTGACAATGAATTTATAATCAACAGCTGGAGTTCAGGGGCAACAAAAATTTTTGGTTATGAACCAGATGAAATTATTGGAAAACATTTTGATATAATTTTTACAGATGAAGATATACAAAATGGTATTTCGAAAAATGAAATTGAAACTGCATTAAAGGAGGGAAGAGCAACAGATAATAGATGGCACATTTGCAAAGACAAGAGTGAATTTTATGCCTATGGTCTGGTTTTTCCACTCACTGGAATAGATGGAGAGATGTTAGGATACGTTAAAATCCTACGCGACTTAACAGAAAGAAAGAAATCAGAAGACGCGATAAAAAATTATGTAAAAGAACTGGAAGATCTGAACACTCATAAGGAAAGCGTTCTTGCTATACTTTCGCATGATTTGAGAAGCCCATTGTCTAGTATTATTGCTACTACGGGTTATTTGAAATCAAATTTTGAAAAAATGGATCCAAGCACAGTTAAAGAAATGCTTGAGCTCCTTTACAAAGCATCAATTGATGAATTGAATATGTTAGACTACCTAGTGGAATGGGCAAGAATAAAATACGCAGCAGAAGTATTTTCTCCAAGAAAAATTGAACTGGTCCAGTATGTCCAAAAAGTTTTCGACACTTTAAATGATACCGCTTCTTTAAATACAATAAATCTTCATCATGAAATTGATGTGAATACTAAAGTCTTTGCTGATGGAAAAATGCTACTTTCCGTTATTCAGAATATAGTTTCGAATGCTATTAAACATTCACTGCCTGGAGGGGAAATTATGGTTTCAGCAAAAACTAAAGAAGATAAAATAATAGTTCAGATAAAAGATTCCGGTGTTGGTATGTCAAAAGAAATTCAAGACAAACTTTTTACGCCACAAATGGATATTCTTTCAAAAGCTAGAATAGAAAATAAGGGTGCCGGGATTGGATTATTGTTAGTAAAAGGGTTTTTAGAAAAAAATGGTGGTGAAATATGGGTAGAAAGTATAGAAGGCGAAGGTTCTTCTTTTTATTTTACATTGCCAATGGAGAAACCATTATACAAAATAGATAGTGCAGATAAAATGGAGTTTGACGAAAGGGTTTAAATAAATTAATGATAAAAAAAGAGCTTTGAAGTGATTCAAAGCTCTTTTTTTATGGGGTTTGCACAAGGGATAGCAGTGGAAATCCTTTTATTACCCTGTTTGGGTTTTAAACCCTGACAGGGTAATAAAAGATTGCAACGGATAGCCTGACCACGCTGTAACGCTAGTGAAAGCGTGGATGTGTCCAAATACTAAAACTATTTTTTATCTACAATAGGTCTTTCGGTACGGTTTGCCAGTTCCCAAGCAGTTACAAATGCAAATTGGGCTCTTTTGGTTAACGCATCGTATTCAATTTTGTCCGGACTGTCCGTTGGTTTGTGATAATCAGCATGTACACCATTGAAAAGGAATACAGAAGGAATTCCATTTTTGGCAAAATTGTAATGATCAGAACGCTCATAGAAATGGTTTGGATCTTTAGGATCATTGTATTTATAATCTAAATCCAAATTAGTGTATTTAGCGTTTGCAAGGGTGCAAATGTTATCTAAATCCGTTGACAATCGGTTTGCACCGATAACATACACGTAATTATTGCTGCCAGCATGTGCTTCATCACGGCGGCCTATCATGTCAATATTGATATTAGTTATCGTATTGGCTAAAGGAAACAAAGGGTTTTCTGAGTAATATCTTGAGCCATGCAAGCCATGCTCTTCGCCGGTAACGTGAAGAAATAGCACGGAGCGTTTTGGACCGTGTCCTTCTTTTTTAGCGATTTGAAACGCTTGCGCAATTTCAAGTAAAGCTACGGTTCCTGAACCATCATCATCAGCACCGTTATAAATTTCTCCCTCTTTTGCACCTACGTGATCGTAATGGGCAGAAATCACAAGCACTTCATTTGGTTTTTCAGATCCTTCAATGTAAGCCCAAATGTTTTCGGAATCCGGTAAGTTTTCATTGCGTTTGGCATTTAGAAAAGCAGCAGGAATTTTTTGGTAATAGTCTGAAGCACCAGTAGGAAAGGGAACGGTGTTTTTCTTGTATTGGTCAATGAGGTAAACACCTGCTTTTTTCTGACCTGCAGAGCCTGTCTCGCGGCCTTCC
The DNA here is from genome assembly GCF_004349195.1 of Flavobacterium rhamnosiphilum. Lineage (GTDB taxonomy): Bacteria > Bacteroidota > Bacteroidia > Flavobacteriales > Flavobacteriaceae > Flavobacterium > Flavobacterium rhamnosiphilum. The sequence goes on from NZ_SMLG01000015.1 coordinate 57,917, forward strand.
ATTTCGTCTGAAGCTACAATGTAAAGGTGTGTTTTTAGTTCGTCAGACGTAATTGTATTCATGTATTTTGTAGGGTCGGTATTGGTTATACTCATTTTTTGAGTAGTGCAGCTTATATTTAAAACTACCAGTAGACCTAAAAAAGGGATTTTTTTCATGTTTTTAATGTAAATTGATAAATGTATAAATGGCAAAAAGTAATAATATAATAGAGACTAGTATAAAGTTGATGAAAAATAGCAGGCTGCATTTTATAAAGGAGATAAAGCGAGTTTCCCCATAAAAGCGACGGTGCGCCGGATAGAAATAATAAAACATCCATCCAATACCAATAAAATTAATTAGTATCTGTATGAAAGAAACGAGACTCGATTCTGAAAATGGTGTCAATCCTTTGTTAATTAGAAACAATAACAAAAATAGTAATAACAAAAAGGAAAAGTAATGTAAGGTGAAAATACCATGATCAAAGTAATACCAACGTTTTTTGCCGTGAAAAAGCCAGAGGGAAAAAGCAAAAATAGGCATGAATACAAAAAGGACTTTTGGTAAATTATGGGTAAAGGAGCTTATGAATTTTTCAAGTAATTCTCCTTTTGAGTTATTGTCTTTTACAATTTGGAATTTTCTGTTGGCCCAATAACTGAAATCAGTCAGCTTTTTTGATTCTGGAGCATTTTTTTGGATAGAGTCCAATTGTTCCACGGAGTCGTATCCAAAATCTTGAAATTCCTCTTCTTCCTCATTTGAAGCAGTTTGGCTCTTTTTAACCGAATCATTTTTGGATATGGTATTCTGAAACGATTTGTTTTTGGTGGTAATGGTAGATTCCTTTTCAATAGTTTTTTCGGGAGAATTGATCTCACTGGGGAAAATGGCAATCAATAGAAACGTGATAAAACTTATAAAAATATACAATCTAACTGGAGCCAAATAAGACAATCGTTTTCCTGATAAATACTCCTTTGTTAAGGATGCCGGTTTGAACAATAGGTTTTTGATTGTTTTCCAAAAGGCATTTTCATAATGGGTAAGGTCCTCAATGAAGTGGAAGAACAAGTGATGAAACGTTTTTCGGGTATCGGTATTCTCCTGTCCACAATTAGGACAGAATCTATTTTCGACCACATACCTACAATTGAGACAGGTTTTGTCGTTCCTGATTTTACTTTTTGACATAAAAAAAATAGTATAAATTCTTGACTTTTTGTTAAATTTTAATGCATAAAACTAACAAAAAAACCGAACTTATACCGTTTTTGAAAAAATATATTTACTAAATTATTTCAAAACTTGTTTTAAGAAAGAATTCAAGTACTCCCAAGAACGTTTGGCTGCTTTTTCATTGTAAGCTGATCCTTTAGAATTATCATTTCCAGCTCAGGATATGTAAGGGCATGTACTGAATGAGCATAAGAAATTACTCCCCCGGGTGATAAGTGCGTTCCGCATTTTTTTGAATATCTTCTTTGTAAAAAAGTACGTCTTTGAATTCTCCTTTTCGGTACATTTCAGCCTGATCGTAAAAATGCTTTGATTTTGGATCTCCACTGTTCCCTCCCGCAAGTAATGATTTTGCTTTTATTTTTGTTCCAAATTCTACCGCACACACAAAACTGTTTCCGTTAGTTCCGTAGCGTTTTTTGGTGTCTTTTTGATAATTACTTTTATAAGCGGGTAGGCTACCCCAAAGTGCCGGACCATAACCTATGGGTAAACTTTGTAAAGTATCATTGTAAGTCATATTAATGTCTCCCGTAGTTCTCTGGAAACGATTGATTTCTCCCCAAGGAATTTGCCAAGTTCCAAATTTATTTTTCAATTCGTTTATCACCATTTGTAGCTGAGGTACCAATTGGTCTGGTGTAGCGTTTTTTGCAAAATTTATGGTGTTCTCAACTTGATCCATTTCACCTTCATTGATGTATACTTTTTGAATAATCGGGTCTAATTTATAGGCCCATTCTATGGCTAATGTTGTGGAGACAGAATTCTCTTGGGCATAATAATCCCAATTTTTTAGTAAGGTTATTGGTCCCGATAATTCGGAATAAAGGACATTATCTTTACTGATGTTTTTTTCGAAACTGCTAATTAATGATGGTATTAAAAATTCAAAGGCGGTCAGTTTTGTGTCATAACCGTCGGCAATTACTTTGTCTAACGTATAGGTATTGCCTTTACTCAATAATCGGACAGCATTTAGTCCTCTGAAACTTTCTCCATCGGGAGCCATGTAAGGTAAGTAGTTTTCCTCTTTTGGACTATTGTCACCAGCTACTGTATAAGGTGTAGCATTACAATTTTGCAGCCAGCCGTTTGTGGGATTGTAGGAATGAACCGTTTCTGAAACTTCGTGTAACCCTTTCCATTGCGTTGCCGGTGTTGTGCCGTCCATCACTTTAGACCAATTGAGTTTTTTATCTCGAATGGGAATATAATTTCCATGCCAGTAGGCGATGTTCCCTTCTTTATCCGCATAAACGGTATTGTTTGAGGTATTGGCTTTCAAATCCATTGCCTTTTTGTAATCCTCAAATCCTTTTGATTTTGTTCGTACCCAACTTTGCTCCAGACTTTTCATCGAACGATTATTCGATTTTAAGCTAATCCATTTCCCGTCCCTTTTGGCCATAATTGGACCATGATTGGTGTAATAGGTGTTGAATGTTTTAGGAATCAGTTTTCCGTTTTCCAAATATTTGATGGTTATTTTTTTCTCGATAACCGGAACTAATTTGGTATCGTATTCGTAAAATAGTTTGTTGTTTTTAGTTACGATTTTCTCGGCATACATATCCGCTACATCAACATTTGAAGAGGTATGCATCCAGCCACAGTTTTCGTTAAATCCTTGATAAATAAAAAATTGTCCCCAAGTTACCGCTCCGTATGCATTCAATCCTTCTTCACTGTTCATTTGTATTTCTGGTCGGAAATAAAAAGTAGTATGCGGGTTGATGTACAAAATAGCATTTCCAGAAGCTGTTTTTGAAGGTGCAATTGCAAATCCGTTAGAACCTGTTTGTACGTCTTTCTCTCGTTCTATATACGCCACTTTATCGGTGTTTCCGGAATAAAAAACTTTCAATTCTCCTGTAGAAAGTCCGGCGGTGCTTATGGCTCCAATGCTGCCGTCTGTCCAAAGTAACGGAAACCAAGGTTCAAAATGAGTCAATAAAGCAGGCTTCACTTCGGGGTGATTGTGCAGGTAAAAGTTGATTCCGTCCGCATAACTGTTTAATAATTTTTTCAACCAAGGCGCTGCTTTTTTATAATCAGCTTTCGCTTCATTGGCATCAATCAAAAGTTTAATTTCTAAATCATTATACAAAACGGATTGTCCTTTGATTTCGGAAAGTCTTCCCAGTTTTTCGATATAATTCATTTCTACCCGTTTGAAATCGTCTTCACATTGCGCATACAACATTCCAAAAACGGCATCAGCATCGGTTTTACCATATACGTGCGCAATTCCCCAATTGTCTCTGATGATAGTCACTTGTTGCGCCAGTTTTTTGAGCCTTTCTATTGCTGCAGCTGTCGTGTTTTGTGAGAACATTGGAAAACTAAAGCAAAAAACTAAAACTGCCAGCGGTACATGGTTCTTGAAAAACTTCATTTTTATGGAATATTACGTTAGAGACTTACATTTCGTTTGAAAGCACAGCCCAGTTCAATTATGGAATCGGTTTTGGCGATACCGGGAATATTGTCTATTTTTTCATAAAGAACTTTTCGCATGTGTTCATGGTCTTTCGCAATGATTTTTATATAAAGGGTGTATGAACCGGTAATATAATAGCATTCTGTTATTTCGGGAATGTTTTTCAATTCTTCGATAATTCGGTCAGAATCGTGGTCTTTATTTAAGGTGATTCCTGTGAAAGCTCCCCAATCATATCCTATTTTCTTTTCATTAATCACGGGTTTTATTCCGGTAAGTATTCCCTGTTCCGTTAATCTATTGATGCGTTGATGCACCATTGTGTTTGATATTTTTAGATTGGCTGCGATGGCAGAATAAGCCATTCTTCCGTCTTTCTCTAATTCTTTGATGATATTGATGTCGAATTCGTCTAATATATCCATGTTGTTTTAATTATAAATGATGCTTTTGTATTTGTATAAAAGTACTTATTTTTATTTATTTCGAAATACATCTGTAAATCGAATTAATTATTTAAAAATGACTTATTTTTAATCAAAATTAAAGAAATATTTTTAAATAATATCTTTTTAAAAGTCAAAACATTTATTTTTATTGGTAAATTAAAAAAAAATAGTAATTTTGTACTTTATTATATTAAAATAGAAACATCATGACACATACAGAACAAAACCTTTCTTCAAAATCTGAAGCGCTGATAGCAAAAGAGAATCAATATGGAGCTCACAATTACCATCCTTTACCTGTAGTTTTAGAAAGAGGCGAAGGCGTTTATGTTTGGGATGTGGACGGAAAAAAATATTATGATTTTTTATCGGCATATTCTGCCGTGAATCAAGGACATTGTCACCCAAAAATTGTTGGCGCGATGGTAAAACAAGCGCAAACACTGACGTTGACTTCACGTGCTTTTCATAATGATCAACTGGGACCGTATGAAGAATATGTGACCAAGTATTTTGGTTTCGATAAAGTGTTACCAATGAATACAGGTGCTGAAGCGGTTGAGACCGCTTTGAAATTATGCCGAAAATGGGCTTATGAGATAAAAGGCATCCCTGAAAATGAAGCACAAATTATCGTTTGTGAAAACAATTTTCACGGAAGAACAACAACAATTATTTCATTTTCGAATGATGAAACTGCCCGTAAAAACTTTGGACCTTTTACAGCCGGATTTATCAAAATTCCATACAATGATGTTGAAGCATTAGAAAACGTATTGAAATCAACCAAAAATATTGCAGGATTTTTAGTGGAACCCATTCAAGGAGAAGCTGGTGTTTATGTTCCTGCCGAAGGGTATTTAGCAAAAACTAAAGCGCTTTGTGAAGCACATAATGTTTTATTTATTGCTGATGAAGTACAAACAGGAATTGCACGTACAGGAAAATTATTAGCCGTGAATCATGAAAATGTACAACCGGATATTTTAATTTTAGGAAAAGCGATTTCGGGAGGTGTTTATCCGGTTTCGGCTGTTTTGACCAATGATCACATCATGAATGTTATTAAGCCAGGACAACACGGTTCTACTTTTGGAGGAAATCCTATTGCTGCTGCTGTCGCTATTGCTGCGCTTGAAGTAGTAAAAGAGGAAGATTTGGCACAAAATGCAGCTCACTTAGGGGAAGTTTTAAGAACCGGACTTAACGAGATTGCTTCTAGAAATTCATTAATCACATTGGTTAGAGGTAAAGGATTATTGAATGCGATTGTGATCAATTGTGATGAAGAATCTGATTTGGCTTGGAATATTTGTATGAAATTCAGCGAATACGGATTATTGGCAAAACCAACACATGGTAATAAAATTCGTTTAGCGCCGCCATTGGTAATTACTGAATCTCAAATCCAGGAATGCCTTGCTATTATCGAAAGAGCATTAAACGATTTCAGATAATCTAGTTACAATGGGAAAAGCAATAAAATTAATAAAGAACAGATCCGATATTGGTGCTGGTACTCGAGGTTCTGATTTAGGAATTGATGCTATCGAAATTGCCGCAATTAATCGAGACAGCGATTATTTTAATCAATTTGAGTTTGAAGATGTAGAAACGCATAACGAATCCATCTATGATAAAAACCGAAATGCATTTGCCAAAAGAATTGAACATGTGGTGGAACAGTGTACCAGAGTTTGTAATGCTGTCAAGAATAATTTAGAAGATCATTTTTTTCCGATAGTATTATCAGGAGATCATTCTTCGGCATTAGGAACAATAAGTGGTATAAAAGCGGCGTATCCAGAACAAACACTAGGTGTTATTTGGATTGATGCCCATGCGGATTTACATTCGCCATATACGTCTCCTTCGGGTAATATTCATGGCATGCCATTGGCTGCGGCTCTTGCGGACGATAATTTGAGTTGCCAAATCAATGAAGTAACTCCCGAAACCCAACAACATTGGGAATCAATGAAAAATATTGGATATAAAGGAGCGAAAGTTTTAGCTGAAAATCTGATTTATTTTGGTGTCCGGGATACGGAAGAAGCAGAGGACAAGCAAATTGAAAAATTACAGATCAAAAACTATAAAGTTGATGAGGTACGTTTCAGAGGATTGCAAACGTGTGTCGCCGAAGCTTTATCAAAATTAACGCATTGTGAAGTTTTGTATATCTCTTTTGATGTAGATTCCATGGATTGCGATATGATTTCTTATGGAACAGGTACGCCGGTTCCCAAAGGTTTTGATCAGTATGAAATTATAGCGATTATCAATCAAATTATTCAAACCAAAAAGGTTGTTTGCATCGAATTTGTGGAGGTGAATCCATTATTGGATACCAAAGGAAATAAAATGGCTGAAACTGCTTTTGAGGTTTTGGAAGCTATAACTTCAACACTTATTCTTCCTATTGAATAATTTATTTTAGAATTAATGGAGAAGCCCGAAATCAATTTTAGATTTCGGGCTTTTATATTTACTGGTCTTGTCTTGAAAATGGGATATTAAAAAAACATGATGACAAAGGGATGATTTTCTCTTAATGAGATAAGGAATGCTAAAGTATTATCATTATGCGGAATCAATTGTGATGTGTTAATTAGTGATTTTGATTTAAAATGTAAATTGTTATTAGGTAATTGATTTTTGAGGGCTAAGAAAATCCTAAATTATTTCTAAATTGGCTATCTTGCTAACTATTATTGATGGGAGTTACGATTTTGCCTCTGATTTTTAAAGTAATGTTGAGTTGAAATAAGAAATAAAAAAAGTAATGAATAAAGTAGTTAATTTTATTGATCTACATAGCGGAGAAGAAGACAAGAAAAAAGTATTAGATAATGTAAAGTCAAACATTTCTTTCCGAGGTTCTAATTTATGGATTTTGGCTTGTGCAATTGTAGTGGCTTCGGTTGGTTTGAATGTAAATTCAACTGCCGTAATCATTGGTGCAATGCTTATTTCACCTTTGATGGGGCCAATCATTGGAGCGGGTTTTGGTTTAGGGATTTATGATTTTAATTTACTCAAAAGATCACTTAAAAATCTTCTTATTGCCACTGTTGTAAGTTTGGTGGTTTCTACGATTTACTTTTTTTTAAGTCCTTTTAAAGACATACAATCAGAACTTTTAGCAAGAACATCACCTAATATTTATGATATTTTCATCGCATTTTTTGGAGGACTTGTTGGAGTAATAGCCATGACCAGGGTAGAAAAAGGGAATCCTATTCCAGGAGTTGCAATCGCAACGGCACTGATGCCACCATTATGTACGGCGGGTTACGGTTTAGCTTTGGGTAATTTTAAATTCTTTTTTGGTGCAATGTATTTGTACACTATTAATTGTGTTTTTATTTGTATTGCAACTTTCATAATTGTAAAATATTTAAAATATCCAATCGTTAAACAAACCAATTTAAAGACTGAAAAGAGAGTTAAATATATGATTTCTTTTTTGACTTTAGCTTTGATAGTACCGAGTATCTTTTTTGCGTATCAGCTCTTCGAAGAAAAAAAATACAAAGAAAAAGTAGAACTCTTTTTAAAAGTAGAGTTTATTGATAAAGGATATACTGTTCTGTACAAAAAAACGCAATTTACTTCAAATCCAAAGAAAATAGAGATTGCTTTTTTGAGAAAGAGATTTGATAATGTTGAAATCAAATCACTTAACGAGAAATTAAAAGCCTATGAGTTGAACAATACCGTATTGAATATTATTCAAGATACGACTGATTTGAAGCAAGATATTTTGAATGAAATTAGTTTTAATAACAAAACAATGAGTGAGAAAGATTTGATTATAGCTAAATTGCAAAGTCAAATTACTTCTTTAAAGTTTGATAATAATGCTATTTTGAATGAAACAAAAATACTGTTTCCTGAGATTGAGAATATTGCCATTGCAAATCATGTGTTTAATGAAAATCAATCAACCAAAAAAGTGATCACTGTAGTGCTATATGAAAGTAAAAAAGATCTGAATACTGGCGAAAAACAAAAACTGATAGCATGGCTAAAGAATAAATTCAAGACTGATGTTGTAGAAATTTATAAAAGGCAATAATGTTTTTAATCTAATTAAAATAAATCAACACTGATTTCACATACTTTAATAATCTGCGAGTCAGTGTTGATTTTGTTAATCCTTTAGGCTTTAAGTATAGTATCAAATTGATAGGTTTCAATCTATAGAGGTTTAGTTTCTGTTCTTAATCCAGATTTAGTATAATATTTTTTCTTCAACCAAAAAGCGACGTTTACCAAGATTATCAAAGCCGGGACTTCCACTAATGGTCCAATAACTCCTGCAAATGCTTGTCCGCTATTGATGCCGAAAACTCCGATTGATACTGCAATGGCCAACTCAAAATTATTGCCCGATGCGGTGAATGATAGCGCAACGGCATCTCTATAATTGGCTCCTATTTTTTTTGAAACAAAAAACATCAGGAAAAACATAATAGTGAAGAAAATGACGAGCGGAATAGCAATTCGAATGACATCTAGCGGTAAATCAACAATCATTTCGCCTTTTAAACTGAACATGATTACGATTGTAAATAGTAAAGCAATCAAGGTAATGGGTGAAACAAAAGGAATAAACTTCTGGTTGAACCATTTGTCGCCAATGAATTTCTTAATGATATAGCGGCTAATTATTGCTAATGCAAATGGAATTCCTAAATAAATCCCAACTGTTGTAGCAATTTGGGCAACCGTAATATTTAATTCCAATCCTTTTATTCCAAATAATGGCAACATGATTTCTAAATAAAAATAAGCATACAAACCAAAAAAGAATACTTGAAGCAAACTATTAATCCCGATTAAACCCGCTGTTAATTCCCTGTTTCCCTCGGCTAATTCATTCCAGACAATTACCATTGCAATACAAGGCGCAATTCCAATTATGATTAAACCGGTCATGTATTCCGGATAATCTTTCAAAAAGAAAGTGGCTAATAAAAACATTAAAAACGGACCAACAATCCAGGTGATTAAAAAAGAGGCGCTCAGTAATTTTGGCTTTTCAAACATCAAAGGAATTTTTGAAAAATCAATTTTAGTCAATGGCGGATACATCATCAATATTAATCCAATTGCCAAAGGAACATTGGTCGTTCCGCTGGAAAAGGAATTGATGAAACTGCTGCTTGACGGTATAAAGTAACCAATGGAAACGCCAATTGCCATTGCCAGAAATATCCAAAGTGTAAGGTAACTATCGAGAAAGTTTAATCTTTTTTTATGTAATGCCATTAGTGTGATTTGATTTGAGAGAATACATAAAACATTTCGGTAGCAATTTGCAAACTGCGTTCTTGATATTTTTCTGCTTGCTGTGGCGTATTGTCAAATGCTTTCGGATCTTCAAATGTGATTGGAATACGCTTTTCAGCGCCTGCAATAAACGGACAACCTCCATCAGCTTGTGAGCAAGTCAATATCGCTGCAAATTCACTTTTCGGATTAAAATCGTCATCATAGGTTTTTGAAAAACCAATAATAGGATGCTCATTCTCCCCATATTTTATGGCATAAATTGGATTGTTTCCTGCTGCAATGGCTTTAATTTTAAAACCCGATTGCTCCAATGTTTTGGCAGCCATAGGAAATAAAGCAGTTGCTTTGGTACCACCAGAATAACAAAATACATTTTTAATAGTATAATATGTAGCTGCAGTTTGTGCCCAAACTTGCGATAAATGGCTTCTTCTGGAATTATGCGTGCAAATAAAGTTCAGCCTAACTTCTTGTTGGTTGGTAATTTTATTTTGAATAAAATCAATAAGTGGCTGCAAAGTTATTTTACGTTCTGTAGCTATGTTTTCAAAATCAAAAGCACGGATTGCCTTTTCGATTGCTGGAAACAGGCTGGTTTTGGTTAAGTCCATTTTATAGTATTAAAATTAGCAACAGCTTCCTCCAGGAGTACAGCTATTGGGTTGACTTGGTATTTCGGATAATTTCACTTTTTGTTTTTCTGCTGGAATGCCACATTGATCTTGGGCTAAGCAAGCGGTTTGTTTGTTTAATAAAGTGAATGCTGTTCCGTTGAAACCAATATCGTATTTCCCAATAGTTTCTGCTTGGAATTCTACTTCCACTTCATAATCTTCAATACCCAATACTTTTTCTGAAAGAGCGATAATATTCAAAAGTTTTTGTGGTTTTAGACGGTGTTCAAAGTCATTGGCATCCCATAATTGGAAATTTACAACGGTTTCTTTTCGAACTTTTCCACCGCAGTCAATAAAGTTTTTGGTGATTAAACCCACTTCGGTTACGTGAAAATGTTCTGGAACATAAGTACCGTTTGGCAATACAAAAGCGACGTTATCTAACGTGTTCAACTGTTTTTTAATTTCTGATAGTTTCATTTTTTTATAATTTAAAAATTAGCAACATTGATTTTTTTTGTTTTCTAAATAGGTATTGATGTGCTGAAAAAAGTCTTTTATTTTATTAAAACCTTCTTCATTGAGGCAGTAACAAATGGCATTCCCTTCAAAATTACCTTTTATGAGTCCGGCATTTTTTAGTTCCTTCAGGTGTTGTGAAACGGTAGGTTGCGCCAGAGGCAGTTCGTTTACGATATCACCGCACATGCAACTGTTTACTTTTATTAGATGTTCTATTATGGCTATACGGGCAGGATGGCCTATGGCTTTCGCCAAAGTTGCTAATTCGTTTTGCTTGTCTGTGAAATGTTCTGATTTAGTGATTCCCATTGTTATATATTTATATTGCAATATTACGATATATATGTGTAAAAAACAAATTTAGAAAAGCAAATTTTTAAAAGCCATTGAAATTCACATCCATTTCGATAGAAAATCAATCGATTCTTCCCTCAAATCTTTAAATAGTTTTTCAAAAACAGCAATGCTTTTTCTATGCTTTTTATGGTCTGAAAATTTTTCATGATCAATAGCATTAGGATTATTCTGTACTGCTTCCTCAAGATATGATTCGTGACTTTTAATATCATGATTTAAGATGTCAATTTGTTCCTTTTGAATAATCAGCTGATTATTGAAATGATCCGCTAAGGAGCGTACTTCTTTAGAAGTATTCTTTTCCGCCACCTCCGAAATTCGATCAGCCATAATTTTAAGTTCATCTTTATAAAACAAAAGTTTGTTTAGCCATGTTTTGTGTTCTTCGTGTAATTGGTAAATTGTTTTTTCAGTTTCCATTTTTCTTCTTTTTTAAATAATTTGAGATTAATTGAATCGGGCTATTTTTTTAGTATTTTTTCCGAAATATTAAAGCTCGAATAAATCTTTTGGAATAGCATGAAATCCCACTGACTTCACTTTATTTTCAATATCAGTTACGGATATCATTTTGGTGGTATGTACTGTAAATTCTCTAGGAAAAATCTCGGTATTCAGCAGCACATCTTTTATTCCGTCTAATTCCAATAAGCTAGTTTTAATTTCCATTAAATCGGAATCCTCCGTAGCATTTGTTCCGAAAATTGTACCATGATTTCCTGGAATTACGTTGTCAGTTAATAGGCTCATGTTTTTATTTTTTTAAAATTAGTAATAGGATTGATAGATGATTTGGTGACTGGTTAAGTGGTTTAAAGTTAGTCATTTATACGGAATAATTTATGGAATTTATGTCGGTTTTATTTAAAAATGATTAACTTAGTGTATTGAAAATCATTTAAATAAATGTAAGATGAATAATAAAGGGGATAAATTAAATTTTGACAAAAGAAAACCAGGTAAGAAGGATAAAAATGCAATCCCAGATTCTCTTTTATATCCTCCAAGCGAAGATATATATAGTCAATTCCATAAAGAAATAGAAATAGACCCGGAAGATCTTTCTAAAAAGAAGGCGCCAGTTGAAATAAATAATGTTAGAAAATTAAATGAAAAAAATTTTGAAGAGGATGTTTCTGGCGGTGATTTAGACATTCCAGGCTCAGAATTAGATGACGATCAGGAAAATTCAGGAAACGAAGACGAAGAGAATAACCATTACAGTATAGGTGGTGATGATCACAACAATTTGGATGAGAATACAGGGGATAAGGGCTAACGTTGACCTTTTTAATTATGAGATTATTATGTGTTCCAGTTGTTCTTTAGTGAATATTTATGTAAGTATATAGTGCAAATAGAATTATCAAAATAGTGATAATTAATAAATTAACAATAATAATTGCGCTGCTTTTTAAAAAAGAGAGCATGAATTTTTCGCCATAAAAGCGGCGGTGTGCCGGAAAAAAATAATAAATCATCCAAGAAATTCCAATTGATTTTATACCAAAATGTATCCAACCTAAAACAGGATTACTCCCAAATACAGGGAAAAGTTTGTCTATAAAAAATAGAGTTAAAATCAGTAAAAGCAAAAAGGAAAAATAGTGTAGGGTGAAAATACCATTATCAAAATAGAGCCATCTTTTTTTATCGTGAAAAAGCCATAAAATAAAGGCAAAAACCGGCATATACATAAACAATACCTTTGATAGATTATTGGTAAAAGATTCACTGAACTTTTCAATAATTTCTTCATTTGTATTTTCTTCTTTTACGGAAAGCCACTTTTTAAGGAACCAGTACTCGGTTGAACTAACTTTTGTTTTTTCGGCACCGTTTTTTTGTATTGAGTCTAATTCGTTAATAGATTTATATCCAAAATCGGCAACTTCTTTTTTATCTATTTCTTCCGTTTGCTGCAAGATTTTTTTTATGGTGTCATTATTCTTTTGGGATAATATCCCCACTTTTGTTAATCCATCTACGCTTTTCTCTTCAATATGTAATGAATCTATTGTAGGGACAATGACATCGTTACTTATTTTTACGTTAGGGGTGTTTTTTATTTTAACAGTTTCATTGGGGAATATTGATATCAATAAGAAAGTGATAAAACTGATAAAAATATAGAGTCGTATGGGTGGCAAAAAAGACAATCGCTTTCCTGATATATAGGCTTTTGTTAGAGCAGCGGGTTTGAAAAACAAATAAAAAATAGTCCTCCAGAATGCATTATCATAATGAGTTAAGTCTTCAAAGAAATGAATAAACAGGTGATGAAAGGATTTACTAGTTTTAGTATTCTCTTGTCCACAGTTAGGGCAATAACGTTGGTCCACTTCATGATTACAGTTGAGGCAGGTTCTATCTTTTCGTAACTTTTCTTTTGACATGGGTATAAATTAGTAATCGATTCAAGATTGTAAATCTATTGAAATTTCAAACTGTTTTTGATTGTTATAAGGATATTTAGCCTTTAATTAACTATTAAATGAGAGGCATTAGAAGGCTTCATCTGCCTGTAACAGTAGCATTGTATGGCTTGATGACGGTTGAGTTTGATTGGAGTATTTTCTGATGTATTTGACTTTTGGAGTGGGCTTAAAAGTTATTAAATCAGATTTATAGGCTGGAAACAAAATTAAAATCGTAACTTTTATATTAATTTCAACGCTAATCCTACTTTGCTATGTCTTTGAATAAATACAATCAAAAGCGTAATTTTAATTCCACCGCCGAGCCTGAAGGTGAAATTAAAAAATCGTCAACCGAATTGATTTTCGTGGTGCAAAAACATGCCGCTTCTCATTTACATTATGATTTTCGATTGGAAATGAATGGTGTATTAAAAAGTTGGGCCATACCTAAAGGTCCGTCCATGAATCCGACAGATAAAAGACTTGCGATTATGGTGGAAGATCATCCTTATAGTTATAAGGATTTTGAAGGTACTATTCCCGAAGGAAATTATGGTGCAGGGAATGTTATCGTTTGGGATAATGGAACCTACTCCTTAGCTGATATAGATGATGTAGAAGATGTCGAAAATAAATTAAAATCCGACTTACAAGAAGGGCATTTTAGTTTTATTCTTGATGGAAAAAAACTCAAAGGCGAATTCGCATTGGTGAAACTTAAAATCAAACAGAAAAATGCTTGGCTTTTGATAAAGAAAAAAGATCAATACGCGAGTGATGATGATGTTTTGAAACAAGACAAATCTATACTTTCTAATATGACATTAGAAAGTATGGAAAAGAAGAACGGATAATAAAAACAATTTGTGCGTTCCTCATAATATAAAGCGAGGCAATTATCTTAGCGGGTAGTTGCCTCTCTTTATATAATGAGTCGGGCTATCCGCTGCAAGTCCTCGTCCCGCCAAAAAAAGCGGGACTGTGGGCTTTTCACTTTTATCCCTAACGCGGGTTGGGTATTCCATAGATTTTGTTCTTTCGACGAAGGCGAAATCACATCAGCAACATCTATTTTGTTACCTGATATATAGGAGTGAAGTGAAAAAGTGTGTTTATCTCTATATTAAGGTAGCCCATGCATGCTTTTGATTTGGTCTGTTTTGTAGTTTTTATGGATTGTGAATGAGACGCAACTTTTTGTTTGCATAACTGCAATGACAACTAAAGATACTCTTTACAGATACTACGGCAAGTCCATCGCCAGTAAAGCGGCAATAACTCTTAGTGTTTAGAGGAATTCTATAAATAAAGATAGGTATAATAATATGATTCCCTATATATAATGACATCCATGGTTTTTACCCATTTCGTCTCGCTCTTCTTCGGAGAGGGTCGGGGAGAGGAAAATAGTTTCATTCCAAAAGTCATATTTCCAGCGAGTTAAAGCGAGAGTTAAAAAAACATTAAAAAAAGGGGATTAAAAAGCTTGAATAACGGGATAAAGGTGTTAGTTTTGCACCCGCAATGACGCAGACGTTCTTTAACAAACTGACAAGTACTACGAATTAATCAATAAAATTTATTTTCTAAAAAAGATTCAAAAAAGCTTGTGAGATTAGAAAACGCTTACTACATTTGCACCCCGCAAAACAAGCGAAGTTCCTTGACAAACTGCTAAGAAAAAGAGAAGAAAAACGGAAATAAAAATTTTCAAAAAAACTTCAAAAATTTCTTGTCAGTTAAAAAAAGAAGTTGTACTTTTGCACCCGCTTT
>NZ_SMLG01000016.1 GCF_004349195.1 Flavobacterium rhamnosiphilum
TAGGCTTAATGCAAAGTTGGTTTTGTATTTGGAATGATTTGGCAAATCCGAAAAATAACGCTGATTTAACCCCAAACTGCTTGTAGCGCGGGAACGTTGTTTGATGTTTTCGAGAAACAAAATGCTAACCAAATGAAACAATCACTAAAAGGAGAATTTTACGGACAAACGAATAAAACTATTAATTTAGAAGGAATTACTTTGACCGATACGGTTTATACTCATGATAAAGTAGATTGGCATTATCACGAAAACGCATATTTTACTTTTATCCTTCAAGGAAACTTAATAGAAGGTAATAAAAAAGAAATCTACAATTGTTCTGCCGGTAGTTTATTATTTCATAATTGGCAAGATCCACATTATAATATCAAACCCGAAGGATTTACAAGAGGTTTTCATATTGAAATAGAGAAAAACTGGTTTGATGATTTAGATTTTGACACAAAGGATTTACAAGGAAGCATCAATATATCGAATTCTGATTTGAAGTTTTTAATGTATAAAATTTTTAGAGAAACAAAAGTTGATGATAACCAATCTCAACTTTCAATTCAAATGCTATTGCTAGAAACTTTAGCAAAAATGCTACAAAATAATCAATCTAAATCTAATAAAAAACCCAATTGGGTTAGTGAAATAAATATGATACTGAATGACCAATTTTCAGATAATCTTTCTTTAGAATATTTGTCAAAAACTTTAAACATTCATCCTGTTCATTTGTCAAGAGATTTTTCAAAATATTTTAATTCTAGTTTTGGTGAATACATTAGAAAATTAAAAGTAGAAAAATCATTAGAGTTAATTTCTCAAAAAAAGTTAGATTTGACAGCAATAGCATTTGAGTGTGGCTTTTCTGACCAAAGTCATTTTACACGTTGTTTCAAAGAAATTAATGGAATCAATCCCTCAGAATATAGAAAAATCCTTTTTGGTTAATTTTCTTCAAATGTTAATCTTATTCTATTTTTAAATTAATTTTAGCAATAATTTTGAAGTCGAATTTTAAAACTAAATAACATGAAAAGGATTTTAATCCTGGCTTTTGCCAATCTATTTTGGCTAATCACTTTCAGCCAAACAAGTAACTTTGTAAAAAGTGACAGCATCATTTATCCTATTCACAAAGCGAACATTGGAAAAATTGCCTTTATGGGACAAATTGTACCTATAGAAAATTTCAAAGAAACGGATTTCTTAGAATCATTTGAACTCAAAGAAAAAACTGATTTTAATATCCGAGTGTTTTTAGGAAACTCTTTGACAAATTACCTTCACTTGCTTTCGCCAAAACTAACCGCAGATGAACTTACAAAAAATGGGAATTATCAATTTACATTTATAGTTGACAAAAAAAAAATTTATGTTGAAAATCTAAATGTTGGAGCAGGAAGTGCTGATAGCAAAAATCAGAAGACAATTTTAAGAGTTCCTTTAATAAGTTCAACCAATGAAGATTCTTGGGGTAGATTTCTTTGGAATAGATTTTTAACTAATGGCGGACAAGAAGCATTTACAAATGGCGAACATCTTCTTAAAATTGAAATCAGACCTTATCTAAAATTAACCGAGGTAATATCTGGAAATATAATTGCCGAAGGACAAATAAAAATTATTATTCCTGAAATTAAGGTTAATGAAAAAATGGTTCGTTTTCAATCGATAAAGCCATTAAAAGATTGGCAAATTTCAAAAGATAATTTTGATAAATCCAAAATTGAAGAATTAAATAGAAAAATAGCCAACCAAACATTCAAAAATATTACAAGTATTGTTGTAATTAAAGAAGGCAAATTATTAATTGAAGAGTATTTTAATGATGTGAACCGAAATACACTTCACGACACAAGGTCTGTTGGCAAATCATTTGCTTCAACTATTTTGGGAATTGCCATCAAAGAAGGTTACATAAAAAGTGAAACGCAAACACTAAAAGAGTTTTACGATCTAAAATCCTTTCAAAACTATTCCACATCAAAAGATAGTGTTACTTTAAAAAGTTTGCTGACAATGAGTTCCAATTTTGAAGGTTCCGATATGAATTCTGAATCAATTGGTAACGAAGAAAATATGTATCCTACAAAAAATTGGGTTGACTTTACATTAAACCTTCCTATTGACAAAACAAAAGTAGTAGACAAGCAGTGGGATTACTTTACGGCTGGCTGTATAGTTATAGGCGACATAATTCATAAATCTGTACCAAATGGTTTAGAGAAATATGCCGACAAAAATTTATTCAAACCACTTGGAATTACTAATTACAGATGGGAATTTACACCTCAAAAAGTGGCTAATACAGCAGGTGGTATTCAATTACGTTCGTTGGATTTTGCTAAATTTGGGCAATTATACCAAAATAAAGGTGCTTGGAATGGTGAACAAATTCTTTCGCAAGAATGGATAGCAAAAAGTTTATCACACCAAATGACAATATCAGAAAACGAGTATTATGGTTATCTATTTTGGAATAAAACGTACAAAGTAAATGGCGTGGATTATGAAGTTTATTATTCAAGCGGTAATGGTGGCAATAGAATTTTCATTTTTAAAGATCAGCCTATTGTAATTGTAATTACTTCGACAGCATATAATACGGCATACGGACACAAACAAGTTGAAAAGATTATGCAGGAATATTTAATATCAGCAATAACAAAATAACAAGAAAAAGGCATACCACAGCGTTTGGCAATATGACGGGTTTGGGCTTAATTTGAAGTTGGTTTTGTACTTGTAAAATAGTCAGTAACCGAAAAATTAGGCTTCCTTAATCCGCCACATCGTCAAGCGACCAAACGACGTGACTTTTTGCCAGCATAACTTTTGAGATAAATTTCAAAAACAAATATCCCATTATAGAATAGTCCCTTTTTATTAAAATGAAAAAATTAAACCCATCAATCAAGCATCATTTACTAATAGGAATCTTCATCAGTATTTGGCTTTTCATTTTCGCTTTTTTCATAAAACCATTTGACGATGGAACAATAAGCTTTAAAATGTGGCTTCTTATAAGTGTTGGATTTAGCCTAATTGCATTTCTATGCTACGGATTACTGGCTATAATTCAAAAAAGTGTTTATCAAAAAGTGTCAAAATGGAATGTTGGTTTTGAAATCGTTAGCCTTGTTTTTTTTCAGCTGCTTTTTTTAGTGAGTACCTATAGCTATTACAAAAGCCCCGTTCTAAATGGAGGATATGATTTTTTTGAATTTTTACGGATCATAATTCTGAAATCAGCTTTGATTTCAACTCCGATAATACTATTGGCACGAGGATACTCGGTTAAGCTAATTCCCATAAAAGAAGAGTATATCGCGATAAGGGGAGAAAATAAATTAGATATTTTAAAAATAAGAAAACAGGACTTGGTCTGCGTTTCTAATTCGCAAAATTATGTTGAGATTTTCTTTATAGAGGAGAGCCAACTAAAAACAAAATTAATTCGAAGTACGCTTAAAAAAGTTCAGCATGATTTCGACTTTTTAGTTCAAGTGCATCGTTCCCATTTAATAAATCCAACACATTTTAAGGCTTGGAAAAATCAGGATACCATTTCTCTCACTCAAATTGAACTGCCTGTTTCTAAAAATTACAAGGAGCATTTATTGTCCTTATAATTTTCGTACCTAAAATGGCATATTTCATACCTAACCCCTCATTACACCGTATATTACGATGTGTTTCAGTTTATTTTTGCCTCTCAAATCAAAATAAAATAAATTATGAAAAAACTATGGTTTAGGAGATTACTATACGCCGCTATGATATTGTTAGTCGTTTTTATTGGCGTTTTTATCTGGGCAGATAATGAATTAAATAAGGTTTTGGGCAAATCAACTGAAGTTATAACTATTTCTTCAATTGTTAAACCATCCAAAATAATTCAAATAAAAAACGCCAACGTACTTTCAGAAGATTGTACTTATTTTTTAAAAAATCAAGATGTAATTATTAAAAACGGAAAGATAATTCGTTTAGGCGAAAATCAACTTATGGATAGCACAGCTACTATCATTGATGGTACAAACAAATACCTGATTCCAGGCCTTGTGGACAGTCACGTTCATTTAAAAGAAAGTAAAAATGATTTATTTTTATATTTAGTTAATGGCGTAACCTATGTTAGAGAAATGGCTGGAAGGCCTATAGCTTTAGAATGGAGAAAATCAATACAAAAAAATGGCATTGGGCCACGAATGTTTATCGCATCTCCTCCAATATATAGTGAAAGTGGATTAACAGGTTATTATTATAGTTGGACCAGACAGTCCATCAATTATTCAACTAAAAATGACGCACAAAAGGAGATAAAGAGAATAAAAGAACAAGGCTATGATGCCGTTAAAATGTACGGTTTTGTTACTCCGGAAATGTTTAAAACTACAATAGAGATTGCCAAAGAGAACAATATTCCTGTCATTGGTCATATCCCATTAGTTAATTTAAAAACTTTTTATCAATCAGGTCAAAAAGAGATTGCTCACATTGAAGAACTAACCGTAAAAAACATGGATGATTTCGGGAAATCAATTTCTAAAAATCCAGAAGAATACCTCAATTTTTTAAAAGCACATGCAGACCAAATTGCAAAAAAGCTAAAGGAGAATAACATTAGTGTTACTTCAACTATTTCGTTAATTGAAAGTCTTCCAAAACAAAGATTTGCCTTAAAATCTAAACTTAAAGAAATAGAATTAAGATATGCCAATCCTAAAATTATTGAAGGAACTCCACTTTATAAATTAGGCTGGTTACCAAGTAAAAATGGATATGAGTATGATGGAAAAGATGAACCCGAGGCAAGAAGAATATCATTAGTTTTTTGGAATACTTATGTAGAAGCTATTCATATTATGACAAAAGCATTGGTTGATAATAAAGTTACAATTATGGCTGGAACTGATGCCAATGTAGCAACTGTTGTCCCAGGATTTTCACTTCATAATGAATTAGAATCTTTGTCTAAATCCGGAATGACTAATTCACAAGCACTCTATTCGGCAACCGTTGCACCAAGTAGTTGGATGAAAAGCAACACAGGAAAAATTAAAATCGGCTATAATTCCGATTTAGTGCTACTTTCAAAAAACCCATTAGAAGATATTAAAAACACAAAGACTATTGAATATGTTTTTTTTGATAAATATAGGATTGATAAAACCCAAATCGCCACTATTTTGAAAGCCATAGAAGCGGCAAATAATGAAAACAGAAGTATAAAAATTGACGAATACTTAAATTGAAAAAACAATAAAAATAAGTGAACATCAAAAACGAATGGAATAAAAATGTAATATGACTGTCCGTTACTAATACCTATGTATTTAATTTTGTCATTTCGACGAAGGAGAAATCACATTAGTTGCTCTCGTTATGTGATTTCTCCTTCGTCGAAATGACAAAACAGCTAAATTTTATTCATAAGATGTATAACGGACAGTCATAAAATGCAAATAATAAAACTTTAGACAACCAATATGTTACAATTCAACCCAAAATATTTTGCGATTACAGTCTTACTTTTTCTCATAGAAATTGCAATTGCTTTGTTTGTTCATGATAACTTTATCAGACCCTATTTTGGAGATTTTTTAGTGGTCATTCTACTCTATTGTTTTCTAAAATCGTTTCTAAACGTGTCGGTTTGGGTTGCCGCATGTATTGTGTTGGTCTTTTCCTTTGCTATCGAAATCGCACAATATTTTAATGCGGTTGAAAAACTGGGTTTACAGCATTCAGAAATTGCCAAAGCCGTTCTTGGAAATTCATTTGCCTGGATTGATTTGCTTGCCTATATTCTTGGAATTTTGACTGTAATCAGCATTGAAAAAATTCACTTTAAAACGAGAGAATAAAATGCAAATGGCTTCGCACTACTGTAGCTTGACGCCATTGCTCACGTCAAACGCATTAAAATTAAAGTTTAAACCACATAGAAACATAGTGTTTATTCCTGTAAAAATAAATTTTGACGGAGATAAGAGTTTACAATAGAAAAAAAAGCATTGGCTTTTTTTCTATGTCACCTAAATTTCGACTGTTCGGAACCCATTTAAATCAAAAGTTAAATTCTATATTTCTATGTGGTTCAATTTTTAATGCGTTTGACCTTGCCATTGCTCGTTTGTAGAAAATTGTATCCATTTTTTCCATAACTTCGTTTTTGGTATCAGAAAATACTCTGTTCCAAATCCCGTAACAGACGCAAAACCACGGGAGGTAATAGTCAAACTAAATGCCGACAATGAATGAACAAATATTTTAAAATCAGATTAGATGAGCGAAAAAATGTTTTTTAAGACCCGTCTGTACTTTACTGGAATAGTAACAATTGCTATTTGGTCACTATTAACTTGGAACCATTATCATGGAGGTGTACCAAGTCATCATATATTGGCACGGGAAGACTTGCCTGAAATTTCAAATTGGTGGGGAGGTCTTTTAATTCCTTTACTTACCTGGTTTCTACTCTATCGGATTCAAAAGAGATTAATTAATAACAATGATGAAAAATCACAAGCAGCAACATTTCCTATAAATATACTTTATGGATTCGTTGGTGCTCTATTTTTTGGAATGCTACTTTCTGCCTTTTTCACCTTTGGTTATTCTGAAATACCCGGCTACATGCTTATTGGGGTTTTTATACTGGCACTATTTTTTCCAATTTATCGGGCAGAATGCATTCTAGGCTTTGTGATTGGTATGACGGTCACTTTTGGCGCAGTGCTTCCAACTGGAGTAGGATCTATAATAGCGTTAATAGGTGTCGTACTCTATTTAGGTGTTCGACCAACCGTATCATATGTGACATCAGCACTCGTAAATATAGTCTCTTCGAATCAACACAAGAAGGACAGATGACACAATTAATGAGTGCTGCTAAAGGTTTAAAATCGGATAAATTAACCCGATCTAGCGGATTTGATAATGCGAAAATATTTTCCGTGCCTGTAAAAAGAATTCCATAATTCATAAAAAAACAGGACTATCCGTAACTAATACCAAACAATACTTTTTGCAGACTACTAAAAAACATAAAGTAAAGACTAATCCTACGGTAACAACTCTTTTCAAAATTTAAATAAAAAATACAATCGTAAGAAAAGCAACCTTATTTAAGTCCTTTTAAACGAATATATTTCTTTTTAAAAGTAGTTTTAGTCAGTTAAATCGTATACATTTACTCCGATTAAACTGGAATGAATAGACGCTTTAAAATTGTACAAATTATAAAATGAGGAATCATAAATGGAAAATTTAAAACCCAATGGCCAAAGAGCAAAAATTGCCATTATGCTACTATGGATTGTGCTTACAGTCGAAATAATTTCATTGCTATCTGATTATTTACAATATGATTTATTACAAACTGTTGCAAATGGCGGACAAATCTCAACTGAAACAGCTACAGATAATGATTTAAGACAACGAATTATAGCAATAATTTATTTGGCAGTCTTTATAATTTCAGGGATTACTTTTATACGATGGTTTAGGAGAGCCTATTACAATCTTCATCTAAAAGCAGAAAGTTTATCATTCACCGAAGGATGGGCTGCTGGTTGCTGGTTTGTACCAATCATATGTCTTTATAGACCCAACCAAATCATGAAAGAATTGTATCAGGAAACACAAAGTTTGCTCTCTAAAAAGAATGAAAATTATGCTCAAAATCTAACAACGCATTCCATTGGATGGTGGTGGGCGTTATGGATTATTTCTTCATTATTAGGCCAATTCATTTTTAGATATTCCTTGAAGGCTGAGACAATTGATGAATTGACCGTGACCACAGTTGCAAGTATTATTGCTTCAATAATTGGTATTCCTTTAGCCATAATTACTGTAAAAGTGATTAAAGATTATTCTGAAATTGAACCTTTACTTTATGAATTGAAGGATGGAGAAGAAGAAAAAATCTTACCTGATACTGACTTACAGCCTTTAGAAAATTAGTTTCTCTTCTAAAAAAGCCCAAACAACAACACTAATGATTCCAGAAAACCTAATTGAGACTAAAGAGCTTGTATTTGACAAATGTGGTTTTGAACTCCGAAATCTTGAAATAGAAAAAGAAAGTACTGAATATGGCGCCAGTAAATTTGATCTTGATATAGTTAAAATACTCTTTCGTGTTGCCAAAATTACCCCAACAAAGATTGGGCAATTTGTCACTTTTTGGAAAAGAATTGGAAAAGGGCCAATCGAGCCTTATGCTATTTCAGACGAGATTGATTTTTTTATTATAAACACTAAAAGTGACAATCAATTTGGTCAATTTATATTTCCAAAATCTGTGCTTTGCCAACAAGGTATTATAACTGCCAATTTAAAAGAAGGAAAACGAGGAATCCGTGTGTATCCACCTTGGGATTTGACAGTCAACAAACAAGCACAAAAAACCCAAAAATGGCAACTGGAATATTTTTTAGAAATTCCTTTGAATCAACCCATAAATTTAGAAAGAGCGAAACAGCTTTATGCTATAATAGATTAATAATCGCTGTAAAAAAATTCCTTAATTGCAATCGCTAAATAAAACACGCTCTTTTTGAATTGTAACAAGAAACAAAAAATCTATTGAGCTGTTCCTTTTTTATGTCAAACCTACGATTTCAAGATTCAGTTACACAAACCTTGCTTTAAAAATGTAATAGAGCAATTCTTTCTAAAAGTCTTACTTTATTCGTTGACCCCTTTTAATAAAAAACTCAATATTTTTTTTGTTATGTAACAAATGACACCAAAAAATCAGCTGTGTAATCGTAATTTTGCAACGCTAAAATTTACATAAAAGGCTGAATAATCTTTAAAAAATAACAAAATGGAAGTAGCAAAAATAATTAAAGAAAAACTGGGAACTATAGTCGATGTGCGTTCCTATGATGAATTTATGGGCGGTCATGTTGCTGGCTCCATAAATACTCCTTTGAATGAAATACCACATAGAATGCAGGAAATACAAGAGCTTAAAGCTCCGTTAATCCTTTGTTGCGCATCGGGAAATAGAAGTGGACAAGCGCAACATTTTTTGACACAACACGGAATTGAATGTTACAACGGCGGTTCATGGCTGGATGTTAATTATTATCAATCTCAAATCAGTTAAAAAGGTATTCCCAAGAACAATTCAAAACTAAAAGCAGAAAGTTAATTTCTTTAAAAATCATATATTTCGTATTTACAATTAGTTAATTAACAGTTTATTCCATTTTAATATGTTTAATTTTATCGTACTTAAAAAATTAAGTAATGAGTTTGTTTGAGAGAATACCCTATTTAGTATTCCTCATAAAAAATTAATCTTAAAAACTACTGTTATGAGAACTCAAATTAGTAAAAACGAAAATAGCAAAGGAGCTGTACAAGCAAATGCAACACATGGATTGAGAGATTTATTTGAAGTTGGATTGAAAGATATTTATTGGGCAGAGAAAGTATTAACTAAAACGTTGCCAAAAATGATGAAAAATGCATCATCACCAGAATTAGTTAACTCTTTAAAAAACCAATTGAGTGAAACAAAAGAACACGTTTCGCGTTTGGAAAAAATATTTGAAGTAACTGGCGTTGAAGCGACTGCTATAAAATGCGAAGCTATGGGAGGCATATTGAAAGAAACCAATAGCTTGATAAGACAAACTGATATTGGCGTAGTGCGAGATGCCGGAATTATTGCAGCAGATCAAAAGGTAAAACATTATGAAATTGCTACTTATGGTACGCTGCATGCTTTTGCTAAAACCTTAGGGGAAGACAAAGTAGCTAGTTTATTGGCCATGAGTCTTGATGAAGAAAAAAGAACAGATGCTGCATTAACCGGAATTGCTTTAAATGCCATCAACAGTCAAGCGCACAGGGCTGATGCAATTACGAATACTTAAATATAATTACAGTTGGAGAATCTACCCTTCTTTTTTATTTCTCCACTCACAAAAAAGCCCACAAAATGTGGGCTTTTTTGTGAATTATACAAAGTCATACCGGTAATTTTATTCCACATAAATTCTAACGGAATCATACATTAAATATTCATAAAAACTTTTGCGGTAACCCTAAATAAAAATTACATTTGCAGCAGTTTAACTTTTACACACAAAATGAAGCCTAACACACAACAATTAAACGATTTAACAATCCAAGTCAGAAGAGATATTCTTCGAATGGTACACGCTGTCAATTCAGGTCACCCAGGTGGTTCTCTAGGTTGTACTGAATTTCTGGTAACCTTATACCAAAACTTGATGGAACGCAAAGAAGGTTTTGATATGGACGGTATTGGAGAAGATCTTTTTTTCCTTTCAAACGGACATATTTCTCCTGTTTTCTACAGCGTTTTAGCGAGAAGCGGTTATTTTCCGGTATCAGAACTGGCTACTTTCCGTTTGATCAATTCAAGACTACAAGGTCACCCAACAACTCATGACAGTTTACCTGGAGTACGTATTGCATCAGGTTCTTTGGGACAAGGATTATCAGTAGGAATTGGTGCCGCTCAAGCTAAAAAATTAAATGGTGACAACCATATTATTTACACGCTTCACGGAGATGGTGAATTACAAGAAGGTCAAAACTGGGAAGCTATCATGTATGCTTCTGCAAAAAAAGTAGACAATCTTATCGCTACGATCGATTTAAACGGAAAACAAATTGACGGTACAACTGATGAAGTTTTAGCAATGGGAAGTATCCGCGCTAAATTTGAAGCTTTTGATTGGGATGTTTTAGAAATTGAAAAAGGGAATGATATCGAAGCTATCATTGCTGGAATGAATGACGCAAAATCAAGAACAGGAAAAGGAAAACCGGTTTGTGTGTTGTTGCATACTGAAATGGGTAATGGTGTAGATTTTATGATGAATACTCATGCATGGCACGGAAAAGCGCCTAATGATGCTCAACTGGAGAATGCTCTAGCACAAAACTATAATACTGGAGGCGAAAGCGACTACTAAGAATTAAGATTGCTGATTAACGATTTCTGATTCCAGATTTTTTTAATCTTTCAATTTTTTAATCTTTCAATTTTAAAAGAAAAATGAAAAAATATACAAATACAGGAAGTAAAGATACTCGTTCGGGTTTTGGAGCGGGAATGACTGAATTAGGTCAAAAGAATGAAAATGTGGTAGCACTTTGTGCGGATTTAATTGGTTCTTTAAAATTTGACGATTTCAAGAAAAATCATCCGGAACGTTTTTTCCAAATTGGAATTGCTGAAGCGAATATGATTGGAATTGCAGCGGGTTTAACAGTTGGTGGTAAAATTCCTTTTACAGGAACTTTCGCTAACTTTTCTACAGGAAGAGTGTATGATCAAATTCGTCAATCAGTAGCCTATTCTGAGAAAAACGTAAAAATTTGTGCTTCACATGCTGGATTAACATTAGGTGAAGACGGTGCAACACACCAAATTCTTGAAGACATTGGATTAATGAAAATGTTACCAGGAATGACTGTGATCAATACGTGTGATTACAATCAGACTAAAGCGGCTACTTTAGCATTAGCAGATCACCATGGTCCAGCTTACTTGCGTTTTGGTCGTCCGGTTGTTCCTAATTTCATGCCAGCTGACGAGCCTTTCGTAATAGGAAAAGCGATTCTTTTAAGTGAAGGTACTGATGTAACAATTGTTGCTACAGGGCATTTAGTTTGGGAAGCTTTAATCGCAGCTGAAGCTTTAGAGGCAAAAGGTATTTCTGCTGAAGTAATCAATATTCATACTATCAAACCATTGGATGAAGAAGCGATTTTGAAATCATTGGCAAAAACAAAATGTATCGTTACTGCCGAAGAACACAACATCCTTGGTGGTCTTGGCGAAAGCGTTTCCAGAGTATTAGCGTTAAATAGTCCGGCTCCACAAGAGTTTGTAGCGGTTAATGACAGTTTTGGAGAATCAGGAACACCAGAACAATTGATGGAAAAATACAAATTGAACAATCAAGCAATTGTTGAAGCTGTAGAAAGAGTAATGAAAAGAAAATAATCTTTTTATTTTTATACCAAAAAAAAATCCAGTTCAATTGAACTGGATTTTTTTTGAATTGTATTTTTTTAATTACACTTCACTAAATGTCTTTTTACTCTCGCTGGATCAGTGGTATTTCCATCACAACTAGGAATATCTGCAAAAGGAATTAAAATGCCATTAGCACCTGTAATTTCTTTTTTTGTACTAACACCATCACCATCATCATCAACATCCAAGAAATTAGGGATACCATCACCATCTGAATCATCAGGATTTATTACACCATCAGGTAATTCAGCTTTTGTCCACATATATCCATCTCCATCTAAATCTTCCTGAAACGACTTAACACCATCAGGAATAGGAACAATTGACTGACCACTAAATACAAATTCATGATCTAATCTTTGTATTTCATATAACTTGAAATTAAAAACTAAGGGAGCGTAAGCTGGTATAGTACCTTGTCCCGAAGAAAAATAAGCTAATCCAGAAGGAATAAACATCACACCTGCTCCGAAATCTTTGTAAGAAATTGTACCGTCTACATTTGAATCATAAGTTCCACTTTTGAATTGAGGAATTATTTCTTTCCAACCCCTTAAATAGCCATATAGATCTACAAAACCGTTTGGATATTTAACATCTGTAAACTGAGTTGTAGTAAGCGTAATAACATTAGCTTCGGTTTTACTCGTTAAATAATCCCCTCTATAGGATACCAACATACCATCAACATTTGAAGGTGACTCTCCTATTCCTTCTCTAAGCACTAAATAATATAATTTATAGGTTATGTTGTGAAGCTTTACCTCTCTACTCCAAAGTTGAGGAAAAGTTGTCCCTCCCTGAACTGCATTGTCTTTATAAGACCAGATTGATGGCTGGTTTCCTCCTGTTGGAATTTTAACAATTTTAGTATCAACATCAGGTGAAACATCTTCTATATAATAGGTTTTTAAATATTCTTCAATATCAGCTAAATCAGTTGCATATTGCACTGCGTAATCTCTAGGTGGCGTGATTTCTGCGGCATCATTATCTTTTGAACATGAAAATAAAGAGAAAGTTGTAATTGATAAAATAAAATAATACTTAAATTTGTTCATTATAGCTAATTTTTTAAGTGCGCAAGATACAATATTGATTGATTTTTGTAAACTATTTAACTCCGATTTTAGAAAATTTATGAGAATAGATAAATATTTATGGTGCATGCGGTATTACAAAACCAGAAATATGGTTACCGAAGCCTGTAAAAAGAATCATGTGACTGTAAATGGTCTTGTAGCCAAGCCATCAAAAGAGGTTTTCCCTACTGATAAAATTACGT
Source organism: Flavobacterium rhamnosiphilum (assembly GCF_004349195.1). GTDB lineage: Bacteria > Bacteroidota > Bacteroidia > Flavobacteriales > Flavobacteriaceae > Flavobacterium > Flavobacterium rhamnosiphilum. The sequence goes on from NZ_SMLG01000016.1 coordinate 13,323, forward strand.
TCAGAAAAGACCAAATTACACAAATAATCACCGTCTTGGATATACCCGAGAATCGTGTTGGGGCTAAACTAGTTGATATTTACCGACGAAATGATACTCCGGCAGAAGCCTATCAACATTTAGAATTACTGAAATTATCCAAAGAACATTACCGAAAAAATGGTACGGGAAGACCTACCAAAAAAGACAGAAGAGATATTGATGGATTTATCCCCTCCCCAACCCTCCCCGAAGGGGAGGGAGACGAGTAGGACAAACGCATGAAAAAATAAACATCTATTTTTCGCCACGTCCCGAGGCTAATTTTTATTATGATGCGTTTGCTCTGGGGAGACGAGTCTTAAAATTAAAATAAACAATATATTTGCCCACAATATTACCTAACAACAAAAAACAGCATACGGATTAGCACAGATTTATTTGATTATTTTATTCAAAATTTATTATAATTCGTAGCAAAAAAAACTTTTTAGATAATATTACGAACAAGTATTTAATAACAATCAAGAAAATATCGAATAACCTTTGCCGAACCTGGCTCCCTCCCCTTCGGGGAGGGCTGGGGAGGGGAATATAAAATTTTTAAACAATGAGCAAAAATATCATTTTAACGAATCAGGAAATTGAGCATAAAATAAAAAGGATTGCTTACCAAATCTACGAAACATTTGTAGATGAAGAAGAAATTGTAATCGCAGGAATTGCGGCTAACGGTTTTACATTTGCAAAAAAAATAGCCTTGGTTCTAGAAACCATTTCTCCTCTTAAAGTTTCGCTTTGCGAAGTACAAATCAATAAACAAAATCCCGAATTACCAATTCACACTTCTTTATCAAAAGAACAGTATGCTAATAAAGGCTTAATTCTTGTAGACGATGTGCTAAATTCAGGCACCACATTAATCTATGCGGTGAGGCATTTTATAGATGTACCTTTAAAAAAGTTTAAAACGGCGGTCCTTGTTGACCGAAACCACAAAAAATACCCTGTAAAAGCTGATTTTAAAGGAATATCACTTTCTACTTCTTTACTCGAACACGTACAAGTAGTTTTTGACGAAAACGACGACAATTATGCTTATTTAAGCTAAAATTGCAACAATGTCGACTACAGTCTGGTCTATTGTCTTATCATCAACAATCACCTTATATTGCGCTTGATTGTAATAAAAACTTCTGTCAAAAAGATGTTTAGCAATAAATTCTTTCATCTCAGCGTCACTTTTATTTGCAATAAGGGGACGCTTACTTTTACCATAACTCAATCTATTGAACAAAGTATCTATTGAAGCTTTGAGATAAACAGATACTACATTATCGCCTTTTAATAATTCATGATTATTGGCATAGCATGGAGTTCCTCCACCTAAACCGATGATCAATTGCTCCGGCGAATTCAATAATTCGACAAAAACTTCATGTTCTAACTTCCTAAAATAAATTTCTCCGTGCTTTTCAAAAATGGCATTTATGGATAAATTTACTTTCTCTTCTATCTTTTTATCCAAATCCACAAATGGGATTTCGATAATTTTCGACAACTTATTTGCAATTGTGGACTTCCCACAACCCATATAACCTAATAATATAATTTTTTTCATCTTAATAAAACCTTACAAATTAAGGTGTTGAGTATTTTTGTTAAAAAAAGACAAATTTATAATAAAAATGCTTGCAAAACTTCAAATAAAGTCCTTATATTTGCACCCGCATTCAAGGAAAGAATATGACTCGATAGCTCAGTTGGTAGAGCACATCACTTTTAATGATGGGGTCCTGGGTTCGAGCCCCAGTCGGGTCACAATTTTAGTGATCAACACATAATTTCCTTGAAGCATTGACTCGATAGCTCAGTTGGTAGAGCACATCACTTTTAATGATGGGGTCCTGGGTTCGAGCCCCAGTCGGGTCACAAAAGGTCGAGTAATTTATTACTTGACCTTTTCTTTTTTAAGGCCACGTGGAGAAACGGTAGACTTGCCAGCTTGAGGGGCTGGTGCTCGCAAGGGCGTGTGGGTTCAAATCCCACCGTGGTCACATCAGGAATTAAAAAAACTAACGCAACCCCAATAAACAAAGGAGTTGCGTTTTTTTATACTAAATATCTAAACGACAATACACACGACAACTATCGATTTATAACTTCAATCTTGTATTATTAGGTCGGCGTGGTATTACAAAGCTCATTCTAGTTTAATCAAAAAAAAATATTATTATCAAAAAACCCATCGATAAACTCCCAGTAATAAAAAAAAATGTCCCTACATAGAGGAATCTCTTATTGTTTTTGTTTTCTTTTCTCATGTTTTATTATTCCCTTCTCCACGGTACTAACCATTTCTTTAAATTTTAATGCAATATAAACTCCCAAAACATAACAAATTGAGAGTATGTCTATTGCAAAATAACATTCAAAAAACTGTTTTCACAATACCCACTTTTGGTGATATTTCATTTAATAATAAACGGGCGGATAAGCTAAAAAAACAATACTTTAAACCAAAAAAAGGAGATGTCTGCATCATCAGAGCCAATATAAACAACAAAGTGAAGGATAACAAAGCGTCATTGATGATTGTTCAACGTTCCTAATTGAAGTCAAAAAGCTGGCTTACCCAGAATTTTATTAAAGCTATAGAATAGGGAAGCAAATGTGACATTAAAAACATAAAAATGTTTTGCAAGTAATTGCATTTCTATACTCATTATAAAATCAATAGCAATAAAAAAGCGTCTTGACAAAATATCAAGACGCTTTTTCACTATTTAAGAATACGTTTATTTCATTAACTGCTGCAAAGGCTTCAACTGCTCTAAATCAATATTAGATTGCTGTAAAACGCTCATCATAGTCATAATATTAGTAGGATTCATATCCTTGCCCAAAATTCGAACAACAGCAAAACCATTTTCCTTTTTATTAGCAAAGAACACAAACTCTTCAATATGCTCATCAGTCCCTACGAAGCTCACCGAAGCACCTTCTTTTCCAGAACCAAACTTCATAAGCTGTTGGTACTTTTTGTCTTTTAAAATCAAATTAACTTTGGCACGTTCAATTTCAAATTCCGCTTTATTTTTATCATTTAATTTGAAAGCCAAAACATTCATCTTGTCAAACGACTTCAAAGCATCACTCTGCGCCATTGATAGTTTTGTTTTATCAACATTCAGAATATTAGGTGACACATCAAGAGCGATGAAATTTTTGTTTTCGGTATTTTCCACAAAATACTTTTGCAAGGTCGGTTCCGAGTTACAACTCATTAGAAACAAACTCAATAGCAGTGCTAATCCATAAACTGTTTTCATCTTACTTTTTTCCTTTAGTTGCTTTCTTCAAATCTTCCCCACCAGGAATTTTCATCTTATTGGTAAGAACTGAAATTTCATTCAAATCGAAATTACCCTTCAAAGACATTAAAACCGTGTCGTCATTTTTAGCACCTTCAATAAACATAAACAACTCTCTTATTTGAGAATCACTTGCCCCTGATTTTACTAAAATTTTAACGCTTCTGCCGTTCTCATTCACACGCATCAGTTCTTCTAATCCTGCCGTTTTTATGTATTTATCGGCTACAGCTTTCATTTCGCCTTCTATTCTGGCACTTTTAGTAGTAAATACTTTCAAATCATCCAGTTTTTTTATCAAACTCAAATATTGTTGTGTTTCTCTATCAGAAGTATCCATTTTTACTTTACTCATCAAGTCAAACATTTTTTTATTGACAATGATTGATGTTACGCCTTCTTGCCCGTCGAATTTATCAAAAGTCGCCTGTGCAAAAAATGTACTTGAAACTAATGCAAATACTAATGTGAGTATGATTTTTTTACTCTTATTGAAATTATTGTTCATTTTGTTGTTATTGATTGTTGATTTCATTTTTTTAAATTGTTATGGTTTAAAATTATTTTTTTTGTTTTTTACTGTTTACTCAAGGCAATTAAGAACCACCGGACTGTTTTTTAGCATTAATGAATATTTTGTCTTTTGTGGTTTGATATTCTTGAATATACTGTACACTTTCTATGCCAACATTTACATTATCTGATAATAATGATAATGCTTTTTGGGTTGCTCTGAAAGCTTCTTCAGGATCGTCATACGTTCCTAAATCTTGACTTTTATTCACTACATCAGCACTATAATAAGCATAGGTTCCTATTCCCAGCAAAACAACAACCGAAGCCGCAATTGATATCCACGCAACATTACGTTTTTTAGATTGTGGTGGAATTTTTGGCGTAAACTGATGCGCTGCCGCAAGAGAGAAATACCCAAATATGGGTTTGTATTGTTCTAAATGCTGCGCAACATCCAGTGAAGAAAAATAATTACGTAATTCATTTTCTTCAGCAATACTGGTTTCTCCCTGAAAGTATTTTTCTAATAAATTTTCTATCTTAACTGATTCCATAATTGTGTGTTTCTGTCATATAATCCCGTATCGTTTTCCTTGCTCTTGAAAGCGCCACCCGAATCGCGCTCTCATTCATATCTAGTATTTTTGCGATTTCTTCAAATTCATATTGTTCAATATCCCGCATTTGAATTATCAATCTTTGTTGAACAGGTAATTTATCCATTATTTTCCCAACCCAATTCAAACTGTCCAGATCTTCCATTTTCTTCTCCAGACCCGGTTCTTTATCTACATAATTTGTATGAACAATTTTGAGATTTCCGGTTCTTTTCGATTTTAGCTGGTCCAAACAATAATTTTTTGTCATTGTCATTGCAAATGCTTCTACGCTGCTGTACCCCGATAAATTTCCATTTTTACTCCATAATTTCACCAAAACTTCCTGAGTAGCGTCTTCGGCTTCCTCTGTACTTACGAGCAATCGCTTAGCCAGCCTAAAAACTTTGTCTTTAAAAGGAGTCACGAGTAGCACAAACTCATTTTGGTTCATAAAAAAATAGGTTTTAAACTGGTTATATAGTGAAGACGATTCATTTTTATTTTTGCAACAAAAAACATAAAATAAAACTAAAGTTAGTATTTTTACGTTAATTATATTAAAATCAACATATGAGAACAAGTTTCAAATTTACACTTTTATTATTTATAGCAATTTTCACTTTCCAAAGCTGTCAAGACAATGATGATATTGCACCACCAGCCAGCTTAGAAATCCAAGATTTTATATGGAAAGGACTCAACCAATACTATTTATGGCAAGACAAAGTACCTAATTTAGATGAAAATCTATTTGCAGACCAAACCGAATTAAATACGTTTTTATCCGGATACCCTGCACCCGAAAATTTATTTGATGCTTTACTGTTTAAACCGAAAGATAGATTCAGTTGGATCGTAGACGATTATCTAGAATTGGAAAAATCGCTTCAAGGAACATCCAAAAATAATGGAGTTGATTTTGAGCTAAGACGTAAATCAGACAACAGCAATGAAGTAGTTGGTTATGTACGCTATATTCTTCCAGGATCAGATGCTTTTCCAAAAGACATCAAACGTGGAGATGTTTTTTATGGTGTAAATGGAACACAACTTACGGTGAGTAATTACCAAAGCCTATTATATGGAGCAGCCGAAAGTTACACCTTAAATTTTGCTAATCTTACTTATGATTCAAATAATGCCCCAATATTTACCCCTAACGGAAAATCAGTTTCATTGACCAAAACAATTTTAGACGAAAATCCAATTTTTATAAATAAAGTAATAGTCAATGGGACTCATAAAATAGGGTATTTGATGTACAATGGCTTTTACTCAAATTATGACAACCAATTGAATGACGCTTTTGGTTACCTAAAAGCAGAAGGAATAACTGACTTAGTTCTTGATTTACGTTATAACGGAGGAGGCTCAGTTCTTACTTCTACACGATTAGCAAGTATGATAACTGGCACATTCACAGGACAAGTATTTGCTAAACTAGAATGGAATGGAAAAAACAGTGACAACAACACTAATTACCTGTTCCCTGATAAAATAGATGCTACACCAATCAACGTCCTTAAGATGACCAAGGTTTATATCTTGACTTCAAAAAGTACCGCATCAGCGAGTGAGCTAATTATAAACGGACTGAAACCCTATATACCCGTCGTACAAATAGGCGACCTAACCTATGGGAAAAATGTGGCCTCTATCACCTTATACGATTCTCCTAGTTTTGGAGCAGCCAACAGAAATCCACATCATCGCTATGCTATGCAGCCTATTGTCGCCAACACCGTGAATTCAGATGGTTTCGGAGACTATCTAGGTGGATTGGAACCTGATTTTCTTGTAAAAGAAACTATAAGAACTTTTGGTATTCTTGGAAACTCAGAAATCAAAATGATAAATTCGAAAGAAGAATTAATATCTAATGAACCCCTATTAGACATGGCTTTTGCTAAAATAACCGGAAGAACTACGTCTACAAATAGAACAAGCCAATCTGTCTCAGGCAAAGATTTTATCTATTTTACAGATTCAAAATCCATGAATGGGCAAAATCAAATGCATATTGACAAATTACCCGAAGGTTTTAGAAATCCTTTGAAATAAGAAGATTCTAAATCTATACTGTAAACGAAAAATCCCGCTTCAAGTTTTTGAAGCGGGATTTTTTCATTTCAACCTATGCAATTTTATTTTTTTAGAACAAGATATTCAAACCTGCTTTAATGTTTCTGCCTCTGGTGCTGAAACCATTTTTCTCAACAAAATCTTTATCTAAAATATTGTCGGCAGCTACAAAAATACTTAGTCTGTTTTTGATTAATTCATAACGGACATTCGCATTTACCAATTGGTAATCTTTTAGTACAACTACTTTGGAAGGCCATCCGAATAAATCTTCTCTATCTGACACAAACTGATAAGCAGCGCTAATGGCTAATCTTGTAGTTGCCTGAAAATCTAAAGACGCATTTACTTTATGTTTCGGATTTAACACTTTTGTTGATCTGTCTAAATCAGAGAATGTATAGTTTCCTTGAAATTTTAACTTTTCAGTAAAAGAATAATTCAACATAGTTTCAATACCTCTAACAATATTTTTTCCAAAAATATTATAATATTTATTGGTAACAAAACTATAATCAATAGCTTCATTTTCTTCTCTATGGAAAGCAACCACATTAAAAGTTATTTTTTTATTTGCTAATTCAACTTCTACCCCAGCCTCGACAGTGGCATCTTTCTCAGGAGACAAATCAACGTTCCCATAAGGAGAATACAATTGGTACAAACTTGGAGTAATATATGCCGTACTAAAAGAAGAAATGATTTTCAAAGGAACATTAGAAAATGTATAAGAAGGATTTACATTAAACACAAAATTATTTCCGTATTTACTATGAATATTCAATCTCGCTCCAGTATTTACATTTAATCCAAAATCTGAATTATAGACCACCGTAGCGTATGGATCTAAAATACTAAATTTAGCTTTTTCTTTTTGTATATCGCCAAACGGTGTTAGATTAACCATTTCAAAAAATTGAAATTGACCTCCAGTCACAATGAATAATTCAGGTATAATTTGATATTTATTGAATAAATCTGCATTGACATTTCTAGATTGATATAGTGATTTATCTACTGTTTTTGTCCAAGAGGAATAAATATCGAAGTTTCTGTCTATTTTACTTGCCCCTGCATTTAGGACCAATTCTCCTTTATTGTATTTAAACTTTGGCGAAAATCCTATTCTGTACTGTTCTGAAATGCTGTGATTCGTTTTATCATCTGCAAAAGCACCGCCGTCAAATTCATTTCTCATTCTATCATAATTGGCAAGAAAATCCAACGTTAATTTTTTGGTCGGTGTAAATCCAAGTTTCACTATCGAATTCACCCTTGAGAAACGATCATCTTCAAATACAACAGCGTCATTTGCTGATTTCGCATCTGAAATTCCGCTTGTTTCCGTGCTGTTCAAAGACGCAAAATAATTAAATTTTTCAGCACTTCCGTTTAAAGCAAATCCTTGGGTGAAATCTTTTATGTCGTAATTATCATTTTTAGCCACCGTTTGCGTGCCCATATTCACATATGCATTCCCTGCAATAGCTTTTTTGCCGGCTTTTTTTAGTGTAATATTAATAACTCCGGTCGCTGCTCCTGTTCCGTATAAGGTACTGGAAGCCCCTTTCATGATTTCGATACTTTCAATTTGCTCCACTGGAAGCAATCTCAAATCATACGATAAGCTAATTCCAGAAGCATCAGTTACCGGAACGCCATCAATCAAGATTAAAACCTGATGATTTCTTCCTCCACGAATGTAAAGTCCCAAATCTTTACCATTTCTACTTTGGTTTCCATTGATTTCAACACCAGCTACCGTACTTAAAATTGAAGCAACTGATTGTCCTGCTTTTTTCTTTAAATCTTCGGCAGTAATTTTTACAATAACTTTTCCTGATTTTTCTTTTGGCAATGCAAATTTTGAATCGGAAACAACAACTTCATCAAGTTGTTTTGGCTCTTGGTCTTGTGCATACGTGTTCATTGCAAATAACAATGCAATCGCACTAAAGCGAATGAATTTTTTGTTCATTTTAAAAATGTAAATTTTAATAATTGTTGGGAGAAAAGCATAGAATGACCCATACCCAAACCTTTTTTCCCGAAAGTTTGATACTCGATGTAATAGGCAGGTCTCCTGGCTTGCGTCTTGTTGTTTACCTTCCCAAGAAACTGAAATAAATTCAGCTAACTCAGTGGTTTTGTAGATAACAACAAGCTTAATAGCTTACAGTTGCGGGTACAGCGCTAGATTTTTGAATTTTGAATTTTGAATAATGATTTCGGATTTTAAATCTGAAATCAAAAATCGTTAATCATCAATCTTCAATCACTCTCTTCCCTTTTAATGTGGTTCGAAAAAAACAAACCTCAACCTCAATACGGGCGCAAAGATAAAATTATATTAAGTTAATAACCTAAATAATTGCGAATTTTATAATTCAATTTTAATTACAGCGCCAAAATCTACTTTATTTTGGAACGCATCTTTTAGTGGTAGATTGGAAATTCTACACAATATACTTCGTATCACTCCTGCATGTGCCACAATGATTACTGGTTTTGAATTGATTGTTTGAAGTTCATTATTCATAAAATCAATTACTCGATCATGTAAATCAGTAAATGATTCTCCATTGGGTACGCGAACATTTACAAAATCATTCATCCAAGGCGTAAAATCATCCGGCGGAATCACATCCCAATTTTTCATTTCCCAATCGCCAAAATGCATTTCCAGCAAACGGGAATCTTCTTGAATCGAATTGATTTTTGAATTTTCTTTAATATACTTCGCCAAAAGAACACAACGCTGCAAAGGACTGGAATAAAGAATCGCATCTTCGGGTAATTGTTTTAGAATGGTTTCAAAAACAACATCATAGGGTTGCTGCAATCCCACATCCGATTGTCCGTAACAAATTCCTTTTTCACAAACCGTTTCTGTGTGGCGTACTAAATAAACTTCCATAATGCAATAACTGATATATAAAAAACCACTTCGCAAACTTGTTGTGTGGCACCCAGGCAATCTCCCGTATAACCGTCAATCCATTTTTGAAAATAACGTGCCAAAAAAAATCGAGTCAAAAAAACAGGCAGTAAAACCAAAAGTATTTGCCATTGAAAATAGGATAACACGACAAGCGGTACCAATCCAAAAAAGAAAGCACCAACCACTTCTCGCCAAGAATAGCTTTGTGCAATGGGTTTGCTTTTACTTGAAGCATCTTCACGAGAATATTGATGCGTAAAAACAATTGAAATTGCCGCTAATCGACTTATGGAATGCGCTGAAACAAGCAATAATAGAAGTATAAATTGTGAATTATAAATTATAAATTTAGTATCCGAGACGTCAATTAATTGAACCAACCCTTGACATTTAAGTAAAAACAACAGCACTAAACCAATCGCTCCATAAGCACCAATGGCGCTGTCTTTCATAATCATCAGGATTTTTTCTTTGGTCCAGCCACCTCCAAAACCATCACAAACATCAGCAAAACCATCTTCATGAAAAGCTCCCGTCACTAAAACCGAAGCAATCATAGAGAAGATTATGGCAATTTCAGAAGCAACTAAATAATTAAAAACACAATATACTCCAAACGCCACACTGCCTACAATCCAACCGATAATTGGAAAATAGCGAGTTGCTTTGTTTAAATAATCAGGATTGTGGTCGATAGTTGCAGGACATGGAATTCGGGTATAAAACATCAATGCAGTAAAAAATATATGGAGTTCTTTTTTCATTTTTATATTATTTTTTGATTTTTTTCTCGTCTCTGCCGTTTATCGACCACTAACCCCGGCAGATTCAAAACTCGCCATATCATTCAAGAATGCCACTGCCGATTGGATAATAGGAAATGCCACAGCACAACCCGTTCCTTCTCCCAATCGCAAATCGAGTTGTAATACAGTACGAACTTTTAGATAATCTATTATTTTTTGATGTCCTTGTTCTGCCGAGCTATGGCAAAAAATAGCGTTTGTGATAATGGACGGATTTTTTTTATACGCAATCAAAAAAGCGACACTGCAAATAAATCCATCAACAAGGACAAGCATATTTTTTTCTTTGGCTTGCAACATTCCACCTGCCATTTGCATGATTTCGAATCCCCCAAAATAAGCTAATTTACTGTCCAAATCGGTATCACCTTTATAATCTTCAATCGATTTTCTTAAAATTTCGATTTTGAATTGCAACTTTTCATCATTTACACCTGTTCCTTTTCCTACGCAATCTTCTATTGGTAATTCCAAAATAACACTCATTAAAACAGAAGCTGTAGATGTATTCCCGATACCCATTTCGCCAAAACCAATACAATTACTTCCTGTTTTTGCAACGGTTGCAACTATTTCATTTCCTTTTACAAAACACAATTCCAATTCCGTTTTACTCATTGCGGCACCATGCAAAAAAGAGTGTGTTCCTTTCCCTATTTTAGCCGAAATCAAACTGGCATTCATGGGAAAATCATAATTCACACCGGCATCTACAATTGATAATTGGATGTTATTTTGTTTACAAAACACATTGATTGCGGCACCTCCTTCAAGAAAATTGGTTACCATCTGCCGAGTTACATCCTGCGGATAGGCACTTACGCCGTGATTCGCAATTCCGTGATCGGCAGCAAAAACAACAATATTGGGCTGAATTATTTTCGGTTCCAAAGTTTGAAACACCTCGCCTATTTGCTTGGCTAAAACTTCTAATATCCCTAAAGAACCAGTCGGCTTGGTTTTATTATCGATTTTGTATTGCAATGCTTCAGATAAATCGGAAGAAAAACCTATTTTATCTTGATTTTCAAAATTTATATTTTCGATTTTACTTTCGTGTAAAACGGTTATTTCTTCTATAAAAGGAACGTCCTGTTTTTGTTTCCAATTCAATTGTTGTAACATCGGTTGGTTATCGTAATTGCTAGCGGGTTTGCCGACACAGAAATAACCCAAAGGCTCGATATTTTCGGGTAAACCCAATAATTGTTTGAACTGATAATAATTCAAAATGGAAACCCAACCCATAGAATAGCCTTGCTCTGTAAGCGAAAGCCAAATATTTTGTGCTGCACAAACCGAACTGAATTTTATTGCCTCATTACTACCAACTGTTCCAATGGTAAAACTATTCAATACCGAACGATCATAACAAATCACTAATCCGAGTGGCGCTTCCTCAATTGCTTCGAGTTTTAGGGCTTGGTATTGTGTCTTTTGTTGTTCATTATCAGTAAGTTTAGCCGCTTTTTTATCGTAATCTAAAAACAACTTCTTGATCGCCTTTTTGATTTCAGTCGACTTGATCAGATAGTATTTTGTAGCATCAGTCAAACCCACAGAAGGTGCCCAATGTCCCGCTTGTAATGCTTTTTGAATAACCGCATCAGGCACTTCATCATTCGTAAAATGACGGGTGTCGCGACGGGATTTTATAATATCATCTAAATGAGTCATATTTTTAAATTAAAAAATTTTCAATTTCAATGGCAAAAGTCAATATCAATTTCAATAGCAATGGCAATATCAATTTCAATGGCAAAATTCAATGGCAATGGCAAAAATCAATTTAAAAAACATTGCTTTGAAATTGATTTTTGCCATTGAAATTGACATTGCTTTTTTTTTGTTATTGAAAAGTTATTCTTCCCAAACAACGAAACAATACTCGTTATAGGTTTTGGTTGCAAATTCAGGTAATTCAATCGCTTCCGAAAACAACGGACAATTAATTACCAACGTATGAAACTCTCCGTTTTCACCACAAGGATCAATCCCTTTTTTAAGCAATTCCTGTGCTAATTCTTTGGTTAAAATTTTACCTAAATAACTTTCGCCCATTTGCGTATTGCAAGAAACAATCATGGTTTTGATGCCGTTTTCAATCATTTGGTTCACCAAAACGATTCGGTCTTGTTGCCACAAAGGCAAAATTGCTTTTAGCGAAGCCGCCTCGCACACTTTGTCCTCCCAATCTTTATGCGGTTGCAAATCAATGTCCCCAAAAACGGCTGCTTCCAAATCATACTTGGCTTTTAGCATTTTCAAAACAGCAATAAATTTGACTTCATAATCACCCCAAGTCGCCGGAATTCCTTCCAAAGGCAATCCCATTTTTTGTGCTTGCTGATTCAAAATAGACAACGGCAATCCGTGAGAACGAGACACTTTACCGTTTTCATTCATCATATTGAGTAGCACTTTAGGAATAAATCCTTGCTGAACTGCTTGCATCATTGCATAACAGCTGTCTTTTCCGCCACTCCAAGAAGTTACAAAATTCATTTTTTCTCTTTTATCGTTACAGGAATTCCAGAAACCATAAGCACAACGGTATCGGCATTTTTAGCTAAATATTGGTTCATCCAGCCTTGCAGTTCGGTGAATTTTCTACCAATATGCGTTTCGGCATGAATGCCCATCCCTATTTCATTGGTTACAATAATAATTGTTGCATTTTCCTGTTTGACAATAGCGTCAAATTCGGCTTTAGCTTGTTCCAAGCACAAGCCAACATCATTTTTAGTATCTATAAAAAAGTTTGTTAACCAAAGTGTAACGCAATCGACAATGGCTACTTTTCCCGAAAAATCAATTTCGCTCAAGTGTTTTTCTTTTTCGATATTAATCCATCTTTCGTCACGATCTTTTTGATGGCGATCGATTCTCTTTTGGAAATCATCATCCCATTTTCTGGCTGTAGCCACATACATTGGTTTATCCGATAATCCTTTTGCTAAATTTTCGGCATAACTGCTTTTCCCGGAGCGTTCTCCGCCTGTTATTAAATATATCATTGTAATTGTAAATTATTAATTGTAAATTGTAATCGCATCTTTTATGCTAATTGAATAACTTATTTCTTGATATCAACTTTTGCTTTAGTCGTTTTAATAATACTTGTTATAAGTTTTAATATTGATATTGCATCGTTATTTATATTTTCAAATTCTTTTTCATTCAAATAATCAGTAGCTTTTAATAATTCTAACCAATAAACAACTTCATTAGCCTCTTTCTGAGCAATGGAAAGCTTATGAACAAAGTCTTGCCTGCTTTCTGCATGTTCCGCTTCACGAATCATCGCTCCAATACTTGTTCCAGATCTTAACAACTGTTTTGATAATATAAATTCTTTTTTATCGAAACATAAATATTGGTACAATTTAACTATGCGAATTGCAAAATCAAAACTCTTGCTTTTTATAATGTTCTCCTTCATAATCAATAATTTATAATTAACAATTCAAACAATTATTTATACGGACAATGTCTACATCCATTAGTACAACAATGCCCTCTTTTAAGATGAAACCAAGCTTTAAAAACATAATTCCCGTTCTCCAAATAATAATCGATTCCTTCCACGAGATTAGTCGTTTTGGGTAAATCTTTGGCTTTATTATCCATTGCAGTTTCAGAAGATAGTGTAGCTACGTACTCGTCAATTTTAATGGAACAAGCAGTTGTAAAGCAACTGGAACAGAGACAATCCACCACTTCTGATGGAGTAAAAATGGGCGGAAAATTGTTGCACCAGCATTTACTTCCTTCAGGTGTGTCCCCACAATTAAAAGGAGTTCCGCAAGTAGAACAGTTTTTGACTTTAATGCTATTCATTTCGTAAAGATAGTATTTGTTCAATTTTTTACCACTAAAAATAAACAAGAAATTTTATAAATTTGGTATACCTTTGTTGCTATCAAAAAATTAAATCATGAAATTCTCTTTTAAATTAATCCTTTTTGTTTTCTCTTTTTCAACTTTCGTCGGATGTAAAAAAAGCGAAAACCTAAACGTAAAAGAAAGTACTAATTCAAAAAATGCAATCGAATATGCCTCGGGACTTTCTATTTATAAGTACGATGGGTATTCAGTTGTAAAGGTGATTAATCCTTGGCCTGATGCCAATAAAAACTTTACTTATATACTGAAAGAAAAAAACAGTATCGTTCCGGACAGTCTGCAAAAATACACTACCGTTCAAGTTCCCCTGCAATCGATTGTGGTTACTTCAACTACAAATATTCCTTTTCTGGAGATGCTAGGCGTCGAAAAATCGTTGGTTGGTTTTCCACATACCGATTATGTATCTTCAGAGAAAACACGACAATTAATTGATGTGGGTTCCGTTAAAAACGTGGGTCAAAATGAAAAATTAAACATGGAACAACTCATCGAATTGGCTCCTGACCTTATTGTGACTTTTGGCGTAGACAATAACAACCCAATGATCAAAAATTTAGAAAAAAGCGGCTTAAAAGTAATGATCCAGGGCGATTGGATGGAACAATCCCCTCTTGGAAAAGCAGAATGGTTGAAACTGTACGGTGCATTATTTGGTAAAGAAAAAGAAGCCAAAATACTTTTTGATACCATTGTAAAGAACTACAATGAGGCCTTAAAATTAGTTTCAAATGAAAAATCTAAATCAACTGTATTATATGGTTCGATGTATCAGGATCAATGGTTTGTTGCCAAAGGAAATAGCTGGGTAGCACAATTTATGAAAGATGCAAAAGCCAATTATCTTTGGTCTAATGTTGAAGGAACCGGAAGTCTGGGCTTGTCGTTTGAAAACATATTAGACAAAGCTAAAAATGCTGATTACTGGATTGCTTCAGGTCCGTTTAAAACAATATCCGAATTAGGGGACAGCAACCCACATTACAGACAATTTGATGCTTTTACAAGCAAAAATGTTTATACTTTTGAAAGTAAATTAGGGGCAAAAGGCGGTACCATTTATTATGAGTTAGCACCAAGCCGACCGGATTTGGTTTTGAAGGATTATATTAAAATCTTCCATCCTGAATTGCTTCCAAACTATACTTTTACTTTTGCACAAAAACTAAATTAAATTCCGCTCTCCTCCTGAAGAGAGGGAGCTGAAACCGAATCTGTTTGTGTACTTTTTGCAAGTAACTGAAGTTACCTTAAACAAACTTCTAAATAACAATCATTAATAGCTAAATAAGAACAAATTGCCTCACCAAAAACGAAATACGATTCTATTTTTATTGCTTACTTTAGGGCTTATTTTTTTGTTTTTTGTAAACATTAGTCTTGGTTCCATTACGATTCCTTTTAAAGAAATCTACACCAGTTTAACGGGTGGTCAGGCGAGTAAATCCACTTGGGAATATATCATTATCAACTACCGTTTACCTAAGGCTATCACTGCTGTTTTAGTAGGAATGGGATTATCGATAAGTGGTTTATTAATGCAAACCTTGTTTAGAAACCCATTGGCAGGGCCTGACGTTTTAGGACTGAGTTCTGGGGCAAGTTTGGGCGTTGCATTTGTTATATTGAGCGCTAGTTTGTTACCGTCATTTTTAAGTACAATTTTGTTATCTTCCTACGGAATAGTTCTGGCATCTACATTAGGAAGTACTGCTGTTTTGTTATTGGTTTTATTAGTTTCGCAGCGTTTGCGTGATACAATGGCCATATTAATTGTGGGCTTGATGTTTGGCAGTTTTACCAGTGCGATTGTGGGTGTATTAACCTATTTCAGCTCAGCGGAACAATTACAGAAATTCACTTTTTGGTCTTTGGGAAACCTTGGGAATTTGTCTTGGACATCGATCCTCATTTTATCCGTTTGCGTGGGAATTGGTTTGTTTTTGAGCATTTTTAGTATCAAATCATTGAATGCTTTACTTTTGGGCGAAAACTATGCCCGCAGTTTAGGTCTGAATTTCAAAAAAGCACGCCTGATTATCATTTTTGCAACGAGTATTTTAGCAGGCAGCATTACCGCTTATGTAGGTCCAATTGCCTTTGTTGGTTTGGCAGTTCCTCATATAGCAAAATTGATATTTAAAACCAGTGACCATTCCGTATTGTATTGGAGTACATTACTTTTAGGAGCTGCAATAATGCTTATTTGTGATGCTATTTCACAAATGCCAGGCATGGAAATTACTTTGCCTATCAATGCTGTAACTTCTATATTTGGTGCTCCCATCGTGGTTTGGCTTTTAGTACGAAAGAGGAAAATGATGGGATGATTTTAGTATTCAGTGTTCAATATCATCTTTGTAAATACCGGAATACATTCAAGCTATTTAAAAATATATAACATTATGCCACATTTTATAATTGATTGTTCAGAAAATATTTTGAATTTGAAATCACCGGAGGAAATTATCCAAGCGGTTTACGATACCGCTGAATCGACAAACCTTTTTGATATCGGGGACATAAAAGTCAGAATTAATCCTTTTAAATATTATAATATAGGAAACACTCAAGATGATTTCATCCATATTTTTGCCAATATAATGGAAGGTAGAACAACGGAACAGAAAAGTAATCTTTCAAAAAAAATAGTTGGTCAACTGAAATTAATGTTTCCAGATGTTCCAATACTATCAATAAACATTAGGGATTTTGAAAAAGCAACGTATTGTAATAAATCGATGGTGTAATTTTTGAAAATATTCCATACCACTTACAACCCATAAAAATGAATAACATCCTTACCACTTCTAATTTAAGCATTGGCTATAAAACCAAAAAATCGACAGTAACCATTGCCGAAAACCTCAACTTGAATTTACAAGAAGGAAAACTTATTGCTTTGATTGGTGCTAATGGAATTGGGAAATCAACATTATTGCGAACGATTACCGGAATTCAAAAACCGCTACACGGTGATGCTTTTTTGAATGGTAAAAAAATCTCTTCCTACGAGCCTTTAGAATTAGCCCAAAATTTAAGTATTGTTCTTACCGAAAAATTACCACCAAGCAATCTAACCGTTTTTGAGTTAGTGGCTTTGGGTCGTCAACCGTATACAAACTGGATTGGAACTTTGTCTGCTGATGATATCGAGAAAGTGAATATCGCTTTAGAACTCACTCAAATCAGTCATTTAGCTACTAAAAAACATTATGAAATAAGTGACGGACAATTGCAAAAAGTCCTTATTGCACGTGCTTTGGCACAAGATACTCCGTTAATTATTCTAGATGAACCCACAACCCATTTGGATTTGTTACACAAAGTGGCACTTTTCAAATTACTCAAAAAACTGACGCATGAAACTGGAAAATGCATCCTTTTTTCTACTCATGATATCGATATGGCGATACAATTGAGTGACGAAATGATTATCATGACGCCAGAAACAGTAGTGCAAGACGAGCCGTGCAATTTGATCAGTAAAGGAAGTTTTAATACCTTATTCAAAGATGAACATATTGTTTTTGATAGCGAAAAGGGGAAGTTTCTTATTCGTTGAGGAGTTAGAAGTTGTGAGTTAAAAGTTATGGGTTATGGACTGAACACTAGTCTAATTTCCTTTTAACAAATTTTAACAGAAATTACTATTACGAAATTTATGGTAATTTCAAGACCAATCACAATACAAACGGCATAGATTATTACAATAATTTTAACAAATCTTTAACTAAAAAAAATACCCGCTGATTATCAGCGTTTTAAATATATTTTAGTAATTTTATTCTCCTTTAATTTAGATTTTCCCAAATCTTTTCTTAACCTCAACATTAAGAACAATTTTTAAAAAATTTAATTATGGAAAATCTATTTTACACGTCAAAAAAGTTAATTTTGATTGGATCATTGCTGCTGTTTTTTTCTTGCTCCCAAGATGAGCCGCTAAACAATGATTCACTGAAAACCACATCCAAATCTCTTAGCGCGAAAATTAGTGCCGACAAACTTCTCGTATTTAAAGGGCCCGAAGTTGAAATCGGAAACGGTATTGTACGTTCTTGGATTAGTGTGAATCAACTTAGCGGAAAGCCGGTTGAAATTGGTATTGAAATGACTCCCGGAGCATTAGAGGGACTCCCTGACATAGAAGGTCCTGGACCAACAACTGTGCTTCCGTTACATCTTAAAGCCAGACAATTAACCCCTTTTCAGCACATAGGGCTTAACTGGCAGAACCACGGTCATCCTGGCGGACCTCCTGGTTCTTTTACAGTACCCCATTTCGATTTTCATTTCTATATGATTTCAAATGAAGAGCGACTAGCAATTCCAAACTATTCTGCAACCACTCATGCTGCATTTAACAATTTTCCTCCTACTACCACCCTTACTATTCCTCCTATGACTATTACTACTGGTGGTTATATGCCTTTAAACTACGGAACTCCTATTGGAGCGGGTGAAGGTCAAATGGGAAAACACTGGTTGCCAGTACCGCCCAATTATATACCGTTCACTAATGTTATGATTTACGGCACCTATGATGGAAAAATTATTTTTGTGGAACCAATGATAACATTAAACTTCTTGCAAGATGAAACCAAGTACTTTAGTAGTGCATATAACCAACCAACAATATTCGAAAAAGAAGGAAATTATCCTACAATGTATAATATGCGTCATGAAGAAACAGGAAACATCAATATTACTTTAAGCCATTTTGTGCATCAAGATGCTACACCACCTACACCATCCTTGTAAAACTTGACAGCTATAAATTAATACAAAATGAGGAAGTTGGATGCTTCCTCATTTTTTTTATTCTACAAAATCGTCCTATCAAACTCCTTTCAACAAATTAACACTTACAGTTGCAATAGCAGCATCCGGAAATCTCCTGAAAAAATTAGTATCCGGGTACAATCCCGCTTCAGCAGCTATTTTGTGCAAAACAGAAATCTCGACTATATATTGATCCGAAAAACCGTGTGTGGCATCATAAGCCGTTGCAGCTGTTTTTCCCAAATTAGCAGCCGTCAAATTTGGAGCAATCGTATGCAATTCAATCATTAATAATCCAAATTTTCGAACATACGGAGACCATTTATTAAAATGTTCCAATAGATTATCTTCAACCAAACTATTACTGATTCGCTCTCCTCTGTGTGCAAATGCTCCTGTTGAATGACTCACTCTGTCTTTGGTGATCTGTTTCGGCATTTCCCAAATTCGGTTATGATCGAGAAAGGTTCTCACATTCAACAAATCTTTCAAATCAATATTGTAATTTTCCAATAAATCGTCAGCTAACAAATCAGGACGACCAATATCACCCCAAATTACTTTGGCCCAAATATCGGCTTTGATTAAATTGGCTCGGGTTACTTTCAATGCCGCCTGATTATAATCGGCACCCACAAGGAATAAAGGATAATCATCCAGCATTTTGCCACGCAGCGTTTGTCTTTCAATAACATCAAAAATATGTTCCAGAAACGCTCCATTGCCGCAACCCATGTCAAGAATTCCTTTGGGCTGATCTGCTATTGGTAAGTTAAATAATTTGATAATAATTTCATCCACGACTTTAAAATATGTGTCGTGTGCACCTCCGCTTCCCCAAACATTCATTTCGCGATCCACATGAATTTCATCTTCACCTTCGGCAACCGTTCGAAGGATATTTGGGTTACCAAAAAGCAAATCCTCCATTTTACTAAATGTAGGCAAATAGGAAACCGTCACCCCGTAAGCTGCTGCTCTTTTTGCGAAAAACAACCCTTTTTCCGTAAACTGATAATTGCCTTTTTTTTTGGTAAACCAACCTAAATCAACAAAGAAATCCAATATGATTTTGAAATTTTCGGGGGACTTATGAAATTCTTCGGGACGGAAGGAAATTTCCATAAAATACTTATGAAACATTCCGCTCATGCCCAACCGCACTAATATTGGTCCAACCAAAGAACCTTCAATATGCATTAAAATCTGATGTTGAATTTCATTGGTCAGCGTATCATTCGAAAATGAAATTCCATAATTAGTTGCGTACAAATCGAAAATTAAACCCAATCTGACAAATGGAAAATCGTCTAATAATCGCGTGCGAAATTGCATCGAGAAATGCAGTAAATCAAGCACATCTTCATACAGATAGAACATTGAAAATGCAATCGCACTTTTATCGTTTATGCTGAATTTTATTTGGTCCGTAGTGGTATTGATATGATAATCCAGGAATCCTTGAGAACATAAAACACGCAACCCCACATTGAGATAGCCTTCATTAGCTTTAAACTGTTCCGTAAGTTCCGTAAGCGTTACTTCTTTTTTGTCAAGAATATAGGACAGCACTCCTTTTTCATGCAAAACATACGCTACGGGAGCAGTAACCAAACCATCTAAATGCTTAAAAATGGTGCTTCTAAGAGTAATTTTATCAATCATAAAAAGTACGTTTTAATGGAGAAAAAACACAATTCAATCCAGAATGACCTACTCAAATATATGAAATTTCAACCACAATAACGCCTTACTTTTTTACAACTTATTATTTCTAATTTACAGTTTACTAGTTATTTGTCTCTTCGCTTCGCCAATAACAAAAGCGACAGAATTAGCGATATTAAAACTTCTAATTAGTGATGACATCGGAATTGTCAGGTGATTGGGAAATTCGTTTAAAACTGCTTCACTCAAGCCTTTACTCTCTTTCCCAAAAACCAACCAGTCACCATCCTGAAAATCATTCTCCAAATACGATTTTTCGGCATGGGAACTCATCAGGAAAACACGAGACAAATCAGGAATTTGTGCTTTCCATTCGGCTACATCCTGGTATTCTGTTACATCAAGATGCACCCAATAATCCAATCCGGAACGTTTCAAATTTTTATCATTGATTACAAATCCAAAAGGATGAATTAAGTGTAAACGGCTTTCGGTACCTACGCACAATCGGCCAATATTTCCGGTATTATTTGGGATTTCAGGTTCTACTAAAACGATGTTTAACATTGCAATTATTGTTATTTTTTATTGTTATTTTTCATTCGAATCGACTGTAAAATCAGACACTTCCAGAACTTCTCCCGCCTGTAAATCATTAAGATGTACGTTTCCTATTCGAACACGAACCAATCGCAACGTAGGAAAACCAACCGCTGCCGTCATTTTACGGACTTGGCGAAACTTTCCTTCATTGACTGTAATCGAAGCCCAGGAAGTTGGACCGTGACGTTCATCGCGTATCTTTTTTCCTCTTGCGCCAAAAGCAGGAATTTCATGAATTAAAAAAGCTTTGCAGGGTTTAGTGATGTATTTCGTGCCATTAAAACCTATTTCGACCCCTTTTTGCAATTGCTCGATCGCTTCCTGATTGATAACGCCATCAACTTGGACATAATATTCCTTGTCGACTTTTTTACTTCGAATGATTTCGCTCATCATTCCATCCGTGGTCAATAGCAACAATCCTTCGGAATCTTCGTCAAGACGACCTATAGCCATCGTTCCTTTGGGGAAATCATATAATTCACCCAACAGTTTCTTTTTTCTTTTTAATTCGTAAATAAACTGGCTCAAATACCCGTAAGGTTTATGAATGATGAAGTGAGAATGAGACATTTTATTGTATTATTTGTGCGTGCAAAGATAGTTTTGTTTTCGCTGGATTTAAAATAGTATTGCGATACATTTATTGGTGTAAACCAAAAGCTAAGTTAAATGATTAAATTACCTCGTTTAAAAGACGTAATATTATAATAGCTAATGTTATATCATTAAAATTAAACATCATGGAAAATAACGATTTAAGTTCAAAAAAAACGAACAATAAGCAAAATACAAATGAAGGATTTAGCGGTAAAAACTTACCTGAAGATTATAATTCCGACGTATCACATTTGAAAACAGAAGTAGAAACTGATGCACATGGAAATCAAAAAATTGTTCAAAGAGCACGCAATATAGACGGAACTTTGAAACAGAATGAGGATAGTACTCCTAAAAATTTAAGTTCTGATACCGCGAATGTTTCCGAAGAACAAGCTAAAAAAATGGTAGAAAATAAAGATCACAACTCGGATATCATTCCTAACCGTTATCCGAATGAGCATCCTGATAATAAAGAAGACCGAGGGAATATAAAACTGGATGAATAAAAATTGATTTTTTTTCATAAAAAAAACCAGATTTCAGCAACGAAATCTGGCTTTTTTTTATGGCGTGATTAAAACTAATTTAATTTCAAAAAATCAACTATCAGTAGAAACGTTTGATTCTGAATTTACTCGTTTCATTTTCCCAATCCCAATCAGTAAAGTTCCAAAAAAAAGAAAAGCCAATAGCATAAAAAAGCTATTCAGCAATACTGTATTGTAGCCCAAAAGAATCACATCGACAAACGGATACGGGTAAAAACTAAAAAAAGCACCCCGAATTAACGTGTAAACCAAATACACCGAAGGAAAAATCAACCACGGAAAAATGTCTTTGAATTCCAATGTTTTTTTAGGAACAAATAGAATCCAATATATCAAAACCAATAGTGGAATAACCAAATGCAACAATTCATCCACTACTTTTTGAGAACCCGTTGGAGCCCATAAAAATCGTAGAATCGCATTGTAAACAAGTCCTACAATGGTGATATATAATGTAATTGCTGTTGTATTTTTAGGTTTCAAAAAAAACAAACCCCATTTGGATTTTGGCTTCAGCCAAAGAAAAGTAAAACATATTGCCACCAAAATATTCGTTTGAATGGTGAAAAAACTAAAAAACCGAACAATTGTTTCCGGAAGCGAAGCCACACGATTGATAATGATAAGATACAATTGCAATACAACAGCAAACCAACCGACAATAGCTATAATTGCAAAAAAACGAGAATTCAATTTTAAAGATTTATCCTGCATATTTTTTAAAGTATAAAATTAATTAACAACTACATTTACAAATCCACGAATGCTAAAACTTGAGATACTATTTTGATTTCCGAAAGGAAACCAGCAAACTTTTGTTTATTTTTACAAACTTACAAAAAGAAATTCTATGTCAAATATGCTTCCGTTTTTATTGATTTTCATCGTTGCGCTCGCCATTGGTATTTTCATTGGCAAACTCATTTTTTCTGCCCGATTCCAGTTGGAAAAAATTAGTTTAGAGGAAAAACTAATTGCATTTTCTTCTCAATTCAATCAACTGAAAGAGCAGATTATTGTTGACAAAACAACTTTTGAAAAGCAATTAGAAAGCACCAATACTGAGAAAGAAAGCATTCGAAACGAAAAAGACAGTCTGGCAATCCAGCTTTCTAAAAAGGAAGTTGATTTTGAAAATCTTTGGGAACGCAACAAAGAACAAAAAGAAGAAGTGGAGAAATTACAGGAAAAATTCACCAAGGAATTTGAGAATCTCGCCAATAAAATATTAGAAGAAAAGTCCACTAAATTTACGGAACAGAACAAGGAAAATATGAAAAATATCTTGACGCCTTTACAGGATAAAATTCATTTGTTCGAAAAGAAAGTCGAAGATACTCACAAAGAAAGTATTGATTATCATGCGGCTTTGCGCCAACAAATTCTAGGCTTACGAGAAATGAATATCCAAATGAGCAAGGAAACCATCAACTTGACAAAAGCTTTGAAAGGCGACAGCAAGATGCAGGGAAATTGGGGCGAATTGGTTTTGGAACGCGTTCTTGAAAAATCAGGATTAGAGAAAGGCCGTGAATACGAAGTGCAACAAGCTTTCACTACCGAAGATGGAAATCGCGTTTTCCCTGACGTTGTCATCAATCTGCCAGACGGCAAAAAGATGATTGTTGATTCTAAAGTTTCTTTGACTGCTTATGAAAAATACATCAATGAGGAAGATGACGATATGAAAATTGGATTTTTAAAAGAACATGTCAATTCCATCAAACGCCACGTAGAACAATTGGGCAATAAAAATTACCACGATTTATATCAAATAGAAAGTCCTGATTTCGTTTTGCTTTTTATCCCAATTGAACCTGCTTTTGCCATGGCGCTCAATGAGGATACAAGTTTGTACAACAAAGCATTCGAGAAAAACATTGTCATTGTTACGCCAGCTACTTTATTAGCTACTTTACGAACGATTGACAGCATGTGGACCAACCAAAAGCAACAGGAAAACGCTTTGGAAATTGCACGACAAGCAGGTGCTTTGTATGATAAATTTGAAGGTTTTGTAGGTGATTTAATCAAAATTGGTAAAAAAATAGACGAAAGCAAAATTGAATACAGCGGTGCCATGAACAAATTGGTGGAAGGAAAAGGAAACCTGATTGTGAGTGTAGAAAAATTAAAAAAAATGGGAGCCAAAGCGAAGAAAGCACTTCCGGAAAGCATATTAAATCGAGCAGAAAAAGACGAAAATCAACTTTTAAACTAAACAAAAAATGAGGAAATTTTTAATGATTATTACCGCAATACTTGTAATATCAGTTGCCGGTTATTTCGCTTTTTTATACAATGCCACGTATAGCGAAGGTGTACGTTCTGGCGAATTAATAAAAGTGAGCCGCAAAGGAGTTGCTTTCAAAACTTGGGAAGGTGAAATAAGCCAAGGAATTTCCGGAGCACAGATTTTCTCTTTTTCGGTGATGGACAGTGAGGAAAAAGTGATTACTGATTTGAAAGATATGGAAGGTAAATATGTTCAGGTAACTTATGTGGAACGCTATAGAACATTTCCTTGGTGGGGCGATACGCGCTATTTTATCACAGACGTAAAAATGGTAAACTCTCCTTTTAAAATAAAATAAATGAACCGTACCTTTAAAACTGTCGCATCTTCTAATATCAGCATTTCAGAATTGATGTTGCCGTCACACACTAATTTTAGCGGAAAGATACACGGAGGTTATATTTTGTCTTTATTGGATCAAATCGCTTTTGCCTGCGCTTCAAAATTTTCGGGAAATTATTGTGTTACCGCTTCAGTAGATACCGTAAATTTCTTAAAACCAATAGAAGTAGGCGAACTCGTTACAATGAAAGCAAGTGTCAATTATGTAGGTAACAGTTCGATGATTATTGGTATTCGTGTAGAAGCCGAGAACATTCAAACGGGAAAAATCAAACACTGTAACTCATCCTATTTTACTATGGTCGCCAAAGACAAAGAAGGCAAGAGCATGGTTGTTCCCGGATTAATTCTGTCCAATCTTAATGAAGTACGTCGCTTTTGCAATTGCATCAAACAAATAGCCCTAAAAAAGGAAAAAGACCTACACGAAGAAGAGTTTGATTACACCTCAAAAGAATCATTTGAGAGCTTAAAAAAATACAACATTAAGTTAGCACTATAATTACGCTAACCATTAACTGTCTCATTCGTAAAAACTACCTTTCTACGAATATTACATTTAGAATTACGATCTAATTTCTGATTAAAAAATCCTTGAAAAATTAACTGATTTAGTAATTTTTCAACGGCTCAATACTTTTATTTCTTCTATTTATTTCGTAACTTTAAGTAATTTAATTCATAAACCACTATGAAAAAAATTACTCTAATAGTATTACTCATTATTGCTTTTAGAACTATTGCTCAAGAAAAAATGGTGACATATGGAGGTATCATACATTTTGAAGCTTCAATTCCATTATTTGAAGAAGTGAAAGCAATGAATGAAAAAACAACCTGTATTTTGATAACTAAAACGGGACAGATTGCTTGTTGGATGAACATCAAAGATTTCAAATTTGAAAGAAATCTGATGGAAGAACATTTTAATGAAAACTACATGGAAAGCAAACGATATCCCAAAGCAGTTTTTAAAGGTAAAATCGATAAATTCGATTTAAAAAACATCAATTCTGTCGCTAAGGAATGTAAAATAAATGGAAAAATTACCATTCATGGCAGAACTAGAAAAATAAGTATTAGTGGCACCTTGAAAAAAGTGGATAAACGAATTGAAATTAACGCTGAATTTCCCTTAAACACCGATGATTTTATGATTGAAATTCCTTTTATTGTTCGCAGCAAAATATCTAAAAGTGTAAACACTCAACTCATTTGTGTTTTAGAATAAATCTATTTTGCTAAACAATCCCTTAATGCCGCTTCTAGATTTTTAAATTTAAATTGAAAACCTGTTTGTTCAATCTTATCAGATGACACCCTTCTTCCGGTTAAGACAATTATTGCCATTTCGCCCATTGCAAATTTTAATACAAAAGCAGGAATATTGGGCAACCAAATAGAATATCCAAAAATACGTGCCAATGTTTTAGAAAAAATAGTATTGGTGGTATTGTCATTCATTGCTCCGTTATAAGGTCCTTCCATATTTGAATCAACAATTGCCTGAAAATAGATGTTACATAAATCATCAACATGAATCCATGGCATGTATTGCTTGCCGGAACCCAATGCAGAACCCAATCTAAACTTGAATAAAGGAACCAGTCGCTTCAAAAAACCATCATTTTTCCCTAATACTAATCCGGTACGGATTTTTACGGTGCGAATGTTTAAGTTTTCAATAAAATCCAAAGCGCCTTCCCATCTCTGGCATGTATATCCCAGGAAATCATTTGCAGGAGGTGTGTCTTCTGAACAAATCTCTTCGCCATTTACGGCACCGTAAATACCTACGGCCGAAGCTGAAATAAAAGCTTCCAGTTTTTTATTGTTCTTTTTTAAAACGGAATACAACAACTGAGTAGATTTTTCCCGACTGTCTATAATAGCTGCTTTTCGTTTGGCTGTCCATCTTTTCTCGGCAATATTTTCACCTGCTAAGTGAATTATATAATCAGCTTTTAAAACCGCTTCTTCCTCGATAGTCTGATTTATAACATCCCATTTGTAATAGAAAATGTCACCTTTGTTTTGTTTTTCACTTCTACTCAAGATGGAAACTGAGTACCCTTTCGCTATCAACAAGCCTGTTAAATGGCTTCCGATAAATCCTGAACCTCCGCTGATTAATACATTTTTTTTCATCATAATGTAAAGCTAATGATTTATAGCTGTCTAAAAAATACATTAAATTTTGTTTAACATTCTAACTATATAGTTAGATAGAATTTGTCATTCCGAGGAAGGACAAAAATGTGGCAACCCATTATAATAATAATAATAATAATAAAACCCGTTAGGTGCAATTGATTTTTACCACATAGAAATTATAGTATTTAAAAAGAGTTTGATAGATGTTTTACTTTTCACATAGTCAAACTATGCAAAAAATAGTGCTGTTTTCTATTATTCCTTTAATTATAAGTTTCATTTCTATGTTTCTATGTGGTAAAAAGAAATATTTTTTGAATTACACCCAACGGGTTAATAATAATAGAAATACTAATCAATAATAGTTTTACTTCAGAATTCCGGCTTTGTACGTGGCAATCGCTCTGTCTCTGGCAAAAGCATGATCCACCATTGGTTTTCCGTATCCTAAATCAAATTCTTTTATCCATTTACGGATGTAGATTCCTTTCTCGTCGAATTTTTTTTGTTGGATTTCCGGATTGAAAACTCTGAAATAAGGCGCTGCATCGCAACCGGTTCCTGCTGCCCATTGCCAGTTTCCAACATTAGCAGACAATTCGTAATCCAATAATTTTTCGGCAAAATAAGCCTCTCCCCATTGCCACTGAATCAATAAATGCTTGCAGAGAAAACTCGCTACCACCATTCGGACTCTGTTGTGCATGTATCCGGTTTCATTGAGTTGACGCATTCCGGCATCCACCATAGGATAACCCGTAGTTCCCGAACACCAGCGTTTGAAATCATCTTCGTTATTGCGCCATTGAATGCCATCATACGCTGATTTGAAGTTTTGGGTAACAACTTTTGGAAAACTGAATAAAATTTGCATGAAGAATTCTCTCCAAATCAGTTCACTCAAAAAAACATCATTTTTGTGAAATGCCCAATTGACTAATTTCCGAATGCTTACTGTTCCAAAACGCAAATGTGGTGAAAGATAGGAGGTTTTATCCAAGGCTGGAAAATCTCTTATATCTTGATAATTTGCAATGAATTTTAAGTTGTGCGGCTTTACTTTTATTGAATTTTCTTCGAAACCGATTTGTTTCAAAGATGGAAAAACAAAGTCACTTTTATAAAAATTAGAAAATGTATCGAAAGTATCATATTCTTGAACCGGAGCCATTGATTTGTATTTTTCCACCCATTTATTTTTATAAGGTGTATAAACGGTGTACGGCAATCCATCGGCTTTTGTGATTTCTTTTTCTTCAAAAATGACTTGGTCTTTAAAAGAATGCGGAGTTATTTTATTTGATTCCAATACTTCAGAAATAACTGTATCTCGTTTTATCGCGTACGGTTCATAATCTTTGTTGAAGAAGACTTCCTTTACCTCAAATTCTTCTAAAAGCGATTGCCACACATCAAGGGTTTTTCCTTTTTTTACCAAAAGGGAACTTCCTATTTTTTGTAATTGGGCATTTATTTTAGAAAGTGATTCGTGGATGAATCCTACTCTGGGATCATTTTTTGGTAAACTATCCAAAATGGAATCATCAAAAATAAACAATGGAATAACAGTATTTTTAGATTTCAAAGCATGGAATAATCCAACGTTATCTTCTAAACGTAAATCGCGTCTGAACCAAAAAAAGGATACTTCTTGTTTCACCATTATTTAGCATTAAACAGTTGATCTACCATAACGCGTCTGTGATCAAAAATGGTTTTCAACTTATTTTTCACCACCAATGCATTCATGATTCGGCCAATGAAACCCAAAGGCAACGCATAATGAACCAAATCGGTCATTTTTACTCCGTTTTCAGTAGCTTCAAAAAAATGTTTGTGATGCCACAACGCATAAGGTCCAAAACGTTGTTCATCGATAAAATAACTGTTCTCTTTTACGAAAGTAATTTCGGTTACCCAAGGCAATTTTAACCCTAAAAGTGGCGTTATTCTGTACTGTATAATTTGCCCCGCGTACATCGATTTATTATCGAAATCGGTGATTTCGAAACCCATTGTTTCGGGTGTGATTTTCTGAAGGTTTCTTGGACTGGAAAAAAAAGCCCAACATTCTTCTAAACTTGCATTAACCTGTTGAACGCTTTCTTTTTTATAAAGTTTCATTTGTGGTAATTATTATTTTTTAATCGAAAATTGTATCGAACTGCGGGTTGCGTGAGGGATGGCAGTGGAGCTCTTTTTTTTGACTACCCTGTCAGGGTTTTGAACCCTGACAGGGTAGTCAAAAAAAAAGCGGGAACGTACAGCCCGACCCGATTTTTCAGCGGGTCACGCCCAAATGGAATTGTTATATTTTATAATACTTGAAAGGCACGAACAACATCCCGAAACACTCGCCATGTTCCTTACCCAAATGCTTGTGATGCACTTTGTGTGCTTTTCGCAATCCAATCAAATACTTGTTATTGGTGTTTTTGAACCACTTGAATCGTTGGTGAATTAAGACATCGTGAATCATGAAATAACAGAATCCATAAAATGTGATTCCCAGTCCTAGGAAAAAAAGATAGTTCATCCCACCTTCTACTCCATAGTAAAAAAGTACAATACTGGGTATCGCAAAAATCACAAAGAAGATGTCATTTCGTTCAAAAACGTTGGCATATTTGGGTTGATGATGATCGGCATGAAAATACCACATCAAACCGTGCATAATATACTTATGTGTCAGCCAGGTCACACATTCCATGAAAAGAAAAACGCCTAAAAATATTAAAAAGGAAATCATTGTTTTTTTATTTAATTAAAATAAACGCTTCTAAATACGTTCCTGATTTAAACTAATTTCAGTTTATAAGACACGAAGGATTTGGCCAAAAGTCCTGCTTTAGTATAATTAGAAACACGAATTCTTGCCGTTCCAATTTCGTGACAAGGCATGTTTTCTAATTTATTTAAAAGCTTTTTATAATAAACAAAAGCCGTGTAAACTCCAAACTTCGCTTCAATAGGCAATTTTAAAATCCCTTGATAAGCAACATCAAAATCTTCCTGAATTTCTTTAACGATTGCAGTTTTAGCCTTTTCATCAAAAGAATTTAAATCGACTCCCGGAAAATAATTTCGGTTCAAAACTAAAGTATCATCTTTCAAATCGCGCAAGAAATTGACTTTTTGAAAAGCAGAACCCAATCGCATGGCTTCGGATTTTAATTCCTCATATTTATGGTCTTTTCCGGCAACAAAAACCTTGAGACACATGAGTCCGACCACGTCAGCAGAACCATAAATATATTCATCATATTCCGCTTTACTATCGTAATCTGATTTCACTAAATCCAATTTCATACTTTTCAAAAAAGCCTGAATCAAGTCATCGGAAATATTATATTGCTTTACAGTTTGCTGAAAAGAGTTTAAAATAGGATTCAGACTTATTCCCATATTAAACGATTTATAATATTCTTTTTCGAAATCATTAATCAATTCTTCCTTATCGAAACCGTGAAATGAATCCACAATTTCATCGGCAAAACGCACAAAACCGTAAATACTGTAAATAGCATCTCGGATGCTTGGGGAAAGCATATATACCGCCAATGAAAATGAAGTACTATAGCTTTTAGTCACCAGTTTACTGCATTTGAAAGATACATCATCAAATAATTGCTTCATATTTATTGATCTGAAAATTGCTTGTTTATTAAATCTGACACTAATTTTCCTGAGATTAATGCTGGTGGAACGCCTGGTCCAGGAACGGTTAATTGCCCCGTGAAATATAAATTTTTTACTTTTTTACTTTTCAGTTTTGGTCTCAAGAAAGCGGTTTGCAATAAAGTGTTTGCCATTCCGTAGGCATTCCCTTTATACGAATTGTATGCTGAAACAAAGTCATTTTTACAGAATGACTGTTTAAATAGGATATTATTTTTTACACTTTGTTGCGTTAAAGTCTCAAAACGGTCTATTATTTTATTAAAATATTCTTCCCTCAATACCGAAGTATCCTGGATCCCAGGAGCCAGCGGAATTAAAAAGAAACCAGATTCCATTCCTTCCGGTGCTGCGGTTTTATCAGTCAAAGAAGGGAAATTTGCATAAAACAATGGTTCTTTTGGCCATTGCGGTTCATCATAAATGTCTTTGGCATGCTGATAAAAATCAACATCAAAAAACAAGGCATGATGCGAGATATTTTCTATTTTTTTATTAAAACCTACGTAAAACAATAATGACGAAGGTGCAAAAACTCGGCTGTCCCAATATTTTTCAGAATACGCCCGATGCTCCTGATCCAATAAAGTTTCCGTATGATGGTAATCAGCTCCACTCAAAATCAAATCAGAAGCAATGGTTTCTCCATTTACCACTATTGACTTAGCTGTTTTGTTTTCAACAAGTATCTTTTCGATATTAGAATTTGTTTTGAATGTAACGCCTAATTCTAAAGCTAAACTTTCCATGGCGCGAACGACATCAAACATTCCAGTTTTTGGATGCCAAGTTCCCAAACCAAAATCGGCATAATTCATAAAACTATAAAACGATGGCGTGTCCGATGGTTTTGCACCGAGAAACAATACCGGAAACTCCAAAATTTGAATTAATCGTTCATTCTTGAATTTCTTGCGGACATCGCGGCTAATAGTACTAAAAAATTGTCCAACTTTCATTGCCGTCTCAGGTGTCACCAATTCAAGAGGAGAAACTCCGGGACGGTACACTAAATCTTTTATGGCAATGTCATAATTACTTTTGGCTTCAGAAATAAAATTATTTAAAACTGCTCCGCTTCCTTTTTCGATTGCCTCAAAGGTCGCTTCGATTTCAGCTAAATTATCAGCAATGGCAATAAATTCGTTTACTCCAAAATAAACGCTATACGCGGGAGAAAGTTTTACAAGCTCATAATAATCGGCTGTTGTTTTACCAAAATCAGCAAAAAAACGATCAAATACATCCGGCATCCAATACCAGCTTGGTCCCATATCAAAAGTAAAACCATCTCTTTTTAACTGTCTGGCTCTGCCTCCAATACTATCATTTTTCTCGTAAACAGTAACCTCATGACCACTTTTAGCCAAATAGCATGAAGCAGCCATAGCTGCAAATCCAGAACCTATAATTGTAATTGTTTTTTTCATTTGTTTAGCAAATATACAAAAAGTTTAAACAAAACAATTAAATCCCATCCACTAATTCAGAAATGGAATTGAAAATAGAAATTTTGTCTGAAAGTCCTTCTTTATTTATAAACTCCACCAAACGTCCAGTATACCATAACTCCGTATTTTCATCCAATAACTCCTCTGCCATTTTTTGAATATATCCATCTAACATATCTCTTTCAGGCTGCACCGTGAGATACGAAACAAAAATAATAGAATTGAAATGCCTTTTTATATCTTTCAAATTACTGATAGGCATACTTTCACCCAAGTAGATGGTTTTGTAGCCCAGCAATAGAATTTCATAATTCAGATACATCAAACCCAGTTCATGAATTTCATTCATAGGAAGTGAAAGCACAAAAACTTTATCCTTTTTAGTTTGTTTTAAAACTTGGAGTTTTTCGGTATTTATTAATAATTTTTGTTTGATTAAATAGCTGATAAAATGCTCGTGGGCCGGTGTTATCGTATCCGATTGCCATAATAATCCCAGCTCGTTCATCAAAGGAATAAAGACTTGAAGAAATATTTCCTTAAATGATTTTTCTGCAATAAGCCAATTGTATGTATTAAAAAACAATTCTTGGTCAAAATTCATCATCGCCATCTTAAACTCGCTAATAGCATGACTTTTAGCCGTTTTATTCGAAATTATTTCTCGTACAAGGGATGGGATTTTATCTTGCGGATAGGTAGCTATTTTTGAAATTTTATAGCCGTAATCATGAAGTAAAGTAATGTTTAATAGTTTTTGCAAACTAGCCAAATCATACAATCGTATATTAGTATCGGTACGCATCGGCTGAAGAATATTGTATCTTTTCTCCCAGATTCGTATAGTGTGCGCTTTGATTCCTGAAAGATTTTCAAGATCTTTTATACTAAATACACTTTTTATATTGTTTACCATTTTCCTGAATTTAATAAACAAATGTAAAATAAATTTTTATTGAAAATTTGAAATAATTGGAAAACTATTGTATTATTCTAAAGTGACATTGGTAAAAGCATTTAATTTGTCTAAATCAAGGATTGTTTTAGAATTATCATTGCTTCGAGTGTACATAGGTTCAAATTTTGCTCCATAAATAACTTCTTCAAAAGTATACGAAGTACGAATGGCAACAGTATTACTAAACATATCATCAAAGGTTTTTATAAAAACAAGGATTTCGCCATGAATACTATCAAAATCTTCTTTGGTTAAATTATACAGCGGGCTGTTTTCCGTTATGGGATGTACCAAGGTCCAGCTTAAGGTTAATGCATTTATTCTTTCCAATTCTAATGCTAAAGAATAAAATTTATTCGTCTTTGCACCATTCTCTTCCACACTCATTCCGAGAGTCATTTTGGCTTCAGCATCAGTAAAATTAGTATTTTTAAAAGGTGTAATTCTAATCATTAAACCCTTCGTTTCACCATAAGGAGCAATCAGGGCATTGTGTGAAAACTTCAAAAAAGCGGTGGGCTTACTGAAACGCCCAAAGAATAAACCGGTAGCAATTGCAAAACTCAACAATCCAATTAATGCTTCGGCCGCGGCAACTGAACTCGTCAAAAATCCAGAAGGACTGATGTGCCCATAACCTACCGTTGTAAATGTTTGTGCACTAAAAAAATAGGCCTGACCAAATTGAACCCAATTTGAACCTGTAGTATCAATCCCGTTCAAATGTTCGATTCCAATCCCATAATATATAATGGCAAAGACAAAATTCATACCCACGTAAAAGCCTAAAAGAATAAACATAAATTTCCATCTTGGCATATCAATCATGGTGTGATACCAACTAATGCGATGCAAAAGATGCATGCCTCGCTTCTCTACATTAGCAGTTCCATTTTTATTCACAAAACGCCCTCCATAATTATTGGCGTTTGTTCCAAAACCTGTATTCGTGTCTGTCTTTGCTTTTGAATTTATATTTTTCATTCCAGTTATTCTATCCATTTGTTGTGAAGTAAAAATAGCAAAAAACCCTTTATAAAAAAGAAGTCATTTAATCTTTCAAATAAGTCATTTCTTAGTCCAACCCTTTTTTACAACACTACTCTTTCACGTGTAAAAACATTTTTTTTAATTGGTCAATATTACTCTTTTTCAAGAACTATTTTTTGTTCTAATTTAGAAGTTTAATGCTAAAATATCTCTAAACAAGAAACACAATCATTTGAAAATCAATATCTTTATACATAATTTTATTCTTTTACATAAAACTTCCTATTATGTATAACGAGATCTTAAAAGATAGAATTGAGGCCGGCTTATTGCTTTCGGAGAAACTAAAAAAATACCAGAATAGCAACACCATAATACTTGCCGTTCCCAGAGGCGGCGTGCCTGTGGGATATGTAATTGCTAAAAGCTTACATCTTCCTTTAGATATTGTGCTCTCAAAAAAAATAGGACATCCTAATAATAAAGAATTTGCGATTGGTGCTGTCTCCTCAGACTCCATGATTCTTGATGAGCATCCTAATGTTCCCCAAAAGTACATTGATGATGAAATTATCCGACTGCGAAAATTAATGAAGGAGAAATATGAGCTCTACGCGGGCAACAGAAAACCGCTGGATATAGAAGGAAAAAATATAATTTTGGTAGATGATGGCATCGCAACTGGAAATACTTTGCTTGCCAGTATCGCAATGTTACGAAAAAAAAATCCAGCAAAAATAATCGTCGCCACGCCTGTAATACCTTATGACACCGTGCCTGTATTTGAAAAAAATACCGATGAGTTTATCTATTTGATAGCTTCCAAATATTTTAGAGGTGTAGGCGGATTTTATGAAGAATTCAATCAAGTGGAAGATGAGGAAGTGATGCAATTGTTACGTCTTCCCATTGGCACTGAATAATATGATTTTAAGATGCGGTTTTATTTTTAAAATTTGAAATGATGGAAAAATTAGATATAGATATCCCTTTATCATCTGTAACAT
This sequence comes from Flavobacterium rhamnosiphilum, assembly GCF_004349195.1. Classification (GTDB taxonomy): domain Bacteria; phylum Bacteroidota; class Bacteroidia; order Flavobacteriales; family Flavobacteriaceae; genus Flavobacterium; species Flavobacterium rhamnosiphilum. The sequence goes on from NZ_SMLG01000016.1 coordinate 48,609, forward strand.
TAAAAGGAGATTTGATAATTCCTGAAAATGCAAGAGGAATTATCATTTTTTCTCACGGAAGTGGCAGCAGTAGATTCAGTTCCCGAAACAGAATGGTAGCCGAGTTGATCCAAAAACAAAACATCGGCACATTCCTTTTTGACTTGCTCACCGAGGAAGAAGATGAAATTTATGAGAATCGATTCAATATTGATTTGCTGAGTGACCGATTGATAGAAACGACGCAATGGCTGATGGACTATAAGAACACAAAAGATTTACCCATAGGCTATTTTGGTGCAAGTACAGGAGCTGCATCGGCATTGCGAGCGGCGGCTTATTTTAAGAAAAAAATAAAAGCGGTGGTTTCCCGTGGTGGACGTCCAGACTTAGCCATTACCGAATTGCCACAAGTAACCGCTCCCACTCTTCTGATTGTAGGCGGTCTTGATGTTGCAGTTATCGGCATGAATAAAATGGCATACAATCAATTAGAATCCGTAAAAGAAATAAAAATAATCTCCGGAGCAACACACCTTTTTGAAGAACCCGGAAAATTACTTGAAGTAGCTGATTTAGCAATTGTTTGGTACAAAAGGCATTTGGTAAACAACGAAGAAAAACAACACACAAAAGTTTAACAATTAAATACAATCAATCATGGCAACAGTAAACACGTACATTACCTATAATGGGAAATGCGAAGAAGCATTCAATTTTTACAAATCAGTATTTGGTGGTGAATTTTCTTATTTTGGGAAATTTAAGGACATGCCTCCGATGGACGGCAAAACCTGTCCTCCCGGAGAAGCAGAAAAAATAATGCATGTATCCTTACCTATTAGTAAAGAAACGGCTATTTCAGGAAGTGACAGCTTTGAATCCTTTGGAACTAAAACCGTTTACGGGAATAATTTTTCGCTTTCCATTAATGCAGAGAGCAAAGAAGAAGCCGATAAATTATTCAATGCGCTTTCCGCTGGCGGAAAAGTGGGAATGCCGATGGAAGATGCATTTTGGGGCGGCTATTTTGGGACTTTTACCGATAAATTTGGCGTGAACTGGATGATAAACTTTGATAAAAGCCAAGCGAAATGAAACACACATGAAAAAAGTCAAACACGAATTTCACAAATTTACCCGAATTAATTCGTATAAATTTGTGAAATTTTTGTTTAAATATCAAGCCTAATATTTGTGTCTGTAATCTAGGATTTCCAGAAGCTTTTTTCTTAATACTTAATACTCTTATCTTGATACTTTATTACAAAGTTCATTTTCCTGTATCTGAGCAACAGCTTGTTTCAGCACTATATTTATTGATTCAAAAAGGGCTACCATTTGCTCTTTGTCTTGCGTTTCCCTAATCATTTTTTCAAGAGCTTTTACATCATCAACAATGGAAATTATTCCGAAAATTTCTATACTGGGTTTTATTTCATGAATCAATTGTCCCACTTCCATAAAATCATTATTAGCAATTTTTAGTGCTACTTTCTCGAGTATAATTGTAGTTTGTTTTACAAAAACTCGTATCATCGAATCTATAAAATTCAAATCACCTCTACTTAAATCATATACTGAATTTAGATTGTATAGTTTATTGGTAATAGCAATCTCTTTTGCATTCGCTGCCAATGAAGCCGTATTATTCCTGACATGCTTAGCAATAGTTTCAATCATTACTTTCTCATCAAAAGGCTTAGCTATATAGTCATCCATCCCTGCTTCATTGCATTTTTCAATTTCAGCTTTAAAAACATTTGCGGTAAGGGCAATAATTGGTGTAGTAAGTTTAAATTCATTTCTTATAATTTTTGTAGCTTCAATACCATCCATTTCCGGCATCTGGATATCCATGAGAATAACATCAAAATCTTGTCTTCTCAAAATTTCGAGCGCTTCAAGTCCGTTTCCTGCTTCGGTTACTTTACAATTGAAATATTGTAAAGAATTTTGGGCTACCATCCTATTTAGATCATTATCCTCTACCAAAAGTATTGATATATTGTCTATTCGAATTGACTCTTTATCAACATGTATCTTATTTATAATTTTTTCATTGCCTTTATTAAAACTAAGATTAATTCGAATTGTTGTTCCTTTATTTTTTTCACTTTCAACATCAATTCTTCCTTTCATTAATTGAACAAACTCTTTAGTTATAGCCATACCTAAACCCGTACCACCATATCTTCTGGTTATTGCTTTGTCTTCTTGAGAAAACTTATTAAAGATAGTATCAACAAATTTTTTATCCATTCCTATTCCTGTATCCGAAATAGAAATACTTACTTCTTGGGAAGTATCGGTATCGTTTATGAGTTCACAATTAACAGCTATTTCTCCTTTTTGTGTAAACTTTAAGGCGTTACCTACAAGATTAAACAATATTTGTTCCAATCGTAAGGCATCTCCATTTAACACTTGGTGAATGACTTTTGAAATATTCGCAGTAAGATGTAATCCTTTTTGTTCTGCTTTAGACTGAAGCACGCTGATTACGTTAGTTATAGCATTTTCAAAAACAAAATCTTCATAATCAAGCGACATCTCGCCTGCTTCAATTTTTGAAATATCTAAAATATTATTAATAATGGCCAATAAATGCTTCGAAGCAATGGAACCGTTTTCAATATATTTCTTTTGAAGTTCCGTAAGTTCCTGTTTTCCCAATTCTCTTAAAAACCCAATGATTGCATTAAGCGGCGTTCTTATTTCATGGCTCATATTAGCCAAAAAAGCTTCTTTAGCTTTCGAAGCTTCCTGAGCTTTTATTTTCTCCTTTTCAAGGTCGATTTCCAACTGTTTTTGTTCGGTTATATCTAGATGAACCCCAATAGAACCAATTAGTTTTCCCTCACTGTCAAACTCTGGCGCTCCTCCTATTGCCCACCATCTTAATTCTCCGCTTTTATTTTTGACCTGTATTTGATAAATATCCGAAACGCCTCTTTCTCTCAATTCTCTTTTGGATTCCATCATATCCAAATTCTCTTGAGAAACAAAAAGTTCTGTTGTGCTTTTCCCCAGAAGTTCTTCCATTTCAAAACCGGAAATATCAGAAAAACTCTGATTAGCAAATTGAATAATATCATTATTGTCGACTTCTACTAAGCCAAGATTCATATTGGCAATAATATTTCGGTATTTTTCTTCTTGATATTTTAGATTTTCTTCTGCTTTTTTCCTTTCCGAGATATCCTGAATAAAGGAACAGAAAAATGTTTCACCATTCTGTTTTATAGGAATTATAGAAATTTCTACGGGAAATTCATTTCCGTTTCTGTTTATGGCCGTAATTTCAAAATGTCTGTTTAAAACAGGCCCGTCACCCGTTTTCATATAATGTTTCATTCCCCTGTTATGTGCTTCAACATAACGATCCGGAATGATTATTTCTGATAAATCTTTCCCTAATACTTCCTCTTTCTCCCAACCAAAAATAGTTTCGGCAGGGCTGTTCCAAAAAGTAATAATTCCATTGCTGTCTATCGTTATAATCGCATTTAGCGAAGCATCCATAATCAGTCGGCTCCGTTTCTCACTTTGTTCCAAAAGATTCCTGTTTTGTATGCTTTGGGTAACATCTACATACCTCCAAAGATGACCTTCAGATTCATTACCTATAGAAATTGGGATATAGTCTCTTTCTAAAAAACGGCCGTCAATCGTCTCCAGAAGTTCATGGGTTACAATCTTTCTTTTAGCTAAAATGGTATTGATTCTGGAACTAAAAGCCTCAGGTTCCTTAAACAAATTTCTGTATTGTTCTTCTGAGTTGGTGCAATCCACTCCAATCATGGTTTCGGGCAGCATTGGAATTGAAAATACATCGCAAAACGATTGATTGGTGAACAATAGTTTTCGGTTTTCATCTTCCATTAAAATCCCTGCCGGAAGATTGGCCAATAATGTTGTTAATAATTCAACCGTTCGTGAAAGGCGATTTTCAGTTTCTTTTCTTTTTCTAATTTGTTCATTTATATATTTAGAAATAAAAAGTGAATTGTTCTTTTCTTCTTCATTAAAAGTATCATAATTTTCTTCATCTTCCTGAAGGCTTTCATATAGATTTTTAATGGTATGTGCCTTTAATTTATCCTCGCTTTTTAAATCTTCATTAACTTCGCGGTATTCTTTTTCGCTTTCTTGAAAAGCGTGGTTCATCAGATTTCTATCTCTTTCAAAAGTCAGATAAGAGTCATTAATCGCCTTAAAAAAAGATTCAAACTCATTATTTTCGGCAAATTCAAGAGTCAAATGTTTCTTTATTTGTTTCTGCAAAAGTTTATGAAAACCCATAATTAGTCTATTTCGTTTATACAAGTGATGGTCATGGTCTGGTTATGAAGTTCACAATTTTCCAATGGTTTTAATGGCGAAATTTCTCCATAAGAATAAAAGCCGGTAAGTGTGGTATGGTCTCCAAAAATGGCTGCCACTGCCTCGACTTCTTCTTCAATTCTATTTCCAAGAATTGTTTTTCTGCCAATACAACTAATTAGTATCGCTAATTTAGGCTTGTCGTTGGACATTTCTAAACAAGAAATTGCAGCCTCTGTTGAGGCATCAACTAATTGGTCAAAATTTGCTTTCGCAAACCGGACTTTACTTCCTTCCGGAATGTCACCAGCAAAAGTCATCGTTTGATTTTCGGTATCAATGGAGAGAATAGCTCTAACAACAGGGTCCTGATCTTCTTCTAATTTAATTGATAACGGAAAATGCTGCGCTGACTCTGGCAGCTCATCCGCATATTCGCCTAAATAGTTTTTATATATGCCAAGTGCACTTTTATTATCTATTTCAAATAAAACATTTGCCTTCGCTTTGGTAATTGTCCTTTCTATACCAAAAGTTTCCCAACCCCCTGATGAACCATGAGACAAAACCAATTTATCCCCATAAAAACCTATCGCAATAATATTTCCTGATTCGGGTCTTTGATTTAACCCAACAACTGTTTTTTCAAATTTTGTTCCATCGCCGGCTAAGCCGCCTGTTATCAAAACCCCATTATTTTTAGAAAAATTCATTCCTTTTACCAGTTCGCTCCCGTTTACTTTTCCGCCATCAGAAAGCACAAAAATGAGTTTTAAATTTTCTTGTGTAAAATTTTGAATAAGTGCTTTACCCGCTTCAAAGCTGGAAGAATAATCATCGATACGAACTTGTGTAGTTTCTAAAGAAGTTGATTTGAATTGAAGAGCAACCAATGAGATTGTGTTGTCTAAAACTTCATTTTCAAAAATTTCTCCGGCAGAGGAACATAATGCAATTTGGGCATTTGGAAATTTATTTCTAATTTCATTAAAGGAATTGTCTTGAAACAGTAACTCCCTTGATCCGAAACCAATTATTAATTGGGCTTCATTGAAATTCATATTCTCATTATTTCTTTCTTTGAAAAAAATATTGTTTTTGTACAATAATGACGCTATTTTCATACCTATTATTATGTTAGAAAGACTGAGTTAATACCATTTAAAAGAATAACACCTCTATATTTTCCAATATGCCAATTATTTATTAATGCGATTTTAAAGATTTTTTTTTTAAAATAGCCTTAAAAAATGCGAATCTAAAGAACATTTATTGTGTTTTAATCCCAAGCTTAATCCTTTACTAAAATAGTAAAAAAAAGAAATCAATATCATTATTTTTTAAAAAAAAGGAAGAAAAAACTTAAAAGTGAATTTATAATTGCAAATTCCTTAAATCGGGATTTTTGGAGTTTGATAAAACAATCGCTTTTTTTCCTAAATTAGTTGAATCAAAATAAATGCTATGAAAAAACTAACCAAAGAAGATATCAGTCAGGAAGTATTTGACTTATACGATGACTACGCCTATAACAAAATTGAAAGAAGACAATTCGTTGAGAAACTATCCTTGTTTGCGGTAGGAACGCTTACGCTTCCGTCACTTCTTAGCTTTATGACACCCAATTATATCGATTCTGTCTTGATAAAACCCGGAGATCCAAGGTTGAAATCAGAATATATCACCTACGATTCTCCCAAAGGCGGAGGAAAAATTAAGGGACTTTTATCCCAACCCACGGCAACCAAAAAGAAATTACCGGGAATCATTGTTGTACATGAAAACCGCGGACTGAATCCGTATATTGAAGATGTAGGAAGAAGAGCCGCTGTGGAAGGATTCATCACTTTGGCGCCGGATGCTTTATCGCCACTAGGCGGTTATCCCGGAAATGATGATGCGGGAAGGGAATTACAAAAAAAACGCACCCGCGAAGAAATGCTCGAAGACTTCATTGCAGCCTACGAATACCTGAAATCACACAAAGATTGTAATGGACATATTGGTGTGGTAGGATTTTGTTTTGGCGGTTGGATTGCCAATATGATGGCGGTCAAAATCCCAGATTTGTGCGCAGCAGTTCCGTATTACGGCGGACAACCCACTGCTGAAGAAGCCGAAAAAATAAAAACACCCATCATGGCGCAGTATGCCAGTTTAGACACCCGTGTAAATGAGGGCTGGCCTGCTTTTGAAGCCATACTAAAAAAGAATAAAGTAGAACATATCGCTTATTTCTATGAAGGTGTGAATCATGGTTTTCATAACAATACGACTCCCAGATACGATGAAAAAGCCGCCACTTTATCGTGGACACGAACCATTGATTTTTTCAAGGAGAAATTGAAGAAGAAATAATTACAGAATGTTACTATTTAAAAATCCCGTGATTGGGGATTTTTTTTATGTTTAGTTACCTAATATTTTAAAGAAAATATTTGGTAACTACAAAGCAATAACTTAGTTATCCCTAAATTGTTCTATTTTTAATTTCCATTTAATAGCGATAAAAAATGTCGGATAACTTTCAAAAATATGGCAGCCTGTTTCAAGTAGATGAAGAACATTTTGATACGTTTTTTTCTCTATTAAAAAGTATTACGCTTGAAAAATCAGAGTTCTTTTTGCAACAGGAAGAGAAATGTCAGTATATTGGTTTTGTGAAAAATGGTTCGATGAGAAGTTTCTATATCAATGAAAATGGTAATGACGTAAGTTTTATTTTCCATTTCAATAATCAGTTCTTTACCGATTATGAAAGCATATTGTGTGACAAAAAATCAAATTTAAACATACAAGCAATTCACAAATCAGAACTTTTGCTATTACATAAGGATGATTTACAAAAATTATATAACAAAGAAGCTTATTGGCAAGAGTTCGGTCGAAAAATGACGGAAAAATTATATCTTGATGCGAAGAAAAGAATAGAAGACTTACTATACTATACCCCTGAAAAACGATATAAGAATCTATTAAAAGAAAATCCATTGGTTTTCCAACAAATCCATCAAAAACACATTGCAAGCTATTTAGGTATTACACCACAATCTCTTAGCAGAATAAGAAAACGAATTGCTACTAATTAACTTAAGTTAACAACTATTGAAATTTAAGTGGGTAGCTTTGTGTTTCAACAATTAAAAAAAAAAATTATGGCAACAAAAGATTTGACCATTATTTTGGTCCACGGTGCTTGGGGCGATGGCTCCCATTGGCAACACGTAATTCCTGCATTGGTAAAAGAAGGCTACAAAGTGCGTAGCGTTCAAAACCCTTTAACTTCTTTGCAAGACGACATCAATAAAACAAACGATTTAATTGATGCACAAGAAGGCAATGTTCTTTTGGTGGGACATTCATATGGTGGCGCTGTAATTTCAGGAGCTGGAAACCACGAAAAAGTTGTCGGCTTGGTATTCATTGCTGCATTTGCTCCAGACGCAGGAGATAGTTTAGGTGCGCTTTTAGGACGCAGGGCAGGTTCAGGTGGAGCCAGTATTTACCCAGACTCCAAAGGTTTTTTATGGATTAAGTATGATGAATACCACAAAAGTTTTTGCCAAGACTTAAATGAGGAAGATACCTTGGTAATGTCTTTAGCGCAAAGACCGATCCATGGTCAATGTTTTGGAGATGAAGCAGGTGAACCTGCTTGGAAAAATAAACCGAGTTGGTATCAAATTTCTGATAATGATAATATGATACCACCAGAAACTCAGAAAGAAATGGCAGAAAGAATGAATCCTAAAAAAATCATTAATCTTGACTCAGGACACGCCTCTTTGGCATCTCACCCAAAAGAAGTAACAGCGCTGATTTTGGAAGCAGCGTCAACATTTAAATAAAACATACCTCAACTGAGATTTAGAATAGTAGAGCAACAGTGCTTAATTGGACATTTATGCATCTTAGCATCAGTGTTTAATTAGGCATTTGTTCTTAAAATTCTCCACCATCGCAAAGCCCTGACCGCATGTATAGATCACAATAAAAACACGAATCTTCCTTTTACATCAATTCAAGTTTATACACTCAAAAACAAATCTTTAGCTGTATCTATAAAAAACAACTCCATAAACGGTAAGTAAAACGGCATTATCCCTGTAACGGTTTTTAATAGCCTACCTTACAAAAAAAATTAATGTCTATAGAACACAAAGTTCGATTGGTTGAAGAATTATTTGACCGTCTTGAAAATGAAATTACGGTGTTCCAATCAGAAACTCATTTACAGTGTCGCAACGGTTGTGGCAAGTGTTGTTCCACTCCGGACATCAATGCTTCACCTTTGGAGTTTTTACCGTGGGCATTGTATTTATTTTTAAACGGTAAAGCTGAGGAAATGTTAGTCGAGCTAAACAACAAATCCGATAGCAATTGCCATTTGTACCGACCACTCACTGTTCTTGACAGAAACATGGGAAGTTGCAGCAACTATCGCTATCGCGGATTAATTTGCAGGCTTTTTGGGTATGCTGCCAGTAGAGACAAATACGGCAAACTACGATTAGCCACTTGCAAAATAATCAAAGAAGGACAACAAGAAAACTACAATACGGCCGAAGAAGCCATTAGCAAAGGACTCTACGTACCTGTTTTTACCGATTATTATATGCAACTCTCGCAAATTGATAACAGACTGGCCACTACTTTACTTCCCATAAACGAAGCCTTAAAAACAGCGATCGAAGAAGTCTTGCATTATTATGCGTACAGGCCGTTTCCGGGCGGTCTCGAAAACATCGCTTAAAACACAAAACAAATAAAAATGCAAAAAGCCCCGAAATTTCGGGGCTTTTTACTATAACAAATTCAAGTTTTTATTTACTCAAATACATTTTTCTTCTGGAGTACAATTCGTAGAATTGATCGTCTTTCAAGTCGTCAATAAACAAGATGCTTTCTCCTGTTGATTTCATTTCTGGTCCTAATGCTTTATTCACATTTTGGAACTTGCTGAAAGAGAAAACCGGTTGCTTTATGGCATATCCTTTCAATTGTGGGTTGAAAGTAAAGTCGGTTACTTTATTGTGTCCTAACATCACTTTAGTCGCATAGTTCACATAAGGTTCTCCGTAAGCTTTTGCAATAAATGGAACTGTACGAGACGCTCTAGGATTTGCCTCGATAATATAAACCGTATCGTCTTTTATAGCAAACTGAATGTTGATTAAACCAACTGTTTTTAAAGCTTTAGCAATTTTTACTGTGTGATCTTTTATTTGCTGCATCACAAATTCTCCTAAGTTAAAAGGAGGTAAAGTAGCATTGCTATCTCCAGAGTGAACTCCGCAAGGTTCGATGTGCTCCATAATTCCTATGATATACACATTTCCGTCCGCATCACAAATCGCATCTGCTTCCGCTTCGATTGCTCCTGCCAAATAATGGTCTAACAGCAATTTATTCCCTGGAATCGATTTCAATAAGTTGATAACGTGCTCTTCCAACTCTTTCTTGTTGATTACGATTTTCATTCCCTGACCTCCTAACACATACGAAGGACGAATCAATAATGGAAAATCTAAAGTATCTGCTAAAGCAGAAGCCTCATCCGCCGTTTCCGCAATTCCGAATTGTGGGAAAGGAATGTTCAATTCCGTTAACAAATCAGAGAAACGTCCTCTGTCTTCGGCTAAATCCAATGCATCAAAACTGGTTCCTATGATTTTTACTCCGTATTTAGACAGTTTTTCGGCTAATTTCAAGGCGGTTTGTCCTCCTAATTGCACGATAACACCTTCTGGTTTTTCGTGTTGGATGATGTCGTAAATATGTTCCCAAAAAACAGGTTCGAAATACAATTTATCCGCTGTATCAAAATCGGTCGAAACCGTTTCCGGATTACAGTTAATCATTATCGTTTCATAACCACATTCTTTGGCTGCCAAAACACCGTGAACACAAGAATAATCAAACTCAATTCCTTGTCCAATTCTATTTGGGCCTGACCCAAGAACAATTATTTTCTTTTTGTCTGTTACAACACTTTCGTTGTCAACATAACGTGTTCCGTCCGCTTTTTCTATTTCGGCCTCAAAAGTCGAATAGTAATAAGGTGTTTTTGCTTTGAATTCCGCCGCACAAGTATCCACCAATTTAAACACACGGTTGATGTTCATGTCTGTACGCAACGTATGCACTTGACTTTCCTTGCAACTCATCATGTGTGCAATTTGTCTGTCGGCAAACCCTTTTTGTTTGGCTTCCAAGAGCAATTCTCTTGGCAAAGTTTCTATAGTATAGTTAGAAATTTCTTTCTCTAAAACATACAATTCTTCATATTGTTTCAAGAACCACATATCGATTCTGGTAATTTCATGAATACGGCTCAATGGAATTCCCATGGCGATAGCATCATAAATCACGAAAACACGATCCCAACTTGCAAAAGTCAATTTCTCTATAATTTGCTCGTAGTTGGTATATCCTTTTCCATCAGCTCCTAAACCATTTCTTTTGATTTCCAATGATTGTGTGGCTTTGTGCAAGGCTTCTTGGAACGAACGTCCAATTCCCATTACTTCCCCAACGGATTTCATTTGAAGTCCCAACGTTCTGTCAGCTCCTTCAAATTTATCAAAGTTCCAACGTGGTATTTTTACAATCACATAATCCAAAGTCGGTTCGAATAAAGCCGAAGTTGATTTGGTGATTTGATTTTCCAATTCATCTAAATTGTATCCTAAAGCCAGTTTAGAAGCAATTTTTGCAATTGGATAACCAGTTGCTTTTGATGCTAATGCAGAGGAACGAGACACACGAGGGTTGATTTCGATAGCAACGATGTCTTCTTTTTCGTCTGGCGAAACAGCAAACTGTACATTACAGCCTCCTGCAAAATTACCAATACTGCGCATCATCAAAATTGCCATATCACGTAACTTTTGGAAAGTCGTATCTGATAATGTCATTGCTGGTGCAACCGTGATGGAATCTCCGGTATGAATTCCCATTGGATCCATATTTTCGATAGAACAGATAATCACAACATTGTCGTTTTTATCTCTCAATAATTCCAATTCGTATTCTTTCCAACCTATTAAAGCTTTGTCAATCAACACTTCGTGAATGGGTGACATTTCTAATCCGTAGGAAAGTTTTTCGTCAAACTCTTCTTTGGTATGAACGAAAGCAGCTCCAGTTCCACCCAATGTAAACGAAGGGCGAATTACTAACGGGAAACCAAATTCCTGTGCAATTTCTTTTCCTTCCAAGAAAGAAGTAGCCGTTTTTGCAGGTGCAGTAGGCACATTTATTTTTTGAAGCAATTGTTTAAATTGCTCTCTGTCTTCGGTAATATTAATGGCGTTTACATCAACCCCGATTAATCGTACTCCAAAATCTTCCCAAATTCCTTTTTCATCTGCTTCCAGACACAAGTTCAAAGCGGTTTGTCCACCCATCGTAGGCAAAACAGCATCAATTTGAGGGTGTGCTTTAAGGATTTCGATAATTGATTTCGTCGTTAATGGCTTCAAATAAACATGATCGGCCATGGTTGGGTCGGTCATAATTGTTGCCGGATTGGAGTTTATCAAAATAACTTCAATTCCTTCTTCACGAATAGAACGGGCAGATTGTGATCCTGCATAATCAAATTCGCACGCTTGACCAATAACAATAGGACCTGAACCTATTATTAAAACTGATTTTATGGATGTATCTTTTGGCATTGTATGGTATTATTGTGTTGTGTAGTTGTTGCTTTTAAAAGATTAAAGTTACTGAACTCAAACCCTTTAACTGTAAATCTTAAACTTTTTTTAACGAATAGGTATAAAAAAAGGCGATACTAAAAAAAGTAACGCCTTATTTATGTTTATAGAAACATTATTTTTTGTGTCTTGGTTCGCAAGAAACAGTCAATTTATGTCTTCCTTTAGCTCTTCTACGCGCAAGAACTTTTCTTCCATTTGCAGAAGCCATTCTGTCCATAAATCCGTGCTTATTTCTTCTTTTTCTTTTCGATGGTTGAAACGTTCTTTTGCTCATTGCTTTGTATCTTTAAAATCTTATTTATATGTCTTCCTGTTTTTGAATAACTGTTATTCTAAAACCGAGTGCAAATATACAAAGACTTTTTTTTCTCACAAGCAGTTTTGTAAAAATATTTTCAATTCATTTTACTATATTTGTGATCTTAAAATAATCACACTATGTTTCACAGAAATATTAAACTTATTATCGCCGGACTAATTATCATTACTGGCATTTGGCAATTCACAGAAAGCAATATCGGTAATGGAATCTTCCTTATATTATTGAGTGCAATTCCTATTTTCCTTTACTTTAAAAACGAATTCATCTTATTAGCCTTCTTAAAACTAAGAAAACAAGATTTTGAAGGCGCCAAAAAATGGCTGGCTTACATCAAAAACCCGGAAACGGCTTTGGTACAAAAACAACAGGGATATTTTAATTACTTACACGGAATCATGCTTTCGCAAACAAATATCAATCAAGCGGAGAAATATTTCAAAAAAGCGATTGAACTAGGATTATCAATGGATATGGATTTGGCTGTAGCCAAATTAAACTTAGCCGGAGTTGCCATGACACGCAGAAGAAAATTAGAGGCTACTACGCTATTGAATGAAGCCAAAAAATTAGACAAACAGAATATGTTGAAAGATCAAATTGTCATGATGAAAGAACAAATGAAGAAAATATAATTTTTATAATTATCGAAAAAGGGTCAAATGATACACATTTGACCCTTTTTTATTTGGTTATGTCCTAAATTTTTGGAAAACAAAACTACTCCCCATTTTTTTATTAACCATATAAGAAATATAAGTTCATTTAAGCATTTGCTGATTTTAGTTTTTACGTGGGTTATATTTTCTTATATGACTGTCCGCTAAACGGATCGTGATTATTTTTTTTTACTATCATCAACAATGAGATTAAGAGTCAATTTTTTCAACAAATTCTTAAAAAAATTACTGAATGTCGTGAATGCCGCTTGATATCTTTATTTCTTGTTTAAAAAAAATCTCATTATTAAAACAAAACAAAGCCAGCCAGCATCTCTTAACCTCTAAACCTCACTGTTTAAGAATCATAATGTTTTCTTTATTAAACTCAACATTTACAGGTATTTACAAAGTATTTTTGTAAGTTTTAATTTTAATACAGAGATTGAAATGTTTTTTTTGGCATTCGTAACGGACAGTCATATTTTCTTAAATGCCTTATATGGTTTAAAAAAATAGTTAATACCCTTTTAACGGAATTTCGATTTGATATTTTTTACCGGTATCATTTATTAATTTCGTTTCTCTAAGCCAAGGATTATGAATCTTCAAAATCTTATAGTTAATCCCTTGCCCTTTTACAAAATCAGCCAAATCCGTAATAGAACTGTCGATTTCTATTTTTCGAGTTGGCAAAGCTCCATATAAATCTTCGGGAGCAATGGTAAAACCATATTTTACTGGATTCTCCATGATTTCTTTCAAGGCTAAAATTCTAAAAACATAGCGAGACGTTTCTTCCGTAAGCAACAAATCATAATAATTTGACACTTTTTGAATATCAATTTGTTTATTCACACCCGTCATTCCTCCGTTATAAGAAGCTGCCGCCAAGGTCCAGCTACCAAACTTTCCTTTGGCACTCAAAAAATAACTACAGGCCGCTTGAGTTGATTTTTCTAAATCATAGCGCTGATCCACATTTTCATTGACTTCCATTCCGCGCTCTTTTGCCGTATCCGGCATAAATTGCCAAATTCCTCTTGCTCCTGCTGGCGAAACCACATTCACCAGTCCACTTTCAATAACTGCCAGATATTTAAAATCATCCGGAATACCGTTCTTTTTCAAAATAGGCTCAATTACAGGAAAAGCACGATTCGCCCTTTTTATAGCCAAAATAGTGGAAGCATGCAGATTTACATTTACCAGCAACTCTCTATCCAAACGCTCTTTAACATCCGATATTTTCAGAGGTGTTTCTTCGCCTGCAAAATCTAATTTTACAGGAAAATCAACACTATTTTCTTTTTTCAACTCTTTTTCTTCTGTCGGATTTTTAGCGGCAAAAATAAATACACCACTCGCAAAAATCACGGTAAGCATTAAGGCAACTTTATTAATTAACTTCATCTTTTCTTTTTTATGCCTTTCATGTAGTTATAAAAGTGCGTTTACTTCTTTTCTGTTCCCAATATAATGGAAGGCAAATTTTCATTCAACCATTTGTATTTATTCAAAATCATAATGTGCGTCCCACCTTTTACAACGATACAATTCTTGATATATTTCATAGGAAAAACATCATCCATATCTCCGTGAATGTGAATTACATTCTCGTCAACAACGGTTCTGTTCCATAAAATCACTTGCTCAACCGCCCAATTCAAATAACGAATATCCCGAACCGAGAGAAATTTTTCGTAAAGCTTGAGTCTTTGATTTACTTTTTCTCCAAAGGAAAACTTGGCAAGGCTTTCAATATTTGCAATCAGTTTCATGGGAATTAATTTATAGGCTTTGGTAGTTTTTGCAATTTTCATTCTTCTGGGAAATTCCAAATTACTTCTGACACTCGAAATGACAATTACTTTCTGAGCTTCAACATATTTAGCCATTTCCTGTACCAAAATACCTCCAAACGAAACTCCGATTAAAACGGGATTCGGATGTTTTATTTTTTCAGTAATTCTCTTCGCATAATCCGCTAAAGACTCTTTATCAAGAGGAATTTCCCATTCCAAAAGATGAATTTCAAAAGTATCCTCCGGAAGCGCAATCCGTTCAAAAATTGCAGTACTGGCCGCTAATCCCGGCATTAGATAAACAGGTATTTTACTCATAACTACTTTACAACAATATTCCAATTCATTATCTCGAATTTTATATAAAAATACTTTTTTTATTGGAACTCATTCGAGTTTCTTCTTTATATTATCAATACTTTATGACTGCTATAGCATTAAAATTGAATTCAAGAAGCCTATCAAATTTTGGATGAGCCAACCATTTTATTCGAAAATTATTGCAACTAGACCCCTTTAAAATTTGATATAGTACACATTTTAAACAATACTACTTTTACAGAAAAAAGAAGAAGCAAAAACATCGTGACCATGGGTATTCACTGACAAAGAAAACGCAATAACCAGATACAACCGGAAATCGTTTGATATTGAAAATCAAATCAATACCTTTGTAAATATTGTTTCGCCAAATGACAAAAATGATGGGAATGCACTTTGGGTTTACCAAAAAACCTTGCAGAAAAAGAGCTAAAGAACGAGACAAAATGTATCAGTTATTTTTTAACAGAGCCTTAGTACCAAATCAAAAATACTATTGGCAGAAATACCAATGAATCAAAAGTTAATTATTATGGAAGCAGGAATCATTATGGAAATCAAAGACAATACTTTTTCAAGACAATTTGAAACTATGGTAGACGAAGGATTAGTTTCTGTCGAATATTCATTTCAGGAGAAAAAAATATTTTTAACAAAAATAAATCTTCCCGAATCATTTGAAAACGAAGAATTCATTTCTAATTTTCTAAAAAACATCATGGAGATTGCCATTGAACGAAAACTAAAAGTTGTTCCTATTCTTCCCAAAATAGTTGTGTTTTTCAAAAAAAATCCAATTTACAAAGAACTGCTTCCTCCCGGAATACGATTATAAAAAAAGGCGGTGTCATTAAAAAAACACAGCCTTTTTTATTTAATTCAAATCTTGAATTAATTTCTATCCTTACCACGAGAAGGGTTATTCGTTCTTGCCGGCGGCGTTTTTTCCATAGGTCTTCTTGATGGAGCAGAACGAGTTCCTTCGTTTCGTTGATGATTCGCTGGCGCAGGTCGGGTTATTGAAGGATTATCTTGACGCGTTCTTGGTACCGGTTGACGTCTTGTTGGTGCCGTAGGCTGAACTGGACGCGCTGACGAAGGATTTTGCTGGCGGTTTTCTTCTACATTTTGACGTCTTGTTGGTGCCGTAGGCTGAACTGGACGCGCTGACGAAGGATTTCGCTGGCGGTTTTCTTCTACATTTTGACGTCTTGTAGGTGTCATAGGCTGAACTGAACGGGAAGTTCGAGGATTTACGGAACGGTTTCCTCTCATTTGTTCTCGAGTTCTAGGAAGAACTGTTCCTTCCGGTCTTCTAAAATCCCTTCCTTGATACGTCTCTCTATAAGCATCATTTATCCGGTTTCTCCTTACTACTGGAGAGCTATTCCTTCTGGAATAATAATACGAATGCGTAAGCGGATATCTTACATATCCCACTCTGCGATAAAAATCATTTCTATAATAATGACGATGGTAATCCCAATAATTATAATAATAAATGGGAGTCCACGCTCGCCAATAAGAGGGATAATATCCCCAATGCCATGGAGATATGTAAATTACAAATGACGGAGAAAATAAATTGATTATTATTGGCCAATTGTTAACATACAAAACACCGTTCCAATAATTACCCGTGTACGTTCTTTCATAACCTAAATAACCCGGATTTGGAGTATAATCATCCCCTGATGAAGGTTCCAAAATATAATCTTCACCATACAATTCTTCATCACCTATAATTTGAATAACAACCTTTCCAAATCTATTTTTATTAACTTCTATAACTGCTACATCCTGATATTCAATCCTATTTACCGCCACGCGGAGGACTATTGAATACGAATCCCCATCTCTATAACTAGCTACCTGAATATAATCCACATAGCCATCATTATTCAAATCAAGATTATTAATATTGGTATCTTTATCATTAATTGCTCTTTCAAATTCTTCTAAAGTTTTTGATTTTTGAAAAATATCCAATACTGCATAAAGATTAAGGTTATCACCCGGTATACCCAAAGCTACCAGTCTACTTTCTATTTGAGAAAACAGAGGCATACTAAACAGCGCGGTAGCTAAAAAGACAAAGGATAAAATTAATTTTTTCATGACTAAAAATTTTATACATTGAAATTCAATTACAATACAAGGTACGAAAAAATTAAAATTAAAAAACTAACAGTAAACACTTTAACCTTTTGTATATAAAGAATTACCTTCAAAAATCACTACAACTCTACTGCAAAAAACGTTTCAAAACTTGACTTAACTAAACCACTATGGACTGAAAGTCCATAGATTTGGTTGGCAGACTCAAAGTCTGCACGGTTAAAACGGGAACAAAAAAAATTTCACCGCAGATTCGCAAATTAAACATATCAAAGATGGATAAATAATTTGCGAATCTGCGGTGAAATTTTTAGAAGCTAAAGCGAAATGCACTAAAAGTACATAGTTTTAACTATTTCTGTGACCAATAAAAAAGACATGCGTTATCCGCATGTCTTTTTAGTATCTATAAAGCATACTTTACAAATCAATTTTCTTAACTTCACTCTTGTTAACGCTTAATGCTGACATTACGGAGTCAATATTTTTTTTGTCAACTGTTTTGGCAAAACCATCTGGTATAATTACAATTCTAAAAGTTTGATTTTGCGTCCAACTTGGCTCTAAAGTAGTAAGACTAAAATTAGCGGAAAGAAAAATATTAACATTATATCTGGTGTAATCAAAATTAAAATCCAGTTCTCCACCATCACTAAAATAATACGTTTGAGGCATTAGCTTCCAAATGTCTTGCCCATTTACAGTATCGTACAAATGATATACTAAAACAGAATCAGAGGAATAAAGTGGTGGATCGAATACTACCAAACGACTATAATTATTATTTGAATTGAATGAAGTTGTAACTTCAAACACTTCTGTTCTAGGACCATTATCCACATCATCATATACTTCAGTTACTTCACAACTTTGTAGTGTCATCATCCCGATGAAAACTAAAAATAAGGTAATTTTTTTCATTCGTTATAGCTTTAATAATTTATACTTTAAAACTCTATTCATGAATTGTGCCAAAGTTTGTTTTAAAAAACAATGTACTTTTTAAAAATGGAAAAAGAACTTAAATTACACCTGATAATGTTAGGCTGTACGCCAGAAGGCAGGTTTACAGAGCAGCATGATATTTTTTTTTTGAATTGGTAATTCCTTGAAAAAATTGATTCCACACATGAATACTTTTTGGACTGAAGCCAAAGGGTGACTTCACATTGATGCCTGGCGGAAGCTTTTGTGATGAAAAGCTTCTCGATACTTTTTGGCTTATTAAACTCCCGTTTCAAAACATCTTATTTCAAGCAAAAATCCCGAAGCGTCGGGACGAAGTGACGGTACGAACTGCCTGAATCGAACTGACGTTTTTTTAATCACATCCTATGGGTTAAACTAACTATTAGACAATCGCATATCGAATTAGCGCACAAAAAAAGCATCCGTTTTAGGCGGATGCTTTTTAGTTAAAATTAGTTTTAAAACTATCTGGAAGAAATCACTTTTTTAGTACTGCTTCCTCTGTTGGTAGTTACTTTCACAACATACACTTGGTCTCTTCCTCTGTTCAATTTAAGGTCAAGCGTTACTTCTTTATTCAAATAACTATTGGCATCGGTTTTAGACAGCACCGAAATACCTTGCGAATCAAACACCTCGATTTTCACATCCGATTTATAATCAAAATTATATCTTATGGTCAGCTGGTCTTTGAAAGGAACAGGGTACGTAGTAAAACCTGCGGTTTCAGTTTTTGATTCTATCGGCGCAACGGCTTCGGTAGTTTTAGCAGCTGGTGGTGGTGATGGTGCTGGGCAATCCGTGGTATCCTCATCATTACAAGTGGAAGTTGCGTTACAACCAGCTGCAGTTACAACTTTAACAGTTGGGATAGAACCGGCAGCGAGACCGCTAAATATTACATCTCCCTCATCGTCTGTGTTAATAACTGGTTCTTGCGGCACACCAGCTAATAATAATGTGTAGGTGGCCCCAGGAATTGGATTACACACCTCAATACTTCCGGTTGATGATGATCCGCAAAGTGTCGGCTGGGTTATTTTTAATTTTATTTCCGGACTAGCATTTACCGTCACTAAAGCTGTTTTTTGACAACCGTTTATATCGGTATATGTGATAACAGAGGTACCGGCTGATACTCCAGTTACCAAACCTGTATTACTAACAGTAGCGACATTAGAAGTCGCAGACACCCAAGGATTAGAGGAAGCAGGAGAACCTGATCCTGTCAGCTGTCTCGTTAAACCTACACATACACTGAGAGTACCAGTAATTGTAGGCAAGGCATTTACCGTAACAGTAACTGTGTTTCGACAACCATCACTATTGGTATATGTGATGACAGATGTACCAGCAGACACTCCTGTTACCACACCTGCATTGGTAACAGTTGCGACAAGAGGAGTGGCAGATGCCCAAGCATTAGATGAAGCAGGAGTAGGTGACCCGCTCAACGTTGTCGTAGAACCTACACATACACTTAGAGTACCGGTAATAGTAGGTAATGCATGCACTATAATATCAATTGATCCTGTACAACTACCATCGACGCTTTCATAGAAAATCTCATGGGGTTCATCACTAGTACTAGCACCGGCAATGGAAGGTGTAAAATAATACTTGCCGTCAATGCTATTCAAGCTAACCCCAGGTCCACTAAAAGTACCGCCAGGAGGTTTTGCAGACAGGAGCTGGGGTGTACTATTATCTGCGCATGTTGCCGCAATGGGAGTGATTTCCGTGCTACCAAAATCTAAATCCACAGGAATAGGAGTTATAAAATCTTTGAGGGCAGCGGTCGAAGAATCGGAAGCCTTTGTTTTGACCCATAGCGTTTTTATGTTAAGACCGCTGCAAGATTCCCCCGCTAATGCTAAAAGATAAGAAATGTTAACACCTGCTTCTACAAAAGCAAATTGTTGATACGTGTTAAGGCCAAATGCTAAATAAGGCACATCCAATTCAGGATCTGTTCTATTAGTTTCAGCAAATGCATTGGCTAATAAATCTGAGGTAGATGGCACTTGTATGTAAGACCACACCAACTTACCTTTAATTACACTTTCCTTCCATTGGTAGATGAATACATTAGGCTTTGTACCGCCACTGGAATATTCCATGGAAATGACTATATCATTTTCTGTTCTGCCACCGCCATTGGTTTTACCTGCTGCCGGGGTACCGGTAAAAGTTCCGTTGCTATTTTGATCAACGGTACCTTGCAATAATTCAAAATCAATATAGCTGGTTCCATCAGGAGACAAACGATCGCCGGAAATAAAGATCCATTGGTCGTCATTGCCGTCACGTGCTATATGATACAGCGCATTGTTGATATCGTTTTTATTCGGCGCTGAATTTGTAAACCATTTCAAATCTGACACATAATTATTGAATTTACTGCCTTCTGTAAAAACGTTGTCATTGCCATTAAAGTTCTCGCCAGATGCACGCCCGCTTGTTTGACTGGTAGCCGGCACACCATTAATACCAAAAACAGATCCACCATTACCTCCATCTCCGGGATACCAATCTCCCTGACCAATGATAGGTGTATTGGCTCTTAAACCTCCATCAATAGCGAATCCACCTGTTGGTGGTGTTACATTGGCAAACTGTCCAAAAATGTGTGAAGAAAAAAACAAGAAACATATTGATAAAAATGTTGCCCAGTTTCTAAAAGGAAGGAATAATCCCTCATGACATGATTTTGAAAGGCTATTATGGGAATACCGTTTTGTAAGAACCGTATTTTGTGATTTAGGGCTAAAATAGGATAAATTAGGTATACGAAAACCTAATTTAGAAATCGTGTTTTTCGATAAAAAGCAACCTTTTATTTTGCTAGGCAAATGTTCGAAAAACGCCAAAAGTGTATTATTTTCCATGATAATAAAGTTTTAATACCATAGTTATTAAAAAGCAGGAAACTAGCGGACTTGGGAAATAAAATCTTAAAGAAAAACATAACATCTTCATAAACACATTTATGAAGTACGCCATCATCAAAAGGATATTTTTAGTATAGGAAACTAAATCCTTTTATCGACCAAAAAGTCATTTATAAAACAACTTTAAATTCAATAAAAAAAGAGAAATAAACCTCGAAAGCAAAAACTTTCGAGGTTTAATCTTATACTCTAATCCGTTTTATTTTTTGGATCAGATGATTATTTACAACCTATTTTGAAGAAATTACTTTTTTCACACTGCTTCCACGATTAGTAGTCACTTTTACAACATACACTTCTGCTTTATCTATATTAGAATTAAGTTTTAGTGTAACTTCTTTGTTCAAATAACTATTGGTATCCGTTTTAGAAAGGACTAACCTACCTTGTGAATTGAATACTTCAATTTTCACATCAGAAACGTAATCAAAATCATATCTGATGGTCAATTGGTCTTTGAAAGGAACCGGACTGGCAGTGAAACCTGCAGTTTCGGTTTTACTGGCTATCGGTGCAATAGGAGCTATTGCAGAATCAGTATTACAAACTTCTGCATTTATGGTTCCGGTAGTTCCTGATGCTAGTAAACCGTTAACATAGCTTGCGAAAGTATACGTACTGCTGGTATTAGTACCCGAGTAATCGCCATCTACGATTGATTTTGTCTCGTATTTTATGGAAACAATATACGTTGCAGGTAGACTACTTGAATTTGTTCCAGCCAATCTTGCGCCTGAGCCGCTATCGATAAAGCTTGGAGTAAATGACACTGTTCCACAACTGCTAGTGGTCAATCTGATCTGTGAAGTATTATCACTATAGCCCTGAATAGTAAACAGTTTGTCTAATTTACTATCATTGATCTGTTTTACATCAATTGTAAAGGCGCCCGGAGGGACAGTGACAAATGAATAGTAGAAGAACACACCCGGATTTACATTTTGATCTACTAATCCATTATTGTCTTTATCTGAGGTACATACTTTAGGTAAGCCAACGGCAGTTCCATTGCTAAAACTAGCACAGTCAGTATTAGTCGGGAAGATGTGAACGCAACTTTTCACGGTAATGGTTTGACTACAAGTAGTTGACACATTTTTACAAGCGTCTGTCGCTTTCCAAGTGCGGGTAAGTCCGTCTGCGGAAGTTGACACAACCTCTATTTTAATATCGGCAGTCGCAGTACAATTGTCTTTTGCTGTTGGATCATCGAATTTAATTGTTGCATTACATTCAATTTCTTTATTTCCTGCACAAGTAAGCTCTGGTGGAGTCACGTCGTATTGTCTGGTTATGCGCACTTTTTTCTGAA
>NZ_SMLG01000017.1 GCF_004349195.1 Flavobacterium rhamnosiphilum
GCAGAGCCCCAGAGGTATTCATGAAATAAAACACAAATTTACACGAACAAAAAATCTGTGAAAATCTGTGAAATCTGTGGCAAAAAATAACGAAGCAGAGCTTCGAGGAATTAAACCTAAAGAGATTAAAACATCACTTCTCACTAAATTCCTTTAGAGACGGGTAAAACGAAAATTTTATAAGGTTTACAGGTTTCCTTTTTTCAATCCACTAAATGCTTTTCTTGCTTGTCTAATACTTCAAAAGTGGAATTCATACTTTTGAACTCTGGTACAATTTTTTTCATTTTTATTACAATTTGATCATTGTCAAAATGATTCGCAATACGTATCAGCTCTTCAATAGCGGCATTCAAGTCTTCAAATTCATCCAAAATTTCCTCTGAAATCATGATTTTTTCATGATAAGTAGGCAATGTTTTTGAAGTATCGTTTAGTAATTCTTCATATAATTTCTCGCCTGGTCTCAATCCGACGATCTGTATTTTGATATCTTTATCTGGGATAAAACCGGCTAACTTAATCATCTTTTTGGCCAAATCGATAATTTTAACGGGTTTCCCCATATCAAAAATATAAATTTCACCACCATTACCCATCGCTCCTGCCTCTAAAACTAATTGACAAGCTTCAGGAATAGTCATAAAATACCTAATGATATCGGGATGCGTAATCGTAATTGGGCCTCCATTAGAAATTTGCTTAGTAAACAAAGGAACCACGGAACCATTAGAACCTAAAACATTTCCAAAACGTGTGGTTATAAATTTTGTCGCATTTTTCCCTCTGTCTTCTTGATTTTTTGATTGCAGGGAATGCACATACTTTTCGGCTATTCTTTTGCTGGCTCCCATTACATTACTTGGATTTACTGCTTTATCAGTAGATACCATCACAAATTTTTTGACATTATACAAGCACGACAGATCGGCTAGATTTTTGGTTCCCTCAATATTCGTAAGAATGGCTTGGGAAGGATTTTCTTCCATCAAAGGGACATGCTTATAGGCAGCTGCATGAAAAACAACTTGAGGTTGATGCGTTTTAAAAACATTATTCATCGCTTCTTTATTCCTTACATCGGCAATTATAGTATGTATTTCTGAATCAGAATTTAAAGCATTCATTTCTAAATACATATGATGCAAAGGTGTTTCGGCCTGATCTAAAATAAGTACTGTCTTAGGATTGAAATTTAATACCTGACGTACAATTTCGCTCCCTATAGATCCGGCAGCTCCGGTAATTAGAATGGTTTTATCTTTTAATTGTTTGGATATCGATTTACCGTCTAATACGATAGGTTTTCTTTCCAGTAAATCTTCAATTTGGATATTCTTTACTTTCTGTGAAATTTCTTTTTGATTTTCCCAGTCGGAAATTAATGGCACTGTAAATACGTTATAATTGAATTCCAAACATTGGTCTACAATAATTAATTGCTCTTCTTTTGACAAACTTTTGTCGGCAATAATAACTGCTTGGGCGTTAACGGAACGCATTAATGGGGGTAATTTTTTCTTTTTAACCAAAATTGGTAAATCCAGCATACGCTTGGTTGCATTTTGATTATTTTTATCGACAAACCCAACAATTTTAAATCGGGAAGGGGTTTCAAATTTTAAAGCATTCGCTACTGATATGGCATTGGCATCCGTACCGTAAATGATGGTTCTGATCAATTTGTTTGTTCCTTGTTCTGAAAAATAGATCTCAAAAGTTTGTTTGATTATTACCCGATATAAAAATAATCCACAAAAAGAAAGTACGATGTTTATGAAAAAAGCAGTGTTTAAAAATGCTTTCTCTCCATGTAACAACTCGTACCCAAAATTAAAAAAAAGAAATAGCACCAGAACTGCCATTTGTGAAAACAAAAGCTTAACGGCATCAATATAAGAAGAGTGTCTGATAATCCCAGAATACGTTCTAAACAACCAGAAAAAGAAAACATTTATCCCAAATAAGGCAGATATGAATGTAAAGCTATGTGGCGTAATGATATAGTCTAGTCCAGTTCCCTTAAATATTAGAATAGTAAAAAAAAAGGATAATACTAAAACCGAAAAATCCATCATAATGATAATCCATCTGGGCAGATAGCTCAAATTATGAATACTGAATTTCAAGTTTTCTCTTGAAAAAAAAGTAGAAGTTGGCGGCGCTGAACCAGAGTCTTTAGTAGTACCCAAAGTATTTTTTTTTAAGATTAATTCCTTACAATACACCAAAAATAACATTTAATGAATTGAAAAAAAAATCTTATTGATTCAATTTACTTTAATATTCGAATAAATAAAAAAAGAGATGCAGTACATCCCTTGTTATCAGTCAAAATTCATATTTAATCCGAGAAATAAAATAGGCTAACCCATTAGGTGTAATTGTTTTTTTATAACAAATTTTAGTCAGCTCGAGTTTTTTCGCCAGTTCGTCCCGACACTTCGCTATTTTATGGAGTAAAACGGAACAAAAAATGTCCCGATAGCTATCGGGACATTTTTTGTTCCGTTTTAATAATAATAATATGTAATCTGTCCTCTACAGCTTATGCTTCAACAATCCCAAAAGATACTCTCCATAGCCCGATTTTTTTAAAGGTTCGGCAAGATCTTTTAGTTGCTGCTCAGTGATAAAACCTTGTCTCCAGGCAATTTCTTCTATACAGCCTACTTTCAATCCTTGGCGTTCTTCAATAACTTGTACAAATTGTCCCGCTTGCATTAAGCTGTTAAAAGTTCCGGTATCTAGCCAAGCGGTTCCTCTGCTTAAGATGCCTACTTTCAAGGCTCCTTTTTCCAAATATATTTTATTAACGTCTGTAATTTCATATTCACCACGCGCACTAGGCTTGATATTCTTGGCAATTTCCACGACAGAATTATCATAAAAATACAAACCGGGTACCGCATAATTGGATTTGGGTTCCAATGGTTTTTCTTCGATAGAAAGTGCCTTCAGATTTTTATCAAATTCCACAACACCATATCGTTCCGGATCCGAAACATGATACGCAAAAACAACGCCTCCTTTCGGATTGGTATTAGATTGTAACAACTCATCCATATTGGATCCAAAGAAAATATTATCCCCTAAAACCAGTGCCACACTGTCTTTCCCAATAAATTCTTCTCCAATGACAAAAGCTTGTGCCAATCCATTTGGAATGGCCTGTTCCGCATAACTGAATTGACAGCCTATTGCGGTTCCATCTCCCAACAATTTCTTGAAATTAGGCAAATCGTGAGGCGTAGAAATAATTAATATCTCATTGATTCCTGCCATCATCAAAGTAGACAACGGATAATAAATCATGGGTTTGTCATACACAGGCATCATTTGTTTACTCATAGCAAGCGTTAACGGATGCAAACGGGTTCCTGAACCTCCGGCTAATATAATTCCTTTCATTGTGTTTTCTGTTATCGTATGTTAGTTTTATATATAGTATTCGTCTCTTCGAGATGTAATTTTTATCCTAAAAAAAGTAATATAAAATGACATTCATTGTGTCACCCTGAGCGCAGTCGAAGGGCTACGCAATAAAAAACGTCAATGGTAGTGATTTTATAAATTAGCGATCGCGATTTTATAAAATAGTATCGAGAAGTTGGTTTCCCATTATTAGTTATTTGCTGTCTATTATTCTAGGGAACCGAGAACTTAAAAAGAGACAACTATTTTATGACCTTTGACTTTCGACTTCTAACCTATCATCATTCATAACTCATAACCCATAACTTATAACTCACTAACGATACTGCTTTTCATAATAACTGGCATATTCACCAGAAGTAATATTATCCAACCAACTCTGGTTCTCCAAATACCAATTCACGGTTCTTTCCAATCCTTGTTCAAAAGTAACGGAAGGCTTCCATCCCAGTTCTTTATTAATTTTAGTCGCATCAATGGCATATCTCAAGTCATGTCCGGGACGGTCTTTTACATACGAAATCAATCGTTCCGATGTACCTGTTACACGACCTAATTTTTCATCCATTATTTTGCAAAGCAATTTAACCAAATCAATATTTTGCCATTCGTTAAAACCTCCAATATTATAGGTATCGTGGTTTTTTCCTTCATGAAAAACCAAATCAATCGCTACGGCATGGTCTTCTACAAAAAGCCAGTCACGGGTGTATTTCCCATCACCATAAACGGGCAAGGGTTTGTTTTGAATAATATTATTGATAAACAATGGAATCAATTTTTCAGGAAAATGAAAAGGTCCATAATTGTTAGAACAGTTCGTCAAAACATAAGGCAAACCGTAGGTCTCGCCATAAGCCCGAACAAAATGATCCGAACTGGCTTTAGAAGCAGAGTAAGGCGAATTAGGATCATAAGCGGTGGTCTCCGTAAACAATCCTTCGGCACCTAAACTGCCATAAACCTCATCAGTGCTGATGTGGTAAAAACGTTTCCCTTCATAATTCCCTTGCCAAGTAGCCTTAGCCGCATTCAATAAATTCATGGTTCCAATCACATTTGTTTTCACAAAAGATAATGGATCCGTGATAGAACGATCCACATGCGATTCGGCAGCCAAATGCAAAACCCCGTCAAATTGATGTTCTGCAAATAACTGATCAATAAATGAAGCGTCAACTATATCACCTTTGATAAAAGTATAATTCGGTGCTGCCTCTATATCAGCAATATTTTCAAGATTTCCGGCATACGTAAGCGCATCTAAATTAAAAATCTGATACTGCGGATATTTCTTTACAAAAAGTCGCACAACGTGGGACCCAATAAAACCGGCACCACCGGTAATTAATATTTTTTTCATTTTTATTCTATATTTTTAATATGATTTCAATTTATTCGTCAGTTCGAGTGATTTTATAAAATAGCGACAGCGGTTGTATAAAATTGTATCGAGAACCGTTTCAGTGTCACCCTCAGCTGTCATCTCGAGCGCAGTCGAGAAACAAAATTAAGTTTTGAATTTTCGCTCCCTTTAGAGCTCGGATAAAACGAAAATTGTAAACCTGTTCTCATCTCACTAAAACCCATAACCTAAAACTCCTAGCCCCGCCCTTAAATAAAAAGCATAAAAAAACAACGAAAAAGTAAAGTGGCAGCAGTCCGCGAGTTGAGGACGAAGGACGAACGGCTCGGGCTGCGGAACGGCACTTTGAGGTAGTTTTTAAGCTTTTTATTTACAGGCTTGATTTTTTTGTTTCTTTTTTGATCAAGCAAAAAAGAAAATTAGTAAGCCTTATTTTTTTACTTTCAATGAAAAGTCATTGGTAGTGCTATTTAAAGTATTCTAATTTAAAATAACATTCTAGATTTTCTACTCCCTTTAGTGTCGAGAGACAAAATTACGTCCTGAATTTTCAACTCTCTTTAGACCTGGGGTAAACGAAAATTTCACCCACTATTCACTTCTCACCACTCACTATTTCTCACTTCCAATCAACTCCATACACCTTCTCAAACTCACTTTATAATCCGGAACCTCAACCCCAAAAGTATTTCTTATTTTGGTTTTATCTAATAAAGAATATTGAGGGCGTTTCGCCGGAGTAGGATAAGCCGACGATGGAATACCACTGATTTCACAATCGAAACCGCCAATTTCTCGAATCGCCAAAGCAAATTCATACCAACTGATTTCCCCTTCATTAGAAAAATTATAAATACCTGCCTGCCAATACACATGGGTTAGAATGGTCATGATAGCCTGAGCCAAATCAGCCGCATAAGTAGGACTTCCTATTTGATCGTTGACCACATTCAAACTATCCCTTTCTTGCATCAATCGGGACATCGTTTTGACAAAATTATTTCCAAAACTGGAATATACCCAAGAAGTTCGGATAATAATTGAATTTGGATTTTCTTGCAGACAAGCCTTTTCCCCTGCCAGCTTAGTCGCTCCATATACATTAATAGGACTTGTTGCAGCAGTCTCGGTCAAAGCAGTAGCTGCAGTACCGTCAAAAACATAATCGGTAGAGACATGTATCAATTTACAGTCATTGGCCTGACTCCATTTTGCCATCACTGCAACGGCTTGATGGTTCAACACATCCGACAATTCAAACTCCGATTCTCCTTTATCCACAGCGGTATGTGCCGCACAATTAATGATAATCTGAGGATTAATGATTGCCAACTCAGTTTCTAAATGGACTAAATCACACAAATCCAGTTCCTCCCGATCGGTAAAAACCCATTCAAATTGCGGATAATCCACAGCCAAAACGTGTAATTCCGAACCCAATTGCCCTTTGGCACCTGTAACTAATATTTTCTTCATTTAATTTATAATCTTTTCAATTTTCAAGCTTCACTTCTAACTTCTCACTCCTAACTCCTCACCTCTAACTTCTCACCTCTCACTGTCACCCTGAGCTTGTCGAAGGACACTATTCACTCTTAATCCCCTGAACACTATTTCCTGAACACTGACCACTCCTCACTGTCATCTTGAGCTTGTCGAAGGACACTTCTCACTCTTTACCTATCACGTTTCACTACTCCCCCTTAGTGTCGAAATAAAATTACGTTCTGAATTTTCGGCTCCCTTTAGGAACGGGGCAAAACGAAAATTTTACGCCTACTCACTCCTAACTCCTCACCATTCACGAATTAATATAAAAAACCAAACAACCATAATGGGATTTTGTTCTGAAAACCATACTCAATACCGTCGGCTGCGATGAAGGCGTTTTCAATACCTTCAATTTGTTTCATCGACTTATCTTTTCCGCCAATTTCGAAAACATACTTCTCATTTATCAAAAAATCACCCTTGTCAGAATACATAATTTTATGGGTATACCCGAGCTGATTTGCGAAAAATGTTTCTCTTATATTTCCAGTATTAGCAGCACTCGAAGTTAAAGCATACATCAAATTTGAGTTTTCCAAATACACTTTAAGCGGTTTCTGTAGTTTACTAATACCACCCGACTCTTTAAACAAGTTGATAGTAAGACCAATTTCAGCCAAATAATGAAAATACAAAAGCAAAGTACTCCTGGCAATTCCAATTTTTTCACTCAATTTACTCACATTAGGGATAAAAGGTACTGATTCGGAAATAATAAGCAACAATTGCTTTATTTTATTAACATAAGCCAAATCCAAACCTCGCAACAAAGGCAACTCAATTTCAAGCATCATATTAATAACCTCTTCCAAACGAGGCACGTACAAATCTAATTCTTCTTTATAAAAAGGGTAGTACCCCTGCTTGAGATAAGCATCAAAATATTGCAATGGTTTTACCTTTGCATTAATCAAAGCCGATTCTTTTGAGTGATTACTCAAAATAGACTCTAAAGTCAATGTATCAAAATGGTGTCCAGTTTCAATACTAAGATATTCACGAAACGAAAGCCCTTGCATGGTATAAGTAATAGCCCTGCGACTCAAATCAGCTCTAGCGTTCAATATTTGCAACAAAGAAGACCCTGTAAACACGACTTTTAGCATCGGGTAATCATCATAGATATTTTTCAACTCCTGCGACCAGTTGTCATATCTATGTACCTCATCTAAGAAAAGATACTCACCTCCTTTTTTTACAAAATCATCCGCTAAATCGACCAGTGTGTTATTGCTAAACCAAATTGAATCCAAAGACACATACAATGTCTTATCTAACACCTTCGTCAGATTCATTTTAATATGCTGCAAGAGCATTGTTGTTTTCCCAACACCTCTTGCCCCTTTAACCCCTATTAATCTTGCGTTCCAATTAATATCACTCCCCAAACTCCTAACGAAATCCGTTGAAGTAAGACTTAATTTAAAACGAAATTTCTCAACTAACTCTTCCATATTGTTTTGTTTACAACACAAAAATACTTATTTTTGTTCGACAGACAATACAAAATAATAAATTATTGTTCATTGTATCTAACAAAAAAATGTTTTCATATATCGCACTATACAAAATAAAACCATACTACTGCGTAACACTATTGTATCTGTTCTATCCAAAACTAAAAAAAGCACTTATTCTTGTATGCCAAATTATAGTAAAAAAACCAAAACCCATAACCCTAAACTCGAGCGTAGTCGAGAAACAAAATCAAGTTCTGAATTTTCGACTCCCTTTAGGGCTGGGGTAAAACGAAAATTTCACAACCCAAAACCCATATCCAACAACCCATCGTTACCCTAGACTATTCCCTCTTTTGTAAAATAATTTTCCAACCCTGTCAATATGTGAAAGCAAATCAATATTTGATATTTTTCGTTTTAGGGACAAATCTATTTTGTAAGGCAATAATAAATCATCTAATGCATTCTCTATTTCCAAAAACTTTGGAAAAGTTATTGAATTCTCGATGATGGTTAAATCAATATCAGAACCTGCTTTAAAATTCCCTTTCGCTCTAGAACCATAAACAATCACGCTATCAATACCTTCATACGTAGCAAAGACATGATTTATTTTGTCTATATCTTTCTGATTTAATCCAAATTGTATCATTTTAAAATTCTTTCATTTTCTCTTTAAAAGATACAAACAAATCGTAATAATAATTTAATATTCTATCTCTAATATCGTGTGCTGTACTTTCGTTATAGGTGTGTGTGGATTGGTTTCTACTTTTTATCATTTCCATCCATTGTGTCCCGTCCTGAATCAATCCTTTTTGAAATGCTTCTCTCGTAGCATCTCTAGACCCCGTAATAGTCGTATTTCCTTGGTATTCAAAATAATCCTTCATTACATTCCAAGCCAACTCGTGGGTGAATTCAAAAGCTTGAATAAGTCCCTGCTCTTCCAGTTCGTTCAAATTATCTTTCGCTATGAATTTGTGCAACTGTCCCAGTGCTTTAAGGTAATTTTCAAAACGTTGTTTCCATCGAGTATCTTCTTCCATAATTCAATTAAATTTAAATATTTTTTTCTTTAATTCTGAATTTTATGCTCTATTTAGTGTCGAGACAAAAACAAGTTCTAAATTTTCGACTCCCTTTAGGGCTGGGGTAAAACGAAAATTGTAAGCCTGCTCAATTCTCACTTCTCACCACTCTCTCCTCCGCCCTTAAATTAAAAACGTCAAAAAACAACGATAAAACGGAGTGGCAGCAGTCCGCAAGTTGAGCCTGAAAGGCGAACGGCTCGGGCTGCGGAACAGAGCTTTGAGGTAGTTTTTAAGTTTTGAATTTTCAGGCAGTGATTTTTTTGTTACTTTTTTTATCAAGAAAAAAAGTAAAGACTCTCTTCAAAAAAACTATTTATTGTCTATTCGATATACTATGTTCGATATACGATTTCCAAAACTCACAAGTCACTATTCACGCACCCTTTGCGGTTAAAAAAGACTACTCACTCCCATAATAGAGATCTGACAACCGATAACAGAAAACCGATAACTCACTCCTCACCATTCACTCCTTACTTCTCACAACTCATAACCAACAACCTAAACCCAATAACCCTCCTTAAAACTGGCTGTTACAATTAGCTAAATCAGGCAAAATAAGATCTTTATCAGATACAATAGCCTCCCTCAAATCCATACCCCAATCGATATTTAGAGTAGCATCATCGTATTTGATACCACCTTCACTAGTTTTATTGTAATATTGATCACATTTATATAGCACCACGGCCGTTTCACTAATGACCGAAAACCCATGCGCAAAACCTTGTGGTACCAACAATTGATTTTTATTTTTCGCTGATAAAAGTATTGAAAAATGTTTCCCATAGGTTGGAGAATCTTTTCTCAAATCGACAGCCACATCAATAATCTCACCTTCGAGTACACGAATTAGTTTCGTTTGTGCGAAGGGTGGATTTTGATAATGCAGCCCTCTCAACGTTCCTTTATTAGAAAAAGATTGATTGTCCTGTACAAAATCGATGTCGATTCCCAACACACTCAATTTACTTTTATTATAAGCCTCAAAAAAATACCCTCTGGAATCCTCATGAACCGCTGGAGTAACAATGACCAAATCTTTAATCGCAGTTTTCTCAATTGTCATATCGTAAATCTATTTTATATCCTTTATGTTTGTATGTTACCCAATGCAAAAATATTGTATTATTGTTTAGTTTGGCATACAATTACGGAATAGAATTTCATAATTGTACATGTTTTTTAATATATTTCATACTTTAACCAATAAATACTATTAGAATCTACTAAAAAAAATTCGTCGTAAATCCTCAAATCCGTGGGCTGTATGATTACTAAATTTCATCCATACTAAGATCTAAAAAAAAACACCATCTGAATTGTCTCCAAATAAAAATGGGTCAAAGAAGATTTTTTCTTCTTTGACCCACCGCCTAACGTATTCTCTTCTTCAGAGCAACTCCTCACTAACTCACTACTCCACAAAAAACCCTCTCACTACAGCTGCAATCCGTTCCCTTTCCGCATCGGTAAGATTGGAGCCTGAAGGTAGGCACAAACCATCTTCAAATAAAGTTTCCGCTACCTTTTTTCCATAATATGGATACATTGAAAAAATAGGCTGTAAGTGCATGGGTTTCCACAAAGGACGAGATTCAATATTGGCAGCTTCAAAAGTCAAACGCAATGTCTCTCTATCTACTCCATTGGTCAACTGAGCATCGATTGTAATAGCACTCAGCCAGTAATTGGCAAAATAATCATCATTTGGAGCTTCAAAAACGGTTACTGCTGCAATATCCTTGAATAAATCGACATAAAAAGCATGCATTTTTCTACGCAAAGCCACATGATCGTCTAAAACTTCCATTTGACCACGGCCAATACCCGCACAAATATTACTCATTCTGTAGTTATACCCTATTTCACTGTGCTGGTAATGGGGAGCAGCATCTCTGGATTGGGTCGCGAAAAACACCGCTCTGTCTTTCTGCATTGCAGTTTTGGTTACGATAGCGCCACCTCCGGAAGTGGTAATAATTTTATTTCCGTTGAAAGATAAAACCCCAATATCCCCAAAAGTACCGCATTTTTGGCCTTTATAGCTACTTCCTAATGCTTCGGCACTATCTTCCAGAATTGGAATACCATATTTATCGGCTACAGTTCTAACTTCATCAATTTTATAGGGTACCCCATACAAATGCACGGCGATAATTGCTTTAGGGGTTGCGCCTTTAGCAATTCGGTCTACTATTGCTTCTTCTAAAGCAATGGGACATAAATTCCAAGTATCAATTTCGCTGTCAATAAAAACAGGAGTTGCTCCAAGATATAAAATAGGATTGGCTGAGGCAATATGGGTATGTGTTTGAACCAAAACTTCATCTCCTTGAACGACCCCTAACAAAACCAAAGCCAAATGAATGGCCGCCGTTCCGGAGCTTAACGCCCCAACATGCACTTCATCGGATAAATATATAGCTAGATTATCTTCAAAACCATCTACATGAGGACCTATTGGCGCTATCCAATTGGTATCGAAAGCTTCTTGTATGTAGCTGAGTTCACTACTTCCCATGTGAGGGGATGAAAGATAAATTTTTGAATTCATCCTAATTATTTATATCAATATGATGATTTTTGAAATAACACATTAAAATAATTGTTCTTGAAGTAAAGTCAAATATTATTTTCAGGAATTAAAGCCAAGATGTATCTTTCCTTTTTTTACACCTGTTAACTTTTGGTCTCCTTACTACTTATGATGTTTTAACATCTAAAGCATAACTTTCTTAACTTTTTTAAATAAATGAATTGATTATATCAATAGTTTTTTTTGACTGTCTTAACATTCTTAAACCATCATTTCCAAAAGAATAAATAGCTGGCTGTGGCAGAATAAAATCACTTCCCATTACGATTGAATAACTCCCAACATTTGAGACTATTATATATGAATTTTCTCTATCAATTATTTTTGTAGAATTTAACCTTCCTATTATATCTCCTTCAATACATGTATAACCCGCAACAACATAATTTACTGTTTCACTATCACAAATAATTTTTTCATTAAAAAAACTTATACTTACAGGCATTTCAACTGTTTTGTTTGTAGGACTTAGCAAATGCCTACCAGCATATGTAACAATATAATCTCTGTTATCAATTTGTTTAACAGTATGAATTCTTGTAATAAAATCCAAAACATCTGCAACAACTGAACTCCCAGGCTCAATAAATAAAGTAGGCCATTCATTATAATTATTTTTTGAAAAATAATCAGACAATTGATCTCCAATTAATTTAGCATAATCATTATAACTTGGTGGCTTATTTATACCTAAAGATTTAGCAGTTTCTATTGAAATATCCCCAAAAAATCCACCACCTATATTAATATATTTCAAATCAACATCTTTATTCTTTTCTAAAACCTTAATCATAGTTTTAACTCTAAAATCAAAACTTTCCATGCTCCTAAATGGCAAATGCAAGTGAAAACCAATAAGTTCAATATTATCTTTACACTTAATTTCTTCCTTGATTCTAATTATATTATCCTCATCCATTCCAAAACGAGAATCATTTTCATTAAATGAAAAATTAAGCCTCAAGGCTACTTTTGCTTTTAAATTTAAATTACTTTCTTCTTTTAAAATTAAATCTATCATTTCAAGATCAAAAGAATTATCTATATTTATAATCCCTCCATTTTTTATTACAATCCTTAAAGATTCTATACTTTTAACAGGACCATTATATATTATATTGGATTTATTTGTAAGTACGTTTTGTGCCATATCCACTTCCATCTCAGAAACAACTTCAGCAAAACACCCCAAATCATGCGCTATTTTACATATTAATGGAACATAATTAGTTTTATAAGAATACCCAATTATAACATTCGGATAAAAGGCCTTAAAACTTGAGAGCATCGATTCAATGTTAGAACTAAATTTTTGCTCATTAATAACAAAAGCAGATTTTTCGTTATCTAAAATATTTGAATAAATTATATTTTTATTTTTGCTTTTCATAAGTCGCTGAGAAATTTAATAAATAGAATGGAGTGAAACAAATAGTGTAAATACAAATAAAAAATCTTTTTAATCTTGATGCATTAACAAATTCAAGATCATAAATAATTTTTTCCCTCCAAGATAAATTATCTCTCCCATGAATTTGAGCCCAACCTGTTAAACCAGGTTTTAAAAGAAATCGATCATCGGTATCATGAGGTAAATCATTTTCAACCTCTAATTCTCCAACAACTGCTGGTCGAGGCCCTACAAAACTCATTTCACCTTTAAAAACATTAATTATTTGCGGAATCTCATCTAAACTTGATTTTCGTAAAAATTTACCAAAGGGTGTAATTCTATTATCATTTTCGTAACTATATAAACCAGTACCTAAATTTTGCGCACCATGAATCATAGATCTAAATTTATAAAGTTCAAATTGTTGTTTTTTAATTCCTAATCTTTTTTGCTTGAAAAAAATTGATTTTCCATGAAATATAAAAGCAAACAAACTAACAATAATAAATATTGGGATAATAAAGGGCAGTAAAACTATTAACATTAAAACATCAAATATTCTTATCATAATACTATTTAATTTAATCTTTGTACTTGTTCCTTTAACAAAACTAAATTCCTATACTTTTTAGAATCCTTAAATACATCTTCAAACATCCTTAGCCCCTCAATTATACTTTGCTTATCATAGCCATTTTTAAAAAAACTTCTTGAAAGTATAATACTGGAACTTTTTAGATTTAAAAATTCAGATAATAATAATAACGAATCAACCTTAAGTGGAACTTTAGGATTTCCAATCCCCCCAATTCCAACAATTTCTACATTATTAACAGCAAAATTTATAAAACATGAAAAGAATTCGGAAAATAAAATTTCAAATAAATTCTTATATCCAATGTCAATAAATAAGTCATTCAAACCAAAATGAATTTGTTTAATATTAGAATACTCAATTATCTCTTTTAGATTAAAAAGCGAATAAGTTGTCTCTATTAAAGGAATTATTTTCGTTCTTCTATCTATATGATCAACAATTAATTTATACTCTTCAATATTTTTAATCATTGGAATCATTATAAAATCGGCTCCAGCAAGAACTGCTTGATTAATTTCATTGAAAATATTTTCATTAAAAGGATTTATTCTACATATAATTTCAAGATTTAATTGTAACTCTTTTAATTTTGTAACATCCTCTATCTTATGATCACTTATAATCGTTTGTTTACCTTTTTGCCTATCTACTTTTCCTAAAATTTCTGTATCAACCATGACCTGCTGAATCCCACATTCATCTAGAATTCTGGCCTCTTCAGGACTATTCGTTATTGCAATATAATTAAGACTCCATTTCATAAACGTAATTTTTAAGAATGTTAGTTATTAATTTAAATGTAGCATTATTTACCGTATCATAATTCATTCTCTCAATTCTTGAAATAGGCTTTATTTCTATCATTGTACCGGCCAAAAACGCAGCATCATAGTTATAAACAGCAGATGGAGAAATATGCTCTTCGGAAACTTTTAGCCCCTCTTTAACACACAAATCAATGATTCTGTTTCTTGTTATTCCCACTAAGATATCACAATCTGTTGAAGGTGTAAAAACACAATTGTTTTTTATAAAAAAAATACAAGAACCTGTTGATTCAGAGATATGATTATTATTAGAAATAAAAAGAGCACCATCAAATCCTTTTTTTTGAGTTTCAATTAAAGCATATCGCGAATTTAAATAATTTGCTCCTGCTTTTACGGACGGAGGCATTGCTGAAGAAGAGATCCTTCTAAATGTACTAAAAGCAAGAGAAATACTTTGACTGTTCTCTAATTGTGAGTCCATACTCCTTAAACTAATAAGATAATGTATATTATTTTCATCGGACCAAGATGTTTCTTCACCGATAAAGAAAGTAATTCTTATATATACATTTTCTTGTACATTTTCTTTCTCAAAAATATTCAACAATTCTCCTTTAAGTGTTTCAACATTCAATGGTAAATTGAATGATAAAAAAAGAGCTGACATATACAATCTTTCCAAATGCTCGTCTAAATCAAAAAATGAAACTTTATCTTTCAGTGGGTTCTTGTATGCTCTAATACCTTCAAAAACACTAATCCCATAAAGAAAACTTGGATTGTATAAAGATATTATGTTTCTCTCTACTATTTTTTCTCCGTTTAAGTATGCTATATTCATTATTTACTGATTTTTATTTGCTACAAATTCAAGGTAGTCACTCATTTTACTATACACTTTTTCTGATAAAAAATTTTCCTCAAAATATATACGTGAATTTTGCTTTTTCAGATTACTATCATCTGGATTTCTAATAATACTATTAATAATTTCAATGAATTCATCTGCATTATTTACAAAATAGCCACAATTATTAACTTCTACCATTTTTTGGACAACACCCTTTAGAGAGGTCACAACCGGTAAACCTTGAGACATATATTCTGGAACTTTATTTGGAATACTCTTCATAAAATCCTCCCTATTAATATAAGGTATAAATCCTAATGTAGATCTTGAAAGTAGAGTATGAATTTGACATCCATCCATCCATCCCATTAATTTTATTGAATCTAAATCAATCGTTTGTTCTTTTAACCTTTCAAATAACGGCCCTACACCACAAACAAAAATTTTAGAATTAAGCTTGTTTTCCTTTATCTTTTTTGCAATATTTACTATTAAGTTTAAGTCTAGAACTTCTCCCACATAACTTACAATTGCTATATTCAAATTATTATCACTTAAACCATTTCTGTCCCAGAAATTATTTGATTCTTTTAAATGAGCTTCTGAATAATTTTTCCTTTCGTAACCGAAGGGAAAAGCTTGATCATATTTATCTAAACTTCTTTTAGCATGAATAGCTCCCCAAGAAACAAATTCATCTGTCATCCCTGTTATTCCGATAGCATTTTTAAATGCCTTATTTGTTTTGTAATACAGTGGAGCCAATAAAGTTTTCCCTAGAAACTTTAATTTTTCTGGAAGTACCTCCGAAAAGATGTCAGGCCACATATCCCTTACATCCAATATTACAGGAACGTTATTATTCTTTCCAAATACAGCAGCTTCATAAGAAAGAGAAATAATTGGAAAAGAAGAAATAATAACATCTGGTGTTTTTTCATTTTTTGCGAATTTTTTAAATAATTTGCCTAGTATAAAATGATCATATAACCTTTTTAAAGATATATTCTTTTGGTATCCTGAACCGTGAAGAAATCTAATTTTATAATTGTCTTTTATAAAAATAGTTTTATTTTCTGTATATCTATGTTTTTTTAAATAATGATCAAAGGTTGAAGTCCACCAAACAACTTCATGTCCTCTTTCACTTAAATAATCAGCTAAAATTCCACATCTAAAAATCCTAACATTTTCTCCATCTGTTGGTAGATTTTCACCTACATTAACTATCCAAACTTTCATTTTATATATTCTTTAGATTCATAAATAGTAATTATTTGATTTACTATACCATCCATACTCATTGGCAGAGTCAATTTACTAAAATCCAATAAATTGTTATCTTTTATTCTTATAGCTTTGATAATTCCTTGACTCAGTTCAGAAGCCATAATTTCTTCATTTTTATTTTCTTCAACAACTGTACAACTTTCTTCCGATTGTGAAATATTTTTAAGATCACTTACATCTGTGCTTACAAATGGAATGTTAAGCGCTAGCCCTTCTTTAATTATATTAGGCCAACCTTCATGGGTTGAGGTAAGAAGTATTACATCACAACATGCAATAAAATCAGGAACATTCTCATGAGAAACTCCATTCATAAATTTTAGTTGCAGATTTGGCATTTCTTTCTGTGCCAATAAGAAAGCTTTTTGTGCTAGATCAAATCTTTTTAATGGATTTTTTTCAGCAACTGATGAAAATAGAATCCATGGTGAATTATCATCGAATTTATCGATTTTATTTCTTTCCTCTTTTCTAATTTTTGGCGAAAATTTATTTAAATCAATCCCGTCCATTACAGAATCAATTTCAATTTTAAGGTTTGGGAATGATTGTCTAATTTCTGAAGCCATTTTATCTGACATTGTAATTATTCTATTGTATTTGCATA
Source organism: Flavobacterium rhamnosiphilum (assembly GCF_004349195.1). Lineage (GTDB taxonomy): Bacteria > Bacteroidota > Bacteroidia > Flavobacteriales > Flavobacteriaceae > Flavobacterium > Flavobacterium rhamnosiphilum. Next base: position 17,014 of record NZ_SMLG01000017.1, read on the forward strand.
GAGATAATTTGGTCATTAAAACTGCTAATCTTGTATGGACATAAGAAGAAACAGAATCACTTTTTTTACTTACATACCAATCAGAACCTCTCAGAGTTAATATTTTAAATCCCTTTAAAAAAGCTGTTAATAGTCCACAACCTGAACCATATTGAGCATGAATAATGTCATATTCTTTTGTAACTTTTCTGAACCTTAAAACATTTGGAATTAAATTGAATGGAGTTATTTTACCCGTGTATAACTCATCAATCACAATACCTCTTGATTTTAATGCATCCATTAATTGAAACATAAAAACCCCTGCATTTTTGTTTGCTTGTCGATCAAAACTGTGAATCCAAACTACTTTCATTATTTTTTAATTTTACTAAATATTATTGCTAATATTATTACCACGGTACTTATCAAAGAAGCTTTTATAGCACCAATATACCCTCCCCTAACAACTGACAATACTGCTTTATCAAAGACTTGAGAATATAACAAAACGTATATCGGGCTTAAAACCAAATAAGGTGCTATATATCTGTAAAATTTAACGAGATATTTGCTAAACAAAAATGACGTTAAGAAAACGCCTATATTACCAAAAGCCCAGTATCCTTCAAGCAAACAATATTGCCCCATGCCTCCCCCCATATTATGTATTTGTGGGTAAAAAGTCATTACAAATTGTTCTGATACAGGATGGGGCCTATCGGGATAGAAAGCAAGTGGTATATATACCAATATTTCATCTAAAATTGTTTTTCCGTAACTAAAATCAACCTCGCCCCTTTGAATTCCTAACATCAATCTCATAAAATTGGTACTTGTCTCTAATTCACCACTATTTTCAATGGATAAAAAAGAAAAACCTTGATTACTTATTAAATCCATTATCATTTTAATCATTTCTAAAGGATCTGATGTACTCCTAAGAAATGCTAATAAATTAATAATAAAATAGGCTAACCCACCTAATAACAAATAAAAAAGAACTCTTGGTATTGAAAGTTTAAATCGACTATACTGATAATGATATAAAAAAAGCATAGGTAATACGGCATTTACTAAACTACTCCTAAAACCAGATAAAATGGCAGTCAATAAACAAAAAATATAAGGAATAAGAAAAAAGTATTTTTTAATTTTTAAATTTTTAAATTTTAAAAAATAATAAAAGCAGAAAAAATTAATAATTAGAACTGGAGAGTCAACTAAAAAAACTTCATACAGACCACTCCCTGTAGATTCTCGTCTTTCAAGCCTATAGGAAAGTGCTCTATCAGCATAAGATTCTATAGAAAAAATATTATACTTTTTTAAAATTTCTGAAAAATTGATTACCAACGCAAAAAAAACGAAAACTTTTAAAATAGTATATATTTTCTCTTCGTTAATTTTCTTTAATGGTAATTTTAAATCATTAAAATTACTTTTTGCAAATGCTAAAAATCCAAAGCATAAGCCTGTTAATCCCAACAAACAAGAAAAAATAAATTTATCCACAATATCAAGTGGAATTGCAGTTCCTTGACTATCTGCCCCTTTAAGCTCAATTACTAAAATACCAGATAAACTATACAAATAATAAAGAACTAACAACAAATATTTAGGATAAAAAATATCATTAGGTTTATATTTTTTAAAGGGAAATAGTTCAAAAATAGATATTATAACTACGTATGAAATCGAAAAAATACGCCCCCTCTCTGAAAGACTAGCAATAAAAAAAATCCCTATAAATAACAATATCAGTATAGATACTATATTTTTCAGCTTAGCTAACATTTCACTTTTTTGAAGATTTTCATATAAGAAACATAAGTTGAAAAACCTAAATAAGTATATCCAAATAGTACACTAATCAAAAGACCATTTTCATAGCTATCCAAAATAAAATGTAAAACCCCAAAAACAAATAATGAAATAATACAATTAAAAGAATTCAATGGATATTTATACCATGCATCTATTACGCTTCTTAGCAATGAATATACTGAATAAGGCAAAACGGCGAAACAAATAAATCTAATGTATTTTGACAAAATTATGGGTTTATTCGAATGAAAAATAGATGATGAAATAAAATCTGCCAGAAAAAACAATACTACACATGTAACCAAAATCAATGGTAGTATTATTATTGCACTTTGCTTAATGATTTTTTGGGCCTTTTCAAAATCTTTCTCAATATTCATCGCAATAGAGACTTTCGGCAACATTATAAAATTAATTGGGGACATTACGGCTAGAATTAATCCAAAAATAGTCATCGCATAAGCCATTTGGCCACCCATTGCAATTCCTAATGCCGAAGTAGTTAATATAACTGGCAATGAGGTAAGTCCTTCTAAGGCGAAATCTCCAGGAACTCTTAATAAACCATATGACATAATTTTTTTAAACTTTAAAAACTCATTAATTTTTATTCTTTTAATCTGTAAAAAAAAATTAGAAGTAGAAAAAAGAAAAGAAAAAGATATTAAGACTATCGATAAAGACGATACAACAATATAAATATAAATATCTCTCAATATCAATACGAACAAAATTTGCAATAAAGAAATTATTATTAATAGTAAATTTGCCTTATTAACTACATATATCCCCCTAAAATAACTATATATAGTACTATTGATAATCCCTGAAAAAATTATAGCAAATAGACATAATATATCTTTTAAAAGAAAATCCTTCCCAATAAGAATTTGTCCAAAATATTCTGGAAAAAATAAAAATAAAAACAGAGCTATAGTGGTTATAAAAATTGAAAAAACAAATCCAATAAAGAAAATCAAAAGTGCTTTTTCTTTATCGTTTTCCAAAACAAATTTTGGAATTGCCACCCCCATACCCCCAATCAAAATTACTAAAAGTAAAGATGACGTTTTTTTATAAACTGCAAATATTTCAGAATCTACACTTGTCATAAATATTGGCAAGAAATAATATATTAACATATTACCAACACCCACTAATGTAAAACTAAGAAAAGTCAAAGCATAGTCTTTGAATAAACTTGTATCTATTTTATTTAAAAACTTCAATTTTTTTTTATTTTAATTTAATGATTTGAATCTGAAACCACTTCCCAAAATAAGGCCACTTCCGCAGTTACTTCTATTTATTGTAATCCAAAGTCTAATGAGAAAACCACTTAGTCTTTCTGGCAAGCTTAATAATACAAGTTGAAACTTGAACATATTACAAGTGATTTACCTTATCATTTTCCATATTACGCCTGTACAAAGGACTAAACAAAATAAAAACACAGGTAATTTATTGGTAGATAAAAACCCTTTAATACTTAAAGGATTTATATTACTTGTAAAATATTGATTTTTCATATTTAACTCAATTTCATTTCCTTTTTCCTTAAAATTATCTTTAGTATTAGCCCAAACTCTAATTGCATATTTACAATTAGGGTTTTTAATTAAGATATTATCAATAACCTCTGTTCCTTCGTTATTCCCTTTATAATTACAGTCATCATACACCCCCAAGGCACATAAGGTTAAATCTTTACGATTCCAATTTGTATTAGAAATTTCATTTTCTCGAATTTTAGTAAAGTGAGCTCCCCAAGTAGCAATACCCGCATTAGTACAACTATCAATCTTATTACCAATAATTTGGTTATTCAGACATTTGCTCATAGGAATATGAACTGTATCTCCAGACAATACTATTCCATAAGCGCCAGATTTTATTATTGTATTATTCTTAATGATATTATTATTACAGTTTTGGAATATTGTTATTGATCCATCAAATTCAAATTTATTAGTGCCACCGTAAATATAATTTTGCTCTAATAAATTATTTTGTGTAGGCTTTTGATAATAATAACTATACAAAGATATAGCTCCACATTCATAATTATATATATTATTCCCTTTTACATGGGCATTTTGAGTACCAGCACTTAAATATATCGCATGTCTACTATCTCCCTTATTAGCTCTAAAAGTATTATTGAAGATTTTAACTTTTTTTGAGTCCTTAGTATGAATAGCATACCCTGATCCGCTTACAGTTCCTTTTATATTATTAAAAAGATTATTGACCAAAGACATATTATCACATTCCGAATAACAAAACACTCCTAAACTAAATCCAGAATTGAACTTATCACCACTTAATTTTGAATTTTCTAGTGAAAAAGAATTCACGTTTTTCAACCAAAAAGCGATTTGCTTCTTATTCTCTTTCGATGTTCCTAAAATTGTTAAATCTCTTAAGACTATGTTTTTCTTATTACAACCATAAAATAATGTATCTAGACTCTCATCACAAATCAGCGTAGCATTATTACCATGAATAACCTTGTTTGAATTAAGAAATAATTTATTTTTAACCCTATACACTTTATTTTTGGTTAAAAAGCAATCTCTATACTTACTCCTAAATAAAGCATTAAGAGCTTTTGAATCATCAGTTTTTCCATCTCCCTTTGCACCAAAACTTTCAACCATTATTTTTTGCGCATTACTATAAACGCAGAAGAATAAAATAAAAAAAAGTGTACTAATTTTAAATTTCATAAATTCTTTCAATAATATCCACCACTTTCATACCCTCTAAGGCATTTGTGGAGATACTATCCGTACCCGCTATTACATTTGAAATATTCTCATACACATAATGGTGATTAGCAGCAGATCCCTTGTATTGCCCGTAATCATTTGGCGGATTACTTTCGGCAAGAATCGGCATAACATAATCTTTGATATGACAATATTCTACTTCATTCATATACTGTCCTCCTACTTTAACCGATCCATTTTCTGCAACAATAGTAATAGAACTTTCTAAATTTTTATCCCAAACTGCTGTTGAGTAATTCAAATTTCCGATTCCCCCTTCTACAAAATCAAAAGTTACAAATCCTGAATCTTCAAAGTCCGTACTGTTTTCATGTGTAAAATCATTCAATCTTGCGTTGATATTTGTTACATCCCCAAAATACCAATACATCAAGTCGATAAAATGTGAAAATTGAGTAAACAAAGTACCCCCATCTAATTCTTTTGTACCGTGCCAAGAAGTTGGTTTTCCTGATTTACTATCTGGTTTATAATAGCGATCGTCCCGATTCCAATAACAATTAATTTGAACCATAAAAACTTTACCTAAAACACCAGCTTCCAATATATCTTTTAACCACACTGAAGGCGGTGAATACCTATTTTGCATTACACAAAATACCTGTTTGTGTTTTTGAAGAGCCTTAAAAATAATATGCTCGCAACCTGCTTTAGTTAGTGCCATAGGTTTTTCAACTACCACGTGCCAATTATTATCTAAAACCTGTAAGGCTTGCTTTTCATGATACCCATTAGGAGTTGCAATTGCAACAGCATCAACTTTAATTCCTGATTGAATTAAAGCTTCTAAAGAGTCAAAAAACTTTGCTTGCGAATAATCTTCTAGTCCTAAATCTTCTCTTTTTCTGATATCACAAAGAGCTACCAATTCAAAATCGGAGTTCCCTAGAATCATGCTTGCATGTCTTTTCCCAATATGGCCACAGCCAATCACTGCAAATTTTATTTTACTCATCTTAAATTAACTTATTTTGATTACAGAATTATTTTCCAATTTATATTCCTGTTTACTTTCATGGCAAACAGCAATAAATCCTTTATTAAAATCCAAACGATGTCCATACTCTCCAACCCAACCTATTTGTCTAGCAGGATTTCCTACAACCAGAGCATAAGGCGGTACATTTTTGGTCACAACTGCCCCCGCCCCTATAAAAGCATACTCGCCAATATCGTGTCCGCAAACTATAGTAGCATTAGCTCCAATACTAGCACCTTTCCCCACATGTGTCTTAGCGTATTGATCCTTTCTAATAATTGCGCTACGTGGATTAATGATATTGGTAAAAACCATCGATGGTCCTAAAAATACATCATCATCGCAGGTAACTCCTGTATAAATGGAAACATTATTTTGAACCTTCACATTATTCCCCAATATTACATCTGGTGAAACAACAACATTTTGTCCAATATTACACCTTTCTCCCATCGTACAGTTAGACATAATATGCGAAAAATGCCATATTTTACTACCTTCACCAATTGTACAACTAGCATCCACAATTGCACTTTCATGCACAAAATAATTTTCCATATTATTAACTATTAAAAAACAATTGTACTTGACTACAAACATACTCCATTGACTCCAATTCCATTTCGGTATGAACAGGTAATGAAATCACTTCATCGCATAAAGATTCTGTAATTGGCAATTTAAAATTTGAGTCCACAAATTGCTGAAATGCTTCTTGTCTATATAATGGAAGCGGATAATATATCATGCTGGGGATCCCTTTTTCCGAAAGAAATTTTTGCAATTCATTTCGTTTCCCATTTTTCACTTTCATAGTATATTGATGAAAAACATGAGTGCTATTAAACTGTCTTACTGGCACTTGTAACTCTTTAATATTTTCAAAAGCAGTATCATAATGCGATGCCATTTGATTACGAGCCTGACTGTAATTATCTAAATACCTTAATTTAATATTAAGTATAGTGGCTTGCAATGTATCCAATCTCGAATTACAACCTAAAACCTTATGATAATATTTTTTTTCTTGTCCGTGATTGGCAATCATCCTCATTTTTTTTGCCAATTCATCATCATTTGTCATTAATGCCCCCCCGTCTCCATAACACCCTAAGTTTTTGGAAGGAAAAAAAGAGGTACTTCCAATATGTCCTATAGTACCCGCTTTAGCAGTGCGTCCATCCGAAAAGGTATAAGTAGCCCCAATCGCTTGCGCATTGTCTTCAATAACAAACAAATTGTATTTATTAGCCAACTTCATAATCAGCTCCATATCACATGATTGCCCATACAAATGAACTGGTACAATTGCTTTAGTTTTTGGTGTAATTGCTTTTTCAATAATTTCCGCAGTAATATTAAAAGTGTTTTCATCAACTTCAACCATAACTGGAATTAAACCCAGTAATCCAATAACCTCTGCCGTTGCTACATAAGTAAACGAAGGACAGATTACTTCATCTCCTCTTTCAAGCCCTAAAGCCATCATTGCTATTTGCAAAGAGTCAGTACCATTAGCACAAGGAATAACATGTTTTACATCTAAATATTTTTCTAATCCAGACTGAAATTCCTTAACTGATGGTCCGTTAATAAAAGCGGTACTTCCGATACAATCAATTACTGCTTGATCAATTTCTTCTTTAATGTGGTGGTATTGTGTTTTTAAATCCACCATTTGAATAGGTTCCTTCATAAATCTTAATTATATTTTTTTAATGCCAAAGTAGCTATACTCTCGCCTATTGCTAACGATGACGTAGCTGCTGGCGAAGGTGCATTACATACATTAATTACATTGTTATCTTCAAAAATCAAAAAATCATCAGAGAGATTTCCTCTACTATCACAGGCTTGTGCACGAACTCCTGCGTTACCTACCTCTAAATCCTCTTTTTGAATTTCTGGAATTAATCTTTGCAATGCTTTTGTAAAAGCAGTTTTCGAATACGAACGATACATTTCGTACATACCATCTTTCCAATACTTTAAGGCCACTTTCTGAAAACCGGAATGACCCAAGGTTTCAAAAAGCTCTTTCCAATTAATCATTTTGTTAGTATATCCTTCTCTGGCAAAAGCCAATACTGCATTAGGTCCTGCTTCAACACCGCCATGAACCATTCGCGTAAAATGAACTCCTAAAAAAGGAAAATTAGGATTAGGCACCGGATAAATTAAATTCTTAACTAAATATTCTTTTTCTTTTTTAATATTAAAATATTCTCCTCTAAAAGGCAAAATTTGAACATCAAGTGCTTCATTTGTCATTTTCGCAACCTTATCAGAGTACAATCCTGCGCAATTGATAATCCATTTCGTTTCAAAACGATTGTTCTTCGTTTGTATTTCAGAACTATTTCCAATAGACCTGATTTCCTGTACCTTTTGCCCAAATAAAATTTCTCCACCTAGCTGCACAAATAAATCAGCATATTTTCGCGAAACTTCTTTATAATCAATAATTCCTGTCTGGGGAACCCAAATTCCTTCTATCCCGGTACAATACGGCTCAATTTCTTTAATTTCTTGAGCGCTTATTTTTTTAATCCCCAAAAGTCCGTTGGCTATCCCTCTATCATAAATCTCTGCCATTATAGGCAATTCTTCTTTTTCGGTGGCTACAATTATTTTACCGCAAAGATCATATTTAATTTCATTTTCGTTACAAAATTGAATCAATTGATCATAGCCTCTTTTGCAATTTATGGCCTTTAAACTTCCAGGTTTATAATAAATCCCCGAATGTATCACTCCACTATTATGACCGGTCTGGTGCAAGGCAATTTTAGATTCTTTCTCTAAAACAACGACTTTTAATTCAGGATTTTGCTTTTTTAGATGATATGCCGTTGAAAGTCCTACGATACCCCCTCCTATAATGATGAAATCTGTTTTCAAATCAATATCTTTAAATTATAATCTCCAGTAGTTTTTAAACTCTTTTGGGTTCTTCATCCCTTTTATATCAAACATGTAAATTTCATCCTTAGACAATTTTTGAAAATCTTCTGTAGTCATTTGAATATATTCATTATGTCCTACTGCCAATACTATAATATCATATAATCCCACAGGTTCTTCAATCAATGTAATTCCATATTCATGAGCCAATTCATTAGGACATCCATGCGGGTCAATAACATGGACATGGATAGAATAATCCATTAACTCTTTCACTAAATCAACCACTTTCGAATTTCTGATATCTGAAACATCTTCTTTGAAAGTAATACCCATAACCAAAACCTTAGCTTTTCCGGGATTTTTATCTTGTTCAATTAAAGCTTGAACAATTCTTTTAGCAATAAAACTTGGTATGAAATCATTCACTCTTCTTCCGGCTGCAATCACCTGTGGATCTATCCCTAACTGCTTAGCCTTGTGCATTAAATAAAAAGGATCAACACTAATACAGTGCCCTCCTACTAATCCCGGTTGGTATTTATGGAAATTCCATTTGGTTCCTGCTGCTTCAATAACAGCCTTGGTATCAATACCCATTTTGTCAAAAATGATTGCCAATTCATTCATCAAGGAGATATTGATATCTCGCTGTGTATTTTCAATAACCTTAGCTGCTTCAGCAACCTTTATCGATTCGGCTTTATGCAACCCTGCTTTGATGATTGAACCATATACTTCAGAAATCACTTCTAAAGCCTCATCATCATTACCAGAAACTATTTTTAATATATTAGTCAAGGTTTTCACTTTATCTCCGGGAACAATCCGTTCTGGACTGTAGCCAAATTTAAAATCAACACCACCTTCTAATCCAGAAATGCTTTCTAATATGGGGATACAATCCTCTTCGGTACAACCAGGATAGACTGTAGATTCATAAACGACATAATCACCTTTTTTTAATGCTGAAGCAACACTTCTAGAAGCTCCTAACAACGGATTCAAATTAGGCACCTTATTTTCATCTATATCTGTAGGCACGCCCACTATATGAAAATGAGCCTTCTTCAAATCCTCCACATCAGCAGTAAAAGTAATATCACATCCATCGAAAGCGTTAGAGTCTAACTCTTTTGACGGATCAATTCCTTTTTTCATTAACTCCACTCGAGCTGAATTGATATCAAATCCGATAACTTTAAAATATTTAGCAAACTCTAGAGCAAGTGGCAAGCCTACATAACCTAAACCAGTAACCGAAATAATTTTTTCTTTATTTATAAATGAATCGAATAATTTTGACATAATAATCTTATATTTTTTTATGTATATGCTTTTAAATTTTATCTATTTTTGAATGATCTTTGTTTCTTTCAAAATAGATCTATGGCTACCCTAAACTAATAGTACTGTATATCCTCCTAAAAACAAGACCTAATACTGTTACAAAACTTAGAAGAAAACCACCTATCTTTATTCCTTTAGCCTTCCCAAATTTTTCTTTCTTTAAAGGCAAAATCGGCTTATCAATCACCTGAATCAAAGGCGTTTCTTTACGCAAAGTCACTTTCGCCAATTCACTTTGCTTAACCAATTCGGTTAAGATAGCAGTATTCGCTTGCACATCCACCTGGCGGCGGGCAGAAGGCGCACGGCGCACATTCAAAGCAGGGTTCAAATTGAAGGTATTGTCATTGGCGACCGCAACACCCGTAATGGCTCCATTCAATTCTCCACGGATAGAATCGGTCTGTTTTTGTAAAATAGCCATATTCATTCTAGCCTTTTTGCTTTTGGTGAAGATATAAAAGTCGGATACTTGTTTGACTAGGGCTTCAGTGAAATATTTGGCAAACAATTCATTAGTAGAATTAACATCTATGTTAATAATAGCAATCTTTTTGTCTTTTTGAGCAACGGACAATCCGGTTTTGGACAAATCTTGATATACCACACCCAAAATACTGTCGTGTACTCGGGTAAAATAGGTGCGTTTAGTTTCCGGTAAAAATTGGATACTTTTCAATTTTGGTATGTTATTCCATTTTTCCCTCCAGCCCTGATTTTGTATATACATCTCCGCCAGAGAAATGGTCTTTCCATTTACAACAACAGGACTCATCAAGGTCTGTTCCACCATCGATCGGGACTTAAACAACTCAGTCAAGTTAGATCCGGTAAAGATACTGCCTCCGCCCCCGCCAAGATCCAAACCAAGTGAACTTGCTAGGCCCAAAGCACCACCTAATCCACCGCCTGACTTCTCATCTTCTAGTGCAAAGGATAGTGTTGCGGTGTAAACTGGCTTTTTACTAAAAGAATAGGCTAATCCCAAACCTGCCCCTATGATTCCTGCCAAAACAATAATTTTCCATTGTGACAGCAAATAGGCATACCATTCCTTGGCTTTTTCCAGTAATTCTTTTAAAGATATTTCGTCGTTGGGTATTTGTTCGTTCATTTTCGTATATCCATTTTCGGTTTTTTGTTTTTCTATCGTCACTTCGAGGTGTAATTTTTATTCTAAAAAAAAGCAATATAAAATGACATTCCTTGTGTCACCCTGAGCGCAGTCGAAGGGCTACATAATAAAAAACGTCATTGGTAGTGATTTTATAAATTAGCGACAGCGTTTTATAATCCCGACGCTTCGGGAGTATCGAGAAGTCGCCTATCGATTTTTCATTTGCCTCCCTTTAAAATTAATCCCAACATCCTCCTTCTTGGGCTCCCTTTAGGGCTGGGACAAAACCAAGAACACCATTAAACCCTTTAGGGCTGGGGCAAAACAAATGAAAATTATCTACTTAAAAGCGGTCAAAAACAGCAAAGCTAAACTTGATATCACACTTCCTATTCCTACCCATTCTCCTGAAGTCATCTTTTTAACTTCGGGTTTTTCAGGCACTATAATTTGAGAACCTGGCTTCACTTTGGGATAGGATCTAATAAACAGGAATGAACTGGCTACTGCTGCTTTTCCATTAGGATAAATAATATAGGCTTTTTTCTTCCAACCTTTCGCATCTACTCCACCAACAGCATCCAAATAATAACCAAATGACTTTCCTTTATCATAAGGAATCTCCGAAGTCAACAATACATTCCCTGTCACCTTAACACCTTCGTTAAAAGTAGCTACTTCAATTTCATCACCGGGAAATAAAGTCACATTGGTGCTGCTATTTTGGTTTTTAACAATAGATTTCCAATCTACGGGTATGGTGGCAAATTTTAAATCTTCCTTCAATTTTTTGGTCAATTTCTTTTGGATACTGTCTTTGGTACCCAAATTCAAATCTACGCTTTCTACCGCTTCAATTTGTTTCGCTTGAATTGGTCTTTTGATTTTAACGCCTTCTACATTCGCCAAAGAAGTCAAACCACCAGCCCGTTGTACTACATCATACACTTTGTCTTTTTTATTGGCTAAAACATATTTCCCGGCATAATTCACGGCACCACTTATGGTAACCATTTCGGGTTTATCATAAACCGCCATTTTACGGATATTCACCACATCAAAAGGTTGCAATTCAAAATTTTTCAACTGCTCATTATTATTGGCCGTAATTTCTATGTTAAACAATTCCGCTTTATTAGGATTCGTGTCATCTATTTCCTCAGATTGAATCATTCGTGCCACTTCCACTCTTTTTGAAGCTGAACCCGTTAATCCGCCAGCCTGCACCAATAAATCATTCAAGGTCAAGTTCGGATGATAATCATAAATTCCAGGCTTTTTAATTTCGCCGTCGATCGTTATTTTGTATTCTTCAACGAAATCTAAAATAGAATAAACGGTTACGATATCTTCTTTTTTCAAAGCGATATCAGCCTCAAGATCTCCCTTCAAAGCTTTAGCCAAATTCACGTTGACGATTTCCGTAGTCAAGTCTGATTGTAATCTAATGATTCTGGCTCTGTTACTATAAGCATCTTCTTTTAATCCATCGGCTTTTGCAATCAAATCGGAAATCCGCATGCCTTCGTAAAAAGAATAGGTATCCGGTCTAAAAACGGCACCATCAATCTTGATGCGATTTTCGAATCGGTTTAAAATTTTAGTCACTCGGAATACATCCCCGGATAAAGGGGTGTAGCTGGTAAACTCTGACGCTTTTATGTCTCGTACTTTAAATTCTTTATCCGTTTTCTGCAATACATTTACGGATGCAGTGTAAGCAAACTCATTAAATCCTGAGGCAAAAGACAACAAATCAGTAAAGGTCTCTCCCGCTTTCATTTCAAAAATACCCGGACGTTTAACCTGTCCTTCAACAGTCACTCGCTGATTATAGGCTGGTATTCGAATAACATCATTGTCTTTTAACCCAACATTGTCAGATTGATCTCCATTAACCAAAAAATTATAAATATCTACTTTAGTAAGCACTTTGTTGTTTCGTATCAATTCAATATTTCTATAACTGCCATTTTTCCCGGGTCCTCCGCCTAAAAACAACGCATTATAAACCGTTGCCAAAGAAGAAATAGAATAGTTTCCTGGTTGTTTACTGCCGATCAAAGTTACTTTAATCGTTCTGATACGAGTCAGATTAACACTTACCTGTGATTGTCCTGATCGTACGGTACTGTAAACACCTGCAATCGCATTTCTGATTTTTTGGGTCGCAGCCTCGATAGTCATTCCGGAAACAGGGATTTGACCCACATATTGAATCGTTACTTTTCCTTCAACGCTCACTGGGATACTGGCATTAAATTCCTGAACGCCATAAACGCTGACTTGCAATTCATCACCAGGTCCTAAAATATAATTGACAGGTGTGGCCAATTTCAAATTAGGCTCAAAATTCAAAGTTGGATTATCAAACAGTTCTGAACCAAAAACCAGTGCATTAATCGAATCCTTAACTTTAGTATTGACAATCTTTTCCTGTTTTCTTCCAAATTCCTTCTCTAATCCTTTGTCTTTATCCTCATCGTCACGATCCTTTTTAACCACATCGGTTTTGGTCGCTTGCATCGCAAGGCGTTCCTTTAATTTTGCAAATTCGCTGGCAGACATTCCTTTTGCCAAAGCCATAGGCTCCGCCTGCTCAATAGTCACATTATTGGTTAGCAACTGTGCTTTTATTTTTGCAATATCACTATCCGATAAATAATCCACTTTTAAGGTACTCAAATCGGAGCTTTTTAACAAGTCCTGCGCTAATACTTGTGAAGATTGAAAAAGAGCAAACAACAATAAAACGGCAGTAATTATTTTTTTCATAAGTAATTTATAATAATGTGTATTATGACTGTCCGCTAAGCGGACTAAATTTCTTTTCAGCCACAGATTAAAAAGATTTTCACAGATTTTTTTCAGTAATCTGTTTATTTTTTTTTAAATCCGTGAAAATCCGTGAAATCTGTGGCTGAAATAATCAATTGGTACTAGTTAAGGATTATCATAATGTCTATTCTATTTTTTAATTTGAATGAGGGTAGCAATTAATCTTTTTTAAAACACATAAAGCTTTAAAAATTTGCGACTTGTAACTTTAGGGTTTTAATTTAACAAATCTGAATTTTCTCGTTCCAACTCATTATACACATTTTTAACATCTTGGGAATTATCTTTCTGAAGTATCAAATTAGCAGTATCGGTATACACAAAAATAGTATTCTTAAGACCTACAAAAGCCGTATAAGTATTGGTCCCTATGACCATATTCCCATTTTTATCAACTGGATGTCCTTTAGATACTAAATAATCATAAACCGATTCAAAAGAACCTAAATCAGACCATACAAATTTAGAAGACACCACTTTAATCTTCTTACTTCTTTCCAGTACTGCATAATCGATACTGATAGAGGGAATTTCAAGCGATAGTGCTAAATCTAAAGTGCCATTGGTATTGTTATCCCAAGCAATTTTAGATTTTTCATATACTTCGGGATGAAATAATTTCAATTCTTCCAGAAACACTCCTGCTTTAAAACAAAACATACCACTATTCCATAGAAAATTTCCTTTCGCTATAAAATCTCGGGCAGAAACCTGATTTGGTTTTTCACGAAAAGAGATAACATCATCCCCTTTGCGTTCAATATAACCATATCCCGTTTCCGGTTTAGTGGGAATAATCCCGAAAGTGACTATATAACCCTTCGAGGCTTTTTCAATTGCCTCATCAATTGCAAGTTTATAAGGCATCATATCATCTATAATATGATCGGAAGGAGTAACGATTAAAATAGCATCCGGATGCGAAGCAAAAGCGGCAAAAGCTATTGCTGCTGCTGTATTTCTGGGAGTGGATTCAATAATATCAATATAGGGTGTATTCGATTTTTGCATTACATCTTTACTGAGATGGCAATTATCAACATTACCCACTACCATAACTTTGTCGGCTATATTGCGGTTGCGATCCACAGTCATCTCAAATAAGGATTTTCCATCAAATATGTTAAGATACTGTTTAGGCATACTTTTTCGTGATAGCGGCCACAACCTGCTACCAACTCCACCTGTTAAAATGACGTGTGTAATTGATTGTTTATTTTCCATACTTATTTTTAAATCTTTGCATTATAGCACCTTTTAATATAATCTTTTATGACTGTCCGCAAAGCGGACCAGATTTCTTTTTAACAAACGGTTCGTTTTTTCTTTAATCTGTGAAAATCCGTAAAATCTGCGGCTAAAATAATCAACTGGTATTAGCAGCAGATAGTCACTTTTACAATCTACCATCAACTCGATCTCCCAAAACACCTTTTACATCATAAAGCAAACTGGTTGTCTTTTGCAATTCTGACAAATCCAATTCCATAAACTGCCGGTGTGCTACACCTAAAACCACTGCATCAAATCGTTGATTGGGCACCACATTCGTAGTTAATAAACCATATTCGTGTTCAACCTCACTTGGACTGGCCAAAGGATCATAAATCGTTACTGTAATTCCATAATCCGTTAAAGCAGCTATGACATCGACAATTTTAGTATTACGAACATCAGGGCAGTTTTCTTTGAAAGTAATTCCTAACATTAAAAGCGTTGCGCCATTAACCGAAATACCTTTCTTAATCATCAACTTTACCACTTGTGAAGCTACATAATCACCCATACTGTCATTTAACCGTCTTCCGGCCAAAATGATTTCAGGATGATATCCAAATTCTTGGGCACGTTGAGCCAAATAATAGGGGTCAACCCCGATGCAATGCCCTCCAACCAATCCAGGTTTAAAAGGCAAAAAATTCCATTTAGTACTCGCAGCTTCTAAAACGGCATGCGTATCTATATGCATCAAATTGAATATTTTAGCCAATTCGTTTACAAAAGCAATATTAATATCACGCTGGGAGTTTTCAATTACTTTAGCCGCTTCGGCAACTTTTATAGAAGGGGCTAAGTGTGTTCCGGCTGAGATGACAGATTTATACAAATCATCTACTTTCTGTCCGATTTCTGGAGTAGAACCAGAAGTGACTTTTAAAATTTTATCAACGGTATGTTCTTTATCTCCTGGATTGATTCTTTCAGGGGAGTAACCTGCAAAAAAATCAACATTAAACGTTAATCCTGAAACCCGTTCTAAAACAGGTACACATTCCTCCTCAGTTACCCCGGGATAAACAGTAGATTCGTAAATGACGATATCTCCTTTTTTCAGAACGTTTCCTATGGCTTCACTTGACTTATATAAAGGAGTTAAATCAGGACGATTATTTTTATCCACCGGAGTGGGAACGGTAACTATATAATAATTACAGTCCGCTATATCAGCTAAAACAGTGGTGCAATACAATCCAACTGCACCGCTCGCAGGTTCTTCTAACAGTACTTTTTGCAAGGTGGCATCAGTTACTTCACAAGTGGTATCAGTACCCGATTGCAAGGATGCAACCCTGTCTTGATTAATGTCAAATCCTACAACAGCATATTTAGTGGCAAATAATCTGGCTAGTGGTAAACCCACATAACCCAAACCAATTACTGCTATTTTTATATTTGAACTCATCTATTTAATCAATTTTAATTAACTGTTGTTAATTTTAATCCACCGCTTCGCGATTCAAACTCACAGAATGAGTCGAAATCAGGGTGTTTTTTTTGTGTGCAAATATAGCTACAATAAACTATTTATTTAAAATTAAAAATCCTCTTAAATCCAAAAACACGAATAAAAAGAATAAAAAACAGACAACCAACTAATAACCAATCAAAAGAAGGAAATGAATTGCCCGTTTCTTTTTTTTAAAATCACCTAATTTAGTGATATCAAAAGTGCTAAAAAAGATGTATTCTAAGCAAGAATGCAACTTTAATACATAAAAAAGGAACCAAAAAATTAATACAATTGTACTTTAAGCATTAGAAATACTACCGCGAAAGATTTCTCAAAACCACAACACATCCCTATCTCGAAGCCCCAGCACAGAGGTATTATTTTTATTGAGTTACTTACTTAAAATCACTCTTATTCTCTTAATCTCT
This sequence comes from Flavobacterium rhamnosiphilum, assembly GCF_004349195.1. Lineage (GTDB taxonomy): Bacteria > Bacteroidota > Bacteroidia > Flavobacteriales > Flavobacteriaceae > Flavobacterium > Flavobacterium rhamnosiphilum. Next base: position 33,959 of record NZ_SMLG01000017.1, read on the forward strand.
TTGTTTATTAAAGTCCTGTATTTATTGACAAATCAAAAAACAACTGCCTAAAATTTTTAGACTGTCTTTTTAGTAGTGTTTTTTCAATAGCAACACAATATTCTAAACCCGTTGGATACAATTATTCAAAACGTCATCAGTTCGAGGCTTAATTTTTTTTACAAAAAAAGCAATATAAAATGACATTCATTGTGTCACCCTGAGCGCAGTCGAAGG
>NZ_SMLG01000018.1 GCF_004349195.1 Flavobacterium rhamnosiphilum
TTTTAGTGAAATCAGATCCTGCATTCGCAACTACTGTTGGTTTATTAACCGTTACAGTCACCTCATCGGTATCGCTACAACCTGAAGCCGTATGCGTTTTAGTTACGGTATAAGTAGTTGTCACACTTGGATTAACCGTTGGATTTGCTGCAGTTGAAGTAAATCCAGCTGGAGAAGAAATCCAGGAATAAGTAAATCCGGCTTCAGCCGCTTCACCAATGGAACCACCATGATATGTTAATCAAACAGGTTTTAGTGAAATCAGATCCTGCATTCGCAACTACTGTTGGTTTATTAACCGTTACAGTCACCTCATCAGTATCACTACAGGTAGTACCTATTTTAGTCTTAGTTACAGTATAGGTAGTGTTTACTAATGGATTAGCGATAGGATTTGCAATATTTGTTGCGCTTAATCCTGTAGCTGGTGTCCATGAATAAGTAAATCCTGCTTCAGGAGCTTCTCCTATTTCTTTACCATCAGGGTTACTTATACACGTTTTAGTAAAGTCAGCTCCTGCATTGGCAATTGGAGTGAAATTCAAATTCAGTTGAATGGGTCTTCCAGGGAAATCTTTTAATTCAGATTGTTCTGAATTTCCAGAAGACCGTGTTCTAATAAACAACGTACTAATTGTAAAGCAAGGATTATTAAACAATTTGAAGACTTGAGTAAGATTGATGGCTCCCTCTGCCCATTGATTCGGAGCATAAGAACCGGTGGCTCCACTTCCATATACATCAAAGGGCACATCGGTAGTTGAGTCGTTGTTGGTACAAAAAATATTGCCTTGAATACCATCGGCCTCGTTCGATATAACTTTATATTGCCACGGTCCGTCCTCATTAGTCCATCTACGGATCACGACGGTAGCATCACCGCCACCCTGAGTAAACTCAATGGTAATTAACAAATCCCCCTCTGTACGACCACCCGTTGAGTCGGGTGCGCCAGTAATAAATGTACCGCTCCCTCCAGTGATGGGTGCTGTATTTATAAAAGGATTAATCACTCCAGGTTCCGGAAGTGCACCAGTAATTGTTAATGATTTCTGTAAAAACTCGAAATCAATGTAACTGCTCCCATTGGTTACCTGACGGTCACCGGCAAAAAGACACCACAAATCATCTGAGTCTCCGGTTATAGGAAAACTAAAGCTTGTCCCATTCACACTTACTCCACCTGCCATACCATCCTTACCATAACTGAAATGAGCACCACAGTTTTGGATTTCATTTTTGTTTGGCGAAGATCCTGCACCCCAAGTATACGTATTGGGATTATCATTTATTTTATTGGAGCTAGTGAATGTGGTTGGGTCATTTGTGAATGGATCCTGCAGGAAATAGGTAACCGGAACAGGAGCAAGAGTTGATCCTGGATAAAGAAGACTACCATCAGTCATGTTAAGAATACCATGATTTACAATAGGGGGTGTGGGATGGTCTACAGAACGAAGTCTGTCAAACAAATCACCTACATTTTGATATATACCACCAACGGGCTCATGAGCCCAAGCATTGCCGTCAATTCCATCACCTCCTATGGGGTGCTGTACAGGTATTACTCCTTTGATAGACTGCGCATTCGCCGTATACCCCGTCATCAGGATTGCCCCCAATATAAGAGGTAAAGCAAACGACTGGCGCCAACAACGAAGCCATAGCCTTGATAGCCTTGATAGTCGATGAATAGGGGTCGTGAAATTAAGACTTGAGAAACCTGCGTTGAGACAGCAGGAAAAAGTGCGGCAATAGTCTTGCACACATTGTATCGTATAGAATATAAATTTTTTCATAATAATTTGGTTTTAAGACCATATTATTAATAAGAAAGCGCATGTAGATGTTGGGTTTTCGAAAAATTGAAAAGTCCTGTTTCATATAGTGTAGTTTAATACCATAAATTAAAAAAAAAGGAAGTTACAAACTGGGGCATTAAAAATTAATAAGATACAAACCAACCTTCACAAACGCATTTATGAAGTACGCCATCATTCAAAGGATTTTTATTGTGGGGAACAATAACTAAATTCTTTTATTAACCAGATAGTTACTTTAAAAAGTAATCTTAAAACTCTAATCTAAAACAATCAGCATTGAAATTAATAAAAACAGATACAAACAAAAGTTTTCTAACTCAGGGAGAAAACTTGCAGAAAAACGAAACACCTTCAAAAAAAATAGTTATGAAGTACTCCATCATCCAAAGGATTTTTATTATGCGATACAAAAAAATCTTTTGTTAACCAGAAAGTTACTTTGTAAAAAAAACTTAAATCATATAACTTTTTACTGAACCAAAGTTAAGTATTGCATCAAAAAAAGAAAAAAAAACAACCCTAAACAAGACAACATTCTATTATTACCGACAAGAGACACTATTCGCTAAGAAAAGGTTTACAGCTATAAAATATTAATACATATTTACTCGTTAACTAATTGATAATCAATTAATTAAGTGTTTTATTATTTAAATTTTGTTAATAAAAAAACAATGTTAAAAAACAATAAAATCATTTAACACATGGATTATTAGTGTCGAATTTTTGATCAACATTTTACAAAACTATTCCTAATGGTAAAGTATTAAAAATGATTCCTATTTTTAGATTTTAAAACTTCAGGAGGGCTTTAAAACATTGATTTTTATTCTTGAAAATGTAATGGGTATCTAAGTAATGACACTAAAAAGACCTTTCATTGCTGAAAGGTCTTTTGTGTTAAAAATCACAATTCGATTCTAATTTCTATTTTACAACAAAAGTATTGTTTCATAAAATTTTGCTAAAAAATAATACATGAGAAGGCAACGCATTTTTCCAATATTCCCAAGTATGTGCTCCTGAACGTTCCTTATAATTAGGAGAAACTGTATTGGAAAAATCTTCCAGCATATGTTCCTGAACCTAATAGATGCAAAAAATGTTTAAAATGATAATTGTTATCATTTTACTTTTAGACATTCTCGAAAGGTGCTTTAGTAGTTCTCCAAGAATGAATTCTTGATGGTTTGGGTCAAAATTTAAAAAAAATCATAAAGAAGACAAAAAAATTAGTAACTTTACTAGACTTTTTTTCAAAATGAATAATTACCAACTGTCTGAACATCACCTACTTTAAGACACAGTCATTCTTTTTCTTATACATTTTTTTCACTTAGTTTATTAATCGAATTCTGGTTCTAATTAAAATAACACTTACGATGAAAATAATACTTACAGGTGCAACAGGCGTTTTGGGTTCTCAAATCATGTATGAAATTCTCGAACTATTCATAAAAGAGTCAATCGACGGGAAACTTATATTGATTTCTAGAAGCAAGGGAAAAAAAACCGCCTTAGATCGAATAAATGATTTGCTCTCCAGCAGTTATACCCCTCAAATCCTAAAAGACCAGGGGCTTGAAAAACTGGATCAATACATCGAAATTATCGATACCGACTTAGATGCAGTACAGGAAAATTTTTCCAGCAAGATTGATGGCGCCTATTTCATCCATTCGGCTGGCTATGTCAATTTATCGACCGATGAGCAACACCGTGAAAAAATATTTGATGAAAACACCAAGATTACCAAAGTCATTTTGAATAATTTTCATCATTTAATAAAAAAATTCATTTACATTGGGACCGCTTTTTCTTCTGGAGAACGCACGGGAATTGTAGAGAATGATTTTCATAATTTAGATTTTGTCCTCAAGCATCGCAACGCTTATGAAAATGCCAAATTCCATTCGGAGAGCTTTGTGGCGCAAAAGTGCAGAGACTTGGGATTACCCTTTCAAATATTGCGTCCAAGCGTTATTTGCGGAAAAATGTTGGGAAACGAGAATAAATATTTCATCTCCAAATACATGGTTTTCTACCTCTTGGCCAAATTTTTCCACTTTGCAGCCCAAAGAAAAACCGAACAGGAAAATGTGCGCTTTATGATCAATGAAAAAACTGGTTTAAATATCATTCCGGTCGATTATGTGGCCAAAGTGATTGTTTCCGTTTTCAGAAGAGATGATATTCAACAACTCAATATTGTCAGCCATAAAAGCTTAAATCTCGTGAAGGGATTGGAATTGATTATGAAGGAAGTTGGATACACCAATTATACCATAATTGAAAACGCCCCGCATTTCGAGTACCAAAACACCACCGAAAAATTGTATTACGAGAGCATTGGCAAGCACCTCAAACCCTATCTCGTGTCCAGTGCCAAACAATTCAACACTACTTTGTTGAATTCTATTCTGGAAATTCCAAAACTGGATGATGAAACATTTACTAATCTGATTCGCTATGCCAGGTTAAACAATTTTAAAGATGTTAATGTTTGATTTTAGGAACTAATCCCTCTATTGTTGCAAATAACAAGTTTGAGGCGAGAGCTTGAGATAAATGGCAGTGGCAAAAGTTTAAATCATGCGTCTAGTTTGTCGTCCAATTCCGTTTGCTATTCCGCTCAGTTTGTCAATTCCGACGAAGGAGGAATCTCAACACAGTTACTCCACATGGTTATTCCGTACAGCTTGTCATTGTTCTTTGTGTTAAACCTGCTTTGCATGGCGTTTCTCCTTCATCGGACACGAGTGATAACGCACTGGCGAAGCAATAACAAGTTTGCGGTGAAGATATTATACCATTTTGCTTTTACTGGAATATTGTTGTATCAATTGCCGTTGGCTTTAGTCAAACTTAACTAAGTATTTTGAGTATTTGGCTAAAAGCCAATGAATCATTTAAATCTAAATTCCATTGACTAAAGCCAACGGTAATTAAACTCAATAGAACAAATGGTATTCTTAGCCAGTATTTTCAAAGATTAAATGGTATCAATAACAACAAAAGTAAAGGTTCCCAATACTACTCGAAGTTTTCTTTCACAAATCATTACCCAACCCCAAGCAAACCAAAATGACCCTTCATTACTAAAAGGCCTTTTGTATTAAAAATCACAATTCGATTCTAATTTCTATTTTACGTCAACAGAATTGTTTCTTAAAATTTTGCTAAAAAACAATACATGAGAAGGCAACGCATTTTCCCAATATTCCCAAGTATGCGCACCTGGACGTTCCGTATAATCATGAGAAACTTTATTATAAACGAGTCTTCTGTGCAATTCCCTATTGGATTCAATCAAAAAATCATCCACACCACAATCTATAATCAATTCCAGTTTATTACTTTTTATTTTATCTACCATATTTAAAACCGCATTCGAAGCATACACTTCCTGCGACGCTCCTTCAATTCCAAAGACAGGTTCCATTAATTTAGTAACTCTTTCCTTAGATTCCGGATTAATCATGCTACCCATATCAACAGCTCCGCTCATACTGCCAGCCGCACAAAATAATTCGGGATGTTTTGTCGAAAGATACAACGCCCCGTGGCCTCCCATAGAAAGTCCCGTAATTACACGTCCTTTTCTGTCATTTATTGTTCGATAGGTACTATCTACTTTCTGAATTACTTCTTTTGTAATATAAGTCTCAAACTGACTTCCTTTATTAACAGGACTATCAAGATAAAAACTAAATGTTTCCCCTTCCGGCATTACAATTATAATATTATACTGGTCTGCTAAATTGTGTAATAAATTCTTATCCGGAGTTTTAGACAACCAATCATTAAAATGACCATAAGCACCATGCAACAGATAAAGAACAGGATAGGAAGCTTTGCTTTTGGCATAAGAACTTGGCAATACTACCGCTGCTTTGTAGGTTTTATTCATAGCTGTACTCGGAATTCGCAACGTATCAGCTTTTGCACCATAAGAGAATACAGTATGACCCAGAAGAAAAAAGAAAAATAAAATTTGAAGTTTTTTCATACTACATTATTTTTTAAGGTGAAATGTAAATATACTGATTTCGAATAAATAAAATGAATATGCGGTAATTCATACAAATAAAAAAGACCTCTCATCACTGAAAGGCCTTTTATAAAATCTATTACTATAAAGTAGCTTACATATTTCTTCTGTATTGCCCACCCACTTCAAATAAAGCCGAAGTAATTTGTCCCAAAGAACAAACTTTCGTCGCTTCCATTAAATGTTCGAATAAGTTTTCGTTTTTAATGGCCGCTTCCTGAAGCGTATTTAAATGCTCCTTCACTAAATCCTGATTGGATTGGTGTAAATGGTTCAACATATCAATTTGGTATTGTTTTTCTTCTTCGGTAGCACGAATTACTTCGGCTGGAATTACCGTTGGAGAGCCTTTGGAACTCAAGAACGTATTCACACCAATAATTGGAAATTCACCAGTATGTTTCAAAGTCTCATAATACAAACTTTCTTCCTGAATTTTACTTCTTTGGTACATCGTTTCCATGGCACCAAGAACGCCGCCACGTTCTGTAATTCGGTCGAATTCCTGTAAAACTGCAGCTTCAACTAAGTCTGTCAATTCTTCGATAATGAAAGCCCCTTGAATTGGATTTTCGTTTTTAGCCAGACCTAATTCTTTATTGATAATCAACTGAATCGCCATCGCACGACGTACGGATTCTTCCGTTGGTGTGGTAATTGCTTCATCATACGCATTGGTATGCAATGAATTACAATTGTCATAAATCGCATACAACGCTTGCAAAGTCGTACGGATATCATTGAAATCAATTTCCTGTGCGTGCAAAGAACGTCCAGAAGTTTGAATGTGGTATTTCAACATTTGAGCACGTTCGTTAGCGCCGTATTTGTTTTTCATGGCTTTCGCCCAAATTTTACGCGCCACACGACCAATAACTGCATATTCCGGATCTACTCCATTCGAGAAAAAGAACGATAAGTTGGGTCCAAAATCGTTAATATTCATGCCTCGACTCAAATAATATTCCACATACGTGAAACCATTAGAAAGTGTGAAAGCCAATTGCGTGATTGGATTTGCTCCTGCTTCGGCAATATGATACCCTGAGATAGAAACCGAGTAAAAGTTTCTTACATTCTTGGTAATGAAATATTCCTGAACGTCACCCATCAATCGCAACGCAAATTCAGTAGAGAAAATACAGGTATTTTGAGCTTGATCTTCTTTTAAAATATCAGCTTGAACGGTTCCACGGACTTGAGATAACGTTCTTGCTTTAATTTCGTTATACACCTCCAAAGGTAAAACCTCATCTCCGGTAACTCCCAAAAGCATCAACCCTAAACCGTTGTTTCCTTCGGGCAAATCGCCTTGATAATGTGGTCGTTCTACTCCTTTTTGCTTGTAGATTTTGTTGATTTTTGCCTCAACTTCTTTTTCAAGACTATTTTCTTTGATGTAAAACTCACATTGTTGGTCAATCGCCGCATTCATAAAAAATCCTAACAACATAGGTGCCGGTCCATTGATAGTCATACTCACCGAAGTCATGGCATGAACCAAATCGAAACCGGAATATAATTTCTTGGCATCGTCCAAACAACAAATAGAAACTCCGGCATTACCGATTTTTCCATAAATATCCGGACGTACATGTGGGTCATTTCCGTATAAAGTCACACTGTCAAAAGCAGTTGACAATCGTTTTGCAGGTAATCCTGCACTCACATAATGAAAACGCTTGTTGGTTCTTTCCGGTCCGCCTTCTCCGGCAAACATACGTGAAGGGTCTTCTCCTTCGCGTTTGAAAGGATACAATCCTGCCGTAAAAGGAAATTCTCCAGGAACATTTTCCTGCAAACACCAACGTAAAATATCACCCCAAGCTTTGTACTTTGGCAACGCAATTTTCGGGATTTGAGAATGTGAAAGTGACTCTGTATGCGTAGCCATTTTTATTTCCCTGTCACGAACTTTAAACGTGTAAACTGGATTCTTGTATTTGTTTACTTTTTCGTTCCAAGTCAAAATGATTTCCCAATTGTAAGGATCCAAATCCATTTTTACTTTATCAAACTGATTCAGTAAAAGGTTCAAAAAGATTTTGTTCTCAGCGGCAGCTGGTTTTTCGAATTCAAGTGCGCTCGGAAGGACAGATGAATCATCTATTCCTGCTTTATTTATAACTGGAAATTTTCCGGAAACCGATTCAATCGTTTTGAAAATTCCGTATAGTTTCTGGGCTACTTGTTCTTGGCTTACCGCCGTAACATCATATTTCCTGTTGCTTTCGGCAATTTCAGACAAGTAACGCGTTCTGTGCGGTGGAATAACGAAGATTTTTTCGCTCATTTCACGAGTGATTTGAAACGTTGATTTCAAATCAGAATTCGTTTTTTCATGGACTTTATCCATAATTGCTTTGTAAAGCGTATTCATTCCCGGATCGTTGAACTGCGAAGCAATCGTCCCGAAAACCGGAAGTGTATCTAAATTAGCATCCCAAAGATTATGGTTGCGTTGGTATTGTTTTTTCACGTCTCGTAACGCATCAAGAGAACCGCGTTTGTCGAATTTGTTAATCGCTACCAAGTCAGCAAAATCAAGCATATCGATTTTTTCCAATTGGGTTGCAGCACCAAATTCTGGCGTCATAACATATAAGGATACATCAGAATGGTCCATAATCTCCGTATCGGATTGACCGATTCCCGAAGTCTCCAAGATAATAATATCATATTTTGCTGCTTTAATCACTTGAATCGCATCGGCAACATATTTTGACAAAGCCAGATTCGATTGACGTGTAGCCAAGGAACGCATGTAAACACGCGGATTATTGATGGCATTCATTCGGATTCTATCTCCTAACAATGCACCACCTGTTTTTCTTTTTGATGGGTCGACAGATATTAATCCAATTGTTTTTTCTGGGAAATCGATTAGAAAACGACGCACTAATTCATCAACCAAAGATGATTTTCCTGCTCCTCCCGTTCCTGTAATTCCAAGAACCGGAATCGTACTGTTTTCATTCTTTCTTTGGATTGCTTCCAATGTTTTAGCCGCTACATCAGGGAAATTCTCTGCTGAGGAAATGATTCTGGCAATTGCTTTTGGATTTTTTTCTTCCAAATGATCGATTTCTCCATCCAATTTATCTCCAATAGCATAATCAGATTGTTGTACTAAATCATTTATCATTCCTTGTAATCCCATGGCACGTCCATCATCCGGAGCATAAATTCTGGTGATTCCGTAGGCTTGTAATTCTGCGATTTCAGAAGGTAGAATCACACCTCCACCACCACCAAATATTTTGATTTGTCCTGCTCCTTTTTCCTGAAGCAAGTCATACATGTATTTGAAATATTCGTTATGCCCACCTTGATAAGAAGTTATTGCAATTGCATTGGCATCTTCTTGTATCGCTGTATTGACTACTTCTTCAACGCTACGGTCGTGACCCAAATGGATTACCTCAACACCAGTAGATTGAATAATTCTACGCATGATATTTATAGCTGCATCGTGACCGTCAAAAAGAGCTGCTGCGGTGACAATTCTTACTTTATTGTTAGGGATATATGGTTTTTGTTGTTCCATTTTATGAATATGATAATTTAAGCCTGCAATTTACGATTTTATTTTAAAAATTATTTGATGTTGCTGTCGGTTGTTAATAAATAAGAAAGAATTTTGTTATTTAGCCCCGATGGAAGTGGCATCCCTCGCTTTTTCAGCGAGGATACAGCGGACAGCGGGACAAATGCTGATTAATAAAACTAAAATTTATGCTCCTAAAGAATAGTTGGCTTTGTTTTTGAATAAGTAGTATTTTTGAACGAATAAAAACAATTTACGATGAAAAAAATTTTAATGGTAATGATGGCGGTCTCGCTTTCAAGTTGTGCCGAAATGCAACAAGTTATGAATCAATTTCCACAAACGCAAGGAATTGGCGGTGTTGATATTGCCGGCGGATTGAAGGAAGCGCTGAATAATGGGATTTCGAAACAGGTAACAAAATTGACTGCAGTAGATGGTTTTTATAGAAATGAAGCCGTAAAAATTTTATTGCCGGAAGAATTGCGAAAAGTTGATGCCGGTTTGAGAAGAATTGGATTGAGTTCTTTGGCTGACGAAGGGTTGAAAGTATTGAATCGTGCTGCCGAAGATGCGGTGAAGGAAGCAACTCCGATATTTGTTGACGCCGTTAGAAACATGACTTTTACTGATGCCAAAACGATTTTGATGGGAAATGAAAGTTCAGCAACTACTTATTTACAAAACAGCACTTCGATTGCATTGTACGGAAAATTTAACCCTGTGATTAAAAATTCGTTTACAAAAGTAGGCGCCGATAAAGTGTGGACCAATATTATTACGAAATACAACAGCATTCCTCTTGTAAATAAAGTGAATCCAGATTTGACTGATTATGTTACCAATCAAGCGTTGAATGGCGTTTTCAAGATGGTTGCCGTTGAAGAAAAAAATATCAGAACGAATTTGAGTGCCAGAACTTCTGTTTTATTGCAAAAGGTTTTTGCGATGCAGGATAAAAAGCAAGTTCTGAATTAACTGTTTAACCGATATATTATAAATAAACAGCATGCAATTTTAAACATATAAGTTTTAAAAAAAGTTTGTCAAATTAGTGATTAAAAAAAAATAAGTTAAAAGCGTTCTTTGTAAGGCTATGTGAGTTTACTTAAATGAACTATTGGTTTTACTTGATTTTATTCAAACTAAAAACTTAAATGACTTATATGTTTAAAAATAAATAAACAAAAAAATAGCCAACCAAAAAAATGCAAAAAATAACCATACTCATTCATTGTGAAGACCAAAAAGGAATCATTGCCGCAGTGACCAATTTTATATTAAAAATAGAAGGCAATATTATTTATATTGACCAACATGTTGATGTAGAACAGAATGAGTTTTTTATGCGGTTAGAATGTGAATTGACCAATAAAGAAATAGGTTTAGCATCGATACAAAATGATTTTCATCAAACGATTGTCCAAGATTTCAATATGTCATGGGAGATTTATACTAAAGATCAAAAACCAAGAATGGCGCTATTCGTATCGAAATACGACCATTGTTTATTTGATATTTTGGGCCGTTACAGCGCAGGGGAATTGAATGTGGAAATTCCGCTGATTGTGAGCAATCACGAAGATTTAAGATCTATTGCGGAACGTTTTAATATTCCGTTTCATTATATTCCTTTTACCAAAGAAAACAAAGCAGAGGGAGAACAACAGCAAATTGAATTGCTGAAAGAATATGGAATTGACTTTATCGTACTGGCGCGTTACATGCAAATCATCACTCCAAATTTGATTGCGTTGTATGAAAATAAAATCATCAACATCCATCATTCCTTTTTACCTGCTTTCCCGGGAGCAAAACCCTATCATTCGGCTTTCAAAAGAGGCGTAAAAATCATTGGTGCCACCAGTCATTATGTTACCCAAGAGCTGGATGAAGGTCCAATTATTGAGCAGGATATTACCCGTGTTTCGCACATTAATTCCATTGAGGATTTTATCATGAAAGGACGAGATCTGGAACGTATTGTTTTGGCAAGAGCCATAAAACTGCATTCCGAACGTAAGACAATGGTATTTAGTAATAAAACCGTTGTATTTTCGTGAAATAATTTTCATCCTAACTTCAACTTAAAAACAAACCTCATTTAAAATTACTTAAATGAGGTTTGTTTGTTTTGTGATTATATCTTTAAGCATTACAAAAGATACAGCTGTTGCCACCAGTTATTTTAGCCTGTTAAAATTCCCATTTGTAACGCCGAAATTTTTACTATTCACAGCGGTTACAACACCTTATTTCTTTGAAAAGTTACATCAACTGAGAAGCAAATTCTTTTAGGTTTGTATTATAGGTAGTTTTAGGTTTTGTTTCAATTTTTTGCACATCAAATTTGTTGATGGAGTATCTATTTATTGCGCTCTACCGTTCTCAGATTCACCTGATGAAGTGTTTCCGTAGTTCACTTTTTTCAATTTCCCAAAATTGTAAGTTAGTATAAGCCTATAATAGTTTGTGTTAAGTGTTCTGCCATATTCAACAAATGTTTGACCAACTTCATAATTCCCGACCGGTTTGTCTTTATGAAATATATCGTTGGCCATGAGCTTCACTTTTAAGGATTGATTGAAGAAACTCTTTTCGACTCCCAAAGTAAATAATTTACATAACCATAGCTTAAATTTTCAACTACTTTCAGATTATTATATACTTTTTGTTTCGCATAGCTATAGACCATTACTCATTTTTTGCACCATTTATTAATTCTATAATCTTTAAAGCTACACCTCTTGACGATTCAAAATTTTGTCCAGTGACGATTCTCCCATCTGTTTCTACATGTGAGGCGCTACGAGCAGAAAACTTAAAAACACCTCCTCTTTCTTCAATTGTCTTTTGAATTAAGAATGGAAAGTACTTAAAATATTCTCCATCTTGTTTTTCGAATGAATCGGGGTAACCACTAATTTTTTTTCCTGCCACTAAATAATTGCCGTCATTTGTTTTTAAGTTTACAATTCCTGCGGTTCCATGACAAACAGAAGAGATAATACCCTTATTTTCTTCATATACTTTTAAAGCAATAGTTTGAATTGCTGCATTTTCAGGTACGTCATACATGGCAGACCCACCACCAATGTAATGAACAGCTTTGTAATTTTTTGAATCAATTTCAGCTGGTTTTTTAGTGTTTTTTAGGGCATACATAAAATCTTGGTCATATAAATATTGCTTTTGCAAAGTGTCGGAGGTGTTGATATACGCTAATGGAATACTTCCTCCTTCTGGACTTACAAAATCGACGGTGTATCCTTCTGTTTTAAAAGTGTGGTAAGCGTTTACTATTTCAGAAAAACTATTACCAGTTGCTATGATTGATTTGCCATAATAATGGGCATTAGAAACAATGAATAGGATATGTCGTCCTGATTTGTTAGACTCTAAGCTACTTGCGGATTTACTGATTATTTTCCACTCGCCTTGAATCTTTTTAAGCAAAAACATATCAATGAATTCTATTTTTTTGTCTGGTATTACTATTTCTGCCTTAGCCAAAGCTATATTGTTATACAAATCAATTGAAATAATTCTGCCTATGCGACCATTAAACTGCCCCTGATTGCCTGTTTTAAACCATTTGGTATATTCGCTAACAGGCACAATCCATAGGTCTTTGTCTTTATGACTTAAAAATAGATTGGCTTCGGAATAAAATGCCTTTTCGATGCTATCCGGTTTGTTGTAAGAACTTCCTTCAATGTAATTTTCAATACATTTTTTAACGAATAGCTCTTCTTTTTGTGCCAATAAACAACTTGTAGAAAATAATAGTACAATAAAATAGATGACCTTTTTCATAAACTTTTTGAGATTTTGTTGAATTAATTATTAATGCTGCGAAATTGCAAAACATCAATCAATTCAAGGGGAGGAATCATCAATTTGTAGTTCGGATTTATAGATCTGAACTATTTAGCCGCATTTTGAAGAAAAATTGCAGGAGTTGATGCTACTATTAATTTTTTCTGCTCAATTTTTCAATAGTATTGACTACTTCATTAATTCCTTCAAATTTTTCAGTTGGTATAAACATTCCATTTGCTAACAATATGATAGTTGTTCCTTTATCAAGAAATTTTCTATATGCCGTTGATACACCACCTGAAAAGCCATAAGATAATTCTCCATTTGACTTTATTAAATCTAAGCCATGAGTAAAATCTCTTTTTACTTCATAATCGAAGGGAGAAAATAATTGTGTCTTCGTTTTCTCTGAGATAAGTTCGTTATTGTCAAATTTCTTATTCCACTCAACAAATGAATTCAATGTCATATTTAGAGCAGCAGCTCCATATTCATATTCAGGAAAATTCCAATTTCTTTTAAAAAACTGATCACTGTTTACTGTATTTACATAACCATAGCTTAAATTGTCAACTACTTTCAGATTATTACCTTCAAAAACAACTGATTTTAAAGAAGTTGGAAATTGTGTTGCGATTATATATTCACTCAAAGTTTTTCCAATTACTTTTTGAAATATTCGGTTTAAAAGCCAATAGTTGGTTTGATTATAGTCGAATTGTTTTCCTGCAGTAAATTTCACTGTATCCTTATATACTTTTTGTTTGGCATCTTCCTCTTTATCGTTTGTATAATTAACTATGTCAGGTAAACCCGATGAATGAGTGAGGAGGTTTTTTATTTGTACTTTTCTCCAATTATTAGGCAAATCATCTAAAAAATCGGAGATACGATTATCTAGGGATAGTTTATTTTGCTCAATTAATTGATGAACCGCTACTACTGACATTACTTTTGTTGTGGAAAATAATGGGAATAAAGTTTTGTCAGTTACGGGTACTGCCATTTCTATATTTGCAAGGCCATAATATTGTCTATGAATAACTTGCCCATTCTTAATTATAGCTAATGCTAAACCTGGAATATTGTATTGTTTCTGAATTTGTGCAATGTAGGTGTCAATCTTTTTATTGTGTTCCGTTTGTGCCTGTATGTTTATTGCCAAAAGTGAAAAAAGTAAGGTAATCGAAAAGAACAGATATTTCATTGAATATGATTATTGGTTTTGTTTAGTTTTCAGAATATTGGTGGAAATTTTATCTACGATATACCATTCTTCATTTAATTTCATCATATTGAAATAATCTGTAAATATTCGTTCGGGAGTTTCTATTTCGCATTTTGCAGAAGCAATGTTTCCTGTAAAATTAATTTCAATAATTCTACCTTCCGAATTTGCTAATTTTGAGCGAAGTTTAAATCTGCTTAAGTAGTTTTTTCTATCGATTATTAGTACTTTATTGTCTTTAATGTTTTTCAAGTTGCAAGAGGAATGCATTGCTTTCCCCAGTTTCAAAGTGTCGCCAGTCATCCACCCGTCAAAATAGGTTTGGATTGTTTTTTCAAGAAGTATTTTTTCTTGATTTTGCGCATTCGCAAAGAGGCTACAGCTTAAAACCATTAGACCTATTGTTATTTTTTTCATGCTTTTCAAAATTTTAGTTTAATTATTAAAACTGTAAAATTGCAAAACATAAATCAATTCAAGGGGTAGGAATCAGCAATTAGTAGTACGGATTTATATATTTGAACTACTTAGTCGCATTTTGAAGAAAAATGGCTGGAGTTGTACCTTTTAATTTCTTAAAAGTAGCAAAGAAAGTAGATTTGGAATTAAAACCCACTTCATAGCCGATGCCTTCCAATGTTAGTTTATTCTCTGAAAGCATAATAGTACAGGCTTCATTGATGCGGTATTCATTGATAAAAGCGGTAAAGTTTTTACCCATATTATCATTCAAAAGCTGGGACAATTGATGCACAGAAATATTGATTTCTTTTGACAATTCGCTTAAGGTAAGATTGGCGTTTTGGTATATTTTTTTTTCAGCCATTAATTGATGTAGTTTTTCAATCAAAAGGGCGGCTGATTCATGATCTACTTTTTTATTACCATATTTATTTGGGCTAGGCGAAAACAAATCATCCGTTTTTTTTCGGTATAAAAGCTTTAATATAAAGATGTACAGGATAAACGTATAGGCAATTGAACCACTAATGTAAATTGGATAATTGATTGGCATTAAACTTAAAACATAAGAGGTGAAAATGATGATATTACCACCATAGATACTAAGCAACCATTTTTCGAACACGTTGGTAGTGTTTTCTGTTGTCGTTTTACTTTTCGAAAATAGCTTAAAAAGAATTGTTCGGAGTAGAAATCCCGTTGCCAGGATGGAGACAAACCATTGCAGGTAAATTATTTTTATGAAATATAGATTCCAATATTTCGGATAAGTTGCATACGGAAATGCTGTTCCTACGAGTAAAATTATGGCTATTAAAACAGCAAAGTGCCATTTCCATTTGTTGGGAATAACAATCGTTTGTTCGATAGATGATTTTACAAAATAAAATAATGCCGGACCAATAAGAAAACAGGCGGAAAGCCCTATTTGCAAATAAATCCTTGGTAAATCGGGTTTGAAAAATATAAAAACCGACTTCCCGATTCTTATGCTTAATGCAAGTAATAATATACCTAGAAAATAATTAGAAAGGTGTTTTTTCTTGGTGAAAAAGAAAAAATAGCAACTTAAAACTAGCCCATTGAATGCGCCTAATGCACTAAAAAAAAATAAGAGTTCTTTCGTAAAATTCATTTTGAATAGTTTTTTTGTAAGGTTAGTAAAACATCTAATTGACTTCAATTCGTCTAATAATCAAAAAATCCCCCAAAGAATAGACTATTTGAGACTTTTTAAAGATTAGGAGCCGAAGGTGTAATTCTCCGCAAGATGTTTCTAGACTGTTTGACATCCCAGCATATTTATAAAGTGACGGATACAAAGACTAGTCTTCAAATTCATCACTTATTTTCCAAGTCTAAAACCAACTTTAAATTCAGCATTTTTGTCGCCATTTTATAATAGGATTGTTGTGTGCTGTGTTTGCTACCACACCATTTTTTCTTGTAATTCTGCATTCCAAAAAGTTCCGGTTTCCATTTCGGTTTCTATTAACTTAAATATTCCATTTGCTGAAAATTCAGTTGTTAATGGCGCACCCTCCGTTGATAATTTTGTTTGTACCCAACCTGGATGAATTGAATTTACGTTTATATTTTTATCTTTTAATCTAGCCGCTAAAGTTTTAGTGTACATATTTAATGCCGATTTCGACATTCTATAGGCAGTTGAGTCAATTTTAGAAACTTGATTCAATGTTGCCATAATTGAAGAAATATTTAAAATTTTTCCGTTTTCGTTAACAAAATCTAATATGGTTTCCGTAAAGTTTACAAGTCCAAAAACATTCGTTTCAAAAGTTAATTTTAAACTTTCAAAATCTGGTTTTATTTTATCTAAATCTGGAGCAATTCCAGCATTATTTACTAAAATGTCAATTCCTTTGAATTTATTTCTAATTATTGAGTTTGCATTTTCAATTGAATTTTGATCCGTCAAATCTAATGCTACTACAAATAGGTTTTCAGAACTAATATTTTCAATTTTTCCATTTCTGGAAGTTCCAATTACAAAATAATTTTCAGCAATTAATTTTTCGGCTAAAGCGTTTCCAATTCCGGAATTTGCTCCTGTAATTAATACAATTTTATTGTTTGATTTCATTTATACTCTTTCTTTTTTTACATAAGCACACAACTCATAAACACATGCAACTCCATAAAACAGCAAATAATTAATCGTTTGGTTATTATTTATTTAATACTAAAAAATCAAAAAACAATGCGCCTTTGGACTTCTAATTTAATTTTTTCAACTGTTCAAATATAGGATTTATTTTATAAAATAAAATGTCCCACAATTATTTTATCATAAAAAAATGCTCACCAGAAATGAGCATTTTTAACTATCGTTTTTTCAATCTAAAATTTCAATTTTCCTCGTTTCCCCATCACTATCAAATACTACTTTGGTATAGAATGATTTTGATTTTTTATGCGTTGGATACCAATCTCGATTTTCTTCCACAAGAATAAAAAGCCCTGTATCGGTGCCTAAAACAATGAATTTATTGAGTTTGGGTTGTTTTGGAAATACAGAAAGACCGTATTTATTAAACATTTCATCACTTAGTTGAGAAACATTTTTGGTAACAAAACCTATTTCGCTAACGGATAAAATTGATGAACCATCAAATGGTTTCTCCGAAGCATTATCCAAATTGAAACGCGCGATGAATTCTAAAATATTTCCATTATTGTCATAAAAATAAAAAGACTTGGCATTCCAATTATAGAAATCGGCGATTTTTTCCGGTGGAATTACCTCCAAAATTTCAGTCTTCTTTTCTATCCAAGCAAAGGCTTCCAATAATTTATTATTTGGTACGTCAAAAGCAAAATGATACACTGGTTTTAAATTCTCAGAAGACCGAAAAGTTAGTTTTGTGGCACCCGCAACAAATGAAATACTCGAATTGTCTTTTGATATAGTTTGCAATCCAATAACATCGTTATAAAACGTCTCCGTTTCAGTAATGCTATCCGTCAATAATTCCAGTTCGAGAATTTTCATCTTATATCATTTATGAATATAAATTAATCCGAAAAATTGTTGGTACAATATGAAAATAGTTCAATTTTCATTGGACTATATTGAATACATAATCGGTATTATTACAGTTAAAACTATTTTATCTTTCTAGCATATCTACCTAAACGCCCAACAGCTAAACCATTATGAATTTCTAATGGTAGCTCTTTAAACCTTCCTATTCATAGTATCAGACGGCATCAAAATCCTTAAATAAATGCTACAGAATTAAAGTTAAAAAAACTTAACTTATGTACAACAAAGTAATAACAAAATCTTAACAGCAAAACGCCTCTTTATGTGTGATCTTTGCAGAGTAATAAACTGGTTATTTATTATTTTGGTTTTGGTTAGTTAAAGAATTGCCTGTATTTATAATGCAGGCATTTTTTTTTATTTAGCCGTATTTATAAAAGAAAGAACCGCATCGTTAAAAGCATTAGGTTGCTCCACATTTACTACATGTCCACATTTTTCTATCACAAAGAGTTTGGAAGATTTATAATGATTTTCGACAACTTTCCGAACCGATGGCAAAAACATATAATCCTCTTCACCCATAACATAAAGCGTAGGAATATTCAATTCGACCTGACGGAACCACTTAAGAACCGGGTTTATTTCGGCAGTAAGTTTAAACCATTTGATAAATTCTTTTTGGTATAATTTCTTGGCCTCATTGATAAAAAGCACACGGGATTGTTTGTGACTTTTTTTAGGCATGATAACAAAAGCAAAAAACTTATATAAAACCAAATAAGGCAATACATATTTAAACATATTTCCCAATCGCATCAATACTTGAGAACGGAAATTCATTTTCAGGATTGCACCACCAAGAATCATGCTTTGCACGCGTTCCGGATACATTTCAGCCAATTGTCTGATGAGTATGGTACCCAATGAAATGCCAACAAAATGTGATTTTTTAATTTTTAGAAAATCTAAGACTTCCAGAATATCATTGGCCAAAGCCGAAAAAGTATATTTCTGTTTGAAAGCGGTTTTTAAAGTGGGTTTTGATTCCCCGTGACCCCGCAAATCCAACAACAATACATTATGTTGTTTTTTAAAATCACGAATTTGTTTGAACCAAATTGAAGAACTTCCACCAGCACCATGGACAAAAGTTACCCACTGATCGCTGCTTTTATTTTCGTAAATGGTATAGTTAATCACGCTTTAATTTTTTTTGTAAAAATAGGACTTTAATTTTAAATCCCAATCTTAACAAAAAATAATGCTATTTTAAAGATTGTATACCGTAAATTTGCAAAAAATTTACACCCATGAAAGGATTATTGAAAGAGAAAAGTGAAATAGAAAAGCTTAAAAGAGAATACCAAATGTTCTCAGAACAAAATTTAAACATCGAAAAGTCTACTGTTAAGTCTACCATGACAACAGAAGAATTAGTTTTAGAAGAATGCGAATTATAATTTTTGATGCATTTTTTTAAAATAGTCAAACGCTTTTAGCAGCCTGCTTCCATACCAAGAAAACATTTCGCCATCAACAAACACCGTTTTGGCATGATGCGTGTGTCTTCCTATTTCAAAAGCATCTTCCTCCTTGAAAGGATACGGCTCAGAGGATAGAAAAACCAAATCCGGATCGCCTTCCAAGCGCATTTTTTTGAGTTCAATTTCCGGGTAACGTCCCGAAGCCTCGGGATTGTTATCATAAATATTCTGAAAATGATTCAGCTTCAGTAATTCATTGATAAAATTATCCGAACCAGCGACCATAAAAGGGTTTTTCCAAATGAAATACGCTGCTTTTTTAACGGGTATATCTTTGACAAAGTTTTTAAAATCGCTCAAGGCAAAAGCCAATTTATCGTTCCATTTCTGGGCTTCGGTTCTGCAATTGAATAGCTGACCAAAATCAGTTATCATCTTAAAATTATCTTCAATCGTGATGATATTCGTCACCCAAACCGGACAAATTTTACGCAACTCATCCACAATTTCTGGTGTGTTTTCCTCTTTATTACAAATGATGATATCAGGTTGCAACAATCTGATTTTCTCATAATGCACTTTTTTGGTACCGCCAACGATTTTCTTCGTTGATTTAAAATGATACGGATGCACACAGAATTTGGTAATCCCAACAATGCTGGCTTCCAAACCTAAATCATACAGTAATTCCGTTTGTGAAGGAACTAGTGAAATGATGCGTTTTGGTGAAGTTTCAAAAGAATGGGAAGTCCCGAGTTGATCGATAAATGTTTTCATAATTCTGTTTAAACCTTAAACATCAAGGCTCTATTTTAATAGTAACAGCCTAAAAAATAAAATTCAAACCATATAAGGAATGTAAGTTCATTTAAGTTGCAAAGTCAATAAATTGGCATTATGTTATATGTTCTTATACTCCTTACATGGTTAACCAATTTAATATGTTTTTTTACCATATAAAAGAAGCACAGCAGTGCTTCTCTACAGATAATATAACGTTAATTCGGTTTAATATCGTTTAAAATTGCTGCCATTTCCTGTTGCATCTTCAATGCTTCTTCTCTTGCTTTTTCGGCAAAATCAGTTCCATTTGAAGCATAAATAATCGCTCTGGAAGAATTAATCAGCAATCCTACATTCGCATTCATGCCGTATTTGCAAACTTCAGATAAACTTCCGCCTTGCGCTCCCACTCCGGGAACAAGCAAAAAACTATCAGGGACAATTTTACGAATTTCAGTGAAATATTCGGCTTTGGTAGCACCTACAACATACATCAGGTTTTCGCTGTTTTTCCACGTTTTAGAGGTTTCTAATACGTGTTTGTACAATTCTTTTCCTCCCACATTTAACGTCTGGAAATCAAACGCACCTTCATTGGAAGTCAAAGCCAACATAATCGTATGTTTATTTTCGAAAGCTAAAAAGGGTTCCACCGAATCTTTACCCATATAAGGAGCAACAGTAACGCTGTCAAAGTTTAAATCCTCAAAAAAAGCTTTGGCATACATCGAAGACGTATTACCAATATCACCACGTTTTGCATCCGCAATCGTGAAGATATCCGGATAATTTTCATTGATGTAATTAATTGTTTTTTGCAATGACAACCAACCTTTTATTCCGTAAGCTTCATAAAAAGCAGTATTGGGTTTGTAAGACACCGCTAAATCATGGGTAGCATCAATTATCGCTTTATTAAATTCAAAAATAGGATCTTCTAAATCTAAAAGATGCTTTGGAATTTTATTCAAATCAACATCTAACCCTACTGTAAGGAATGATTTCTTGATTCTGATTTGATCAATAAGTTGTTGTGTAGTCATTGTTGTGTGTTTAACCGCAAAGTTCGCAAAGTTTTTCGCAAAGTTCACAAAGATTTAATCTGTTTATTATTTTTTACAAAGTCGAAAACAGTAAAAAACTGTTAAAAAAAATACCATGCTAAATAATTTAGTATGGTATCTTTTCTCTTTCTTCTTGCATCTATTTTCTTAAAATACTTCGCTCGCTTCTTTCAATTTTTCCATGTTGTTGACTAACGCTAGCTCATCAACAATTTTCTGAATGTCACCATTCATGATATTTCCTAAATCGTACAAAGTCAATCCTACACGGTGATCCGTTACACGACCTTGTGCATAATTATAAGTACGGATTTTTGCAGAACGGTCACCAGAACTTACCTGAGACGTACGTTTGGTAGCATCTTCCGCTTGTTTTTTGGCTAATTCCTGTTCGTACAAACGGGAACGCAAAACGCCAAAAGCTTTGTCTTTATTCTTGTGTTGTGATTTTTGATCCTGACATTGCGCCACTAATCCTGTTGGAATGTGCGTCAAACGAACCGCTGATTTAGTCGTATTTACCGATTGTCCACCTGGTCCTGAAGAACAGAAAAAATCCACACGGACATCATTCATATCAATCTGCACATCAAATTCCTCTGCTTCCGGAAGCACCATAACAGTCGCTGCCGAGGTGTGAACACGTCCTTGCGTTTCCGTTTGCGGTACACGTTGCACACGGTGAACACCCGCTTCAAACTTCAAGGTTCCGTAAACATCCTCACCCGTAACTTCAAAAATTACCTCTTTGAAACCGCCCGAAGTTCCTTCATTCATATCCACAACCGAAGTTCTCCAACCGCGGTTTTCACAATATTTCGTGTACATACGGAATAAATCCCCTGCAAAAATACTCGCTTCATCCCCACCCGTTCCGGCACGAATCTCCACCATCACATTCTTCGCATCTTCGGGATCTTTAGGAATCAACATAAATTTGATTTCATCTTCCAGTTCCGGTAATCTTTCCTTCGCTTCTTCCAGTTGCATTTTGGCCATTTCGGTCATATCTGCATCACTGTTATCCGCTATTATTTCGTTTGCTTCTTCAATATTCGCCATGATCAGCACGTATTCATCGCGCTTTTCGGCCAAAGCTTTTAAACTTTTGTACTCTTGATTCAATTGCACATAACGCTTCTGATCAGAGATAACATCCGGCTGAATGATTAAATCCGAGATCTCATCGAAACGTTGTTTTACTATTTGAAGTCTATCTAACATTTTCTTAGTCCTTTTATTGGAGTGCAAAAATACGAAAAAAGTATTCAGTTTGCAAGGTTCCCAATTGAGATTGTCATTGCGAACAATGAGGAATGAATTGTATGGTAATCAGGAGCTGTTTCCTGCTATTCGCTTGTATCTTTTCCTTGCTAAAGAAGCAAGAAAAAGGATGCCGCTGCAAACGAAGTTCACTGAACTCCAATAAAAATAAAAGTAAAGTGAAGTAATCAGGGCTAAGGCGTTTGTGTTAAAAAACAGCATTCACGGTTTTCTGTAAAATATCCGAAGCAAAAGGAGTTGTTTTTAAAAAAAGATATAATACCAAATTTATTTAATCAGTATTTTCGGTATTAAGTTATATATTTGGAGGAATAACAAATGACGTTTGTCAGACAAAGCACCCCAATTTAGAGGTGATAAGTCGGACATCGTCAGACCTATATACAAGTTGGCAACAATAAAACAGAAAACTGGAATGAAATATTTACAAGAAAATTTAACTTTTGATTTTACTAACCACAATGATAATTCAGAAGAATTCTGCACAAGCATAATTCTCAAAAATATCGAAGTGGAATTCCGTATAAATAAAAAATATTTTGAGAATGAAATCATAGATTGGGAATTTGTAAAAGTTTTCACTCTTAATTTTATTAAACACTTTGACTTCATTTTTAAAAAATCAAAAAGAATAGCAACAATTCTTTATAATGAATATGGAAATAATGTAGAAAGTACAGATGCATTTAATAAAGATAATTGTCGTTTTACTAATCTTTTATTAGTTGAATTATTAGAACCACCACGAATTTTTCCTTATCCGAAAACCTCTTTAAATTTCATTGTAGATAATATTTTCGATAGTGAATTTACATACCTAGATTCATCATGCATTTTTGCCAATTACAAAGAGGTTAGTTTTGTAGGTGTAAAAGCAAGTAATATGGAAGATTAAATTTACTGCTGCC
>NZ_SMLG01000019.1 GCF_004349195.1 Flavobacterium rhamnosiphilum
CTATTAAATCCTCATCATGAATTTGATGAGGATTTTTTGCGTTTATAAGTTTTTTAATTATTAATATGTAATTGAGGTTAAAATTTATTGAGTACTAAAATTGTAGTTTGATTGATAAAAATCAATAATATTGAATATCAGTGGAATTTGCATCTAATTATTGTCTATATAATTATTTCTAGAATTTTTTTTAAATTTTAAATTTTTTTTAAAATATTGATTTCTAGTATTATATAGTTTTTTGGTGATATAAATCATTTTTAATTGCGAAAAACTAGGCAACAAAAAAGCAGCAAAATATTTTGCTGCTTTTTCAAATTAT
The DNA here is from genome assembly GCF_004349195.1 of Flavobacterium rhamnosiphilum. Classification (GTDB taxonomy): domain Bacteria; phylum Bacteroidota; class Bacteroidia; order Flavobacteriales; family Flavobacteriaceae; genus Flavobacterium; species Flavobacterium rhamnosiphilum. The sequence continues at coordinate 323 of NZ_SMLG01000019.1, forward strand.
AAAATAAATAAACTATTCTGTCAAAATTGATTCGGGTGTTACTAGATTTAAATCAATCATACATTTTTTCATCATCTGATACGTTCTTTCAATGTCATTATCTAAACCTATGGAAAACCGAATTAAACCATCAGTCAATCCCATTTCTATTTGTTCTTCCATAGGAATCTCGCTAGAAGTTGAAGTTCCAGGAGCACTGAATAAGGTTTTATAAAATCCTAAACTTACTGCCAGATAACCTAGATTTTTGGCTTGCATCAATTCCATCAATGCATTGGCTTTCTCCAAAGTACCAACATCTAAGGTCATCATCCCACCAAAACCATATTCGTGATTAATCATTGACGAATACAGTTCATGACTTGGGTGATTTTTCAAACCAGGATAAACCGTTTTCAGTCCGTCTTTTTCAAAACGCTCCGCAAGATACATCGCGTTATGACTGTGTTGTTTCATTCTAATATGTAGTGTGCGCAAGTTTTTCATTACACTGGCAGATCGTAAACTATCCATCGTTGGACCAAGTAACATACTGGCGCCACTATTCACATTTTTTAAACTATCAATAAATTCCTGAGAAGCACATGTAACACCACCCACAGTATCACTGCTTCCGTTGATGTATTTTGTCAAACTGTGAATCACAATATCAGCACCTAATTTTGCAGGGGAAACTGATAAGGGTGAAAAAGTATTATCAACCACAAGCGTTAAATTGTGTCTCTTAGCAATTTTTGCCAAACCACTAATATCAGCGACTTCCAGTAAAGGATTACTCACCGTCTCACAGTACAAAACTTTAGTTTCCGGAGTAATTGCAGCTTCCACAAGGTCTAATTTTGTGATGTCAACAAAAGTGGTTTTAATGCCTAATCTTGGCGTGAAATTCTTCAAGAAAGCATAGGTTCCACCGTAAATTGTTCTGCTGGAAACGATGTGATCGCCCGAACCGCACAATTGCAACAAGGTTGGTGTGATTGCTCCCATTCCTGATGCGGAAACGTTTGCTGTTTCCGTTCCTTCCATGGCTGCCAAGGCTTTGTCTAAATACAAATTACTCGGGGAGGAATGACGGGAATACAAATAGCAGCCTTCCATATTGCCTTCAAAAGTATCGAACATTGTTTTTGCCGATAAGAAAGTATAGGTTGATGAGTCTGAAATCGATGGATTTACGCCACCAAATTCGCCAAAGTACTGTAAATCCTGAATGTTGTCTGCGGGATTGAAATTTTTCATAATTATTAATATTTATTTTTTTATTTTTGAAACATATCTTTAATAATTGGCTTTAATCCACTAAAGAAAAATTCTACAGCAATAACCATAACAATTAATCCCATTAATCGCATCATTACATTAACACCAGTTTGTCCTAATACTTTAATGATTTTTGAAGAACTTAATAAAATCAAATAGGTAATGAATACAACTATTGCAATGGTAGAAAAAAGAACTAAAATTTTAGAAATTGAAGTAGCATCTTCCATTAAAACAATTGCGTTAGTAATGGCGCCAGGACCACAAATCATAGGAATTGCAAGTGGCGTTATGGATATGTCGTTTACGTAATTTGGAACTTCATTTTTTTTTATTTTCACGGAACTTAATCTTGCCTGTAGCATGTCCATACCCATCATAAAAAAGATAACACCACCAACTATTCGAAAACTATTTACTGAAATCCCAAAAAATTTAAAGAGAAGTTGTCCGGAAAATGCAAAACAAATAATGATGATAAAAGAAACTAATGAGGCTTTTTTTGCAGTTTTGGCTCGGTCTTTTTCTGTCAAATCGGTGGTCATTGTCAAGAAAATAGGCATAGTACCCAACGGATTGATTAAAGTAAAAAAAGAGGTTAGACATAAAAGTCCGAAAGTGAATGAATCATTCATTGCTAAAAGTGATAATTTTATGTAAAATAAGTTTATATATATATTATTATCAATGATGCTTTAATAAATTGGTTTTTTTATCTAAAAAATAGCTTTTATATAGATTTATTTTCTATTTTTAATTAATTTTGTACCCTTTCACCAAATAAATATCTAAAATGACATTAGACGCCATCGATAAAAAACTGCTTTTTTTATTACAATCCGACAGCAAGAAAACAACCAAAGAACTTTCTTTAAAACTTAATCTCTCGGTCACTGCTGTTTACGAGCGTATAAAAAAATTGGAAAGGGAAGGAATTATCGATAAATACGTAGTGTTAGTCAATCGTTCGAAAGTCGAAAAAGGTTTTGTGGTTTTTTGTCATCTCAAATTAATACAACATACCAAGGAGTTTCTTACCAAATTCGAAAGCGAAGTGATACAACTTAAGGAAGTCCTTGAATGTCATCATGTGAGTGGTGATTACGATTATATCTTAAAAATAGTAGTAAAAGATATGGAAGCCTATCGGGAATTTTTGGTTACAAAACTCACCACATTACAGCATATTGGAAGTACGCACAGCACATTCATGATTAGCGAAGTAAAAAACACCACGGTTGTTGATATTTAGAATAAATGTGAATTTTAAGCGGTATTCAATGATAAGTAAATGTTAATTGCTAAAAATTCGTAACAAAAAACCTTCTGAATTAAACTTTAAACAAAACTTAATTCCTTAATTTTGTGCAACATTTTATAAAACACAATAAAAAAATATACTATGAGTTCATTTGACGTAGTCATTATAGGTTCTGGACCAGGCGGATATGTATCAGCAATTCGTTGTGCACAATTGGGTTTCAAAACAGCAATTATCGAAAAATATTCCACTCTTGGAGGAACTTGCCTAAATGTAGGTTGTATTCCTTCAAAAGCATTGCTTGCTTCTTCTCATCATTTTAGTGAAATTAAACATTTCGCAGATCACGGAATTGAAGTTTCTGGTGAAGTAAAAGTGAATTTAGAAAAAATGATTGCACGTAAACAAGCTGTTGTTGACCAGACTTCTGGTGGTGTGAAATTTTTGATGGACAAAAATAAAATTACAGTTCTTGAAGGATTGGGTTCATTTGTTGATGCGACACATGTTGCTGTTACAAAAGCAGATGGAACTTCTGAAACTATCGAAGCTAAAAATATCATTATTGCTACAGGTTCAAAACCATCTTCTTTACCATTTATCAAAATTGATAAAGAAAGAATCATCACTTCTACAGAGGCATTGAAACTTAAAGAGGTTCCAAAACATTTAGTGATTATTGGTGGTGGAGTAATTGGGATTGAATTAGGTCAAGTATATTTACGATTGGGAGCGCAAGTTTCTGTTGTAGAATATTTGGATAGAATTATCCCAGGAATGGACGCTTCATTGTCTAAAGAATTGACAAAAGTATTAAAAAAACAAGGCATGAAATTTTACGTTTCACACAAAGTGAAATCTGTAGAAAGAAATGGCGAAGGTGTTGTTGTTCAAGCTGAAAATGCAAAAGGAGAAACGATAACTCTTGAAGGAGATTATTCATTAGTTTCTGTTGGGCGTCGTCCTTATACAGATGGATTGAATGCTGATAAAGCAGGCGTGAAAATCTCAGATAGAGGAATGGTTGAAGTAAACGATCATTTACAAACTTCAGTTCCTAATATCTATGCAATTGGTGATGTTGTTCGTGGAGCAATGTTAGCGCACAAAGCAGAAGAAGAAGGAGCTATGGTTGCTGAAATATTAGCAGGTCAAAAGCCACATATTGATTATAACTTAATTCCGGGAGTGGTTTATACTTGGCCAGAAGTGGCTGCAGTTGGGCAAACGGAAGAGCAATTGAAAGCTGCCGGAGTAGAGTATAAAGCAGGAAGTTTTCCTTTCAAAGCTTTAGGACGTGCTCGTGCAGGTGGAGATTTAGACGGATTTGTGAAAATTCTTGCTGATGCTAAAACAGATGAAGTTTTAGGAGTTCATATGATTGGAGCCCGTTGTGCGGATTTAATTGCCGAAGCAGTTACTGCTATGGAATTCAAAGCATCTGCTGAGGATATTTCAAGAATGTCTCATGCACATCCAACATTTGCAGAGGCGATAAAAGAAGCTGCATTAGCGGCTACTGACAATAGAGCTTTGCATGTATAATTTAGGAATCTAAATTAGATAATTAATTTCGTTTTAAAATAAAGAAACCCGTTCAATTGAGCGGGTTTCTTTATTTGTTATGAGGTTAGTTTATTTAGCCTTTAGCCACAAATAAACCTTTATAGTTTTCCCAATGACTGTAAATTAAAAACAGATTTCCTAAAAATAAGAAAACAGCAATAGGTATTCCTTCAGGAGACAAGAAAAAATTAATAAATAAAATGTTTATGGTTATAGGTAATATCAAAATATTGGCTAATGTAACATATCGTCCGGTAATAAAGGATAGTCCACAAAGTAATTCCATTGATTTTGCCAACGGGATTAAATAAGTAGATGCAACTAAACCTACATTAAAAGCCTTGAAATTTCCAGTAACTTCGGGTTCTGGTGCTAGTTTTAAAAAGAAGCTAACAGACGCATAAAGTAACAAAAGTCCAATTAAGGTTCGGATAATAATAATTGCGATTTTCATAGTATATGGTGTTTTAGAGGTTACATATTTGAGAATAATTATTGGGGAATTGCACTTTCATCCATGTAGAAAATTTCCCATTGATGCCCATCTAAATCGGCAAAACTATGTCCGTACATCCACCCATGATCTTGTGGCTCCATATAAATTGAACCACCGGCATCAACTGCATTTTTGACCATTTCATCTACTGTTTCTCTATTATCAGCATTCATTGCAAGTAAAACTTCGGTATTTTTATGGGCGTTGCAAATTTCTTTTTTGGTAAAGTCTTTAAAACGTTGCTCAGTAACTAGCATCGCAAAAATATTTTCTCCTATAATCATGCAAGTGGCATGTTCATCAGTAAATTGTGGATTGAAAGAAAATCCAAGTGTAGTAAAAAAATCAATTGATTTTTTTAGGTCTTTAACAGCTAAATTTATAAAAATTTTTGAAGCCATAATGAGAATGATTAAACGATTAAAAGAATCCAAAATTTAACATACACTATCAAATTTACAAAAAAATAAACTAATTTTAGTATAATCAGTTATTGAAGGTTTATTTTTTGTTGTAATTTTGAATTTTAAACACCAATACTTTTTGAGAACTTCAATTTACAAGTCTATTTCTGATCCAAAAGAGTTCAAACAACAACTTTTATTTTGGTCTCAACAATTTCGAGAAATCATTTATTTGGACAGTAATGATTATCCGCAAAATTATTCCAGTTATGACTGCGTTCTTGCGGTTGATGCATTTACCTCAATAAAGACTGATTATCACAATGCTTTTGAGGATTTAAAACAATACCAGCAAATTACCAAAGACTGGCTTTTTGGCTATTTATCGTATGATTTAAAAAATGACATTGAGCAATTACAATCTAAAAATTTTGATGGGCTGGGTTTTCCCGATTTGTATTTTTTTCAACCTAAGAAGCTGTTTTTATTGAAAGGGAATCAACTGGAAATTAAATATCTCAATATATGTGATGATGAAGTTGAGGAAGACTTTGAAAATATAGTCGAAAGTCGAAAGTCGAAAGTCGAAACTGAAGCAACAATAGAAATTCAACAACGAATACTGAAAGAGAATTATCTTGAAAAGGTTTCAAGAATATTGGAACACATTCATCAAGGTGATATTTATGAAGCTAATTTTTGTATGGAGTTTTTTGCTGAAAATGCAATTATAGATCCAATCGAAAAATTTATAAAACTCAACGAAATTTCTCAGCCTCCATTCGCCGTTTTTTTTAAGAATAACAATCATTTTTTACTTTCGGCTACGCCGGAACGCTATTTAAAGAAAGAAGGAGAGCTTATTATTTCACAACCTATTAAAGGAACTGCCAAACGTTTTTCAGATCCAATTGAAGATGAAAATTCAAGAGTTGACTTAGCTTTAGATCCGAAAGAACGAGCCGAAAATATTATGATTACGGATTTAGTGCGCAATGATTTATCTCGAACTGCACAAAAAGGTTCTGTTGAAGTACAAGAGTTATGTGGCATTTATTCTTTTTTGCAAGTGCATCAAATGATATCAACAGTAACTTCAAAGTTAGATGTGCAATATTCCGCTGTAGATGTGCTAAAAACAACTTTCCCAATGGGAAGTATGACTGGAGCACCAAAGATTTCGGCGATGAAAATCATTGAGAAACTGGAAGAAACAAAACGTGGTTTATATAGCGGTGCTGTGGGGTATTTTGCACCAAACGGAGATTTCGATTTCAATGTGGTTATCCGAAGTATTTTATACAATCAAGAAAAAAAATATGTTTCTTTTTCAGTTGGAAGTGCCATCACTTCACAATCAATTCCTGAAAAGGAATATGAAGAATGTTTACTTAAAGCAAAAGCTATGCGAGAAGTTTTAAGCTAAATCAAAATGAATTAATTAAATTTGAACATGCTACAGAAATTCCAAAACCATCTTCTTCATAATTTCCAGTTTTTGAATGGAAAAAAAATCCTTCTTGCTACAAGTGGCGGGAAAGATAGCATGGTAATGGTACATTTGTTTCAGCAATTAGATTATAAAATAGGAATCGCACATTGCAATTTTCAATTGCGAGGAATGGAAAGTTTTGAAGATCAAAATTTCGTTCAGGAGTATGCCGCTACAAATGATATTCCGGTATTTATAACACAATTTGACACCAAAGCTTTTGCTGAAGATTATAAAATTTCTACGCAAGTTGCAGCCCGCGAGTTGCGTTATAACTGGTTTTATGAATTATTGGAATCTGAAAAATTTGACTATATTGGTACGGCACATCATGCCGATGACAATCTGGAAACTTTCCTAATCAACCTCAGTCGAGGAACAGGATTAGAAGGTTTGACAGGGATTCCGGAACAGAACGAAAAAGTAATTCGTCCACTTTTGGCATTTAACCAAGAGGAAATGGAAGAATATGCCAGATTAAATAACATTCAATGGCGCGAGGACAGCAGTAATGCATCAGATAAATACCTTCGAAATAAAATTCGTCATCATCTGGTTCCGATGTTAAAGGAATTGAATCCAAATTTCCTTTCCTCGTTTCACAAAACACAAATGTATTTGCAAGAAGCACAAGTCATGGTTGAAGATGCTTCCATTATGATTTATCAGCAAGTAGCAAAACAAAAGGAGGATGATATTTACTTTGATTTAAAGAAATTAAAAAAATTACCGAACTATAAATCGTATTTGTACCAATGGCTGAAAGAATTTGAGTTTTCGGCGTGGGATGATATTTATGATTTGGTCGAAAGTCAATCTGGGAAATATATTTTTTCTCCAGAATACCGATTATTGAAAGACAGAGATTCTTTAATTTTGAGTCCTATAAATTTCGAAATTAACGAAGAAAAATATTTCATTAATGAAAATCAAAAAGAAGTTAAAGTTCCCTTAAATCTTACGTTTTGTAAAGTAGCCGACATTAATTTAACAACCAACTCCGCTATCTTTGTTGACGCTGATAAATTACAATATCCGTTGATTTTGCGCCGTTGGAACGAGGGAGATAGTTTTCAACCTTTTGGGATGAATGGTAAATCCAAAAAAGTGAGTAAGCTTTTTAAAGATGAAAAATTATCATTAATAGAAAAAGAAAACTCTTGGCTTTTATGTTCGAATGATCAAATAGTATGGATTATTGGTCTTCGTCAGGATGAACGCTTTAGAATAGAAAATACAACAAAGAATAGACTTAAAATACAATTAGAATAATGAAGAAACTACTATTACTTATTGCTTTTTTGGCTTTTGCCAATGGAAATGCCCAAATTCTTGATCCTGCAAAATGGACTACCAAAATAGAAAAAAAATCAGAGACTAATTATATCCTTACTTTCAATGCCGTCATAGAAAATGATTGGCATTTGTATTCACAATTTACCCCGGACGGCGGACCATTACCACTTGAAATCATTTTCAAAAATCAAAAAGGAAACTTTAATTTAGTTGGTAAAGCCAAAGAAAGCAAGACGAGAACCGCTTTTAATGATATATTTGAAGTTAACGAAACGTTCTTCGAAAAGAAAGCTCAAATCCAACAAGAAATCACAATTACAAACCCGAAACTTACTGAGATTAAAGTTGATTTTAATTATCAGGTTTGTAAAGAAGTTTGTATCAACGTAGAGAAAAATTTTACTTTTGCGATTCCTGCAAGTTCAAAAGCAGCAGAAATAGCTACTGTAGTAACTGATTTAACGAAAATAGATTCTGCGAAAGTTGACACTGTAATTTCCCAAAATGAAACAGTTAAAGAGCAAGTTGGTACTCCTGAAAAAGGGATTCCTCATGATTCGAAACCGAAAACTCAAAGAGGATTATGGTCTATTTTCTTCATTGCTTTTTTATCTGGATTTGCCGCATTGCTTACGCCTTGTGTCTTCCCGATGATTCCTATGACGGTAAGTTTTTTTACGAAACAAAGTAAAACAAAAGCGAAAGGAATAAGAAATGCCATTATTTATGGGATTGCCATTATATTCATTTATGTAGTTTTAGGCTTTTTAGTGACTTGGATTTTTGGTGCCGATGCATTAAATGCGCTTTCAACTAATGTTTGGTTTAACATTATTTTCTTTATTTTATTGGTTGTTTTTGCAGCCTCATTTTTGGGTGCTTTTGAAATTATGCTGCCTAATTCTTGGGCTAATAAAGTCGATAATCAAGCGGATAGAGGCGGAATAATTGGAATTTTATTCATGGCTTTGGCTTTAGCGATTGTATCCTTTTCTTGTACGGGACCTATCGTAGGAACACTTTTAGTGGAAGCAGCTTCCAAAGGCGGAATTGCCCCAATTATTGGAATGTTTGGGTTTTCATTGGCTTTAGCTTTACCTTTTATGTTGTTTGCAATGTTCCCGGGCTGGTTGAATTCATTGCCAAAATCCGGCGGATGGTTAAATACCGTTAAAGTAGTTTTAGGGTTTTTAGAATTGGCATTGGCATTCAAATTTTTATCGAATGCAGATCTGGTATTGCAATTGCATTTCTTGGAAAGAGAAGTGTTCTTGACAATTTGGATCGCTATTTTTGGAACGCTGGCATTCTACTTATTCGGAAAAATTACGCTTCCGCATGATAGCCCGATGAATCATATTTCGGTGGGAAGATTGTCTTTGGGATTAGTAGTTTTGGCCTTTACAATATATTTGATTCCTGGAATTTGGGGAGCACCTTTAAAATTAATTTCTGGTTTCCCGCCGCCAATGACCTATAGCGAAAGTCCATACGGAGTAGGAAACTCAAAAGGCGGTTCGAATGCATCAGCTCAAATTTTGCCGGAAGGCGCACATTTAGGACCACATGATCTTATCGCTTTTGAAGATTATGAAAAAGGATTGGCTTATGCCAAATCAGTAAACAAACCCATTTTACTTGATTTTACAGGATATGCTTGTGTGAATTGCAGAAAAATGGAAGATTATGTTTGGTCTGATCCTGCTATTTTAAAAATATTACAAGAGGAAGTGGTATTAATCTCCTTGTATGTGGATGATAAAAGAGAATTACCAAAAAGCGAGCAATACGTATCTAAAGAAACGGGTAAAGAAATTGTAAGTGTTGGAAACAAATGGAGTGATTTCCAAATCACAAGATACAAAGCCAATGCGCAACCGTATTACATCGTTTTAGATGTAGAAGAGAACATGTTATCTGATAAACCGGAAAGTTATAACTCAGATATCAATGCTTACAAAGGATGGTTAAGAGCAGGAATTGATCGATTTAAAAAGGCCAAATAATACCTAGCGTCTGGACACAAATATTGAACCGAATATTTAAACACGAATTGCACTAATTTCCAATAATTGATTCGTGGAAATTAGTGCAATTCGTGTTTAAACTTGTTACATATTGACCTATAAAATCAATGTAAAGTCACTTAAACTGTATCATTAACGGTAGTGAATAATACGGTCTTTTATTCGATTGTTTTTTCGATATAATCAGAATTTAAAAGATACAGTGCGCCCATATATCTTATTTTGAATGCGACTAAATCTCCAATTTTATAGTTCTTTTTAGAATTTGAAATATCAATAACCAACATGTCAGAACTGGCATCCACAATAGTGATATCCGTATCATCAGATTCGATGTATTGTGGCTGCATGTCTAATAAACCAATGTCTAAAATGGCTCTGAGTGAAGTAATTCCTAAATCAGTGACATCATTCATTGAAAAAGAATTTCCGGCTACATTTTCGCCTAATTCACCTGTTGGTGTATTAGGTTTTTCGGTGATTTCTATGATTTCAGCGTATAATTTGAAAACATCATTGTGCATTCCTTCGATGGTATTTCCTGTAAACAAATCTTTTCCAAAAAAGAGCGCTTCTCCTATTCGAAAATGATTCACAGCCATAGGTCGGGCGTTTTTAAGGATCAAAGGAATCGCAACGGAAGTTCCTCCAGAAACTAATGGGATACTGATGTTAAATTTAGCCTCGATTAATTGTTTGTATAAACTCAACTGAATCAACTTATCCTGCGTTGGCATTACACCACTAAGACAGTTAAGATTGGTGCCAATACCTAATATTTCGATGTTAGGCATTTTTAAGATTGCGCCATAAAATTCTATTAATTCTTCCCCCATAACACCTTCACGAAGATCTCCCATTTCAATCATGATGATGATTTTATGAATTTTGTTCTGTTTTACTGCTTCGTCCGAAAGTAATTGTATCGTATAGATTTCAGTGTTAAAACTAATGTCTGCATAACGCACAATACTCTCGATGCTTCGTTTTGCAGGTGGTTTAATATAAACGGTTTGAATTTCGGGATCTAGCCCTTTAATTTTCTTCAAGTTACTCACTCTGGAATCATGAATTTCCCGTACTCCTAAAGCGATGATTTCTTTGAGATAAATTTTATTTCCGCACAATAGTTTTGAAACTACGCCCCATTGGATGTTTCTAGATTTAAATGTTTCGTCTAAAAAATGATAATTTTCCTGTAATTTTTTCCGATATAATTTTATGAAGGCCATTTCTGATAATTTAAAACAAGTTATTTGAAGACAGACTATTTAGTTAGCCTCATTTCCAGGTATTTATTGGTAAACCCTAAACTCTCGTATAGTTTTTTTGCCGGATTATCAGGTTCTACATGCAATGCAATATTCCCTTCGGTAATGGAAATGGCTTTTTGCATCAATTGTTTTCCAAAACCCTTGCCACGTTGGCTATTGTCAACAGCGATATAAACCAAAATATTTTCTGGAATGTAATCTTTCATTCCGGTGTTGTTTAAAATTACAACACCTACAATTTTTTGATCGTCTATTCCCACCACAATATTTCCGCCTTTGTAGGGATTCATAACGTAATCGATACACTTTTGAATGTCTTCAATGGTGTCGCCGTACTGCTCTAAATGGGTATACAGGAATAGTGCTATAATTTGATTGGTGTAGATTGTATCTTCTCTGGTTGTATCATTAATTTGTTTGAATTCCATTTTAAAGTATTTTATTGTTAAATATGAGCTGTAATAATACTGTTGATTTTTCTAAATAGAAAATCAGAGAGTATTATTTTTTTTCGGTTATTTAATAGCCTGTAAATGGAATTTTTCCAAAAGGCAAAAGATGCAGTAAACTGCAAAAAAAAGATGATTTTTCAGAATGATTTCTGAAATCAAGGAATCTTTATTTTGGATTAAAAGTTCACAAAAAGAGACTTTATTAATCGCAAAAAATAATTTGGTATTTTGCAAATATAAGGTAAATTTATCAAAAAAGCCCCCTTAAAGTGTAGATGTTGTCTTTTTTATAAAGAAATCAAGGGCTTTTTTTAAGCATTTTGACAATAAAATAAAAGTAAAAAATAGCTTCAATATTCTGTAAATCATATTGTTATGAAGTAAATATTGTTTTAGTTTTTGTAGCGAAAAGTTAAAATAATCTTTTTGTCAAAAAAATGGCATTTAAATTTGAAAAGGTAACATTTTAAGTCTTTGAGACAAAAAATAACATTAAATATTGTATCGTTGAATTCATTTTTTAGAAGAACAACAATCATAAAATACTATTTGATTGTTTAAAGACTTTTTTTATTTTTTTACAAATCATGAACCATGATTTGTAAAAAAATAAAAAAATTAAGAACACTATATTTGGTAAGATTTTTTACCTTTAAAAACTATTTAAATTCAATAAATTTATGAAAAAACTATTAAGTATTTCTCTTTTTTTTATTGGTGCAATTCTGTTTGCCCAAGACAATAAAACAAATTATGTATCTGATAATTATACTAAAAAGGAAGTACATATCAAGATGCGCGATGGTGCAGAGTTGTTTACTTCTATTTACACTCCAAAAGACGTTTCTAAAAAATATCCAATTATAATGCAAAGAACGCCTTATAATTCTGGTCCTTATGGAGAAAATCAGTTCAAGAAAAATATTTCTCCCAGTGAAACCATGATGAAAGAGGGATATATTGTGGTGTACCAAGATGTTCGTGGGAGGTTCATGAGTGATGGTTTATATGACAATATGCGTGGTTTTATTCCAAATAAAAAAGGAAAAAAAGATACCGATGAAGCTTCGGATACGTATGATACCATTGACTGGCTGGTTAAAAATGTGGCTCATAATAACGGGAATGTTGGAACTTGGGGTATTTCCTATCCGGGATTTTATGCGACATATTCCTTGTTGAGTAATCATCCTGCATTAAAAGCAGTTTCACCTCAGGCTTGTATCGCTGATTTCTTTTTTGATGATTTTCATCATAATGGAGCATATTTGTTGAGCTATTGGAAAGTAACTCCATTATTTGGTCCTCAAAAAACAAAACGTACTACGGAACCTTGGTATAAATTCACGAATACGGGAACTAATGATGATTACCAGTTTTTCTTGGATGCTGGACCATTATCTAATTTAGACAAGTATTATGGTAAAGAAGATGAATTTTGGCAACAGCTGAAAGACCATTCCAGTTATGATGATTTTTGGCAAAAACGTGGAATTTTACAACATTTAAAAAATATCAAACCAGCTGTAATGACAGTAGGAGGTTGGTTTGACGCAGAAGATTTATACGGTCCTTTAAATACATATAGTACCATTGAAAAGAGCAGCAAAAACTATAATACAATTGTTATGGGACCTTGGAGTCATGGAGATTGGGCTAGAAATTCTGCAAAACAAGTAATTGGTAATATTAATTTTGGTGACAGTATTTCTGGATTTTATCAAAAAAATATAGAAGCAAATTTCTTCCGTCATTTCTTGAAAAATAATGGTAAAGGTGAAAACAAATTACCTGAAGCTTATGTTTTTGATACTGGTAGAAAAGAGTGGCAGACTTTCGCAGTTTGGCCTCCACAAAATACTGCAAAGCAAGATTTCTTTTTGCAAGATAACCGATTGTCAAAAATGGCAAAGAAGGATTTTGCCTTTGAAGAATTTATCAGTAATCCTAAAAAACCGGTTCCTTATTCTGAGGATATCAAACAACAAGGGCTTACGCCAAGAAAATACATGACGGATGATCAGCGTTTTGCGGCGAGACGTCCTGATGTGTTAGTTTTTGAAACGGAGGTTTTGAATGACGACTCTACATTGGCTGGTGAAATCTTGGCTAAATTGCAAGTTTCTACTACAGGAACTGATGCGGACTGGATTGTTAAAGTAATTGACGTTTTCCCGAATGATGAACCGGAGACAAAAGAAGTTGCTCCTTATTTAAAGATGAGTAATTACCACATGATGGTGCGTAGTGAGGTAATGAGAGGGCGTTTTAGAAATAGTTTTTCAAAACCGGAACCTTTTGTTGTCAATGAGAAAACGGCTGTAAATATCAAGTTGCAAGATGTTTTTCATACGTTCAAAAAAGGACACAAAATCCAGATTCAAGTTCAAAGCACGTGGTTTCCATTTATTGATTTGAATCCGCAAACGTTTGTAGACAATATATTCTATGCAAAACCAGAAGATTTTCAAAAACAAACCCATAGAATTTATAATGATTCAAAAATTGAGTTTACAGTTTTAAAATAAAGACAAAAAGTAAATATAAATATCAAAACCCAAAGAGGCTGTCCGTAAAGACAGCCTCTTTTTATTTATAAATCCAAAAGGTTTTTTTTTCTAATTGGTTTCATAAAATTTTAATAATTAAAATAGAAAATAGCGTTAAAAAGCCAATATGTTTTTTAATTATATTTTTTATTTCTTCTAAAAAAATATAAAATATGTCGTTGGTAGTTTTTTTTATTCCTTTAATCGAAAATGTATTAAAAATAAGATTAATGTATTCTTAATTGCATAATTTAGTATTTAAGTTTTTGAAAATTAGACGATTGTAACGATGTTTTTTTGTTAAAAAGACTTAAATCGGTAGAGATCTTATTCTATTGGTTCTGCATTTTATAGTTAGGCATTTAGTATTCGTTATTTTATTATTTAAATTCAATAAATATGAAAACATTTCTACTCAAATCAGGATTTTTAACTACTGTCTTTTTAATTGTAAATTTATTTTTTGTTAGTGTCGTTTTTGGTCAGGCAACGGTTACGACCGATAAAGATGATTATGCTCCTGGTGAGTATGTGATTATTACCGGTACAAGATGGACACCGGGGGAAACCGTAACGTTGCATTTTGATGAAACCCCCAAGCCGGCTACTTGTATGCTTCCACACGACATGACCGTTGTGGCCGACTCCAACGGTAATATTTATAATAACCAGTTTTTAATAAAAATAAATCATATTGGCGTTGCCTTTTTGCTAACAGCTACTGGGCAAACCTCAGGGCTAGTTGCAACGCGGAATTTTACGGATGCAAATACAAGCTTAACCGATCCCACTACTGACTCGGCGGTTGTTTACGGATCAATTGTAATTATATCAAGTAAACTTACCCAGAACGGTGCTGGGTCGCCTCCAACTTATGTAGGCAATGGCAACCCAATACCGGGCAAAACCATAACTTTTAGTGGTGGTGGAACATCATTAGGATCCGGTATAACTGATGCTAATGGTATTGCAAGCTCTACTGTAAGTATTTCTCTGGCAGCAGGAAGTTACACATCAGGAAGTACTAAATTAAAAGCGGATTTTGCAGGAGATCCAAGTAATAACCCTTACGCGAGTAAAAATGTCTCAATAAGTTTTACGGTAGCAAAAGCTACTACATCCTTTTCAGCAGTTTCAGGATCTGGAGTTTACGGAGGAAGTGTTACCTTAACAGCAACAACAAATTTAAATGTTGCTGGATTGCCAATTAATTTCACTTTAAATGGAACTGCTTTTGGTTCGGCGAATACTAACGCCTCTGGTGTAGCAACCTTAGTTATTCCGTTTGCTTCAATACCTGCAGCAGTAAAAAATGCAGGGAATTATGCAAATAAAGTCGGGGTAAGTATTGCTAACACTACGAATTATTTTACGGCTAATGCAACAGGAACACTGACCGTAACGCCTGCGACCTTAACCGTAGTCAAT
>NZ_SMLG01000001.1 GCF_004349195.1 Flavobacterium rhamnosiphilum
CAATATCATTAAATTAAAGTGTGCTTGGAAATAAAATTCTATAGTTACTTAGATCTACTCCCTTTAAATTTGACCCATAAGTCGTATTAATAGCCTCAATAAATTTATTTGCAATCAACGCATATCCTCTTGGACTAGGGTGAATACCATCAAGAGAAAAACCTCCACCTGTAACAAAAGTAGCTGTTACCGTAAATCCATTTGCTGAAATTCCACCATTTACCAATTGATTCATTATCGCTTTAGTATCCACAAATGCCAATCCTTTTGCATCAGCCACTGCTTTAATCGTTAAATTGTAAGCATCTGTCGCAGCAATGATTTCTGAAATTTCAGAGGGAATTAATATGTGTTTATCTTCTAAAGGATAGGTTATCCCATATGCTCCTAAATTAGAAGGAACCCCTGGTGGCAAAGTAGCAGCAGTACCAATAACTGATGAACTTACTAAAGGAATTAAATCCCCAGTTGCAGTTTGTCTTACTTTACCGAAAGTTGCTCCCAAATAATTAGCTAAAGCCATTAACATAGGGTTTCCACTTCCTGCTGCCGCACCAGTAATTTGAGCGCTATAATTTACTAATGTTTCGTCTTTAATTAACACAGGATTAGTCGCTCCTGTAGCAGAAGACAATACGTTGATTCTACTTCCTTGACCATAAGCCGTTAAAACTTGATCTAAAAACCCTAATATTGAATTAATTGAATTAATAGTAGCAACGTCACCAGCGCTAACCACGCGAGTTTTCAGCTTTTCATCACCATCTGGGTAATACTTAAACGTATCAACAAAACTTGGTTGTAAATATGCAAACTGAGGTAAAGCAGTAATGTATGGCAGATTAGCAATCACACCTTTTCTTCCACCCGTAGTCAATTTATTAACTAACTCATTATAAGAAGCATCAAAACCCACACCTATACCTCCAGTAGACGGAGTTAACGGATTAATCGTTGCATCTCCACCAGCAAGAGCATAACCCAAAACATCATTACCTCCAATCCACAATGAAAAAAATGTTGGATTTTGAGTTAAAGCGTCAGCCAAAACTGTAGTACTGGCAGAAGAAGCAAATCGAGCAAAATAAGGATTCCCTGCCGAACTCCCAAAGCCCGGAGTAACCAATTGAATACATTTTGCACCTGCCACACCCAAATTATTGTATGCGCCAGATAAGCGTGCCGAAACATCGGTACTAGAAACACCAGAAACAGCAATAGGCTCATCAAAATCTGAATTAGTAGCTTTACCAAAGTACATTCTTCTGCCAAATTGAGGAATTTGACTTCCTGCTAAAGAAAACCCCCCAATATTATCTGCCATAAGTGGAGTTACAAACGCTCCTCCACCCACTAATGCGAATTGTTGCGCCAAAACATTAGGATAAGCCCCTTCTTGCCCTTTTACAAACAAAGCCCCATCACTGTAACCCGCAGCGAAGGAATCTCCTAAAGCTACATATTTAGAAAAATCGGCCGAACCTGCCGTTAATGGCAATCCATCAGATGAATTTGAAACTACTATAGTTTCATCATCACTATTACATGCTACAAAGGTTAACGAAACCAGCAGTAGCCATTTGAATTTTTTTATCATGGTTATGTTTTTTTTATATTTAAATCCCTAACCCTTAAATTATGCATCGAAACAGACAACTAAGGGAAAAGAAATAATTACTATTTTAATTGTTACGGTTTAATAGTGAATGAAGCAAAATATTGTTGTCCGATAGACCCCGCTCCTATTACTTGTGTATATTCTTTACCACCAATATTAGCAGCACCTATCTTGAATACTGATTTGATTGATGGAATGCTATAATTTATTTGCGCATCTACTACAGTAGCCGATTCAATCACCCCATCAGCCATGGTAGATTGCCATAAGTATTCACTATTCCATCTTCCACTCACGTTAAAACCAAAATTGGCAAATAATTTTTCATTTCCAATAGACGCTTTCACTCTATGTTTTGGCGTATTGAAACCCGCCTCGAAACTAGGGTCTCTATCTTGATCGAAATTAAATTGAGAATAGTTGTAGTTTACTCCTGCTTCAAAATCTTTATATACTTTTTTTGAAAGTCCTAGTCCAAAACCCAGCGATTTAATTTCAACATCAGTATTGGTGTATAATTGATACACTCTATAATTTCCGTTGGCTAGTGCATGTAAACTCTGAACTGGTTTATTACTTAAATACGGAACTGGCTCTGCAGCTCCTTGTGCAAAATCAAACGTTTCGCTTGCCGTGCCATATAAAGGCGCAACTACATTCAGATTACCGATAAAATCGTTATAAACATTGTAATAGGCATTCACATCAATAGAAACGTCTTTTACGAATGAACGATAACCAATTTCAAAAGCTTTCACTTGTTCCGGTTTCACATAATTAACATTGGTTCTTCTTAATAATGCAGCTGCATCAGGTGTATTTCCTGGATTTGCTTTTGAAAATGCTGCAAAAGCTTGAACAGAAGAAGAGGTATAAGAGTTATTATAAGCATTCATTCCATACAGAGTAGCTTGGGTTGCTGGGGTTGCTGGACTACCACCTGCATAAATCTGACCTACCGCAGGGGTTCCTTTAGAAACCGCTAATGTTTCGTTGAAACTAGCTAAATTGTCTGGCGCAGAACCAAGCAATAAAGCACTTCCTACATTAAAAGCGATGTATTGATCCTGAGTAGATGGGTTTCTGAAACCAGTTTGGTAAGAGGCTCTAAAATTGTGTTTTTTGCTTTCACCACCAGAATACACAAAGGAAATTCTTGGAGAGTAACTACCTTCGAAATTTTTGGATTTATCATAACGCAAAGACCCAGTGAATTTCAAACGGTCGTCCATGAATTTTTTGGCCAATTGGGTATAGACTCCATATTCATTATAGTTAATAGGTCCAGAAGCATCATTATAAATTCGACCATGAGAGTTCAATTGATATTGTCTGTAAGATCCCCCAACTTGAATTTCGGCAAATTTAATAATATCTTTAAAGTTGTAATTGGCATCAGAATGATATACTCTTGAATTATCAACCAATTTTGATCCTTTAGTAACATCTGCCTCATTTGTTACTTTGTTAAAGGCTGCCAAAAATTCAGGAGTACCGGGAATCAATCTGCCTGTATCGGCAACTTTTCTAGCGATTATATGTGCATTTTCTGGAGTTGCTCCACCCAATGTTGATTGAACATAAGCTCCAGCATATTGACCAAACCAAGTCTTATCATCCTTCCACTCTCTATTGATATTGATTCCTGTAAAAAGCATATCATACGACTTTCCTCCATCTTCTGTAGTGGTATAGCCTCTTAAGAAAAAATTCTTTCCTTTAAATTCAATTTTATGTTGTTGCATAAAAAAGTTATTCAAATAATATCTGTTAGCACCTTGATACACAGCATTTCCGAAACCAAATTTACTTTGCCAAATAATTTCCAATTTTTCATCGCCGAAAGGTCTTAGATGTAATGAGAAATCAATTTTCGTATTACTGGCTTTATTATCTGTCAATTGCACTTCATTATACCCCGTTCTACTCACATTGGTATTTGGAAGTAAGTTCACCGCTCCTCCTGGAATTATACCTAAATCAGCCAAAGACTGTCCAACACCTTTAATATTTGTTGAAACTTCATCACCATACACATTGATTCCATCATAATTAATATCACTTCTGTCAATTCCCGCTCTGGTTTTATCATCATAATTGGTAGCATGCCAATCGGTACCACGCAAATAAGTAAAGTTTACTTTACCTGCTACATATTTATTAAAGGCATGCGCCATTCTAACTCCATAATCAATATAATCATTGACTCCAGCGGCTTGTTGGCTAGTTTGCCCGAATTTGGCATAAGCCGAAATACCTTGGGTTGTAAATGGACTTCTACTATTCATAAATAAAATACCATTAAAAGCGTTTGCACCATACAATGCGGAAGACGCCCCCGGCAAAAGCTCGACACTTTGTACATCAATTTCAGAAACTCCAATCATATTTCCAATCACAAAATTTAACAAAGGAGAGGAATTGTCCATCCCGTCCACCAATTGCATAAAACGAGTATTGGCCACGGTGGCAAAACCACGCGTGTTAACAGATTTAAAAGTCAAACTACTGGTATTCATCTGCACGTCTTTCAAATTTTCTAAACCATCATAAAAAGTTGGAGATGCCGATTTTTTAATGTCAGCTATACCCATTCTTTCAATTGTCACTGGCGATTCTAAAACTCTCTCCGGAGTTCTTGAAGCCGAAACTACAATCTCGTTTAGTTTAGTCTCTTCATCTTGAAGCTTTACAACTAACTTCTGAGTATTAGAAGAAACACTAATCTTTTGAGAACTATACCCTACACTCGTAACCTCAATTGTAAAAGGCGGTTTTCTAGACGATTGCAAAGTAAAAGAACCATCAAAATCGGTAATCGCACCTGAAGTGTCTCCAACGATTTTAATATTGGCTCCAGGAATAGGTTGGTTGTTACTATCTGTAACAATACCTGAAATTGAATTCTGAGCAAAAGTCAGGCTGCAAAAAAACAATGACAAAAAAAGTAAATACACTCTCATTGGGTTATAATTTGTTGGTTTATGAAGCCAAAATACAAATATTTTTGATATTAATAAAAAAGTCCCTAAAAAATTTCATATTTATCAGTTATTTTGCTTCATTTACACTTATTCTACAATTATTATTTTTTTACTATATGTTAAAAATTAGGCGATAATACTAGAATATCATTATGCATGCATATAAAAAATACATATATCACAAAATAATTATTAAATTTTAGATATTTGATAAAAGTAACAAAAGAGCTAAAATTTATCGTTTTTTTCACTTTTACTAGGCATTTAAAATCAACTACGACAAGAAAAAAAATACGCATTCAAAAAAAAGCCTCGAAAGAAAATCTTTCGAGGCTTAGTATAAAATAGTATGATGTAAAATCTGTTTCGTGAATAAATTTATTCTACCGTTACTGATTTTGCTAAATTACGAGGTTGATCTACATTGCAACCACGCATAACAGCAATATGATAAGACAAAAGCTGTAATGGAATTGTGGTAATCAATGGTGATAAAGCATCTGAAGTTTCAGGAATTTCAATAACATAATCCGCTAATTCGCGCACTTGTGTATCTCCTTTAGTCACTACAGCAATAATTTTTCCGCTTCTGGATTTAATTTCCTGAATATTACTTACAATCTTGTCGTAGTGCCCTTGTTTTGGAGCAATAACAACTACAGGCATATGTTCATCAATTAATGCAATTGGCCCGTGCTTCATTTCTGCAGCCGGATATCCTTCCGCATGAATATAAGATATCTCTTTAAGTTTCAACGCTCCTTCAAGAGCAACAGGAAAATTATACCCTCTTCCTAAATAAAGACAATTTGGAGCATCTTTAAAAACAGAAGCAATTTCTTTTGCTTTCTCATTTGTTTCTAAAGCTTCTTTTACTTTCTCAGGGATAATTTCCAATTCTTGTAAATAAGTATGGAAATCACTATTTGACAACGTTCCTTTGGCTTTTGCTAAACGCAAAGCAATCATTGTTAACACCGTAATTTGTGTCGTAAAAGCTTTAGTCGATGCCACACCTATTTCTGGTCCGGCATGTGTGTAAGCACCCGCATGTGTCTCTCTTGAAATAGAAGAACCCACTACATTACAAACACCAAACACAAAGGCACCATGTTCTTTGGCTAATTTTATCGCAGCCATAGTATCAGCTGTTTCTCCAGATTGAGAGATAGCAATAACTACATCTTTACTGTTTATAATTGGGTTTCTATATCTAAACTCCGAAGCATACTCTACTTCTACCGGAATACGTGCAAATTCTTCAAAAATGTATTCAGCAACTAAACCCGCATGCCATGAAGTTCCACAAGCCACAATAATAATTCTTTCGGCATTAAGGAATTTTTCTAAATTATCCTCAACTCCTGCCATTTGAATAATACCTTCATTAGCATGGAGTCTTCCACGATACGTATCTTTAATGACACTTGGCTGCTCATAGATTTCTTTAAGCATAAAATGATCGTAACCACCTTTTTCAATTTGCTCTAAGTTCATTTGAAGTTCCTGAATATAAGGATCAACTAAAGAATCATCTTTAATTTTCCTGATTTTCATGGCTTTATGCAATCTGATATTTGCCATTTCGCCATCTTCTAGATAGATTGCATTTGAAGTGTATTCTATAAAAGGCGAAGCATCTGATGCGATGAAATATTCTCCTTCTCCTACACCTATCGCCAATGGACTTCCTAATCTGGCAGCAACAATTTCGTTTGGATTCTTTTTATCAAAAACTGCAATCGCATAAGCTCCTACCACTTGATTCAGCGCCACCTGAACTGCCTTTCCCAGTTTTAAATTTTCTTTTGTTTGTACCTCTTCGATAAGATTTACCAACACCTCAGTATCAGTATCAGAATGAAAAACATATCCTCTTTTTATCAATTCAGCTTTCAATGGCGCATAATTCTCTATAATACCATTGTGAATTATCGCTAAATCCCCTGAATTTGAAAGATGCGGATGTGAATTAACATCGTTTGGCACACCATGAGTAGCCCAACGAGTATGCCCAATTCCTATAGTTCCGTTTGTTGCAATTTCTTTAGAAGCTTTCTCTTCAAGATCCGAAACCTTACCTTTTGTTTTACAAAGTTTTAGATTCTCACCGTCATATAACATCACACCGGCGCTATCATAACCTCTATATTCGAGTCTCTTTAATCCTTTTATTACAATAGGATAAGCCTCTCTATAACCGATATATCCAACGATTCCACACATAATCTTGCTTTAATTAGGTTTTGTATAATAAATTTCAAGTTTCAATCTCTTATCATTAGGAACTGTAGATTTCCCTCCATGTAAAATAGTTCCCAAAGGATTCATAACAGATCCTTTTGGCGCCCCGGAAATAAATGCATTCGGAGTTCTCAACTTATGAGAAACTATTGCATTAATATCTTCAGTAACTACAACCCCTAATTTAACATTTGTTGAATCCGCGTATTTCACAAGATTCCTTATTTGATTTGTAATCCTAATTTTATACGTCACTCCTTTTTTAGTTGTCGCATCTTTAGTTAAATTACCATCAAAAATAAATCTTGATTTCTTTGCATCAACGCTATTTGTTGTCAAATCCATATAATAATCAACTATAGGTCGGTTATTATTAAAATCATAAATATAAATTCTTTGTGGCTCATAACTGCTCGACATAGCAGCAGCGTCTATATGAAAGACAAGATTCGCTTCATTAATCAACCACCCACTATTTCTAATCGCCTCTAACTGACCCGGAGTATTAAAAAGACTTATCACAGCCACAGATCCTTCACCACCTTTTAAGTACAATTTATCATCACCTTCAATTGTATTTCCAGTATTCGGCAAAGCATTATAAGCAAGTCCATTAGTACTAAAATCGTTATTCAACAAACTCACGGCGTTTCCTGTCATATTAAGAACTATCGTTTTTTTAACTCGTGTAATTGTAGTCACACCACCAGTTGTTGTAGACAAATCCTCATTATATTTCACAGTAACTTTTCCTGCTTTAAAATTCAACATTGCTAAATTTCCGTCACTGCTTCCTGATTTTTCCATTTTAAAATAAAGTCCTCTGAAGTACTCTTTGAAAACATCATTTGAAGCCAATTTCCCGGCAGCTACAGCATCAATTATTCTTGTTTTGAAATAACCTTTATTCAAATTCAACTGCATTCCCGGAGGTGTTCTTGTAGTCGTAACTACTTTTGTAATCGAGTCTGTTACGGTCACAACATGTTCTGCAGGATTAAAGAAAAATTTATCGTTTTGAGCTAAATTTGAATCATCATTTAAACGATTTGTTTTTTTAACATTGTCAAATTCAGCATTTTGATCTGTAAAATATTTTTGAGGCTGTAGAAATCCACCTACAGGATCTGCATCTCTCATATAATAACCCGATTCATAAACACTTAATTTCATCTCAGCCTTATCCGGACCATAAATCGAATCTAGTGTATACTCATGACTACCATCCGTTTTTGTAACTGTTTTTGATGCATCATAATAATATGGAATCGTCAAAACAACACTTTCAACATAAGGCCTTGTGCTTACAGTGGTAACCTCATCTTCTAAAGTTAATTGAGTTCCAAAATTGGCCGTTGTTTCACCAAAATTTGTACTATTATAAATCCCCAAAGGATTTACTTCAAGATTATTGGATTGTATTGGCCCTGTTTTTTGATTGTAAGCTAAAACATCGTACGTTTCTTTTTTGAGGTCAAAATTGTTTTCACCAATTAAATCACCTCCTATTTCATTATAATCTTTATCACAGGAATATAAAAAAACAACACTCGCAACTACCAGAATTTTCTTAAAAAAAGAATTATTGTACATATTTATTAAAAAAGTTTAATTTAAAGAACCTCGTTTTTATAGAAATTAGTATACGCTTCTGCGAATGCATCTTTCGGTGCGAAAGGTAAAAAAGGTTTTCCTGAAGATTCTATATATTTTGTTAAACTTGAAGACAGGTTTTCGGAAGCAATAATTACCGCATCGGAATGTTTAATGGTAGTCTTAATGATATTCTCGTAGTTTGGAACCTCCAGATCAGAAATTGCATCATCAGGAATACCGTCAAATTTCACTTTATTAATCATCTCAACATCTAAAGTACCATCAAAAGACTGACTGTAAACAGAAGTAACAATCTTTGTTTCTGAAAACAAAGCTTCGTTTTTATAAAAATGCTTCATATAAACTGGCAACATAGCAGCCATCCATCCATGAACGTGAATAATATCAGGAACCCAATTGAGTTTTTTCACGGTTTCAACAACTCCTTTTGCAAAGAAAATGGCACGCTCATCATTATCAGAATACATAACCCCTTCTTCATCAGCAAATGTGGCTTTCCTTTTGAAATATTCATCATTATCGATAAAGTAAACTTGTATTCTTTCTTTTGGTATGGAAGCCACTTTTATAATCAAAGGCATATCCAAGTCGTTTACTACCAAATTCATCCCCGAAAGTCTAATTACTTCGTGCAATTGATGTCTTCTCTCGTTAATATTTCCATACCTTGGCATAAAAATTCTTATCTGTCCACCTTGATCGTTAATCATTTTCGGCACGTCGTAAGACATTAAAGAGACCTCATTTTCAGCGAGATAAGGCACCACTTCAGATGATACATATAATATCCTCTTATCTTTCATATTGTAATTTACTTAATTTATTGGCAATAAAAACCACGCAAAATTACAAAATTTTATGCAGTTATTAACTAAAATAGTAAGTTTGCATTTAATTTTAATAATACCGCCATGCATATTTTCTACGGAAAAGCATCTTTAATCGACTATTTGAAATCTATAAAAACCGTCCAGTCCACAATTGGATTTGTTCCCACCATGGGCGCTTTACATCAAGGTCATTTGGCATTAATGCAAAAATCATTACTGGAAAATGAAAATACTGTCGTGAGTATTTTTGTAAATCCAACACAGTTTAACAATCCTGAAGATTTAGCAAAATACCCAAGAACATTGGAAGAAGACGTAAAAAAACTTACTGCTTTAAATCCAAATATAATTCTATACGCCCCATCTGTTGAAGACATTTATGACGGAAAACCACTTTCTCAATCTTTCGATTTTGATGGATTAGAAAATCAAATGGAAGGCAAATTCAGACCCGGACATTTTAATGGCGTAGGCACCATTGTAAAACGTCTTTTTGAAATAGTGGAACCAACAAACGCGTATTTTGGCGAAAAAGATTTTCAACAATTACAAATTGTCAAAAAAATGGTCGCCAAAAACCACTTAAAAGTAAACGTAATTGGCTGTCCCATTTATAGAGAATCCAACAATCTTGCCATGAGCTCCAGAAACGAACGTTTATCAACCGAAGAAAGAGACGAAGCGGCTATTATTTACAAAACACTAACCGCGGCAAAAGAAAAATTTGCAACCAATAGTACTGCAACTATTTCAGAATGGGTTCAAAAATCATTCAACAAGAACACGCGCTTCACATTAGAATATTTCGTAATTGCTGATGAGGCAACACTTTTACCTAGTACCAGAAAAAATAAAAATAAAAAATACCGTGCTTTCATTGCGGTACTAGTCAACAATATTCGATTGATTGACACCATTTCATTAAATTAATTTACTTTTGTAACATGCAAATTCAAGTCGTAAAATCAAAAATACACCGAGTAAAAGTAACCGGAGCCGATTTAAATTATATCGGAAGCATTACCATAGACGAAGCATTACTGGAAGCCTCCAATATCATTGAAGGAGAAAGAGTATTCATCGTAAACATCAACAATGGCGAACGCTTTGACACCTATGCTATCAAAGGTGAAAAAAATTCAGGCATTATAACCCTAAATGGTCCAGCAGCCAGAAAAGTACAAAAAGACGATATTATCATCATTATTTCGTATGCCCTACTAGAATTTGAAGAAGCCAAAACCTTCAAGCCTTGGATTATTTTCCCTAACGAAAATGACAATTCTTTGACCTAATTTTTTAGAGAAGAAATACGTACTGATATGCTTTTTGAAAAAGATAAATTCTTTTTTTATATCACTCAAAGTAAAAGTATTTAACCCCACAAGACACTGACTATCTGATTTTATAACTCAAAATCAGATAGTCAGTTGTTTTTTTGTTGGCGGCAATTTCAACGCACTAAATCCTATTTATTTTCCTTAAAAGCAAGTGCATTTCTAGCGCCTTAACTTTTCTTGTTTTTTAAATAAAAGTAAATAAAGTATTATATTGCTGTCTTATTTAGATGTACTTTAATTTCTAAACACTCCAAATTATGAAACAACTACTACTATTTTTATTCTTCTCTATCACTGCATTTTCACAAAAAACCACCATACCATTCGATTCAAATACTTTGGGCGAAAGCCGGGAAATTACAATTGGCCTGCCGCCTTCTTTCGAAAAAAACCCAAATAAAAAGTACCCTATACTTATTTTACTCGATGGCGATTACTTATTTGACCCTTTTTACGGCGCCTTGAATTACGGTGCCTACTGGGATGATTTACCGGAAATGATTGTCGTTGGCATAAGCCAAAACAAAAATAACGAACGCATTGACGACAGTACTTATGATGAAGCTGATGGAGTTCCTTCAGGAAAAGGCGCGAAATTCTTCGAGTTTATTGGCGCCGAATTACTTCCATACATCGAAAAAAAATACCCAGTTGCACCATTCCGAATTATTGCAGGACACGACACTACAGCGGGATTTCTAAACTTTTTTCTGTATAAAGACAATCCTATATTCAATGGATATATTTCATTGAGTCCGGAACTTGCTCCTGAAATGGAAAACCGCATTCCAGAAAAACTTTCAAATTTAAAACAACCTATTTTTTATTATCAATCCAATGGAGATGGAGACATAAAAAAAATTCAAGAGCCTATAAAAAAACTAGACGAAAACATAAAACAGGTTACTAATCCTGCATTAAATTACAAGTTCGATAATTTTAAGGGCGCATCACACTATTCGCTTGTACTGTATTCGATTCCAAATGCGTTATACCAATTTTTCGATGCCTACAAACCCATTTCATCTACTGAATACAGTGAAAAAATTGCCGTGCTTCAATCCGGTTATGTGGATTATTTGACCAATAAATATGCTGTTTTATCCAAAAGTTTGGGTTTAAAAATACCTATTCGTGTAAACGACTTCAAAGCCATTGAAGCGGCAATTCTAAAAAATAAAGCCTATCCTGAATTGGATAAATTAGCAGAAATTGCCAATAAAAATTATCCGAAATCAATGCTTGCCGATTATGAATTGGGGTTAATGTATGAAAAAATGGGAGACCCGAAAAAAGCCGCGAAACGCTATCAAAGTGGATCCCAATTAGAGGAAATTGGGGATCTGACAAAAAACATGATGATGGAAAAATACGATGACATGATAAGCCAAACACCAAAAAAATAATGTCAAAAGTAAAAACAACTTTTTTTTGCCAAAACTGTGGCGCACAATACGCAAAATGGCAAGGACAATGCAATTCTTGTAAAGAATGGAATACAATAGCAGAGGAAATCATACAGAAACAAGAAAAAACGGCTTGGAAAAGCGAAACTACTTCCAGCAGTAAAGCACCAAAACCGTTACGAATAAACGAAATTGATTCTGCTCAGGAAATCCGAATGGACACTACCGATGGCGAACTCAATCGCGTATTGGGTGGCGGAATAGTTCCTGGTTCCTTGATTCTTTTGGGCGGTGAACCTGGCATTGGAAAAAGCACGCTTTTGCTTCAAATATCCTTAAAGTTACCGTATAAAACCTTATATGTTTCGGGCGAAGAAAGTCAGAAACAAATAAAAATGCGTGCCGAAAGAATCACACCAAGCGGAGACAATTGCTATATTCTTACCGAAACCAAAACACAAAATATATTCAAGCAAATTGAAGCTATTGAACCGGAAATCGTGATTATCGATTCCATTCAAACATTGCATACCGATTATATTGAATCCACTCCCGGCAGTATTTCTCAAATTAGAGAAACCACAGCCGAGTTGATCAAATTTGCCAAAGAAACCAATATTCCCGTGATTCTGATTGGTCATATTACCAAAGACGGAAACATTGCAGGACCAAAAATATTGGAACACATGGTGGACACGGTTTTACAATTTGAAGGCGACCGAAATCACGTGTACCGCATTTTACGTTCGCTAAAAAACCGTTTCGGTTCTACTGCTGAAATAGGGATTTATGAAATGTTAGGCAATGGTTTGCGCGAAGTTTCTAATCCTTCAGAAATATTGATTTCACACAAAGATGAGGAATTATCCGGAACTGCAATTGCGTCAACATTAGAAGGCATGCGCCCATTGATGATTGAAATCCAAGCCTTGGTAAGCACCGCAGTTTACGGAACACCACAACGCAGCACCACGGGTTATAATGCCAAAAGACTCAATATGATTTTGGCCGTTTTAGAGAAAAGAGCCGGTTTCAGGCTTGGCGCCAAAGACGTTTTCCTCAACATAACCGGAGGAATTTCGGTAGATGATCCGGCGATAGATTTGGCTGTTGTAGCCGCCATTTTATCCTCGAATGAAGATATTGCAGTCAATAAAGATTTTTGCTTTGCCGGCGAAGTGGGACTTTCAGGCGAAATACGTCCGGTGAACCGCGTGGACCAACGCATTCAGGAAGCGGAGAAATTAGGTTTTTCGACCATTTTCGTATCCAAATACAATAAAATTGCCTTGAAAAATACAGGAATCAACATTCGATTGGTAGCCAAAATTGAAGATGTGGCGAGTGAGCTGTTTGGGTAATATTTGTTATAAATCTAAATTGAAGTAGAAGTTCAATTATTAGATTTGTTTTGAAATTTCCAATTTAATTTTTTCAATCTTTGCGGACACAGACAGCATAAAAACAGAACCAAACAAACAATTTCCAATAGAAAAATTCAAAAATGATAAGTAATCAAATAAAAAAGCAAAGGATTTTGAGACGATTCGCATTACTATCCATAGCACTAATAGTAAGTCATATAAGCTATAGTTGTTTAAAAGAAAAGAATATCCCTCGTCCTGTTTCTAATTCTTTAAAAACATTCAATGCTCCTCCTGTTTATGCAGAGATATCTGACGTTAACTTTAAAGCCTATTTAAAAACGATAGTGCCATTGGCTTTTACTCCCGATAATAAATTCATTTCAAATCATCCTTCTGTTGTTTCTTATGATAAAAGGATGACTATTATAAAAAAAAGCATTACTTCTTTGTCTGGTATAGAACATTTTACTTCTTTGAAAGAACTTGATTGCAGAGACAATCAACTCACTATCCTTGATATAAGTAAAAACCTAACTTTGACAAATCTTAATTGTGGCTACAACCAACTAACTACTCTTGATGTAAGCAAGAACGTGAATTTGACAAACCTTGAATGTTACAATAACCGACTCACTACTCTTGATATAAGTAAAAACATGAATTTGACAAGGCTTAATTGCGGAAAGAATCAACTCAGTACCATTAATTTTGGAAAAAAAAATGTTTTGAGAAGTATTTACTGCAACGATAACCAGTTCACAAACCTTGACATCAGTATAAACATGAATTTGACAAGACTTGAATGCAACAACAACCAACTTACTACCCTTGATGTGAGCAAAAACAGAAGTTTAACAGTCCTATATTGCTACTCTAATAAACTCACTTGCCTTGATGTAAGCAATAACAACGGTTTAGTATTCCTTTCCATAGATGAGGCTGTCAAATGTTGTCATCCAAGCATAAAGAATTTTAGAGACAAAGGAGGGGATCTGTTGGACTCTTATTTACAAGCAATAACTTCTTTTACCTGTCCGTAATTTTATTACTTTTTAATTATCTAATAGCATCAAAACACATCAAGTTTATTTGACCTTTTTTAAATATTTATTACTGTTATAGTCTATTTGAAGTTGATCCATTTCATTCTTAATAATATTTAATGAATCTATATTCTCTTCAGGGTGTTGTGAAAACCCGACCGCGCGGATATGTCACCGCAACGATAGCGCGGATTTGCAATCCGTGCCCATCACAGTGAGCAGAAAATATAGAATAATTATAAAGTAAAAATGAAATCGTTTCAAGAACACTTACAAATCGTCAATACCTTTCATGAACTTGGAGAAACCATTGCTGCTGCCCAGTTTTTAATACAAGAATATGGTTTAGAAAATCCAAATTTCAAAGGCTTCGAATTAAGGGAAAAAGCCAAACCGGAATTTATCCTGATGACAACGGAAGGCGTTTTAGGCGAACCCCAAATCATCCGAATTCCCGAAAATACATTCGAATATCCGCTGGAATTAATGCTCAATCTTCTGGCGCATGAAATGATTCACGTGAGTCAAAAAACGAAAGAAAATCGGATTGAAGACAAAAATGAAAGGGAATGGCAAGCCTATTATGAAATGCTTTTTCATAAAAAATTCCCTCAAATCCCTGAGCTTACTGATTTCCACAAACGCTTCTTTGCAAAAAAAGCGTTGGAATACTACAATAGAATGGACGAAGGTTCTGAACTTCAATTAAAATATGCAACTCAAAAACTGGAAACAGACAATCTGCTGTCTTTTCTGGATGCAAAAATAAAATAGCGCTTTTTCTGTTTCCATGATTCACCTTATTTATTTCTTATTTATTTCTTATTTTAAATAAAAAACAACAAATCAGGAAAGAGATTCATTATTTTTCGTAAATTTATGTTTAACAACGCTTTACGAAAATAGAAATGAAACCATCACACCAAACCATGACTCATTTATACGAACATTTAGGCAAAGTGTTCTATTCTATTGCGGCCACAGACAAAACCATTCGTGAAGAAGAAATCGAAAAACTCAAACAAATCATAAAGACGGAATGGCTTCCGCTGGAAAATAGCTTCAATGAATTTGGCGATGACACCGCTTATGAAATCGAAATTGTTTTTGACTGGCTTGTCGCCAATGAATGGGAATTTGAACAGGTGATGCCAGATTTTAAAATTTTCAGAGAAGAACATCAACACTTGTTCACTCCAGAGATTAATGCCTTAATTCTAAAAACTGCCAACGCTATAGCTTCTTCATTTTCAAGAAAAAATAAATCAGAACACGTTCTAATAAGTCAACTGAGCACGATTCTGTTGCAATAAAAATGGAATAAAATAATCTACTTTAATTTAAAATAGCAAAGACATGAAAAGACAAACTGGCATTTGGATAGACTCCTCAAAAGCAATAATTGTTGCTCTTGATGGTGATACAGAAAAAATTACCGAAATAGATTCTGATGTCGAAAACAGTGTACATCATAATGACGAAGGTAATAAAGGAACTTTCTCAGGGGTTCATCATGGCAATAGTGACAAAAAATTTGATGATCGAAAAAAACAAGAACTGGATTATTTTATAAAATCAGTGCTCTCCTATGTGAAAAAATCGGATGAACTTATTGTTTTTGGTCCGGCACAAACCAAAACTAAACTGGAACAAAAATTAATGACGGATCATTTAATTGAACCCGGAAAACTAAAAGCAGTAGAAACAGCAGACAAAATGACTTTAAACCAGATTGTGGAAAAAGTAAGACGATTTTATAACCCGTTTGAGTATAAAGAACCAAAGCCATAAAACTAATTTAGCTGCTATACCATAATTTAGAAACTACAACGCTTTACAGGTTGTAGTTTTTTTATTTAAAAAAATCATTTTCCACAATCAAAATGCTAAAGAAAACCATAAAAATCTTTCCTTTAGTAATATTTTCCTTTTCTTTATGGCCGAGATTCCAAGCGCATTGTATTTTAGATTGTATTAATTATCAAACTGTTTATGAAAACCGGAAAACAAAAACTAATTCTAGCAGCAAAAATACTTTTTGTATTGTTTGTTACTTTAATTATTGCTTTTTATATATTTCGAGATGCCGTTTTACAACAAACAATAGCGAAAGTTTCCAATGAAATGCAAGTGGATTACAACAGTACTTTTACGATAAAAAAAGCTTCTTTTGACGGCTTGTCCGGACTGAATTTTACTGAAATAATACTGGTTCCAAAAAATGCAGACACTCTTTTTAAAATACAAAAATTAAAAACCAGCGTTAATTTATGGCACCTTATAACGGGCGATGTCCAGCTTGGAACTTTAGAAGTCCAGAACGGTTTTGTCCAATTAGTAAAAAAAGGAAAGGTGAGGAATTTTGATGCTTTTCTAAAAAAAGACAATCAAACAGAAATACGCGATGAGAAAAGAGATTACGCTCAGTTTGCCTATAGAATCATCTCAAAAGCACTGAATTTAGTTCCGACAGATATGATTCTGGACAATCTTTCTTTCCGACTTAATGATAACGGGAAAAAAGCAACTATCAATTTCCAAAAACTGCGATTGGTCAATAAACAACTGGAAACATCCATTCAAGTTCAAACCAATACGATTTCGCAACGATGGAGAATCAAAGGATTTGCCGATCCAAGAAATAAA
The DNA here is from genome assembly GCF_004349195.1 of Flavobacterium rhamnosiphilum. Lineage (GTDB taxonomy): Bacteria > Bacteroidota > Bacteroidia > Flavobacteriales > Flavobacteriaceae > Flavobacterium > Flavobacterium rhamnosiphilum. The sequence continues at coordinate 17,096 of NZ_SMLG01000001.1, forward strand.
AAAGCGGATATTCGTTTCGTCAATATTGATACTGGCGCAATCCAAATGCCGTATTTAGACGAGCGTTTCAACCTGAAATCGAGTTTTGACTCTATCCGATTGAATATTCAAAACATCGATAAAGACGGTGACGAATTGCATATTGATGGGTTTATGGCTATTGCCAATTTAAAAATCAACCATCCGAAAATTGCCAGTAAAGATGTTATCCTCAAGAATGCCAAATTTGATTATCGATTCTTATTGGGTTCCGATTTTATTTCTATTGACAGCAGTTCAACGGTTCAGTTGAATAAAATAAAATTTCATCCCTACGTGGCTTACGAAACTGAAAAAGACACGATTTACAAACTCAAAGTATCCATTCCAAAAATGAAAGCGCAGGACTTTATTACTTCGCTTCCTGACGGTTTATTTACCCACTTTCAAGGAATGGAAGCCAGTGGTAATTTTGATTACAAATTGGATTTTGCATTCAACCAAAACAAACCCAATCAGCTGGTTTTTGACAGCAAATTGAAGAAAGAAAATCTAAAAATAACAAAATACGGCGAAGCCAATCTCAACAAACTTAATGGCGAATTTGTGTATCGGGCACTTATAAAAAATGTGTTGCAACGTCCGGTTTTAGTTGGTGCAGCCAATCCAAATTATACGCCTTTAGACCAAATTTCACCGTATTTAAGAAAGTCGGTTTTGACAACTGAAGATCCTTCTTTCTTTTCGCATCGTGGTTTCATCAGCGAAGCATTCAAACAATCCATAGTCAAAAACATAAGAACCAAAAAATTCTCCCGTGGCGCCAGTACCATCAGCATGCAATTAGTAAAAAATGCTTTTCTGAGTCGGGAGAAAACAGTATCCCGCAAACTAGAGGAAATTTTATTGGTTTACATTCTGGAAAACAACAGGATTGTGAGCAAGGAACGCATGCTCGAAGTGTATTTTAATATTATCGAATGGGGTCCAAATGTATATGGAATTGGCGAAGCGAGTCAGTTTTATTTCCAAAAAACACCTTCGGAATTATCGCTGAACGAATGCTTGTATCTCGCCCGAATTATTCCAAGTCCTAAAAAATTCATGTATCAGTTTAACGATCAAGGGATGTTGAAAGATTTTGCTGTGAAACAAGAATCGTTCTTAACAAATATCATGTTTCAAAGAGGACTTTTGACTCCTGAAGACACTATTTACAAGTCCTTACCCATATTAATTTCAGGACCTGCACGATCTTTTATCAAATTCAAAGTACAAGATTCAACGCAAATAAGAGTGGATTCTTTATCCGTTGATGATGAATTTGATCTTTAATTATTGAAAATTATAAATAGAAATTGTCATTCCGACGAAGGAGGAATCCCACACAATGAGATTCCTCCTTCGTCGGACACGAGGGATTTTCCCGAACTGGCGAAGCAATGACACAAAAATGGTTACTTAATTTACGGAGCCGGATCAGGAATCACAGCTTGAACTTCATCAATAGCTTTTAGAATTTCATCCGAAAGTGACACTTGAATCGTATCAATATTTTCTTTTAATTGTTCCAATGTTGTTGCGCCAATAATCGTGCTGGTTACAAACGGCTGTTGGGCTATGAATGCCAAAGACAATTCCGTTAAAGTCAATCCGTTTTTCTTAGCGATTTCCTGATACAAGCGAGTGGCTTCGGTACATTGTGCACTGTTGTATCTGGAATACTGCGGAAACAACTTGATTCTGGCATTTGGATGCTCTTCCCCTGTTAGGAATTTACCAGACAAAACCCCAAAAGCCATCGGCGAATACGCCAATAAACCAACATTTTCTCTTAGGCAAATTTCAGCGGAACCGTTTTCAAAAAGTCTATTCAATAACGAATATGGATTTTGAATCGTTTTTACTCTTGGCAGATTGTTGTATTTACTTTCCTCCAGAAAACGCATGATTCCCCAAGGATTTTCATTAGAAAGTCCGATGTGGTTTATTTTTCCTTCTTTGATAAAACCGTCCAACGTTTCCAACACATTGTGAATGTTATCTTCCCAAGCATCATCCTGCACTTTGAAACCGCGTTGTCCAAAATAATTGGTTTTGCGTTCCGGCCAATGCAATTGGTACACATCAATATAATCCGTTTGTAAGCGTTGTAAACTTTGATCCAATGCAAACTTGATACTGGCTGGCGAGAAATCTAATTTCTCTCTCATATAGCCAAAATTTGGATTGGGTCCGACAATTTTGGATGCCAAAACTATTTCTTCTCTTTTGCCTGTTTTTTTGAACCAGGTTCCAAGGATTTTCTCTGTACTACCATAGGTTTCCTGACGTGATGGAATCGAATACATCTCGGCAGTATCAAAGAAATTGACTCCGTTTTCTAAAGCAAAATCCATTTGGGCATGACCATCAGCTTCTGTGTTTTGTTGCCCAAAAGTCATGGTTCCAAGGCAAATTTTGCTGACTTTTACGTCAGTATTTGGTAAAGTAGTGTATTTCATTTTCTAAGGTTCAGTGTTACAGAGTCGCAAAGGTACAAAGGACTGCTTCAAAAGAAAAAGGCCCAAAGTATAAACTCTGAACCTTTTTTTCTTTTAAACTTTGAACCTTAATTTATCTCATTCAACATTTCGGCAATTTCGTCTAATCTTGGCGTTAGAATTATTTCAATTCTACGGTTTTTCGCTTTCCCGTCAGCGGTTGCATTGCTCGCTAATGGTGAAAATTCTCCTCTTCCCGCAGCCGTTAGATTTTGTTTGTTGATTTTTTTGTTCTCGCTCAAAATAGCAACTATTGCTGTCGCTCTTTTGGTCGATAAATCCCAGTTATCCGCAATGGGTCCTGAAGCCGTGAAAGCATCATCATCCGTATGACCTTCAATAAGAACTGATATATCCGGGTTGTCACCCAAAACTTTACCAACTTCGATTACTGCTTTTTTCCCTTCGGAACCTACAGCCCAACTTCCGGAATTGAAAAGTAGTTTGTTCTCCATAGAAACATACACTTTCCCGTTTTTTTGTTCTACCGTCAACCCTTTTCCTTCAAAACTGTTCAAGGCTTTAGACAAGGTTTCTTTTAGTTTTTTCATGCTGGCTTCTTTGGCAGCAATCAAATCTTCCAATTCTTGCAAACGCTGTCCGCTTTTGTTCAAACGCTCTTGTTCTAATGCCAATGCTTTTCCTTTCTCGTCTAATTGATCCAGTAAATCACGGTTTTTCTTCATGTTGCTTTGCAAAGCGTCGCTGCTATTTTTTTCTAAAGCGGCGTAAGAATCCTGCAATACTTTAAATTTATTTTGTGCTGCTGCGTAATCTGCTTTCAATTTATCCAGCTCCGCTTTGGATTTACTCAAATCAGTTTTTAAACCGTCGCGGTCTAATTCCAATTGATTTTTAGCTTTTAGCAAATCGGTATTTTCATCTGCCAAACTTCTGTTTTCTTTTTTTAAATCGGTGAATTTACTTTCTAAGTCGTTGTATATTTTCTTGGATACACAGGAGGTTGAAAGCGCCAATACTAATAATCCGATGGAAACTCTTTTAATCATTCTTGTTTGTATTTATGTTGTTTCTAATGTTGTTTTGAAAGCAAAAATTCAAATTGTATTCGAATACCCTAGCCCCGATAAAAGTGAAAATCCTTGTTGTTTTTTCTTTAAAAACAACAAGATTGCAACGGATAGCGGGAAACAGCTCCTGAAAACGTTATTCGATTTCTACCAAAATTGGACAATGATCCGAATGAACGGCATCTGATAAAATAACGGCTCTTTTTAATTTATGTTTTAAAGAATCGCTGACTAAATTGTAATCGATGCGCCAACCCTTGTTGTTTCCTCTGGCTCCAGCGCGGTAACTCCACCACGAATATTGGTGCGGCTCACTGTTGAAATGGCGAAAACTATCGACAAATCCGGACTTCATGAATCCATCGAGCCAAACTCTTTCTTGGGGTAAAAACCCGGATACATTTTTGTTTCTGATAGGATCATGAATGTCGATTGCCTCATGACAAATGTTGTAATCACCACAAATAATCAGGTTTGGCGTTTCTTTTTTGAGTTCGTTGATGTACGTTTGAAAATCATCCATAAACATGAATTTATGATCCAATCGATCGATATTTGTCCCTGATGGCAGGTACAAACTCATCACAGAAAACCCATCAAAATCAGCGCGAAGGTTTCTTCCTTCGAAATCCATGTGGTGAATTCCGGTTCCATGAACCACATTATTGGGTTTGATTTTAGAAAGTATAGCCACGCCACTATAGCCTTTTTTGGTCGCTGAATAATAATATTGGTATGGATAGCCCGCTTTTGCGATATCTTCGACCGGGATTTGGTCTTCGGTTGCCTTAATTTCCTGAAGACAAATAATATCCGGATTTGCGTGTTGTAACCAGTCAATAAATCCTTTTGAAATGGCGGCTCTGATTCCGTTGACGTTGTATGAAATAATTCTCATTAAATTTTTTTTTGATTTTCTTCCGAAAAATTTTTTTTTGCCTGCGGTTGTCAGGAACCCACTTTTTTATTTTATCGGAAAAATTATACTGTTTGTATGTGGGTTTCAAATGTAACAAAAAAGTAGAAGTTTGATTCAGAAAAATAGAGAAAATGGAGTTTTTTGCTATCTTTGTTTCTTGCTCTAAAAAAACAAAAAATACATGGGTTTAGTAACCGCGAAAGAAGTTGCAAAAGCAATAAATGCAGACAAGTACGGAGTTCTGGGGACTTTTTCTGGCTGGATGTTAATGAAGGTGCTAAAAATTTCTACCTTAAACAAAGTATACGACAGAAATAAACATTTAAAAGACCTTGCGTTTTTAAATGGCGTATTAGATGATTTACAAATAAAATTCGAAATTCCGGAAGAGGATTTAAAACGTTTACCAAAAGAGGGTGCTTATATCACCATTTCAAATCATCCGCTGGGAGGAATTGACGGTGTGTTATTATTGAAATTAATGCTCGAAAGAGAACCTAATTTCAAAATTATCGCTAATTTCCTTTTGCATCGCATTGAGCCTCTCAAGAAATACATCATGCCTGTGAATCCTTTTGAAAATCACAGGGATGCTAAGTCAAGTGTGGTGGGAATTAAAGAAACGTTACGTCATTTAAGTGACGGAAAACCGTTAGGGATGTTTCCTGCAGGAGAAGTTTCTACGTATAAAGACGGTAAATTAATGGTGGATAAACCTTGGGAAGAAGGTGCTATTAAAGTAATCAGAAAAGCCCAAGTTCCTGTTGTTCCTATTTATTTCCACGCTAAAAACAGTCGATTATTTTATCTACTTTCTAAGATAAGCGGCACTTTTAGAACGGCAAAACTGCCTTCGGAAGTGTTCAGCCAGAAACATCGTGTGATAAAAGTACGTATTGGTAAAGCTATTTCCGTAAACGAACAAAATGAACACGCAACGATAGAGGAATATTCGGAGTTTTTGAGAAAGAAAACATACATGCTGGCCAATCCTTTCGAAAAAGAAAGCAAATTACTGACGACCCCGAATTTAAAACTTCCTAAAAGTCCGAAAAAAATCGTTACTCCAGCCAATAGCGAGAAAATGATTGCCGAAGTAGACGCTTTAAGAAGCACGGATTGTCGTCTTTTACAAAGCAAAAACTACGAAGTTTTCTTTACTGAAGCTGCTAAAATTCCAAATATCCTGCATGAAATAGGCAGACTTCGAGAAATTACTTTCCGCGAAGTTGGAGAAGGAACCAACGAATCTATCGATTTAGATAAATTTGACCAGTATTACAGTCATATGTTTTTATGGGATGACGAAGCAAAGAAAATTGCCGGCGCATACCGAATGGGATTAGGCTCACAAATTTATCCAAAATACGGAATGGACGGTTTTTACCTCAATGATTTGTTCCGATTTGAACCAGAATTGCATGATATGATGCACAAATCCATAGAAATGGGTCGCGCTTTTATCATCAAAGAATACCAACAAAAACCAATGCCGCTTTTCTTACTTTGGAAAGGAATTATCCACACAACGTTACGTTACCCGGAACATAAATTTTTATTAGGCGGCGTGAGTATCAGCAATCAATTTTCTGATTTTTCAAAATCACTGATGATTGAATTCATGAAGTCAAATTATTACGATCCGTACATTGCACAATACGTACACCCAAAGAAAGCATATAAAGTAAAACTAAAAGATGCCGACAAAGATTTCATTTTTAATGAAACCGAATCGGATTTGAATAAGTTTGATAAAATTATTGATGAACTGGAGCCAGGAAGTTTGCGTTTACCGGTTTTGATTAAAAAATACATCAAACAAAACGCAAGAGTAGTCGCTTTTAATGTCGATCCGTTGTTTAACAATGCTGTTGATGGATTAATGTACATCCGAATTGCAGATATTCCGGAAAGCACCATGAAGCCCGTAATGGAAGAGTTTCAGGCTGAACTGGAACGAAAATTAAATGACAAAGAAGATTGATACCAAATTGAAATAAAAAAAAGAAATCCCGTTCTAAGAACGGGATTTTTTTATGTTTTAAAACCAACCTTTTTTACCAACTTGATAGGTCTGGTAAAACTCTTCATCTGATTTTGTTAAATATATTATACCTTCAATAAGTCCTAGTAAACCGGTTACTGTTCCGCAAGTGCATAAACTAATCACCAACCATATGATACCTTCTGAAGTGTACCCTAAAAGAAATTTGTGAATCGCTAAAGGTCCCAAAAGAATAGCAAGCAACCCTGCTGCAATTTTTTTATTGTCTTGTTGAACTGGTCGTGGATTATTCCATTCTTCATGTTTCGAGTTTTCCATAGATTGGTTGATTGTTATAAGATTGTTTTTCAGTGATTAAAAATATAAAATTTATTGAAATGCTGTATCGATTGGTTCCCAAAGTTCTATCTTATTTCCTTCGCTATCCAGAACCCATCCAAATTTTCCATACTCATAAGACTCCATATCACCCACAATTGTTACACCTTCATCCGATAATTTTTGTAATAATTTTTCTAAATCATCCACTCTGAAGTTTTGCATGAACTGTTTCTCGCTTGGCGCAAAATAATTGGTATCATCCGCAAATGGCGACCATTGGGTAGAACAATCATTCCCATCTTTGTCTTTCCACCAAAAAGTGGAACCATATTGATCCGTTTTTAGACCCAAGTGTTTTCCGTACCAAGCTACCAGTTCTTTCGGATTTTTTGATTTAAAAAAGAAACCGCCAATTCCCGTAACCCGTTTCTCCGGCTCCGCTTCTTTGGCTTGACCAAAATACTTTGCTTTTATTTTATCAACTATAACTTGCGCCAATCGCTCATGGCTTTCGAATGTCCAGCCGGCAATGTGCGGACTCAAAATCACATTCTTAGCTTTCAACAAATATTGAAAAGCCTCCGGTGTGTTTTTATCATGAAAAAGGGTTTCAAAAGACAATTTCTCATACTCCAAAACATCCAAACCAGCACCGAGAATCTTACCGGATTGCATGGCCGCAACCGCTTCAGCAGTGATAATATTCTTGCCCCGAGAGGTATTTATGATCCAAAAGGGGTTGGAAAATCCATTGATGAAATCACTGTCAACCATTTTATCTGTTTCGGGAGTCCAAGGAATGTGAAGACTTACTACATTCACTTTTTGCTGAAATTCTGCTAATGAAACCTGCTTCGCATTTACATCACCTACATTTTCCTGAATATCATAACAGAGGACTTCCACATCAAAACCACGCAATTTTTTGGCGAATGATTTTCCCATGTTTCCGTAACCAATAATCCCCACTGTTTTTCCGTCAAGTTCATGGCCGCGGTTGCTTTCACGGTTCCAATGCCCTGATCGTATCTCGCTATCAGCTTGGTTCAATTTATTAAAAAGGGATAAAATCATTCCCAATGTATGTTCGGCAACGGCATTTCGGTTTCCTTCCGGAGCAGCGATTAGCGTAATGTTTTTGGATGCTGCATAGTCGCAATCGATACTTTCCAATCCTGCCCCAACGCGTGCAATAAATTCTAAATTAGTGGCTTTGTCTAAGAAAGTCTTGTCAATTTTGAATCGGCTTCGGATAACAATTCCCTGATACTCTTGAATTTTGGTTTCAATTTCTTCTTTTGACGAAGTAAAATCGCTGTGATTAATAAATCCGGAATACTGCAATTGATCCCAAAGTAAGGAACTATTGCTATCGATATGAAGGATTTTGATATCCATAATTATTATATTTTTGATCCTCCAAATTAACAAAAAAATTACGGTTTATTGTTTTATCAAAGGAAATTAGCTCCTAAAATCGTAAATTAGCATTCTTAATTTTTATTATAAATCGGATGATTATAATAAATGAAAACCAAAAAATGAAATTAACGAAAACCTTCAACGCTTTTTTTGAAAGCGAAAAATCCGGTGGACTCTTATTACTTTTTGTAACAATACTCTCTCTTTTATTAGCCAATTCACCCATTCAAACCGAATATATTGCCTTCTGGGAAACCAATATTGGCAGTCATTCCATAACGCATTGGATCAATGACGGCTTAATGGCTATTTTCTTCCTTTTAATTGGTTTAGAGTTAGAACGTGAAATATACCAAGGAGAATTATCCAGTATTAAAAATGCGGCTCTACCTATTTTTGGAGCCTTGGGCGGAATGGTTGTTCCTGCCGGAATCTTTTTACTGTTAAATTTTGGAACTATCACACAAAATGGAGCCGGAATCCCTATGGCGACCGATATTGCTTTTGCTATTGGAATCCTATCACTTTTAGGAAATCGCGTACCTACATCGCTCAAAGTATTCTTGACTGCGCTTGCCGTGATCGATGATTTAGGTGCTATCATGGTAATTGCCATATTTTACACGGACACTATTGCTTATTTGAATTTGTTTATTGCTTTTGCTATTATGGGTGGCTTATTTATCCTGAACCGAAGAAAAGTACACAGTCTCTTCCCCTATTTGATTGGTGGTGCTGCGATGTGGTATTTTATGCTAAATTCAGGTGTTCATGCGACAATAACCGGAGTATTACTGGCTTTTGTAATTCCGTTTGGAAATGGAGGCAAAAAAACATCTTCGTATCGATTACAGCATTTTTTACACAAACCGGTAGCGTTTTTTATTCTTCCATTGTTTGCCATAGCAAATACCTGCATTGCCATAAATTCAGATTGGCATGAGGGATTGAATCACCCCAACACGATTGGAATTATGCTGGGACTTGTTGTGGGGAAACCATTGGGAATCTGGCTGTTTTCACTACTGGCAGTTAGTTTAGGTATTTGCAGCCTACCAAGAGACCTAAAGTGGAGCAGTATTATTGGTGCAGGAATGCTGGGCGGAATAGGGTTCACCATGTCTATTTTCATCACATTGCTTGCGTTTAAAAACGACGGAGAAGAAGTGATTACGTATTCTAAAATTGCGATTTTGATTGCTTCCTTTATTGCGGGAACTGTTGGGTTTTTATGGTTGAAATTTAATTTGAAACCCGCTAAATAAAAATAACACCATTGAATAAATATAATTAAAATCAATTTCAAATTAAGCTTAATACCCAAATCTATTGAAACTTTTGATGCTAATGCTTTCTATTTTTTTGGGAGTTTTCCGAAAAATTGTTCCGCATTTTTATAAAATATTTTTTCCTTTTGTTCAGAAGATAAGAAATCAAGTTTATTTACAGACTCTATCACTTGTTTGATATCTCCATTATCAGATCCAAACATCAATCTGTTCTCCAAACCGGCATCTATTAATCTTTTCATTGTGGTGTAAAAATCTTTGTAAGGGATATTGTCTGGATTTGCAATAACAGAAATATCTGTGTATACATTCCAATAAACGCTCATAATACCAACTGTTTCCTCGATAAAAGGATAGCCAGAATGCATAATCCAAATTTTTAATTTCGGAAATTTCAGTATTAAATCTTCCATTAAGATTGGGCTACCTAAACCCACTCGAAAATTAGGGCATCCATGATTTGGACCTGCTAAACCTGTATGAATGCCAACTGGCAGATTGTATTTTTCTGCTAACGCATAATAAGGATATAACAATTTATCCGATGGTGAAATCCCATAATACTGGCTTAATACCTCCCCTATAAAATCAATTTTACCATCATTAATTTGCTGTTCTACCCATTTAATATCGGGGAATTCCTTTCCGTTTGAAAAGCAAAGTTGGTTACTGTATGGTACTTTCCCATTTGGACATGGCAACATTAATCCATGCAATAATTCCATTTTGAATTTATTTCGATACGTATTTTGCAAATCCCATGAAGAACTGATTGCAGCTTTGTAAACACCTGAAGTTTCTAGTTGTTGCATTTGAATGTCAGGATTTGTCTCTCCATGGATATGTGTGTCAAACACTTTTTGAGAGTAAACAGTATAGGATCCAAAAAGAAATGTGATGAGAATTAGTATTAATTTTTTCATGTAATTTCATTTTACTTTCGGTTTCACAATATTGTATTTTGGTTCGTATGCGCATTGCAGGCAATGTCCCCATGCCTCTAACCGTTTGCAAGTTTGGAAAATGAGTGTTTTCGGCTAAACGAAAATACGATTTAAAACGATAATTCCACTGAATTTGCAAATGACTAGAGACCTGTGTTGTAGGAAGCCCGAATTATTTAATTCAGAAATTCTAAATCTAAATAATTTTTGTTTTTGTCTTTCAAATCTACGTATAGAATAGTTTCTCTTTTAATAGCAAAATGCATTTTCAATTTTGTTGTATCCATATCTATGTGAAAGTTATAATTGATGAATTCACTTCTATAAGGAACTTTCATTTCAATCAAATTATAGTTAATATCAACATGAGAAACTTCATCTTCATATTTTGATGTTTTTCTAACTTCTTGTCTCCAAGAATTTGAATTTATTTTAATGTTTTCAAGATTGACAATTATTTTTTCACCGTATTTTTTTAGTTTCTGAATTTCTGCTTTCTTTTCCGTATCAAATTTTTTTTCTTTTAAGTTTAAAAGGAAAAACCAAACTAAAAATGGTAATAAAATTACAGTTCCAATTGCAACAAATAATAGATTTCCATCAATCCCTACATATAGAATTATGAATCCTAAAAAAAATATTCCTGCAAACAAACATCCAAATATTCCATTTAGTTTTTCTCTAACATTTATGTCCATATTGTCAATTTATTTTTTTAGCGTTTTTTTCGTCAACTGGTTTCCTACAACTGTAAATATACGCAAGTTTTAAAAATACAGCAACACTAAGATTTTGATTCTAAATTACTTAAAAATAAATAGATTCTCTAAAATAATTTTACAAACAAAGCTATGACGAATGATTGCAGATTTTTGATTTCAGATGTGGAAATATGTAAACAAATCAATTCTTTCCGCGTGAAGGATAAAAGCAAGCTACCAAAGTAGCGCGGATAGCCAGACCGCATTACAAAAAAGGGTCATCTCAACGGTTGCGCTGAGAAGACCCTTTTTTGTAATGGGGGCACGCCCAAAAGAGGCTTATCCCTTGATTTGTTTCAATGACGTTTTGATTCCTCGTATCAAGGACGAACTGAATCCGTGCATTTCCATTTCGTTCAATCCGGCTATGGTGCAGCCTTGTGGTGTGGTGACACGGTCAATTAATTGTTCCGGATGTACTTTTTCTTCCAGCAGCATTTCGGCAGCGCCTTTTACGGTTTGTGCAGAGATGGCTAATGCGGTTTGCCAGTCAAATCCTATTTCGATTCCGGCTTGCATTGAAGCCCGAATGTAACGTAACGCAAAAGCGGTTCCGCTGGCCGCAAGAACGGTTGCTGCATCCATCAATTTTTCGTCAATAATAGGAGCAGTTCCCAAACTCTGAAAAAGAGAAACTATGTCTTGCGCCTTCTCTTTATCTTTTTCGTGAAACGCAATACAGGTGGCTGATGCGCCAAACTGTGCCGCAATATTGGGCATGATTCGGATCGCACTATTAGAAGTACCGATTTTGTTTTGTAAATTTTCTATGGACAATCCACTCACTGCCGAAGCGATGATTTTATTGGAAATCACAGGAAGGATTTCGGCTAAAACGGTATCTACTTGGTATGGTTTTATGGTCAAAATAATGACATCGGCTTCCTGAATCTGATGGATGTTATTAGTGGAAACTGTAGCGCCCAATTTTTCAAGATACAGAATACTGGATGTGTTTCTTCGGGTTATGGTAACCTGGTTTTCTGGTGAAAATTTTGATAGTCCTAATGCGATAGAAACGCCTAAGTTTCCTCCGCCAATGATGTGTACTTTCATGCTGGTTGTGGTTTTCCTCTCCCCGACCCTCTCCGAAGGAGAGGGAGCCGATATGGAAAAGTGTTAGTTTTTATTATATATTTTAGATTCTTTTAAAAATATTTGAATCCAATTTGCTTTCAATTATTTTCGTCTATTCTTTTATTTCTGTTCCGTTTTACTTCACAAAAATTAAATAACGTTTTAAAATTTTGCACTTACAATTTCTATACTCTTTGTTCTATACTCTTGTTTCTTTCTTAAAATCCCAAAATCATTTTTGCTATCGAAAAATAAATCAGAATTCCGCAAATATCATTACTGGTAGTGATAAATGGTCCGGTTGCCAAAGCGGGGTCGATACCAAATTTATCCAGCAATAACGGAATAAAAGTCCCTATTAACGAGGCAATAATAATTACAGAAACCAATGCTATAGTGACAATAATTCCAATGATGAATTCGACATTCAACAGAAAATGACTTCCTAAAAATAATATTGTCGCCAGAATGACTCCGTTTAATAAACTCAGGGACACTTCCTTGACCAATCTATTAAACAAGGATCCGCTCAACGTATTGTTAGCCAAACCTTGCACAATAATCGCCGATGATTGCACCCCAACATTTCCTGCCATTGCGGCAATAAGTGGCGTAAAAAAGAACAAATTGCCATGTTCCAGCATCGCGCCTTCAAATAATCCCAGTACTTTTACGGAGATAAAACCACCTAAAAGAGCCAAAACTAACCAAGGTAATCGTGCTTTTGTATGTTCAAATATGCTGTCATCTGCTTCAACATCCTGCGAGATACCTGCTGCCAACTGGTAATCCTCATCGGCTTCATCCTTGATTACATCTACAATGTCATCAATGGTGATTCTTCCTACTAATCGTCCCATTTCGTCTACGACAGGAATGGCTTCTAAATCGTATTTTTGCATGATTCGTGCCACCTCAACATCTTCGGTATCTACTTTAACTGAGTTTAGTTTTCGGATGTAAACATCACTTACCGGTGTTCTGGAAGAAGTGGTCAATAAATCCTTGAGGGACAAACGTCCTTTCAATCGGTCTTCATCATCCACCACATAAATAGAATGGACTCTGGAGATATTTTCGGCCTGAATGCGCATTTCTTTTACACACGTTAGCACATTCCAATTTTCGTTGACTTTAACCAATTCCTTATGCATGATTCCACCTGCGGTATCTTCGTCATAACGCAATAAGTCAACAATATCTTTAGCGTGCTCAACATCCTGAAGCTCTGATATTACTTCGGCTTTCAAATCTTGTGAAAGCTCCGCAATAATATCAGCTGCATCATTCGTTTCCAGCTCATCTAATTCTTCCGCAATCTCTTTTGCCGAAAGCCTGCTTAATATATTCTCCCGCAAATCATCTTCCAATTCCAGAAGAATTTCGGCGGTTTTTTCACTGTCTAATACTTTAAAAATATAGGTCGCTTCATTAAAATCAAGCTCATCCAGAATTTCAGCAATATCAGCATGGTGCATATCATTCAATAACACTCCCAGTTGCTGGTCGTCTTTACTTTGAATGAGTTGCTCTAATTCCTGAATTAATTCTTTGCTGATTTTAAACTCCATCGGCTTCTATTTTTTGGGTGAGTGCTATGAACTGTTCTACATTTAATTGCTCTGGTCGAAGGTTGAAAATTTCATCTTCTCTCAAACTATCCGACAAATTTAAGGTTTTTAAACTATTTCGTAACGTTTTACGTCGTTGTTGAAAAGCCGTTTTCACTACCGTAAAAAACAATTTTTCGCCGCAAGGCAAACTGTAATCTTTCTTCCTGCGCAAACGTAAAACTCCTGATTTCACCTTTGGTGGCGGAATAAAAACATTTTCATCTACCGTAAATAAATATTCGGCATCATAAAAAGCCTGAACTAAAACCGATAGGATTCCATAGGCTTTTGTCCCTTTTTTTTCACAAATACGTTGCGCCACTTCTTTCTGGAACATTCCTGCAAATTCCGGAATCTGATCGCGGTATTCCAAGGCTCGAAATACGATTTGTGTCGAAATATTATACGGGAAATTCCCAATTATAGCGAATTGCTTCCCTTCGAAAATTTCGTTGATATTGTATTTCAAGAAATCTTTTGAAATGATTCTATCTTTTAATTTTGGATAATTTTGGTCCAAATACGTCACTGATTCCGTATCGATTTCAATAACGTACGTGTTCACCGGTTTATCCAACAAATATTTTGTCAAAACTCCCATTCCCGGGCCTATCTCCAGTACATCATCATATCCTTCTAAGTTCAACGTGTCGGCAATGTCTTTTGCGATGCTTTCGTCTTTAAGAAAGTGCTGTCCGAGGTGTTTTTTGGCTGTTACTTTTTCCATGTTTTTTGTTTTGCCACGAAGGCACTGAGGCACAAAGTGTTTTTATATTTTTGTTTTGCCACTAAGGTGCAAAGACACAAAGCGTATTTATATTTTCTTTAAATCGGAGGTCGCAAATTGCGACCTCCAATTATATTATTTTCAATCCAACTTCAAGTCGCAAATTACAACTTCAAGATTCGTAGATTTCTAACTGAACACTGAACACTTTTTAATAATCTGCAATCAACTCTAATTCTGTTCTAAAAGCAAGCATTTTGTCTCCAAACAATTTCAATCCTTCTTCACGAAAAGCGGGTGCATCTTCCTGGTAATATTTCTCCAAAGTTTCTTTGCTGTCCGTTGCATATTGAACCGAATAGGTTACTCCGCCCATTTCTTCTTCAATTAAAACCCGTACCATTCTAGCCGAAGAGAATTTCCCTGTAGCCAAAATTTCAGGAATATGTTTGTATTGCATCCAAATCATCCATTGATCGTGAACGCTTTCATGTATGTTTGTGGTAACGTTGTATAATATCATTATTTAAAAGTATTAAGATTAGAGAATTAAGTATTAAGACTTTAAAGAAATTATCTGTTCTATTCTCCAGATTCTATTTGTAATCGTGTTTTGCATTTTGAAATTGACATTGATATTGCCATTTTACAAATTAGTATCTCCTCGCAATTGCCTGAATTTCTTCCTTGCTTCCACAAAATAAATACTGTCCTGATGATTGAACAATACCTTTTCATATAATGGTTTCGCTTTTTCAGGTAGCGATTGCTTGTTATAAATTTCTGCCGAAAAATACAACGCTTCGTCGATGTAAATTCCGTCGCTATGCTGATCCATAATCGTTTGGTATTGGCTTAAAGCCAAAGCAAAATCGCCTTTCTTTTCATATATTTTCCCTAATCGCAACAAGGTCACGGCTTCTATTTCTTGTCCTTTATAGTTTTTCAAAATCGTCTGAAACTGCGTTACCGCTTCCTGATTCCTGTTTTGATACAACAGATAATCTCCTTTGGCAAATTGTTTCAAAGCCGTTTGTGTCGAATCGGCTACGGTATTGTCATTAATTAACAGAAAATATTCCAAAGCGTCATTCGCAATCAACTGCGCATTGGCTGATTTCAATTCCTTGAATTGTTTCAAAGCCCACGCAAAATCAGTTTTGAAATAACTGGTTTTTGCGGCTTTCAAACTGGCTTCATGTGCCATTACATCATTCTTCAAATCCAATTCAATCTGCGAATAATAGATTAAAGCCTGGTTGAATTTTTCTTCATACAGCAAAATATCTGCCAGTTCCATTTTGGCATTAGCCACTTCATAATCATTCAATTGCAATTCCAGCGCTCTCTTGACTATTGCCTTTCCTTCCTCCGGTTTTTTTAAATTAAAAGCCGTAAAATGTGCCTGAATCAGCTGCAAAGATAAGGTAAAAGGACTTATTTCAAATTGCTTCAACAAACCGTCTAATTCTGTGCTGATGGCTGCAAAGTCATTTTCGGACGCTTTTTCAATTTTCATGGTTACCAAATAAGAATTCGCTTGGATAAGCAATTCTAAATCTTGTGTGTTTTCCAATACAAAGCCCAAAATTTCCTTAGCCGCTTCCTGATTCTCTTCTTCAATAGCCAGTTGCCCTAAATTCACAATATTGGCAAGCGATTCCGGATTGCGTTTATAAATGGCTTTTTCCTGAATAAAAGCTTTTCCGAACTCTTTTTGCTGCACATAAAACCAACTCAAATAATGATTCCAAAAGAGATCTTGATTTTTTTGGGTTCTTAGAATTAATGCTTTGCGTAATATTTCATTGAAGTTTGCGTCACCTTCGTCTACCATAAAACGAACCAGTTGATTTTGGATTCTAATGGAGTTCTGAGGATTCGCAAACGCTTCGTCCAGAAAAGTGGAAATCATCATTTCCATATTAGACAATTGACCGTAAAGCAATCCTATTTGATAATTGAAATTAAAATTCGGTTCCAATTCTGTAGCGGTTTGATACGATTTCAGCGCGTATTCAAGCAACACTTTTTTCTCAAAAGCGTTTGAAATTCCGTAGACTTCATTTGGATTTTTTTTGATTCGATCTAAAGCCTGATCGTAGTAAATCTTGGCCTTGGCATCATTTTTTTGCAACTGAAAATTATACCCTAATTCCACCAGAAGATTCCCTTGATTGTACTTGTCAAATCTTTCTTGAATGGCTTTTTCGGCACTTTCAAACTGTTGTAATTGCTGAGAACAATCTATTATTCTTAAAAAATACTGTGAATTTAATGGAATATCTTGCAGTAACTCTTCGTAGCTGATTTTTGCTTTTTCAAAATCACCTTTGTCATAATAATACTGCGCTAATTGTTCGTTTTGCGAAAAACAAATCAATGAAAAAAACAGGGTAATATATAGAAAGAGTTTTTTCATTGTTTTAATTGCAATTTGTTTCGTCAAACATCTCTTTTTTAAACATATAAATCATATAAGACTTGCATCATCTCCATTTTAGAATTTTGCAAAAAACTTATATGACTTATATGTTAAAATTTTTAGTTTATAATATCAAACCCGCAATACGGACGCAAAACCTCAGGAATTACAATTCCTTCCGGAGTTTGGTAATTTTCTAAAATTCCTGCCAAAACTCTTGGCAAAGCCAATGCACTTCCGTTTAAGGTGTGAGCCAATTGGTTTTTTCCGTCTTTGTCTTTGAAACGCAATTTCAAACGATTGGCTTGAAAAGTCTCAAAATTAGAAACCGAACTGATTTCTAACCAACGATCTTGCGCCGTAGAAAACACTTCGAAATCATACGTCAGAGCCGACGTGAATCCCATATCGCCGCCACAAAGTCGCAATATTCGGTATGGTAATTTCAATTCCTGCAATATATTTTTAACGTGTTCCACCATTCCGTCCAAAGCTTCGTATGATTTATCAGGATGTTCTACACGAACGATTTCTACTTTGTCAAATTGATGCAAACGGTTCAATCCACGAACGTGTGCGCCATAAGAACCTGCTTCTCTACGGAAACATGGTGTATAGGCCGTTGTTAAAACGGGTAATTCATTTTCGTTTAAGATTACATCTCTAAACAAATTCGTTACCGGAACCTCAGCCGTTGGAATTAAATATAAATCATCGGTTTTATCATGGTACATTTGCCCTTCTTTGTCCGGCAATTGTCCCGTTCCATAAGCAGATGCTTCATTTACCATGTGCGGCACCTGAACTTCATTGTACCCTGCAGCCGTATTTTTATCCAAGAAATAATTGATCAAGGCGCGTTGTAATCGTGCTCCTTTTCCTTTATACACCGGAAATCCTGCGCCTGTGATTTTTACTCCAAGTTCAAAATCGATGATGTCGTATTTTTTTACTAATTCCCAATGCGGTTGCGCTCCTTCATGCAAAACTGGAATCTCCCCTTCTTCAAAAACGTTTAGGTTTTCCTCTGGTGTTTTTCCAACAGGAACAATATCAGCAGGAAGATTGGGTAACGTATATAATTTTTCTAAAAGTTCTGCGGCAAGCGCATCAGCCGTTTCCGCTAAAGCTTTGCTTTTCTCTTTGTTTAAAACGGTTTTTTCTTTTAGAATTGCGGCTTTCGCTTTCTCTCCGCCTTTCATCAATTCGCCAATGTCTTTGGATAATTTATTAGATTCGGATAAAATTCCGTCTAACTCCACTTGCGTAGCGCGACGTTTTTCGTCCAGTTGTACCACTTCTTCAACAACACTTGTAGCATCGATGTTTCTCTTTGCCAAAGCGGTGATTACTTTTTCTTGATTCTCTCTAATAAATGCGATTTGTAACATAGCTTGATTTTTTTAACGCTAACTTTTATAATAATGGAAGCAAATTTAAGGAAATGTTTGATAGAAATGAGGGAAAGTTTGTCCAAAAGTCGCAAGTCTTAATGTCTTAAAGTCAAATGCACCGATTATTGCCCGATTATTATTGCATGTGATTTACAATCAATAGAATAAAGTCAGTAACCAACTAAACGCATTAAGAATGAGACTTTAAAACTTGCGACTTTTGACTTTAGATTACTCTCTTTTAATCTCATGACCCACAAATTCTTCTAAGGCTGCAAACATGTCATCTACAGAAAGGACTTCGAAATCTGGGTGGGTTTTTAAGAAAGTAGCATTCAAAGTAATTAGATTTTCTTCTATTTCAAAAAAAGCGTCGTTGTTAAGCAAATCTCTGATAGGGTTTACGCCTTCCAATTTCCCTTTCAGGAACTTATTCAACTTCACACTGCTCATTAATTTTACTTTTTTGGATTGCTGTCGGAACAATTCCAAATGTTTTTCGGCGCCAATTAATGCCAAACCTTCTTCGATTAATTCGTTTAATTCTTTATCCCAACCCGAATTATATACAAACTGAGCAAAATTTCCTTCGGTATATTGTGAGGTATAATAATCTAAATAGTAACTCATTATAGCATCTTCGTGAATCAAATCATCGTTTATGCCTTCCTCACGCATTAAATTGATTACCGAAATATTAGAGTGAATTACATCTTGGAGATTTTCACTGTTCATTGCAGTTTCTGAAATAATTATTCTACCGAATTCCATAGGTTTTGTGTTTGAATATGTGCTGCAAATTTCGGGTAAATTATTACAGGAAAGAAATACAATGTGATTTATATGACATCAGATTCGTCACTACTCTTTTTCTGATTCATTTTTGTAACCAAAGCTTTCAAACGCAAGGCTTTTTCTTTTTTCTCCTCTTGAAGTTTAGCCTTTTTCCGATTTAGCAATTTGGTATGTAAAGCCTTATTTTTGGTGTTTTTTTCGGGTCCTTTTGCCATAATTTATACGCTACTTTAATTACGTTTGCAAATATAAATAAACTGATTGTAAGAACAGATTACAAATCCAACCGATAGTGCTGATTTGCAATCCGCGCAGACAAACTAAGGCAAAAAGACAGGCAATATTTATTTCTAAAAATGATTATTTACTAATTCAATTAGTTTTAATTTCTCTTGCGGGCACAGATTACATATCTGCGCTATCGGGTTTTTAGAACTTGAAACCTTAGTTTAAATTGGTTCTATTTTACGAGGTAACTTCGTGAAGTTGCGCTAAGGTTTTCATAAAAAATTTCATAAATCTTTACATAAAAGCTATAACACCAAGGTTCGCAAAGGCTACACAGAGATCCTTTATATAGTGATTATTTTATTCTATTTTTTGCTATTTCAATCAATATATTTGTAATATCTAACTCAGTAAAATGATTTCTTTTGATACTTTCTAAAATCATAGTATTGAAATCATGCCATGGAAGTTCACTTGATCCTCTAATATTAAATCCTCCATTTGAATTATTATCAAATCTATTTCTTATCGAAAAATCACTTCCATTATCCCAGCTTGATTCTCCCCATTCGATACTGTGATCTTTTGATAGGTTTATTTTGTCTTTTGGTTTCATTTTTTTATAATAAATTATGGAATACAACAATCATTCAGTTTTTGATTTAATGGATTACTTATATTCTTCAGATAATGGACTTACAGATTCTACCTTTACAATTAAATCATCATTTTCATTTTTTTGAGCTGTATATTTAATTGAACCCTTATAAATAATTGTATCTCCAATTTTAATATTTCCTTCACAGTTACAAATTTTCAAACTATTATCAAAGGAAGTGGTCATTATATTATCTATTTTTGAGTCTTTGGCACTTACATTGTATATAAATGCTCTATTACCATTTTCATTAATTAAGATTTCATTATTTTCTTCTAAAATTTGAAAAACTGTATTTGTAATTTCTTCATTATTACAATTAGGTTGTTCTCCACAAGCTGTTAAAAGCGTAAATAAAATAAATAAGCTAACAATTTTCTTCATTTTTTTAGTTTTTATTTATATGCAAATGTGCCATCGGGTTTTACAAATGATTTTGCAACTTTATCTGCTTCATTTTGTAATTCTAATTTACTAACTCACGTTACGCAAAAGCACTATAAAATTTCATAGTGCTTTTGCGTAACGTGAGTTATTTTACTGAAAAGGTTTTATTCATTCTCTTTTTTAAAAAATAATAATTCAGGAGATTTCAGAACAAAAGAAACGAAGTCATTATAAAATGAACCAGCACCTATAGCTATTGATTGTTTTTTTTGAATATTTTCTCTAAAATTCACTACATAGCTATAGGTCACATTTTCAATTAATTCATAATCTTTACCCTCATATCCAAAAATTTTACAGTTACAATATCTGTCTTTATTTGATAAATCAAAACTAATTATATTTTTATTTTTATTGTTTATAAAATTAATTATACTATCTCTATTTGGTGTATATTTTTCTAAAACTCTTCCGTCTTGTTCTTCTTTTTCAATATATTTGATGATGTGATTTTTGTAAAATTCAATTATAAAGCCTGTTCTGTCACCAGACCTACTTCGACCTTTAAAATTTATTAAGCCATTAAAATTCCCCAATGAATCTAATTCAATTTTAAAATCGTCAAGTACTATTTCACCTATTAACGTGTCATTTTTAAAAGTAAAAGATGACACATTATGTATTTTTTTATCAGGATTATTATATTTATATGTCCACAAACCATTTTTTTTACCTCCTATATATTTACCATTTATATAACTAAATTCTTTATTATAACCTATATTCTCTTTATAAACAAAAGTCCAATTATCATTAAATTTATTATCATTAAAGTTTCCTTCAATGATAACTTTTCTATCTGTTGAATTATATAAAAAAGACCCTTGTTTAATTCTTTCATAATCATTGGTTTCAAAGTATTCATATTTTGCAAAACCACCTAAATATTTACCTTCATATATTAATTTAGTTTGTGAATTACAGAAGTTTGTTATTAATAAAAAAAATACATGAATAACCATGTATTTTTTTTCTTTTTTAGTTCTTTGTAAGTATTTAAGAATCATAACTTGAATTTTCAAATCTGGTATTTTATTTAAAATATTTATTGTGTTGTATTTTCTAATTCTGCTGACTTTTTCTTCTTAAATCTCATTTCTTTCAATTCTTTCTATCTATTCATTTAAGTTATATAGCATTAAAAACCATAGAATTGTGGTTAATTACGTAAATACTTTTAAAGAAAAACCTGCCTTTTTACAAATATAGAATATTTACAGCTTTAAACAACCGACTATTTACAATCACTTATAAAAAATCGATTACAACTAAATTCATTGCATGAGTGTAGAGCGAAAAAAGAAATCCCACAAATTGTTGTTCTAGTTGGAAACAGAATAAAAGCAATCATTAAATATTTAAGAATATTAAACAACGTGATGTCGTATATGGTACAGGTTTAGATGTTGAAAACTTGAAAAAACATATCAAAGAAAAACAAGAAATAAAGATTAGCGCAATGATGAAAACAGTCAATTCCTTAAATATTAATGGAAGTGATTTATTTGAAGAATAACTACTAAATCGACAATAATCAACTTTTACCACACTAAAATCATACTCTGATCTAATAAACTAAATTGTTTTTTCAAGTTTTAGGAATTCTTTTTTGATTCCTCGTTCCTACCATTGACTTTTTTTGTAAAAGAATTAAGCCTCGAAATGACAAACAAGACGAAAACGTTCTTATGAAAATGATTGCCTTAGCCCCGATAACAGTGAAAATCCTTTTACTTTTTTCTTTAAAAAGTAAAAGATTGCAACGGATAGCGGGAAATTGCTTCAAATAAAAATTCTATTGCTTATTTTTGCACTCAATAAAATTGAATCATGATACAGAATCCAAAAAGATATACGATTACTGCGGCATTGCCTTATACGAACGGACCGATTCACATTGGCCATTTGGCGGGGGTTTACGTGCCTTCTGACATATATTCCAGATATTTAAGATTGCAGGGAAGAGACGTTTTGTTTGTTTGCGGAAGCGACGAACACGGCGTGGCGATTTCGATGAAAGCCAAAAAAGAAGGCATTACGCCACAGGAAGTAATCGATAAATATGACGGAATCATTCGTAAATCGTTCTCTGATTTTGGAATTTCGTTTGATAATTATTCCAGAACTTCGGCTAAAATTCATCATGATACGGCTTCGGAATTTTTTAGAAAACTGTATGACAAAGGTGACTTTATCGAGGAAGTGACCGAACAATTGTATGATGCAAAAGCAGATCAATTCTTGGCAGACCGTTTTGTGGTGGGAACTTGCCCAAAATGCGGCAACGAAGAAGCCTATGGTGACCAATGCGAGAAATGTGGTTCTACGCTGAATGCTACAGATTTGATTAATCCAAAATCTACAATTACGGGAGAAACTCCTATCTTGAAATCAACGAAACACTGGTTTTTGCCTTTGGACCGTTATGAAGATTTCTTGAAAGAATGGATTCTCGTTGGACATAAAAATGACTGGAAACCGAATGTTTACGGGCAAGTAAAATCGTGGATTGATGGTGGGTTAGAGCCTCGTGCAGTAACTCGTGACCTCGATTGGGGAATCGATGTTCCGGTTGAAGGAGCCGAAGGAAAAAAATTATATGTGTGGTTTGATGCGCCGATTGGCTATATTTCATCTACCAAAGAGTGGGCTTTGCGCGAAGGAAAAGATTGGGAGCCGTACTGGAAAGATCAAGACACAAAACTGGTTCACTTTATTGGGAAAGACAATATTGTTTTCCATTGCATCATTTTTCCTGCGATGTTGAAAGCCGAAGGAAGTTATATTTTGCCAGACAATGTGCCTGCAAATGAGTTTTTGAACTTGGAAGGAAATAAACTTTCGACTTCTAAAAACTGGGCAGTTTGGTTGCACGAATATTTAGAAGAATTCCCAAATCAGCAAGATGTTTTGCGTTATGCGTTGACATCGAATGCGCCGGAAACTAAGGATAATGATTTTACCTGGAAAGATTTTCAGGCGAGAAATAACAATGAATTGGTGGCGATTTACGGGAATTTCATTAATCGTGTCGTGGTTTTAACTAATAAATATTACAACGGAATTGTTCCGCAACCGAACGAACTTTCGGAAGTAGACGAAGCGACTTTAACCGAATTGAAAGCCTATCCTGCTGTGATTTCAAGTTCTGTGGAACGTTACAGATTTCGTGAAGCCTTGAGTGAATTGATGAATGTGGCGCGTTTAGGAAATAAATATTTGGCGGATGAAGAACCTTGGAAAGTTATCAAAGACAATCCGGAGCGCGTACAAACACAAATGTATGTGGCGTTGCAAATTGCAGCTGCATTGAGTTCACTTTGCGAACCGTTCTTGCCATTTACAGCTACAAAATTGTCAAGAATTCTAAAAATAGAAAGTCCGTTAAACTGGAATACTATTGCTCAAAATTCTGATTTGATTCCTGCCGGACATCAAATTGGCGAAGCTGAATTGTTGTTTGCAAAAATTGAAGATGAGGAAATCCAAAAACAAATAGACAAACTGGAAGCGACTAAAACCGCTAACAAAGCCGAGAATAAAGTAGCGGAGCCTCAGAAAGAATTAATTCAGTTTGAGGATTTTGCCAAAATGGATATCCGTACAGGAACGATCCTGGAAGCCGAAAAAATGCCAAAAGCGAACAAGCTTTTGATTTTGAAGGTAGATACCGGAATTGACGTTCGCACGATAGTATCGGGAATTGCCGAGAGCTTTAAACCAGAAGACATTGTTGGAAAACGCGTGACTGTTTTAGTAAATTTGGCTCCAAGAAACCTTCGTGGCGTAGAAAGCCAGGGAATGATTTTGATGACCACCAATGCCGAAGGAAAACTGGTTTTTGTGAATCCGGATACGGATGGCGTTGCCAATGGAGAGACAATCAATTAAGTAAATTATAAAATGAAAATAAAAAAGCCGCAATTAGCTTTAATTGTTGGAATACTCTGCATTTCGATTTTTCCAATATTGATAAAACTTCGGTTAACTCCCGGACTGATTTCGGCTTTTTATAGAATGGCAATTGCAGCAACTTTGCTATTGCCTTATGTCATTATTACAAAAAAATTCAAGCTTCCAACAATCAAACTATTAATTCCTGCCATAATTTGCGGAATTTTATTTGCCTCAGATGTTGCCGTTTGGAATATTGCCATCCAAGAATCTAGCGCCACTCAGGCTTCACTGCTTACTAATTTATCGCCGCTTTGGGTGGGAATTGGTTCGTTTCTGTTCTTAAAAACAAAACCCGCCACTAATTTCTGGATTGGAACTGCAGTTTCATTGTTCGGAATGATTATGTTGGTTGGCTTCCAGTTTTTCATCGAACTGAATTTTGACACCGCTTTCCTTTTAGCCGTATTATCGGGTATTTTATATGCTATTTACTTACTGATCAGCAAAAAAGTGCTTTCTAAAGTGGATGTGCTTTCGTTTATGACCATCAGCCTAATTTCTTCAAGTATATATTTAGGAATTCTCTGTTTAATGCTGGGAGAACCTTTTTCTGGATTTTCCGATGCTGGCTGGCTGGTCTTATTGGTCCAGGCAGTCGTTTGCCAACTATTAGCATGGTTATCGCTCAGTTATGCCACACAACACATGCGCGCCACACGAGTGTCTTTGAGTTTGCTGGGCCAAGCCGTTTTGACTTCTATTTTAGCTTGGTTATTTTTAGATGAAATAATCACACTACAAATGATTATCGGAGGAATTATTTTACTTTTGGGAATCCGAATTACCTTTTATTCGAAAACAATTTCAATGAAGAAAGTTTTTTCCAAGACAGCGGAAAATTAAAAGTAAAATCTCAATTATTATCAAAATAAAATAAAAATGGAACTAAAAGTAATTGCTTTCGATGCCGATGACACCTTATGGATCAACGAAACGTATTTTGATGAAACCGAGAAAAAATTCTGTGGTTTGATGGAAGATTATTTGTCCCATCAAGGAATATCGCAAGAGCTTTTTAAGGTAGAAATCGACAATCTTAAATTGTACGGTTACGGAATCAAAGGCTACATTCTTTCAATGATTGAAGCGGCGATGATTATTTCGAACAATACAATTCCTATCGAAATCATTGAAAAAATCGTTCAATACGGAAAAGAATTACTCGAAAAACCGATTATTTTATTGGATGGCGTAGAAGAAACCCTGGAAGCTTTGCATGGGAAATACAAACTGGTTGTTGCCACCAAAGGCGATTTATTGGATCAACGCCGAAAATTACACAATTCAGGTTTGGGTCATTATTTTCACCATATCGAAGTGATGTCAGACAAGCAAGAAATTGATTATTCGGACTTAATCAAACGACTGGAAATACAACCTTCCGAGTTTTTCATGATTGGCAATTCTTTAAAATCGGATGTTTTACCCGTTTTAGCCATTGGCGGACACGCCGTTCATATTCCATTTCATACGACTTGGGCACACGAAAAAATAGACCATAAAGTGGAGCACGAAAACTTCAGTACTTTTGAAAAAATAACTGAAGTTTTAAAAAATTTGGAACAAAACGGCCTGTTTTAAACCTCTTTGACCATTAATCACAGTATTTTCAACCAAAAACACTTGAATTTAAAGTTAATATTTTTATATAATCTATAAAAATATTACAAAATATTGCTAAAAGCGCTATTCCCAACTCGATTTACAGAATTAAAACTAATTCTTACATAATTAACTGTTTAAAATTTCTTATCTAACAATATGTCTTATTTTTGCATGAAATTTAAAACAATAAAATTATGAAAAAAATCATACTTACGTTGGTTTTTGCTTTGGCAATTACAACTTTGAGTGCTCAAACAGAAACTGAAGAAAGCACAGGAAATGACTTTAACAAATGGTCTGTTGAATTAGCTGGTGGTTTTAACAAACCTCAAAGGCCAATGACTGCAGGTTACAACACAACATTGGTAAGCCCTTACGTTGTTGATTTAGGAGTTCGCTACATGTTTAACAACAAATTCGGTTTGAAAGCTGATCTTGGTTTAAACAGTTTCACAGGAAAAAAGGAATCTGTTGATTTCGACACTAAGTACTACAGAGTAAACCTACAGGGTGTTGCTAACTTAGGAAGAATCATGAGTTTTGAAACTTGGACCAATAGAATTGGTTTGTTAGGTCATGCTGGTTTTGGTTTAGGAATGTTAGAAAGAAAAGAGCCTTCTTACAAAAAAGACAGAGTGGGTAATTTCATGGCTGGTTTAACTGGTCAAATCAAATTAACTGACAGAATTGCTTTAACAGGAGATTTTACTACAATACTTAATGCGAAACAAAACCTTGCTTTTGATGGCGCTAGTTCATCAAGTACAAGAGGTTTCGGCGGAATTCTTTTTAATGGTACTGCAGGTATTACAGTTTACTTAGGTAAAAATGTAAAACATGCTGACTGGGTTCTTGACAATGAAGACAGATTCAATGTTATCGACAACAGACTTACAGCTATCGAAACAAAAATGCTTGATGCTGACAATGATGGCGTTGCTGATTACTTAGATCAAGAGCCAAATACTGCCGCAGGTGCAATGGTTGATACTAAAGGAAAATCAATTGATAAAAACAACAATAATGTTCCTGATGAAACAGAAGCTTACATCTTGAAAAATTACGCTGCTAAAACTGGTGATACTGGTGTTGTATACGACAACGAATTGATCAAAAGTTTAATTAATGGTGGTTATGTTGCGGTTTATTTTGATTTTGACAAATCTACACCTACTAATGTTTCTACAGAAGGAATTGATTTTATCTTAACCTATTTAAGAAACAATCCATCTGCTTCAGTTGATATTAGTGGTCATGCTGACGAATTAGGAAGATCTGCATACAATGATAAATTATCTAGTGCAAGAGCTAACAATGTAAAAAACACTTTAGTGAAAGCTAAAATTGACGCATCAAGATTGAATGTAATTGCTGCTGGTGAAGATACTTCAGTTGATAAAACTTCAGAAAATGCAAGAAGATTAGTTAGAAGAGTTACTTTCATAGTAAAATAAGCTACTTTTTCATCTCAAAAAGCCCTAAAGGAAATTTCTTTTAGGGCTTTTTTTATGCCTGTTATTCCCAGTTTTATCAAAAACTTTTTTGAATATCACTGAATTACAAACATCAATTTTCTGGTTTGTTTACGACAAAAGTAAAATAAAACAAATTCAAGGTTCAAAAGAATAACTGTATTTTTGAATCCTAAATAAAATTACAAAATCTTGAAAACACTTTTAGATATAGAGAACTGGTCTAGAAAGGAGCATTTCCATTTTTTTAGACAATTCGAAGAACCTTTTTTTGGCGCAACCGTAGAAATTGATTGTACCAAAGCCTATGCTACCGCAAAATCGCTGAACGCATCCTTTTTTACCTACTATTTACACAAAACGTTGGTTGCTGTCAATACCACCGAATCATTTCGCTACAGGATTTCGGATGACCAAATATATATTTATGACCAAATTAATGCTTCTGCAACTATTGGCCGTGAAAATGGCAGTTTCGGATTTTCTTTAATCGAATACAACTCTGATTTTGCTGTTTTTGCTGCGACTGCATTGGTGGAGATTGAAAGAATACAAAACACGACCGGTCTTTTTACCCGAACATTTACGGATGATAATGTAATCCATTTTTCGGCGATTCCGTGGCTGGATTTCACATCGTTATCGCATGCCCGAAGTTATACTTTCCCGGATAGCTGTCCGAAGATTTCTTTTGGAAAAATGAAAATTGCTGAAAACGGCAAGAGAACCATGCCAATGTCAATTCATGTACATCATGGATTAGTAGATGGCTTACATTTAGGACAATTTGTAGATTGTTTTCAGGAATTGATGAATCGTTCGTTATAAAATTATTTGTTAAAATTTCGGAATGATTTTTGTAGGTAAAGCTATATGAAAAAATCTTTACTCTTCTTGCTACTGATCTACAAATCAGCATTGTTTAGTCAAACAGTATTGACTTCCTATCCTTTAGATTTAAAGAAATCTGAAGAAAACAGTCAGATTTTAAATGCTGAAAACACAGTAACACATGATGTTTTTTCCTTTATAGCAAACACGCAAAATATTACTATTTTAAAATACAATAGCGCTTTGTTCTTGACCAATCAATATACTGGTTCGTTCTTAAATTTAGAAAACAAATCAATAATTGGATATAGTTTTAGCGAAGATGGAAATCCAACTCTTTATTGGTCTTCAATGGATTTTAATGAAATTATAGTGATCAAATATTATTTAGAAAACAAAACTTTTAAGGCTTTAAAATTTAGATTTCCTTCTTCAAATCATTATGTTATAACATCTTTCCAGAAGGATAATTTATTCTATATCCTTTCTAAAAACCTATCAGAACAAACTTTAACTCTTTATGCTTTTAAAAACGGAGGAGCTGAAGAAAAAACATTTGATTTTTCAGACTTTCTTTTTCAAAATAAAAACACACAAAGAATATCTTTTAATAAAGTTATTGAAGCTTTTCCTATTGAAAAAATGGAAGTTGACGATTACAATCCGTTATTCAAAAGCACGCAGAAAAGCAAAGTTTATATGCTCGATGAGCGCATTATCCTAACATTAGATCATAATCCTAAAAAAACACAAGTCTTTGATCTTAATTTCAAAAATCATACTATAACCGAAAAAAACTTCGCTCAACCAATTCCAAAAAAAGCAGCTCGATCATCAAACTCTTTTTTTTATGAAAACAAAATATTTCAGGTTAATGCCAATGCAGATGGGCTTTTATTTGATGTAAAAGACTATGATTCTGGTTTGACTATAAAAAACATTACTGTTTCTAAAAATGATACCATTCTTTTCAAAAACTCCCCATTATTAATACAAAGAGAGAATGGAAGGCCAAAAGAATTAAACAAAACGAAAAAATTCCTGCAGTATTTGTCTAATTTAGATATTGGCGTATCGGTTTTTAAAAACAAAAAACACACTTTAATTACATTTGGAGGAACTCCAAAAAATAATTTTGTAGATCATTATTCAAGGAATAATGTCAGTTTTGGACAATCCGATGATGAATTTGAGCAAATGTTTCCGCAAAATAATTTTTCACCAAACATTCATACAGAAACTGTTTTTTTTGAAAGTAGCTGGGACAAAAATTTTGAGTTCAACAATCAGGAATCACCACCACTTGCTATTGATAATATTTCCTATTTTTTAAGTCAGCATAAAGAAGTGACTTTAGAAAATATAATAAAATTTAAAGATTATTTTATTTTGGGTTATTACGACAGTGCCACAAAAGAATATGTTATGCGTAAATTTAAAGATGGATATAATTGAATATAAATCAACTTAATTAAAATATTTTTTAGCGAGAATGCTTAAATTTATTCCAAATGCATTATGTTTTCTCGGTTTCAAAAAAAAGGAAACGAATTATTTTTTGTAACTTTACTTAAAACATACTGCCATGCTATCAAAAAATATAGAACACGCGCTGAACAATCAGATTCGAATTGAAGCTGAATCATCCCAAACCTATCTTTCTATGGCTTCATGGGCCGAAACTCATGGTTTGGAAGGAATTTCAAAATTTATGTATGCACAATCTGATGAAGAGCGTACACACATGCTTAAGTTGGTGAAATATATAAACGAGCGTGGCGGTCATGCTCGAGTTTCTGAATTGAAAGCACCAAAAACGAGCTATGAAACCTTCAAAGAAATGTTTGAAGAACTGTACAAGCATGAAATTTTTGTTTCTGATTCGATTAACGAATTGGTTCACATTTCCTTTTCTGAAAAAGATTATGCCACACACAACTTTTTACAATGGTACGTAGCCGAACAAATCGAAGAAGAAGCTCAAGCTAAACTTATTTTGGATAAAATAAACCTAATTGGTGATGATAAAGGTGGTTTGTATTTATTTGACAGAGATATTCAACAGCTGACTTTAAACAGTGCTACATCTAAAGGCTCTAAATAGCGAAACACTCTTTAGAATAAATAGTGTAACTTGATTTTAATGCTGCCGAAATTGAGTAAAAAGGATAAAAAGAAGGGAAAGAAAAAGGATAAAAAAAAACTCCTTAAAAACGGATCTGCTAAAGAAAACCTCAAGTCAAAGTGTTGCGAAAAATATAAAAAAGGGGAAGACAAGCGTTGCAAAAATTGCCCTAAGTTTGATTTACGCAAAAAAAAATAGTGGTCAGTGATTAGTCGCAGTCCACACTTTAGTTAAAAAAAACCATCGATGATATCGATGGTTTTTTTGTTTGGTTTTCAGTCACAGTTTACAACATTACAACAACTGCAAACTAAGACCGAAAACCGGGACTGTCCCGATAGCTATCGGGAACTGAATACTATTTCCCTAAAAGCATTACCTCATTGACCACTACTTCGGTAACATAGCGTTTCTCGCCATTTTTATCATCATAACTTCTATGGGTCAATTTCCCTTCAACGGCAATTTCTTTGCCTTTAGTAACATATTTTTCTATGATTTCAGCCGTTTTTCCCCAAGCCACAAGTTTGTGCCATTGGGTTTCTTCTACTTTTTCACCTTTGTCGTTTTTATAGCTTTCATTTGTCGCTAATGTGAAATTGGCTAATTTTTTTCCTCCGTCAAAAGTTTTGATTTCCGGATCATTTCCTACGTGTCCAATTAACTGTACTTTGTTTCTTAATGTGCTCATGGCGTGTAAAATTTAAATGTTAGTGTGTGTAAATTTTTTATTCCTATTTTTTATTGAAATTGAAATTGTTTCGAATCAACATTGCAAAGATGCGGTGACTTCCAAAAAGTATTCGGTTACTAACTGTTTACTTTCGGTTGTAACTATTTGTAAACGTTTGTAAATGGGAAAATTTAATTATATTTGATGGAAATCAACTTCTTATGCAAGCCAAAATAAAAAAAGTAGAATTACGAAATCTAGAATTTGACGACTATAAGCAGTTAAAAAAATCTATGGTGGAATCCTACCCAGAAATGGCAGATTCGTATTGGAAAGAACCCGATATTGAAAGATTACTTGGTCTGTTTTCAGAAGGACAATTAGTAATTTTAGCCGACGGAAAAGTGGTGGGCGCTGCACTATCATTAATTGTAGCCGAAATTTTAGTTGATAAAAATCCTAATTACGCCAGAATAACAGGAAATTATACTTTCTCGACGCACAATCCAAAAGGGGAAATATTGTATGGAATTGATGTGTTTATTCATCCGGATTATAGAGGTTTACGGCTTGGAAGACGATTGTATGATGCCCGAAAAGAATTGTGTGAAAAACTGAATCTGAAAGCTATCGTTTTTGCCGGAAGGATTCCAAATTATAACAAATACGCCCAAGAACTGACTCCGAAAAAGTATATCGAAAAAGTAAAACTAAAAGAATTGCACGACCCCGTTCTTTCCTTTCAGCTGAGCAATGATTTTCACGTGATGAGAATCATGAAAAACTATCTGGCAGGAGACATCGATTCCAAAGAATTTGCTGTATTATTAGAATGGAACAATATTTATTATGACGAAAGTCCACAATTAATAAATACCCAAAAAAGCATCATCAGACTTGGATTAATTCAGTGGCAAATGCGTCCCTTAATAAACTTAGAAGCTTTATTTGAACAAGCTGAATTTTTCATTGATGCCGTATCCGGTTATAAAAGTGATTTTGCCGTTTTTCCGGAGTTGTTTATCGCCCCGCTTATGGCTGATTACAATCATTTAGCTGAACCTGACGCCATTAGAGAGCTTGCCAAATATGCAGATCCCATTCGCAAAAAATTTCAGGAATTTGCCATCTCGTATAATATTAATATCATTTCAGGAAGCATGCCTTATTTAGAAAATGGCACGTTGTACAATGTTGGGTTTCTTTGTAAAAGAGACGGAACCTCTGAAATGTATTATAAGATTCACATCACTCCAAATGAAGTTTTGCATTGGGGAATGAAAGGCGGCTCACAAATTAGAACTTTTGATACTGATTGTGGAAAGATAGGCATCATGATTTGTTATGATGTTGAGTTTCCGGAAATGGCGAGATTAATGGCCGATGAAGAAATGAATATTTTATTTGTACCGTTTTTAACCGATACACAAAGTGGTTATGTAAGGGTAAGACACTGTGCGCAGGCCAGAGCTATAGAAAACGAATGTTATGTGGCCATTGCCGGATGTGTCGGGAATCTTCCGAAAGTAAACAATATGGATATCCAATATGCACAAACCGCACTTTTTACACCTTCGGATTTTGCGTTTCCAAGCACAGGAATAAAAGCGGAAGCAACTACTAATACTGAAATGACTTTGATTGTAGACGTAGATTTGAATTTGCTTAAAGAGCTTCACGAACATGGAAGCGCCAGAATCTTAAAAGATCGCAGAACTGATTTGTACGAAATTAAAAAAATCAATCCATGAATAAAACCTGCTTAGAATGTGGAGAGAAAATTGTAGGCCGCGAGGACAAAAAGTTTTGCAGTGACGGTTGCCGTAATGCCTACAATAATAAAATAAACAAAGACAGCACTAATTTTATGCGCAACATCAACAATAAGTTACGCAAGAATTACCGTATTTTGTCGGAACTTAATGTTGAAGGAAAATCAAAAACCACTCGGGCAAAACTCCTGAACAAAGGTTTCGATTTTGAATTTTTTACCAATATTTTACAAACCAAAACCGGAAATACCTACTATTTCCTGTATGACCAAGGCTATATGCTTTTGGACAATGATTATTATATGCTAGTCAAAAAAGATATTTAAATACCACAACCCCAAACCTATCTAACCAAAAATGAAAAAAGATTATTCCTCAATTTTTGCCAGTTTATTTCTCCTAGGAATTCTAGGGCTGATTTACTTTACCATGATGCCGCATTGGACTTCAGATGAAGAAGGCTCTCTTTCTGAATTTTCGACCAAAAGAGCTTTAACCCAAGTCGAAGCCATTTCAAAACAACCCCATTATGTAGGCTCCAAAGAACATGAAGTGGTTGCTAATTATCTCGTAAAAGAGCTGAACAAGTTAGGACTGAAAACTTCCGTTCAGGAAGGATATACCTTGAGCGATTGGGGAA
Source organism: Flavobacterium rhamnosiphilum (assembly GCF_004349195.1). Lineage (GTDB taxonomy): Bacteria > Bacteroidota > Bacteroidia > Flavobacteriales > Flavobacteriaceae > Flavobacterium > Flavobacterium rhamnosiphilum. The sequence goes on from NZ_SMLG01000001.1 coordinate 50,749, forward strand.
ATTTAGTGCAATCAAAAAACATACTGGCTCGAATAAAAGGAACTTCTAACTCTAAAGCTTTGTTATTGCTTTCCCATTATGATAGCGCGCCACATTCCTACTCCAAAGGGGCAAGTGACGCAGGTTCCGGTGTAGCAACAATCCTGGAGAGTGTTCGTGCTTTTTTATATTCCAAAACCCCTCATAAAAATGACATTATCATTCTGTTTTCAGATGCAGAAGAATTAGGATTAAATGGCGCAGCACTTTTTGTAACCAAACACCATTGGGCAAAAGAAATAGGCTTGGTGCTTAATTTTGAAGCGCGTGGTTCGTCGGGACCCAGTTATATGTTGATGGAAACCAACAAGGGAAATGCCGGATTAGTAAAAGAGTTTGCTGCCGCAAAAACGACTTTTCCAGTTTCAAATTCCTTGATGTACAGCATTTATAAAATGTTACCCAACGACACAGATTTGACCGTTTTCAGAGAACAAGGCAATATTCAAGGGTATAATTTTGCTTTCATCGATGATCATTTTAACTATCATACCGCTCAGGATGACATCAATCATTTGAATAAAAATACGCTTGCGCATCAAGGCATGTATTTAATGCCGTTGTTGAATTATTTCTCAAATGCCGATTTAAATACGACGCAAGCCAGTGAAGATTACGTGTATTTTACCATTCCGTATACTTTTATAAGCTATCCTTTTAGCTGGGTTTTACCAATGGTGGTAATCGCATTGGCACTATTTATTTTCCTGTTGTTTTTAGGAAAAGCCAAACGTATTTTATCATTCCGCGAAATTGGAAGAGGATTTATACCGTTTTTAAGTTCCTTGATCGGTACTGGATTAATTACTTTTTTTGGTTGGAAAGCATTGCTGATTTTGTACCCGCAATACAATGATTTACTCAACGGATTTACCTATAACGGACATGCCTACATTGCGGCATTTGTGCTTCTGGGTTTAGCGATAACGTTAGCATTTTACAACCGTTTTTCTGCCAAGAAAGTGACCATGAACCATTATGTAGCACCATTATTTATTTGGATTGTGATTAATGGAGCCATTGCTTTTAGTTTACAAGGAGCCGGATTCTTGATTATTCCGGTTTATTTTGGATTATTTTTATTTGCTTCATTTATCATTACCCAAAAATCCCGTAAAATATTAAGTCTTGCTTTTAGCATTCCGGCTTTGATAATCGTAGCGCCTTTCATCCAGATGTTCCCTATTGGTTTGGGATTAAAAGTGCTGTTTGGAAGTGCTATTCTTACCGTTTTGGCCTTTGGACTATTGTTGCCTGTTTTTGGGGCTTTCGCCAAAAAGGGAATCTGGTCTTTAGTGTTTTTTGTGCTTGCCATTGGCTTTTTTGCGAAAGCACATTCCGAATCAGGTTACGAATATGGGAAAGCCAAATCAAACAGCTTGTTGTATGTCTACAATGCCGATACGGACAAAGCCAATTGGGCAACGTATGACACCAATCTTGATCCCTGGACCAAAGGCTATTTGGGTGAAAACCCAAAAGAAGCAACCGCTTTGAATGAAACACCATTGTTCAGCAAATACAATTCTGGGTTTACCTATGCTGCCGAAGCTCCTAAAAAAGACATGCTGAAACCAAGTATAGCATTTCTGGAAGACCGAGTGGTTGGTAATCAAAGGTATTTGAAAATAAAAATTTCCCCGAATCGAAACGTCAATCGCTATGATATTTTTGCCAATGAAAAAATGGCTATTCATAATTTCAAAGCAAATGGCGTGACCACATTAGGTCAGAAAAATTCCCTTTACCAACGAAAAGGAAAGAAAATATTGAGTTATTATGTCGTTGGAAACGCACCTTTAGAAATGCAGTTCAGCGTAAATGCCTCAACGGTTTTTGATATGGAACTAATGGAAAGCTCTTTTGATTTATTGACGAACCCTTTATTTGAAATAACAAAAAGAGAAAACTGGATGATGCCAACGCCTTTTGTACTGAATGATGCTGTGGTAATCAAACAAAAAATAAAGCCAAGTCCGGTAGTGGTTGCAAATACTTTGGATGCTGCTATTGCAAATCCTGTTGTAAAAGACAGTTTGAAAAAACTATAATGAAACTAAGTCATCACAAATTGTGATGAGATATTCTTTAAGGTCACAAAATGTGACCTTAAAGAATATTTGTTTAAAATAACTTAAAAAAATATGCGGTCACAAATTGTGACCGCATATAAATTTAACTGAATTGGTTACAAAAAATAAAAATGACAAAAATTAGTATTCTGGGTTGCGGTTGGCTGGGTTTGCCTTTGGCGAAAGCCTTATTGAAAAACGACTGTTTAGTAAATGGCTCGACGACTTCGGAAGAGAAGTTAGCGGTATTGGAAAATGCCGGAATTGCCCCTTTTTTAATTGCACTTTCAGAAAATAAAACTGCTGGAAATCTAACTGGTTTTCTGGAAAATGCTAAAATTTTAATCATCGATGTTCCGCCGAAACTTCGCAGTTCAGAGACAGAAAATTTTGTTTCCAAGATCAGAAATGTGATTCCGTTTATAGAAAAATCGTCTGTTGAAAACGTGCTTTTCATCAGTTCGACATCGGTTTATAATGATGACGAAGCTTTTGTTACTGAAGAAACAATCCCAAAACCAGATACTGAAAGCGGCAAACAATTACTGGAGACCGAACAGCTTTTGCTAAGCAATAGTAATTTCAAAACTACAGTATTGCGTTTTGGCGGTTTAATTGGCGAAGACCGTCATCCTATAAAATTTCTGGCTGGCCGTGAGAATTTGGACAATCCGGATGCACCAATTAATTTAATTCATCAGGAAGATTGCATCGGTATTATTCTAAAAATCATTGCATTGAATGCTTGGAACCAAACTTTTAATGCGGTGACTCCTTACCATCCTTCTCGAGAAATTTATTATACTCAAAAAGCTATGGCTTTGAATTTGGCTTTGCCAAAGTTCAATTATAAAAATAATTCTGGTGGAAAAATAATTCTGAGTGATACGTTAGAAAACGTTTTAAATTATACTTTTACTAAACCAAATTTATAATGTGAGAACTAAAATTAAGAATGCTTTTTCGTCTAAAATTAATGCCATTGGATTACCTATTTTGGCTTTATGCTGGGTCAGTTTTTTTTGGGGAACTACTTGGATTGCTTCAAAAGAGGGCGTAAAACACATGCCGGCGTTACAACTTGCTGCCATTAGACAATTCATTGGCGGATTGCTGTATATTTCCTTTTTCTTGTTCAAAAAAACACCTTGGCCGCAAGGAAAACAATGGAAAACCATTGTTATTTTAAGCATCCTTAATTTTGTATTGAGTAACGGATTAAGCACTTGGGGTGTGAAGTACATCAGCAGCGGACTGGGAGCAATCATAGGAGCTATTGTTCCTTTATGGATTGTAATCATTACTTTTTTTAGAGGAGAACGATTGGCAAGACTAACGGTTATTGGTTTAATTATCAGTTTTGGTGGCGTCTGCGTTATCTTTTATGATCATTTGAGTGATTTTATGATTCCTGATTTTAGATTTGGGATTATACTGTCATTAATCGCAACCTTAACTTGGGCATTTGGCTCGTTATATACGAAGAAAAAAGCAGCCAGTTTTAATCCGTATTTTAGTTTGGGACTGCAAATGTTTATATCCAGTATTTTACTTTTTGCGTACAATGGAGCAACAGGAACTTCGGTTAGTTTGAGTGCTATTCCAGCGATTTCGTGGTGGTCGATTGCCTATTTAGTTATTTTTGGTTCGGTACTTACTTTCATTGCCTTTATCTATGCACTTCAAAATCTTCCTGCTGAAATAAGCAGTATTTATGCGTATATCAACCCAATTATAGCCGTGATTCTAGGCGCTGTGATTTTTGGTGAAGTACTCAATGCAGCCATTGCCATAGGCGGTGGAGTTACGTTGTTTGGATTGTATATGGTGAATTATTCGTTGAGAAAAGGACGGAAATAAATTATTGATAAAATCAAAAAAAGTCCTATCTGACAGTGTCAAATGGAACTTTTTTTATACTTGTCTTTATTCTTACCAGATTCTTACACGCTTTTCAGGTGCAATATACATTCCGTCATTTGCTTTAATATCGAATGCTTTATAGAACGTATCTATATTTTGTAAAGGAACATAAGCACGGTACATTCCTGGAGAATGCGGGTCTGTTTTTACTTGGTTTTTCAAGGCTTCATCACGCATTTTTGAACGCCAGATAGTCGACCAAGAAATGAAGAAACGTTGTTCTGGAGTATATCCGTCGATTAATCCCGGATTTCCGTTTTCTTTCAAATACAATTGTAAACCATCATAAGCAGCATTTACTCCACCTAAATCTCCAATGTTTTCACCAAGAGTAAATTTACCATCTACAAAAGTTCCCGGAATAGGCTGCAAAGCGCTGTATTGAGCCGCAAGTGCTCCCGTTAAAGCAGAGAATTGTTTCAAATCTTCTGCAGTCCACCAGTCTACTAAGTTTCCGTCAGCATTGTAACGTGATCCTGAATCATCAAAACCATGTGAAATTTCATGACCAATAACACCTCCAATTCCGCCATAATTTACGGCTTCATCCGCTTGATAATTGTAAAAAGGCGGTTGTAATATCGCTGCCGGGAATACAATCTCGTTGTTTGAAGGATTGTAATAGGCATTTACCGTTTGTGGAGACATTCCCCATTTATCTTTATCAACCGGTTTGTTCAACTCAGCAATATTCTCATTGAAACGCCATTGAGACATGCTTTTAGCATTGTCAAAATAGGTTCCGCCTTCTTCTGGACTTTTAATCGTCAAGGCTGAATAATCTTTCCATTTATCAGGATAACCAATTTTAATTCTTGATTTATGCAGTTTAGCAAGCGCACTTACCTTTGTCTCTGCAGACATCCAAGACAAATTATTGATTCTGTTTTCGAAAGCTGAAAATATATTTTTGATCATTTTCTCCGCTTTGGCTTTGGCTTCAGCCGGAAATTTTTTCTCTACATATAATTTTCCTAAAGCTTCTCCAACCGCTCCGTTGATGGTTTGAAGTGCTCTTTCGTCACGTGGTCTTTGACTTACTGCACCCGTTAACGTTCTTCCGTAAAACTCCCAATTTGCGTTTTCAATTTCAGTTGACAATTGGCTGGAAGCCCTGTTCAACAAACTCCAACGCATGTAAGCTTTCCAGTCTTCTACTTTATTTTCTTTAAAAATAGTTTCTAAAGCAGTCATGTATTTTGGTTGCGATACAATAACTGTATCTACTTTTGCCAACCCAATTTTTGTGAAATAATTATTCCAGTTGATTGACGGAGTTAATTTACTCAAATCACTCAATGTCATTGGATTGTATGACTTACGACGGTCTCTGCGTTCCACTCTGTCTAATCTTGGTTTAGACATGGCAATTTCAAGAGTCAGGATTTTTTCAGCGTTTATTTTTGCAACTGCAGGTTTATCACCTAGGTATTGCAACATTTTAGCAACGTGTAAAACATATTTAGCACGTTTTTCTTTTGAATCGGCATCCTCAGAAACATAATAATCTCTGTCTGGCAAACCTACGCCTCCAGGGCCTAAATTAATCACGTTTCTACTGCTGTTCTTTGCATCAGTTCCTACGCCGGCACCCATAAATCCAATGCCACCGATAGGTTCCATTTCGATCAATAATGCTTCTAAATCTTTGGCGTTTTTAACCGCGGCTATTTTTTTCAAGTACGGTTTCAAAGGCGCAATACCTAACTTATTTCTTCCAACGGTATCAAGAATAGATTTGTATAAATTAACCGCTTTCCCTTGATCTGTATTCGATTTATAGCTTGGATTTGTTGTAGCTTCTTTTAGAATTGACAAAGCATCAGCGTCAGTTTTTTGACGCAATTCATCAAAACTACCCCAACGGGTTCTATCAGCTGGAATCTCCGTATTATCCAACCAAGTTCCATTTACATAACGAAAGAAATCATTGCTGGGCTTTACGTCCTTATCCATGTAATTAACATTGATTCCCGGTTCTTTAGCAGCCGGAGCATTCTGAGCTTGACTCACCGCAAAACCCATAATTGCAGGAATCACAAAAAGCAATTGCTTATTGCTGGTTTTTTTCATTTTTTTTAGTTTTTTAGTTATCTTAACAAAGCTATTAATAAATTATTTGATTTTTGGTTAAAATCTATTATTTACGAATACATCTCTATTTGACTTCTAAATTTCTAAAAGGTTTAATCAAAACAGACATTAATTTCATATCCTTTATTTCGAAGGAATCTACCCAAAATAAGATTGTGTTAATTTGAATTAAAAACAAATCCCGTTTTCGTATTTTTGCATCAAAATAGCGTTATGTTAGAGTTTTTCAAAAAAAACCGACTCTTTTTCGGGGTCTTCATTGTTCTTTCGGCAATCATTTTATCCTTATTTTATTCGGCTTTAAAGCCAAAAAAAACACTTCCCATTTATAATCCTGCGGATGTAAATCCTGAATTAGTGGACAGCACCATTCAATACAAAAGCAAGTACCATACGATTGCTGATTTTTCGTTTGTCAACCAAAACGGAAAAACCATCACCCAAAAAGATTATGAAGGCAAAATATACGTAGCTGATTTTTTCTTTACCACCTGCGGATCCATTTGTCCAAAGATGACCACCAATTTATCCGATATTCAAAAAGCTTTTGCTAATAATCCAAAGGTGAAATTATTATCACATACCGTTTTTCCGGAGACTGACAGCGTTCCCGTTTTGAAGGCTTACGCCAAAAAACACCATGTTGATGATGCCAAATGGAACTTAGTAACCGGAGACAAAAAAGAAATTTACGCAATGGCCAGAAAATCCTATTTGGCTGTGAAACTGGGAAAACCAAGTGAATTATATGATATGGTTCACACCGAAAATTTTGTTTTGGTAGATTCCAAAAAAAGAGTTCGTGGCTTTTATGACGGCACCAATAAGGAAGATATCAAGCGATTAATCGAAGATATTACTTTTTTGAGCAATGAATAAAGCACTTTTTAAGGTTGTACCAATCGCTTATAATCTGATTGAAAAACCCAGCAAAACAAACGGTTGCCCCATTCTTAAATTTATCCAGAAAAACTACAAAATTGATAATTATCATTTTTTTTAGTTTTATAATATGTACTTTTGCAATCTTAATTCAATCTAAATAAGACTTGCAAACAACGATACATTCTCTAAAAAAAGGTGAAAAGGCCATTATCAAAGATTTTGATATTGACATTGTTCCGTTGAAATTACTGGAAATGGGTTGTTTGCCGGGAAATATGGTTGAACTCCTTCAAATTGCTCCTTTTGGCGATCCTTTATACCTTAATATTAATGGTTCACACGTTGCTATCCGCGTGGAAACAGCCCGTGAGATTGAAGTTGAAATACTAAAAAACAACTTATAATGACCAATCAAAATATCAATGTTGCTTTAATCGGGAATCCTAACACGGGGAAAACTTCCGTTTTTAATCAGTTGACAGGCCTTAATCAACAAGTGGGAAACTACCCTGGAATTACGGTTGAAAAAAAGATTGGTTTTTGCAAATTACCCAATAATGTTAAAGCTAATATTCTGGATTTACCCGGAACGTATAGCCTGAATGCAAGTTCTATTGATGAAAATGTAGTCATTGAATTATTACTGAATAAAAACGATAAATTATATCCGAACGTAGCGCTTGTAGTTACTGACGTTGAAAATTTAAAACGAAATTTACTGCTTTTTACCCAAATAAAAGACCTTGAAATTCCAACAATATTAGTCATCAACATGGCAGATAGAATGAAATTTAAAGGAATTACATTAGACATTCCGTATCTTGAGGAACATTTAAAAACAAAAATCGCACTCATCAGTTCGAGAAAAGGTTTTGGGATTGATGAATTGAAAAAATTGATTGTCAGTTACAAAACTATTTCCAGCGAACCGTGTTTGAATGCGTCCAGTATTGATCCTGAATATTTCGATACGCTTCGCAAAACATTCCCCAACCAACTGTTGTATAAATTATGGTTGGTAATCACGCAAGATGTAAACTTCCTGAATTTAGATCGAAATGAAATCCGAAGTTCGTTTACTAAATCCCACTCGGATTTAAAGCGTTTGCAACAAAAAGAAACCATAAAACGCTATCAATTCATCAATGATGTTTTGAAGGAAGGATTAAAAATAGACACCACTATTGCTAAAGATTTCCGTAGCAAACTGGATCGCGTTCTGACACACAAAGTATGGGGATATGTAATTTTCTTCCTGATTTTGTTTGTTATTTTCCAATCTATTTTCGAATGGTCTAAAATTCCGATGGATTTCATTGATGGCACTTTTGCTACATTAAGCACTCTTGCTGCCGAAGAATTACCGGCAGGAGTTTTAACCAATTTAATTTCACAGGGAATCATTCCTGGAATAGGAGGTATTTTGATATTTATTCCACAAATCGCCTTCCTATTTATGTTTATTTCGATTCTTGAAGAAAGTGGTTACATGAGCCGAGTTGTTTTTCTGATGGATAAAATCATGCGAAAATTTGGTTTATCGGGTAAAAGTGTGGTGCCGCTTATTTCTGGTACCGCCTGTGCTATTCCTGCAATTATGGCCACGAGAAATATCGAAAACTGGAAGGAAAGATTAATCACCATTCTGGTAACACCATTTACAACCTGCTCTGCCAGATTGCCTGTTTATGCCATTATTATTGCACTGGTAATCCCGGATAATCGCGTTTTTGGTTTTCTGAACATGCAAGGAATGACCTTGATGTTGTTGTATCTTTTGGGTTTTGGAATGGCTATTTTTTCAGCTTATATTTTGAATAAAATCCTTAAAATAAAAGGAAAAACATACTTTGTGGTAGAAATGCCGAATTATAAATTACCACTTTTCAAGAACGTAGGAATCAATGTAATCGAAAAAACCAAAGCCTTTATTTTTGGAGCAGGAAAAATCATCTTAGCCATTTCTATCGTATTGTGGTTTTTAGCGTCTTACGGGCCAGGAGAAAAATTCAATAATGCAGAAACAATTGTTACTGAAAAAACAAAAAATAATCCGTTGCCGGAAGCCGAATTTGAGAATGCTGTAGCTTCACAAAAACTGGAGAATTCCTATATCGGGTTAATGGGAAAAGCCATTGAACCTGCTATTTCTCCATTGGGTTATGACTGGAAAATAGGAATTGCCATTATCAGTTCCTTTGCTGCCAGAGAGGTTTTTGTGGGAACATTGGCTACGATTTACAGCGTAGGCGGCAGTGATAACGAAGTAACAATAAAAAATAAAATGGCCGCCGAAATTAATCCGGTTACCGGAGAAAAAATTTTCAATTTTGCTTCAGGAATATCACTATTACTGTTTTATGCTTTTGCTTTGCAATGTGCCAGTACACTCGCCGTTACTAAAAAAGAAACCAATTCATGGAAATGGCCGGCTGGACAATTGATTTTCATGTCCGGATTTGCTTATGTAGTGGCTTTAATTGCCTATCAAATCTTAAAATAAACGATTATGGATATTCAAGAAATAATTGCTTTTATTGCTTTGGGAATTGCCCTTGCTTTTTTGATCAAAAAATTCTTTTTCAAAAAGAGAAAATCAGATAAAAATTGCGGTAGCGGTGATGATTGCGGTTGTAATTAAAAATCCCATTTTTCTGTCTAAAATTGTGCTACTTTAAAACACAACGGGTTAAATTTTCCTTAAAAAGATAAAAAAAATCTTTCTATAATTTAAGAAAATCCCTTTTTTTGACTAAATTTACTATAGCAAAAAACGAGCTTTTAGACTCAAAATCAGTAATTTCCGTTTTTTAACTTTAAAAAAAGGCTTCTGAATTGAACTTGAATCTAAGTTGACTTCTGAACATAATTTCAGCTTTACCCCTGCAAGCAATTGAAATTATAGAACTATTATGAATTGATAATCCGCATCCCGATTAGACAATCATAATTTTTAGTAAAAATCTACTACCTAAGTTATAAATATTTTTAATCTCAATAAAATATTTCAGGTTTTGTAACAGCCCTAATTAGGATTCGTTTTTGGATAGACTTCTTTTAATAATTTGAAGAAAACGAACTTTTAATTTCATCATTATTCTTTTCACTGACTACTTTTTATCAAAAAAAACATATTAAGTAGTTCAATGAAAACTTCTTACAATTATTACGTTGCCATTGATTTCAAACCAGAAATGAACCAATATCAACTAATCATGAAAAAATTTGTTACCATATTGTTATTTATGCTGAACATCACGTTTCTTTTTGCGCAAAAAGAAATCTCGGGTTTTGTACTAGATAATGCTGGTCTTGCGATGTCAGGCGTTAACGTCACCGAAAAAGGAACAAACAACAGCGTTTCCACTGATATCAACGGAGCTTACAAGATTAATGTTAAGGAAGGAGCTACTTTAGTCTTTAGCTACACTGGTTTCTCTAAGCAAGAACACGACACAACCGATTCTATTCTAAATGTTTTCTTATCCGAAGGAGTCGGACAAAATCTTAACGAAGTTGTGGTAACCGGAACAAGAGCCACACCCAGAAGCAATACCACGACTACACTTCCTATTGATGTAGTATCATTTGAAGAACTGACTTCAACAGGACAAGCCACATTTGACAAAGCATTACAGTACAAAATCCCATCTTTTAATACCGTTCAAACTCCTGTAAATGATGCTACTTCATTACTGGACCCATACGAAATTAGAAATATGGGACCCAGCAGGACGTTAGTCCTTATCAACGGAAAAAGAAAAAATTTAAGCTCCTTGCTTTATGTTCAACCGTCACCAGGACGTGGAGAAACAGGTGCCGATATTTCTGCAATACCAATAGATGCCATAGAAAGAGTGGAAATTCTTCGTGATGGCGCATCGGCTCAATATGGTTCAGATGCAATAGCCGGGGTAATCAATATTATCTTAAAAAAAAGAACCGATGATGGTTCCGTAACTGTAAGAACCGGTATTACGGCTGAAGGTGATGGCGAAATGCTAGGCGTGAGTTTGAACAATGGATCTACTGTAGGCGAAAAAAGTTTTGTAAATTACACCTTAGATTTTTCAAAAGTAAACTTGGCCAACAGACCCGGAAAAGTAGATGCTGATGGAGATTTTGCCAGTTTCGGCGGCACTATTTCTGACATTAACACCTTGGCAGATATTAAATCTTTTCTTGCAAAATATCCAGATGCTCAAAACATCAATGGATCTCCAGAAACTGCTTCCGTAAAATTCTTGGTAAACGGCGGATTTATTTTATCAGATGAAACACAATTGTATTATAATGTCGCTTATGTCTATAAAAAAGTAAATTCTTTTGCCAATTACAGAACACCCTATTGGGACTATGGAGGAGACATTACTTTAAACGATCTTCCCTACTTATTAGACTTCTTTGGAGACGGAACGGTTGCTTCTTACAAAGGGTATCACCCTACATTTACTGGAGATTTGAACGATTACCATGCTACCTTGGGTTATAAATCTATAAAGAATGGATGGAATACCGATGCCAGTATAACTGTTGGTGGTAATAAGCAAACCTATACCATAGAAAACTCTCATAATAGATCCCCTATTCAAGATCCTAATAAGATTAATATATATCGAGAGAACAGTCCCATATTTTTTAAACCGGGAGGAGCTTCGTTTAACCATATTGTGGGTAACTTGGATATTTCTAAAGTATTATCTGATAAAATAAGTATTGGTTTTGGTTCTGAGGTTAGAACAGAAACTTTTGAAGTGATTGCAGGAGACAAAGCATCTTGGGATGGATTTGGTGCGGACTCATTTGCTGGTAACAGACCCGAGGATTCAGGCAAATGGAATCGTTATAACTTAGGCGGATACTTCGATTTAGCGTATGATTTTACTAAAAATTTCTTAGTAAACGGTACGGTTCGTTATGAAAATTATAGCGATTTTGGGGGAGCAACGGTTTGGAAATTAAGTTCCAGATATAAATTCTCGAATGATAAAATTACGATAAGAGGATCCGTTTCCTCTGGATTCAGAGCGCCAACATTACACCAAATTTATACTCAAAAATCACAATATTCATTTGTACCAGACCAAGGGGTTCGAGTTAGTGGAATTATAAACAATGTTTCCCCACAAGCACGCCAATTAGGCATTCCTCAATTAGACGCTGAAAAATCAACCAACATAACTGTAGGAATAGGAGCCAACCCTTTAAAAAACTTAAATTTCACTATAGATTATTATAACATTAAAGTAAAAGACCGGATTATTTTGGGGGATCAAGTAGTAACCTCATTCGGTACCGTTTCCTGGTTTGAAAATTCATTCGATTCGAGGACTTCAGGTTTGGATGTAGTGATGAATTACGGTGCTGTAGCATTAGGAACCGGAGAATTAGGATTCAATTTATCCGGAAACGTAACTTTTGAAAATAAAAGAATTTCACTGGTTGCAAGTGATAATTTTGGAGCAAGATTTAACGCTTTAATGTTTACATCAAGACCTGAAACAAAATGGATTTTGGACGCAAATTACAAAATTAGAAAATTTGACTTATCGCTTAACAACACCTACTTTGGAAAAACAACATTCAAACAAGATGGTTTAGATTCAGACTTAAGAACTGAGTTTACACCAAAAATAGTTACCGATTTAGGAATTAATTACGCTGCAACGGATAAATTAACCGTAACTCTTAATGTGAACAATTTATTAAATGTATTGCCGGAATGGAAATTTAAAGCTGAGAACGCAGCTGGAGCCGCCATTTTAAATGATCCGACTCAAGTAAAATCACAATTTAACTTGATTACATTCAATGGCCGTTATTCACAAATGACATACGGAGGATATCACTTTAGCCAATTAGGGACCTTGTTTAGTTTATCATTAATCTATAAATTCTAATATCAGAATTATTTAAAAAATACGATAGAATCAATTATTTCAATCAGGAAAGAACTTCTTTAAAAACAAAATAGATGGTACGTAAAGAGCACATATTTTTTTGGATAGTCATTATTATTTTAATGGGAGGAAATCCAATGTCAGCCCAAGAGGGCACCGGGGAGAAGGAATATGCGCTAAAAGCTGATTTTCTGTATCGTTTTGTAGATTATGTTTATTGGAAAAATTATTCTAAAAAACAAACTTTCAAGATCGCTATTCTGGAAGAAAGCCCAATTACCACTTCATTACTTACTATTACTAAAAACAAAAAAATTGAAGTAAAGGAATATAAAAATTTGAACGAATTAGGTTTTTGCAATATTCTGTTTGTTCCTTACAACTGTACCATACCAATTGAAACCATTCTTTCTAAACTTTCCGGTAAACCGGTACTGATTGTGACAGAGCAAAATGGTTATGGAAAAAAAGGGGCACATATGAATTTTGTTACAGTCGACAATAAATTAAAATTTGAAGTAAATCTCAAAGCAATAAATAAAGCAGGAATAGGAATCAGTTCCTTCTTGCTGCAACATGCAATTATTGTGCAATAATAGTATCAAATTACAAATTTAGATCGTTCCATTTGTGCGTGAATTTGAATGGAAAAAGGAAGATGTAAGAGAAAAACAGTTGCGGAGCATTTGGTTTGCAGAGTATTATTTTTTAGTATCGAAAAAACAACAAATACATGATAAATCTACGTAACATATCCATTAAAAACAAGCTCGTGCTCATGCAGGTTTTCACCTCTGCGTTTGTATTAGGGCTATGTATTACCGCTTTTGTGCTAATAGACATCAAAGGATTCAAAGACCGAAAAGTGATTAGTTCAATAGCCATTGCACAAGTGGTAGGCTTTAATAATGTTTCTGCACTTGAATTTTTGGACAATGCTGCCGCCAATAAAATTCTATCAGAATTAAACGTGCAAAACGATATTTTGAATGCAAATATATTGGACAAAAAAGGTACCGTTTTTGCATCCTATACAAAACCGGGCTCTGATCCTAAATATCGATTTGCTATTCCCACCATGAATGAAAAAAGCTTCCTGTTTACCAATGAAAATCTTTTTGTTTACAGCAAAATTAAGAAAGACGATAAAACAATAGGATTAGTTTGCATCCGATTTGAACTATCGGAATTGAATAAAATAAAAATGGACGTTTTGCGTCTGGGAATAGCATTACTGGTTGTCGGAATCGGACTCGCATTTCTAATTGCGATGATTATCAAAAAATACATCTCAAAACCCTTGTTGAACCTGGTAACAGGGATACAACAGATAAAAGACACCGGCGATTACAAAATCCGCATGGCTGTTGAAGGAAAAGATGAAATCAGTATCCTCTCCTTGGGGCTTAATGATATGCTTTCAACTATTGAAAAAAGAGACAATGAAGTGGCGCAATCTAAAGAACAATTGAATGAACAAAACACCCTTTTACAATCTGTTATACAAAACATGGGTGACGGGTTGATCGTAGTTGATGAGAACAGAAAATTCATTTTTTGGAATCCTGCCGGTGAAAGAATAATTGGAATTGGGCCCATGGATATTCCTCAAGAGAGATGGGCTCAAACCTATGGCTTCTTTCTGCCCGATACCAAAACAATTTTTGACACTAATGAATTCCCCTTAGTAAAAGCATTAAATGGTGAAGAGGTGGATAATATGGAAATATTTATCCAAAATTATAAAAAACCCGAAGGTCTTTTTGTTATTGTAACTGCCAGACCGTTAAAAAGCCCCTCTGGGGAGATAACCGGTGGAGTTCTAGTTATTCACGACATTACGGAACTAAAAAATTCGGAAAACGAGATACGAAAACTAAATGAAGGACTGGAACAAAAAGTAACAGAACGCACCGCCCAATTAGCAGAAGCGAGTGAAACCCTTCGTAAAAGCGAAGAAAAATATCGTGAAATAGTGGAGAATATCGGCGATGTAGTCCATACTTCTGATTACAAAGGTTATTTTACCTATATCAATCCTGCGTGTAAAAAACTGACGGGTTACACGCCAGATGAACTCATAGGGAAACATTTTTCAGAACTTGTAGCTCCGGAATGGAAAGACCGTGTGGCTGAATTCTATTTGAATCAATTTAAAAATAAAATAGATGAATCCTTGTTTTCATTTCCTATCATTACCAAATCCGGAGAACAAAAATGGGTGGAGCAAACGGTAATGCAGTTACGAGAAGGAAATAGGATAACTGGGCATAAATCTATTCTGAGAGACGTTACAGAACGGAAAGCAGCCGAACAAAAATTAAAAGAAAGCGAAGGTCAATTGCAAACCATCTTTAATGAGGCACCAGATGCCCTAATTGTAATAAATGATGAGGGAATCATTATTAGATGGAATCCACAAGCCGAAAAAATATTCGGATGGTCATTAGGGGAAGTCATAGGAAAATCGATGCGGGATTTAATCATTCCTGAGCAACATAGAGAGGCCCATACTAAAGGTTTCCAAAATTTCCTTCTAACAGCTGAAGGGCCTATTATCAATAAAACAATAGAAATCACGGCTCTTAACAAAAAAAACATCGAATTTGAGATTGAGTTAACAGTCTCTCCAGCCACTATTTTAGGAAAATATATCTTCATTGCTTTTATCAAAGACATATCGTTGACAAAAAAAATGGAAAATGAAAAAATAGAAGCCGATAAATTAGTGCGTCTTAACGAGCTAAAATTGAAATTAATTCTGGAGAATATTGGCGAAGGAATTATTGTAACTGACAGCCAGAAAAGAATTGTTTTATCCAATCGCATGGCAGAAGAAATTATAGGAATAAAACAAGATTCCGAAATGCCAACCACTCTGGATTGGTCAACTAAATATGAATTATATTATCCTGACGAAGTAACCGTTTTTCCTGCCCAGAACCTTCCGTTAGAAAAAGCATTAAAAGGCGAATCAACGGATGACGTTGAAATAATAATTGAAGATAACGAAACTAAAACCAAAAAACGGGTTGTCATTAGCGGCAGACCAATAATCGATGAAAACAACTATGTTATTGCCGCCGTTGCAAATATAAAAGACATTACCTATTACAAAGAACTTGAAGTCGCTTTGGAAGAAAGTGAACAGAAATATCGAAAATTAATTGGATTTAAAAAGGGATAAAAAATAGCATTTACTGTACTGTTTTTTTAAACTTAAATGAACTTATATTCCTTATATGTTAAGAAATTTAAACCATATAAGGAATATAAATTCATTTAAGAAAGTGCAATCATTCGCAGTTGTCACAAGGTTTATTTTATATACCCGATTTTTACATAATAGTTTTTCGGATTGATTTTGCCCCCTTCTTTTGGATAAGGTAAAACACTAAAGCTTTTTATCTTTTTTTGTTTTTCTGGCAAATATTTAGAAAACCACTGCTTATTTTCTTCTTCGTTTTTCATCGAAAAAACCATCGTGTGGTCCTCAACTAATTTTGAATCTTTGTAAGCAGAAATTATAGCCGAAGCTTCTCCCGCCCAGACACAAGTCACACCCTCCGGGCAACGGGAATCAGAAACGACTTCTTTTAAAACCAAATTAAATCCCTTTTTCTTAAGACACTTTTTTTGGGTTATCTTTAGGGATTGAACATTTTCTGTTTTGGCATTTTGTGCGAAAGTTATCGAACCAAGAATCAAAAAAAACAATAGCAATGACTTTTTCATGTTCTTTATTTTTTAAACAGTTTATCCAAAAATATCGCAAAAATCACTATGTCAATTTTACAAAAAGGTTGCTGGCAATTTTATTTGAAATGGTTAAATCTTTGCTGTCTACTTTTATTTTCAAAGACAAATCGAAACTTTCCTTTCCTATGATTTCAATTTTAGAACCCAGTGCGATTCCCTGTTTGTCCAAATATTTTAGAAACTCTGATGAGGTATCTTTAACGCCAACACATATTCCTGCTTGATTTTCCTGTAATTCCGAGAGCAATTGTTTTTCGATTTTAACGATTTGCCCATTTGCATCAGGAATAGGATCTCCATGTGGATCTTCGGTGGGATTCCCTAAAAAATCATCTAGTTTGTTGATGAGTTTTTCTGATTTAATATGCTCTAATTGTTCCGCAATATCATGGACCTCATCCCAGGAAAAATCTAGCTTATCTACTAAAAAAACTTCCCAAAGACGGTGTTTTCTCACGATCATTTTTGCCGCTATTTTACCGTGCTCTGTCAAAGAAACACCTTGGTATTTTTTATAATTAACCAAGTCTTTTTCGGCTAATTTCTTAAGCATATCAGTCACTGAAGAAGCTTTGGTTTCCATTTTTTCGGCAATGGCATTGGTGCTTATTTCTGAATCTGAAATAATGGTAAGATGGTATATGGTTTTAAGATAATTTTCTTCTGAAAATGTCATTTTTTTTATTTTTTTAGCCCTGATAGAAGCGGTATCCTTTTCCTGCTTTTTTAAGCAGGAAAAGATATAGCGAATAGCAGGAAATAGCTCCTGAAAAATTTATTTTTTTACAATAAGTAACGGAATAGAAATTTTGTGGCGCAATTTGTCAACCGTGGTTCCAAAGACTAAATCCTTGAATCCCGTATGACCGTGAGTTCCCATCACCAAAATGTCAAATTCTCCTTTATTGATGATTTCCGGAATCACTTTATTAGGTTTTCCAAATCCTAATTGCGTTTCAACTTTAAATCCTTTTTCAGTAAGCATTACTTTGTATTCTTCTAATAATTTTTCGTCGATTAACGTTTCGTGATCATCCGTATTTTCGCCATAAATCATCGCTCCAACGGTTTCTACCACGTGAATCAACGTATATTTAGCTTCTATTCCGCCTAATTCAAAAGCATTATTTAATGCCACCTCATCTGCACTGGAGAAATCTACAGAGACCGCAATATTCTTTTTAGCATAACTTGCAGATTTAGAAAATTGCAATTTTAAACTATGTGGCGAATGATTTGTAATATCTATTTTTGCTTTGGCAACAAAAGGCTTAAACACAATATAAAGCAACAAAATCAAGAAACCTATGGCTAAGGGAACTACCGTTAACCATAATAAAAGTGGATTTTCGGAAGTTTCAAGCCATCCTGTTATTTCATCAAAAACCAATTTAGCATTTAATGAAACGATGATTGTTGCAATAACCCAAGAAGCAATTTGAGTAATTTTTCCAATATGGAATCCTTTCATTTTTGATTTATCACTTACAAAATGAATCAACGGAATAATGGCAAAACCCAATTGCAGACTCAGGATAACCTGACTCAAAATCAGCAATTTTCCTGTTACACTTTCCCCGTAAATAGTAATTACAATAACCGCAGGAACAATAGCGATTAATCGTGTTATAATTCTACGAACCCAAGGCTGAATACGTAAATTAAGATATCCTTCCATCACAATTTGACCTGCCAGTGTTCCAGTAATTGTGGAACTTTGCCCAGCAGCAATCAAGGCTACCGCAAATAATATTGGTGCAAATTTGCTTCCTAAAAGCGGTTCCAGGAATCGATGGGCATCTTGAATTTCAGCCACTTCAAACATCCCGTTTTTATAAAATGTGGCTGCCGCCAATATCAAAATAGCAGCATTCACTAAAAAAGCCAAGTTTAATGCAATCGTAGAATCGATGAAATTGTATTTTAAAGCCTGCTTAATTCCAGCTTTACTTCGGTCGAAGTTTCTAGTTTGCACCAATGAGGAATGCAAGTATAAATTGTGCGGCATAACCGTTGCTCCAATAATTCCAATAGCGATATACAATGCCGTTTCATTGGGCATTGAAGGAATTAACCCAAACAACACCTTATCCAGTTCCGGCTGGGCAAATATCATTTCAAAAATAAAGGAAAATCCAATAATAGCAACCAATACAATGATAAAAGCTTCCATTTTACGGATCCCTTTATTGATTAAGAACAACAACAAAAAGGTATCTAAAACCGTAATCAAGACCCCTTCGATCAACGGAATATCAAATAGTAAATTGATACCGATTGCCATTCCTAAAACCTCGGCAAGATCACAGGCTGCGATAGCAATTTCGGCAAGGAAATACAATATATAATTGATAAATGGCGAATAGGTTTCTCGGGAAGCTTGCGCCAAATCACGTTGGGTAACAATCCCCAGTCGGGCACTCAAGCTTTGCAACAACAAAGCCATAATGTTACTCATCAATAAAACCCAAAGCAAGGCATACCCAAACTGGCTACCGCCTGCAATGTCCGTCGCCCAGTTTCCCGGATCCATATAACCAACACTAATTAAATAGGCCGGCCCAAAAAAAGCAAGGATTTTTCGGAATACTGATTTCTTGTTTAGTGTGGAAACCGATTGGTTTACTTCTTCTAACGATTTAGTCATATTATTAAGTTATTGATACAAATGTAATTAAAAAATTTGTTTTGCAAAATATAATTTTTAGCTTTGCCTAAATTTAATTTAAGTATAGTGAAAAAATTATGTGTTTTATTTATCTTTCTGATGTTTAACTTCGGCTATGCCCAAGAAAAAACAAGTCTTTCGGGATTCGTTTCATCAGAAAAAAAGGAGGTTTCGGATGCCCGTGTGTTTTTAATTGGAACAAAATACGCCACCCAAACGGATAGTTTAGGGAAGTATAGCATCGAAAATATTCCTCAGGGGAATTACAGAATTCAGATTACAGCAAGCGGTTTTCAAACTTTAAAAAAGAACATAACTGTCAAAATTAATGAAAATAACATTCTGGATTTTGAACTTTCAAATACCGAAAACCAACTTAACGAAGTAGTGGTTTCGGGAACATTAAAAGCGGTAAAAAGATTAGAAAGTGCCGTTCCAGTCGAAGTTTATTCTCCTGTGTTTTTCAAGAAAAATCCAACGGCCAGTATTTATGAAGCATTACAAAATGTAAATGGCGTAAGACCGCAACTTAATTGTGGCGTTTGTAACACGGGCGACATCCACATCAATGGACTGGAAGGCCCATATACTTTGGTTCTAATAGACGGAATGCCCATCGTGAGCAGTTTATCCACGGTGTATGGATTATCCGGAATTCCAAATTCACTGGTGGAACGAATTGAAATCGTAAAAGGTCCCGCTTCCTCTTTATACGGCAGTGAAGCCGTTGGTGGTTTGATTAATATCATTACTAAAAACCCCACAAACGCTCCCGTATTCTCCGCTGATGTATTTTCTACTTCTTGGTTGGAAACCAATGTTGATTTAGGAGTAAAACTCAATGTTGGTAAGAAAGCAACCGCACTTTTAGGTTTAAATTATTTCAGATACAATCAAAAAATAGACAACGATGGCGATAATTTTACCGATGTTACCCTTTCTGACCGAATTTCCCTTTTTCAAAAATGGACTTTCAACAGAAAAGAAAATCGATTGTTCACCATTGCGGCGCGTGGCGTTTATGAAGACCGTTTTGGTGGCGATGTGCGTTGGGAGAAAAAACACCGTGGCGGAGACGAAATCTATGGCGAAAGTATTTATACCAAACGTGCGGAACTTATCGGAAGTTACCAATTGCCATTTCAGGAAAAACTAATGCTTTCCTTTTCAGGAAACGTACATTTTCAGGACAGTCGATACGGTACAACGAGTTATATTGCCAACCAAAAAATTGGTTTTCTACAATTGACTTGGGATAAAAAAATAGGGAAAAATGATCTGCTTACCGGAATTGCCACCCGATACAATTATTACGATGACAATACGCCGGCAACTTCAAAACTGGGAAATAACAACCCAGAAAAAACGTGGTTACCGGGAGTTTTTATTCAAGACGAAATCACGTTCACTGAAAAACACAAGCTGTTACTGGGAATGCGTTACGATTACAACTCGTTTCACGGAAGCATATTAACGCCAAGATTAGCCTATAAATGGAAATTGGACGACAATAACATCATTCGTTTGAATGCCGGAACGGGTTTTAGAGTTGTGAATTTATTTACCGAAGATCACGCTGCTTTGACCGGCGCTCGTGAAATTGTAATTGCCAATAACTTGAAACCGGAACAATCCATAAATGCCAATTTGAATTATATCAAGAAAATAAATTTCAACAACGGAACCTTTATAGGAATTGAAACTTCCTTTTTCCATACCCGATTCAGTAATAAAATTGTTTCGGATTATGATACTGATCCCAACCAAATTATTTATGACAACATCAATGGCTATGCGATAAGTCAAGGAATCAGTACGAATATTGATTTCAATTTTCCGAATGGATTAAAAATCATCACTGGTGCTTCTTTGCTAGACAATAAAAACGTTGAAAATGGCCGAAAAGAAACGCCTTTTTTAACCGAAAAATTTACTGCAACCTGGAGCGTTTCGTATAAAATTCAAGCTATTGATTTGAATGTAGATTACACCGGAAATGTGTACAGCCCGATGCAATTGCCGCTTTTAAGCGCTTTAGATCCTCGTGCTTCAGAATCGCCTTGGTACAGTTTACAAAACATCCAATTCACATATTCTGGTTTAAAAAACTTTGAATTCTATGCCGGAATTAAAAACCTATTGAACTTTTTGCCTAAACAAAACAATCCATTTTTGATTGCACGAACAAATGATCCTTTTGATAAAAATGTACGAACTTCTGATGGTAATACTGATAACCGCGATAATTATGGTTTAAATGACAATTTCGTCCCAAATGGCCAAACAGTTGACACAACAGATAATCCATATGGATTAACGTTTGACACGACTTATGTGTATGGACCCAACCAAGGAATCAGAAGTTTTTTCGGACTTCGCTATACGTTGCGATAATGAAAAAAAACCTTGCTATACTGTTATTTTTATGCTGTGCGATTCCTTCTGGATTTGCACAGCTACATTCGGTTTCATTGGAACAAATCGACAGTTTACAAAGTATCGAAAAGAGAAAAACTATCGTTTTCATTCAAACCGATTGGTGCCAATTTTGCCATGCGATGAAAAGTACCACTTTCAAAAACGAGGAAATCATCAAGGAGTTAAACAACACTTTCTATTTTGTTGATTTCAATGCCGAAGAAAAACGAACGGTAGTTTTCAATGAAACCACTTTTCAATTCAAGCCCACGGGGAATAACTCTGGAACACATGAATTGGCCATCGCATTAGGAACGGTAAATAAGCAACTGAACTTTCCTGTTTTATGTGTTTTGAATAGTGAAAACGAGATTATTTTTCAGCACAACGGCTACTTGAAACCAAAAGAATTTAAGCTCATTTTAGAGAAACTAAAAGAATAAAATTGTCTATTTTTGGGAAAATGTCAAATTCCCAAATGAAACACTACGATTATATTTTTACCGGAGCAGGATTATCGGCTTTGATGACCGTGTATAAAATGGTGCAATCCGGTACATTTAAGGATAAAAGTGTTTTGTTATTGGATGAAAATACTAAAAAAACCAACGACAGAACTTGGTGTTTTTGGGAGAAAAATGAAACTGTTTGGAAAAAATCCATTTCAAAGAAATGGGATTCGGCTTTGTTTGCCAATGAAAACTTTCGCAGGGATTTAGACTTGAAACCATACCAATACAATATGGTGAAAGGGCTGGATTTTTACACTCAAGTATTTGATTTGCTTTCAAAACAAGACAACATCACTTTCATCCAGCAGAAAATACTGGAAATTGAAGAATCTGAAACTATAATTTTAATACAAACTGAAAATGAGAGTTTTTCGTGCTCGAAATTATTCAACAGCATTTACAACAAACACAAAGCAGAAAACCAGACGAAATATCCTTTGCTGCAGCAGCATTTTATTGGTTGGTTTATCAAAAGTGAGCAGGCTATTTTCAATCCGGAGCAAGCTACTTTCATGGATTTTTCGGTGGAGCAAAAAGGAAATACCCGTTTTATGTATGTTTTACCCGCCTCAAAAACCGAGGCTTTACTGGAATACACCTTGTTTTCGCACAACCATTTGAAAGCCGAAGAATACGAAAACGAAATCCAGAAATACATCGAAAAACTTGGGATTTCGAACTATGAAATAGTCGAAAAAGAGCAAGGCAGCATCCCGATGACGTGTTATCCTTTTTGGAAAGCGAATACTAAAAATGTACTAAATATTGGAACTTCAGGCGGTTGGACGAAAGCCAGCACGGGTTACACTTTCAAAAATTCGGATAAAAAATCGAGTGAATTGGTTGCCTTTCTGCAAAGGGAAACCGACTTTACAAAATTGCATAAAAGAACCAAATTCTGGTTTTACGATTTGCTTCTGCTAGACATTTTAGACCGAAAAAATGAATTGGGTTCTCCTATCTTTTCTTCGATGTTCAAGAAAGGAAATCCAAGTTTGATTTTTAAATTTTTGGATGAAGAAACTTCACTTAAGGAAGACATACAAGTAATTTTAAAATGTCCAAAATCACTATTTATTAAAGCCCTGTTTCATGTTGCTTTCAAAACAATGAAATAACAATCAAACTATAACAAAACTTTATAATTGAACTCCTATTCTTGAATGTAAACTTTGTAACTTTGCAACTCAAAATTATTATTGATTTAAAATAAAAAGATATGTATCCAGAAGAAATGGTAAAACCAATGCAAGCGGAATTAACAGCTGCAGGTTTTCAAGATTTACATAGTGCTGAAGAAGTAGAAAACGCAATGAAATTAGAAGGAACAACGCTTGTAGTTGTAAATTCAGTTTGTGGTTGTGCTGCTAGAAACGCACGTCCGGGAGCAAAAATGAGTTTAGAAGGTGCTAAGAAACCAGACCATTTAATCACGGTTTTTGCAGGAGTTGACAAAGATGCTGTTGATGCCGCAAGACAACACATGTTCCCTTTTCCTCCATCATCGCCAAGTATGGCTTTGTTCAAAAACGGAGAATTAGTGCACATGCTAGAGCGTCACCACATTGAAGGTCGTCCGGCAGAACTAATTGCTGAAAACTTGAAAGACGCTTTCAACGAATATTGCTAAAATTTATATTTTAGAATGTATTAACCCTTTCAGAGTTTAGAACTCTGAAAGGGTTTTTTATTTATAAACTTTGCGACTTCATTGTGAAGTTTGCGGTTAAATTATTTACTTTTGCAAAAAATATATTTCTCAACTTAAACTGTTTATAGCATGCAACTGTATAACACATTAAGCGCAGAGGAAAGAGCCATCATGATTGATGATGCCGGAAAACAACGTCTTACGCTGTCTTTCTATGCTTATGCGCAAATCTCAAATCCAACACAATTTCGTAACGAATTATTTCTGGCGTGGAACTCTCTTGAAGTTTTGGGTCGAATTTATGTAGCCAGTGAGGGAATCAACGCCCAATTATCACTTCCTGCCGATAATTTCTATGCGTTCAAAGATTCTATTGAAGTCTATGATTTCATGAAAGGAATCCGTTTGAATATTGCCGTAGAACAAGACGACCATTCGTTCTTGAAACTCACCGTAAAAGTGCGTGATAAAATTGTGGCTGACGGTTTGGTGGATGAAACTTTTGATGTGACGAATATCGGAATTCATTTAAAAGCCAAGGAATTTAATGAACTTCTGGAAGACCCAAACACGATTGTGGTCGATATGCGAAATCATTACGAAAGTGAAATTGGACATTTTACCAAAGCCATAAAACCAGATGTTGATACTTTTCGTGAAAGTTTACCAATCATCGAAGAACAACTTGCTGAACACAAACAAGACAAAAAACTATTGATGTATTGCACCGGAGGAATTCGCTGCGAGAAAGCCAGTGCATATTTCAAACACAAAGGTTTTGAAAACGTATACCAGCTGGAAGGTGGAATCATAGAATACACGCGTCAGGTAAAAGCGGAAGGATTAGAAAGTAAATTCATCGGTAAAAACTTCGTATTTGATCACCGTTTGGGCGAAAGGATTACAGCTGATATCGTTTCGCAATGCCATCAATGTGGCGCGCCTTGTGACGTCCATACCAATTGCGTGAACGAAGGCTGTCATTTACTTTTTATCCAATGTGATTCTTGCAAGGAAAAAATGGAAGGTTGCTGTTCTGCTGAATGTGTGAGTGTCATTCACTTGCCGGAAGAAGAACAAAAAGCCATTCGAAGAGGGATTAAAAACGGAAATAAGATTTTCAAAAAAGGAAAATCAGAGGTGCTGACTTTCAAAAATCAGGAAGAAACGCATGGTATTTTTGTTACAGAAAAACCAAAAACTGTCATCAAAAAAGAACCAAAAATTAAGAAAGTTTATATTGGAAAAGGAACTCATTTCTTTCCAAAACCAAGTATTGGCCAGTTTTTAATTGAAGAAAACGAAATCAAAATTGGCGATACGATTCTAATCAAAGGTTCCACAACCGGAGAACAAAAAGTAGTAATCGAAGAAATGCTAGTGAACGATTTGGCTCAAGAAAAAGCGATTTCTGGAGACACTTGTACTTTTAAACTGCCGTTCAGAATTCGATTATCTGATAAATTATATAAGATTTTAGACTAATTTATCATGACATCGAATAACAAAATAGAACTTATGGCTCCTGCCGGGAACTTTGAGTCCTTACAAGCTGGATTAGATAATGGCGCGGATTCTATTTACTTTGGCGTAGAGCAACTAAACATGCGCGCCAGAGCCACCGTGAATTTCACCATGGACGATTTACCGGAAATAGCAAAACGCTGCGAAACTAAAAATGTTCGAAGTTACTTGACCTTGAACACCATAATTTACGACCACGATTTATCCATCGTAAAAACCTTATTGAACAAAGCCAAAGAAGCGAATATCACTGCGGTTATTGCTTCTGACCAAGCGGTTATCGCTATGGCAAGAGGCATCGGGATGGAAGTTCACATTTCGACACAACTGAATGTGACCAATATTGAAACCATAAAATTCTACAGTTTATTTGCAGACACGATGGTTTTAAGTCGGGAATTGAGTTTACGTCAAGTAAAAAGCATCACCGCTCAAATCGAAAAAGAACAAATTAAAGGCCCAAACGGCAACTTAGTGGAGATCGAAATCTTTGGTCATGGCGCTTTGTGTATGGCAGTTTCGGGAAAATGTTATTTGAGTTTACACTCCTATAATTCCTCCGCCAATCGTGGTGCATGTAAACAAAATTGTCGCAAGAAATACACTGTTATTGATCAGGAAACCGGTTTTGAAATCGAAGTTGATAACGAATATTTAATGTCTCCAAAAGATTTATGCACTTTAGATTTTCTGGACCAAGTCATTGATTCCGGCATTCAGGTCTTGAAAATTGAAGGCCGTGGCCGTGCTCCTGAATATGTTGCCACCGTTATCAAAACGTATCGAGAAGCGATTGACGGTTATTATGAAGATTCGTTTTCTAAAGAAAAAGTAGCGGATTGGATGGAAGCGTTGAACACGGTTTATAATCGTGGTTTTTGGTCCGGTTATTATCTCGGACAAGAATTGGGCGAATGGAGTGATGTTTCCGGATCGATGGCGACACAGAAAAAAGTCTATGTGGGAAAAGGAACCCATTATTTCCCGAAAGCCAACATTGGTCAATTCAAAATTGAAGCTTACGACATCAAAATTGGAGATAAAATTCTGGTAACAGGACCAAGCACCGGAGCGCAGGAAATGATTATCGACGAAATGTTTGTCAATGATGTTACGGCTGACAAAGCCACCAAAGGCGATGATTGTACTTTAAAATTACCTTTCAGAATCCGAATGTCGGACAAATTATATAAAATTGTGGAAGCCTAATGGTTATTGTTACTTTACAAAGAGACAAATGCATTGGCTGTAATTATTGCGTTGAAATGGCGCCGATTCAATTTCAAATGTCCAAAAAAGACGGGAAATCAGTTTTGATTCATTCGCAAAATGCAAAAGGTTTTTTCACTTTAAAATCACACGACCACACGATTGTTGAAAGTTGTGAATTAGCCGCAAAAGCCTGTCCGGTTAAAATAATTTCGGTGAAAGAAACCTAAGTTTTTTATTAAAAACAGATTTAGATTCAACCCATTACAGCTGCAATTGTAATGGGTTTTTTTATTAAAAATTTATGATTTATTGGCGCAAATAGGCATTGTTCCATAAAATTAAAAAATACTATCTTTACACATTAAACGTTTTAA
Organism: Flavobacterium rhamnosiphilum; assembly: GCF_004349195.1. GTDB lineage: Bacteria > Bacteroidota > Bacteroidia > Flavobacteriales > Flavobacteriaceae > Flavobacterium > Flavobacterium rhamnosiphilum. The sequence continues at coordinate 77,780 of NZ_SMLG01000001.1, forward strand.
GAACTTAAGTTGTGCTCGTCGCAACACTACATATAAGATTATGGCATGTACAAGTTGTTCAACTTCTGATGGTGGCGCACCTAAGGGTTGTAAAAATAATGGGACTTGCGGCACCGATAGCTGCAATAAATTAACGGTTTTCGATTGGCTTTCTAATATGAGTTTGCCTAATGGGGACGCTCCTTTTGATTGTGTTGAAGTACGTTTCAAAAACGGCAGAAAAGAATTTTACCGCAACACTGAAAAACTAACGTTAAGCATGGGCGACATCGTTGCTACTGTTGCTTCTCCGGGTCATGATATAGGAATTGTTACTTTGACAGGAGAATTGGTTAAAATTCAAATGAAGAAAAAAGGAGCGAATTACTTGGGTAATGAAATTCCGAAAATTTATAGAAAAGCATCCCAAAAAGATATTGATATTTGGTCTACAGCAAGAGATCGTGAAGAGCCGATGAAGGTTCGTGCACGGGAACTAGCGATTGCTCAAAAACTGGAAATGAAAATTTCGGATATTGAATTTCAAGGGGATGGTTCAAAAGCTACGTTTTATTATACCGCAAATGACCGTATTGACTTTCGTGCGTTGATTAAAGATTTTGCTAAAGAATTCAGTACTCGTATTGAGATGAAACAAGTAGGTTTCCGTCAGGAAGCAGCTCGTTTAGGCGGAATTGGTTCTTGCGGAAGAGAATTGTGTTGTTCTACCTGGTTGACGGATTTTAGAAGTGTAAACACCTCAGCGGCACGTTACCAACAACTGTCTTTGAATCCACAAAAACTGGCAGGACAATGCGGAAAATTAAAATGCTGCTTGAACTATGAGTTGGATACCTACATGGATGCGTTGAAAGATTTTCCGGATTTCGAGACAAAATTGGTGACTGAAAAAGGAGATGCCATTTGCCAGAAACAAGACATTTTCAAAGGATTAATGTGGTTTGCGTATACCAATAATTTTGCTAACTGGCATGTGCTAAAAATTGAACAAGTCAAAGAAATTGTTGCCGAAAACAAACTAAAAAACAAAGTTTCTTCGTTAGAAGATTATGCTATCGAGATTGTTGCCGAGCCGGAGAAAAACTTCAATAATGCAATGGGTCAGGAAAGTTTGACTCGTTTCGACCAGCCAAAACCAAAGAAAAAACCAAATAAAAAACGTAAACCGGCCGGTGAAAATGCAATTGTAGCAAATAACAACAAGCCCGCAAACAATAACAATAATAACCGTCAGAATTCAAATGACAAAAAGCCTGCGGAACCAAGAAAACCTATAATTATTACTAAAAATGTGGATAAAAAATAGCGCTTTACTTCTTTTAGTTGTGATTCTCTTTTCTTCATGTGATAAAAAAAGAGTTTTTGATGAATATAAATCTGTTGGTAGTGCGTGGCACAAAGACAGCATTGTAACGTTCAATTTACCGGAATTAGACTCAACAAAACGATACAATCTATTTGTGAATTTGAGAGCCAATAACAATTATCAATACAACAATCTGTTTTTAATTGTGGCATTGGAATTACCAAATGGTTTCACAAAAGTGGACACGCTTGAATACCAAATGGCAGATCCGGACGGAACACTTTTAGGCGATGGATTTTCGGATATAAAAGAAAGCAAGCTCTTTTATAAGGAAAATGTACGGTTCCGATCGAAATACAAAGTCTATATCAAACAAGCGGTTAGAGAAAACGGCAAAGTTCCCGGCGTAACGGCTTTAGACGGAATTACAGAGGTAGGTTTTAGAATAGAAAAAAAAGAATAAAATAGTATTATGGCTATCAAAAAAAATAACAATCAGACAAAAAATATTGATAAGGACATCACTTACTACAAAAAGAAATTTTGGAAAATCTTCTTTTATGGAATGGGTGCTGTCGGTTTATTTTTCTTATTTGCTTCATGGGGACTTTTCGGTTCGATGCCTTCTTTTGAAGATTTAGAAAATCCAGATTCAAACTTAGCTACAGAAATCATATCGGCTGACGGAGTAGTTTTGGGTAAATATTTTGAAAAAAACAGGTCCCAGTTAAAATATTCCGACTTACCAAAAAACTTGGTACAAGCATTAATAGCTACTGAAGATGCTCGTTTTTATGAGCATTCCGGCATTGACGGAAGAGGAACTTTGAGAGCTATTTCCAGTTTAGGAACCAGCGGTGGTGCGAGTACGTTGACACAACAATTGGCAAAACAATTATTCCACGGAGAAGGATCTAAATTTCTGCCTTTTAGAATTGTACAAAAAATAAAAGAATGGATTATCGCTATTCGATTAGAAAGACAATACACTAAAAATGAAATCATTGCAATGTATTGCAACGTATATGATTTTGGAAATAATTCTGTTGGAGTAAGCTCTGCGGCAAAAACCTATTTTTCTAAAGAACCAAAGGATTTAACCATCAGTGAATCGGCAATATTAGTAGGAATGTTTAAAAACTCCGGTTTATACAATCCTATCAGAAACCCACAAGGAGTAAAAAACCGCAGAAACGTGGTGCTTTTGCAAATGGAAAAAGGAAAAATTATTTCAAAAGAAGAAAAAGAAAGACTTCAAAGTTTACCTATTAAGTTAAATTTCAAATTAGAAACACACAAAGACGGAACGGCTACGTATTTTAGAGAATATTTACGTGATTACATGAAAAAATGGGCCGAAGAAAATAAAAAACCAGACGGTTCAGATTATGATATCTACAAAGACGGTTTAAAAATCTACACCACGATTGATTCCAGAATGCAATTGCATGCTGAAGAAGCGGTTACGGCACACATGGCAAACCTTCAAGAAGAGTTTTTTAATCAAACTAAGGGTAATAAAAATGCCCCTTTCGTTAACATTTCTTCTGTAGAAACACAACGAATTCTGAATCAGGCAATGAAATCATCTAACCGATGGGCTGTGATGAAATCAATGGATAAAAGCGATGAAGAAATTATAAAATCGTTCAGCGAAAAAGCAAAAATGACCGTCTTTTCTTGGAAAGGAGAAAAAGACACCATCATGACGCCATTGGATTCTATTCGGTATTACAAACACTTTTTGCAATCCGGATTGATGGCGATGGAACCACAAACTGGTAATATAAAAGCTTGGGTTGGCGGTATCAACTACAAATATTTTCAATACGATCACGTAGGACAAGGTGCCAGACAAGTAGGTTCGACTTTCAAACCATTTGTTTACGCCACTGCTATCGAACAGTTAAACATGTCTCCGTGTGACTCGATTATTGATGGGCCATTTGTAATCAGAAAAGGACGCCATCATGTTACCGAAGATTGGGAACCTAGAAACTCTGACAACAAATACCGCGGAATGGTTACCTTAAAAAGAGGCTTGGCGAATTCCATAAATACAATATCTGCAAAATTGATTGACAAAGTTGGTCCGGAAGCCGTAATAGACCTAACACATAAATTAGGGGTTAAATCCGAAATTGTAAACCAACCATCCATTGCGTTAGGAGCGGTTGAAATAACAGTTGAAGACATGGTTGCCGCATACAGCACCTTTGCAAACCAAGGTGTTTATATGAAACCGCAATTTATATCGAAAATTGAAGACAAAAGTGGCGTTGTAATCTACGAGCCAATACCAGAATCGCATGATGTCCTAAATAAAGACATCGCTTATGCGGTTGTCAAATTACTGGAAGGTGTAACCGAAGGTGGATCTGGAGACCGTTTGCGCACCACTGGCGGCGGTAACGGAGACAACCGCTGGACCGGTTATCCTTATCAATTTAAAAACCCTATTGCAGGAAAAACAGGTACCACACAAAACCAGTCTGATGGTTGGTTTATGGGAATGGTTCCTAATCTTGTGACTGGAGTTTGGGTTGGTTGTGAGGATCGTTCGGCCCGTTTTAAAAGCATTACTTATGGTCAGGGAGCCACGGCCGCATTGCCGGTTTGGGGTTATTTCATGAAACTGTGTTATGCTGATCCGGCACTTAAAATATCTAAGGGACCCTTTGAGCGTCCTGCAAATCTTTCGATCAAAGTAGACTGTTACGTTCCTAAAAAAGTAGTAGACACGACAGCCGTAGAACAAGACACCGAAGAATTTGAATTGTAAAATTCTTTTTAGGAGCTAATCCAGCTATCCGTTGCAATCTTTTTTTCGGTAAAAACCTCAAAAAAGGATTTCCACTGCTATCTGGGCTAGGGCATTCGTTCTCTAAATTGAATCCTGTTGTTCTTAGTAATATAAACAGATTTGATTCTTCTTTAAATTAAAATTCGACAAATAGCAACTCATTTTTATGATTAACAAAAAAGTAAACAACGTTCAGGATGCCCTTCAAGGAATTGAAAATGGGATGACCATCATGCTTGGCGGTTTCGGATTATGTGGTATTCCGGAAAATTCCATCGCCGAATTAGTAAAAAAAGAAACTACGGATTTAACCTGTATTTCAAACAACGCCGGTGTAGATGATTTTGGTCTTGGATTGCTTTTGCAAAAGCGTCAAATCAAAAAAATGATTTCTTCTTATGTAGGAGAAAATGCTGAATTTGAACGCCAAATGCTTTCTGGTGAGCTTGAAGTGGATCTTATTCCTCAAGGAACTTTAGCAGAACGTTGTCGTGCGGCACAAGCAGGAATTCCTGCTTTTTTCACACCAGCCGGTTATGGAACTGAAGTGGCAGAAGGCAAAGAAGCACGCGAATTCAACGGGAAAATGCATGTTATGGAACACGCTTTCAAAGCTGATTTTGCCATCGTAAAAGCATGGAAAGGTGACGAAGCCGGAAACTTAATTTTCAAAGGAACCGCAAGAAACTTCAATCCATGTATGGCTGGAGCGGCAAAAATCACCATCGCCGAAGTAGAAGAATTATTACCTGCAGGAAGTTTAGATCCAAATGAAATTCATATTCCGGGAATACTTGTAAATAGAATTTTTCAAGGTGGGAAATATGAAAAAAGAATTGAACAAAGAACCGTGAGAAAAATTTTCTAATTATGGCTTTAGATAAAAATCAAATTGCAAAACGTATTGCAAAAGAATTAAAACACAACTATTACGTGAATCTCGGAATCGGAATTCCAACATTAGTGGCTAATTATATTCCAGAAGGAATTGACGTTGAATTTCAAAGCGAAAACGGTGTTCTGGGTATGGGTCCATTCCCTTTTGAAGGAGAAGAAGACGCTGATTTAATCAACGCAGGAAAACAAACCATAACTACTTTGCCCGGAGCTAGTTTCTTCGACTCAGCATTTAGTTTTGGAATGATTCGCGGACAACATGTTGACTTAACAATCCTTGGCGCGATGGAAGTAGCCGAAAACGGTGATATTGCCAACTGGAAAATCCCAGGTAAAATGGTAAAAGGAATGGGTGGCGCAATGGATTTAGTGGCTTCTGCCGAGAATATTATTGTAGCCATGATGCACGTTAACAAAGCCGGTGAATCAAAAATTCTAAAAAGATGTACACTTCCGCTTACTGGCGTGGGTTGCGTTAAAAAAGTAGTTACAGAATTGGCCGTTTTGGAAATAACACCACAAGGTTTCAAACTATTGGAACGCGCTCCAGGTGTTACCGTAGAACATATAATCGCTTCCACTGAAGCAGATTTAATTATTGAAGGTGAAATTCCGGAGATGATTATTGACTAATAAAAATTACGAAATACACAAAGCCCGCAATTTCAATAAAATTGCGGGCTTTTATTTGCGATTTAAATTCTAAAAATTGTATTTCCCTCCAAGATAAATACTTCTTCCGCCAGCATTGATTCCAGAAGCAAAAGTCCTGTATTGCGTATCTAAAATATTTTCAACACCGGAGAAAACAGTGAACTGTTCCGTTAAAGATAAAGATCCTTTCAAATTATAGGTCTCCCAAGAAGGCATCCCGTTTTTTGGAGCATATTGCAAATTATCTTCTCCACTGGGTGAGTAATTGCTCAACTCTTTTTTTCCATTATACAACATATATAAATCCAGGTTTACTACTTTACTTTCATATTTAAAACCTGTTTTCCCGTAAAATGGAGCAATGTGATCTAGAGGAAAATTACCCGTCGCATTTTGTACTCTACCGTGAGTAAAGTTGAAAGTGCCATAAAACAAGAATGATTTTGTGATATAACTTCTTAAGGTCGAAGAAATTCCGGCAATATTTCCTTTTCCTTGATTTTGATTGGCATAAATGAGGCTGTTTTTTCCTTCATAAACAATCGAAGATTGTCCGTTTAACGTGAAAGCACCCGTTACTATTGCATCATACAGTCTTGTGTAATAAAAAACATTTTCAAACTGAAAACGCTTGCCTTCCCAAAAAGTAATGCTCAAATCAGCCGTTACTGACTTCTCAGGCTTCAAATTTTTGTTTGGCACAATTAAAGTTCCCGCTGCCGATTCGAATATTTTTGCTAAATCATCAATGTTTGGAACTCGAAATGCAGAAGCTAAGTTAAAACCTATTTTTGTGTTTTCGCTGGCATTATTTACAATTCCAACGGCACCACTATAGGTAAAGTTTTTTTGTGAAACGGTAGTATAAGGTAAATTCAGAAAATTGGTTGAAATTTCGCTGTTTAAAGCGGTGTAACCCGCTCTTGCACTTGCATTGTACGAGGCCGTTTTATTAATGCTATTGCTGTAGGAAGCAAAACCTTCGGCTTTAAAAGTATGGTTTTTTCCATCCGGATAACGCGAATCAGTGATGCCTTCAGCATTAGTTAAGATGTTTCTTTTAATTCCCGAAGAATTCAAATTATCATAATATACATCGGCGCCATAAATAAAATCACCGTTCCCTATTTTTGTTTTAAAATCAGAATTGATGGCAAATATCGAAACTTTTTCGATCCTGGAACTTTGTGTTGGATTACCAAAACTACGGGTAATTCTACTTTCTTCGATGTTTTGATAACTGGCAACCAAATTCATATCACTGCTCAAGAACACCTTCTTTTTGTCTAATTTATAAGCAGAAAGCAATCTTTTTTGTGGTCCATAATTCCAAACTGCAGATTTAAATTTTCCGTTTGAACTCAAATCAGTTAACCTGTCATATCTCGGAATGTCTGATGTGGTAGAATATTGTAAATTTAAACTATGTCGCGTGTTACTATTTTGCTGAAAAACAATTTTTTGCATAAAATCATATTGTTTGTATCCAGAAAATTTTTGCACATATTTGTCGTCATTGGCAACTTTAGTGTCAACACCATCATTGGTTACCACATAAAAAGGTCTTTCTCCAAAAAAATCATTAGAACCATTTTTATGTTTTCCCATTTTTAAATCCCCATAATCACTATAGGAGAATGAAGTTAAGGAACCCCATTTTTGACCCGCAAAGTTGAAATCTAAATGACCTGATTTCCCTTGGTTTGCAGAGTTGTAACTTGTTAAAGCAGTTCCGCTAAACTTTTTGTTTTCCGTATCGGAAAGCAATTTTGCATTTTTAGTTTGTAAATAAATGGCTCCGCCAAGCGCATCACTTCCGTGAATAGTAGACGATGGTCCAAAAAGCACATCTACATTCTCGATTATATTTTTATCTACAGTAACTATGTTTTGCAAATGTCCAGCTCTGTAAATTAAGTTATTCATTCGGATTCCATCAACGAGTAATAAAATCCTACTGGATTCAAAACCTCTGATAACAGGGCTTCCACCACCCTGTTGTGATTTTTGAACTGCTAAAGTCCCCGAATTTCCCAACACATCGGCACTGGACTGGAAGTTATTAAACTCGATTTCTTTTCTAGAAATACTTTCAATCTGTTGCGTAATTTTCCTTTTTGGTTTTGCAAATCGTTGTGTACTTACAACCACTTCATCTAATCCTATTGAGTTTATGGTGTCTTTTTTGGTTTGGGAAAATCCCGCCAAAGAGCAAATACAAACCATAACAACTATAGTTTTTTTCATGTTTTATAATTAATTCGTTTAAAATTTGAAAGCCTTACGCACAACCACTTTTAAGGGCACACGAATATACCGTTTAGAATTAAAAATAGTTTGTTTTTTTGGTTTTGGTTGAAAAAAAAATGCGTTACATTCAAATTATTTTGTCAGCGAAAAATAGCTGTTAGGTAAAAACCTCTCGCTTTACTTCCCTTTGAAAGGAACTTTTACAATAACGGTTTCCCCTTTTCCTTTTATATTGGCCATACTTTGTATTGTCCATAAATCAAGGAGATTGTCGCCATCAATAATACTGCCGCTATAATCTCCCCACGCCACTCCATCAGTAGCCCCTTTGCCTTCTCCTGCACTCACGATTTCCCTTATTGTTCCTAAACGGTCTTTTGCCTTTCTAAAGGCAAATCGCGGACTGATAAATGAATTGTTATTCACTTCCTGAAACCCAACCAACACATCATTTTCTTTATTTACGGCAATTGTTGTCTGTATATAATTGCTTGCATTACTTTTAATCAATCCTGTTTGAATTATTTTCCCTGTCGTTGCATTTATCTGATGCCACTGCACTGCTGAACGCCCTTTGCATTTTACAGCTTGCGAAAACCAAATACTTCCATTTTGATAAACGACATTTTTAGGATTGCGATCTCCGCTGGAGACTTTTTGTTCCGTGCCCTTTTGTGGAGATTGCGGAGGGTAATCCATGTATTTTAGACCGTGCGGTTTTTGGGATACAACCAAACAATACGGTTGTCCATTTGCATCTTCAGATACTTTTCGGATCACAAACTGATCGTCTTCAATAGCAAAAAAATACAAATCATCAATCGCATCCTGCACAAAAACGGGATGTCCTAAACTTCCTTTAAAATGATAAATGGTGGCTGGTTTGCCTGCTTTGGCATCAGCCGTACGCAAAACAAAAGTATTTTCTTCTCCTCCGGGATAAGAATAACCAATCCATTTTTTACTGTAGCCAATGCCACCGCCATCGACTTCCTCAGTTCTTGAAACGGGGTAAATATTCCATGCACCCGTTGGATTACTGGTTTCCGAAACGGAAATGTTTACCGGCTTTGTCTTGGCTGCATCGTAATACCACCATAGATCAAAAACAAATACCTTGTTGTGGACATCAAAAAACATTTTGGGATCTATCCCATTATTAAAGCATTTTTGAGAAACGCCTTGAACAAATTTGCCTTTTTTATCATAAATCATCAGTCCGCTGTTGGTCCCTTCCAACACATAATCACCCCCAACAGCTATTTGCGGATCTACTTGCCGGTTGCCATCCATCGAGCCATTAAAAACCTGATACCCGTTTACCATTTGTGGATTCCCTCCTTGTTTGCGTTCAGGACATTGATTCCCGTTGTTGAAATCTACCTTGTGTATTGGGTTCACCACTTCGGTTTTTGAAGGACGTATTGTATCGATACTAGTTTGGGCATTAACCTGCACAAACAGCATTAATGATAAATAAGTTAAGCATGAATTTTTCATTATATAATTATATTTTTTAATTATTAAAGTGTTCCAGAACGCTGACTTCTCCTCTTTTCCAGGAAAACTGTGAGTTTTAAAAAAAGCCGTAAATTTCTTTACGGCTTTAATCTATCCATTGAAATTTTTATTCCGCTATAACCTTGCGAGTTATAACATTGTTATCTACAATAACTTTTACAATGTAGATACCGGTATTGTATACAGGAATTGTATTCAAGCCTTTAAAAATTTCTTTCGTTTCAACTTGATGCCCCATTATATCATAAATGAATACTTTACCATCACTTTGTTCGCCGCCAAGGTCTATTTTTATTTCGTTACGATACGAATAAATAGAAACATCAACTACTTTTTTGTTGTCTATTGAGGCAACACTGAGCACAACTGGATTGCTACTTATGTTTACAGTATAGTCTTCAACTTCCCCATTAGTAAAAGCTTCACATGGGCCGGTTAAAGCAGTACTGTATTTTTGCATCACTCTCATTCGGGTTTGTCCGGTTAGGGCTGTCGCCAAAACGGTGAACGAACCGGTTCTTGTTGTTTTACCATTCACATTAACTACAAGTTCTCCAGCATCTGTAAATACGCCATTGTGGTTGTAGTCAATATACACTCTCCAATATTCGGTACGTGATGATCCTTTTGGTGCAAGTGAGTAGGTTGTGGAAGCCCCTGAGGTTAACGGAATTACAGTAGACGTATAATCACTGTATGTAGAACCTACGGAAGCCTTGGTTGTAGCTCCTACTGTTACCGTTTTGATATAATCGTTAGTAAAGCTTGTACTCTGTGAAGCGCAATACGTCAGAGGCGCTGTTACTGTTATGTAAGCGTTTTTTGTCATGGTATTGTTTCCAGCTGCGTTGGTTACCGTAAGTGCAACTGCGTATGTTCCTGCAGTATTATAAGTAACCGTTGGATTTTGAACCGTACTGGTTGATGGTGTTCCACCGGTGAACGTCCAACTCCAAGAAGTAGGCGTATTGGTTGTTAAATCGGTGAACGTAACTGATTGCCCTGCAATAATAGCCGTTGCGCTGGCATTAAAATTGGCAACCGGAGGCAAATCACCAGCCAGTTTCATCTTTATTTCACCCACAGCAGTCCATGGATTGCCATTTACTTCAGACAAGGCTCTGAGGCGAATGTAACGGGCACTAACTGGGGTAAAACTCAACGATTTTTCAACTGCGTCGTTAGCCCATGTGCCGGAATTCGTTAAAGTCCAGTTTACACCATCGGCACTTACGTAAAATTCATAATTTGCAATACGACCGTTTGCACCGTTCTGTCTTGGAACATAATTAAAACCATTTACATTATAGTTCGTCCCCATATCAATTTGAATTTCATGTGGAGGAGAAGGATTTGTAGAAGACCAGTTTGTACCCCAAAAAGTGCTGTTACTGCCATCGAAAGCATTCGTAGCGGGGGTATTTTCACTGGATGTTTCCTCGCTGTCTACATATTTTAAAGACCAACCTGTTTGAGGAACAAAAGTGCTAACATTAATGTATGAATTTTTAGTTACGATATCTGTTCCGGAGGCACTAGTAATAGAAAGTGTTACCGGATATATGCCTTCGGTGCTGTAAGTAACTGTTGGGTTTTGTGCGGTACTCGTTGAAGGCGTACCGCCCGGAAATGACCAGGACCAAGATGTCGGCGTGCCAACCGATTTGTCAGTGAAATTTATGGATCCGCCCGGCATTATCAGCGTTTTATTGGCTGCGAAAGCCGAAATTAAACTCGTTGATCCATTAATGCCAATTTCGGCAACTGAGGCAAAACCTTGTCCGTTGATTTCAGAAGTAGGTCTGAATCTGAAATATCTTGCAGAAACAGGAGCAGATAATGTACTGATTTTTTCTCCCGTATCTGACGCATAATTATCCGTCAATAGTGCTGTACCCCAATTTACACCATCGGTACTGGTGTACCATTCATATCCTTTTACGGTACCATTTGTACCACCATCCTGACGAGGCATATATTTGAAAGATTCAATTGAAACTGTAGCATGCATATCAATTTGAATATCGTGAGGATAACCAGGTGTCCCACTCCATGCTGTATGCCATATTGTCGAGGGATTACTATCAATAGCTAAAGTTGCAGCCTGATCGGTGGTGTTTTGTTGATTATCGAAGTGCAACACCGTCCATCCCGTTTTTGCTATATCCCCTACGGTGCGTGCGCGTACAAAATTAGTATACGTACGAGAGTTGGTTCCATTGGCATCGATTACCGTTAACGACACACTTTTATCGCCGCCGGCAGCATAGGTGACAACTGGTTTTTCAATTGTTGAAGTACTTGGTGTTCCTCCGGGGAAACTCCAAGAATAGGTTGCATTAGCCAAGCAAACTGACATATCGACAAATTGAACGGGTTTTCCGATTTCCACTACGAAAGAAGGGGTTGAAGGATGGGCAACAGGTGCTGATGCCGAATATAAATCGCTTTCCCAAATACCGGTTTGTCCGGCAATGCGTAGTTTAGCTTTTGCATAATTGATCTTTATCCAACCCCCTTGAGTGGCCACAGGCAAATTGGTGCTGAATAGAGTCCAATCGGACAATGAGTTGTCGCGATAATAAACCCCGGCATCTGTGCCAATATAGACACCGCCAGCCGTTCCCATTTGGCTAGCAATGCAATTCACGGCGTACGAAGGAAGTACCGTTCCGGAATAATTGGTCCAGGTAACACCTCCATCAGTTGATTTACCAACCTTCACTGTGCTTTGTTTCTCACCAAAAGTGACCCAAATTACCGATGGATTAGATCCATCTACGGCAATATGGCTAATGCTTCTACCGGCACTGATGGAACTTGGCGAAACATCTGTCCAAGTAACTCCACCATCAACGGTTTTATTTATGGTATTTCCTGTACGCGCATAAATAATTTTGTTGTTGGTAAGTGCCACGATGTAGTCGTCAACATTTGACTGGAATGTTTTACCTTGCTCAAAACCTGAGGCATTGTTCGTACTCACATATACCTTACTACCGTTTGTACCGTATACCTGTTCATAGTAATCGGGGTCGTTCATATCATTTTTGCCCTTATAAATTTGAGCAATTGAAATACTCGCGGGTGCAATCATTCGATTTGTTGAACGTGTAAATCTTGCATCTCCCCAAGGATGGGCATAGATATAGCGGTCGTCACCTTTGTTTACGAAAGCTTCACCTGCATCGGCACCACTTAGAGGATACCAACCGGTATAAATAGAATCGTCGCGTAGCGTTGATGGTCCGTGATACATGCCAATCGCCATAATGTCGCTTTTCCAACCTTGGTCAAATCCCCAAATGCATTGTGATTGAATGCCGTTATCAACAGTGTGGTCATAGGTTGCGCCATTGTCAGTGGATTTAAAAATACCACCGTCACCAGCAGAATAGATTGCAGTGCCTTTAATCACAATACCGTGTACATCAGAATGGGGACCGTTTTTTGCATTACTGTTCGGGCTTACTGTCCAGGAAGTACCTCCATTTGTGGAAACGAACATATCATAAGCTCCCGTAGCCATAAGATTGGGATCCGTATCAGAAATTCCAAATGCCTGATTCCAGCCTCCTTGCCAGAAACTATTAGTAAGATCAGCCGTTACATTCATTTTAGCAAATGACATACCTCCATCGGTAGACTTGTAAATGTCATACGTTTTACTGGTTCCTGTTGACGTTTGTTTGCATATTAAATGCACCCATACATTATTTGGCGCAGCCGGAGTAACAGCCAAAAGAGCAAGATCCGTGGTATAACCGCTAATCGATATTGGATATCCGTTAGTTATTGATGTCCAAGTGGTACCAAAGTCTGTAGAACGACGAACTTCCCACCAGGATCCGTTTTTAACAGTCGCCAAAACTACATTTGGCGTACTTGGTAAGGCCCTAAGATCGCGTATCCCGTTACCAAATGTAACGTTAGTCCAGCTCGCTCCGCCATCGACTGTCTTATAAAGACTATTACTGATTCCGAACAATACCGTATTTGGGTCATCGGCTTTTACTTCCATGGTCCAAATTTCATTCCCACCTGGGTAAGCAGCCGTATTGTTGTACGAAGTCATTGTCCACGTGGCACCTCCATCGGTTGATTTCAGGACTCCTTGAGCACTTGCCGCATAAACAATTAAAGGATTTGATTTGCTATAAACCACGGCACCAAAATGACGAGCTAACAGATTCGTTCCAACTTGTGTCCAGGTTACGCAATTGTCTGTAGTACGCCACAAAGTACCACCATCAATAAAAGCGGCAATCATCTGATTACTGTTTGATGGATTAATGGCAAGCATGTTACAGGTTCCTTGCGTGTAGCAACCCGATCCCCAATTAGGAACCATATCAGGTGTGACCATGATTCGTGTCCAGTTTGCGGTAACCCCCTGTATTCTGTTCGTATTGCTCTTTTTCTTTAAATCGTTGGCGTTTTTATTTTGCTTCCCGACATTTCCATTACTGTCATAATTACTTCTTACGATATGTCTTGTCCAAAACTCGTAAGCCCGGGTTTCTTTACTCTTTACAAAACTATTGGTAAGGAAATAAGTATCGTATGCTTTCTTAACCTCGAATACGTTTGTTTCAGGTGCATTCATTAATTTATACCAATCGGCATTGGCGTGCATGCTTTTTAGATTTTTGCCTTCAAAGCCTTCTTCTCCACCTGAATCCTGCGACCAAGTCTTACCAGACAGAAGAAGTAAAATAACACATAAAATTGTAAAACTTTTTTTCATAATTTAAAATTTTTAAGTACTCATTAATTTCAAATATTTATTTTTTTTATATCATGTTTTGACAATAATTTTTTTCAAATTATCCTATTTCTGGAAGTTTACTCCCTTTTCATTTGTGATTTCCAATATAAAAATCAAACCTGTTGGGCTTTTTAACCCATTTTATGACAAAAACTAAGCTCACTTGACTTTAAGAAAGACCCCGTCATAAATGAATATGACGGTGTCTTTTTCAACTAACCAAAACAATATTATTCCACAAGGAGTTTCGTGCTAAAAGTATCATTTGGACTGATAATATTTAAATAGTATATTCCAGTAGACACATTCAGTAACAGCTCGTTTTCACCTTCTTTTAATGTGGCATTTATAATTAATCTTCCCATGCTATCGTATACAAACAATGTCGAATTTTTCCATACTGCCGGTACTGCTATTTTTAGGGGAGTATTGCTTTTTAAAGGATTTGGATGCACAGTCGGCATTTCGTTAGCCTTAATCTGATTCCCTTTTACTGAAAGAGTGGTGGCATCCTGACTCAATATCAACTGACCTAAAGAGGTTAAACTAAGTCCAGTTGAAAATGTTATTGCCGCGCTTGTCCCTGATCCACTTCTAGAATCTCCTGTATCTAAGGCCGTACCCCATGTTGCCCCAAAATCATTGCTGTTTCTTTTAAACAATTTATACGTACTTGCCCCAGCTGATGAGCTATTAAAGGCATTATCGGTAAAAGTCAATTCCGTTATTGCGCCAAATGTTTGTCCTGCGCCATAATTGTCCACAGCCCAATACGTATTGAAATTTGATAATGCATCTGGTAATACATCCGGGTTGAGAGTCGCTTTTGAAACCCAAATATCCCCATTAGGCAATGAATTATTTGGAAATGTCATCGACAGTCCTGTCGTGGAAAAGTTTTTCTCTCCGCTGGAGGTAACGGTGATTTTCTCACTTAGACCACCAAATACCGGAGCTGTAGAACTATCATGGCTATAGGTCGATCCTTTATAAGTCAAAAAATCACTTCCAACCTTGTTTAAAGACAACGAACCAACCTCTTCATTAAACTGATAATATGCCACTAATCCTGTTAGAATTGGATCTCCGGCAGTGCTTTTGGTTAAATGCCTCCATTTTCTGATTTCGTCAGTTGATAAAGCCCTGTTCCAGAAACATACCTCATCTATTTCAAAATTAGCAACACGATTATTATATCCTCTCCCATAAGTCCCCATAAATAAATCTGTAATGACATCTGACGGAATAGTTGCCGCAGTACTGCTCGCCACGCCATTAACGTATATAGTTACACTTGTCTCGTCACTAACCAATGCAACATGGGACCACTGGTTTGCAGGAACTATTAATCCTGAATTCCAACTCCAGTTAGGATGAAATCCAACAGTATTATTTCCACCCAAAAAATTCATCCCAAACGCCGAATTTGCATCTTGGCTCATAAAAACTGCGCTATAATCGGTTTGAATTCCATTTGGTTTTATCCAGCAAGAAAAAGTCAAAGCATTTTTATTGAGGCTTAAGTTTGAAAGTTTTAGATAATCCTGTCCCGTTGCCCCCTTTAGATTTGCGGCCTTTCCAGGTATTGGTTCCGCAGCCGAGCTACCGCATTGATTCAGAACCTCAACGATTCCGGTTATAGTTTGGGTATCTGTTCCATAAGCGTCTGTTACTGTAAGTGTCGCGTCATATTTACCGTTGGGTGCATTGGCATAGGAAACTTCCGGATTCTCAAGTGTTGATGTTGCCGGTGTTCCTCCAGGAAAACTCCATGACCAACTAGCGCTTGCATTGCGAACGGTTGAATAATCCTTAAACTGAACTTTCTCAACCTGAGAACAGCTTACCTTGCTTGTGCTGGCAGAAATTTGTGCTTTTGGTGAAGAAATTTCATATAATCCATGCTCGAAAGCACCTCTTGATGTCCCTATTTTCAGCTTGTTTTCATTATAATTGATAAACATAAATCGAACGTCTGTTTGTGGTAATCCGTTCCCAAGCATAACCCAATTCGGCATGGTATTATTCTTATAATAAATACCGCTTTTATTCCCTACATATACCCCTCCATCTGAACCTCTCTGAAAAATAATTTTCGTATTTGGGTTGCTTGTTAAAATAGACTCTGTAAGATTGTCCCATACAGGAGCAGCTGCATCCGCATTACTGGTTTTCAAGACCTTACAAACTGACTGTACACCACTGTAAGTAATCCAGACCTGATTCGGGTCAACATCACTTACCGCAATATCAGACATATTAGCCATAGAACTACTAGCCGCAAGAGAAGGTGTTATATTGATCCAAGTAATTCCGCCATCTGAAGTACGCCATAATTTGTTGTTGGTCAATCCTTCAATAACATACATATATTTTGGGTTGGTCATGCATATTTTTTCCCTAAAAACAGGACTAGAAAAAGTTTTAACAATAGAGATACTGTTTCCGTTGTCTTCGGTTTTTATAAGTGAATTTTTCCAAGTGGCAAGACTTGCATTTCCTGTTGGATATTGCCCAGCATGGTGCGTAATCATCGAATAATAATAATTAGGATGGAATTCTATTGAATTAAAATAATGATAAATCCCTCCTAAATCCAGAAAATTGGATTCGTTTATCAAAGTATGGACTCCGGTTCTAAAGTATCTGTAATTGCTATACCCTTGACTGTAAACATACCTGTCGTCCAGCGGATTCACATCGGTATTCCCTTGATCGGCCCCGGTTCCATTATACCATTCAAATCCATTACCCGCTTCTTTAATCATAACCGGTCCGTGATTGGCTCCTCCGGCTACAAGATTCGTTTTAAAAGCCGAACCAAACCCCCATAATTCATGATTACTGATACTGTTTGTTATAGTAGTATTTGTATTTCCTCCATCTAAAGACAGGACAGATTCTCCATCTGAACCCACTAATACCCTATTGTTTACCATATCAAGAGAACGAAGGTCTGAATGTTGTTCGGTTGCACCCTTAGTAAATGAAACTCCATTATTTGTCGAATAATAATTATTTTTATGACTATACGAACCAAATACCAACTTATTCTCATCATTTCGATCTATAGCAATATCACCATGATGTATCTCATTAGGAAAAGTTCCTGAAATCATATTAACCCGTTTCAATTCTTGCACACCCGTAGTAGCGTTTAATTTATACAATTGTACCGCATGGTGACCATAAGCATTTGCTCCTGTACCTATTGCTATATAAATGGAAGTTGCATTATTTGAAGGAAGCAACAATTTTGCCCAGCCTATCACTTGACCATTTGCGGTAGGATCTAAGGTTATAGTTGACAAAATATTAAAAGTTAGTCCTGAATCAGTAGAACGGTAAACCGTAGACACATTGTTGTTTGTGGTACTGATGAAATAAACTGTAGCCGCATTTGTTGTGCTCCAATCCAGCATTTCGCTATTTACGGAACAATCTCCAACAATATAATAATTTGGCAAACCGCTAACGATACTTGTCCAAGTGGTTCCACCATCGGTAGTTCTGTATATTTTATCACCCCATCTTGCAACAACCGTATTAGGGTCTGATGGAGACACCGCAATATCAAAGGCTGTGCCTGCATAGGCTGTACTCGTTAATGTTGTAGAAGTCCAGTTTAATCCCCCGTCTGTAGATTTTAGGAGTTGTTTTTTACTCAAAGCATATACTGTATTTGGACTGCTTACACAAACATCGATATCGAGGTACTTTTCATCCGGAAAATTAGAATCGGTTAAGACCCAACTCGTTCCTCCATCCGATGTTACCCAGAGTCCACCCATTAAAAATGAAACAAACATTTTTTGGGGATTGGTAGGATCTATTCTATTGAGATGTACATAACCTCCGTGGTTTCCTTTTCCGGAGTAGGTTGTTGTGGCGCTATTTACAGGTCCAATCAGGCCCCAACTACCAGCATTTCTTGTTGTTGTAGCAGCAAATACATTATTAATTCCAATATTCGCTCTTAATGCATCGAACGGTGGTGGGGATTGCACGAATCCCTCTTTATCCAAATAAAAGATATTTTCTTTTATCCAGGATTCCCCTAATTCCCTGGGCTTACTTTCTTCCCATTTATGATTCCCAAAATAGGTGTCAAATTTTTCTTTAATTTGAAAATAATTAGCCCCTGGTTTCATTCCTGTAAACCAAGCTTGATTTTTATGACTTAGTTCGTATTTTATATCTCCTTTCTCTTCTTCTCCTTTTTGAGAATAGGATAAATTCATTCCCAAAAGTAAAGTGATTAGTAGTGTTTTTTTCATAATTTAAATTTATAAGTTAAGCAACTTGTAATTTAGTGGTTGGTTAATTAGACAATAATTTCATTTTATTAATTTCAAAAATGAGGTGTAATTCTTTGAAAAATAAATCAATACCATTTAATCTTTCTTTTTACTGGAATAAAAACAATATCTATTTGTCATTTCGACGAAGGAGAAATCTCATCAAGTCATTCAAATTATGTGATTTGTTTCACCTGTTCACTTCGTTCGAGTCTCCTTCGTCGAAATGACAAAATCACAACAACTTAACCCGGTAAATTTTATGCTAAAATGAATTAAGCCGATTATCCAGGTTAATTAGAATATCAAACTTTTCGGTTCTTCAGCTAATTTTAAGGCATGAAAAACTATGCTACTTGAACTTAATCAAGAACATATACTAAAAAAGACATCATCATAAATAAATTCGATGATGCCTTTTCAACTAACCAAAACAATATTGTTTTTCGATGGGTCTACGAAGTTGTATTTATGACTTGGGTTCTACTTTTAAAAAAAGCGGGTTAAAAAAACAACCCGCTTTGATAACTAATTCATAAAAGTAGCATTCTTATTCTGCCTTAGATTCCATAACCATATTGAAATCCCAGATATTTCCTTGGGAGTCAAACTATTTCTTCCTAGTATAAGGTATTTTCACTCTTACTTCCCAAGTCCCGGTATCGTTAATTTTAAATGCCCATCTGATATACCCTCTGTTACGAATCTCTCCGGTGGTTGTATCTGTGTACTGAGCCCAATAAGCAGGCCACCCGATTGAGGGAGTAGGATTATTCGCCTCAACAGCCGCTTTATCCACCGTAAAAGATCCGGGGGCAGTTAAATAATACATCCAGTATATGCCGGGGGAACCGTCATTAGAGTTAAATCTTCCGCTAAATTGAGGGAATGGTGGAGCCGGCAATGTAAAAGTGGTTCCTACGGCATCCGTCAACCCCCCCCCGATGGTGTTGTCATGAAAGTTTCCTAGGCGTGCGGGGTTAAACACTACTTTTGCAGGATCAAGAGCTTGGTTGTTACTGTCGGTCACAATATGTTTTACTTTAATCGATAATTTTGGTTCATCACTTACTTTTACGATGGTCATATAAGGATTAGTGCCGTCCAGAATACTTGGTACTTTGGGGTCAAAATCATTCGTAACGTTATAAGCCTGGCCAATAGTCTCCCAAGTATTACCCTTTAAACCTTCCAGCTGTACCGCCATCGAGTTCTTAATTTCAACCGGCACAAAAGGAGTCAATTTTATGTGTGCGAAATTATCCAACTGACGCTCCCCTCGAACGTTTTTAACGTTGACACTAATGTCGAAATCATTACCTACCACCTTTCTTGATGCTTGCGTAAACGCAAACTGCCCACTCGTGGTATTCAATAAAATGGAGGCTCGTTTAGTCAATTCCAATTTTTTCATCGCCAGCTCCAAGGTGGTATCAGTTCTAGGATCAAATGGCTTTAACCAGGTTAAGATTTCATGCTCCTCCAGCAATTCATTTGTTGGCTTACCGTCTTTATCGGTAATGCCCGTTATCTTCCATTCCAAGGGATAGGTTGATCCTTCAATTGCGGGAGCCGGCGTAATCATGAATAGCCCTTTGGGTACGGTTATCACATCCTGCAACGAATGAATATTATCACTCATATAGCCCACTTCGGGTTGCTCACATGATGATGCAAATGCAGCGATCATTAAAAAAAAGATTATCTTTTTCATCTGTAATTTTTTTGTTTAAAGTTTATAGAACCAGTCATGATTAAAACTGTTATATCATGACTGTTCCATTTTCTTTAATTGTTATTAAAATAGCTTTTAGTTTATTATGGTATTGGTATGTAATTCGAAAACATGTGATCTCCCTGAAGTACATGAATAACACCGTTAGTAGAAATCAAATTGGATGTCCTTACTACCGTTTTATGATCATCTACAGCCTTTTCGATAGGATCCCAATCCGGGCCAACCTTGAAAATATAATAAGCATATTCAGGAAAAGAATCCAGTTGGCCATTATAAGCATCAACGGGCTGCAAAGAAATCATTCTGTCCTCGCCACTGTGAGTCTTGTATATCTTACCTTCTTTCACCATTTTGCTGCGATCAATGGTCTCGTCAAAGATATAATTCCCCAACATTACTTTTAATTCACTTACGGGGATATCGTTAATGGTAAAAGTCGCCAAAGGATCTATATTTTGCTTCTTGGCCAAGATTGCATTAACATATCTTTTGATTGAATTATTATTCGGGGCAAAAAGAGTGGTCGATTTGGCATTCACCACATTGATCATATCCGCTTTTTCAATCAGTATCGCTAAAGTGTCTAACTGTTTGTGGGATTTCAAAAATTCGAATGTGGTTGTTCCCACATTTTGTTTGGCTAGCCCTCCGTCAACGAGGTAATCATCTGAGCATGAATACAGCCCAAATAGCACAATTAGTATTAACAATGTATGTTTCATATGTAGATATTTATTGTTTTTTTATTAGTCTCCCGATAACTATCGGGATGAATTCGCATATACTATCATTCGTTACTTAGTTCACTAAATTCTGTTTTCAACAGGAGTTCAGTGATTGCTTTCGCTGTTGTATCGAATTCTCGTTATGCTCTTTCATATTTTTATACTTAATTTAGATTATTAAATAATTTACAATTTTCCTTTCCAGAATTCAGGCTGAACAATTACCGGATTAATAGAAATAACCCCTGGCATGATAGGCCAGAAATTCCCTTTTTGACTAATTCTGGCTGAATTCATCCAATTTACTCCAGTATAATAATTCAATCTGATTCTATCAAAGCATGCTTGTCCTTCCCCGACCAACTCAATAGCACGTTCATCAAAAATGGCTTTGGTAAGTGCCGTTACGCTTGAAGCTCCTGTATAATTAGGCACATTGGCTTTACTTCTGATGGTATTAAGGTCAGTAATAGCCGCTGAAAAATTACCTGATTTCATATTAGCCTCAGCTCTAAGGAGGTATATATCCGCCAATCTGAAGATCAAAATATTGGATTCCGAAAATTGTGCATACGCATCGGTCGCGTTTGGATCTTTTGACTGATGGGAGTATTTCATAAGAAATACATCAGCGGGAGGAACAGGGATGCCAGGAGCTGGAATATTATAGAAAAATAATGTCTTGCGTACATCATTGGCTCTTTCAGTTGCTTTCATCATGGTATTCCCATAATAAGCAGGATCAATAAAAGGTGTCGCACCAGAAGCATTAATGAATCTGAATATGGGAAAATTCAAAGTCAAGCCTGTGTGGCTATTATCACCCGTAGACATCCTGAAAGATTCATTCGTATCCGAGCTGATATTAATTTCAAAAAGACCAGTTTTAGATTTCCCAAGACACATGGTATTGAATCCGGTTACACCCTCATTTACATAATCAACAAGAGATGCATTACTATTGTTAATCACCGAAGTGGCAGCGGCAATACTTTCGGTAACCATTTGTTGATTGCCATTATCCCTGGCTGCATACCATAAGGCGATGTGTGCTTTCAAGGCCTCGGCACTGGCTTTATTAGCTTGAATAGCCCATCTATCAGTGCCGGGTGATGAATATTCCAATAAACTGATGGATTTGTTAGCCGCCGCCAAAGAATAATCCAACACTTTCTTTTCGTTTTGTTGAGGAAGCGTTAAAACATTGCCATCCTTAATTAATTGATCTGATGTCTCAATAACTTCATCAACAATAGGCACATCACCCCAAATACGGGCCATGTAGAAATAAGACAAAGATCTGATGAATGCCGCCTCACCAATGATTCTGTTTTTTTCAGCTAATGATTTGAAACTACTGTCCGGCATTTCATTAACATGTTTCTCTATAGCAAGTGCCCAGTTGGCAGTTCTGTAAAAACCTCTCCAATTCAGTGTGTTAGGTCTGTAATAACCGTTCATTAAATGATAATTTCCATCTTCAACAGCACCAACAATCCAAGAACGGCTATTCATAAAAGTATTAGCGCCAAACTCACCCCATAACAAGAAATTAGCGTCCGAAACTAAAGCATTTTTCAACAGTCCGTAACAACCTGCAAGTGCCGATTCGGCATTGGGCTGGGATACCCAGAAATTATCAGGAGTGGCAAGACTTAAAGGTTCTTGGTCAAGGTCAGCACAGCCTGAAAAAACAAACAAGCCAAAGACCAGAGTAACAATTCTAATTTTTATATTTTTTTTCATTTTCATTTCATTTAAAATTTAATATCCAGTCCAAAAGAAATCGTTTTTGCTTGTGGATACCCATTACCCAAAGTATACCCATGTTCATCAACCTGAGAAGCATCAGTTACCGATTTAGAACGTTGCCATTGGTATGGGTTTAAAACATTCGCATAAACACGCACACGGGTTAAATTTAGTTTGTCCAGAAAAGAAGACTTATCAAAAGTATAACCAAAGGAAGCTTGGGATATTTTCCAAAAATCGCCGCTTTCTATCCATAAAGTTTGGTTTCCTCTAAATCTGTAAAATGGCCCCAAACCAGTAACCGAAGGATACATTGCAGGGAAACGCACTCCTGCTGCTCCATCACCCGGTTGTTGCCAGAAACTTTCATTGCTTAAATCAGCTAATCCTTTTTGAGCCCATTCCGTATCTCCTCTATCGTATCTGTCCATATAATTTTGTAAAACCGAATTCATAATATCTGATCCAAACGAGAATTGACTGTAGGCTTGCAGATACCATCCTTTGTATTTTAAGTTCAGGTTAAATGAACCTGTAATATCCGGTGTCGCTTTAAATTCGGTATACAGTTTTTCATCTCCCAATTCATCTAAAAGATAATCTCCATTCAAATCTTCCCAAATTGGAAAACCTGGTCTTATTGTTGACCAAGCAGATTTACCTCTAAGCGGTTGACCCGTAAAAGGATTGGTTGGCAGTTGATTTAAGTCATCCAATATATAATCGTTAATAAACAATACAGGAAGGTTAAGCGGTAAACCTACAACATATCCAAAACCTCTGCCATAAGGATCTACTCCATAGTAGTCTTTATTATTATTTGGTAATTTAGTTACGTAATTTTTGTTTTGGGTTAGACCCAAAGTTAATTCTAAATTCCAATCATTCGCTCTTGGAAAAACTTGCCATTTAAACATGCTTTCCCATCCATAGTTCATCACACCAACAACATTGTCTTTTGTTTTATTAAAACCCGAATGTTGCGGTAATAGAATATCAAATAACAATTTGTCAGTTTTCTTATTGTATGCATCAAAGGTTATGTTCAATCTGTTATTAAAAAAATCCAAATCTAAACCCAAATCCCATTGCTTAGAATTTTCCCATGACAATTCAGGATTTCCAAGAGTATTATAATTAGGGACTACCCCGCTTACTCCACCATATGTACTTACAGCCATAAGATTTGACCATAGAGGGTTTCCTCCATACCCTAGACTATACGATCCGTATCTTAAAAAGTTTTCAGTAAACTGTTTGCCATTTACACCATAACTGGCTCTAAATTTCCCATAACTCAAAATCGATGAAATATTATCTTTGATAAATGGTTCGTCAGAAAATACCCAACCCACATCTACGGCTGAGAAATTTGCATAACGCACGTTTTTACCAAAACGGGAAGATCCATCTCTACTCA
Organism: Flavobacterium rhamnosiphilum; assembly: GCF_004349195.1. GTDB lineage: Bacteria > Bacteroidota > Bacteroidia > Flavobacteriales > Flavobacteriaceae > Flavobacterium > Flavobacterium rhamnosiphilum. The sequence continues at coordinate 101,912 of NZ_SMLG01000001.1, forward strand.
AGGTAGCATTAACCATATAACGATCTTTGAATTGATACCCAAATCGCCCGAAATAGGACTGCAATGCGTTAGATTCGATTTTTGTATATCCATTTATTTGTGCTGTGGTATATCGATCGTTGATTACCTGGATCGCATCAACACCAAAACCTTGGCCCCAAAGTCCCATATCCTCAAATTTGTTATAATCTGTTTTAGTCCCTAAAACAGCACTAAGAGTGTGGTCTTTAATCTTTTTAAAATAATTCAAATAGATATCTGACGATAAATTTTTACGGGTATATAGCGCATAACTGGCAAAACCGTCCCCTTCCTCCCGTAGCGTTGAGGGCTCGTAAAAGTTTTTCTTTTGGGAACTATATACAAAACTAAATTGGGCGCTAAGACTCAGCGCATTGGTGAAATCAAATCTTGAAAGGTTTGAAAACGTAGTTTGAATAGCCTCATCGGTATTCAATTTTTCGCTCAATTCTCCCCTGAATGATAGCTTTTTAGCATCCGAAAGATAAAATAAGGACGAATTTAAATCGGCAGGATCCGTAGGCAGGGAGGTATTAAATTGATAATTGTTTTGATCCGGATTTCCTTGACCCGTTTGATTATCCGTAAAAACTGCATTTATTCTAAGTTGGTTTTCAAACTTCTTCCCAATTTTAGAATTAAGATTCGTCGTAAAGGTATAACGTTTAAAACCAGAGTTTTGTATTACCCCCTCTACGTTATCATACCCTAAAGACACTCTGTAATTAGAAACTTCTGATCCGCCTCTAACGCTTAAATTATACTTTTGGAAGAGACCCGTTCTATAAAACAACCCTTGATAGTCTACATTATTATTGAATGCAGGATTCAAACTGTCAGACAACATTATTGGTACTTCCACACTTTGCGCATATCCTGTTTTCCACCATCTGTCAATCATACCCATTTTGGCATTTCTTTCTGCAGAACCTACCAGCATAGGAACCAATTCCGGAATTGGTGTAACACCGGTATTCATTGTAAAATTAAATTCCGGCTTGTCTAATGCTGTCCCTTTTTTGGTCGTGATAATGATTACCCCGTTGGCACCACGTGATCCATAAATGGCAGCAGCCGAAGCATCTTTCAACATATCAATACTTTCAATATCATTTGGATTCAATGAAGCCAAAAAGTCGGTATTAGAGGTATTGTATCCTGCCAAATCTTCCAAAGAAGTTTGCACACCATCAATTACATAAAGCGGGTTGCTATACCCAGTACCATCAACAGCTCCTGACACATTCGAGTTACCACGGATCACGACAGAACCCCTTGCTCCGGGAGCCCCACTTTGTGTTGGGGTCATAACCCCTGTGGATAAACTGGCAATCAAAGCAGAAACACTCAATACAGGTATCGATTCCAATTGCTTGCTGCTTATACTGGCAACTGCAGCATTCACATTTTTTTTATGCGCCTTTTGGTACCCGATAACGACAATGTCACTTAATTCGTTTTGTGCCGGTTTAAGTCTGATGTTAAATTGTTTTTGACTACCAACCGGTACTTCTTTAGTGGTATATCCAATAAAGGAAACCACCAAAACATCCGTATCTTTAGCTACGATGCTAAAGCTTCCATCAACATCTGTAGATACCACCTTGTTCGTCCCCTTAATTTTAACAGATGCTCCAGGCAAGTTCTCCCCTAATTCACCCGTTACTTTTCCGGTAACCGTAATGTCAGCTAGTTCTTTAATTGCTAAAGCTGCTTCTTTTGAAATTGGCACAATCAGTATAACTGAATTATCAACTAACTTCACTTCAAAATTTGGCCCAACTAAATCCGAAACCATTTCCAATGCCGTTTTATTAGTGAATTTAACACGAACCAACTTATCTACATTTAGCTCATCATCACTATAAAACATCGTCACATTCCCTGCTTTTTTTATTCTGTCAAAACTTTCGTGTAAAGTAACTTTACCTAGGTTTAAAGAAAAATTTTGAGTGTATCCAAAAGAAGTAATGCTAAATAAGGCAATAAAAAAGAATAGTGATTTCTTCATTATCCAAAGGATTAATTTTTTTTGTTTAGTTAACATCCCAACATCTGCTGAGTCTAACGTTTTTTTCATAAATTTGGTTGTTTAATGGTTAGTAAATAATCTCTTGTCCAGAGTTTTTTTTTAATGATTAAATAGTTTATAACCAGGAAAATGTTGGCGCATTTTCCTGGTTTTATTTTACTACTTGTTTCGTGGTTTTATTTTTTCCTGTTTTTTAGCATTTTAAACTTACACATTGCAAATCTTGCAAATACTATCCAACAAATTCCTACTGGCTATTCATAAATTGACTCCGCAATTGGGAACCACAATTTTTATTCTTTTTCTTGTTTTTCTAAAAAACATAGTCTGATTTTTTAGGTTCTTTTTTGTTTTTTTTCAACCAGAAAAAATCTCTTAATTCAACGGTCAAAGAACTGATAACTTCTAAAAAATCTTACATAATTTTCAACCATCCGCAACACAAGTATAGACTTATTTTACGCATTTAATATTCTGTATATCAATATTTTGACAAAACATTTAAATCTTTTAATTCAATTAAATTAATTTCACCCTCCAAGTGATTTAATTCATTAATACATGACCAATCTATATATTAAATCTCAATAAAACAAGGAAAATACAAAAAAAATGTGCTCGAGCACAGAATATTTTTATTTTTTTAGCACAAAAAAACATTATGCGTTTTTTTTGTGCTAAAAATATGTTTTTTCAATAAAATCAACATAAAGATATTACTCAGTTTTCCATATTTTCAAAGGTATGATTGAAGATTTCTGGAGGAAATAAGTGATGCTAAAAAAAGTTGTAAAAAGAATATTTGATTTCTTCATTGCTCAAATATTTATTTTTTTATTTACTTAATACCTCGACATCAACTGAGTCTAATATTTTTTTCATAAATTTGGTTGTTTAATGGTTAATAAATAGCTCTTGTCCAGAGTTTTTTTAATGATTAAAGTTTATAGCTAGGGAAATGTTGGCGCATTTTTCTAGCTTTTTTTATTACTTCTTCCTTATTTTTATAAGCTTTCTGTTAGTCTTGGTTTTTTTAACTATTTCATACCTCACATCAGAAGTTTTACTTATAATATCCAACAAATATTCAACAGGCTGATCTTTTTTAGCAACACCCGTAAAAGTATAATTTGCAACAGACTGATTTTCAAATATAAAATCCACATTATACCATCTGCTTAATTTGGCTATAATGGTTCCTAACTTTTCTTTTTCAAAAAAGAACTTCCCATCTTTCCATGCTATTTCTTGATACACATCAACCTCTTTTACGCTTATTGAGGAATTATTGTCTTTGAATAAGCTTCCTTTTTGACCCGGTTTCAAAATCATCGTTGCCCCCCCTGGATTCGAAGCACTCAGTTGGACACTTCCTTCAACTAATGTGGTGGCAAAAAAATCATCCTCACTATAAGAATTCACATTAAAATGCGTTCCCAAAACTGTTACGGCTGCCGTTTCGGTTTTAACTATAAACGGTTTTTTCTTGTCTTTTTGAATTTCAAAATAAGCTTCCCCATCAATAGAAACCACTCTTTGATTGCCAACAAACTGTGTTGGAAATTTTAACGAAGTGGCCGAATTCAACCAAACTTTTGAACCATCCGGCAACTCGATTTGATAAATTCCTCCATTAGGCACATGCAGTGTATTGTAGGCAACTTTACTTGGATCTGTATTTACAGAATTATCAACCGTACTGTACTTTAACACTTTGGCATTGTTTACAATTTTAACACCGGCATCTGTTTTGATCTCTTCATTTTGATGCTCTTCCAGAACAACTTCTGTGCCATCCGCCAATACCAAAGTGGCTCTGTCATAGGCTTTCACATTAGTTACGGACAAACCTAAATCTTGTTTGTAAATATTCTGATACAATAAAAAAGAGCTTATTGACACACCAATAAATACCGCCGCATATTTTAAAATTTTATAGGTCAACTTAGGTTTCGTTATAGCGACTACCTTAACTTCATTTATTTTTTCAATAAACTTTTGGTACGCCAAATCAGTATCTATATGCTGTTTCGATTCTATTGTCGAGAAATAAACTTTAACTGCATCGATGTATTCTTGCTGATTATCAGAAATCCACTCTTCCAAAAAATCAACCTCTTCAATAGTTGCGTCCCCGCTAAAGTATTTTAACAAGATTGTCTCTATGTTTCTTATATACATTCCGTGTTTTTTATCTTAAAGTTGTGTTTTAACTTAATTTTATGTTAATTCGCTTTTCATATGACAGTTGAAAAAACAAATACCCCTACTCATTTTAATTTTTTTTCTGTTTTTTTTTATTTTAATTTCTAACAACCAATAAATCAACGTTAAAAAATTATGATTCATTCCTTCAAACATGATAATTATTTGATTGAAGCCCTCAAAAACGGAAATGAGGAGGCCTATAAATATTTATATGCGAATAAATACAAAGACATTGTACATTATATAAATGGTCTGACACGAGATTACGATAAAGCAGAGGATATTGTTCAAGAAGTAATTTTCAGACTCTGGAAAAATAGAAGTGAAATAGAAATTACCAGCTCCATAAAAAGTTACTTGTATAAGGCTGCTTATTATTCCTTTATAAACGAATACAAAAAAGATAAGCGTAAGGAAAGTTTATCTGAAAAAAATCAAAAAACGGCCGTTCTTGAACTGATAGAAAGCGATGAAGAATATACTCAACAAAAATTAAGGTATATAGCGCAAATAATAGAACAACTTCCCCCTAAAAGAAAAGAAATTTTCATCATGTGTAAAACGGAAGGCTTGACCTATGAGGAAATTGCATCGCATCTGGAAATTTCCGTAAAAACGGTGGAAACTCAAATGGGTAAGGCTTTATATCAAATCAGATCCAAAATTAGAGAAACAAACATCAACAAGGCGGTGCAAATTATTTTCTTGCTGCATTGGCCTTTTTTAAAATGATATTCCGGATCTAATTTTTAACAGCCAAATTGCTTCAAGTGGTGATCCAGATGTTTGTATTGCAAAATTCCCCATTCCTCTTCGGTCATTTCACCAAAAAAAGGATGCCTGCTATTCGCTATGATTCTTGGCCCCATGGCTCCAAAGCGAGCAATTTGGCTGCATAATACTTCTTTTTCTTTCTCGAAATCGGGAGATGACTTAATGATAAATCTTTTATCGGTTGGCAAGTTTTTCTTAAAATATTCATTTTGTAAAAAACTTTTCTTTGCCATTTTACCAAAAAGAAAACTAATAATATTCCTTTTTAGTTCCAATTTACCTTCGGCAACATCCAGTGGTTTCTGGCAGTGCAGCACCATTTGGGAAACCGACATTTCCCCCCAAGTACTTTTAGAAGCTGACGTTAACTTTTGCACTCTCGCAATAAGCTCCTGATTGTCTTTCTTGTCGAAAATATTTTTCATATTGATTGTTTTTAACTGGTAATACCATTTTATTTTTAAAAATATTGGAATATTTATTGGCAATATTGTCATTCCGACGAAGGAGGAATCACACAATCTGAATAACTTGATGAGATTTCTCCTTCGTCGAAATGACAAACTGTACGGTTGTTTATTACAATAATTACAAAAGTAAAAATGGTGTAATTATTCCCAAACACTACAAACTATCCTTTCGGAACGCATTAATGATAAATCATCTCATCTAGAAGAACCAACTCGCTACAAAAATAGCCGTAATCACACAAATCAAATCTACTAAAAGCATCGTTCCTAGTGCATAACGAGTGTTTTTAATATTTACAGAACCAAAATAAACTGCAATCACATAAAAAGTACTTTCGGCACTGCATTGAAAAATACTACTCAATCTTGCCGTTAAGGAATCGGCACCAAAAGTATTCATCGAATCAATCAAAAATCCTCTTGATCCGGCCGAACTAAAAGGACGAAGTAAAGCAACCGGTAAAGCATCTGTAATTTCTTTACTTACTCCCATATTTGAAAAAATGAAAGCGATCCAATTGCTAATAATTTCAAATAAACCACTGTTTCTGAATAAAGAAATGGCAACCAGCATTCCCAAAACATAAGGAAAAATAGTCACGCCAGTTTTCACACCATTATTGGCTCCCACTACAAAACTTTCAAAAACGGTCGTTGATGCCTCAGTAAATTTTTTCTCATGAATAAACGAAAAGATCAAGGTAAAGGCAATTATTCCAATTAATATTAAAGCAGAAAGATTAGAGGTAAAATAGTTTTTTCCAATTAAATCCAAATGATTTACATACATCAACAAACCAACAATTGCAGCTATTAATGTCATCAATACGATAACCAAAGAAGCACTTCTAAAATTGATTTTTTGTTTGATTCCAACGATCAGAAAAGCTGCAATTGTACCGATAAAAGAAGTGATAATACAAGGCAACATCACATCCGCAGGATTACTTGCGTTTGCAGCTGCACGGTATCCTATAATAGAAGTAGCGATCAAAGTAAGACCCGAAGCGTGCAAACACATGAACATAATCTGAGCATCACTCGCCTTATCTTTCTCTGGATTTATTTCTTGTAAACTCTCCATCGCTTTTAGACCAAAAGGAGTTGCAGCCGAATCTAAGCCCAGAAAATTAGCAGCAAAGTTTAAAGTCATGTAGGAAATAGAAGGATGGTTTTCAGGAATACTCGGAAACACTTTTACAAAAACAGGACTCAATGCTTTAGCCAACTTTCCAGAAGCTCCAGAAATGATTAAAAGTTCCATCAATCCACAGAAAAAAGCCAAATAAGCCATCAGCGGAAGGATTAAATCTAGTAAAGTACTTTTACACGTTGGCAATAAACCATCAGATTTTTGAACACCACTATAAATTTTTACTGTTTTGTTTTTAAAAACATAAGTCGTATCCGCATTCAGGGTATCACGATTGATAATCATGGTCTGTTCTGGTGCTGTCTTAATGCTGTCTTTTATAAAAGCAGGAAGTTCTTCGGCAAATTTCTCCGAAACCAGAATTGGATCATCTTTCTTTCCGTTCAAAACGTGGTCAATAGTATAACTGTCTCCAGAAAACAAACTAAACACTACAAATACAATTGCTGAAATAAAAATAACCAACCAGAATCTACTCAATACCATAATCTATAATTTTTGTAAATGTAAATATTTATTAATAAACCTCATCAGGATTTTGAACCCCGATTGGTTTGCGACAATCTAAACATGAATAATTTCCTCCTCAATCAACAAATCCTCTCTTCGCAATCTAAGGAAAATTTGAGCTACGGCAATGGTGTCTTTTTCACAATACGTTACAATCCTGTCAATGTCTTTATCTACATAGAAAACATGCCCCACCTGACTGCCGTCGATATCGCCTTTTGGAGAAGGAATCCCAAGTACTTTACACATTAACTTTAAGGAAGTGTAGTGTTTATAATCTCCAAATTTCCATAATTCCAACGTATCTAAATGTGGTATTTCCCATGGTTTTTTCCCAAATAGGTTCAACTTGTTGGGAATAGCAATTTGGTTTATAATCATTCGTCTTGCGAGGAAAGGAATATCAAATTCCTTGGCATTGTGACCACACAAAACATGTTGTGGCTGATTGAAATGATTGTTCAGCAAATTATTGAAATCCAACAATATTTTCTTTTCTTCTCCAAAAAAAGAAGTCACCCTAAAATTTCGAATATCGCCTTTGATGGTAAAATAACCCACCGAAACACAAACGATTTTCCCAAACTCGGCCCAAATTCCCGCACGGTCGTAAAAATCCTCGGCTGTGTATTCGTCTTTGCGCTGGTATTGGGTTTTGTGCTCCCAGAGATCTTTCATTTCGGTATCCAAAGCATTGAAATCTTCGGCTTCCGGAACAGTCTCTATATCGAGGAACAGAATGTTATTGAGGTTTATTTTTTCTATCATCAGCTACATTTGTTAGATTTTTTGACTTCTTAGATTTTTAGATTAAATACAAAAACCTAAATTAGTAAACTTGATCGATTTTTTTGAATCTGAGACAATCTAAATTTCTAACAATCAAAGAAATCTAATGTGTCTAACCATCTAAAAATCTAAGAAGTCTGATTTTAAAATAGACTTTGTTGTGTGGTCGGATTTTCGTGTTCCAATAACCATTTTTTTCGCCACAAACCGCCTGCATATCCTGTTAATGAACCATCTGTTCCAATGACTCTGTGACACGGAACGACAATCCAAAGCGGGTTTTTCCCGTTGGCAGAAGCGACGGCACGAATGGCTTTGACATCGCCCAGTTTTTTGGATAAATCCATATAGGACATGGTTTTCCCAAAAGGAATTTCGAGTAATCCTTTCCAGACTTTTTGTTGGAATTCAGTACCTTTTGGATTGAGTGCAAAGCCAAAATCGGTTCGTTTGCCTTCAAAATAATCGTTGAGCTGGGTAACGGCTTCTTGTAAAACCGCTGAAATTGTAGTTGAAATCTGTCCTTCTTCGGTAACTGAAATTACGGATATTCCATTTTCATCGCCTGTTATTGTGGCAATTCCTAAAGGGGTTTTGATGTATGCTATTTCCATATTTTAAAGATAAAAAAATTAACCACATTGTTCATGAAGAAGTAACAAAGTTCAGAAAGAAATAAAACTTAAAACGTTTTAAACATAAAAAAACCATTCGCAGAGACGAATGGTTCTTGTATTTTAGCCCCGATAAAAGCGGCATCCTTTATGTTTTTGCTGCCAAAAACATAAAGATATAGCGGAAAGCGGGATTAGCTCCTAAAAATGCTAAGACTATTTCAAATTTGAATACATGTAAGCTTCTAAGGCTTTCAATTCCTCATCAGACATCTCTTCTGTTATTGCAAAATTGGTTTTCATCACCTCATATTGACTTGGATCGACAATGGGCTTTTCGTTTTCTTTCAGGAATTCAACAATGTTTCCGCCTTTGTCTTTGTATATTTTTGCAATATCCTGAATACTTGGACCAATTGATTTTTTGTCTACTTCATGACAGGCAACGCAATTTCCCTTTCCTTGAAAAATTGCTTCCCCTAATTTCTCAGGAGTCTGGGCGATTTCTTCTGTAGAAGTTGGGTATAAAGATTCTTTTTTGACTTCTTCTTTTTTACAAGAAAAAAAGGCTAAAATGGCAAATCCAATAAAAATTAATTTTTTCACAATTTGAAATGTTTTGTACTCAAATTTAATTCATTTAAAATCTTTATCAAATTATAAACCATAGTTTTATTTGTTATTCCAATAGATTTTCGCGGAGAAAAAAAGCAAACTAACGTTAGTTTAAAAAAACAGAAAGCCATTCGAATAGCGAATGGCTTTGTATTTCAAATCTTTAAATCATAATTTATGATTTTGGATACTTCTTATAATAATTTATTCAACAGAGATGTCAAATTACTACTGCAATTTTATTTCATAGCTTCAAATTTGTAACCGTTAGAAAGTAATTTAGCTACAATCCTGTTAGAAAGTGTACTTTCGCCTCCATAGGTTTCAATATCTCCATTTTCCAAACCCGCTGAACTTATTTTCTCCAGACCTGAGACAGATCCTCTTAGTCTAAAATATTTATTATCTGAAGTAATGATTTCGTTTTTGACGTTTTTGTCCGTATTTGGATTCTTATATCCTGTTTTAGTGGCATACCAGCTTCCTATTTCTCTTGATCTATTTTGTTTTCGGCTGTTGTTATCTAATTCGCTATATAACGACTTAACCTCGTATACTAGACTTGGCGGAAAACCAGCAATAAAAACCACGTTTTTTTTATTTACTGATCCAATTACGACATTAGTTTGCTTACCTTCAACATCTTGCATTTGAAAAATATCACTATTTTTAACTGATACTTTTGCCTTAACCATCAAATCGTTATCCGCTTTTAGCTCATTTTTCGTTTTTAAGTTAGCCTCTGCAAAAACTTTTTCTATATCAGTTGGTGTACCATTTATAAACGCTGTTACTGCTTTTTCATCAATTCCTGCTGCGCTAATAAATCTGTATTTATCATTACAAACACTCGCAACAATAGCATTTTGAAAACTCAAACCTTGATCTTGACCGTAATCAACTATTTCATTTGTTTTATTAGTATTTAAATCAGTTAACAAACTCCAGTAAACCAGCGAACCATCTAATAAAGCTGTAGCTTTTCTCTCAATTGAAAAGATTGGTCTATTGTCTAAAGAAAGGATTTTGTATACTAACTTTTCTTTATCTAAAATAGCAACTTCAGTTTCATCGATACTGATTTTATCCTTTTTAATTTTAATTTTTTGCGCTGACGTTGCAATACAAGCTAACATCATGGCTACTAGTAATCCTTTTTTCATATGGAGTATTTCTTAAATTTTCGACGAAGGTACACTTTTTTTCGTAAGTTTTTACTTCCCTAAAAGTATCGCAGCTTCTTTGGCAAAATAAGTCGAAATTAAACTGGCTCCGGCTCTTTTGATACACATTAATTGTTCCATCATAATTTTATCATGATCTAGCCAACCTCTTTCGGCGGCAGCTTTGATCATCGCATATTCTCCCGAAACGTGGTATACCGTTACCGGAACATTTACGGCATTTTTGACCTCGCGAACGATGTCTAAATACGCAATTCCTGGTTTTACCATAACCATATCAGCCCCTTCTTCCACGTCCCACAACGCTTCTTTAATGGCTTCGATTCGATTGGCATAATCCATTTGGTAGGTCTTTTTGTCTTTTGGAATTTCAGTGGCATCAACAGGAGCGCTGTCTAACGCATCACGAAACGGTCCGTAAAATGCTGATGCGTATTTTGCAGAATAACTCATGATACCCACGTTATGAAAACCGGCAGCATCCAGACCTTCACGCAAACGCAATACGCGTCCGTCCATCATGTCAGAAGGCGCAACAAAATCGGCACCCGCTTGTGCATGAGAAACCGCCATTTTTACCAAGGCTCCGTTCGTCGAATCATTTTCTACATCTCCGTTTGCAATGATTCCATCATGTCCATAAATAGAATATGGATCCAAAGCTACGTCTGGCATTACAATCATTTCCGGACAAGCGGCTTTGATGGCACGAATGGCGTTTTGCATCAATCCGTTTGGATTCCATGCTTCCAATCCGGTATTGTCTTTTAAATTCTCGCTTACTTTTACATAAATATTCACCGCACGAATGCCTAAATCGAATAATTCATGGATTTCTTTTACCGTTAAATCGATGGAACGACGAAATATTCCTGGCATGGAAGGAATTTCCACTTGTACATTTTCGCCTTCTGCAATAAACATGGGAAACATAAAATCCGCTGGACTTAAACTGGTTTCACGAACTAAACTTCTAATGGATTCGTTTGTTCTTAATCTTCTGCCTCTGTGTAATGGGAACATATGATTTCTGATTTTAGATTGCTTCGCCAATTCGAGCAAAGCTCTCGGGTTACGATTGCAGATTTATGATTTAAAAACAAATTGGTGATAGCAGAAAATCTGCAATCAAAAATCGTTAATCATCAATCTGCAATCCAACTTTTTGGATTCTCTAATACGTTTACTAATTTTTCTTCTTCGCTTCCTGCTTCTGCGTGATGGTCGTACACCCATTGCACATGTGGTGGTAAACTCATCAGGATGCTTTCGATTCTTCCATTGGTTTTTAGTCCAAATAAAGTGCCTTTGTCGTGTACCAAATTAAACTCCACATAACGACCACGACGAATTTCCTGCCAAGTTCTTTGCTCAGGAGTATACGGTAAATCTTTTCTTTTTTCTACGATTGGAACATACGCTTCCAGGAAACTATTTCCGACTTCGGCTACAAAGTTGTACCAATCTTGCATTGACATTGCATCTGTTGCTTTGCAATAATCGAAAAATAATCCGCCAATTCCGCGTGCTTCATTACGATGTGCGTTCCAAAAATAAGCATCGCATTGTTTTTTATATTTTGGATAAAACTCTGGATTGTGTTTGTCACAAGCTGTTTTACAGGTTTGATGAAAATGGATTGCATCTTCTTCAAACAGATAATACGGTGTTAAATCCTGTCCACCGCCAAACCATTGCTGGATTACGTTTCCATTGTCATCGTACATTTCGAAATAACGCCAGTTCGCGTGAACAGTTGGCACCATTGGATTTTTGGGATGCAAAACCAAACTCAGTCCACAGGCAAAAAAATCAGCTTCGCCCACATTGAACATCTTTTGCATGGCTTCGGGTAGTTTCCCGTGAACGGCTGAAATATTCACTCCGCCTTTTTCGAAAACAGTTCCGTTTTCTATCACGCGGGTTCTTCCGCCGCCGCCCTCCGGACGTTCCCAAAGATCTTCACGGAATTTGGCTTGACCTTCAACTGCTTCTAATCCTTTACAGATTTGATCTTGAAGGTTTTGTATGTAAGAATAAAATTGTTCTTTCATTATAAATTAGTTTTCAGCAGCAGTTTTTAAATTCCAAAAATGGAAAGTAAAAACTGTGACTGTGACTGACTACTGATTGTATTCCTTCACTGCATCAATAAACGCTTTTGCGTGATCCACAGGAATATTTGGTAAAATTCCGTGACCCAAATTCACGATGTATTTGTCTTTTCCGAATTCATCGATCATTTCGTGTACCATTTTCTTAATAACAGGAATTGGCGACAACAATCTTGACGGATCAAAATTTCCTTGTAACGTTATATTCCCACCTGACAAGTATCTTGCATTTCTTGGAGAACAAGTCCAATCAACTCCTAACGCAGAAGCTCTACTTTTTCCCATTTCGCCAAGCGCAAACCAACATCCCTTTCCGAAAACAATTACCGGAGCATCATCTGCCAAAGCTTCAATGATTTGGTTGATGTATTTCCATGAGAATTCCTGATAATCTACCGGAGATAGCATTCCGCCCCAAGAGTCAAAAATTTGAACGGCATTTACTCCCGCTTTTACTTTTTCTTTTAGGTATAAAATAGTGGTATCCGTGATTTTTTGCAATAAAACATGAGCTGCTTCTGGATGTTGGAAACAAAACCCTTTAGCCATGTCAAAGCTTTTAGAACCTTTCCCTTCTACTGCATAACACATAATTGTCCAAGGTGAACCTGCGAAACCAATTAACGGCACCTCATCATTCAACATTTCTTTGGTCAATTTGATAGCGTCAAAAACGTACCCTAATGTTTCATTTACATCTGGAACGATAACTTTTTCCACATCTTGAATCGTACGAATAGGATTTGGTAAAAACGGACCAAAATTTTCTTTCATCAACACTTCAATTCCCATTGCTTGCGGAATTACCAAAATATCCGAAAACAAAATCGCAGCATCCGGAGCAATTCTTCTTATTGGTTGTACGGTGATTTCAGCAGCTAATTCCGGAGTTTGACAACGGGTGAAAAAATCATATTTATCACGCAAAGCGATGAATTCCGGTAAATATCTTCCGGCTTGACGCATCATCCAAACTGGTGGACGTTGTACTGTTTCTCCTTTTAGTGCTCTTAAAAATAGGTCGTTCTTAATCATGTATTTAAATTTTAGCAGATTGCTAGATGCTTTCCGTTTTATAATATTCAATAACTTCCTCAATCACCTCTTCGATAGTTGGCGTTTCGGCAATTACTATGTTTTTAATTTTCTTTGTTTCTAATGCTGATGCTGTAGTAGTGCCTATGCAAAAACAAACTTCATTCTTGATTTTATTATTTGTCAAATAACTTTCAACGCCAGATGGGCTAAAAAACAGAATTCCGTCAAAATTTTCTTGGTCTGATATTTTAAAAGGCGCAAGTGTTGTTTGATAAACTTCGATTTCGTTAAAAGTTATTCCTGCACTTTTTAATGCTTCTGGCAACGTTTCTTTACGCAAATTTCCGCTCAAAAAAGTATAGCTTTCCTTATTGTAAATTAAAGTGATTATTTCGGCTAATTCAGATGCGTAATCCAAATAAACATCAACTGTAAAGCCATGCGATTCGAGTAATTCCTTGGTTTTAATACCGACACAAAAAACAGGTTTCGTCTTTAAAACTTCCCAACCGTTTTGTTCTATCAAACTTAAAACAGCATTTTGACTGCTAAAAATTAAGTTGTTGTTGATTGTTTTCAGTTCAAAAAGGTTGTTTTTTATTTCGATAAAATCTTGTTCTAAAAGATCAAAATTAGCATCAAGAAATACTTGCCTTTGTTCTGCCGACAATGTTTTGGTGGATAAAATGCTTGTTTGACTCATTATTTTTTCAAATTAATTTTAATTGCTGTCATCAATTCTGCTCCGCCATTTTCTAAAATTTCTTTGGCACAATAAAAGCCTAATTTCTTCCATTCTTGCATCGGAACGGTTTTTTCGATTTCGATTTTTTGCTTTCCATCGATAGAAAACAAAACACCTTTAAACAAAATATCATCTTCTACAAAAACTGCTAAAGCGCCAATTGGTGCCGTACAACCGCCTTCGAGTGTCTTTAGAAACTGTCTTTCAATATGTGTACATATTTCGGTTTCAATATCATTCAATTCAGAAACGGCTTCTCTGCAAAATTCATCATTTGCCATAGCAACAATTACCATTGCGCCTTGAGCCGGCGCTGGAATCATCCAATCCAAATCAATATAATTGGAAGGTTTCAAGTTGATTCTTTCCAATCCTGCCGCAGCAAAAATAGCTCCGTTCCAATCGCTTTCCTGCAATTTCTGCATTCTCGTATTGACGTTTCCACGTAAATCAACAACGGTATGATTGGGATATTTATTCAACCATTGTGCCTGACGACGCAAACTTCCTGTGGCAATTGTTCCTGCTCCGTTAAGAAAATCAAGGTTTCCTTTGTATACCAAAATATCCAACGTATTCGCTCTTTCCAGAACGGCCGCTTGTACAATCCCTATTGGCAAAGCCGTAGGAACATCTTTCATCGAATGCACCGCAATATCAACCTGACCGTTGATCATGGCGATATCTAGTGTTTTAGTGAAAATTCCTGTGATTCCTAATTCGTAAAGTGGTTTGTCAAGGATGATATCTCCTTGTGATTTCACCGCTATGATTTCGGTTTTATACCCTAAATCATTTAGTTTTTTTTCGACGTTATGGGCTTGCCAAAGTGCGAGTTCGCTGTCGCGGGTTCCTATGCGTATCGTTTTATTCATTATTTTGTAGTCGCTCCTATTTTGAAAACTTTCTCAATCCATTCGATACTTTCATCCACCATCGTATCATCATCTTTCAAATGATTAGCGAAATGTGTCGTTATTTTTTGGATAATTCGGTTGCTGATTATTTCGGCTTGCTCTTCGTTGAAGTTTGAAATTTTCTTACTTTGGAAATCCAATTCGGATGTTTTTATCGCATTCAATTTTGCTTTTAAAGCATTGATTGTCGGGGCAAATTTTCTGCCTTTGGTCCAGGTAATAAATTCCTCTTTTATTTCTTCGATGATAACTTCAGCGGCAGGAATGTGTTTTTTTCTATTTTCTAAAGTTTCATCTGTCATTTGAGACAAATAATCCATGTGAATCAGCGTAACGCCTTCTAAATCCTGAACATCTTCATTCACATTTTTCGGAATGGACAAATCTAAAATCAAAAGTGGTTTCTTCAAATTCAGAATCGCTTTGTCAATAGTTGGATTTTGTGCGCCGGTAGCTACCACAACAACATCTGCTTTTTGTAATTCCAAATGCAGTTCCGAATAATCTTTTACAATTAAATTCAATTTTCCGGCTAATTTTTCTGCTTTCTCTTTGGTTCTATTAATCAGCGTAATGTGTTCGTTTTTAGTGTGCTTCACTAAATTTTCACAGGTATTTCTACCAATTTTTCCAGTACCAAATAATAGAATGTTTTTGTTTCCAATGTCTTCTACATTCTTGAAAATATATTGAACCGCAGCAAAAGAAACTGAAGTAGCGCCTGAGCTGATCTCCGTATCGGTTTTTATTTTTTTACTGGCTTGGATAACGGCATTCACCAATCTTTCCATAAAAGCATTGGCTAAACCCAATGATTTTGATTGTGAAAAAGAATTTCTTATTTGCGCGATAATTTCGAAATCACCAAGAATTTGACTGTCTAAACCGGTTCCTACACGAAACAAGTGACTGATGGCTTCTTGATTTTTATAGACAAAACCCACTTTTTGAAATGCTTCAACAGAGCCTTGACTATTCTCACAAATTAATTTGATTAATTGAAACGGGTGTTCTGCGTAACCGTAAATTTCAGTACGATTGCAGGTAGAAGTGACTATTAAACTCTCTATTCCTTCATTCTTAGCTTGTTCCAGTAAACGCGTTTTTGCAGCGGCGTCTAAACTAAACTTACCTCTAATCTCCGCATCCGCTTTTTTATAGCTCAATCCAACTGCGTAAAAATAGTGATGCTTTGATGTGTTATTGTTTTCCATATTTGCACTTTTCCAGAAAGTGGAACAAAATTAGAACTATAGTATTTATAAAAGTAACGCTAGAAGTTCTTTTTGTATCGCTATGTGATTTTTTGGTTTTAAATCGTTGTTTTATTATAAAAACCCTTATTTTTGTAGCAGAAATGGGTTCTTTTAATCGCCCTATTTAGAGCGTTTCTAAATAAAACAACCTGATAATTATCATTTTTACATTAAAAAAACATCGCTATGAGTTCTCAAGAAATTATAAAAATTGAAGATGACTTTACCTTAATTCGCTTTCAGAATGACGGCACCGATGTCTTTCAAGCCCAACGTGAAGTAAGCAGCGGATTGATTCAGTTTCATTTTGGATTAAAAGGAAATGCAAAATTCATTTTCAACCAAGGCAATTATGCTTTGGAACTGAAAGAGGAAAAATCATTGCTTTTGTACAATCCACAAAAGGAATTGCCTTTACATCTGGAATTGGCGCCAAATTCCTGGGTGATTTCTGTGATTATTTCCATCAAGAAGTTTCATGCTTTATTTTCGACCGAAGCCGATTATATTACTTTTTTAAGTGCCGATAATAAAGACAAAAAATATTATAACGAAGGAAATATCAGCCCTTCGATGGCAATTGTTTTGTCGCAACTGTTTCATTACAGTTTGCATCCTTCTATAAAAAACCTGTATTATAAAGGAAAAGGATACGAATTATTGAGTTTGTATTTCAATAGAACCGAAGATCCAAATGCAGAACAATGTCCGTTTTTAATTGATGAGGATAATGTAATGAAAATTAGAAAAGCCAAAGAAATCATCATTGCCAATATGGCCGAACCGCCAGGATTGCAGGAATTAGCCGATGAAATAGGTTTGAATCTAAAGAAACTAAAAATGGGTTTCAAACAAATCTATGGCGATACTGTTTATGGATTTCTATTTGACTACAAAATGGATTTTGCCCGAAAATTACTGGACAGCGGCTCTTATAATGTGAACGAAGTAGGACTGAAAATTGGATACAGCACCGGAAGTCATTTTATAGCGGCATTCAAAAAGAAATTTGCCACCACGCCAAAGAAATATTTGATGTCAATCAACCCAAATATGCAGTAAAGAATTGATTTCTTATATTAAACAATAAATAAAAAATAGTTAATCACAATTTATAAAAAAGTAAGTTTATTTACTTTTGTACCAACAAAAACCAGAAACATGAAAGGTGTATTATTAGTCAATTTAGGTTCTCCAGAAAGTCCAACTCCTAAGGATGTTAAACCGTATTTAGATGAATTTTTAATGGACAAATACGTAATTGACGTTCCGTTTTTGTTGCGAGCATTATTGGTTCGTGGAATAATTTTACAAACAAGACCTAAAAAATCGGCTGCCGCATACGCAAAAATATGGTGGGACGAAGGTTCTCCACTTGTGGTCATTTCCAAAAGAATGCACGAGAAAGTAAAGCAATTAGTTGACATTCCTGTTTCACTAGCGATGCGTTATGGAAATCCTTCTTTATTATCTGGTTTACAAGAATTACATGACAAAGGAGTGAATGAAGTGCTGCTTTTTCCATTGTACCCACAACATGCGATGGCATCTACGACTACAATATTAGAACTGGCCGAAGAATTGCGCAAAAAGCATTTCCCGGAAATGAAATTCACAATTGTTCCTGCATTTTATAACAAACCTGATTATTTACAAAATCTGGCCGATTCTATCAAAAGTCACTTAGAAGGTTTTGATTACGATCATTTATTATTCTCCTACCACGGAATCCCGGAGCGTCACATTCGCAAAACGGATATCACCAAATCACATTGCAAAATAGACGGTTCATGTTGCAACACGCCTTCGCCGGCACATGAATTTTGTTACCGTCACCAATGTTATGAAACCACCAAACAAGTGGTAAAATTACTGGGAATCCCGGAAGAAAAATACAGTCAGACTTTTCAATCGCGATTAGCTGGAGACAAATGGTTGACACCGTATACTGATGTGGAAATAAACAAAATGCCTGAAAAAGGAATTAAAAAACTTGCCGTTGTAACGCCTGCTTTTGTATCAGATTGTTTGGAGACTTTGGAAGAAATTGCCATGGAAGCCAATCATCAGTTTAAAGAACATGGTGGGTCAGCATTTTTAGCAATTCCGTGTTTGAATGACAGTGATGATTGGTGTAAAACCGTAAGCAACTGGATTTCAAACTGGTCGAACGCCTCTTCATCCGTTAAAGTTGACTCAGAAAAAATAAACGCATAAATGGCTGTTACCGCCGATGAGTTAGGAACTCAGGACATCAAAAAACTCTTGATAAAACAAGCCGTTCCGTCTTCTATTGGGATTTTATTCATGTCGGTTAATATTTTAATCGACACCATTTTTGTTGGGCAATGGATTGGCACTTTAGCTATTGCGGCGGTAACCGTGGTCTTGCCTATCACCTTTTTGATTTCTTCTTTGGGAATGGCGATTGGTGTGGGCGGAGGTTCTGTACTTTCTAGGGCATTGGGAGCCAATCACAAGGAAAAAGCATTGCATACCTTTGGCAATCAAATCATCATGACTTTTTTATTGGCATCTGTTTTTGTGCTATTTGGTCTTTTTTTCAGCGAAGAAATGCTGATGCTTTTTGGTGCGAAAGGAGCCATAATGGAACCTGCAAAAGAATTTTTCTTTCCCATAATTATAAGTGTTCCGTTTTTAGCACTTTGCATGATGGGAAACAACGTAATTCGTGCAGAAGGCAAGGCGAAATTTGCCATGGTAGCGATGATTATTCCCGCTTTTATAAATATTTTACTAGACATTATTTTTATAAAATACCTGAATTTAGGAATGTTTGGCGCTGCTTTGGCTACAGCCATATCCTATTTTACGTGCTTCTTATTTGTGTTTTGGTTTTTTTATTTTAAAAGTGAACTAAAACTAAAAGCCAGACATTTCAAATTCAACATTCCTATTGTAAAGGAAATAACCGAATTGAGTTTTGTAACTTTTTCGAGACAAGGTGTGGTGAGCATTTTAGCCATAATACTGAATCATACTTTATACACGTGTGGTGGTGAACATTCCGTTGCTATTTATGGAATTATAAGCCGAATGTTGATGTTTGCTTTGTTCCCGATTCTGGGAATTACGCAAGGATTTCTCCCAATTGCAGGCTTTAATTATGGTGCTGAAAATTATGAAAGAGTCAAAGAAAGTGTACAGCTTTCGATAAAATACGCAGTCTTTTTAGCCTCCCTTATTTTTGTGATTATTCTAATTTTTGCCAAACCTATAGTCGCTATTTTTACCACCGATCCACTCGTGATTGCCCAAACTCCGGAAGCATTGCGCTGGGTATTTGCGGCTTCGCCAATCATAGCCGTTCAACTAATTGGTGCGGCTTATTTTCAAGCAGCGGGAAAGGCAAAAAAAGCATTGCTTTTGACCTTAAGCAAACAAGGATTTTTCCTGATTCCATTAGTGCTGATTCTACCAAATTTTTTAGGTATTTTTGGAGTATGGATTGCATTCCCAATTGCTGATATTTTATCAACACTATTGACTGGCTATTTTCTAAAAAAAGAAATGAATACTAAATTTACAAAAACTACCGATGGATCAATATTATAATTACCTCAAATCATTACACCTCATCTTTGTAATCACATGGTTTGTAGGTCTATTTAATATTGTACGGCTATTTGTTTACCAAATAGAGGCGGCAGATAAACCCTCGCCTGAAAAAGAAATTTTACAAAAACAATTCAAAATAATGACCTATCGCATGTGGTATATTATCACTTGGCCTTCGGCGATATTAGCAAGTATTTTTGCTTTTTGGATGTTGTTTTTTACTGATTTAGGCAATGCTTGGTTAAAAATGCCTTGGATGCATGTAAAACTTGGCTTCGTATTTGTGTTGTATTTGTACCATGCAAAATGCCATCAAATTTTCAAGCAATTGCAAAATAATCAAGTCAATTATACTTCGAACTTCATGCGTTTGTGGAACGAAGGCGCGACAATAATCCTTTTTGCAGTGGTTTTTTTAGTAATTTTAAAAAATGCTTTTAACTGGATTTATGGTGTAATAGGAATAATTTTATTTTCTGTTTTGATAATGCTAGGCTTTAAATTTTATAAAAAAATCAGAGAAAGAAATCAATCTTAATATGTTTAAAAGCTTCAAAATATCAATGCTTTCGTTACGAATCAGGATTTTCCTTTCGATGATTGTATTGATAGTAATGGCTTCCGTTTTATTGGCTTCCATTTCTATTTTTCAGTTTAAAAACGAAGCCAAGGAATACCATCAAGAACGTCTGGAGCGAAAAGAAAATGCTGTAAAAGAGCATATCTACTATGTGCTTTCCACAACTACATATCCGTTGACATCAGGGAATTTAGATTTAATTTTTAAAGATAAAATTCACGAATTAGCACAAATTCATAACATTGAAATCAACATTTATAGTCTGGACGGAAAGTTGTTGAAATCATCAAAAGAATCGTTTTCTGTTGATAAAGTAGCTCCTCCTATCCCAAAATACATCCTAAAATTAGTTCGTTCCTCTATTGAAAAAAGATACGTGGACATTAAAACCATTGATGGGATTAAGAGTCTTTCCTCTTACAGCCAAATAAAGGACGACAAGTTTAAACCGCTTGGTATTTTAAATCTACTCTATATTGAAGACGATGAATTTTATAAAAATGAGTTAAATAGTTTTCTTATCAGTTTGGGACAAGTATATTCTTTTATGCTTATCGTCGCGTTTGCATTAGCCTATTTTCTTTCTACATACATAACAAAATCATTAAAAACAATTTCAGATAAGTTGAGCGAAACGAGTTTGAATCAAAAAAACGAAAAAATTGTTTTGGAAGCCAGCAGCAAAGAGATTAATCTTTTAATAAAAGCATACAACGGAATGGTGGATGAACTGGAGAAAAGTGCCATCAAACTAGCGCAAAGCGAACGTGAAGAAGCTTGGCGCGAAATGGCGAAACAGGTGGCACATGAAATCAAAAATCCGCTTACGCCAATGCGATTAACAGTGCAGAGTTTTCAGCGGAAATTTGATCCGAATGATCCGAATGTAAAGCAGAAAATGAATGACTACTCCGAAACTTTAATTCAACAAATTGATACGATGAGTGCGGTGGCTTCTGCTTTTTCGAATTTTGCATCGATGCCAGCACAACAAAATGAAACCTTAAACGTGGTTGAAGTAGTAGAACTTGCAATGGATATTTTCAATGAAGAATATATTGAATTTCAAAGTGATTCTCCCGAAATTATTTCGAAAATTGACCGTACGCAACTCATTCGAATTATCACAAATTTAGCAAAGAATGCCATTCAGTCCATTCCGGAACAGCAGGAAAACAAGTCCATCATTGTGTCCGTAAAGAAAGAATTAAACAACGTTCTAATCACCGTTGCCGATAATGGAATTGGCATTCAGCCCAAAGACATCGACCGTATATTCGAACCAAAATTCACCACTAAAAGCAGTGGAATGGGTCTTGGTCTTGGTATTATAAAAAACATTATTGAAAATTATAAAGGAACAATTACCTTTGAAACTGAATTTGGAAAAGGAACTACTTTTATTGTATCACTTCCAATAATTAACACTTAAAAATACAATTATGAATTACGAAAATATTTTAATTGCAACTGAAAATAACATCGCAACGATTACCATTAATCGTCCTACAAAACTAAACGCTTTGAATGTTGCAACTATTTCTGATTTGAACAAAGCTTTCAAAACATTAGGGAAAAACAATGAAATTCGTGCTATTATTCTAACTGGAAGTGGTGAAAAAGCATTTGTGGCCGGAGCTGATATTTCTGAATTTGCTAATTTTTCTATTGAAGAAGGGATGCAATTAGCAGCTGAAGGGCAAGAAAAATTATTTGATTTCATAGAGAATTTAAAAACACCGGTAATTGCAGCAGTCAATGGTTTTGCATTGGGCGGCGGATTAGAATTAGCCATGGCGTGTCATTTCAGAGTGGCTTCGGAAAATGCAAAAATGGGATTGCCAGAAGTTTCGCTGGGCGTAATTCCGGGTTATGGAGGAACACAACGCTTACCACAATTGATAGGAAAAGGACGTGCAATGGAAATGATTATGACCGCAGGAATGGTAACGGCACAAGACGCTTACAGAACTGGACTGGTGAATCACGTAGTCCCTGAAGCAGAACTTTTAGATTACTGTGTGAGTGTGGCCAATAAAATAATCAAGAACTCTCCTTACGCTATTGGCAAAGCCATCAAAGCGGTAAATGCCAACTTTAAAGAAGGAAAAAACGGCTATGAAACCGAAATAAAAGCTTTTGGAAAATGCTTTGGAACCGAAGATTTTAAAGAAGGAACAACCGCTTTCTTGGAGAAAAGAAAAGCAGTGTTTACTGGGAAATAATAACAAAAGAGAGCCACATTGGTTCTCTTTTTAGTTTATAAGTGATTATCAATTTAAAATAATCTTTCCTTAAAAAGGGATTGTTTGGTTTACAACACTTAATTTTACAGACCCGTTTCGGAATATAACACACCATCTAAAATTAAACTTATGTCCTTCCAACCTGTATTTGCACTTTTCTGGGAAAAGGTAAAAGAAAGCATCGAAAACCATACCTACGCTAAACTAACACTTGCCAAAACCATTGGTGATACGGAACTGAAAAATATTTATGTGCGTCCCGTTTTACTGGAAAATGACGTTTTTAGTCTTTCGGTTACAGCGCGTTACAAAACCGAAGAAGTAGAAAGTTTCCATACGCTTGACGAAGCTTTTATCATATTGGCTCCGTACATGAATAACCCGTTTTTAACCGCTTTGCTGTTTACAACAGAGAATGATATCACCTTTAAACTCAATAAAAAAAGAGTGGGAAGCATTATTGAGCAAGCGCCAACTTTTAAAAACGCTTCGGATGTGATTCTGGAAATGAAAGCCAAAGGGATTTCGATTTAAGATTTTTGATTAACGATTGCTGATTTTTGATTTAAAAATCAGCAATCGAAAAAACATCTGAAATTTAAAATCGTTAATCTGCAATCAAAAATCCTATTTCTCCCCTTCCCATTCTGCATAAAACTGCGCCAGAAATCCTTCCATATAACGGTGTCTTTCTTGTGCAATTTGCTTTCCGGTCTCGGTATTCATCTTATCTTTCAAAAGCAATAACTTTTCATAAAAATGATTGAGCGTTGGAGAATCGTTCTTCTTGTATTCCTCCTTGGTCATGCTGGAATTTGGAGCGATTTTAGGGTCGTAAAGCGCTCTGTTTTTGAATCCGCCATAATTGAATGTTCTGGCAATTCCAATGGCGCCAATCGCATCTAAACGGTCTGCATCCTGAACCACATCCAATTCTATTGAAGAGAATTTCTTTTCGAAATTGCCGCCTTTGTACGAGATGTTGTCAATGATATTCACCACATGCGTGATGATTTCTTCATCAACATTTTCTGATTCCAAAAATGTTCTGGCTATTCTTGGCCCAACGGTTTCATCACCGTCATGAAACTTACTGTCGGCAATATCATGAAGCAAAGCCCCAAGTTTAACAACAGTGGTATCACAAACTTCATTTTTTGAAATCAGAACAGAATTCTTAAACACTCTTTCGATATGGAACCAGTCGTGTCCGCCTTCGGCATTTTCTAGTTTTTCTTTTACAAAAAGAATCGTTTTGCTTATTAAATCAGGGTTTGTCATTGTTTATATACTTTTAAAAAAAATGTTGAATTTCAAAGTTCTCCAACTTCAAAATTCAACATCTTCATTCTTTATTTAGAATTCAAAAATCTATCTTACTAAAGCTGGCTCCACCCATTTAAAGATATGCGACTCTTTTGGAATCACTAATCTTTCCGATATTTTCGCCATTCTTCCCGGTAATTTCATCAAATAATCACGAGCTTTTTCTGCTTCATCTGTCAAACCGGAAATTTTATCGATTTCCCATTTGTCTATTAGTTTTTGCATGATATCCACATAATCCGCCGCAGTGTAAACTCCAATTCGTTGTGCCGAATCAGAAAACTGTTCGAAAGCTGTGCTTATCTTTTCACCGGATTCTCTCAAGAAATGCGCAGGCATAACGATTTTTGCTTTCATCATGTATTGAAACGCAAGCATCATTTCACTTGGATCAACTTGAAAAATACGGTTTACAAATTCGCTGTACGCATGATGATGACGCATCTCGTCACCGGCAATCATTTTGCACATTTTAGACAATTTGTTATCGCCATATTTTTTAGCCATTTGCGCCACTCTGTTGTGAGAAACATAGGTCGCTAATTCTTGAAAACTGGTATATACAAAGTTTTTGTATGGATCTCTTCCGGTTCCAATATCAAAACCGTCGTTGATAAGGTGTTGCGTCGTGATTTCTACTTCACGCATGTTCACACGACCTGATAAATACAAATATTTGTTCAATAAATCGCCATGACGATTTTCCTCTCCAGTCCATTGTCTGATCCATTTAGACCAACCGTTTCGTTCTACATTATCAATTCCGTCTACGTCCATCAACCAGGATTCGTAGGTTGGTAAAGCTTCCTCAGTAATCGTGTCACCTACTAAAGTCACCCAGAAATCATACGGTAATTCTTTTGCAATTTCACGTAATTCTTTGACCTCATCAAAAAAAGTATCACTTTGAGAATTAGGCAAAAAATCCGTTGGTTGCCATATTTTCTCCACTGGAATTAGATACTGATCGACAAAGCTGTCTACGTTTTTTTCCAAAAACTGCATTACTTCTAATCGAATGTTTTTTATTGACATTATATATAAATTAAATTTTTATTCCTTGAACAACTGCTGTTTCTGTTTTCTCCATTAGATCAGCAAAATCATAATCCTTAACCGCTAATGGTTTATGAACTACAAAGGTAAGGCGATTTCCTAAACCTAAAGGAAAAAACCCGTATTTAACTATTTTCCAAGAATTGTTTATGCTTACTGGAACCACATATGCCGATGGCGCATATTTACATAAAATTTTCAAACCGCTTTGCGCAAACTCTTTTGGTTTACCAGTCTTACTACGTGTTCCTTCCGGAAAAATGACTGCAGAACGGTTGTGTTTTTCAATATATTCTGACAATCCTTTGATGGCAGGAATGGCTTGTTTGGGATCTTTACGATCGATAAGAGCAGAGCCTCCATGACGTAAATTAAACGATACACTTGGAATTCCTTTTCCTAATTCTTTCTTACTTACAAATTTACAATGAAATCGGCGGAAAAACCAAATCATAGCAATAATATCGTACATACTTTGATGATTCGACACAAAAATCAGTGGAACATTTTTAGGTATGCTTTCTATGTTTTCAAATTTGTACGTTGTTCCCAAAAGGTTCGTGCATTTCAATAAGAAAAAATTCAAATAATCGACACTTTTTTTATGAGCTTGATATCCAAAAACATTGAAGCAAACCCACTGAATTGGATGAAATATAACCAATGTAAGACCGAAACATAAATAATAAATTACGGAAGTGGGATACGAAATTAGTTTTTGCATGCTTTAAAAATTTGCCACAAAAGTAAGAAATATATTTTTAGCCCGATTTAAATCGGAAACAATATACAGGCTCAACGTTTAATCGTAACTTTGTACATTAAAATCTATGTCTTTTTTCTATTAAAATGAACTTCACTTACCCAAAAAACGAAAAGCTAAAAAGTAAAATCACCATTGGATTATTGTTTACCGAAGGGAAATCAGTATCTAAATATCCGCTGCGATTGGTGTATAAAGCCGGTTCTTTTGGCGAAGGCGAAAAAATAAAAATGGGCGTTTCGGTTTCCAAAAAGAATTTTAAGAAAGCCGTAGACCGCAATTATTTCAAACGTGTGTTGCGCGAAACCTATCGTCTCAACAAACACCTTTTGATTGACAATCTGGATCAACCGTATTCCTTTATGTTTTTTTACCAAACCAAAGACCGATTGACGTATGCCGAAATTAATACCAAAACCATTCAATTGTTTGAGAAGTTTTTGCTTCAAATAAAAAAAGAAGAGTAGCAATTCTATTTTTTGTATTTTTAGCATTAAAATTTAATGTTTATGAAATCAATAGCCTTGTTTTTTCTATTAATACTTTCTTTTTCCAGTTGTAAAAAAGCCGAGGCTGATTTAGATATGAAAGTATCGGCTATCAAACTTCCTCCAAAAGAAGCTTCAGCTGGAAATGCTCTTTATGACAAAGCAGATTTAAATGCGTCGGCAAAGGAAGCTCCTCAAAACATTGAACCAAAAATCATCAAAGAAGGCAATCTTCGTTTTCAAACCAATGATTTAACAGCCACTTATACTCAAATACAGAATGCAGTAAAGAGTCACAATGCTACTATTCAGAATGATACTGAGGGAAAGGATTATGGGTCTGTTTTTAGAAGATTAATCATTCGTGTTCCAAGCAAAAATTTCGATTTATTTTTGAAAGACATTTCAAAAGGAGTTGCTTATTTTGACAATAAAGAAATATCATCTCAAGATGTAACCGCAGAATATATTGATATCGATGCTCGATTAAAAGCTAAAAAAGTACTGGAAAACCGTTATCTCGAACTTCTAAAAAAAGCAAATAAAGTTTCTGAGATGTTAGAAATTGAGGCACAACTTTCCTCCATTCGCGAAGAAATCGAAGCAAAAGAAGGCCAGTTGAACTATATGCAAAACCGAGTTTCATTCAGCACCATTACCATAGAATTCTACAAATCTATCGCTGAAGAAAGTGGCGTAACAGCTTCTTATGGAATGAAAATTTGGACTGCCATCAAATCTGGGTTCAATAGCGTTTCTAGTTTATTTATAAATTTACTGAGTATTTGGCCGTTTATCATTATCCTGTTTGCTATAGGTTACTTTATTAGAAAAAGATTTAAGACAAAAAAAATATAAAACAATGTATTCTTTCTTCAAAAAAAAATTCATACTTCCCGTTGTCGCTTCGGCATTTCTGTTTATTGGTGCTAGTTTCAAAGACGATTTTTTTGAAATTGCCAAGCAAATCGAGATATTCACTACCCTTTTCAAGGAATTGAACCGGAATTATGTCGATGAAACGAATCCCGGGGAATTAATGGATAAAGCCATCAAAGGGATGCTAGCCAATTTAGACCCTTACACCGTTTATTTCAACGAACAGGATGTGGTGCGATTCAAGATAAACAACACTGGAGAATATACCGGAATAGGCGCTTTATTGACTCGGAAAGAAGATAAATTAATAGTCAAGGAAGCGTATAAGAACTTCCCTGCGGATAAAGCGGGTCTTAAAGCGGGTGATGAAATTACTCAAATAGGCGATGTATTATTATCTGATTTCAAAGAAGATGCTTCACAGCTTTTTAAAGGTGCGAAAAACACTAAAATCGACATCAAATACATCCGACAAGGGAAAATGAACACTACTCAAATTGTCCTTGACGAAGTCGAAATTAAATCGGTTCCCTTTTTTGCAAAAATAGACGACAAAACCGGATATATTGTGTTATCTCATTTTAACAAAAAAGCGTCCTTCGAAACCAAAGAAGCATTGGAACAATTAAAAAAAGACGGTGCCGAACGAATTATATTGGATTTAAGAGATAATCCGGGCGGACTTTTGAATGAAGCGGTGAATATCTGTAATCTCTTTGTTCCAAAAAATGAAATCATTGTTACTACAAAATCAAAAATAGAAAAACACAACAGTACCTATAAAACGAGTAAAGATCCTGTAGACACTGAAATTCCTTTGATTATTATTGTGAATGGCAGAAGTGCTTCGGCATCAGAAATTGTGGCTGGCGCCTTGCAGGATTTAGATCGCGCTGTGGTGGTAGGAAGCCGTAGTTTTGGAAAAGGATTGGTGCAAAGACCAGTGGATTTAACCTATGGAACGCAACTAAAAGTAACCATTTCGCGCTATTACACGCCATCAGGAAGATGCATTCAGGCCTTGGATTATGCTCATAAAGACACAAACGGCAAAGCTATAAAGACTGATGAGAAAAATTACAATGCTTTTAAAACCCGAAAAGGAAGAACAGTTTATGATGGCGGTGGTATTCAGCCCGATGTGGAACTGGAAGAAGCAAAATCAAGTCCAATAACGGATGCTTTGATAAGAAATGATGGGATTTTCAATTACGTAACCAGTTATTATTATAAAAACCCCGATTTAGGAAATCGTATTCCTGCCGTTACTGATGCTGATTTCTTGGATTTCAAACAGTTTTTAAAAGTACAGAAATTCTCCTTTGATACTGAAACGGAACTCGCTTTGAAGAACACTTTGGCTGTAGCCAAAAAAGAAAAAATAGAGGAATCCATCCTTGTAGAATACCAACAACTGCTTACTGCGCTTCAGAAAAGTGAGAATGCTTTATTGGATAAAAACCAAAAAGAAATTAAAAATCTGATTTTGGATGAAATCATTAAACGCTATCAATATCAAGAAGGATTGTATCAATATTACATAAAAAACAACTCCGAAATTAAGAAAGCCATAAGTATTTTGAACAATAATTCCGAGTATAAGACTATTTTAAAAATATGATGAAAAACTTATTTAGTCTACTATTCCTGTTGTTTTTTGGTTATCTATCTGCTCAGAGTAAAACTGTAGAGACTGTATATTTTGAATTTGACAAATACAATCTTTATAATAACCAAGTACAAATTATAGTCGATTTTATAAAAAGAGTAGATACTACAAAAGTCGAATCCATACAGATTTATGGGTATTGTGACGATAGAGGCGATAATGATTACAATTATAAATTATCGGATAACAGAGTAAAAACGGTTCAAGATATCTTGACTTCTAATGGTTTTAATAAAAATAAAATTGTTATTATCGAAGGAAAAGGTCGGGTGATTTTAACCAATGATCCATTTGAGAATTTAAACGAAACCCGTTCCAAAAACAGACGTGTTGACTTATTTCTTGTTAAGAAAAATAGTTTTGGAAAAGGAATTTACAACTCTTTTCAGGACAATCATAAAGTTGGTGATCGAGTCTACTTAGATAATATTCTATTTCCTTTGGGAAGCAGCAAATTAACTGAACAATCCAAACTGGAATTAGACAAAATTTCAAAAATTATACAAAAACAAAAAAACGTACAATTCGAGATTAAAGGACACGTATGTTGCACTCCAAGCTATTACGATGACGCTATCGATAAAGACAGTCACGAAAGGAAACTTTCTTTGAATCGGGCCAAAAGTGTATACAAATACCTAATATCCAAAGGCATAAACAGCCTTAGAATGAAATACATAGGAAGTGGAAACAAATTCCCTACGGGTCTGGGAGAAGCGCTAGACCGAAGAGTCGAATTTCTTATTGTGAAAACTTAATTACTCTCTTTTCATCTCAATATGCGGAATATCATCTTCCAGATACATGTCGCTGGTTTGCACAAATCCGTGGTTTTCGTAGAATTTTTTTAGATACAACTGTGCTCCAATAGTGATTTTGCTTTCGCCAAAATGATGAGCGATTCCGGCAATCGATTCTCGCATTAAGTCATGTCCCCATTTTCTGTCGCGATAATTAGCATCAACAGTTACCCTTCCTATAGAAGCATTATCAAAACTGATTCCGGGTTTGAATAATCTGGAATGAGCGACAATTTTACCTTCAAATTCGCCTATAAGATGTAACGCTACTTTATCTTTCCCGTCAAGATCAAGATAAACGCAATTTTGCTCCACGACAAAGATCTCACTTCTTAATTGCAACAAATCGTATAGTTCGTGAACCGTTAGTGCGTCAAACGCCTTAATTTTCCATTGTAACATCGTGCCTTTTTTATGTTTTTTGTATCGTACAAATAAAAGAAAATAAAGATTATCTTTTCAATACATCTACTGATTTTATAATAGCTTCCAGTTCATGCATGAGATCGCGTTTTTCTTTGGATGGCGCGTAACAAAAACCTTCTAAAACCAGAATCCGATTGTACTCCTTATCGACAATGGCATAATTGATAAATGGACCCGACATGAAATCATTATTTAACTCCCAAGTTCCCTTAGTTTCATAGGTTTCCTTATCATCAAGAGTAATCTTGAAAAGATAAGGTGCGTAAGCCTCTTCCGTAGTCATATTGGTGTCAGGCTCGGTTCCGCTGATATATAATTTACCGATAGAATCTCGCATTTTAATTATGCTGGAGATTAAATCAGCATCTTTTTTAATCGTGCTTAAAGGAACTTGATAAATTAAAAGACTCGTGTTTCCGCCGATAATTTCCTTTTTTAACCACATAAAATTGCTTTTGTGAAGCACGTATGCGTAACCGGAAGGAACCTGCAATGTGATATGGAATTTATTCGAAATTACTTTAGGGTCAATATGGGATTGACCATTTATTCTCTGGCTTTCGGCTATTTCTGCCTGCTTGATCAGCTGAATCATTTTGGGTGCATTTTTTTCGATGCTTGTTATAATATCCGTACTTGTTTTGCCGGAAATATGAAATACATTCTGAGGAGATGCATATTGGTCTTTGACAATCTCAAATTTATTTATTTCGCCTTTTTTTACCACAATAATCGCTCTGGTATCGGTCATAAAACCTTCCAAAAGCTTAACTGGATATTGATTTATGTTGAACAGCGGTTCTTCCTGTGGCAATCCAATTACTGGCGATGCAAACTTGTTTCGAATGCTGTCTCCTACATCACCATTCCATAACTGATCCTCAATAATAACTGAAATAGTATTGATTTTTCCCGAAGTTTTTCGCGGCAAAGAGTCATTTTCCTTTTTACAGGAAAACAACATCAAAGAAATCAGAAGAAATAAAAAATGGGTTTTATTCATTGCTATTCAATTATAAAATAAAACCCAAATTTATAGAAGTTTATCGTATTATCCGTTTATTTTTAACTTCATTCCGGGCTTGAGTTCTTCACTGCGAATACCGTTCCATTTTTTTAAATCAGAAATGGTTACTCCTGGATATTTTTTAGAAATACTATACAAGGAATCTCCTTTTTTAACATAGTAATCAATCGCTTCTTTCTTAAAGGAATCAGTGATATTCATTTTTTTCTTAAATAAACTTACCGTTGCTTTATTCGTATTGATCACTATTTCATCTTTGGCAACAATCAAAGTGGCGCCTATGCCAATCGTATTATCAGGTAAATTATTCCATTGTTTTAAATCCGCTAATGAAGCTCCGAATTTCTTAGCGATATTCCCTAAATTATCTCCTTGCAGCACAACATACTCAATGTCTTTTCGTTCGGGACCTGAAACTAATTCTTCTTTACTGTCTAACGCTTTTTTTACAACTTGCAATGAAGCTCCGAATTGTACATTATCATTTGAAAGATGATTCCATTCTTGGATTTCGGCAACGGTAACATCATGTTTATTAGCAATGCTTCCTAAATTATCTCCTTTTTGAACCACATAAAATGCTGTTGCGTTAGAGGATAATGTGTCTGGTTGTACCGTTTTTTTTGTTTTTTCATCCTTATTGGCTTTCGCTTCAGAAGCAACTATCCTTTGATTGCTCGAAATTTTCTCAGAAGGAACCGGATCTATTTTAGGCTCTTTTATAACGGTTGCCATATTCGTTTGCCCCATCACTATTTTTAAACTTTTACCAGAAACCAAAGTATTGCTTTTGAGTTTATTCCATTTTTTTAGGTCTGAAACATCAACGTCATATTTACTGGCAATTGTACCCAGATTATCCCCACGTTTTACTTTATAATAGGTTGTTTTGGCAAGCGCAACTCTTTGAATCGTATAATTCGCAGTGTCTTTTACGTCCATTGCTTTTTCAATCTGAAATGGCTTTTCACGTTTGTTTAATTCATATTGAGTGTAAGCGTAAATCTGGTTTTCATTTGACGCAAAAACGGCTATTTTTTCTTGTGGCAATCTCAAATAATGATTATCATCATGATAAAACGGAAT
Organism: Flavobacterium rhamnosiphilum; assembly: GCF_004349195.1. Lineage (GTDB taxonomy): Bacteria > Bacteroidota > Bacteroidia > Flavobacteriales > Flavobacteriaceae > Flavobacterium > Flavobacterium rhamnosiphilum. The sequence continues at coordinate 134,277 of NZ_SMLG01000001.1, forward strand.
CACATTTAGCTTATAGGACGGGTTCAAAATCTGCAATTGCGCCACAGGAACATCTAACAGATCAGATATTTGCTTGAACGTCATTTGCTTCTTGATCATAATAGTATCCGTGGCAAAATGCTTTACTGAGGCTCTGTTAGGGACAATTCCGTGCTCTTTGTGGTATTCATAAATGTACATTGTAGCAAGAAAAGCGGGAACATATCCTTGTGTTTCTTTAGGAAGATTTTTTCTGATGTTCCAATAGTTTTGTTGTCCTCCGGAACGTCTAATGGCTTTTGCGACATTACCCGGACCAGAATTATAAGAGGCCAAAACTAAATCCCAATCGCCAAATATTTTATACATATTTGTCATGTATTGCGCTGCGGCTTCACTGGCTTTCAATGGATCGCTACGTTCATCTACATACGAATCGATTTTCAACCCATATTGTTTTCCTGTTTGATACATAAACTGCCAAAGTCCTGTAGCACCCATTTTCGAAACTGCTTTTGGATTCAAAGCCGATTCTACAATCGCCAAATATTTTATCTCCAAAGGAACATTTTGTTTCGCCAAAGCTTCTTCAAAAATCGGGAAATAATATTCTGATGTGCCCATCAAGCGCTCAAAAGATTTTTTTCTATTTTTTAGAAATGATTTAATGATATTTTCCAGACCTTGATTGTACTCAATATTGAAAGGGGATTTAGCATCCATTGCTGCCAGTCTTTCTTTCAAAAGGGCTGTAGGCAATTCATAATCCACTATTTGGTCCATATTAATGTTCTTAATATCCTCCGATAGGTTGTTGTATAAATCTAAGTTTGTCAATTCTTTCATCCACAAACTGTCAACACAAGATGCCAGGTCATCTTTTATGAAGGTTTTTTTGATGGAATCTAAATAGGATAATTTTGTTTCTACTTTTGCGAAGTCTTTATTTACAACTGTTTCTTGCGAAAATAAATGCACGGATGCTAATAGAAAAAACGATAGGGTGGTGTTTTTTATATTCATATTTTTACGATCAAAGACCTATATTTCAAATGATTACAAAGCTTGTTTTTACAAACTTAACAGGTTTAAACTAAAAAATTCTATAAATATTGTTAAAAATGCAATCTTTCGTTCATTTGTAAAGAATTTTCAGTGGTTTTTGAGGCAAAAATCCCTTTAAAAAATCAATTATTGAAATTTAATGCAAAAAAACCTCAGCGATAAATAGTATCGCTAAGGTTTTCATTGAATTCTGATACCGTTTTTTTAATTTGAAATCATTACAAATCAAACGGTTTGTGTTTTATTAATATGACCGTCCATGACCAATACCTAAGCGATAAAATTAGCCACAGATTTCACAGATTCCTTTAATAATGCATATAAAATCTGTGTGAATCAGTGAAATCTGTGGCAAAAAAGACTTGGTACGAATTAATTATTAATACCTGTATTAGTCAAGAATAGCTGCTATTCCTGGCAATGTTCTACCTTCAAGCATTTCTAGCATGGCACCACCACCAGTTGATACGTAACTCATTTTTTCTTCCAGACCAAATTGTTTTACCGCTGCTACAGAATCTCCTCCACCTACAAGTGAAAAAGCTCCGTTTGCCGTTGATTCAGCAATGAAGTTCCCCAAAGCGATTGTTCCATTAGCAAAATTTTCCATTTCAAAAACACCTAATGGACCGTTCCAAAGGATTGTTTTAGAATCCATAATTACTTTTTTGAAGTTTTCCAAAGATTTTGGTCCTGCATCCAATCCTTGCCATCCATCAGGAATTGCTGAAACGTCAACAATTTGAGTATCGGCAGTATTTGAAAAAGCATTTGCAGCCACAACATCAACCGGAATGTGAATTTGAACTCCTTTTTCCTTAGCCAATCTCAAGATTTCCAATGCCAATTCTTGTTTGTCATCTTCACAAATAGAATCTCCAATTTTACCTCCTAATGCTTTCACAAAAGTAAATGTCATTCCACCACCAATTATCATGTGGTCTACTTTGTCCAAAATATTCTCAATAACCGTAATTTTAGAAGAAACTTTAGATCCACCAAGAACTGCTGTTACTGGTTTTTCACTGTTTTTCAAAACTTTGTTCAAGCTTTCGATTTCTTTAGCCAATAATAATCCGAAACATTTCTCCGTTGGGAAGAACTGAGCGATAATTGTAGTTGAAGCGTGTGCTCTGTGTGCCGTTCCAAAAGCGTCGTTTACATAAATATCACCAAGTGACGCTAATTCTTTTGCGAAAGCAACATCTCCAGCTTCTTCTTCGTCATGAAAACGTAGATTTTCTAATAATAAAACTTCTCCTGCCTGTAATTTTTCCGCAGCAGTCGCAGCTTCTGAACCAATACAATTGGAAGCAAACTGAACGGGTACTCCAAGCACTTCTGAAGTTGTTTTCAGGATGTGTTTCAATGAATATTTCTCTTCAACACCTTTTGGTCTGCCCAAATGTGACATCAAAATTACGCTTCCACCTTGAGCAAGAATAGCTTCAATTGTAGGTTTTGCCGCTTCGATACGGGTCGCATCTGTTACGTTGAAATTTTCGTCCAAAGGCACATTAAAATCAACACGTATTATTGCTTTTTTAGTTGCAAAATCAAAGTCATTTAAAGTTTTCATCAGGTATTTTTTTAGTTTGTTTTTTTGAAAGAAAAACAAATATAGAACTTTTAAATTATTAATAAATTTGAAAAACTTAGAAAAAAACAGCTTTTACCAACGAAATCGTTGTAAATCTTTAAAAGTTTAAGAGTTAGACGTTATGGGTTAGGCGTTAGGATTGTGGTTCAAACCTCATCCTTTTTAATTCAGTCCTTTTGGGTTTTGGAATGAGGAATATTCGCTCAATCATTTCACCCTATAATCATTCCTTTATTATGACAAAGATACTGTACTAAAAATGTGTAAGTTAAAAGTTGAATGTTGTTCAGAAGTATAGGGATTAAACTAAAGTCACTAATCTTTAACACATAACTCCTAACCCATAACCCTCAACGGATAACCCGTTAATCATGTACCGGACTTTGCGTACAAGGACAGTTGCTGATTCCTGCCAGAAAATCAAGTCCAATTGTAACAACATGGGTTCCTGAGTTGTATGCTGTAAATTGATTAAGGGTAAGTTGATAGGAATATGCAAAATAAAAATTAGACTTCTTAAAACCGAGCATCGGCCCCGCATTCAATGGTTTGAAAAACTGATCATTCAGAAAACGGTAGGATATTCCAGCCCAATAGTAATCCTCATATTTATTGAAATGTCTGTATTTTATATTCACATCCGTACTGGAACGTTGGTCACCGGCAAAATATTGATAGAAAACAGATGGCTCATACTCCACCCTGTTATTAGTGGGGCTTTTAAAAACATATCCGGAATAAACCTGATAATTCCTTAGCAATGATGGCTCTACTCCTGAAAACTTATCGGCATTTTTATTTAAAATGTTACTGGCATTAAGGCTCAAATAAAATGATTTATTTCTGTACAATGCGCCAATATCAAAATTATTATTGGATACAAATCTGTTATCCGTTATACTTGGATCTAAGACTGGTGCTTCGTACGTTGTATTGAAATTATTAATGTCTATTTTGAAATTATTAATATTATAAGACATCCCAAAAGACAAGTATTGTTTTGAATAATAATCCAGTATTAAGTGATGTGCAAAGGAAAGTTTAAGCCCTGTCTGTCTCGTGTTTCCATTACTGTCATTGTAAAGCGACACTCCAACCCCTGATTGATCTGCGATTCTAAAATCGGCATACACCGATTGATTATCCGGTGCATCCTTTATACCGACCCATTGTGTTAAGCCATTGGCTCTAATTCTAAGATTATCACCAATACCTGCAAATGTTGGAGCTATTACAAAATGATTGTCTGCTAAATATTGTGTAAAAACAGGCAAATTTAACTCCTGACTGTAGCCCGAAGTTACAGTCAAGAGAAGGAGTGCTATTATTATTTTTTTCATTTGAATCATTTTATTTTGGGACAACTTGGCCATTCGTTTTTATGTATTATCTGTAAAGGGTAAAATGACCAACAAACTCTCGAGCATCTTTCAAATCATTCAATTTTAAAACATACCAATAATCTCCGGAAGGAAGTTCAGTGCCATTGTATTTACCATCCCAATTTTGGCCAAGACGATAGGTTGCAATTTTTCGACCGTATCTGTCAAAAATATCGAATGTCAAGTCTTTATAATTGATCGTACATCCGGGAGCCCATCCATCCATCACTCCGTCACCGTTTGGTGTAAAGTAATTTGGAATACAGACATCTATGTACTCAAAATATCGGGTAGCTGAAGCCACACAACCATTGACATCCGTAACCTCAACCGTATAATCCCCCGATTTGTAGATGATGTACTTATTGTTTCCACCGTTATCTTCACCATTAAAAGTATATTGATACCCTCCGGCTCCATCTGTCGCTGTTGCCACAATCTCATTTAATCCACCATCGGCTATGGTTAAGGCTAATGGGTCGAATGGCAAAATTGTGAAATCTGGCGTGTCTTTTTCACAACCATTCGTGTGTCTTGCTCTTATAAAATGTATGCCCGGAGGAACGTTTGTAAACACATTACTTGGCTGATAAGATGATACTCCATCCAATGAATAATCCACATCGGCAGAATTAACGCTGGCATCTAGTGTTACCGTAACGGTTAAACTAGGTGAATTGTTCAAACAGCCATAGTCCACAATGGCTTTTGGATCCAATTTAATTGATGCTGGCAATGGAACTGTCCATTCAGTGGTACATCCATTCGCATCACGAATATACACGATATGATCCCCTCCTGTTAAACCTGTAAAATCAAATTGCGTTTGCGTTAAAGTACCTGTCGAATATGTTCCATTAGGATTATCCAAACTCACGCTATATGGAGCAGTGCCACCTGTAATATCAATACTAAATGCACCATCTCTATCTCCAAAACAAATCTCAGGCACTATTGATCCTGCAACGGTTGATGGAGTTATTGGATTGGGTTCGGTAATTTCAACCCCAGTAACATAAACAAAACACCCGTTTTGATCTTGGGCAATGAAATCATAAAAACCTGGCTTAAGCTGATCAAAAACATTGGACACGAAAAACTGATCTAAACGTGGTGATATAGCATATTTGATAATTCCCGTTCCTCCGGAAGCATTAACAGTTATCATTCCGTTATTAGAACCGTTACAGGTTACATTTGTTGTTACATAAGGTGCTATTAATTGAGTAGGTGGCTGTGTAATCGTAACCGATTTATCATCTTTACAATCACCGCTATCCACATGAACTCTATAATCCCCTGCGAAAAGTCCAGTAAAATTACCCGTAGGTTGAGGACCTGTAACCACTCCTGTCGTCACGTTTGTCAATGTATAAGCATAATTACCCAAACCTCCTTGGGCCGTAGCCACAATTACTCCTGAAGCATCTCCCCGACAATTGATAACCGCATTGGTTAAATCTAAATTTATGGTTAACGGAACCAATGGATCAATCTGGATGTCATTAGACAAATAGCTCACACAGCCATTAGCGTCCTTAACATAATAATGATAGGTTCCTACCAGTACATCAAAAGTAGCCGAAGTGCCCACCATAGGTGTTGCAGTTCCAAAGTTTGGATCCGCACTATAGGAATACGGTGCTGTTCCACCTGTTGCACTCAAAGTAAGTGTTGCATTCGTCAGACACGTTTGCGTTGTAGCAACCACCAAACTTGCTGTTACTTTTGTAGGTTCGGCTATCGTGATTGGCGATGAAGTCGTGCTACAATTGTATCCATCACTTACGGTTACGGTGTAAGTTCCTGCACCCAGCCCGCTGAAAACAGAAGAGGCTTGTGGTCCAGAAAAAGTTGGTGGTGTAGCCGAAGTCGTATTCAAGGTGTATGAATAATTACTTCCTTGGCCTCCTACTGTATTGGTTACCGTTATAACCCCAGACGTATCGCCATAACAGGTAACGCTGGTTACATTAGCACTGGCATTAAAACCAATAGGTAGTGGAGAAGTAAGTGTAACACTTGATGATTTTATACATCCGCCCGCATCTTTTACATTAACGGTATAATTTCCTGCCGATAAATTAGCAAAAGTACCATTTGAAGAATAAGCAACAGTTGCAGATCCAGTTAATTCATATTGAAGAGAACCCCAACCGCCAGTGGCGACTGCAGTTATCGTTCCTTTATTATTAGTACAGGTAACATTAGCCGTTTCAGAAGCCAAAACTGATAATGCCGTGACTGGTGAAGCTACTGTAACCACATTCGATGTTGTTATGCAATATGGTGTCGCCGTTTCTTTCACATTAACTGTAAAATTACCACCGGAAAGTCCCGAAATTAATTGGCTCGTTGGTGCAATTCCTGAACCGGTTCCAACTGAATTACCAAGACTATCAAAAACTTCATAATCAAAAGCACCCGTATAGCCCGTTACATTGATAGTTATTGCTCCGCTTCCATCTCCAAAACAAGTTACTGCTGTAGTGGCAGTTGCCACAACATCAATCGTGTTGAATGGCGCTACTGTGTAAGCCGCTGTCGTGATTGAACAACCTGTAGCCGTATCATTCACTTGGAAATAATATGTGCCTGGCTGACTAATGTGGAAAACGTTCGGCAATACTGCATCTTGAACCACATTTAAAGCGCCAACAGGTAAAGCTTGGTAAGTAAATGGACCTGCACCGCCAGTTCCTGTTATGGTAACCGTTTCGTCATTGGCACAAGTAATTGCGGTGGCTTGTGAAACAGTCTGCGTTGGCAATGGATTTACTATTACTGTGTTAGTTGCCATACAATTATGTGCATCTTTTACATAAACCGTTATGGGCTGAGCCACAGCTGTAGCCACAACATTAAATGTAGCAGTGGGGAAATAATTTGTACCATCAATACTATAGGTGTATCCTGATGTACCTCCCACCTCCGTAATAGTTACCACAGCTGTATTAAATGGATTATTAGTAGGACATCCATAAACAGTAGCGCTTACTGACAAAGCGGGTGGCTCACCAACTGTAATTGACTGTGTTAAATTACATCCTCTTCCTGATGTTACTTTAACATCATAAGTTCCCATTGGTAACCCTGTAAATATATTTGAATTTTGAGCGGCAAAAAGTTTTGGCCCACCAGTAATCTCAAACGTGTAAACTGGATTGTTATTAGATACCGGTAAATTTACCGTAATTGTTCCATCATTCCCTCCGTTGCAATTCACATCTGTTACTACAACATCTGATACTGTAAAAGTAACCGGTGTTGGCAATCCAAGAGTTACTGCAGCTGTATTGGTACATCCCGTAATCCCATCGGTGATGGTGATGGTATAAGAACCAGCTGGCACACCAGAAAAAGCATTTGCGGCAAAAGTTATAGATGGTTGCATCGGAGCAATAGAATAAGTATATGACGCTGATCCTCCAGATCCTGCTACCGTGATTACGCCATCATTAGTTGCACAAGATGGCAAAGCAGTAACCGTTGGCGTAAGCCCTAGCGGTGCATAGATAGTTATTTGAGTAAGGCTAGTTGCTGTACAGCCATTTCCGTCTCTTATGGTGACGGTGTAGGATCCAGGAGCTGAAAGCTTAAATGTTCCAGTTGGTTGAAAATTAACACCATCAATAGAAAACCATAATGGGGCTACTCCAGTCCCTGTTGCGGTAAAAGTATAAGGCGTTCCTGCTAAATTACATTGGTTTGAAGTCAATGCAGGGACAGTGACTGTTGGTGGTAAATCTGTAGTGATTGCTACTGTGGTAAATGTGAAACAATCTTTACTGTCTTTTACATAAATATCCCAAGAAGCTGTAGCTGTATTTAGCGTTGCCGTATTTGGAATCGAGTAACCTGTCACTAAGTCTGGAACAGAGCTTCCCGCAGGCAAAAAGGCGTACATATACCCTGGAGTTCCATCGACACCTTTCACTGTAACTTGAGCACCTGTAGTACTACAATTTTTAGGAACATTGGAAACTACATTTATAGTCAAAGGAAATGCTGGTTCCGTAATAGAAACCACATTCGATGTTTTGATACAAAGTGTGCCTCCCGTAACTTCAACAGTATAATTACCCGCTGGCAATCCTGTTGGAATTACAAATGGGTTTGTCGATGTATTTCCGCTACCAGATGCTACATTGGCAAGCAGGCTATTATAAACAATATAAGTATAAGCGCCTGTATAACCAATTACATTAATAGCTATTTTGCCATTAGAACCTCCTTTACAACTCACCGATGCATTGGCACTGGCAATAACATCAATGGTATTGAATAAAGGAACATCATAAGCAGCCGTGTTTATGGTACAGCCTGTGGCATCATCCGTTATTCTAAACACATACGAACTTCCTGCTGCTGTAGCGGAATAATTGAATGTAGAACTACCTGCAATCGGGAAAGGAATTGGCGCACTAAAAACACCTCCATTTATTGATACTTCATAGCTAAAGCTAACAACAGGAGTAGTGGTTCCGCCGGTTACAGCCACTGTTATTGTTTCTGCACCATTGGTACAATCAATAGCCGTCACTTTTGTTGCTGTGGCAGTCAGTAATTTTGACAATGGATTTACGGGAACTGTATTAGATGCTTTACATCCATTAAAATCTTTAACATAAACCGTGATGGTTTGAGGCACTCCTGTATCAATTATATCAAAGGTATTCGTAGTAAAATAGTTGGTTCCATCAATACTGTACGTATAAGGAGCAGTACCTGAACCCGCACCTTCAGTTACCGTAATAGTAGCCGTATTTACGGTATTATTAGCCGCACACGCAAAAGCAGTGGTCACTAATCCGGAAACACTTAATGCGATTGAAGGTTCATTTATAACAACAACTTGTGTAGCAATACAATTTTTTCCGGAAGTTACCTGTACGGTATAGCTACCCGCTGGCAATCCTGCAAAAATCTTGGAATCTTGTTTTGGTTTTGTAACAGGCGAAGGTGCAATAAGCTCGTATTGATATACAGGATTATCATTTGATGCCTTAAGATTTACTATAATAGTTCCCGTAAAATCTCCTTTGCAACTCACATGGGTTACTGTTGCAGGATCAAATGTAACTGCCGTTGGTGCAACTAGTACAACTTGTACCGTTTTGGCACAAGACGTAGTTGCATCAGTAATTGTAACATCATACGTATTTGGGGGAAGATTAGAAAACACATTTCCAGTCAAGGTTCCTGCTGGAGGGCTTATGGAATAAATGTATGTTGCTGTACCCCCAGTGGCATTTGCCGTAATTGTCCCAAGATTTGTCGGGCAGGTTACTACTGCACTAACCGTTGGCGTAAGCCCTAGAGGAGCCAAAATAGTTACAGATACAGCAGGATTCCCACAACCGTTAAAATCTTTTACCTGAACTGTATGTGTTCCTGAAGATAAATTAGATATTGTAAATGCAGCCGTTTTATTTTGGTACGCTCCACCATCTATGCTATAACTGTAAGGAGGGATTCCAGCTGTTGGACCCGATGGGTATGTAACATCTATTGAAAAATTACCTTCTGTTCCTGTGCATTGATTACTTACCGATGCCCCAATTGTTGGTGATGGGTCTAATCCTAAAGTTACTGGAGTGGATTTGATACAACCATACGCATCTTTTACATAAGCGATATAATTCCCCGATTCTGCATTTAACGTATTTGAAGCTAACCAACCTGAGGAAGAAGCTGTTGGAGCCGGACTTGAATCAGGTAATATTTGATAAGAATATGCTGGAGTTCCCCCTTGTGCAATAGCTGTTATTTGACCAGCTTTATCACCACAATTGTCTTTTTTAATCTCCGAAGCATTAATAGTTAAAGCAACTGCAGATTGGGTAATTGTGAATGTCGCTGATGCATTGGTACATCCTGGGTTAATACCATCGTTTTCGGTAAATAAAATATAATAAGTGCCCGGGGCTAGTGGTCCAGTAGGGGTTAGTGGTACAACATTTGAAACTGTTTTTGGTGTTCCTGTTAAACCTGTTAATGTTCCTGTTATTGCAGGCGAAACTGCGGTATTCGTTTGTGAATTAAAAAATTGATATGTTACTGATGTAGCATCATAATTAGCAAATGTAAATGTAACATTCCCATTGGCAATTCCATTACAAGTCACATTATTGACAACATCTATGGTACTTGTTAAATTAGATACTGGATCTATAGGGGCACTTGCCTGTTTAAAGAAATAACATTTTGTGTTTTCATCATAAACTACAAAAGAATATACAACTCCCGGTGTCAATCCTGTAAATGTAGATTGCAGAAGTAACGGGTCTCCTGGAAGAGCTGGAGGAACTACGGCATCTGCATTTTGATATGAACCTGGAGATACCGTATATAGTGGATAAGGTGCTTTATAAATCGCAAAATGATAAGCCCCACCAGGAATTGCACTGGTTACTTTAACAACTGCTTTTCCTCCGGCAGCACAAGAAACTGTTGTGGTTGTAACATTTATATCCAAGTCACTCGGTGGTGATGACATGGTTATAGTCCTTTTAAAAGAGCAACCATAAGCATCAACCACATTCAATTCATAAATACCAAAATTTAATACTTTAAAAGCATAATTTTCACCTGTTGTGGCAGTAAAAGTTTGTGCCAGACTTCCAAGATTGTCAGTCAATATGTAGGTATATGGCGCTTTTCCGCCAGTTAAACCTATAACTGAAATAGATCCCAAAGAAGTTCCTGAACCATCACTATTACAGGTAATTTGAGAAAAAACTTCTGGAAATGCAATCGGAGGAAGTTGGTCAATTAAAATCGGTTTCGTAGCCGTACACGATTTCGCATCTGTAACCGTAATAGTATAACTCCCAGCCGGTAATCCTGAAGTTTGAGTGAAAAAATCGGTACTCGTTGTATTATTAAATACATTTATAACGTAACCTGGTGTACCCACTGTAGTATCTATAATCACATCTATGGCAGCACTAGCCTCTCCATAACATAGAATTTGTTGCGTTTGTGTTACACTTGTTATTGCAGGAAATGAAATTGGAGTTACTGTAATAACAGATGAATTTACCGGACAATTATTGGCATCGTTTACCAGAAACTGGTAGTCTCCTGGGGTAGATGTTTCTAGTGTAAAAGTATTTCCGCTAACCGTTGGTGTGCCGGTTCCTTGGAGTAGCGTAACTGCATATGGAGCATAACCGTCCGTTATAGTACCCGTAATTTTGGCATCCCCGTTACAATCCAAGTCTTTGGTCAAAACAGTTTTAACGGTAAGTTGTCGAGCAATAATTTGTGTCAATACTGTGGAAGGACATCCATAAAAATCCTTAACAATAATAGAATAACTGCCTGGCGTTAAATTTGCAAAAGTGCCACTGTTTTGATAGGATAACCCTCCATTTATGCTATACGTAAATGGACCAACTCCAGTAGTTGACGACACTATTATTGTCGCTTGGTCTGTTGTGTCATAGCATAAATCAGATCCTGCAATACTGGCAGTAGGACCAACTGGCGTGCTTAAAATAAATGAACTAGATATTTCACATCCATTCGAATCGGTAACTTTAACTGTGTAACTTCCAATCTGAGTCAAATCGGTAAACGTACCACCTGCTTGTGGCCCTACAGGTGTAAGGTCTGGTTGAGTAAGGGTGTATGCATAACCTCCCCATCCACCTCCAGCGGTATAGGTAACACTACCCTTAGCCAAACAAGTTATTGGCGTCGTTGTTATTGCAGCGGTCAATGGCGTAGGAGGATCTAGAACCTTAACGGTAGTTGTGGCAGTACAGTTTGTTGCTGTCGTAACAACAATGATATAATCTCCTTGTGACTGACCTGTTAAATTAATTTCAGCAGGCCCTGTTGGTCCTGGCGTAGCAGTCCCTCCATTGATAGTATAGGTATAACCCGTTCCGAATCCCGAAACGGTAAACTTCACCGCTCCAGTTGCCGAACCGGCACAGCGTACGTTATTGACTACTGCTCCAACCACCGTTACAACTGGCAGTTCATCAATGGTATAACTTTCACTGTACGTACAGCCTTTTGCATCTTTCACCTGGAACGTGTAAGTTCCTGGCGCTAAATCATTAAACACGTTTGATGGCTGGTAAGCAGTAGCTGAAGCAGCTGGTGCCGTTATTTGATAAGATAATGTCCCAGATCCGCCAGTTGTCCCTGTTATTGTTACTGACGAAGTATTCGGTAGCGTATTAGGGGTGATAATAGAACACGATAATCCAGTTGCATCAAAAGTTAAATCCGTTGGTGGCGTTAATGGGGCAATGGTTATCGTTGTAGCTAATGCGTTGCTACAACCGTTTTTGTCTTGTACCGTAATGGTATAGGTTCCATTTGTTAACCCTGTAAAAATAGGATTGGTTTGGAAAGCCCCACCAATACTGTATGTATAAGGCGAAGTACCACCTGCAACTCCAGAAACGGTTATTTCCCCTAGACCGGTGCACGTATAATTTGCGGTTAAAATTACCGTTCCAGTCATTGCATCTGGCTGGGTCAAAGTAACATCTGCAGGAAGAGAAATACAGCCTTTACTGTCTTTCACCAAATATGGATAAGGAATTCCTGCGCTTAATCCTGTATATACCGTAGTTGTGGAATAACCTAAATTATTAAAATTATAGGTATAAGGTGGAACCCCTAAACTTCCTACGAGTGTAACACTTCCGTCCGCTCCACCGTTACAAGTAACATTGGTAACCGTTGGCGTTCCCACAGGTTTAACCAATGAATTTATGGTAATCTCCTCAGATTCAGCTGTACAACCCTTGGCATCTGTAATCTGAAATTGGTATGTTCCTGCTGCCGAAAATGGATAAGAGAATGTGGTAGCTCCCGCTGCTCCCAATGGGATTAGCGCACCAGAATATCCTGCTCCGTTTACATTTACTCTGTATTTAAAATCGGGATACCCGCCTCCTATCGCTACTGTAATAGTACCGTTTGGAGTGACACAATCTAAATCTTTGAATACTTTAGCGCTTACGGTAAGCTGTGCTGCGATAGTTTGTATTGGCAAGGTAACGGTACAACCATAAGCATCTCTTACTTTTATAGTATAGGTATTAGGCGTTAAGTTTGTAAAAATATTGTTCGTATCCCATGCTCCTCCATTAATGCTGTATTCATAAGGAGTTTGTCCACCTGTTGCTGTTACCACTAATTTAGCTGCATTAGTGCCATCATAGCAATAATCAGATGTTACATCTATTGTAGCTGTTGGGGGAATAGGTGTTGTTAATGTAAAGTCTTTTGTTACGGTGCAACCATTCGCATCTGTTGTGGTAACGGAATAATTTCCAGCTACACTTAGATTAGCAAAGGTATTACCCGGTTGTGGGCCTACTACTGGCCCTGATGGTGGTGTAAGCGTATAGGAATAGTCGCCCCATCCGTTTGTTGCTGTGATCACAACACTTCCATTAACACCCAAACATTTAATTGGGCTCGTTTTATAGGTAAAGTCTAATGCAGCTGCTGGTTCCGATACGGTAACTGTGGCTGTTGCTGTACAACCAGTTGGCTTATCGGTAACGGTAATGATATAGTCTCCTGCCAGTAAATTGGTCAGCGTAATCGTAGGAGCAGTTTGCTTCGTAGCGGAACGGACTATTAATCCCCCCCTTGTAACAACATAATCATAAACCGAATTACCTCCAGTAAACGTTCCTTTTACCGTAAATTTTATGGAACCTGTTGCTGTACCAAAACATTTTACATTGTTTAGTAACTCACCTGAAACCTCTATTGGGGGCTCTGCCACCAGATCATAAGTCTCTTGGTACTTACAATTATTTTTATCCGTCACTTCAAAAGTGTACATGCCCGCAGGTACTCCAGAATATTGTCCGTCCGCATTTACTTGGGTTAAGAAGATGTAAAGGGGAGAGCCAACAGTAATAGAGGGCGGAACACCAACTATTTGAAACCTCACTGGTGTTTGACCACCAGTTCCCGGTGGCAAATTAACATTAAATGCTGACGTATTATCGCTACAATTGAAACTTTTGTAGGTAAACGTTAAATCCGTTGGGCCCTTTAGTGCCGCTATTGTTATCGATGGCGATATAACAAATGTACAGCCATTTTTGTCTTTGATTGTGATTGTGTACGTACCAGCGGTCAATCCGGCGAAAACATTACTCCCTTGGAATACCACACCATCTTTACTATATTCATAAGGAGAGGTACCTCCTGAAACACCCGAAACGGTAATTTCTGCTGTGCTACCACAAAGATAAGGTTTGGTTAATGTTGCTGTTCCTGTAATCGGTGTAGCTGTATTAATTGTTTTGGTCTCTGGAGTACTTGTACAAACTGAAATTCCGGTTGTGTATTCTACAACCACATCATAATTCCCAGCGGCAAGACCGGTAAATACTGGTGAGTTGAAAAATGTAACACCGTTATCTATACTGTAGCGCAAGGCATTTCCGTTGGCATTGCTCACGTTAACTGTGATAGAGCCTGTATTAGCTCCTGAACATAAAACATCCGTTTTGGCAATTGTATAAGCCGGAGCTGGTGTGGCTGCTACTGTAATTGAGGTCGTAGTGCTACAGTTATTATTATCTACAACAGTAATATTGTAAACACCTCCCGGAGGCAAAGGCGAACTAACAACGATTTGCGGTACACTTTGGAAATCAATGGTACTGTTTACAAAATAAGAAAAAGGAGGTGTTCCTCCAACTGGAGTCACGGTAATTTCACCGTCAGTACAGGTTAAGGGTACGGTAAGTGCTGAAGTTGCCGTTAAAACATCTGGCTCCTTTAAATCAACAGTTCCCGTTAAATGACATCCATCATCAGTAGACACATCCCACGTATATATGATTGGACTCGAAAGTGTTCCTGCGTTTAGGTTAGAGAAAGTATAATCACTGGCGGCTATAAGTCCAGAATCATTAACCAAAGTTGTCCCTTGATAAATTTTGTAATGGTATTGTCCTTGAACATCATTGGCAGCAAGTTTGACAGAACCTTTCCCTCCATTACAATAAGGTTGTGTAACAAAAGTGGAAACGGTAAAATCTCTTTTTCTAATGTGAATTCCCGGCACGCTAAAAATGCAAGGGAATGAACTTACTCCTATTTGCTTGATAAAAACAGTATAGGAATTTTGTGTACTAATAGGAAAAACATTAGACGCTTGATAAGTAACATTATCTAAACTATATTCATATCCTAAACCAATGCCCCCAACGGTTATTTCACCCTGAGTATTACAAATTATGTCTTTTGTTGTAACCGTAGGATTTAATAAATTTTGATAGACATTAAAATAAAAACGATTAAAACATCCCCCCGCATAATTTATGGTTATCCTAAACTGCCCAGAAGTGTTTGCAGTATAGTCTGGTCCCGTCCCTACCTCTGTCCAGGTACAAGCCGTATTTTCATTGGCACAATTAGCAACAGTTATCGCAACACAACTGGCTTCATTTAATTTTTCCCAAACAATAGAAGTGGCATCATTAATACCTGTACGAATCAAGCGAGTGGCATTTGCTCCACACAAGAAAATATTATATAATTTTTTCCCATCATTCGGACAGGTAACCTCTTCGTCGGCAAATGGTTTTACCGGATTATTTATTGTGCCTCCAAAAGGAGACACAGTTACTGTTTGATCTATGGACAAACAGGGAGCAATAGCTGTATTATGAACATAATACGTTCCAACTTGGGTTACCGTAATTGTTTGGGTCGTTCCAATCACTGGGGTACCCGTCGGACTGGTTGACCATGAATATGCGTTATAGCCATTGGCAGCGGTTAAATTTACACTGGCTCCACATAAAATGGCGCTTTTAGTAAATTTACAACCTTCAACACCAACCAGAAAATTAGTTGCAGATGGTGTTCCTAGATTACAGGCAGTAAAAGAAGACAAACTTGCATCGCCCATTGGAGTTTGGTTAAAAGTACCTGTATAAGCTGAAAAGGCCTGATTTTGTATTTTGTCCGAACAGGCATCACTTAAATCATTACAGTTAGGAACTACCTGTACTTTGAACTTTATATGATATATTCTACCAGGCAGATTATTTAAATCAGACACTTTAACTAAAGCATCAGGAATAGTAAATAAAATTTCTCTTAAGGCAGCGTTATATGTATAGGTTATTCCGGAACCATTGGGTACAATTATATTCGCTGGGTCAAAAAGAATATTAATTGGTAATATATCTTTTATCGTAAATGAAGTAGCGTCGTCATTACCAATATTTTGAAAACTGATGTCATAAAATAATTCTTGACCCAAGGTGACATTAGAATTGCCAATATTCGTACCATTAACATCTTGGACTACTTTTGTAAGTACTATTTTTGGCTCAATAACATCTACCGCAAAAGCATTAAAATAAAAATAATAAATGTCATTAGTACTTCCCAAGCGAATCGTTGCAGAAGTATCTCCATTTTTAATTACACTACCACCCGGATTACCTACATTAGCCGGATTAGGAATATTCAAAATACCCGCATCGAAACCTAAGGTATTTGCACTTTTTGGATTTCTCGTTGTAAAAAGTTCCGGTGTATTGGTGGCTGTATCTATATAGGAGACGGAACTGTTGAAAAAATTATTCGCTGGACGTATTCCAATTTTGGCATTATTGGTAGCACTAATGGTGCTCCCATTAATTTGTAAATAATCTCCCGTATATGGATTGTCGCCTTCCAATGCGCTAAATGCATATTTTGCACGTACTGGACCAACGGGTATTGTTTTAAAACCTGAAACTGGAATATTTAGATTTTGGCTACTGCTAATTCTACTATACCCATCAAATGAAGTAATGTATTTACTTGGTAAGGTAGGGTCTTCATATACAATAAAAAGAGACCAACCTGCAGAAAGCCCCTCAGAATTAGGCTTACTGCCTGTCAATGTAGAAACATTCGCTACCGTATAAGTTCCTTGAGGATTTGTAAGACCCGCGACTAAAGTGGTTACATCTGCATAATAGGCATATGAATTCGAGTTATTATTTGAGGCCGCATTTTGATAATAAATTTTGGTTCCTGTTATGTCTTTATATACAGGTACAGCTTCAGGCATTTTGAATTTAATGTTAGCTATAGGATCTGCTCCTTTAATCACTGCACCCCAATATAATCCGGCATATCTAATTTTAAAACAGCTACTATTTGGAATTGCCAAATCGGCACTGCTGGAATTGAAGGTACTTGGGTCACCATCAATATCAACATTTACCATTGGGTCAATATCATTATTAGCCGTCCTCGATCCGGTAGAATTGTAATTATTTGAAACGTGTTTACTAAGTAAGTTATTTCCAATTAAAAGCATGTCCCCTTTAATGGTTTGATCATATCTAGGGGTAAAGGGAACTAGATTTTGAGCAAAAACAGAAGTATTGCATAGTATAAATAAAGCAACTATTAAAAGATAGGTTTTTAATTTAAAAGAGGAATTGACACCCGCTTTACGTGAATAAACTTTTGCTTCCTTATTACATTTAAAAACAAACCCGAAGCAATTCAGAGCATTAGAGAGGGCATTCAATAATAGCATTAAAACAGCAAGGACTGCTTTAGAAATAGTAGGTTTTTTCATGGTATTTGGTATTAATCAATTCACTTTACTCTCCATCCAAGGGGCATTGGAGAAAAGAAAAGCAATTTGTAATTTGCAATTTAATGTTATAACTAACACTTTTTTTGTGTATGCAAAAAAAGTGTTCTTAATTTATTTTGATTCAAACTTTTGCCGTTTGAAGGTTCTTAAGCCAACAAATGTTCTGTGACAACTGTTTTTATTAATTAATTTTCAATTTTAGCAATAGACATCTTACTGTTATAAGTCTTACTGCCTTTTGACTCTAATGCTTTTTTTGCCGCTTCTATGTTATCAAATTTGTCATAGTAAATGAAATATTTACTGGTATTAATATCGTAGAAGAAATCTATATTTGATTGTCCTGCAGCAACTGATTTTGTTAAGAAATCATCTCTTTTAGCCACATCATTATGTACCGCGACAACTAAATAATAACCACTTTCTACATTTTTGACATTTTTTAGAATTTGCATATTAGACAGCTCTTCACCAGAATCAAAATCTGTTGCCTTTAAAGGAACAGAACTTAAAGCAGTCTTCTCTTTTATCCTGTTTAATGTCGCTTTATCCTGCAAATACCTACCTTGTTCATCCTCAAAAGCAGCACGTTTTATTCTTCGTTTTCTTTCAATTTCCGTCTCTGTTTTAATTTTTTCTAGTGAAGAAATCAAATTCGTATTGGACTGCACTACTTTTAATTGTTCTTCTTTTAATGTTTCTATTGCTTTCAAATAATATTGATTCGTTTCATCATTCTTATTCGGCACTTTTTTCAGTCTTTCTTTGTATAAATTCTCTAACTCTTTAATTTTTGTGCTTTGAGTTTTATTTACCTCAGCTATATCTAATTTTAAAGCTTCCAATGCATTGTTTTCAGCAGATATGCTTTTGAAGGGCTTTGGCTCTTTGAAAATACCTTTCTCACTTAGATCATTCTCTTCTTTTAATTCTTTAAGGTCTTTTTCTTTATTAGCAACCGTTTCGCCTAATCGCATCAATAACTGCTGTTGTGTGTTTTTAGATTCTTCTACTAATTTGCTTAAATTATCCATCGATTTTGTAGTGGCATCCTTCTGTATTGCTGCTAATTTAGCTTTGGCTTCCGCATCCAGTTTTGCTTGGGTAAGTGCATCTGCTTTTGCTTTAGCATCAGAGTCAAGTTTTGCCTGAGCCAGTGCATCTGCTTTGGCTTTAGTATCAGCGTCAAGTTTCGCTTGGGCAAGTGCATCCGCTTTGGCTTTAGTATCCGCATCCAGTTTTGCTTGGGCAAGTGCATCTGCTTTTGCTTTAGCATCAGAGTCAAGTTTTGCCTGAGCAAGTGCATCGGCTTTGGCTTTTGCATCTGCAGCAAGTTTCGCTTGAGCAAGAGCATCCGCTTTGGCTTTAGCATCAGCGTCAAGTTTTGCCTGAGCAAGTGCATCGGCTTTGGCTTTTGCATCTGCAGCAAGTTTCGCTTGAGCAAGAGCATCCGCTTTGGCTTTAGCATCAGAGTCAAGTTTTGCCTGAGCCAGTGCATCTGCTTTTGCTTTAGTATCTGCATCAAGTTTTGCTTGAGCCAGTGCATCGGTTTTAGCTTTGGCATCAGCGTCAAGTTTCGCTTGGGCAAGTGCATCCGCTTTGGCTTTAGAATCAGCGGCAAGTTTCGCTTGGGCAAGAGCATCGGCTTTAGCTTTGGCATCAGCCGCAAGTTTTGCCTGAGCAAGTGCATCGGCTTTGGCTTTAGCATCTACAGCAAGTTTCGCTTGAGCAAGTGCATCAGCTTTGGCTTTAGTATCCGCATCAAGTTTCGCTTGAGCAAGTGCATCCGCTTTGGCTTTAGAATCAGCGGCAAGTTTCGCTTGGGCAAGAGCATCGGCTTTAGCTTTGGCATCGGCTTTAGCTTTGGCATCAGCCGCAAGTTTCGCTTGAGCAAGAGCATCGGTTTTAGCTTTGGCATCAGCAGCAAGTTTCGCTTGAGCAAATGCATCGGCTTTGGCTTTAGTATCCGCAGCAAGTTTCGCTTGGGCAAGAGCATCGGCTTTGGCTTTGGCATCTGCAGCGAGTTTTGCCTGAGCAAGTACATCGGCTTTGGCTTTAGCATCTGCAGCAAGTTTCGCTTGAACAAGAACATCCGCTTTGGCTTTGGCATCAGCAGCAAGTTTTGCTTTAGCAAGTGCGTCAGCTTTGGATTTGGCATCAGCGGCAAGTTTCGCTTGAGCAAGAGCATCAGGTTTAGGTTTAATATCCGTTGCTAATTTTGCTTTAGCAAGGGCATCCGCTTTGGCTTTGGCATCAGCCGCAAGTTGCCCTTGAGCGAGTGCATCCGCTTTAGCCTTGGCATCTGCAGCCAATTTGGTTTGAGCAAGTGCATCTGCTTTGGCTTTAGCTGCAGCATCAGCAACTTCTTTTAATTTTTGTAATCTTCTTTCTTCTTTTTGAGCTGCCAAAGCAAGTTTAAGTTCCTTCAGTTTTTGAGCATCCTCAGGAGATAAAATGCTAGATTCTTTCGATTCTGCAGGAACTGATTTTCTTACTTCTGTTGGAGTAATAATAGAGCCTTCTTCCTCGTCATCGCCATAATAGTATGAATTACTTTTAAATTTATAAGCAAAAACAATTTCGTGAGAAGAGCCAAAATTTGACAAATTCCCTATACCCTTTTCAAAATTATACTCTAAAGAAATTTTTGGAGTAATATTCAAACCTATCCCGCCAGACATCCCAAATACGCTATTGTAACCCGCTTGAGCCCATATTCCTTTGGGAATAGCAAACATCATTAATCCTGAAACAACCGTTTTATCCTTTTTAACCTCTGTTTTAAGTAAAGCCGAGAATTTACTTTTGTCAAAAAAACCATAGGCGTCTAAATATCCCGTGTGCATGATGTGAGCCTGAATGCTTTGTTCAGGATCGTCTTCGACTACTTTAGACGTTTTAAGGTTGTATAAAATCAGATTATTGACAGAAAGTCCAAAATCAAGGAAAGCAGTTCCATAGTTTATGCCCGGATTCACCGTAATTAAAGCATTTGAAGGTATGCTTTCTAATGATGGATCAGGATAGTTTGTAATGACCTTGCCTTTATTTAAACCACTTTTATAAAATCCTACATTCATTCCAAAAGTCAGATTGCTGTCTTCTTGAAGCATGACATTATGAGCAAAGTTTCCAACAGCGCCAAAGGTGGTAAGAACACCATAATTCTGCTGGAACAATCCAACAGCAATTCCTTCATTTTCTTTAAATCTCCCGGAATAACTGAGTAAATAAGTCTGAGGTGCATTGTCAAATTGAACCCATTGTCTTTTATTATAAAAACTGACAATAGTGCTTTGTTCTCTAACAAAACTAAAAGTTGGATTGATAAGGAATCTATTAAACTTTAAAGAATTTCGGACGGGTAGCGCAAATGAAACAACTCCATCTTCCTTGACCTCGTCTTGAGAATAGAGTACTTGAGATGCACCATAAAAAAAAGTTATGAATAGTAAAAATTTCTTCATATTATTTAATTACAGTTATTGACCCCTTATTCACTTTTTGGTCTTGAGTAGTGATGATATAATAATAAACTGGATTTATATTTTTGAAATCGTTTCCGTTTTCGGGCCAGTTATTTTGATAATCATTTGTGTCGAGTACAATTTCCCCCAGGGAACTTATCAATAGTACTTTTGTATTTGTGCCGCTTACATAATCTTGCGGGATGATCCAGGTATCATTGATACCATCACCGTTAGGGCTTATTAAGTTCGGAATAGCGACAATGTTTGGATCAACGAAAGGATACTTTATGACAAATGGGATTTCGTTTGAAATACTACAAGCGGAAGTTTGCGTAATGATCACTTTATAATCCCCTTCGGTCGTCACATCATAAGTGCTTCCTATAGCATTTGGGATTGCGGTTTCATTTAAATACCATTGATAGGCAGGATTAGTCGCGTTTGTCGTTGCAATAACGGTCTTGGATTCTCCCTCTTGCATTGTGCTTGTACTCGGCACATTTATGGAACTTGTTATTTCATACGTCTTTAAGTCGACTGTTGCAGTGGATGAACAACCCCCAAAATCAACAGCAACAGTATATAAACCTGCCTGATTAGTTTGATACGTATTTGTATTTGCACCAAGGATTGCGACATTGTCTTTTTTCCAAACATAAGAATTTCCTGTTGGCGTGCTAAGCGTTGTAGAAGCTCCCCCAGAACAAAAAGGATTTCCTAAACTAGAAGTTATCGTGGCTACTGCACCCGAAGCTATGCTTACTATTACGGACTGAGAGCGGGAATTTGGGTCCGTACATACACCATAGTCCATTTCTACGTAATAAGTCCCCGCTGTGTTTACACTTAATGAAGTGCCTGTTTCGCCTCCAATTACACCACCATCCTTATACCATTTGTACCTTAAACTAGGATAATTTACCGGAGACGAATTTTGTATGTTTGGAGTTGGATTATCGATGGAAAGACTAATACTGCCACCACTGCATAAACCGATAGTTGAGGCTTTTTTGTTGATGTAAAAAGAGCCATCAAACGCTTTGTAATAAGCGGGAAAAGATTTTGTATTAGTGGCGCAAGTAAAACTAGGACTTGGTAAACCAGTAGAGGGTTTTACTCTTAATTGATAAGTATTAGAACCTACTAAATTCGTTGGAACTGCGAAAGTAATGGTTTTATCCATAGCCGTGTCTAGAAGCGTTCCTGCTAAAGACGGTAAAGTTGTTGTAGCAATTGGAGTAGTAAAAGACCCTGAAGGATCTGAAAGTTCCACAACAAAAGTTGTACCTGCAGGGAAATTACTAATTGTAAAGGCAGCCTGATATTCATTAAAAACCTGACCTGCATTAGTAGGGTGAGGGCCACCTGCGCAAATTTGGGAAAATGATAATTTTTTTGGAGTGATGGTCTGTGCAAATAAGGACGCGGTTGAAGATAAAATCAGCCACGAGAATAAAATGTATTTTACAATAAAAACTCTGTCTTTCATAATCCAATTGGAGATGATTCAATCCATTAATTTAATTTTAAGATAGGCATTAAATCACTAAAAAATAATTTATGCATTTAATGCTACCTGATCTTTATGGGCGCAATTAAATTATCCAAGTTTAGTTCATTTTCTAAATATTCAATTCCGTGTCACACTATTCAAATTTAACAAACCAAATGAGATAAACCGTTTAAATACCAATTTAATCGATAAAACGCACAAATATATGTAATAAAATAAGAAAATAGGTGTAATTTATGATTTTTGGGTTCTTAGCAAGAATAAAAAAAGTCAAATCGATTTTTTATGTTTTATACTTTACACAAAAAAATCGTTTTGACGAATTTAATAGTATAGACCAAAGAAAAGTCCTGAATTATTTTAATGGTCATTTGACGCTGTAATTTTAGCGATTCGCAATCTAAAATCAGGTTTTTTATCATTAAAAAGATCAATGAATGTTTCCTTATTATCACTTTTAGAATACACATTAGAAAAGGCACTATTGCCATACCAATTTTCTAAATCTTCGTTATTCGAATTATATTCTGTAAAAATATTCCCTTTGCAAAAATTGAAATACATCTCTTCAAATTTTATTTTCTTAAGATTTTCACCATTAATTTCAATCTTATTATCCAATAAAACTGCTGGATTAAAACCAGAAATCACTGTTCTTTTAAGATCGAGAAAAGTATTCTCAGAGACATATACAGCCTCTTTAACTAACCCTAATTGAATATCGGCATTTATGTTTTCGCTATTATTGACCAACGTTAAGTTTGTTGCAATAACTGAGGTTTGTTTTTTAGTGAAATCAATTCCCTCTTTTTTATCATAAGAAGCAACATCTATACATCTTGAACCCAAACTGCTGGTTAAATAAGACGATCTAATGGCCAGGGAATTATCGATTCGACATTGTGTTCCAAAATTGAATTTATAATCATCACTGCTTGACTTATAAGAAACCATCTTATTCAAAGTAAGTTCTCCTCCAAATATTTCAAAAGAATCACCTGCTGAATAACTGATCATTATGTTTTCTAATACCGTCTTATTTCCTACACCTGCCAGTAACAATGCATTGAAGTTACCTAAGCCTTTAATTTTTTTTCCTGCAAATTCTATTCTTACAAATTTTAAAACACCGGAATTGCTACTTACATTACTACCGCCATATGATGTTAAAGAAGTATCCAGATCAAAATTTACTGATGAAGCATTTCCAAATTTATTTGTAGGCGCATCGCCCAGTATCACTATTCCTCCCCAATCTCCCGCTTTTCTGGAGCTTCTGTTTGAAGTGAAAACAATTGGATCTGTCTCTAAACCTTCGGCTATTATAGTAGCACCTTTTGTGATTACAAGTGAAGCACTTGATTCATAATCGCCTATTATTACTGTTCCGGGTTCAATGGTCAGCGTTGCATTATTGGTCACAAAAACACTGCCTTGCAATATGTAGACGTTTTTCTTGTACAATTTTGTGTTTACGGTGATATTTCCCGCCAATATTTGATTGGCTTCACCATAATCAACTTTATTAGGTTTAAATTCCGTCCAGTTATTGAGCCAGTTGTTTGAACCTATTATTCCTTTTTCTTGCTGTGCATTTACACCGAAAACTCCAAAAAGGAGCATCCATATAATTTGAGTAATTGTTTTCATGGGATAAAAAGATAAAATTATTGATATTAAAATGCTTTTGGTACTAATAAAAAAACTCATTACGATTTTTCTGAATTACTTCAGAATGTATCGATAACGAGTTTTTTCTAAATTAATATTCGATTATCGTTACAATACTCTTATAAAAATTACTTGTTAATAAAAATTAAAAAAGGAATTAAACTAAGCTTTACTAATTATTACATATCATTGAACTCATGTAATGATCTCAATGTGTTTTCATAAAATAAAATTGCTTTTACTAAATCATCTGTATCTGAATAAGGCACCATTCTTCTTTGAAATCCAACGGTTACATCCAGAAAATTTGTAGTACTTTCGCTTTGTTCTGCTAATATCTTTCTATTATCTGCATCATTAGGAATTCCCAGATCATTCATAGTGACTCCTGGTTTTGTAGCTAAGGCAATGTAGGGTAATGTTTTAACAAGAACTTTTATACGTTCAATGTAGAGTT
Organism: Flavobacterium rhamnosiphilum; assembly: GCF_004349195.1. Classification (GTDB taxonomy): domain Bacteria; phylum Bacteroidota; class Bacteroidia; order Flavobacteriales; family Flavobacteriaceae; genus Flavobacterium; species Flavobacterium rhamnosiphilum. Next base: position 159,026 of record NZ_SMLG01000001.1, read on the forward strand.
CTAATAATTCCCCTTTTTTCAGCCCTTGCAACTCTTCCTTAGAGTGGTATTTTTTTATTATCGCATTTGTACTAATAATACTTTTAGGAGCATTTTTATCTTGTGCCGAAACCATACCTGTTGCTAACAAAAAACACACACTGAAAAAAATAATTTTCCTTTTCATAATTTAAATTTACGAATTAATTTATTAAACAAAAATATACAATAAAACTAAAAATGCAATTTTGTTACTATTTTTTTTGCTCACAAAAGATTACAAAATGTAAAAAAAAACGCATTATATCGAACAAAATTGCGTTTTATCGAATGCTTTAATTTCTCATTACACATGTGATATTATTGGGATTAACACTTTTTAAGTGTATTAGGAAAGCTTCTATAAAGAAAATTTAATTTTCTCCAATTAATTTTTCATTTATTAATATTAAACCTACATATCAATAACTTCAAACCGTTAAATTTTCATAAATAATGCCGTTTTTCACCTGTTTTAAACCTATTTCTCCCAAAAAAAAGTTAAATTTTCATATTAAAAAAGATGCGTGCACAATATCATTCATTACGCTACTTTTCCTGAAACTTTGCATCCTAAAATTTTAGACTAAACCATTTTCTGCTATCTTTGCTTTATGCAATTTTCAGAAATTTTAGGGCAGGAACACATTAAAAGTCATTTGACAAGAAGTGCTGATTTGGGAAGAATCCCCCATGCGCAGTTGTTTGTTGGTCCTGAAGGAAGTGGTACTTTACCCATGGCTATTGCTTATGCACAATACATTATTTGCAGCAATCAAAACGCGGAAAACTCAGGTTCAAATGAAGCGTGCAACATCAAATTCCAGAAAACTTCGCATCCGGATTTGCATTTTATATACCCAACCGTAAGTACCGAAGATGTAAAAACAAAACCTAAAAGCATCGATTTTATCACGGAATGGAGAGAATTTTTGAGCCAAAACCCGTACGGAAGTCTATTTGATTGGTACCAAATGTTAGGTGTTAAAAACAAACAAGGCGAAATAAGGGTTGATGATGCGCAGGAAATATTGAAATCCCTCGCTTTAAAATCGTACGAAGGCGGATACAAAGTAATGATTATTTGGATGGCTGATAAATTGAATATTGCGGCTTCTAATAAATTATTGAAACTACTCGAAGAACCTACGGACAAAACAGTTTTTATCCTGATTTCAGAAAACGAAGAAGATATCATTCAAACCATTCGTTCCCGATGCCAAGTGCTACATTTTAATGGATTAAGTGAAACCGTAATCGCCGAAGCCTTAGTTTCAAGAGAAAACACGGAATCAAAAGAAGCCTTAAAAACAGCGCATCAAGCACAAGGAAATTATAACAAAGCATTGCAATTATTACAACCGGACAGCGAATCTGTTTTTTTTGAAAAGTGGTTTGTTGATTGGGTTCGCGCTGCTTTTAGAGCCAAAGGAAACGCCGCCGCCATTCAGGATTTGATCCAATGGAGCGAGCAAATTGCCGGTTTAGGAAGAGAAACCCAAAAGAAGTTTTTACATTTTTGTATTGATATGTTTCGTCAGGCATTGTTGCTGAATTATCAAACTCCAAGCTTAGTTTACATGGAGCCAAAAGTGGAAAAATTCAAACTGGAGAATTTTGCCCCTTTCGTCAATGGCAACAACATAAATGATATTTTCAAAGAACTTTCAGACGCCATGTATCACATCGAGCGCAACGGAAATGCTAAAATTATTTTAACCGATTTATCTATAAAACTCACCCGTTTAATTCACAAAAAATAAAAAAATGAACAACATTACTTCGATTTTAATTTTAATTTTTCTAGCCATTACTTTTCTGCAATCCGGTTACGACAAACTGTTTTATTGGAAAGACAATGTGGACTGGTTAAAAGGTCATTTTTCCAAAACGCCATTAAAAAACCATGTACCATTAGCATTACTTAACATTTTACTGTTAGAATTAATCTCCGGTATTTTATGCGTAGTGGGCTGTATTGAATTATTCGTGAATAATGGCCGAATCTTTGGTTTTTACGGAGCTGTTTTCTCTTGTATCACTTTATTAATGTTGCTTTTCGGACAGCGATTAGCCAAAGATTATGATGGTGCGAGAACAATTGTCATCTATTTTATACCCGCAATATTAGCGGTTTATTGGTTAAACTAAAATTCCAAAAACGATTAAAAACAACAACAATTTCTTTTTACATTTTTACATAAAAAACATGACTCCAAAACATCCTTCTGAATCCCTGACGATATTAACCGATTTGGTTTTACCAAGTGAGACCAATCCTTTGAATAATCTTTTTGGTGGTGAATTATTGGCCCGTATGGATCGCGCAGCGAGTATTGCGGCACGAAGACATTCCCGAAGAATTGTAGTTACGGCTTCTGTAAATCACGTTGCGTTTAACAGAGCCATTCCGCTGGGAAGTGTCGTTACTGTTGAAGCAAAAGTTTCAAGATCTTTCAAAAGTTCTATGGAAATTTTTATTGATATTTGGGTAGAAGACCGAGAATCTGGTAACAAAACCAAAGCCAATGAAGCGATTTATACTTTTGTTGCAGTTGATGATACCGGAAGACCGGTTGAAGTGCCGCAAATAGTTCCGGAAACAGAGCTTGAAAAACAACGTTTTGATGCCGCATTAAGACGCAAGCAACTCAGCTTACTTTTGGCAGGAAAAATAAAACCTGAAGATGCTACAGAGCTGAAAGCTTTGTTCATATAACAAGTAGGATTAACTTATTTTTTTATTTAAATTTAGATTTAAAATATTCTTGAAAGAGAAAATTTACATTAAAAAAAGAAGTATTTTTACGAAAACAAATATTCGCACACAAATAAAATTTTCAGGATAATTAGTCATCCTGTCAGTTTTTTAGAGTTATAAAATAATACAAATCGATGAAAGAAAAGGTAAAAGAGAAGATGAGTACAGAGAAAGAATCCAAATTAAAAGCGCTACAACTTACGCTTGACAAACTAGACAAAACGTACGGAAAAGGAACGGTGATGAAAATGGGCGACAAAGCCATTGAGGAAGTGGAAACTATTTCTTCTGGGTCTTTAGGAATCGATTTAGCGTTAGGCGTTGGCGGGTATCCAAGAGGTAGGATTATTGAAATATACGGTCCGGAATCTTCTGGAAAAACGACCTTAACACTTCATGCCATTGCCGAAGCTCAAAAAGCAGGTGGAATTGCTGCTTTTATTGATGCAGAACATGCTTTCGATAGAAATTATGCAGAAAAACTAGGTGTAGATATCGAAAATCTAATCATATCTCAACCGGATAATGGGGAACAAGCTTTAGAAATTGCTGAGAACTTAATTCGTTCAGGAGCAATTGACATTGTAGTAATTGACTCGGTTGCCGCATTGACTCCAAAAAGTGAGATTGAAGGAGAAATGGGAGATTCTAAAATGGGTCTTCACGCTCGTTTGATGTCTCAAGCGTTACGTAAATTGACAGGGACCATCAGCAAAACAAATTGTACTGTTTTCTTTATTAATCAATTAAGAGAGAAAATTGGTGTAATGTTTGGTAATCCAGAAACAACAACTGGAGGAAATGCATTAAAGTTTTACGCTTCGGTTCGTTTAGACATCCGTCGTTCTACGCAAATTAAAGATGGCGATAACGTCCTTGGAAACAGAACCAAAGTAAAAGTGGTTAAAAATAAAGTCGCTCCGCCTTTTAAAATTGCGGAATTTGACATCATGTACGGTGAAGGAATTTCAAAAACTGGCGAAATTTTAGATCTTGCAGTAGAGTTTGAAATCATCAAAAAAGCGGGATCTTGGTTCAGTTATGGTGAAACCAAATTAGGACAAGGCCGTGATGCTGTTAAGTCTTTGATAAAAGATAATCCGGAATTAGCCGATGAACTTGAAGCAAAAATTAAAGCTAGAATAAAAGAATTAGCAGAAGAATAAAAATTAAAACCCGAAAATTTTCGGGTTTTTTTGATTTATAACGCAACCTTTTTAAAAAATTTCATCTCTTAAGAAACCGTCTCCAAAAAACTTTTAAACAGACGGAAGAATAATAGTAACATTTAAATTATTAAAGATGAAAAAAATTGTTTTACTCACCCTGTTTGTATTGACCCTAGTGGGCTGTAGTATTGACGATGATCAACCAAATTACAGCTATGAAGTACTCCCGATAGACAGTTACACGTTGCCTGAATCTTTCACTTTAGGAGAAACTTATGAAATAAAATTGAAGTACAAAAAACCTTCAAACTGTCATTCTTTTCAAGGAATCTATTATGATAAAGAATTAAACATCAGAACAATTGGCATACAAACCACGGTTCTGGAAAGTACAGATTGCACACCTTTAACTGCAGAACCAATTGAGGTTTCTTTCAAATTTTATGTAACCAACACTGGTTCTTATATTTTTAAGTTTTATAAAGGCGAGGATGCCAATGGTCAAAATATCTTTGAAGAAATTGAAATTCCAGTGACTAATTAATTAATGTCGGTAAAAACTGTGGGATTGGATCAAATAATTAATCAATGTAAAAAAAACTGCCCCAAAGCGCAAGAGGAATTGTACCAATTGTTTGCGAAAAAATTCTTTGGGGTATGTTTAAAGTATTCCAGCAATTACGCAGATGCCGAGGACAATCTGCAGGATGGTTTTTTGATTATTTTTGGCAAAATTGAACAGTATAATTTTAAAGGTTCTTTTGAAGGATGGGCAAAGAGAATACTAATCAACAATGCCCTTCAAAAATACAGAGGCGTTAGGTATATGGAAGTTATAAATGACAATATTCCTGAGGAAGAAGTCGAAATTGACGACGAAAATATTTCTATCGATTATCTAATGCAAATCATCCATGAATTACCAGACCAGTATAGATTAGTTTTCAGTCTCTATGTACTTGACGGATATTCTCATAAAGAAGTCTCCGAAATGCTTAAAATTACTACTGGAACAACAAAGTCAAATCTTGCCAGAGCCAGAGCAATTTTGAAAGAAAAAATTGATCTTCACACAAAAATTAAAATAAATTCATTGGCAAAATGAACGATAAAAAAAATATAGACCGATTGTTTCAAGAAAAATTCAAAGATTTTGAAACAGAACCAAATAAGCATGTTTGGATAAACATCCAAACCGCTTTACAAGAAAAAAAGAAGGAACGAAAAGTAATTCCGTTTTGGATAAAATCTTCAGGAATTGCAGCTGCTTTTCTTTTAGGTTTATTTGCATTAAATACCGTTTTAAATAATAATAATAATATTGAACTAAAAAATGGTGTTGTTATAGACAGCAAAATTTTAAAAAATTCGTTTGACGGGAAGGATTCTACTCTTGATAAAACAAAAAAAGAGCGTAATCCTTTAGAAATAAAAAAAATTCCTCAGGTCGTAGTTAGCAAAATTAAAACAGCGAAAAGAAATGAAAAAGAAATTACATCTTCTGATAGATTTAAAATCAATTCGAACAAAGAGAAGAATCAGAACGGTTCTGTTGTTTATTTCCAAAAAGATAATTCACCGCTAAAACCAACAACGGCAAATAATAACAACCAAAAATCTACGGCTGTTATCGCGGAGAAAAACAACGCAACAACCTATAACCCGTTTGAAAATATCCAACAAAATCAAACACAGGAAAAAAATGGTTTAAAAGAGGTTGAAAACTCAAAAATTGCCGCAATAGAGTCTAAAAAGCAGCCATCAAGTAATACTGAAACTCCAAACGAATTGGAGGAAATCCTTAAAAATAAAAAAGGAGGGGAAAAAGATGCTTTGGTTCTTAACCAGAAAAACAAGTGGCAAATCACACCAAACATCGCGGCTGTATACTTAAATTCAAATTCAGGCGGATCTGCCATTGACCCCCAGCTTTCGGAAAACCAAAAAACGACCGATAACGGTCTTAGTTTTGGTATTGGAGTGAATTATGCCATTTCTAAAAAAATGGTCTTAAGATCCGGAATTAACAAGCTTACGGTGGGATACAACACCAATGATGTGCTCTATTCGGCCGGATTATCAAGTAATAATTTAGCAAATGTTACTTATACCTCTAATACTTTAATTGAGATTAAAAATCAGGCTGCTTTAAATACGTTAACCACTTTTGAAAAAGACTTACAAAAAACGAATACTGGTGTACTAAACCAAAAAATGGGCTATTACGAAGTGCCTTTGGAGCTTTCCTATGCTGTTTTGGATAAAAAATTTGGAATTAACATTATTGGAGGTGTAAGTACATTATTTCTAAACCAGAATAAAATATCGTTAGTTTCATCTGAAACCAATGTAAAATTAGGCGAAGCAAAAAATTTGAATCAAGTTCATTTTAGCACTAATGTAGGTTTAGGATTTAAATACCAGATTATAAAATCATTCCAAATTAATGTGGAACCAATGGTTAAGTATCAACTGAATACATTTTCAAACAACTCCGGCGACTTTAAACCGCTATTTATTGGATTGTATTCTGGTATCAGCTATAGCTTTTAATCGGATTAGAATCGAAAGCTAATAATTGAGTATAAATTATTTCGCGTACTTCATCCCGAATTTCTTTTCGGTGAACGCCAGTTTTTCCCAAAGTTTCTACGTGTGAATGCATTTTCACTCGCATAATTCCTGGGCTTCCACTGAAAAAAGTATAGGAGAATCTTTTCTTATTGTCCGCAAAAGTAATGGGAACAATGGGAATTTCATGTTCTATCGCCAAGCGGAAAGCACCGTCTTTGAATGTATCCAACAGTACCGATTCATCATCTGGAACGCCGCCTTCTGGAAAAATACAGATACTCAATCCTTGATTGATTCTTTTTTGAGCACGATTAAAGACTTCCATTCTGCTCTTTGAAGAACTTCTGTCCACCAAAATACAGGTTCTTTTATAGAAAAATCCAAACAAAGGAATTTTTGAAAGTTCTTTTTTACCCACAAAAACAAACGGATTTCTAGTCAAGGCAAGCATCAGCATGATATCGGCCATAGAAGTATGATTGGCAACAATCATATAACTTTTTTGGTATTCCATTTCTTGACTTTTATCTATTTTATAATAAAATCCCATTCCAAAAAGAATAAATTTTGCCCAAATACGAGCCATCTTAAAGAAATAGGGATAGCCGCCTTCGGTCAAAATAGACAATACCAGAAAAGGAAACATCACCAATATGGGAATGGTCATCAAAACATAAAACCATACACGCCACAGTACCCAAAAAACAATTTTTAATCCTTTCATAAGTTCAAAAGTAAGAAATCAGATGTAAATATTGGTAAAAGAATTAAATTTGCTAATTAATAACCGCAAAGAACACAAAGTTTTACGCAAAGTAAAAAAAATAAGAATGACAGAAAATGAGATTTCTAATATTGTAATTGGTTTGGCAATTGAAGTACACCGTGGACTTGGTCCCGGATTGTTAGAAAATGCTTATAAAGAATGCTTATTTTTTAAAATTAATCAAGCTGGGCTATTTGTTGAAAAAGAAAAAGCTATGCCATTAGTCTTTGAAAATGTTTATTTAGATTGTGGTTATCGAGTGGATTTGTTAGTTGAGAAGAAGTTAATAATCGAACTTAAAAGTGTAGATTGTTTAACTGATATTCATTTAGCTCAGACTTTAACGTATTTAAAATTAGGGAAATATAAACTGGGACTTCTTATAAACTTTAATGAAATTTTATTAAAAAAAGGAATTAGAAGAGTCGTGAATCAATTATAATCATTTGGTTTTTATTTCCTTTTAAACCTTATAACAAGAAAAAAACATTAATCTTTGCGAACTTTGCGAAAAACTTTGCAACCTTTGCGGTAAAAGTTAAAAATCATAATGGCAAAAATACTTACAGGCGTTCAAAGTACAGGAACACCGCATTTAGGAAACTTACTTGGCGCAATCATTCCCGCAATAGCATTATCAAATAAACCTGAAAACGAATCCTTTCTTTTCATTGCTGATTTACACTCGATAACACAAATAAAAAACGGTGAAACCTTACGAACCAATACTTACAGTACCGCTGCAGCTTGGCTTGCTTGTGGTTTGAATGTGGACAAAGTAGTTTTCTACAGACAATCGGATGTGCCGCAAACAGCGGAATTATCCTGGTATTTGAGTTGTTTTTTCCCTTTTCAACGCTTGACATTAGCGCATTCTTTCAAAGACAAAGCAGACAGATTGGAAGATGTCAATGCTGGTTTGTTTACCTATCCAATGTTAATGGCTGCCGATATTTTATTATACGACGCTGAACAGGTTCCGGTAGGAAAAGACCAATTGCAGCACGTTGAAATCACTCGTGATGTAGCATCCCGTTTCAACCATCAAATGGGAGAAACATTCATACTCCCAGAAGCAAAAATTCAGGAAGACAGCATGCTAATTCCGGGTACCAACGGCGGAAAAATGAGTAAATCAGCCAATAATACCATCAATATCTTTTTGGACGATAAAACACTACGAAAACAAGTGATGAGTATTGAAACCGACAGCACGCCACTGGAAGATCCTAAAAATCCGGATACGTGCAATGCTTTTGCTATTTATTCATTACTTGCTAATCAAGAACAAATCGCGGCGATGAAAGCCAATTATCTTGGTGGGAATTATGGTTACGGTCACGCCAAACAGGAGTTGTTTGAATTGATTACAGAGACTTTCAAAACCGAAAGAGAAAAATACAATTACTACATCAACAACCTTCCTGAAGTTGATGCTTTACTCAAGAAAGGAGCCGAAAAAGCAGCAGCTGTTGCTAATGCCGTTCTGGCAAGAGTGAGAAAAAAATTAGGGTTTGAGATATAACAATCCATTTTTTAAACCATATAAGTCATTTAAGTTTTTTTAAGTTACTATAGTTCAATGTAATATTATTTCACATAAGCTTATATGACTTATATGGTAAAAATCAAATCGCCTCAAACAATTTCCCCGGCAAAGGTCGTATCACGCCTTTCAATTCCATATTCAACAGCATTCCTGAGATTTTATAAATAGGAAAATCACAGCGCAAAGCAATAATATCCATCAGTTCTTTTCCGGTTTTTAAAAGGTAATCGTATACTTTTTGCTCATCATCATCTAAGCTTACAAACAATTGTTTTTGTACCGGTTTCGTTTCTTTTTGAATATCCCAATTCAAAATATAAATCAAATCCGCGGCACTCGTCAAGACATTTGCTTTTTGGGTTTTTATCAGATTGTTGCAACCCTGGCTGTACTTATCAGTAACACGACCCGGAACAGCAAAAACATCACGGTTGTAATCATTCGCCATATTTGCCGTAATCAATGATCCGCCTCTATCAGCTGATTCAATAACAATAGTTGCTTCAGACATTCCTGCAACGATTCTATTTCTTCTCACGAAGTTTTCTTTATCCGGATTGGAGGAACTCCAAAACTCAGTCATGAAACCACCGTTTTGTTCCACTTTGGCGACATATTTTTTGTGGGTTTTCGGGTAAATTTGGTTCAAACCATGCGCCACCACACCTATCGTCTGTAAATTATTTTCCATCGCCAGTTGGTGTGCGACAATATCAACACCATACGCAAATCCACTGACGATAATAGGATCGAGCGGAGCCAAATCTTCAATCAGTTTTCTGCAAAATTCAGTTCCGTACGAGGTAATTTGTCGCGTTCCCACAATGCTGATTATTCTTCTGTTTTTTAAATTAATATTTCCCGACGTGAATAATAAAAGTGGTCCGTCAATGCAATGTTTCAACCGTTCCGGATAGTCGTAGTCCTGAAAATAAACTACATTGATTTCATTCGCTTTTATAAACTCCAGTTCCTGAGTTGCTTTTTCGAAAACCGATTTATCTTTTAAATTTTTCAGCAAAACAGACCCTACTCCATCAATTGCAGCAAGTTGCGATGCCTTTACATTAAAAACAGCTTCTGCAGTTCCAAAATGGGTGAGCAGTTTTTTAGCCATGATGTCGCCCACTCCTTCTATTCTTTGCAATGCCAATAAATAAAATAAATCCTGCTCTTTCATGCTAATTATTTGAGAGTGAAATGTATAAATTTTTATGCGGATTGTTAATAAAAATTGTGAATAAAATTTTGATAACTATTTTCGTTGTATAACTTTGTAAGTATGAAAATCGAACTATACATCGCGCAGCTTTTATACCGTTATCAATGTGTAACCGTTCCGGGTTTCGGAGCTTTTTTGACCGAAATTCAATCGGCTAAACTAAACGAAAGCTTGAATTCATTTTCTCCTCCCAAAAAAATGATCGCTTTCAATGCTAATTTGAAAAACAATGATGGTTTATTAGCCAATCATATCGCTTTAGCAGAGAAAACTTCTTATGAATATGCAGTAAGCGCAATTCAATATGAAGTTTTTAATTGGAAAAAAGCATTAGAAGAAAACGAACTTTTTTCTATAAAGAATGTAGGTGATCTTCGTTTGAACGCGGATAAAAATATAGTTTTCACTCCGTACGATCAAACGAATTATTTAACCAGTTCTTTTGGATTAGCACCTTTTGTTTCTCCACTTGTAAAAAGAGAAATCTTCGAAAAAGAAGTAGAAGCAATTGAAGAAAAAGCAACAATCACATTAATTCCTGAAGAAGAAACCAGAACAGCGAATCCGTATTTAAAATACGCCGCTATTTTTGTATTAGGATTGGGACTTGCAGGAAGTGTTGGTTATCCAATGTATCAAAACCAAATCGCTTCAGAAACGATTCTTGTTGAAACTGCCGTTCAAAAACAAGTTCAAAATAAAATTCAGCAAGCCACTTTCTTCATTGAAAGCCCTGTTCCCGCTGTTACACTATCCGTTAAATCGACAAAGGAAATAAAAATGCCGTATCACATTATGGCTGGAGTGTACAGAGAAGAAAAAAATGCTGATAAAACGTTGCGAATTTTAAATCGTTTAGGATATGCTGCCAAACGAATCGCTCCTAACAAAAACGGTTTATTCCCAGTTTTATATGGCAGCTATGCCACATTTGCTGAAGCAGAAAAAGCGAAACAGGAAATTAATGAAAAGCACAATCCAGAGGCTTGGATACTGATTCAATCTTTGTAATTACATTTATATGTAATCTAGTTTTAGAAAGAAAACTATTAAAAAACGCTGTTTGAAAAATTTTCAAACAGCGTTTTAATTTTTAAAACTTCCTGCCTATTCCTAAAGAAAAATTCCAAAAATAACCATTATCTATCGTTTTATGATAGCCACCGTCTAAAGCAATAAGAAAATTTTTATTTGCCTTATAATCTACATGTAAACCCGGGAATATGCCAGCGGTATAACTATAGCCGTCAACACCTTTAACTTGAAACCAATTGTATGAATAAATGACATTATTTTCATCGACCTGAATCGATGAAAGTCTAAATAATTTGCCATCATAAGCAATAATTCCCAACCCCATGTTGCAGGATAGGTTTATTTTTTGGTTTTTATAAATGGAATAATGAATTTTAGCTCCTATTTCATGGTTTTGTACTTTATCCCATGTGGTATCTTCAAAAATTGTTTCAGGATTACCTGTAAAAATAAATCGATCCAATTCTTTTTCATTGTCATAAAAACTGGGGAAGTAATCGTTTTGAGAATATAAAAAATAATATTCCATGGACCATTTTTCGTTTCTTTGTCTGTGGTAACTGACTGAAATATTGAAATTTCTCTGGTTTTCTTTCATATTTGGGTAAATGCTCAGTCCTGAATTGACAAAGACTTTGTTTTTTTCTTGCGCAAAAGTGAAAAAACTACAAAACCAGAGTGATATAAAAAATATTTTTTTCATTGTATCTATTAAAAATAAGCAAGAGGCATCTAGCCCCTTGCCTGTTAAATTTATTGCAAATCTGTATACCAATGTTTATAATAATAATCTACTATTCCTACTGATTTTACATTATACAATACACCACCATCTGAATAGGTTTTTCCAGTCGAACCATCACCTGTAATAGTAGATAACACTTGTCTTCGTGGTAATTCTGAATTTGCTCTAAATATAGACGAGCCTGAAGTAAATTTAACACTCGCAGCTCCGGTTGCTTCTGGTGCGCTATCCCAACCTCCTTTGTCGTTTTTCTTTAAACCATATTTTACGCCTGCTGAAATTTCATCACTACCTCTCCATTTATGAAGAGAAAAAATCACTAATTGCTGCGTGTTTTCCGATTGATTCCAATCAGGATCAAATTCTGTATTAAATGTTATCCAATTAGATTTTCTGGCATTTCTTCTTTTGGTTCTAAAATCTTCCCCGATTTGATACTTTAAACCAGTGACCGAAATTGTTCCGTCCGCATTTTGAGTCATTCCCCCTTCATAACTTCCCCTAAAAATTCTCATTTTTTGATGCGTACCTCCAAATTCCATCCAATCTGTTCCATTTATTTTTAACATAGGAATTCTTGAAGAAACAATGTCCGCATCTGGTATATTATTATGATCAACACTGTAAGTTAATAAAACGGGGGCGGTAATCAATGGAGGTGGTACTCCTGCTGCAAGTAATTCTATTGTAGTACATACTCCTCCCTCTAAGTCACAATCATCAATAGTTGATATAATAAAACTTGGGTGGGAATCGATAAAATTATTATCCATGCTGGGGATGTATGTTTCATCGAAACCGTTAAAATAATAACCGGAATTTGTAGGAGAACCATCCTCAGTCTCTTCAGAAGTATAATACCTATCATAGGAAGTTGCAGAATAACCATTAACTTCATTATACGGAGAGTATAATTGCAAGTTTTCGCCTGAAAACGGATCCTCTTCAATAGAGTATCTACTCGTCGATGCTACCTTATTTTTCTTAGAAATTAATTCTCTAATTGCTACATAATCCTCTTTATTCTCTTCCAATTCCTTAGCTAAGGACTGAGAAAATAAATTACTCTTTTTAGATAACTTAGAAGTTAATTTCCCTTTTTCATTTTTTCTGATTCCTTTATTTTTTCCTAACAAATACCCAAAACTTATCACCTCACCATCAGGACTCACCTTTTTCATTTCTGATAAAACTTCGTCTCTAACTTCTTTTTTCGAAAGTAATCTCCCTATCAATAGAGACGTTTCTTTCTTGAATTTTGCCTTTTTCGAACTTTTTGAAGTAGATGTTGTTTTTAAATTTGATGTTGCTCCTAAATTTTCTGGATTAGTATCCATTTCAGAAGAACAACTAACATTAAACAAACTTAAAGCAATTCCAAAAACTAACAATTTAATCGATTTTGTTTTCATACGTTTTAATTTAATTAATAAGTAGTTTCTTAATAGATTTAAAAAAATTCCTCAATCGGTACAAAAATTTAGAAATCTAATAATTGCTCTAAATTAGAATTAAAACTAGAATTGTACAATTTTTTTTGTTAAAATTTTATTAATCCTATAAATTTTTTAAATTATATCCCGCTAAACCCGAATTTTATTAATAAAAAACAACTACCTGAATGATTTTTATCAAATCTCTATAACACATAAAAAAACCTATTCACACAATCATTTGAATAGGTTTTTTTCATTTTAGCCCTTTCTGTTTTTTTAATTCAAACTCGCTTTATACATTCTGGCTTCTTCCCAAGAGAATTTATGACCGTGCTTTTCCATTAAGGCATTCAGGGATTCTTCTTTATATCCAGAAAACGCTGCTGCTAAATCCTGCATTTTATCTTCGGGTAAAACTTCCGAAATGGATACCGCTTTGGTTTGTATCAGCTTCACAAAATGCGAGTAAATCGTTTGTTTGGTCAGCACTCTGATTGTCGCAATATCAGTTATTGATTTCTTTTCTACCCACAATTCATAGGTTTCCTGAACCGTTGATTTCTTAGGCGTTGCTGTTTTTGATTTTTTCGAAGTATAACGTTCCACGTCTTTATCGTCTTCAATCAGCGTGATATTTACTTCCTTGAATTGATTTTGTATGGCTTCCGTTTTTCGGCTGATGTATTTTTTTATTTCTGAAGACGTCAATTTCTCTTTCGAAATGGTTTCTCCTGCAACAACGGTTTCTATCAATAATTTGGCCTTCATTAACCGCAGAACGGCTTTGGTTTGCAATTCTTCCAGCACGATTAATTCGTCATAAAACGCTTTTACTTTCTTGATGCGTTTTACTTCCTCTAGTTTCCAAAGGATTTCAAAAACCAAATCGTCCATCGGTTTTAAGAAATAACTGAAAGCGGCTTGAATGCGTTCCGAAATATGATTCATATCGACGGTTTCCTGACCAAAAAGCTTATTCAATTGCGAAATAAATTTCTTGGATGGATCCAAAAGCTGTTCGATGACTTCCGTTTGCTTTTTGGCCCAAACGGCATGTTTCGATTTTTCTGAAATTTCTGATTTTTCGTTGTAACTGAATTTATGATTGCGCCATTCCTGAGCCAAATCATTCCAATCGAAGGTGTTTATCAGATAGTTATGTATGAAATTTTTGGTTTCAAAATGCAAGGCATTCTCTAAAAACGAATCCGAAGCTTTGTTTAATGAATAATCCATCACATCCTGATCGTTTGAAATGCCATTCATGCGCAGCGGAGAAAGCAAAATAAGCCCTTCTAACGAGCGCAAACGCGATAATGCCACATAAGCCTGTCCCGGAAGAAAAACTTGCGAAACATCAAGCGCAGCTTTGTCAAATGTCAATCCCTGGCTTTTATGAACCGTAATCGCCCACGCCAATTTGATGGGATAATGCACAAAAGTCCCCAAAACTTCTTCTTCAATTTCTTTGGTGGTTTCATCCACTTTGTAGCGGATGTTTTGCCATTCGTATTTTTCGACTTCTATGGTTTTATTTTCTTCAGGAAAATGAACCAGGATTTCCTGACTCGATAGCGATTTGATAATCCCCATTTTTCCGTTGAAGTAGTTTTTATCAAAGGACAAATCGTTTTTTACAAACATGATTTGCGCCCCCACTTTCAACTGCAATTGTTGTTCCACGGGAAATATCTTGTCCGGAAAATCCCCGGTTATCTCCGGTTTGTAAATCACTAACTTTCCTTCTAAATCTTCCAAAGCCTGCGCATTCATCGTATCGGCTTTGTTGTTATGCGTGGTTAATGTGATGTATCCTTTGTTAGCTTTTAAATCAAAATCGGGTTTGACGTATTGGTTTAAGGTTTGAATGTCTTCCTGCGAAATCTGGTTGTTGCGTAAATTATTCAAAACCGAGATAAACGTATCGTCGGTCTGGCGAAAAATCTTGGATAATTCAATGTATAAAGGCGGATTTTGCTGTACCACATGCGAATGGAAAAAGAATTTTCCTTTGTAATACGTTTTCAGCGTACGCCATTCTTCGTCCCGAATTACCGGTGGCAACTGTAATAAATCGCCAATATACAAGACTTGGACACCGCCAAAAGCAGTGTTTCTTTTACGTACGGTTTGCATCATATAATCCATCGCGTCCAGTAAATCCGCGCGAAGCATACTGACTTCATCGATAATCAACAATTCCATATTGCGAATCACCGATTTCTTCAAACCGCTCATTTTGAAATGCCTGCGCAAGGTGGCTTTGGTTTCAAATTTGGTGTTCTCGAAAAATTGAGGCGATGAATTATCTGGAATAAATCCTCCAAACGGCAACTGAAACATAGAGTGAATTGTAACACCGCCAGCATTTAACGCGGCAATTCCCGTTGGTGCCACAACAACAGTATTTTTGTGTGTGGTTTGGATAATTTCCCGTAAAAGGGTGGTTTTTCCGGTTCCTGCTTTCCCGGTCAGGAAAACGGATCGATGGGTTTGATTGATGAATCGTAAGGTATAAGCGGCGGCTTCTGAAATGGTTTGCATTAGGCGTGTATATATAAAGCTAAAGTATTGAAAATTAGGAATACTATTTTAATTTTTGGAAAACATTTTAGGATTATAATTCCAATGTTTTTTAGCCCTGATAGCAGCGGAAATCCTCGAAATTTAGAAAGTGATTTTTTTCTGGCCGGAAAAGAGCGACTAAAAGAAGCTCCTTTTCTGGATAAGAAAAAACACTTTCTAAACGAGAGATTACAGTGGATAGCGGGAAATAGCTTCAAAAAAAATGCCTTCAATCTAGTTGTAGACGAAGGCAGTTTTTTGAATTAATATAAAAAATTATTTTTTAGCTTCTGCTTTTTCTTCCGTTTTAGCAGGTGCTTTGTATTTATCGTTCAAGGCTTTGATGATTTCTTTTGTGATATCAAATTTGTCTTCAGCGTATAAAATTGAAGCCGCGTCACCTGTACCGTAGATGTATGCATATCCTTTTTCTTTACCGTACGTTTTGATGAATTTTTTCACTCCGCTTACTAAAGAATCCATTTCTTTTCCGCTTTCTTGTTGCAATTCTTGAGACAACGCTTGTTGTGCGTAACTCAATTGTTGCTCTTTCTTTTGCAATTCAGCACCTTTTTGTTGTGCCCATGCCTGACCGTTGGCTTGTGCCTGAGCTTGAAAACTTGCCGCTTCTTGTTTGAAACGATTAATTTCAGCTTCTAGCTGTCTTCCTTTTTCTTCTGCCTTTGTTTTATATTTTGCTTCAAGGTCTTTTGCCTCTGTATATTCTTTCATTAATTCAGAAGTGTCTACGTAAGCTGTTTTTACTTCCTTAACTTCTGCAGGTTTATTACAAGCAACAAGTGAAATTGAAAGTGCGATAATTACTAATGCTTTTTTACTCATATTTTTAATATTTCTTTTTTGGTATTCGTGAATCTTCGATTTCATTTTGGTTAATTTCTAATTTTTAAGTATTGGAGACAAAAATATAAAAAAATAGATAGCATTGACATAAAGTTTAAAAAATGCTACTTTTTTATGATATAAGATTTTATTATTGTGATTTATCAATGCATAATTTGTGACTATTAAAAATGGCTTCTATATCTTTTAAATAAACTAATTAGTCTAAAAATCCGATAATCACCCTCGATTTCATCAAAAAATACGCTTAAATGCGCTTAAAACGATTTTTAGTTGTTTTTTAGGATGTAAATGTGTGAAGAATACTCAAAATTCTTCTTCGCTTTCCAATTCGATTGCAATCCGACAAAAAAGGCTTTTATATAATTCATTTTACCCGTTTTGTATTTTTCCGAAAGTAAAGCAACATAAAAAGAGTCGAACTTCATAGGAAGCACTTTTACCAATTTCATTTCTTCTTTTTCGAAAAGCATTTTTATTGCCGTTTTTGAAAAATGCCAAAAATGAATTGGCACATCATAAGCGGCCCAAAACTTTCCGTAATGTTTTGCATCGAAAGATTTGAAATTAGGAACCGCAATTATTAAAGTTCCGTTTGGTTTTAATAATCGTTTCAATTCTTTGATTTGGTTTTCCAAATTAGGAACGTGTTCCAAAACATGCCACATCGAAATCACATCGAAAGAATGATTGTCTAATTCGCTAGTTTCTCCAACAAATGAAACGCCTTTCTTTTTTGCAATCGCTTTTGCTTTTTCGCTTGGCTCCACTCCTATGGTATGCCAACCGTTTTCTTTGGCCACAGATAAAAAATCTCCTGTTCCGGCACCAATATCTAAAATGCTTCCTTTATTAGATTGCAATGAATTAATTAAATTCAATTTATTTTTAAGCGCAATACTTTTTACAAAATGATATGCTTTTTCAAACAGAGACCTTTTGCTGTCAGTGTGCGAAATATAATCAACGCTTTCGTAGTACTTTCCTAGATTTTCTAAACTGGGTTGCGGAGACGTAATCAGCATGTCTAATTTGGCGTCATGATATAAGTCGAAAATTTCCTGAGAAACAGAATAATCTTTAACGGTTAAAAAAGGCTGTTGGTTTGAAATGTCCATTAATTAATAGTGCTTTTATATTTTAATTTTAAACTAAACCCTGAAAACACCAACGGATGCTTTCAGGGCTGAATTTTTTATTTTTGTGATTCTTCAATTATAGTAAGGCTTCGCAGCGTAGTTTCACGTGGAACAAATTGACTTTTGATTTAAATCAAAATCTTATCGTCCCATATAAATCAACAACACCGAAACATCACTTGGCGAAACACCACTGATTCTTGATGCTTGAGAAATAGTTACCGGACGGATTTTGCTCAATTTTTGCTTTGCTTCAATTGACATCGATTTAATTTTATCGTAATCGAAATTTTCAGGAATCTTTACATCTTCCAATCGAAGCAGTTTATCTGCATTGTTTCTTTCTTTTTCGATATAACCTGAATACTTCACTTGAATTTCGGCTTGCTCCAAAATTTCTTGGTCTAAATCATTCTCCGCAACATAGGCTGCAACCTTTTCAAATTTCATAATGTCTTCTAAATCAATTTGCGGACGAGAAAACACTTTGAACATTTTATCTCCTTGTGTAATCAGTGCCGTATCTTTTGATTCTAAAATAGGATTTGCTTCCGCAACCGAAACGCTTGTTTCTTTGAAGAAAGCGACCATTTTTTCAGATTCATTTAATTTGTGTTCCATTCTACGCAAACGCGCTTCTGAAGCCAAACCTATTTCATATGACATTGGCGTCAATCTGAAATCGGCATTATCCTGACGCAACAACGTTCTGTATTCCGCACGAGACGTAAACATTCTGTACGGCTCTTCTGTTCCTTTCGTAATTAAATCGTCAATAAGAACTCCGATGTAGGCCTCGTCTCTTTTTAAAATTAATGGCGCTTTTTCATGCACTTTCAAATGCGCATTTATTCCAGCCATCAATCCTTGGGAAGCCGCTTCTTCATATCCAGTTGTTCCGTTTATTTGTCCTGCGAAATATAATCCTTCAACCAATTTTGTTTCCAAAGTATGTTTCAATTGTGTCGGCGGGAAATAATCATATTCGATTGCATATCCTGGGCGAAAGAATTTTACTTTCTCAAATCCCGCAACAGAACTCAACGCTTTGAATTGAATGTCCTCAGGAAGCGATGTAGAAAATCCATTTACGTAAACTTCGCAGGTATTCCATCCTTCCGGCTCCACAAACAATTGATGTCTTTCCTTATCAGCAAAACGATTTATTTTATCCTCAATTGACGGACAATATCTCGGTCCAAGGCTTTTTATTCTTCCATTGAACATTGGTGAACGATCAAAACCTTCTCTTAAAATATCATGAACCTCAAGAGACGTATAGGTCATGTGACACGATTTTTGATGAATTAACGGTGAAGTCACATCCGAATAGGAAAACTTATCTGGCTTGGCATCACCTTTTTCTTCGTTCATTTTCGAATAATCCAAAGAACGTCCATCGACTCTTGGAGGCGTTCCTGTTTTCATTCGTCCTGATTGAAAACCAGCCGCAACTAAATCTTCGGTAATTCCATACGCGGCACTCTCGCCTGCTCTTCCACCACCAAATTGTTTTTCACCAATATGAATCAACCCATTCAAGAAAGTTCCATTGGTCAACACAACCGATTTGGATCGAATCTCTACTCCAAGCGAAGTGCGGATTCCTTTTATCTTTCCGTTTTCAATAATCAAACCTTTCACCATTTCTTGATAAAAATCAAGATTTGGAGTTCCTTCTAACATCATTCTCCACTCCTCAGCAAAACGCATGCGATCACTTTGAACGCGCGGCGACCACATTGCAGGTCCTTTGGACTTGTTCAGCATCTTGAACTGGATTGCAGTCCTGTCTGAAACAATTCCCGAGTATCCTCCAAGCGCATCAATCTCACGCACAATTTGTCCTTTGGCAATACCGCCCATCGCTGGGTTGCATGACATCTGGGCAATATTCTGCAAGCTCATTGTAACCAATAAGGTTTTTGAACCCAGATTTGCAGCAGCAGCAGCAGCCTCAGAACCGGCATGTCCTGCGCCCACAACTATCACATCATATTCATTTAGAAACATCCTCTTTTATAATTTAATCCGTATTCAGGATTGTAATTTTGAAATCTATTTTATTGTTCCACGTGAAACATTACAAACTTGTCATTCAAATCCAAACTACATGTTCCACGTGAAATACTTTCGATTTGAAATTCAAAACACCACTATTGTTCCACGTGAAACATAGCGATTTTTTCATCTTCTTTATTTCTCATTAAAAGCTCTTCGGCTTCCCCTTTGTCTTTGTAGCCACAGTAGTGTAAAATTCCGTGAACTAAAACGCGCTTTAGTTCTTCCTCAAAAGAAACATTGAAGTCAGCGGCATTGTCTTTCACTCTTTCGATAGAAACAAAAATATCACCGTGCAATTCATTACCCATAGAATAATCAAAGCTGATGATGTCCGTTAGCGTATCGTGATCCAGATACTCCACATTTATTTTATGAAGACACTCATCGTCACAAAAGATGTAATTAATCTCTCCTTCTTTCTTCTTTTCCGAAGTAATAACATTTCCTAACCAAGTAGCAATAGCTTCTTCGTTATCTAAATTAAAGTCGGTTTCGTAATTAAAATTGATCATTTTTTATTAAAATATTCTTGAACCTTTTGATTAAAATTCGAGCGCAAAGGTAAGGATTGTCTATTTAATATTTCTATGCTATTCAAATAATCTAATAAAGCAGCTGGCAGCGCATTAGATTGATTATTAAACTCCTTTTTGTTGGTTTCAGATTGGCGCTTGTTTTCCTCTCCTTGTTGTTGAATGGCAGAATTCAATTTCAATAACTCTTGTTTCACATTCAGTATCTTTTGAAGCGTTTCATTCTTAAAACCTTTGTTCAATAATTGCTTTTCAATTTGCTTCATTTGTTCCAAAGCGCTTTGTCCATTACCACCCAATCCTTGTTTGTTCAATTCGTTTTGCAATGCTTCCCGCAATTGCTTTTGCTCTTTATAAATCTCCATTATAGCTTGCGCATCACCTTCGCCTCCCTCTCCTTCTTGACCCGATTCGCCAGACTTGCCTTGTTTACCATTTTGTCCTTTTTGACCGTCGCCAGGCTTCTCTCCTTTTTTTATTCCGTCTTTCATTTTCTCGCCAAGACCTTCTTGCTTTTTAATAATATCCGGCAATTGCATTCCTTGTCCTTGACCCGGCTTCGGTTTCCCAGAACCCATTCCTGACATTTGCATTTGCATATTGTTAAGCATATCACTTAGAAAATCTGCTAGTTTATTAGCTGCTGAAATAGTGTATTGTTGGTGCGACAACCCTTTTGGCACTTGAGCATCGGTTAAACTGGACAACGATTTATCGACGTTGTAAATTACATTACCAATTTCTTTAGTGATATCTTCAGCAATTTTTGGGTTGCGTAATGACATCGCAAATAAACTATCATCAACATGCTTGAACTGTTGTTTCAAATCCTGTTGAATTTTAATGTTTTTATTAAACGCCGGAGATCCTGATTTGTGCTTTTTAAACTGGCCCATCAAGTCTTCCTGTGATAAAGAAAACGCTAATAAATTATCCAAGATCTGTCGCAACATGGCAACATCTTCCTGCAACTGTTCCATCTCTGACCCCTCCAAAGTTTGTGCCATTTTTTGCGACATCTCTTTCATCTTTTTAGAAGCGCTTTTTTGATTTGGCTTGGCTTTATCTTTTTTGTCTTTCTTTAATTCCTCAGAAGCTTTCTTTAAATCTTCGTCAATACTTTTTTCTTTAGCATCGTCTTTTGGTAAATCCAATGGGGATTTTAATTCCTTATTTTCTTTTTCCAGATCGTTTAAATCTTCTTGGATTTTGTCAAACTCCGCATTGATGTCTTCCTGTTTGTCCAGTTTATTTTCCTTTTCGTCATTGGATAATTTATCTTGCTTTTCAGAAAGCTTGTCCAGTTTGTTACCTAATTGTTCCGCTTTCTTTTCTACATAAAACCTCTTCGTTAATTCCACCAACTGTTCTAAATTCTTGGTTTGGTTTTTACTATTTTGTTTGAATTTATCCAACTTAGACAACAACTCTTCATTCTGAATTTTATCGTTCAGTTCTTTCAATTCGTCTAAAAGCTTCTGATTTTTTTCCAATTCCTTTTCCGCTTTGTCCATTCGTTTTTGAAGCTCCTCTTTCAACTCATCCTTTTTGTCGGTTTTGAATTGCTCCAAATTATCGTTCATTTTTTTAGTGAATTCCTTCATCATCTCATCTTGTTTCATTTGACGCTTGATAAAATCATTTACTTTTTGCTGATCTTTGAAATCCAAATTTTCTTTTTCTTTCCCGGTTTTTTGCAACTTCTCCATTTCAGAGATTTGCTTATCCTGATTTTTTAAAGACTTTTCTAAACTATTGATGTTGTCGTTTTGCTGTTGCAAAATTTGATCTTCCTTCTCTTCATCTGTAGAAACGCGATTAGAGAAAACCGAAGATTTCGTGCTTTTGAAATTATGTATCGCATCATTATCAAAAACTTCAAAATAATAATCATAAGACACGCCTTGCTCTACCGGAAGATTGCTTGGAAACGAAAACACGAATTGATCAAACGCACTTTTCTTAATAGCAATTGTTCCACGTTTAGCGGTTTGTGGTTTCTCTCTTTCGTAATAGACAATCTGAAGTTTAGACAAACCATAATCATCCGAGATTTGACCTAAAACATAATTCTTGGCAACCTTCAAACTGTCCGGTGCGTTGTTCACATTGATCGTTGGAAACTGATCTTTGACAACAGTAAGCTGATAATTGAGTTTTTCGTGGTTTTTTACCTTCTCATTTGAAGTAAGAATTTGATAATCTGTGTTTTGAAGTATATTTTTAGATAAAATAAAGGTGTTTTCTGTTTTCGAAAAAGAAGCATTGGTAATTCCGTCCATCCACGCTACATTCTGTGTCGCTAGCGTATTCATTTTCCAAGTCACACGCGTTCCTTCCGGAATAACCGCATTTCCTGTTCCTTTGATTGTTTCCGATTTTTTATTTAAATACGACGGAAAGATCAACTGCATTTCGAAATTAGCAATCGAAGGAACGGTTATCACTTTCAATTCATAATTCGGAGAAGAAATAGCATTTCCCTCCACGTGGAACAAAATGTTTTCTGAAGGCTTTGCCATCTTAAATTGAAATTCTCCAGCTTTGACTGATTCCATAAAATAACTTTCATCGTCAATAAAAATCATCGCATTCTCAGGAACAATTTTTCCTTCGGTTTTAATTCGAAGTATAAAATCCTTTCCTTGTTCGGTTTGTAAATTCGAATTTAAAACAACGAATTTAAAAGGAGCCGGTGGCAAAAATGCCGAATTGAAATGCACTACTCTATTCAAACTTTGAGAAATCATGCTGCTGTTTCCAGAAAAATAAAAGAAAGCAAATAATACTATTGGAATTAAAGCCAAAGGAAAATACTTTCTGTTTCCGTTATAATTTATGGCGTTCCCAAAAGGGATTGGTTGCAATGCGTTGGCTTTTTGTTCAATCGAAGCGGCCAATAATTCCGATTTATTCTGATAACTATCAGAATCTGATAATTGTAAAAAGTTAGTCAGCTTGTCGCTCACTTCCGTAAAATGATTTCCAATAATTGTAGAAGCCTGATTGTAATCGATTCCTTTTTGAAGTTTGAATAATTTAAAAATTGGAAACAAAATAAAACGAAACAACAAATACACTTCTACTCCAACGAAAGTCCAAAATAAAATGGTTCTTCCCATTGGCTTGAGCCAAAGAAAATATTCGACAAAAAGCGTAAAAAGAAAATACAACAATCCTAAACCGATAAAGAAAATAGTTCCCCGTATCAATTCGTTGGTATAAAACTTCCTGATGAAAGCTTCTAATTTTTGATAAATAAACTGCTGAGTTTCCAAAATTTATGCTTTGTTTTTTATAACCAATAAAAGTAATAATTTATATGACTAAAGAAATGTTAAAACTCATCAAACTCATTAATCTTACATTATCTCATTTTCAAATAATCCAATTGAGTAATCGAATTTGTATCTTCGCAAAAAATTTACAGCAATGTCTAAACAAGTTCGGGTGCGTTTTGCACCAAGTCCAACTGGACCTTTACATATTGGCGGAGTTCGTACCGCATTATTCAATTATTTGTTTGCCAAAAAAAACAATGGTGTTTTCTTCCTGAGAATTGAAGATACGGATCAAAACCGTTTTGTTCCAGGTGCCGAAGAATATATCATGGAAGCGCTGGAATGGTTAGGAATTGCGCCAGATGAGACTATTGGTAAAAACGAAAAATTTGGTCCATACCGTCAAAGCGAAAGAAAAGATTTGTACCAACAATATGCTGCTGAATTAATCAATTCCGGGAATGCGTATTATGCTTTTGATACAGCCGAAGCTTTGGATGCAGCAAGAAAATTAGAAGAAGAACAAGGAAAAACCTTTATATACAATCACCATAACCGAGAGAAACTGGACACTTCGTTAGTGATTTCTGCAGACGAAACTGCTAAAAGAATTGCTGATGGAGAACATTATGTAATCCGTTTTAAAACTCCGGTGAATGAAACATTGCATTTGCATGACATCATTCGTGGCGATGTGAAATTTGAAACGAATCTTTTAGACGATAAAGTATTGTTCAAAAGTGATGGAATGCCAACCTATCATTTGGCTAATATTGTGGATGATCATTTAATGGAAACTTCGCATGTAATTCGTGGTGAAGAATGGTTGCCATCGATGCCTTTACACGTTTTATTGTACAGAGCATTTGGTTGGGAAGCACCGGAATTTGCACATTTACCATTGATTATGAAACCTGTTGGAAACGGAAAATTATCCAAACGTGACGGTGACAAAATGGGATTTCCTGTATTTCCATTAGATTGGAAAACCGCAGAAGGCGTTTCATCGGGTTACAGAGAAAAAGGGTTTTTCCCGGAAGCAGTCATCAACTTTTTAGCATTATTAGGTTGGAATGACGGAACGAATAAAGAATTATTCACGCTGAAAGAATTAGTGGAAGCATTTGACTTGAACAGAGTGCATAAATCTGGGGCTAAATTTGATCCGGAAAAAAACAAATGGTTCAATCATCAGTATTTAATCAAACAGGAAGATACAACTTTGGCGAAAGCCTATGCTCCTATTTTGGCTGAAAAAGGTTTTTCTGTAACGGAAAGTGTCTTAACTAAAGTGGTTTCTTTAATCAAAGAACGCGCGCATTTTGTTTCTGAATTTTGGGAAATGAGTGATTTCTTTTTTGTGGCTCCAACAGCCTATGATGAAAAAGCAAGTAAAAACTGGAAAGCAGAAACACCGGCCTTGATGCAGGAATTAATCTCTGTTGTGGAGGAAATTACCGATTTCACTTCTATGAATATTGAAACTATTGTAAAAGACTGGATGACGAAAAATGAAATTGGAATGGGGAAAGTAATGCAACCGTTTCGTTTGAGTTTGGTTGGCGCGCTGAAAGGTCCTCACCTATTTGATATCGTTGAAGTAATTGGAAAAGACGAAACGATTAATAGAATTCAAAAAGCAATAGCAACTTTGTAAAACTAAAAAGCTCCCAAATTTGGGAGCTTTTTAGTTTTTACTCGTGATTGAAGTAAGTCACTTTGTAATAATTTTTATTATCAGTTTCTATTAACCAAATACCTTCTTTTGAAACTAATGTATGTAGATAAATTTTATCTTTTGATGAATTAATACTATTTATATATGATTTAAAACTTTGATTACAATCATAATAAACCAATCCTAAAGCATCAAATCTAACTTTAGTTTTATTTATTTCATAAAACGATAGGATAAAATCTCTTGTGCCACTCATCATTGTAAAGATCTTATCTTCTTTATATGTTATTTTATTTTCATTTATAACATTTCCCTTCTCTAAATTCAATTGTTTATAAAAAACAAATTCATCGAACTTTTCTGAATAAATTATAAAATTGACATTTGATTTATTTATATTTAAACTAGTAAATAAATTGCCCTCGTTACCAAAACCATTCAATTGTTTGTCATTAATATCGTTTGTTTGTTTCCAAATTAAATCTCCTTTTTGATTAAATTTACAAACGTAATATCCTGTTGGATTAGAATTTATGTTCTTTTTATCCTTCTTTCCATACAAACCATAAACATAAATGTCTTGAGTTAATTCATCAATATAAAAATTATTAATTGTAAGCTGGTCGACAAAACCAACAATTACGTTAGAGCTATTTTGAAAAGAAGTATATGATAAATTTCCACCCCCGTTATTTGTTCTAATAAATGGATTGTCTAAAGAAAGTTTATAAGTATAAGAATTTATTTTCTTTCCATTATAATCATATAGAAATCTATAAAGTGTTGATGTATTACAATCTTTGCTAATCAATTTTGTAACTAATTCGAAATAATCTTTTCTGAAAAATGATTTAAAATAAATCTTTTTTAAATCATAATAATCGTCTTTTACAATTTGATTAATTATAGGTTCACTAATAAGTATCTTTTCTTTATTTTGAGTTTTTGCATTAATTTTATATAAAAATAAATCTTCTTTATCAAAATTAATTTTGGAATTTTCATTTTTATCTGCTAATAAATACAAATTATCTTTATCAAAAACATCATAATTTTGCTTCTTTTTTATTAGAGATGAAGGCTTTCCTTCCGTATAAATTTTGTAATCAGTTGACCATTTCATTGCCGCATAGTCTGAAGCTAAAAAAACAGAATTGTTCAAATCGGAAAATGAAATATCCATCAAAACGGCATTATCAATAAGAATACTTTTTGTAGAATTATGTTCATATTTATTTATACTGTGGACTTCTCTTTTTAAAGACATTTTAACGTGTTTGCCTTTATGAATTACCAATTCATTTGAATTTTCTAAAAAAGAATAGGATAATGGAACATTATCTTCCACAAATTTTTCTTCAACGATAGTGGTTTGAGCATTCATATAAATGCTGGAAAGTAATACAAAATAAAAAAGTGGCTTCTTCATAAATAAATTTAGTTTTAAGTTAAAAATATAAATCACTCAAATATAATACATTAGAGTGATTTTATGATAAATTTTTAATATAATTTTTCTTATAAATAAATAATCAGATTTCCGTTTACTATTCCTGGATTCCCTTTGAAATTGACTCCTAAATTTTTGTTGTTTAAGTTTTCAAGCATATTATTAATTCCATATTGATACGAAAGATTAGCTCTGAAATGACGGACTCCAAAAGTGATTCCAACTGTTGGATAAAAATTAAAATTTGAAATCTCCCTAATATCTTTGGCTAACAAGGTTGTCCCAGAAATAACATTATTTTCATCAGTGTTATCCATATTTAATTTTCCGTTTACTTGAACGATGGGTCCAAACTCCAAACTCAAATGATTTTCAATAAGCCTGTAACTCACCTGTAAAGACACTTGAGCTGACGCCAGTTTATAGTTAACATCTTCTTTTACCAAAGTCAAACTGTTCGTTGCAACAGAAAAATTATTCTCGCTAAATTGAATGTTATACACCATGTCCCAATTATTATAGAAATTTCCTCGCATAGAAAGTCCAGCATTCCAACCCAATTCAGGTTTAGTCTGGAAATTATTCGTGTTCAAGGTAAATTGATTGACTCCGAAACTGATTCCTATCCTATTTGAATCCCTGTATTCATATTGCGCAAAGGTTGCCCTTGAAATGAAAACAAAAAATAAAGTAAACGTTATCTTTCTCATATAATTAAAATTTACAAAGACAAACCTAAAGTTTTTTTGTAAATTGTGAGATAATTTTTAACTAAAAACAAAAAATATTATGAATATTGCGTTAATTATCCTACTAGTCTTTGGGTTCTTCATTTTACTGTCTTCGTTTTTTACGGTAAAACAGCAAACGGCTGTTGTTGTAGAGCGATTTGGAAAATTTTTAAGTATCAGACAATCCGGTTTGCATTTGAAAATTCCTTTAATAGATCGAATTGCAGGACGCGTAAATCTAAAAATCCAACAATTAGATGTTATCATCGAAACAAAAACCAAGGACAACGTTTTTGTGAAACTAAAAGTTTCGGTTCAATTTATGGTTATTAAAGAGACCGTTTATGATGCTTTTTATAAACTGGAATATCCACACGATCAAATTACTTCTTATGTATTTGATGTGGTTCGTGCTGAAGTTCCAAAATTAAAACTGGATGATGTTTTTGAAAGAAAAGATGATATTGCCATTGCGGTAAAAAGAGAATTGAATGAAGCCATGACCACTTATGGATATACGATTATCAATACTTTGGTAACTGATATTGATCCGGATATTCAAGTGAAAAATGCCATGAATAGAATTAATGCGGCTGATAGAGAAAAAACAGTAGCTGAATTTGAAGCTGAAGCATCAAGAATTAGAATTGTAGCCAAAGCTGAAGCTGAAGCAGAAAGCAAACGATTACAAGGACTAGGTATTGCCAACCAAAGAAGAGAAATTGCCAAAGGTTTAGTAGAAAGTGTGGATGTTTTGAACAGAGTTGGAATAAACTCTCAGGAAGCTTCGGCATTGATTGTAGTAACACAACATTATGATACTTTACAAGCTATTGGTGCTGATGCAAATTCTAATCTGATTTTATTGCCTAATTCTCCACAAGCCGGAAGTGACATGCTCAACAATATGATTGCTTCATTCAGTGCTTCGAACCAAGTGGGTGAAATGATGAAAAAGAGAAGTGGAAAAGTAAATCTAAAAAAGGAAAATAAAACCGATTATCAATTACCTGAAAAACCGGAAGCTCCAGAAACACCGGAAACAGAAGAATAATTTACTTGAATTCATAAAAAAAGAGGCTTAATTGCCTCTTTTTATTTTTTTAATCCATTTGATCACGTATGGTAATGCAATATTTAACACCGTTCCATACGAGCCTGAAAATGCCGATAAACCAGAACCAACAACTCCACTCACAAGGTTCATTGGCGTTATGCTTTCTTTCGTTTTTTGAAAACCATAAGCCATTTTTTGATAACTGATTTCTTTTTCAATCTTTAAGATTTCCAGTTCCCTATCAATTTGAGCATAGGATGTATATTTTTTGGTTTCCATAAGTTAGTCGTTAAAAAAGATTTCTGAAAATTTCTCTAAAATTGGTCCTTCAACGATTTTATCTTTTATAGAAAATAAAATTACTGTTATCAAAAGATAAACTCCACCAACAATTAAAAATCCCAAAGCATAACTATCTAAAGCTATGCCTATAGCTAACGCAGCGGCTACAGAACAAAACAATAAAACCATACTGAAACATAATAAAATCAATGAAAACTTTATTATCATTGTTGTTGATTTCATTGCAACCTTGAAACCCCGCAATTTATAATAAGCCGCAGTACTTTCTAAATAAGCTTTGGCTTGTTCTTGAATGTTTTCTGTATTTTCTTTTAGTTCTTCAAAAGCCATGGATTTATTTTTAGGATTTGATACAATAGGTAAATCAAAATTATTTTTGAAGTTTAGCGTTCTGCCTCTTTAACTCCGCCAATTTTTCTTCTAAGAAAGAAATTACATCTTCGGTCTTGTGACTCATATTTGAAACTAATTCTTCGTATGTTCCCTCTAAGTCATATTTTGCACTTGCGAATTTATCTTTCAGTTCTAAAGATGCATGATCAAGTTTATTTTTTAATTCACATTTGGCATCATCAAAACCATTTTTAATTTTCCCTCTTGTTTTAGAACCTTTATCCGGAGCGAATAAAATTCCGATTCCAGCTCCAATAGCTGCTCCAGTCAAAAGAGCCAATAATGTATTTCCCGTATTATTCGACATGATTCTTAATTTTAAAAGTTTGTTTCATAAAGATACGGATTTATTAACAACAACCCGTTAACAACTCGTTAAAGTGCAATTTTACAAGGCAAAAAGCAAATAAAAGCAAGCTGTTACACGTTTATTTGAATTTCGTGTTGAGTGTTGTTTATTCTAAAAAACGGTCTTAAAATCGATTTATAGACGTTGTTTTTAATTGAAAAAAAGTATTAAAAATAGTATTTTTATAAGAAATTACAATAATAAAAAAAGCCCTCTAAAAAGAGAGCTTTTGATTGATAAAATCTATTTAAAAATAAACCTTATATTTTAAGATCGTTTAATAATTGTAACACTTTTTCGTTTTTCTCGTTCGTTTTTAATTCTGAAAGTTGAACTTTGAAAAGAGTAAAATTATTCAAATCATTTTGTAAATTTTCAATGGTTAAAATTCTAACGGCTGCCATTTGACTTTTTAATGACATCATATATAATTTTGTCAAAGATTCTTCTTCAATATCTTTTACCTGCACTTTATCTGAATGATGCAAAATTAAATTTGAAAACAACAACGAGTTATTATCATTCTTGATATTTTTGACAATAGTCTGAATAATTAAACTGTAATTATCAATACTCTTTATGTTATCAACAATGCTGTTTAGAATCAAATTGGCATTGTTTTCATCCTTTTCTTTCACATATTTATTGATTTCTTTTTGAGTATTCATCAATAAATTTTCTTCTTTTTTGCCTTTTTCTTCCCATGCATCTTTCAATCCAACGGTTTTATTAAAGACAATTTTACCTTCGGTTGTGTCTTTATCCACATTGAAATAACCCAACCGTTGAAATTGGAATTTCTCTCCAGATTGAACCGTTGCCAAGCTTGGTTCTACAAATCCTTTTACAATTTGTAACGAACTAGGATTCATAAATTCCAAGAAATTTTTCTCTTTATGACTGTCTGGAGCTTCATCGATAAACAAGCGATCGTAAAGACGAACTTCAGCTTCTAAAGTATGTTGTATAGAAACCCAATGCAAGGTTCCAGCCACTTTTCGTTGACTGGCTTCGCTCCCACTTCCGCTTCTACTGTCTTCATCATACGTTACATGAATCTCCGTAATAGTTCCAGCAGTATCTTTTATAACACGTTCTCCTTTAATGATATAGGCATTTTTAAGACGTACTTCTCTGCCTAAACTCAATCGGAAAAACTTAGCCGGAGCATCTTCTAAAAAGTCTTCTCTTTCAATATATAATTCTTTTGAAAAAGGAACTTTTCTAAATCCTGCGCTTTCATCTTCCTGATTATTTTCGGCTTCCAGCCATTCTTCTTTATCTTCCGGATAATTAGTGATTACCAATTTTATTGGATCTAAAACCGCCATAACTCTTGGAGCCGTTTTATTCAAATCTTCGCGCAAGCAAAATTCCAAAAGTGAAAAATCAATTATATTTTCTCGTTTGGCAACACCAATAATTTCACAAAACTTACGAATAGAATTCGCTGTATATCCTCTTCTTCTTAGTCCTGAAATAGTTGGCATTCTAGGATCATCCCAACCATTTACTATATTTTCCTGAACCAATTGCAACAGTTTTCGCTTGCTCATTACCGTGTAATTCAAGTTCAAACGCGCAAATTCATATTGATGTGGTTTTACTTTTGAGTCATCATAAATTTGGTCCAAAAACCAGTTGTATAATTCCCGGTGCATCACAAATTCTAACGTACAGATAGAATGCGAAATTTGTTCTATATAATCACTTTCGCCATGTGCAAAATCATACATTGGATAGATTTTCCAATCGTTTCCGGTTCTGTGATGATGACGGTGTAAAACACGATACATCAAAGGATCACGCATCAACATATTAGTCGAAGTCATATCAATTTTGGCACGTAAAACATGGCTTCCTTCCTGAAAATCACCATTTTTCATTCCTTCGAATAAAGAAAGATTTTCTTCAACAGAACGGTTTCTGTAAGGTCCATCAACTCCAGGTTGTGTAGGCGTACCTTTTTGCTCAGCCATCTCTTCTGAAGATTGACTGTCAACGTAAGCTTTACCGTTTTTAATCATTTTTACAGCCCAATCGTATAATTGTTGGAAGTAATCCGATGCATACCTTTCTTCGGCCCAATTGAAACCCAACCATTGCAAATCTTCCTTTATAGCATCTACATATTCCTGCTCTTCTTTGGCTGGATTTGTATCGTCAAAACGCAAGTTAATTGGTGCATTGTACCTTAATCCTAAACCAAAATTCAAGCAAATCGATTTAGCATGACCTATATGTAAATACCCATTAGGTTCTGGTGGAAAACGGAAACGTAATTTATCTTGGGGAAAACCGTTTGATAAACTGTCTTCGATGATTTGTTCTATAAAATGGAGTGATTTTTCTTCAGTTGACATTTTTTTGTTTTATTTTAGCAAAGGTAAAAAAGTTTAAGGTTTAATGTTTAATGTTTCCATAGAAACCTATGAAAAGTTAGCAATTCCAATTTAAACTTTACACTTTAAACAAAAAAAATAAAAAAATGGGAATTATAAAACTTAAAAATATCAGAACCTACTCTTACCACGGTTGTTTAATCGAGGAGGGAAAAATTGGGTCTGATTATTCAGTAAACTTAGAAATCAAAACTGATTTAAGAAAATCCAGTATATCAGATGATTTGAAAGATACTGTGGATTACGTGCATTTAAATAGTATTGTGGAAGAAGAAATGGCCATACGATCGAACTTATTGGAACATGTTGCAAATCGTATCCTAACCCGAATTTTTCGTGAAATCCCTGAAATTTCAAGAATTATTTTACAAGTTTCTAAACTCAATCCTCCTATTGGTGGTGATGTTGAAGCAGTTACTATCGAAATGGAAGAATATAGAAGTTAAATAAGAGATGTTTAAAAAGGGTAAAAAAATATTTTTTGAAACTTTTAAACTTTAATCTTTTAATCTTTAAACTTTTTAAGTACTTTTGCCATCCGTTTAACAATGGCGTCGTGGCCGAGCGGCTAGGCTGGGCTCTGCAAAAGCTCCTACTCCGGTTCGAATCCGGACGATGCCTCAAAAACCTTCAAAGCAATTTGGAGGTTTTTTTTATGGCTAATTTTTAAGAAAAAGTGCAAAAAAATTTCTATTATAAACCATTAAGAAATTAAGTTTCATTAAGACTTAACACTTAATTTTTCTTAATTTCTTAATTGTTAAAAATAATTTTCCATAGATAAGCCCCTAAAAAGCAACTTATTTTTAGCTTATTTTTTTACTTTCTAAAAATTCTAAAATTTTAGACATTGTAACTTCTATATTTTTTAAAGTTACATAGGTTTCTAAACTATAATCAGTATTTTCAACACCAACTTTAATTCCTAATAATTCAGCTTGATTTTCTTTTAATTTTTCGTTCAGAATAATTGGATTTTGACCCCTTTTTAAAAACCAATAATGTACTTCAGGAAATTTATTTATAATTCTGGATATTAAATCATCACTGATTTTATTTCTTCCTTTTAATATATGATCAATTGTAGAATGACTTTTATAATCTAATTCATTTGCAAAAGCAAGTGCTGAATATCTTAGTTTTTCTAACAATTTTTTCATAATTTCAGAATCTGAAACAACTTTGTTTTCTGAGTTCATAGTTTTTTAATTTAAATTATTTTACAAAGATATTTAATTTATATTATTAATACAAGTTAAATACACTAAAAATATCAATTTTATAATTATTGATAACATTTTTAAATATTTCAAGACATAAAAAAACCGCTCTAATTGAGCGGTATATCTTTGATAATTAAAATTATTATCTATTATTTATCTATTTTTTCAAATGCTTTTTTTACCATTTCTTTTTCTTCTGGGAACCAACCTTGGGTGATTAAAACCATCCCAAAAACCATCATTACAATACTGATTCCTTTTTTAATTTTAAAAATATTTACCGGTGTTAGTTTTGTTTTCAATTGTTTGGCTAATAGTATTTTAATACAATCAATAAACAAATAAGAAACAACTACTGATATAAAAAAAGTCATCATTCTGGACGTTTGCATTTCTAGTTTTGGCCCTACTGAAATAATAATGGCCAACCAAAAACCAAGAACACCTATATTGATAATATTCAACAGAAACCCTTTTATAAAAAGGCTTAAATAGTTTTTTTTTACTATTTCCCTGTCAATAATATCAGTGTTTATTTTTTCTTCTTTTTTTAATTGAATGAAAGAAATTATACCATAAGCTAACATCAATACACCTCCAAAAATGAAAAGTGCCGGTTGATCTTTTAAACTTTGAATCAACCTGTAACTGCCTAAATAAGCAATTCCAATAAAAACAATATCCCCTAAAACTACGCCTAAATCAAATACTAAAGCAGCTCTAAATCCTTTTATAATACTTGTTTCCAGTAAAATAAAAAAAACAGGACCAATCATAAAACTCAAAAAAATTCCCCACGGAATACCAGATAAAATATCGTTTATCATTAAAAATTTAAATTTATTACCAAAAATCTAAACCAAAGTACTAATTTTTTTCTAAAATAGTACCGCCAATGAAAACTTCCTTGTTAATCTGTTTTGGTTTACCGTAGATAAAAATAGAGCCTCCTGCTTTTACTTTTGCATCAACCAATGTAGTTGCATGAATTTCAGATTTTCCTCCGGCAGAAACGCTTATTGTTGTTTGTTTTGTATGTAAATCAATTCCTTTTAGAATACCACCTGAAGTAATAACAACATCTTGATTTGTGGCTTTACCTGAAATATCAATTATTCCACCTGAATTTGCCTTTACATTTACTTTATCAACATCCATTTCAATGTTTATCTCAGCACCTGATTTTGCATTCAAATCCAACATTGTTTGTTTAAAATCAGCTTCACTTGAAACATAACTTCCCTCGCTTGCACTGATACTTTCAATATTTTTGAAATATAATTTAATTGTAATAGCATCGCCTGATAATAGTTTTGGAAAAGGCATTCTGATTTTCAGTTCTCCATTTTTATTAACCGTTTCTACTTCATCAGCTCGGTCTCCCGTTATAACTATTTTATTTTCTGAAGCTGAAATTAATTTTACGTTGATTTTATCAAATACTTTTACTTCATCAAAATCTCCTAAGTTTCTGGATACCTGAGCATTTGTTATTTGAGTTAACAATACAAAGGTAATAATCACTAATTTTTTCATTTTTTTTATTTAATTGGTTCTTCAATTCTTCTTAAAAAATTAAAATCCAGTTGTTTTTTAACTAAATCGGCATTTTTTACTTTAACGTAAATTTCATCTCCTAATTGTAATAATTTACCCGAAGTTGCGCCAGTTAGTGCATATTGTTTTTCGTCAAAGGTGTAATAATCGTCTTTTATATCACGGATTCTACACATTCCTTCACATTTATTCTCGATGATTTCTACATAAATTCCCCATTCCGTCACACCGGAAATTACACCTAAAAACTCTTGATCCTGATGATCTTGCATGTATTTTACCTGCATGTATTTGATAGAATCGCGCTCCGCATTGGTTGCCAAACCTTCCATTGTGGAAGAATGAACACACTTCGTTTCATACGTTTCTTCATCGGCTGATTTTCCTCCGTCCAGATAATGCTGTAATAATCGATGCACCATTACATCGGGATAACGACGAATAGGCGATGTAAAATGAGAATAATAATCAAAAGCCAAACCGTAATGTCCTATATTATCCGTAGAATATTTGGCTTTACTCATACTTCTAATTGCCAAAGTATCAATTAAATTCTGTTCTTTTTTACCATTCACTTCTTCCATCAACGCATTCAATGATTTCGAAATATCGCCTTTGTTACGGAAATCAATTTTATAACCAAACTTTGCAATTACTGTTTGCATAGCAATTAACTTATCTTCGTTAGGCTCATCGTGAATCCTGTAAATGAAGGTTTTCTTTTGTTTTCCAATGTATTCTGCTACTTTTTTATTCGCCAAAAGCATGAATTCTTCAATCAAATGATTCGCATCTTTTGATATTTTAAAATAAACACCCTGAGGTTCACCCGCTTCATCTAAATTGAACTTCACTTCTACTTTATCAAAAGAAATGGCACCATCAGCCATTCTTCTTTTTCTAAAAATTTTAGCTAATTCGTCCATTTTTAAAGTCGCAGACACTATTTCTTCCGAAACTTGATACGAACTTCCAGTTATAGAAATTTCTTCGGGAATTACATCATCCTTGGTTTCTATAATGTATTGCGCTTCTTCGTACGAGAATCGTTGATCCGAATAAATTACAGTTCTACCAAACCATTGATTGACCACTTGTGATGTTTCGGTGATTTCGAAAATAGCCGAAAACGTATATTTTTCTTCGTTTGGTCGTAATGAACAAGCAAAATTTGATAACACTTCCGGTAACATTGGCACTACTCGATCAACTAAATAAACCGAAGTCGCTCTTTGATACGCTTCATCATCCAGGATTGTTCCTTCTTGAAGATAATGGGAAACATCGGCAATATGAATACCAATTTCGTAATTACCATTCTCTAATTTTTTAAATGATAAAGCATCATCAAAATCTTTAGCATCTTTTGGATCAATGGTAAAAGTCAACGTATCTCGCATATCGCGACGTTTGGCAATTTCACTTTCTTCTATCGAGGTATCAATTTTTTGTGCAAATGTTTCTACTTCAATAGGAAACTCTGATGGCAATCCATATTCTGCAAGGATAGCATGAATCTCTGTATCGTGTTCTCCAGGTTTCCCTAAAACTTTTATTACGGAACCAAAAGGACTATCCGCTCTGGCTGGCCAATCTTCGATATGAACCAAAACTACATCGCCTTGCTCCGCCTCGCCTATTTTATCCTTTGGAATAAAAATATCAGTATACATTTTTGGATTGGCTGTAGAAACAAAAGCAAAATTAGCTTGAATGTCAATTACACCCACAAAGTCAGTTTTATTTCTTTCAATCACTTCAATCACTTCACCTTCAGGTCTTTTCCCTTTTCTTCGATTGTAAACATATACTTTGACAATATCTTTGTCTAAAGCGTGGTTCAAATTATTGGTAGGAATAAAAACATCTTCTTCCATTTCAGGACAAACAAAATAAGCTGTTTTACGACCGGTCATGTCAATTTTACCTTCGTAGTAATCCTGACTCACTGCTTTTACTAAATATTTGCCAGGTTCTGATTCTATAATTTTATTTTGCGAAGCCAGAATCTTCAAATCTTTTATAATTTGATTTCTGCTTTGGGTATCATCCAGTTCCAGCTTTGCTCCTATTTGTTTGTAGTTGAATGCTTTATTAGCACTTTGCGATAATATTTTTAGAATTTTATCAGAGAAATCTTTCTCTTTTTTTATCGGCTTTCTTAATCTTTTACTCATAAATCTGTTCTTAAAAGTCTAAAATTACAAAATACTAAACTGTTATCGGTAAAGAGTTCACAGTTTTAAAGAAAATATAACTTTAAAGAATAGTTGTATCTTTATAAAAACAATCAAAATGGAAGACTTTCAAACCATTGCAATTTTTAATTATTCACATGAAATTGTAGTACTGAAGCATTTATTGGAACAAGAAAAAATTAACTATTTTTTTGAAAACGAAACCTTAGTTTCAGTCGATCCATTTGGGAGTTTTGCTTACGGTGGAATCAAGCTTAAAATTCACATCAGTGATTTTGAAAAAGTACAAAAATTTTTAGACGACTTGAATAACAATCTAACGATCGTTTAAAATAATTAAGAAGACTAAAATCTATTTTTTGAATTCTAATTTTTTCAAAGTTGTCAACATATATTTATATAAACAAAAAGAAAAATTAAATTTAAATTATTTTTAGGTTGTTATTATAGCGTGTTAATAGTCGCAATAAATTTATTTTAAAATGTATTGAAATCAAGTTTAAAGATGTTATACGGACTTATCAACATAGTTATTTTATACTAAAGTCTTCGTTTTAAAGTCTTTTTGAATTTTAATTAACAATGGTTAATAATCTAAAAGGAATAGTTTTTGTAAATAAGTACTTTTTAAAATTTTGTTGATAAACTACTTTTTAATATTGATAACTATTCTAAAAATTCAACGAACTAAATTTGGATTTCTAATGTGGGTTTTGGATTACTTATTTTTTCATTACAACCCAAAAAAACTTCTAATATTCTATCTAAAGTTATGAACATCTTGTGTTAATTTAAAGTTAACTGAATATCAAGCGATTGCGTTTTGCTATTAACAATGTAAATTTTTAACATTTTAAATATAAAATCTACATTGATTCACAGCTATTTATAGATTTATTAAAATTGTTGATAACTGCTAATCAAATAGTAATCTGACAGTTATACAATCTATTATCAATTTTTATTTTTAATGACTTTTATCAATTGTAATAATCAATCAAAGAAGCGAGATTTAAATTCTACAAAACTAAATTTCTTTATTTAAATTTGCACCACACAACTTAATACATATAAAATGAAAATCTCCATTGGAAACGATCACGCAGGACCAGATTACAAAAAAGCAATTGTCGAAATGCTTAAAGCAAAAGGACATGAGGTAACTAATTACGGAACGGATTCTGCAGACAGTGTAGATTATCCTGATTATGGTCATGCTGTTGCAAAAGATGTATCAGAAGCAAAAGCTGATTTTGGAATTGTTATTTGCGGAAGCGGAAATGGAATTGCCATGACGGTGAATAAATATCCAAAAGTTAGAGCAGGTTTATGCTGGACAAAAGAAATAGCTGTTTTAACAAGGCTTCATAATAATGCGAATATTATTAGTATTCCCGCTCGTTTTACATCGATTCCACAAGCAGTAGAAATGGTAGAAGCGTTCTTAAACACTGAATTTGAAGGAGGAAGACACCAAAATAGAGTGGATAAAATTTCTTGTTAGAATCTTT
This sequence comes from Flavobacterium rhamnosiphilum, assembly GCF_004349195.1. Lineage (GTDB taxonomy): Bacteria > Bacteroidota > Bacteroidia > Flavobacteriales > Flavobacteriaceae > Flavobacterium > Flavobacterium rhamnosiphilum. Next base: position 197,599 of record NZ_SMLG01000001.1, read on the forward strand.
TTATTGACTAAATTTACATTAATTCAGTCAGTGCGTTGACTGAATTTACATTAATTTAGTCAATACACTGACTGAATTACTATTTTTTGATTATATTTGGTTTAGGTTTCTAAATCAAATAGAATGGAAAATTATTTAAAAAGAGCGTTATTTCAAGATTTTGGTAAAAAAGTACTTTCTAATAAAGTATTGATTTTACTGGGCGCTCGTCGTGTTGGAAAAACTGAACTACTAAAAAATTATCTTCAAACTATTCCTGACGGAAGTTATTTGCAACTGAACGGAGAAGATATCAATGACGCTAATTTACTCAAAGAACGTTCCGTAGCGAATTACAAGCGATTATTACTCAATATTGATTTATTGGTTATAGACGAAGCCCAAACGATTCCTGATATTGGACTTATTCTAAAACTAATTGTTGATTCTATTGATGGAATTAAAATTATTGCCACAGGTTCCTCCATATTTGATTTAAACAATACTCTTGGTGAACCATTAGTAGGACGAAAAAACACCTTATATCTTTTTCCATTAGCACAAATGGAATATTCCAAATACGAAAATTACAAACAAACTACAGAAAAATTAGAGGAAAGATTACTTTTTGGAAGTTATCCGGAACTGATTCAATATTCAGATTGGGAGGATAAAAAAGAGTATTTGTATGAAATCATCAATTCGTATTTACTTAAAGATATTTTAGTTTTTGAAGGAATAAAACACGCCGATAAAATATATGATTTGCTGCGGTTGATAGCGTATCAATTAGGAAAAGAAGTTTCGTTGCAGGAATTAGCAAATCAGTTGCAAATGTCTAAAAATACAGTTGCTACTTATTTGGATTTGCTTTCTAAAGTGTTTATTATCTTTAAAGTAGAAGGATTTAGCCGCAATCTTCGGAAGGAAATTGTGAAATCCAGCCGTTGGTATTTTTATGACAATGGCATTAGAAACGGAATCATTACTAATTTTAATCGATTGGATTTCAGAACAGATGTGGGCGATTTATGGGAAAATTACTTGGCAGTAGAACGCGTTAAAAAGCAAAATTATTTAAAAATAAAAAGCAATAATTATTTCTGGCGCACTTATGATCAGCAAGAACTAGACTGGCTTGAAGAAACAGCTGATAAATTGTCAGGATTTGAGTTTAAATGGAATGAGACTAAAAAAGTCAAAATTCCTGCCGCTTTCGCAAAAGCCTATCCGGATGCTACTTTTGAAGTCATTAACAAGAGTAATTATTTAGATTTTATAACATAGAAATATGCTATAAAAACCTGCAGTATACCAATTAAAAAAAACTTCCATAAAAAAGACATTTTTGAAGTTTTATGTCGGAAAACAAGCATCGCTAACCCGGAACCAATTGTTCCGCCGATAAATGCGAAGCTTAAAAGTGTTTTTTCAGAAATTCTTCTTTTGTTTTTTATAGCCAATCGTTTATCATAGCCGGTTACCACAAAAGATAAGAAATTGAGAATCAAAAAACAATATAATAAAACCATCATTGGTGTAAAAATAAGGATTAAAGATAGTGGTTGTTTGATTAATTTTTGATTAAATTTCATATATTACACTGTTTTTTTTACAATAAAAAAGGAATATATAAGGGCAAATTTAATTTAGTCTATCAATATTGTCTCTACAAAATTTTTAAATTATGAGTCCAATAAAATTATTTGAACAAAAAAAAGTTAGAAGTCATTATGATGATGAAAAGGAAGTTTGGTACTTTTCGATTATAGATGTAATCGAAATATTATCGGGTTCTGATAGACCAAGAAAGTATTGGGCTGATTTAAAATCAAAACTAAAAATAGAAGGAAGTGAACTGTCCGAAGAAATCGGACAGTTGAAAATGGAAGCATCTGATGGTAAGCAAAGGGCAACAGATGTGGCAGATACCGAGCAACTTTTAAGACTAATTCAATCTATTCCTTCTCCAAAAGCGGAACCTTTCAAACAATGGTTGGCAAAAGTGGGTTACGAAAGGATGCAAGAACTTGCCGATCCCGCACAAAGTTTGGATCGTGCCCGAGAAAATTGGCAAAAACTCGGACGAAGCGAAAAATGGATTCAGCAACGGATGACTGGGCAGGAGACCAGAAATAAACTTACCGATTATTGGAAAGAAAGCGGTGTAGAGAAATCCGATGAGTTTGCTTTATTGACCAACATTATTCATCAGGAATGGACGGGATTATCAGTTAAGAAACATAAAGAAGTAAAAGGGTTGAAGTCTCAAAACCTGAGAGACCACATGAGCGAAGCTGAGTTAATTTTTACCGCTTTGGCGGAACTTTCCACCAGACAAATCGCCGAAACCGATGAAGCCAAAGGACTTATAGAAAATGCAAAAGCCAGTAAAAAAGGCGGAGCAATTGCAAAAAATGCCCGATTGGCACTGGAAGACAAAACAGGAAAAAGTGTAGTAACGGGAGAAAATTTTTTGCCATCAACACAAAAACAAGTGGAATAATCAAATGGAGAATTTCAAAACCATTTCAAAATATTAAATAGCATAAACTAGAAATGACCAACATACAATTCATATCAAAATCCGTTGCTACAGCAGCGATAAACATTCAAAATACCGTTCAATTATTACAGGAAGATTGTACAATTCCATTCATTTCGCGTTATCGAAAAGACAAAACCGGCAATCTGGACGAGGTTTTTATTGAGCAAATTGCTAAACTCCAAAAGGAGTATGAAGTGATTGTAAAACGCAAAGAAGCGATTTTAAAATCGATTCAGGAACAAAATGCGCTTAGTCCAGAATTAGAGAAAAAAATCCAACAGAGTTTTGAATTACAAGAACTGGAAGATTTTTATTTGCCATTCAAAAAGAAGAAAAAAACTAAAGCGGATGTTGCCCGCGAAAATGGATTAGAACCGTTGGCTAAAATCATCATGGCGCAAAATAATGACGATGTCGATTTTATATCCACACAATATTTGAATGAAAATATTATCAATGAAGAATCAGCTTTGCAAGGAGCTAGAGATATTATTGCCGAATGGATCAACGAAAATATTTATGTTCGTAAACAATTGCGTAGGTTATTTGAGCGCAAAGCAACCATTACGACCAAAGTGGTAAAAACCAAAAAAGAAGAACAAGATGCTCAAAAATTCAACCAATATTTCGATTGGTCAGAACCTTTGACAAAAGCACCATCGCACCGATTGTTGGCAATGCTTCGTGCAGAAAATGAAGGTTTTATCAAGTTTAAAGTAGAAGTTGATATTAATGAAGCGTATGATATTATTGATGCGTTAGTTTTAAAAAGTCAAAATAAAACCACGCCACACGTTCAATTGGCTATCGAAGACAGCTACAAACGATTATTGAATCCGGCGATTTCAAATGAAGCTTTGCAAGAAGCCAAAGCTAAGGCTGATGCCAATTCTATTCAGGTTTTTGCGAACAATCTGGGGCAATTATTACTGGCGCCGCCTTTAGGTGAAAAACGAATTCTGGCAATTGATCCCGGATTTAGAAGCGGTTGTAAAATTGTTTGTTTGGACGAAAAAGGAGATTTGTTGTATAACGAAACCATTTATCCACATGCGCCTCAAAAAGAGGAAGCCATGGCGATGAAAAAAATTCGTTCGATGGTGAATTCCTATAAAATTGATGCAATTTCAATAGGAAACGGAACCGCTTCGCGTGAAACGGAATTCTTCATTAGGAAAATAGCTTTCGATAAACCGGTTCAGGTTTTTATTGTTTCCGAAGCAGGAGCATCCGTGTATTCAGCTTCTAAAATTGCCAGAGATGAATTTCCTAATTATGATGTCACAGTTCGAGGTTCGGTTTCTATCGGACGACGATTGAGTGATCCATTGGCGGAATTGGTAAAAATTGACCCAAAAGCCATTGGTGTAGGCCAATACCAACACGATGTGGATCAAAATAAGTTGAAAGAAGAATTGGACAGTACGGTGATTCGGTGCGTGAATTCGGTTGGGGTAAACATCAACACGGCCAGTAAACATTTATTGAGTTATGTGAGTGGAATAGGAGAGAAGCTGGCCGAAAATATTGTACAATATCGTTCAGAAAATGGTCCTTTTCAAGATAGAAAACAACTGAAAAAAGTCCCACGTTTGGGTGAAAAAGCGTATCAACAAGGTGCTGCATTTATTCGAATTTCGAATGCAAAAAATCCGTTGGATAATTCAGCCGTTCATCCCGAGGCGTATGGAATTGTGGAGAAAATGGCAAAAGATTTGAAACTTACGGTGAATGATTTGATTGCCAACAAAGAGAAAACCGCTTTAATAAAACCAGAAAATTACATTACCCCCGAAATCGGTTTATTGGGATTGAAAGATATTATTAAAGAACTCGAAAAACCAGGATTAGACCCAAGAAAATCAGCCAAAGTATTTGAATTTGACCCGAATGTAAAAACGATAAAAGATGTAAAAACAGGAATGGTTTTGCCTGGAATTGTCAATAACATTACCAATTTTGGTTGTTTTGTGGATATTGGAGTAAAAGAAAGTGGTTTGGTTCACATTTCTCAACTCAAAGCAGGTTTTGTAAGCGATGTAAACGAAGTAGTGAAATTACATCAACACGTTACCGTAAAAGTTGTTGAAGTGGATGAGGATAGAAAGAGGATTCAGTTGAGTATGATACTTTAAAAAACAAAAAAAAGGCTTTTCAAATTATGAAAAGCCTTTTTTTATTTTGTTTCTTCTTCTTTTTTATCAGCTGGTTGACTGTCTTTGGCTGCGTTTTTAAATTCTTTAATTCCGCTTCCTAGACCTTTCATTAGTTCTGGAATTTTTTTACCTCCAAAAAGTAATAAAACAATGGCCAATATAACAAGGATTTCTGTAACACCTATACTACTCATAATACGATAATTTATGCCGAAGCAAATTTGTAATAAATCTAAGGGCAAAGGTAAATAGAATTAGTTAACTGAAACTCATTTTGATACATTTATTTGGTTTCAAAAGCGTTAAAAATTTATTAAAAATAAATTTAGGTTAGGAAAAGTGAACAAAAACAAGCGAATACAATCAACGACAATAATTGTTATATTTGTTCAATAATAAAAAAGTATGTCTAAAAAAAGGCTAAAACGGCGCAAACTAAAAGAAAATTTATTCAATAAACGACGTTTAGTAATACTTAACGAAGATACTTTTGAAGAAACATTTTCTTTGAAACTTACTTTAATGAATGTTTTTGTGGTAGCGACTTTGGGAGCAATAATTATTACATTTGTTACTACTTTTATTATTGCTTTTACTCCTTTACGAGAATTTATACCAGGCTATTCTTCCTCAAAATTAAAGAAAGACGCAATGGAACTGGCTTTAAAATCAGATTCTTTGTCACGAGCCTTAAAGAAAAACGAAGCGTATATCCAGTCGATTCAAAAAGTGTTGACAGGAGAGTTAGAATATGCAAAATTCAATAAAGATTCGATACTTTCGGCTGCAGATGAAGTACCTTCTCAAGCTGATTTATCTGCATCAAAGCAAGAATTGGAATTGAGAGAACAAGTAGCGAAAGAAGAAAAAAATCCCCTCTCAACCTCCCCAAAGGGAAGGAAACAAGACACAAAAAAATAATTCTAATAATGTCAATAAAATCTAGTGCTGCAAAATTATTTGCACAAAAAATATACAAGAAAACACAAGTTTGGGCCAATAATCCTATTGAAACTCAAAAGAAAGTTTTGCAAAAATTAATCAAAGAAGCGAAGCAAACCCAATTTGGTATTGACCATCATTTTGACCAAATAAAAAATGAGAAAGATTTTGCAAAACAGGTACCTATTCGCGATTATGAGGCATTGAAACCCTATGTTGATAAGGTGGTAAAAGGTCAGGAAAATATACTTTGGAAAGGAAAACCGCTTTATTTTGCCAAGACTTCGGGAACTACTTCCGGGGCTAAATACATTCCTTTGACTAAGGAATCGATGCCTTTTCATATTGAGGCGGCTCGAAATGCCATTTTACATTACATTCATGAAACCGGAAATGCTGATTTTGTTGACGGTAAAATGATTTTCTTGCAAGGAAGTCCAATATTGGAAGAAAAAAATGGAGTTAAATTAGGGAGATTGTCTGGAATTGTGGCGCATTTTGTTCCAAAATACCTTCAAAAAAATAGGATGCCTTCTTGGGAAACTAATTGTATTGAGGATTGGGAAACCAAAGTAAATGCGATTGTCGAGGAAACATTTAATAAAGACATGAGGGTCATTTCTGGTATTCCGTCTTGGGTTCAAATGTATTTTGAGAAATTACATCAAAAAGGAGGGAAGCCCGTGGGAGACATCTTCAAAAACTTCAATTTGTTTATTTACGGTGGTGTAAATTATGAACCGTATCGCGCCAAATTTGAGAATTTGATAGGAAGAAAGGTAGACAGTATTGAGTTATTTCCTGCTTCGGAAGGATTTTTTGCATATCAGGATTCGCAAAAGGAAAAAGGAATGTTATTGCTTTTGAACTCCGGAATTTTCTATGAATTTATAAAAAGTGACGAATTTTATACCGATCCCGAAGGTTCGGGACCAAAACGATACACCATCGGCGAAGTAGAACTAGGCGTGAATTATGTACTAATCATTTCTACCAATGCGGGACTTTGGGGCTACAATATTGGAGATACCGTTCAGTTTACCAGTTTAAAACCATACAGAATCATAGTATCCGGAAGAATCAAACATTATATTTCGGCTTTTGGTGAACATGTAATCGGTAAAGAAGTGGAAAGTGCCTTGCAGGAAGCAATTCTTGGAACGGATATTCGCATCAATGAATTTACGGTGGCGCCACAAATCACGCCAACAGAAGGATTGCCGTACCACGAATGGTTCATTGAATTTGAAAACGAACCTAAGAACAGTGTGATTTTTGCGGAAGCGTTAGACAATGCGATGCGAAAACAAAACATTTATTATGATGATTTGATTGTGGGGAAAGTGTTGCGTAAAGTGGTTGTCACCAAAGTGGCTAAAAACGGTTTTCAGGATTATATGAAATCGATAGGGAAACTGGGTGGACAAAATAAAATCCCGAGACTCTCCAATGACAGAAATATAGTAGATCAATTAGAAAATTTGCCAATTAGAAAATGAGAAAATTAACACTGCTGTTATTAGTTGTCAGTACTTCTATTTATTCACAATTTAAAGGAATTGTTCTTGATGAAAGTAATAAACCCATTCCATATGTTAATATTTGGGTTGAAAACGAAAATTCAGGAACAACATCTGAGGAAAATGGTTCATTTTCTATTAATTTGGAAGATCAAAATAAGGTTTTGATTTTCTCCGCTTTGGGTTTTGAAACCAAGAAAGTTAAAGTTTCGGAAGCAGAAAAAGTACGTATGAAAGGAATAGCTTTTGAATTGAATGAGGTTGTAATTAATAAGAGTAAAAAAGAAATAACAAGGTTTATCGGGGATTCAAAAAAAACGAGTGCTGTTCATATCTCAGGAAGAGCGCCATGGATTTACGCCAAGTTATTTAAATATGAAATTGACTATACGAAAACACCTTTTATAAAGGATGCAATAATTTACACCAATAGTGAAATAAAAAATGCTTGTTTTAAATTAAGAGTTTATAAAGTTAAAGAAGATGGGTTACCAGGAGAAGATCTCATTAAGGAAGATATCCTTGTATTTGTAGAAAAAGGGACGAAAAAGAATACAATAGAATTATCAAAATATAATCTGAATATTCCTAAAGAAGGAATATTTGTTGCATTTGAATGGATGTTGATTGAAAATAATAAAATTGAATTCGAATATAAGAATCAAGAATCAAAAAAAATAATTAAAGAATTTGATTATGCTCCATCCGTAGTGTTTAATTATAAAGATAGAGAATTAACAGTTACTTATTCTAATGGGAAATGGAATAAAAGACCAAAAATAGATTTTGAATTAAACAAGAGCGCAAGAGGTACTGTTATTGAACCTGCGATTAATCTGACTTTAACAAACTAAGTAATAAGCATGAAATAATGTCGTATTTGTTTTTAAGCTAGCCTCAGTCGTTATTGAGGATATGATATTATAAAATACGATAATATATCGCTCCTGCTACTTAAAAGATAAAAACCTACATTTGTAGGTTAGAAAATAAAGAAGAATGAAAGAAACTAAAAATATATCACGCTCTAGAGCGCAAGAATCATCGGCGGCAATTGAAAAAATGTACATCACCATGCGTCACCTTTTCAATAGAGGATTTTATAAGCCAATGGGTGTTTCTGGAGATACATTGAGAGAAGCATTATTGGCATTAAGCCCAGAAATATATGGAAATATTGCAGATGAAAAAGTAGAATTAAATGGGCTTTTGTATGTTATAGAGCGCCTTCCGGTAGGAATTGAAGAATGTAGATTCATCAATTTAACTTCGGAAGAAGGCTATTCAAAATCTCATTTTCAAGCGATTGTTCCGCCAAAAAGACGACGCAATTGCTACCGTATCGATGAGGAACAAATGAATGTGGAAATCACCCGCGGACGCTCGGATATTTATGATATTTTGACGCATTTGACGTTTATTTTCATTGAATCCCACAAAATTAGAAATAGAGTTTTACTGGATGATGCCGGCGAAGTTTCCCGCGATTGGTTCAAACTGGAACAAGCAGTATCTCAAAAGAAAAAATTGACCCTTGTAGAAAAAGAAAAAGCCATTTCACATGCTGCGAATATTCTGGGAAGAACATTTGAGGAAGTGTTGGATATTTATGATGCATTTGGTTCAACCGCGGCGCCAGATCGATTTTTGCACGTTATTTTTTGGTTAGGAAAACTCGCTATTGAAGAAATAGTTGATGATAATAAGAGAACCATAACATTTAGTCCTATTTTAAGAGAACGATTGGGACATCATATTCACGGTGAAATTTGGGCTACTAACATTAAGGAAGTTTTGAAAGACAATCAACTTTTAGATCGTCCGATTCATGTGATTAGCGCGAACATGCACAGTGTGATGAACTCTATTTTTGCCACAGAGGTTTTAAAAACGAAGTTTAAAGACAAATCTGATTTCTTTATTTATGAAGAATTGAGTAAGTCTGGCGCTAATGAAGTTAGAAATCAAGTTTCGGCAGTAGCTTTGAAACACGGGATGATTTCTTTACTGGATACTTCTGGGACAAATATAGATGTACAGATTTTTGATACAGCCAAAATTGATTGGGCAAAAACTTCGTTTCCAAAGGCAAATACCGGAGATAAAAAACCAGTGCTGATTGTTATGGATTACGCTTTTGGGGAGCAAGCGTATGAAACGATTGATGAGTTATTGAAACCCTATAAAAAAGCAACTTTGCTTAATGTAGAATCAGTTTCTATTATGGGAAAAGCGGGAATTCTGGAAGGCGGAAAAGGAGACATTATGATTCCGAATGCCCACATCAATGAAGGAACGGCGGATAATTATTTTTTCGAAAATGAATTGACTGCTGATATGTTTGAAGGAAATGACATTGCAGTTTTTGCAGGTCCAATGGTTACTGTTTTGGGAACTTCATTACAAAACAGAGATTTATTGAAGTTTTTCTATGAATCAACTTGGGGAGTTATAGGATTGGAAATGGAAGGTTCTTATTACCAAAAAGCCATTCAATCCGCTTCAAAAATCAGAAAGAGTGTTCCTCATGATATCAAAGTGAGATATGCGTATTATGCATCAGATAATCCTTTGGAAACAGGAAGTACATTGGCTTCAGGTGGGCTTGGAACTACGGGTGTAAAACCTACTTATTTGATTACAATAAAGATATTGGAACAAATTTTCAACGTAAAATAAAAACATAGGATGAACAAAAACCAACCCAATAACCAAGAGGATCAGGAGATCGATTTAACACAAATTTCTAAGAAAATAGTACGATTATTTGAATGGATCAATACCTTTTTATTCAAATGTATTCAGTTTTTTGTAAAAAATGCGATTGTAATTTCGATTTTGCTGGTAATTGGAGTTGGATTAGGATTTTATTTAGATGTGACAAAAAAAACCTATGATCATCAAGTTATAGTTACCCCAAATTTTGGAAGTACCGATTATTTATATTCAAAAATTGACTTGATTGAATCTAAAATCAAAGAAGGGGATACTGTTTTTCTAAAAGAAATTGTTGGTATAAAAAAGCCTAAAGAAATACTAAAAATTGAAATCAAACCCATAACGGATGTTTATAAATTTATTGAAAATAAAACAGAAAACTTTGAATTAATCAAGTTGATGGCAGAGGGTGGGGATATAAAAAAAATCCTCGAAGATAATTTGACCAGTAAAAATTACACCTTTCATAGAATCAATTTTAAAACAAAAAAGTTAACAAACGATACAGAAACAGTTCAACCGTTATTAAATTTTTTGAATACTTCCGATTACTATAAGGAAATTCAAAAAGAAACAGTGAAGAATATTCAAATAGAGATGATTCAAAACGATACCATTATTTCACAAATAAATGATGTCCTGAATGGATTTTCTAATAGGGTAAATGGCGCTCAAAATAGCGACAAACTGGTTTATTATAATGAAAACACACAGCTAAACGATGTTATTAAAACTAAAGAGGCTTTGATTAATGAACAAGGAGATCATAGAGTAGAACTAGTAGGATTAAATAAAATTATTAAAGAAAATAGTTCAACATTAAATATTGAAAATGCGAATTCAGTCAATGGAAAGTTAAAATTGGTTTTGCCAATTTTGTTCTTGATTTCATTTATTTTAATACGCTTATTTTTAGCGTATTATAAAAGTCAGATAAAAAAAGCAAAAATGATATAATTATTTTTTGCTTTCATTTTAAAACTAAATACAATCGGATAGGGTTTTAATTAATTCGGCCAATACAATTTCTTGAAATTTTGAAAAAAAATCAATATGGGTTTCAATAAAATAAAAAAAAATCCATTTGTTTTACAGAGTTTAAAAACGATGTTCTTAAGAATTATAGGTGTAGTTACCCTTTTCGGATTTTCATTGTTTTTAACGCATAATTACAATCCAAAAATCATTGGTCAATTCGACTTTATAAGAATGGTTTTATTAGTTTTAAGCAGTATTTGCGTTCTCGGCACTGATCAATCCATATTATATTTTACAGGCATTTTAAAAAGTACAAATGCACCGGAAAAATTAAAGGCGATTTATAAAAAAATTGTTTTACTTATTTTTGTATTGTGTTTACTGGTATTGATTGTTTTTTTTGTCATTGGTCAAAATAGCATTAATTTATTTTTCAACGATAAAAGCACTTATGTTTTGATGGCTAAGGCAATTATTACTTTGTTTTTCTATTCGATAACCTTGTTTAATACTGAAACAATTCGAGCATTAGACAAAATTTATATTGCTGAATTATTTAGAAATACTTTTAAGTATGTTTCTGTTATTTTTGGTGCTATTGTATTGTTTTATTATCATCAGGAAACTTATTTGGTAGATGCTTTTTTGATAGGATTTGTAGCGCTTTCGATTTTAACAACGATTATTATTTTTCGACTTTTTAAAAAACAAAAAAGTGATTCAATTCTACCAAATGACACGAATCCTTTTTCGTACTCCTTTATTGCTCACAAATCATACCCGATGGCTATAAGCAATTTAGCTATTTTTTTGATGATGACTTTCGATGTAGTGTTTTTGAAAAAATTTAAAGGAGATGAAACGGTAGCCTATTATGCCATTGCAATGAAGTTAGGTTCTATTTTGTTTATGATTAATAATTCGGTGTATATTTCTGTTTCTTTAAAAATCGCACAACTTTACACAGACAATAATAAAAAAGAACTATTAAAAACGTTGAAACAAAGCGCCAGAATGATTGTTTTACTAACATTACCGGTTGTTTTATTTGTTTGTTTGTTTTCCGAAAATATTTTATATTTCTTTGGAGAAAATTATACACAAAGCAAACAAGCACTTTTGATATTAATGGTGGGTCAGTTGTTTGCTTCTTTTTTTGGAGTATCAGCTATATATTTGAATATGACGGGAAGACAAAGTATTTTCCAAATCGTTTTAATTTTAGCTGTATTAGTCAACTTAATTCTAAACATTATATTAATCCCGGTATATTCTATGACTGGAGCAGCAATTGCTTTTGTTTCAAGTTTACTTTTTTGGAATATAGTTACAGCAATAATTGTTTATAAAAAAGATAAGTTATTAATTGTATTTCATTAAAATAAGAAGGAGAAATAACACCATTTCAATATAATTATTCACAGACGAAGTAAGGTTTTTTATATAAAAAGTATTGATGAAAACACTAATAAAAAAAAACAAAGCGGTATTTATAGGGTTGTTTTTTTGTAATTTAATAGTAGCATTTCTGACGCCTTATATTTTACCGGAAAGATATTTTAACGATACTGTAATAATTGTATTTGACAAAGGCCACGAAATAGGCTGGTTTGGCAGTTATCCTTTTGCGATTATGTTTTATAAACTTACGGGTTTACGACATCTTCCTTTTTTTGCTATTGCCTTAATTCAGTTTCCTATAGTAACGTACCTATTATATAAAATAGGTGTGCCTCCAAACTTCCATAAGTTAAACCTAAAGAATGGTTTGGTGTATATTGCTCTCCTGCTCACGGGTATATACATGTCTATGCCAACTAAGGAATTTATAACTTTTTTGATGTTTTGTACCATTCCTTTTATATTTCAATCCAAGAGAAAACCGTTATTTAAAATCATTTTTTCGCTTATTTTAATCGCTTGTTTTTCGTTTTTCAGACCCTATTATTTATTGATGCCAATATTTGCAGTAGGGATGTATGTAGTATCGTTTATCAAATTTGAGAACAAAACATTTTCTACTATTTTTTATGGATTACTGATTGCTATTTTTTTATCACTGAGTCATGGAGTTATAAGAGGAGAGTATATTTCAAAACTAACAAGGGAAAATTATGTCATTAATAATATAAGTAAAAACAATATAAATACGGCAATAGTGTCGCCAATATCACAAGATACCTGGTATGGTGAAGCATTTGGTATTGTCTATGGTTTTATGGCTGTAAATGTGCCAATAGTAGAAGCAATTAAGCACATTTTATCTCCGCAAGTACTAGCCTTTGTTGTATGGCAATTATTGATTTTTTATATTTTATTTGTTCGGTTTTCACGATGTTTAAAAAATAGAAAACAATATCAATTTGAGTTGTGGACATTATTAATTTTGTTTGCCTATTTTATAGTTCAAGGTATATTTGAACCTGATTTAGGCACTTCCGTTAGACATAAAATAGGCCTTTTCCCTTTAATATATTTTGCATTGTATTATGAACATTTCAGAAAAGACATTCGACAAAGTATTTAATTTATTTTTATTTTTAATTGCTATTACATTAATTTTCAGAAAGCTGTGTACTGTTTTTTTGATAATTTTTGTTGTTTTCAATTTGTTGTTTTTAAAAAAAATAAAACTTTCAAAAAGCCAATTACCAATTATGTTGTTAATAGCAGCTCCGTTTTTGATGGAAATGTTGTTTTTCGCAAATAACGATTCTTATGCATTGGGTTTAAAATCACTGGAAAAAAGCCTTTCGTTACTCTTTTTTCCACTATTCTTAATTGGGAATTGTCAGCGAATTCAATTTCTTCAAATTTTGAAAGCTTATTGTGTTGGTACAACACTTATTATGGCATTCTTTTTTGTGCGTTTTATAGTGTTGTATCCCGAGCATTTTTTTAAATATCTTAATGGAATTCATCTTTGGGAAATGGGTTATGTGTTTTCTGACAGTATTGGGATTCATGCCCCAGCGCTCAATATGCACTTGGCTTTTGTCGCTTTTTCTAATCTTTATTTTTTGCTTGAAACTTCAAAAACAAATTATAGTAAATGGTCCAAAATTAGAGATTCAACGCTTTTTATTCTTTCTTTCTTTTTTGTTTTGTACGTGAACACCAGAATGGCATTATTGGGTACTTTGTTTGGTTTTATTACTGTTGGTTACTTCCAAATTTCGAAAAATTATAGTTCTAAAATCATCTTCAAAAGAGCAATTATTATGCTGTTTTTGATTGGTTCCGTTTTATTTTTATTCATACAAAAGAATCCTTTCATGAAAGAGAAGTATTCAACACAAATTTTTTCGAATTTGGACAAAGTAGGGAAATTAGACGAGATTGACCATCCCGAAATAGCCGTGTACAGTTCTTTTGTAACTAGATTGTCAATCTGGAAATCAGCTTGGGAATTGTCCCTTAAACATCTTCCTTTTGGAGTGGGAGCATCGGATGGGAAGACAGAATTAGTAACGTATTTTAAAGAAACGAATCAAATCTTTCTTGCAAAATATGAATTTCCAACACACAATCAATTTTTAGATTATTTATTGAAATTTGGAATATTGGGTCCAATTGTAGCTTTATTCTATATTGGATTTATTGCTTATTTAGGAATTAAGACAAAGAATGCAGTTATAATTTCTTTCTTTTTTTTGTTCTTTACTTCAAACCTTACAGATGATTTTCTCCTTCGTTTTGATGGAATTGTTTTCAGTGGCTTATGGGTTTCTATATTTGCCAGTTATTGGCTTCAACAAAAAAACAAGCAGATTGTTGCATAATATTTTTTAGAATCAGATAAAATGGCAAAAAGAAAGATCATTCATTTATTACATTCCATAGGCGGAGTCGATGTATATTTGAGACTTGTTTTAGAGAATGTGAATACTGATTTGTTTGAAAACATAGTTATTCATGGAACCAAAGACACGAACAAACCTTTTTTTGATAAAAACGGGAATAAAGTAAAAGAATATAAAGTTTCTATTTTTAGGGATATTTCAATAGGGAATGATATTAAATCATTATTTCAGACGTATAAAATCCTAAAAAAAGAAAGACCAAATCTAATACATGCACACAGTGCTAAAGGCGGTATTATTGGCAGAATTATAGGTAAATTATTAGGAATAAAAGTAATTTATACACCACACGCTTTCTCGTATTTAAGCACGCAAAATAGTATAAAAAGAAGCCTTTTTTTGAACATTGAAAAGTTTCTTGCCAATGGGAATAGTCTTCTTTTGGCCACATCAGCATCCGAAAAAAAGCGAGCTACTGAAGAGGTTGGTTATAAAGATAAAAATGTAATTGTATTCAATAATTGTATTGAACCAATAGTTAAAATACAATCCTTAACCATTCCTAAAACATGGCCTGAAGCTTATATTTGTACCGTTGGGCGTCCGTCGTATCAAAAAAATATTGAGCAAATGATACGGGTTTTGCATGAAGTTAATAAAGAAGCTAAAATTCATTTAATAGTAATGGGAGTTGGCCCTGTATCAGGTCAATTAAAATCAGTTAAAAATTTGATTCAGGAGTTAGAGATGAACAATGACGTAACGCTTTTAAACTGGACAGAAAGAACCGATGTTTTTAATATAATTAATCAATCCAAGTTCTATCTTTCAACGTCCAGATATGAAGGAATGCCCTATTCTATTATTGAAAGTTTGGCATTATCTAAAGCTTGCGTAGTTACTAATTGTGATGGAAATAAAGACTTGATTATTGATAATTATAATGGATTTGTTATTGAAAATGATGACATAAAGGGTTTTAAAAGTGAAATTTTAAAGTTATTGAGGGATAAAGAATTATTGGATAAATTGTCAAAAAATGCTTTTACTTCGTATTCCGAAAACTACAACATCAAAAAAAATATTTTTGAACTCGAATCTATTTATTTGAAATAATAGCTGTTGAATTAATATTGAAAAAAAATTAATGTACAAGGAATTCATCAAACAAAAGATTAATAAAGAAAAATTTCATCCCGGGATTATTGGGTTTTTCATTAATTATAATTTTCTTATCCGAAAATCAATTCGCATCGCTATAAAAAATAACGCTGATAAACTTGAAGGTTCCTTGTTGGATTTTGGTTGTGGAACGAAGCCTTATAAAAAACTATTTGTTAATGTGAAGGAATATATTGGTGTAGATTACAAGATTGAAGGAAGGGAACAAAATTATAATGAAGTCGATAAATTTTATGATGGAAAAAAAATCCCATTTGAAAATGAACGGTTTGATTCTCTTTTGTGCACAGAGGTTTTAGAACATGTTTTTAATATTAATGAATTATTAAAGGAATTTAATAGAGTATTAAAGAAAAATGGAACGGCACTAATTACGACTCCTTTTATGTGGGAAGAGCATGAAATGCCCTATGATTTCGCAAGATATACTACGCCGGCTTTAAAATACTTATATCAAAAAAATGGTTTTAAGGTGGTGGAGAACTTTAAAACAGGAAATTATATCGAAGTTATTTTTCAATTCAATTTAAATTACATAAAGAATATACTCCCTGAGAATAAATATGTAAAACAGGTTTTTCTAATTCCTTTTATCGTCTTTTTTAACTTTTTTGGAGTGCTGTTCAGTTTATTATTGCCAATTGATAAAACAGCCTATTTTAACAATGTCTTTGTTTTAGAAAAAATAGAATAATTGGAATTCCGTCACTATCGATTGAAGATAAACTATTAGAAAAGAAAAGATTTTGCTTATATTTCTTTCACAATCCTAATGATAAGTTTATTTTTGACAGAATCCTCTTTGTGAGGTCAAAGAGAGTTGTATTATAGAAATAATTTATTTGCTTTTTAATAAATTACTCCATAATACCCAAATTATAAAAATCTATATGAAAAGAATACTTATCACCGGAGCAGCTGGATTTTTAGGATCACATCTTTGTGACCGTTTTATTAAGGAAGGCTATTTTGTTATTGGAATGGATAATCTCATTACGGGAGATTTAAAAAATATAGAACATTTGTTCAAACTGGAGAATTTCGAATTTTATCATCATGATATCACCAAATTTGTTCATGTTCCGGGTCAACTGGATTATATTCTGCATTTTGCTTCGCCAGCAAGTCCAATAGATTATTTGAAAATTCCGATACAAACCTTGAAAGTGGGTTCTCTTGGAACGCATAATCTTTTAGGATTGGCACGTGTTAAAAAGGCGAGAATCCTTATTGCATCTACTTCTGAGGTGTACGGAGATCCATTGGTTCATCCACAAACGGAAGAATATTATGGCAATGTAAATACCATCGGACCAAGAGGTGTTTATGATGAAGCGAAACGTTTTCAGGAATCTATAACTATGGCGTACCATACTTTTCATGGAGTAGAAACTCGAATAGTTAGAATTTTCAATACTTATGGACCGAGAATGCGATTAAATGATGGCCGAGTAATTCCGGCATTTATAGGACAGGCGCTACGTGGCGAAGACTTAACCATTTTTGGTGACGGAATGCAAACGCGTTCGTTTTGTTATGTGGATGATCAGGTGGAAGGCATTTTCAGATTATTACATTCAGATTATGTTTATCCGGTAAATATTGGTAATCCAGATGAAATTACCATCAAAGATTTTGCCGAAGAAATCATAAAATTGACAGGAACCAATCAAAAAGTAGTATATCATCCTTTACCTATAAACGATCCATTACAGCGTCAGCCTGATATCACGAAAGCAAAAGAATTGCTGGGATGGGAAGCCAAAGTAGGACGTGCCGAAGGAATGAAAATTACCTATGATTATTTTAGATCATTGTCAGCCGAAGAACTTTCAAAAGAAGAACACAAGGATTTTTCGGGTTATATAAAATAGGAAAGCGAATAGCATAATTTGCATTCGTCTTTAAGGTATTGGCATCAAGAGGAGAAATAGGTTATATTCATTAATTATGACAGCATCTCAAATAGGAAGATATTCAAAATACATCAGACCCATTAGTATTTCTATAGATCTAATGGTTATTTTTATACTGGGGCTTTTTTTATTTAGAGATCTTAATTTAAATATTGTTCTTTATATTATTTACCTGATTACGGGATGGATCACGGTAGGCTTTTTCGTTAAATTCTATGAAGTGTATCGTTTTACTACTCCTATAGAAATCATATCAAAAATAGTCAAACAAGGTATTATCTTTCTTTTAGTAGTAATTGCTTTTTTTCCATTTTCTAAACAGGTTTTATTCAGTGGGGTACTAATTGCTAAATTCATGATTTCAAGTTTTGTACTGATTTCAATAGCTAAGTTTTGCCTCTATTTTTATTTAAAAAAGTATAGAATTCTTACAGGAAGTAACTTTAGAAATGCGGTGATAATTGGTTATTCACCTGAAGCGATTCGATTAAAAGAACTTTTTGAAACCAGAAAGGATTATGGATATCGATTTTTAGGGTATTTTTCAGATAAAAAATTAAATATAGAAATCGAAGGCAGATTTGAAGATTTAAAACTTTTTGTAATTGAAAATAAGGTAGATGAAATTTATTGTTCCCTGAACGAGGTTTCTAATGAAAAACTGAAAGATTTAATTGATTTTGCCGATGAAAACCATAAAACCATAAAATTCATCCCCGACACAAATGAGATTTTTTCAAAGAATTTAAAGATTGATTATTATGATTTTTTCCCAGTTCTTTCGTTACAAAAAACGCCATTAAACGAGCCAATCATAAAGGTATTTAAACGTTTATTTGACATTGTTTTTTCAGTAATTGTTATCGTAGGATTATTATCATGGTTAGCACCTTTATTGGCTATTTTAATAAAACTTGAATCGAGAGGACCTGTTTTTTTTAAGCAAGGAAGACCAGGAATTGATGAAAACGAATTTTTTTGTTATAAGTTTAGGTCGATGAAAATAAATAAAACATCAGAATCAGAGACTTCCAAAAACGACCCCAGGGTGACTAAAACTGGTAAGTTTATGAGAAAAACAAGCATAGACGAAATGCCTCAATTTCTGAATGTTTTGATGGGAGATATGTCAGTAGTTGGCCCTCGTCCACATCTTTGGTCACAAAATAAAGCGTACGCTAATAAAATTAAAAAATACATGATTCGTCATAGTGTAAAACCAGGAATCACCGGATTAGCACAGGTTAGCGGTTTCCGAGGGGAAATTGAAATAGAAAGAGACATGGTCAATAGAATAAAACTGGACGTTTTCTATATCGAAAACTGGTCTCCAATTTTAGATTTAAAAATAATCTACCAAACGGTTGTGAATATTTGTAAAGGAGAAGAAAAAGCGTATTAAAATGGAAAAACCCCTTGTGTCCATAATAACTCCCTCCTTCAATTGTGAAAAATTCATTGTTGAAACGATTCAATCTGTTCAGAATCAAACCTACAAAAACTGGGAGATGATTATTGTAGACGATTGTTCTTCTGATCAAACGGTATCAATAATAAAAGAAATTTCCAGTCAAGATAATAGAATTCAACTTTTTCAACTCGATGCAAACTCCGGAACCGGAATTGCCAGAAATACCGCTTTGGCTAAAGCATCTGGAAAATATATAGCCTTTTTAGATGCAGACGATTTGTGGAAACCACTCAAGTTAGAACTACAAATTGATTTTCTCAAAAAACATAATTTACCGTTTACTTTTTCCTTTTACGAATGCATTGATGAGGCAGGAGAATCGCTCAATAGAAGAATAGAATCACCAAGAAACCTCTCTTATCGTCAGTTGTTTTTTTGTAATTATGTTGGGAATTTAACAGGAATATATGATGTAAATTACTTCGGAAAAATAACTGTTTCCTCTATTCGAAAGCGCCAGGATTGGGTGCATTGGCTTACTATTCTCAAGAAAATAAAAACGGCACAACCCGTCCCGGAAAGTTTGGCTTATTACAGAATCAGAGAAAACTCAATTTCTGCCTCAAAATATGAGCTGTTAAGACACAATTTTTCGGTTTACAGGATATTTCACCGCTTGAATTTAGTTACTTCAATACTTTGTATGATGGGGTTTTTATTCACTCAAATACTCATAAAACCAGGCTACAGTAAGAAAATTAAAGCATAGATTTAAACTGCTTCAATTTGCCTCTGTTGCTTCTTTCTAAAGATTTTTTTCTTAGAAAACTAAATTTTAAATTGGGTTCCAGATACAAAGTAATCGCTTCTTCAATTTTTTTAATTTGTGCCAAATTTAATTCGGTTTCGCTCACATATTCAATTTCAAAAGTATCAATTTTAGTTTGCTTTATAACAAATTCTTTTACGTTTCCGTCGTCTTCAATAATACTTTTTGTCACATAATAGAAAGTGAGTCCGGGTGATTTTTTTCCGCTGGCTAAAATAGCGACATCATTGGTCCGGCCTATTAATTTTTTGAGAATCGGTTTTTGTAACGTGCTTTTTTCATCCAGAATTCCAATATCACCAATGTCATATCTAATAAAAGGATGCGCTTTATTGAACAACGAAGTAATCACGATTCGGCCTGCAATACCATTGGGAACAAGTTGATTGTTGTCATCTAAAATCTCGACAAACAACGTTTCTGAATTAATCTGCCATTCGCCTTCTGTCCCGACGCTTCGGGATTGAAAAGCAATCAAATCCAGTTCCGAAGCACCGTATTCATTGACAATAGGAATGCCAAATTGTTTTTCTAAAAGGATTTTGTCTTCTTCAAAAAGCATTTCAGAAGTTACCATGCATACTTTTAATGTGGGACAAATTGCTGTTAATACGATGTTTTTCTTTTGTAAAAATTTAGCAAATAAAACTATCGAACTGGTATATCCATTGATGTAATCGAATTTTTTTGTTCGAAAATGATTCAAAAATCCTTCTAAAATTTCATCCGATAAATCGAAAATGGAGAATCGAAAACGATTAGTCAAAAAATCCTTGAAACGTTCTTTTTGATTACCCATGAAATCCATTGGGATTCCATAAAAACGCGCTTGATAGGAAGTATTAAAATCAATTCCATACCAACCAAATCGGTATATGTTTGAAGCCCAAGTCAACGCATGACAATATTTGTCTTTGGCAAAAATAAAAGGAGTCCCGCCAGAACCGGATGTTTTATTAACATAACTGTTTTTAGGAAAATAACCTTTCGAAAGTCTTTCAAGTAACGGTTTCTGTAAGTTTTTTTTATTCAAAACGGGTAAGTCTTCCCAGTTTGTAAAAGTTGTCATTCCTGCTAAATCTTTATAAAATGGATTGTTTTGCAAATGAAAATTGACAATTTCCACTTTTTTATTTGTAACGAAAATTTCATGCTCTTTTTCAGAAAGTGCCACAATTTTTCGCAATTCGGCTTTAGCTTCCTTCATTGGGAAGCCATTTAGCTGCAGCGATAAGTTAAATAGTGGAAACATTTTAAAGGTATATTTCACCAAAAATAATATTTACCAACAACTAATGACGGAGAACCAACAACTTTTTGAAAATTAATTATTTTTTAAGTTCAAAAGCAATTATTTTTGCACCACAACTAAAGAAAACTACACCATGACAATTTTACTACTAGGTTCAGGCGGAAGAGAACATGCTTTTGCATGGAAAATGATTCAAAGTCCGCTTTGTGACACACTTTTTGTAGCGCCAGGAAACGCTGGAACAGCTTCTATAGCTACTAATGTTGCTATCAGTCCAACTGATTTTGAAGCTATAAAATCGTTTGTTATTAAGGAAAAAGTAGAAATGGTTGTGGTAGGACCAGAAGATCCTTTGGTAAAAGGGATTTATGATTTCTTTCTAAACGATGCTGAGTTAAGTCATATACCAGTTATCGGTCCTTCAAAAATTGGTGCTCAATTAGAAGGAAGTAAAGAATTTGCTAAAGAATTTCTAATCAAACATAAAATCCCAACTGCTGCTTACGATAGTTTCACTGCAGAAACGGTAGAAAAAGGATGTAAATTTCTGGAAACATTGCAACCTCCGTATGTTTTGAAAGCAGATGGTTTAGCCGCCGGAAAAGGTGTTTTGATTATTCAGGATTTGGCAGAAGCCAAAGAAGAATTGAGAAATATGCTGGTTCATCAAAAATTTGGTGATGCCAGTTCTAAAGTGGTAATCGAAGAATTTCTTGACGGTATAGAATTAAGTTGTTTCGTTCTTACCGACGGGAAAAATTATAAAATTCTGCCAACAGCTAAAGATTACAAACGCATTGGCGAAGGTGATACTGGATTAAACACAGGCGGAATGGGAGCTGTTTCTCCGGTTCCTTATGTTGATGCTGTTTTGATGGAAAAAATCGAAACACGCATTGTAAAACCAACTATTGATGGTTTCCAAAAAGACGGAATTCAATACAAAGGTTTTGTTTTCATCGGATTGATTAATGTGAATAACGAACCAATCGTAATAGAATACAATGTGAGAATGGGCGATCCGGAAACCGAAGTGGTTATCCCAAGATTGAAAACGGATTTAGTGGAATTATTTTTGGCTGTAGCCAATGAAAAACTAGACGAAATCAATCTGGAAATTGACGAAAGAAGCGCCACTACAATTATGGTGGTGTCTGGTGGATATCCTGAAGATTTCGAAAAAGGAAAAGTAATTTCGGGGTTAGATACTATTAAGGATTCGATTGTTTTTCACGCTGGAACTAAACTGGATAACGGAAACGTAGTATCAAATGGAGGAAGGGTTTTAACCGTAACTTCTTATGGAAATGATTTCGAAGAGGCCATAAAAAAATCTTACCAAAACATAGATAAACTAAATTTTGATAAGATGTATTTTAGAAAAGATATTGGAAACGACTTAAAATAGTTTCCAATTATCGTTCACTTTTTTTTAATTATTATTTTAAGAAAGAGTGAGCGGTAGTATCTTGCTTCTCTGTTCCGGCATCTTCAAAAATTTTCAATTGTTTGATCCAATATACCATTGCCGAAGCACAAATAATCATGAAAATCCAATTGATTGTATTTGCAGCAAACCAAGATGATAGCTCTAATGAGCGTAAAAAGTCTAGAGGAGCAAATAAGATATTTACAAATAAGTATTCTATTCCTTCGAAAAATGATTTCATAATGTATAAAATTAATTTTATTAATTGTTTTTGAGGAACTCTGGGTAGTAAAAGTTCTTATTTTGAAGAATCTTTTTGAACTTGCAGGGTTTACTTTTTAAACAAGTATTATATTTACGAACACAAAAGTATAAAATATCCGTATGATAACAAGTGTTTTTAGAAAATCTACACCATTAAATTTTTCATTGGTCGTAATTTTAATGCTGGTTTTCTTTTCAATATACCAATTCCAAGATTTATCCTGGACTAATTCCTTTTTATTAATTTTAAAAAAAGGAATGTTGTTCTGTGTTTTATTGGCATCTGTTTTTATCACGAATTTTGTTGTAAAGAGAAACGGATTGAGTAAAGACAGTACCTACACGGTTTTTTTTTACTTTTTGTTTCTACTTTTTTTCCCTTCAGTATTAGATAATTTAAACCTGATCGTTTCTAATTTTTTTATTCTATTGGCGCTTCGCCGATTGATTTCATTGCAATCCCTGAAAGCTTCCAAAGAAAAAATATTTGATGCCTCATTATGGATTTTTCTGGCTGCACTATTTCATTTTTGGAGTATAATTTTCTTAGTGTTGGTTTTCATATCAATAATTTTCCATGTTTCCAGAGATTATAGAAATTGGATATTACCTTTTATCGCTTTTTTTATTGTTGGAATTCTGTTTATGATTTATGCAACAGTTTTTGATTTGAATGTCATTGAATACATTATTAAAAGTGTACAAATCAATTTTGAAATCAACTATTTCACGAATAATTACCAAAACGGTGCTTTGTCAATCTATGCCACAATCGCTTTGTTTTTCCTGGTTTCTATGTTTGCCACATTGTCAAACAGACCACAATTGTTGCATACTTCCTTCAAAAAAATCATCGCGTCTTTCTTTATTGGAGTAGTAATTTTTCTGATTTCGGCCAGTAAAAGTAATGATTTGTTGCTTTTTACATTTGCACCTCTGACTATGATGGCAACAAGTCATATTGAAATTCCTCAAGAAAAATTAAATCAGGAATTAGTTATGTATGTGCTGACAGCCTGTAGTCTTTTTGCTTTTTTCTCCCAATTATAATTTTTCACCGTATGCTAAATCTCCTGCATCTCCCAAACCGGGAACTATATAACTGTGCTCATTGAGTTTTTCGTCCAAAGAAGCTACCCAAAGATGACAGTTTTCCGGCAAATGTTTTTCAAGATAAGCAATGCCTTCTGGCGCGGCAATTACAACGGCAATGTGAATTTCTTTTGGCGTACCTCTTTCCATTAATTTATTATAAACGGCAACAATAGATTGACCAGTGGCAAGCATTGGATCAACTAACAACAAATTTTTTTCATTTATATCAGCAATAGCTTGGTATTGGACTAATATATCAAAGTAATCATCATTGTTGGGATGATGTCTAAAAGCAGATACGAAACCATTTTCGGCATTGTCAAAATAATTCAAAAACCCCAAATGCAGGGGTAATCCAGCTCGTAAAATGGAGCATAAAACCAATTGGTCCTTAATCTCGGTAGTCTTTTTTATGCCTAATGGTGTCTGGATTTCAACACTTTTGTACTGTAATTTTTTACTTAATTCATACGCCATTATTTCGCCAATACGTTCAATATTTCTTCGGAAACGCATGCTGTCATTGTGAACATTTACATTCCGTATTTGTCCCAAAAAATGATTTAGGATGCTATTGTCTTCTGATAAATAATGAATTTGCATGTTTTTATTTTTGCTGTTAAACTTATAAATATTTTTATAATCTATAAAAGTATAAAAAAGTATCTTTGTCCTTTAAAATATAAAGATATGTTTTCAAAATTAGCGTACTCCGTATTCGAACAAAGCATTAAAGATTATCATCAGTTTGATAATGTTGACCAACCGATTAATAATCCTTTCCCAAAAGATAAATTTGAACATCTATTGTATCATAAAAACTGGATTGATACCGTGCAATGGCACTTTGAGGATATTATTCGTGATCCAAATATTGATCCTGTTGCCGCTTTGACTTTGAAAAGAAGAATCGATGCTTCTAATCAAGAACGCACCGATATGGTGGAATATATTGATAGTTATTTTCTTCAAAAATACAGTCATGTAAAGGTAAAAGACGAAGCGAAAATCAACTCCGAAAGTCCGGCTTGGGCTTTTGACAGATTGTCTATTTTGGCTTTGAAAATTTACCACATGAGAGAAGAAGCTACTCGTGCCGAAGCTTCACAAGATCATAGAGATAAATGTCAAGCTAAATTGAATATTTTATTGGAACAAAGAACGGACTTGTCTTTGGCCATTGACGATTTATTGCATGACATCGAAAATGGGGATAAATTCATGAAAGTGTACAAGCAAATGAAAATGTACAACGATGATGATTTGAATCCTGTTTTGTATCAAAATAAGAAGTAATTTTTGGCAAACTCAGCATTGTCAACTACTATCAAACATATAGCCGTCATGAGACTTTCCGCAATGGGAGATGTCGCCATGACGGTTCCTGTTTTACGGGCTTTTGTAAGTCAGCACCCCGAAGTTAAAATCACGGTGGTTTCCCGACCTTTTTTCAAACCTTTTTTTGAAGGAATTCCTAATGTTGCTTTTTTTGCTTTCGATGAAAAAGAAAAACACAAAGGATTTCTTGGATTGTTGCGTTTGTTCCAAGATTTAAAACGTTTAAATATTGATGCTTTTGCCGATTTACACAACGTTTTGCGTTCTAAAATCGTCAGAAACCTATTTGCTTTAAGCGGAAAAAAAACAGCATCGGTTGATAAAGGAAGAGCGGAGAAAAAGGCGTTGACCCAACCCGAAAATAAAGTGTTTAAGCAACTGCCAACGATGTTTGAAAGACATGTGAAAGTGTTTGAACAACTCGGTTTTACAGTTGATTTATTCTCCCGAAGTGTCGGGACGGTTTTTCCTGAAAAAGCAGTTTTGAGCCCAGAAATTCTAGCGTTAATTGGAGATAAAAATCAAAAATTAATTGGAATAGCTCCTTTTGCACAATATGATTCTAAAGTGTATCCGTTGGATTTGATGCAGGAAGTGATAGACAAATTAGCTTTGGATGCAACCAATACCATTTTACTTTTTGGTGGTGGAAAAAAAGAAATTGAACTGTTGCATTCGCTTGCTTCCAACAAAGAAAATGTCATTACTATGGCAGGGCAACTCAAATTTCAACAGGAATTACAGCTCATCAGTAATCTGGATGTGATGCTTTCCATGGATTCCGGAAATGCGCATATTGCAGCAATGCTTGGCGTAAAAGTGATTACGCTTTGGGGCGCGACGCATCCGTATGCGGGATTTTCACCTTTTAATCAGCCATTGGAAAATACCTTGGTTTCGGACAGAAATCAGTTTCCAAAATTACCGACTTCGGTGTATGGAAATAAAAAAGTGGATGGCTATGAAGATGCCATGCGAACCATTACTGTTGATTCTATTGTAAAAGTTTTAAATTAGTGTAAACAAGTGAATTAAATCAAATTCATAGTTAGGTTTATTGTTGTTTTTTAGCTATTTCTTGAAGGAATAATTTTATAAATTATTTAACAAATAGGTTTTAAATTATTAGTGTTAAAAATACTAGTTTAGCGGGCTGTGAGTTAGGTCTTACAACTCAAAGTTCAATTAGGAGAAAGAGGAGCTTTTTTAATCAAGTTGCTTTTAGAAATCTTGAAATGCTAATACAATAAAAAATAGAACCTATTTATGCCAAAAATTACTGTAACAATTGCAATTTTGTTCTTATTCTCTTTTTCAGCGTTTTCTCAAAAAACAAACCTTTCGGGTGTTTTAAAGGAAGGTAGCGAAAAAACCCCCATTTACAATTCGGTTGTTGCTTTATTAACCCCCAAAGACTCTATTTTATACAAGTTTACCCGATCGGATAAAGAGGGGAACTTTAATCTCAAAAATGTAAAAGCAGGAAACTATATATTGATGACGGCTCATAGCCAATATGCCGATTATGTAGATGCCATAACTGTTGAAGAAGGCGAAAAAAAAATGGGGACAATTGCTTTGATAAGCAAAATTAATGCGCTTAGAGAAGTAATTATAAAGACAGGTTCTATTAAAATTAAAGGAGATACTACCAGTTACAGGGCAAGTGATTTTAAAGTAGGTGCCAATGCAAACGTAGAAGAATTACTAAAAAAACTGCCAGGGATACAAGTAGATAAAAATGGTGTTATAAAAGCCATGGGTGAAACAGTAGAAAAAGTATTGGTAGATGGCGAAGAATTTTTTGGCGATGACCCTGGTATGGCGGTAAAAAACTTACGGGCAGATGCAGTAAAAGAAGTACAAGTTTTTAATAAGAAAAGTGATCAAGCCGAGTTTACAGGAATTGATGATGGCGAGACAAAAAAAACAATTAACCTGAAATTAAAGGAAGATAAAAAGAAAGGTTATTTTGGTAAAATAGATGCTGCAAACGGACCATTAACAACTATGGATTCCAGATACAATAGCAATCTTATGTTTAGCTCTTTTAAAGGAAAAAGAAAACTGTCCGCTTTTTTATTAAATGGGAATACGGGTCAAGACGGACTTGACTGGCAAGACAGCGAAAAATTTGGAGGACGAGATGATATAAGCATGAACATGGATGACGATGGAAATGTAAGTTATGAATGGACAGGTGGCAATACTGATGATGAACCTTATGTTGACACTCAAAATGGGTTTATCAAAAACACCAACGCAGGATTGCAGTACAGCAACAAGTGGAATGATAAACAAACATTGAATTTATCGCCAAAATACAATAAGCAAATTTACACCAACAATAATAGCAAGATTACCCAAACACAAGTAGGAGAAACCCAATTAAACGAAAACACATCGAAGGTAAGCAATGTAAACAGAAGTAATTTTAAACTAAATGCTACTTACGACGTAAAATTAGATTCAGTAAACTCCATAAAATTTACCGCCAAAACCAATTTTTATAATACAGAAAGCGATGAATTTATAAACGGAAATACTACGGGAGAGGATGGATTATTAAAAAACAAACAGGAAAAAACATTTACTACAAAATCAGATAAGGAATCTTTGTTTGCCAGTATTTTGTATAAACATAAATTCGCCAAAGCCCGTCGTACATTTTCTGTAAACAGTAGTTGGAACACTTTGAATACGGATGCAAATAATTTCTTAAAGTCTTCTAACGAAAGTTATGAAGGAGGTGATTTTTCCTCCAGGGTTGATGTAGATCAAAACAAAATAGGAGAAAAAACAAATCAAAATCTTGCTTTAAATGTTACCTATACAGAGCCTATTGGAAAGAAATTTGCATTGCAATTTGGCTATCAAGTTACTCATAATACTGGTGAAAGCAACTATTTAACCTATGATTATTCGGAGGTTACAGGCAAGTATGATTTGGTTGTAGATTCTTTATCAAACCAGTTCAAACAGACCATAACAACTAACAAGCCCAATATAAAATTGAGTTACAATGCCAAAAAAATAAATTATAGCTTTGGAAGTGGTTTTGGTTTTACTTCGTTTGATTTGCAAGATCAAACTTTAAACAAAGAATACAAGCGCAGCTACACCAACTTTTTTCCAACTGCAAATTTCTCTTACAAGTACAAAAGCAATAGTAACTTGCGTTTCAATTATCAAGGCGCAACCAAACAGCCTACTATCGATCAATTACAGCCTTTGAGAAACAATCAAGATTTTTTTAATCAAACTTTAGGTAATCCAGATTTAAAGCAATCCTTTACCAATAGTATAAGCCTATCACACAATAGTTATAGTATTTTGACAGAATCGCATTTTTACCAAAATATTTCTTTTAGAACGACTGCCAATTTAATTTCTTACAACAAAGATATAGATCCAGAAAGCGCTAAAACAATTAGCACACCCATAAATACAAACGGTAATTTTTCTGGTAATTTTTATTTTGGATATGGATTTAAGATAAAAAAAATAGATTTACATGTTAATCTTAATCCATCTGTTAACTATAACAAATCAGTACTTAGTATTAATAACAAAACCAACAACTCCAATACGTTGAATTCAGGATTTTCAATTTATTTAAATAAATCAAAAGAAAAGAAATACGAATTTAGTTTAAGTAATAGATTTTCAAATAACAGAAACAGTACTTCTCAAAACGATGAAATAAAATCATTTAACACTAATAATTTGGACTTGGATATAGGAGTTTATTTCAGGGAAAAATGGAAACTATCCACAGACTACAATTTAAATTCTCGTCAAAAAACGGTCGATTTTCAAACCAATCTTACCAATCAATTGTGGAACGCAAGGCTACAACGGACCTTCAAAAACGATGAGTTTACGGCTTATATCCTAGTACGAGATATTTTGAATCAAAATATAGGCATCAATAGATATGTTTATGAAAACGTAATAGGCGAGGAACGAAACGATAGGCTCAAAAGATATGCTATGATAGGCTTTTCCTGGAATTTTAAAAACAAAGGCGAAACAACAAAAAAATAAATTAGCAACTGTTCTGAAATAAAACAAAGTTCCCGGAATAACATAAAGAGCGTTCAAAAAAACCAAAAATCTAATTATCTAAAAGTCTAAATATCTATCTATGAAATCAATACTTTTTTTTATTGCAGCACTAATTTTTACAACTACATCAATAGCACAACAATTTATAGATAAAGCTGTAATTGAATATGAAGTAAATACCAATCTCAAAAAAACAATGAGCAATGACAGTTGGGATGAGATGATGAAAGAGAACCTGTCTGACCTAAAAATATCCTATTTCACCTATACTTTTGCCGACAACAAAAGCCTATACAAATTTGATAGATGGAGCCCAAAAACAAGAATACCAAAACACGAAAAAGATGCGGATGAAGAAAACACTTGGTATTTTGATTTTACAACTGGAAAAATGAATATGCAAAAGCAAATAGTAGGAACTAATTTTGTAATAGCAGACAGCATACCAAATATACAATGGAAAATCACAAATGAACATAGAGAAATAGCCGGTTATAATTGCCGAAAAGCTGTGGGCAAAATAATGGACGACGTATATGTATTTGCTTTTTACACGGACGACATCACCATTTCTGGTGGTCCATGTTCTATAAATGGTTTGCCGGGTATGATTTTAGGACTTTCAATACCAAGATTATACACCTCATTTATAGCTACCAAAATAGATTTAAAAATCAGTAACGAATCAGACATACAACCGATTACAGCCAAAAAAACCTATGACTTAGTGGGTCTAAAGTCGTTGATAGGAGAAAAAACTAAGGATTGGTTCACCTATGGCGAGGATAAAGAAGAAAACAAAAGACAAAAAAATCTTTTTTTATGGAATGCTTTTTTATAGTTCTTTAATGACAAATGAATTCGTGTAAAAAATAAATCACAAATAAATTTTTTCGTCTTGGCAACGCTTCAAAATATAGCTTTTTAAGTTCGAAATGGTTTCTTGATAAGCTGGAGCTTCAAAACCAAAACGTTCGTGTTCCATTTGTTCTTTTTCGATTGCGTTGCAGCCTTTGATGACTTCTTTAAGCATATCGAGCATCGCCAATTCTTTATTGTTCGTTTTTTGAAATTTGAACTCCACGATTTCATCCTGCAATTGCTCGCAATAGTCCAAAAGTTGCGCAACTTCTGGTTCGTCAAGAAGCGAGGGATTGGTTTTGAAAATTTCTCGAATGGATTTCATGTAAAAATAGTTTTCAGTTGCAGTTAGCTTAAAAATCGATAGGCTGATTTGCAATCAGTGCATTCTTTAATTTCAACACTTTTTTAGATACAAAAATAGAACTTTTTTGGGTTGTAGCTTGTGTTTACTGCTCTCGTTTTGGGCACAGAAAGGAATTTTGCACTATCAGTGTGGCGACATATTCGCGCGGTTGGGAGAAAGTAGTTTCTTGCGTTCAGGCGTAGCTAATCATTAGTTGAATGTTTGTAATAAATCCAAATTGAGCATAAATTATATAAAGTGTTTAGCACGTTATTTTATTCAAATAGTATCAATTTATTAGTTTTCCGGATTTTAACAATATGATATGGCTGTGTCATTACAGCGGTTGCATTTCCTTTTAAAACATTGTCAATTGTTACGATAATTTTATTCTCGGTTTCTGTAATTTTGATGATATCTATTGAATGTCCACCATTTCCATATACTTTATCAAAAACTGCAATAACCATAAAATTCGCAAAATCAATATTCGTTTCTGTAAATCCGTCACTGTTATTATTCACGGAATTCATTTTAGTCAATAATTCATTCCAAGAGTCTGAGTCAGAAATTGTAAAATTCTGCTGAACAATATTCTCTCGTCCATTTCCAAAAAGATTGTTCTGTCCAATTGCCGTTAAATTAAGCGGATTTAAATCTTCATCCGTTTTGCTGCAACTTGTCATTAATCCGATAAATATTGTAATAAATAAGATTGAAATTTTTGGTTTCATAATGTAGATGTTTTTATTATTAACGTGTTTTTTTGTCTAATTTGCTACAACTTACGCATATATGATAAAATCACACAAAATCATTTCGCCATTAAACCAATTACCCAAATCAATTGTAGTAGCTGTTTTGTATAGTTCTTTATTCAGTTTTTACGAATCCGCTTCCAATTCCATCATAATTATTATCTGAAATATCCAATTTATTTGTTTCGTAAACTTTAATTATTCCGTTTATTACAACGTTTTGAAGTTGTTGATTTTTAGCATAACAAATTATAAATCTTTCCATTTCTCCAGAATAAATAGATCTTTTCATTACTAATTCATATGTTCCACTTTCGACTTCATTTCCATTTTGGGCTATTGAGTATACATAATTTTTCATTAAACTTAATTGAAAAGTATTTCCAGTAGTTGGCTTTTCGTGAATATGGAATGCAAACCCTCCATCTGTACTTATCCAATTCCATTTTCCAATTATATCCGAATTCTCGATTTTAGTTTCGTCGTTAGAGCTACAAGAAATAAAGCCAATTGAAAAAATGAGGATTATAATAATTTTTTTCATAACTTTTTGTTTTTAAGTCAGATGCTCAAATCTCAATTTGGTTGCGTCAAATTTTGACTAATATTTTTTAATATTTTGAAAACAAACTGTTTAAAATTGATTAATATTTTTTATTTTTTTTCGTTAGCTAATGGAGTCAGTTTGGACGCGAATATGTGGAATTACACCCAACGGGTTGTAATAGTATTCTGCTAATATAGTAAAAATCAAAACCTCACTAAAACAAAAAAACTTCCCTTTTCAGAGAAGTTTTCGTTATAATTTAGAAGTTTCCTAAACATCATCATAATCTACATAAATGCTTTCAGATGTTGGGTGTGCCTGACAAGTAAGAATCAAACCGTCTGCGATTTCTTTATCGGTTAGGATGGAGTTTTTAGTCATTTCGGCAGTTCCGGATGTAACGCGAGCCAGACAACTGCTGCATATTCCGCCTTGGCAAGAATACGGAGCATCAATACCTTGTTTTAAAGCGGCATCAAGAACGGTTTGTTTTTGTGACATTTCAAAAGTCGTTTCCTCATCATCTACCATTACGGTGATTTTAGAATGCCCTTCTAATGATTTTTCTATTTTATTTTCTTTCGTAGAAGAAGAAAATAATTCAAATTTTATTGCCGATTCTTTAATATTATGCTCCTTCAAAACTCCAGAAACGGTATTAATCATTTCTTCCGGACCGCATAAATAGAACTTATCAAATTCTAATTCCTTGTGTTTGTTATTTAAAACAAAATTCACGGTTGATTTTTCAATTCGCCCAAACAAAGCATTTTCTGCTTTGGCTTGACTGAAAACATAATGTACAAAAAGACGACCCACATATTGCAATTGCAAATCGTGTAATTCTTGATGAAAGATGGTTTCTTCGGGGGATTTGTTACCATAAACCAATACAAAAGAACTTTTAGGTTCATTTTTCAATACCGATTTTAAGATGGAAAGTACAGGTGTGATTCCGCTCCCAGCTACAAAAGCCGCATAATTTTTTTGTCGGCCAACTTGAGGTTCAAAAATAAATTTCCCTTCCGGTTTTCCTACCTCAAGAACATCACCAGCTTTAAGTTTTGTGTTAGCAAATTGAGAGAAAGCACCATTTTTCACTGCTTTCACCGCAATGCGCAATTCCCCGCTCTCAGGAGCCGAGCAAATAGAATACGCACGACGAATTTCGGCACCGTCCAAGGTTAATCGTAGATTGATATATTGACCCGCGACAAAAGTATAATTCGCTTTTAATTCCTCAGGTACGTTAAAAAGTATAGAAACAGCGTCTTTGGTTTCGCGTTTTACTTCTTTTATTATTAGTTTTAAAAAAGATGGCATGTGATTATTTTTTTACAAAGATAGGAAACACATTAGGTTTCTAAAAATCAAAAGTATTGAAAATTCATATACCTAAAACTGTTATGTATAAGAATCTTATGTATATTTGATTTTTGAAATAAGAAATACCACCAAACTTGCACCGACTGAACCATGAAAAACTCACAATTATACAAAGGAAGTCTGAATACGATTATCATGAAATTACTCGAAGAGAACGGCAAGATGTACGGCTATGAAATTACCCAGAAAGTAAAGGCGATTACTCAAGGCGAATTGAACATCACCGAAGGTGCTTTGTATCCGGCCTTGCACAAACTTGAAGCCGAAGGTTTGCTTGATGTGGAAATTGAAAAAGTGGATAATAGAATGCGTAAATATTACAAACTCACGGAAAGCGGCCAGAAAGAAACCGTAAACCGACTTTCGGAACTGGAAGATTTCATCCGAAACATGCAGAGTTTAGTGAGCCCAAGTCCAAAATTAGAATTTTAAATTTTTGAAGATGAAACTAACCGCCCAACAAATAGACCAGCTCTACCTTTTCACGCGCCAGCATTATGTGGAATATTACGATCTACAAACGGAATTAGTCGATCACTTGGCGAACGCCATTGAAACCGAATGGGAACAAAATCCCAAACTTACTTTTGACGAAGTTTTAAATAAAGAATTCAGCAAATTTGGCGTTTTTGGGTTTATGGATGTGGTAGAAAGTCGCCAAATGGCTTTAGGGAAAAAATACAATCGATTGGTGTTTCAACATTTTAAAACGTTTTTTAGCGTGCCAAAAATTCTATTTACGCTAACAATGACCTTTTTACTTTTTAAAATTCTTAAAACAAGCATTTACAACGACTATATTTTTATTGCCATTTGTATTATTTATTTTGGATTTATTTTTCATGAATTTTATAAGAATAAGAAAATCAAAAAGGTACAAAAAGAGACAAATCAAAAGAAATGGTTATTTGAAGAAATCATTAACCAATATGGCAGTTTTTCGGGAGCTCTGACTTTTCCATTTTATATTTTTACCCAAGTAAGCAGCCATGCAGAAAGGTATTTGTCAAATGATTACTGGCTTTTCTCCGTAAGTTTGATGGTAGTGCTTTTTGGGATTTTAAATTATATTTTATTCAAAATCATCCCTTCCAAAGCAGAAGTCCATTTAAAACAAACCTACCCGGAATATAAATTAGAAAATTTGTAACGTTTTCTTACTTTGACTTACATACTATAAAACCAAAATAACCAAACTATGATTCAAAAATTTCTTTATCTCGAATGGAAAGCATTTATCAGATCGGCTTCCTTCGCTACTAATTTGGCTTTGAAAATCCTGATGGGTCTCGTCGCCATTTATTTCATTTTAATTTTCTTAGCATTAGGAATCGGGGCTTTTTATATTATTAAAAAAATGAATTTAGACCCGATCGTAACGGTAAACAAATTCATGATTTACTATGTGTTGATGGATTTAATCATCAGATTTATGTTGCAAAAAATCCCCGTGATGAACATTCGTCCGATGTTGATTTTCCCCATAAAAAAATCCACTATTGTTCATTTCTCTTTAGGAAAAACCGTTTTGTCCTTCTTTAATTTGGTGCATGCTTTTTTCCTGATTCCATTTAGTGTTGTTTTAATAATTGAAGGTTATGATGTAGTGTCAGTGGTGCTTTGGTATACTGCGCTGTTTTCACTGCTGTACATCAATAATTTTATAAATATTGTATTGAGTAACAAAGATAATTTATTTGCAATTTTCTTAGCAATAGCAACCGTTTTAGGAGGATTACAGTATTATGGACTGTTTAATATCACGGATTATACTGCTCCGTTTTTTAATGCTATTTTCAATACCTATTGGGCGTTTAGTATTCCGGTATTGGCTTTAATCGCCATATATTATGTCACTTTCCAGTATTTCAAAAGCAATTTATACCTCGATGCGGGACTTTCTAACAAACACGATGTTGCGAAAACGGAAGAGTTGACTTGGTTGAATCAATTTGGAACCATCGGAACGTTCTTGAAAAATGACATTAAATTAATCAAAAGAAACAAACGATCTAAAACCACAGTAGGATTGAGCGTGATGTTTCTTTTTTATGGATTTCTTTTTTTTACCAATGGAATTGAGGCGTACAATAATCCTGTAATGCACATTTTTGCAGGGATTTTCGTTTCCGGTGGATTTCTTATCACTTTCGGACAATTTGTACCCAGTTGGGACAGCGCCTATTACCAGTTAATGATGACACAAAATATCCCTTACAAAGGCTATTTGAGTTCTAAATGGTGGTTGATGGTAATCGCTACAATAGTTACCACAACAATTGCTTCTTTCTATCTGTATTTTGGATGGCAGATTTATTTGACCATAGTGGTTGGTGCCATATATAATATTGGAGTCAATTCCCATTTGGTTTTGCTGGGCGGCGCCTATACCAAAACGCCAATCGATTTGAGTTCCGGTAAAGGTGCTTTTGGAGACAAAAAAGCATTCAATATAAAAACCATGCTGATTTCTATTCCACAGTTGGCTTTGCCAGTTTTATTGTATTGGACGGGTTCTACTTTGGCCAATGCCAATGTGGGATTAGCGGTAGTGGCTTCGGCAGGAGTAATTGGATTTGCTTTGAAAGACAAGGTTTTTTCTTTGATTGAAAAAATTTACAAATCCGAAAAATACGCCACAATCGCTGCTTATAAGCAAAAAGGATAATTAGAAAATTAGTCAAGGCAAAACTAGAGTACAACCAAATTAACAAACAACCGAATAAACCTTTTCAAAAATGATACAAGTAAACAACCTTTCAAAAACATACAACGGAACAACCGTATTAAAAATAGACAATTTAGAAATAAAAAAAGGCGAAAGCTTTGGATTAGTGGGCAATAATGGAGCCGGAAAAACCACTTTTTTCAGCCTTTTATTGGATTTAATCCAGCCTTCAACAGGGAATATTGTCAACAATGAGGTACAAGTAAACACCAGCGAAAACTGGAAACCATTCACCGCTTCTTTTCTTGACGAAAGCTTCCTGATTGGCTACTTAACTCCCGAGGAATATTTTTATTTCATAGGCGATTTGCGCGGACAAAATAAAGCCGATGTCGATGCTTTATTGGCAACACACGAAGAATTTTTCAACGGAGAAATCCTTAAAAACAAAAAATATTTACGCGATTTATCCAAAGGGAATCAGAAAAAAGTGGGCATCATCGCAACATTAATCGGGAATCCGGAAGTGATTATTCTGGACGAACCGTTTGCTAATTTAGATCCAACGACACAATTTAGATTAAAAAAAATCATCAAGGATTTAGCCGATAATCCAGATGTTACTGTGTTGGTTTCCAGTCATGATTTGTTGCACACCGTTGAGGTAAGTGACAGAATCGTCACTTTACACAAAGGCGAAGTGGTCAAAGACATTCAAACTTCTGAGGAAACATTGAAGGAATTAGAAGCATTTTTTGCGGTTTAAAATTCAACGTAACAGTTATAGACAAAACAGTTTACCGCTAATTCGCCAATTGCATTTATTAATTTGAGTGTTTAATTAGCGAATTAGCGGTTTGTTTTTAGTCTGCCAAATCAAAAGGTTTAGCATTCAAGTCCGTAAGAGTTTAATTTGGGCGTGACCCGGAAAAAAATCCGGGTCGGGCTTTCACTCTCAATCTTTTTAATTCTAAAAAAGAATAAAAAAGGATTTCCGCTACAACCCTCACGCAAAACCGGGAATCAAAAAGAAACCTAATAATTTTCACGATATCAAAAAGAAACGTATTTTTACCAGTAAGTATACTAAAAAGAATATTTAAAAGTTAATTGATAAAAACGTTTCCCATTGAAAGTCAGTAGATTCAAACAGTTATTTTTCTTCTTATTTTTCGTTTTTTTAGTAGCCTGTTCTACTAAGAGAGATACTTTTATGGCCAGAAATTCCCATGCCTTAAGTACAAAGTATAATATTTTGTACAACGGTCAAGTAGGTTTGGACAAAGGAGTTAAGGAAATAAAAGCCAACAGTAATGATGATTTCTGGAAACGTCTGCCAATAGAAAAAATGCAAATTGTAGAAGACCTCGCTTCGACCACAACACCGAAAAACACAAATTTTGAATTGGCAGAAGCCAAAGCGACCAAAGCCATTCAAAAGCATTCCATGAACATTGGCGGAAGAGAGAAAAACACTCAAATTGACGAAGCGTATCTTATGCTTGGTAAATCCCGTTATTACGATCAACGATTTGTTCCCGCACTCGACGCATTCAATTATGTTTTGTACAAATATCCCAACAGCAGCAAGATTTATGAGGCTAAAATTTGGCGTGAAAAAACCAATATGCGGTTAGGAAACGATGCTTTGGTAATAAAAAACATAAGCAAATTATTAGAAGACCACGAAGTAAAAAAACAAGTTTTTGCTGATGCAAATGCCCTTTTATCTGAGTCTTTTTTGAATTTAGAAGAAAAAGACAGCGCAGTTGCTAAACTAAAATTAGCCATAGCATTCACCAAAGTAAATCAGGAAAGAGCGCGGTATCGTTTTGTTTTGGGACAATTGTATCAACAATTAGGATACAAAGACAGCGCCGTTAGTTCGTATCAATCAGTGATTGACATGAACCGAAAAGCAGATAGAAAATTTGTCATTCAGGCGCATGCTAAAAAAGCAGAATTATTTGATTATCAAAACGGTGATTTCAATTCTTTTACAAAAACATTTGATAAACTGGCAAAAGACAGAGAAAATCGACCGTATAAAGATTTAATTTTTCATCATATGGCGGTGTTTTATGATCAGAAAAACGATCAGAAAAAAGCGTTAGATTTTTACAACTTATCCTTAAGAACAGATTCAAAAGATTCCTATTTAGTAGCTTCAAATTACCGAAATTTAGGAAATATGTATTTTAGAAATGCTGAATATCCTGCTGCTGCAAAATATTATGACAGTACATTGGTAAAACTCAATGACAAAACGAGAGAGCATAATAAAATTAAAAAAATTAGAAATAATCTGGATGAAGTGATTTTGTATGAGGCTCTTGCTAAAAGAAATGACAGTATTTTGAATGTTGTTTCATTGAATGATAGCGATAAAATTGCTTATTTTGAAAAGTACATCGTCAAACTAAAAGAAGAGGATGAAATCAAGAGAGTTTTAGAAGAAAAACGAAAAGAAAAACAAGAAAATATAGAAAGGAATAGTACTACTAGTTCTATTGATCCGGCTTCTAATCAGGAACCGGGAAAACCGGCAAAAAAATCAGCATTGATGCCGCCGGCTATTACTAATGTTTCCTCACAACAAGCAGGGAGTATTTTCTATTTTTATAATCCTACAACCGTAGCTTTTGGAAAAATCGAATTCAAAAAAACGTGGGGTGACAGAACTCCAAATGGCAATTGGAGATTATCATCCAGTGCAGGAAATCCAACTTCGGTAGATCCGTTGAGTGATGATAAAGAAACCCTTGAGAAGGAAGCAACAGCGGAGAAAATTGTGGAGCAGCAATACACCACGGATTTTTATTTGAAACAACTTCCAACAACACAAACGGAAATAGACAGCATTGGTAAAGAACGTAATTTTGCCTATTACCAATTGGGGATTATTTATAAAGAAAAATTCAAAGAAAATAATTTGGCCATCGCCAAACTGGAACAATTATTAAACAATAATCCAGAGGAAAAACTGGTTCTTCCATCGATGTATAATTTGTATAAATTATATCAAATCACGGATGCAAGTAAAGCCGAAGCGATGAAAAAAAGAATATCGGTTCAATATCCGGATTCTCGTTATGCGCAAATTGTAAACAACACAAGCTCAAATGTGGTTTCAATAAATGAAACTCCGGAAAGTGCGTATGCTAAATGGTATAAATTATACCAACAAGAACAGTTTGTTACAGTTTTAGAGAACTCAGACGCTTTGATCAATCAGTTTTCGGGAGATGAGATTGTATCAAAATTTGAATTGCTTAAAGCAAACGCCATTGGAAAACTGAAAGGAGTAATGGCTTACAAAAATGCATTGCAAGGAGTGGCTGATAATTATCCGAACAGCGAAGAAGGAAAAAATGCCCAAGAAATCCTGACGAGTCAAATCCCGTTTTTAGAGAAAATGGAGTTGAGTACAACAGACTCAAATAATTGGAAAATTCTATATCGAGTAGGTTCACGAGAGGATAAAAATACAAAAGCAATAGAGGAAAAAATCAAAATGTTTATTGCTGCAGAAAGCCCTCAGAAACTATTTTTCTCCTATGATATTTATACTGAAAAAGAAAATTTCATCACCATTCACGGAATAAAATCAGAAGTTTACGCTAAAGATATTGTTTTTGTATTGAAAGAAAATGTGAAATATAAATTGGTCGATCCTGCTATTGTGGTTTCGGGTGAGAACTACAAAGTGATTCAGATCAAGAAAAATATGGACACTTATTTAGCGCCAAAAATTCCATAAATATGTTTGATAAAAAGCAAAAATCATACACCGATCTTTTGGGTAAAACCAATAGAATTGTTGAAGGAACTACTATAAAAGGCGATATTATTTCGCAAGCTGATTTTAGATTAGACGGAAACTTGATAGGGAATTTTCAGTCTGGTGGGAAAATTGTCATTGGCCCTGCCGGAAGCGTTACCGGAGATATTGTGTGTAAAAATGCGGATATTGAAGGAAAATTTGACGGAAAAATTCAAGTAACCGAAGTATTGAATGTGAAATCAAAAGCCAGTATTCACGGAGAAGTTACCACGGGAAAATTATCGGTAGAGCCCGGTGCTGATTTTAGTGCTTCTTGTACAATGAAGACGAATGTGAAAAATCTAATCCAGAACGATGGACAACAATCCCAACAAAAAAAGAGCGAATAAATGGCTTGCGCTGATTAACATTCCGATTCAAATGGGAGCCATCATCTTTTTGTTTTCCTATTTTGGAGATTGGTTAGACGAAAAATATCCCCATCCAAAAGTATATTACAGTAAAATTTCAGTAATGGTTGGCGTTGCACTGGCTTTGTATAATGTGATACGACAGGTGAACGAAATCAATAAAACACAATAATTTTTCAAAAGAAAAATCAGTAAGGATCAACGGTAAAACTTCGTGCCTTTGTGATAAATTCGATGTCAATTGTTGTCAGGTTGAGCGCAGTCGAAACCCTTTTTATTCAATAGAAATACCAGAATAATCTTGACTACGTTCGATTTGACATAAAAAAAGACGGTGTTTTCAAAGATAAAATGGTATAAATTTGCACCTTAGTGCCGCTACGGCAAAAAATAAACACAATGAATTTAAAAAATTACAAACCGCTTCTGCCTTTATTGGCACTTGCGGGATTAGCTTATGTTGTTCATCGGGTTGCTTTTTATGTATTAGACATAGATGATGCGACTTTTTATTATTCGATAGAAACCCTTTATATGTTGTTTCTGGTTTTGTCTATTATGGTATTTTTGGTTTTGTTAAAAGTCAAAGAACGCAGTTTTGATAACGTGGGTATGTCATTTCTTTTGAGTACCAGTATTAAAATGATTGTTTGTTATCTGATTTTAAAGCCTATATTGCAGGCTACAACACAAAACAATGCAATAGAGAAAAAGAATTTTTTTATGATGTTTATTCTCTTTTTAGCAATTGAAACCGTATTAACAATACGTATATTAAACGAAAAGCAATAAATATGTTATTCAAGGAACAAATCCATCAAAAATAATTTTTTATATTCTTTTGAATATTAATAAAAGATGTACATTTGCACCAAATTTCAGAAACGTAATAAATTAAGATAATTAACTGTTATGGTGATTTCAAACAAACCACTTAGATTTATAGTAGCGACTTTAGTAGCCTGTCTTCCCTTAATGAGTTTTGCAAATCCTGAACAGGATTCTGTGAAAGTAAAAACAGAAGTTGCTCATGAGGCAACCGAAGGAGCTCATGCTGAACCAACAGATGTAAAATCTAAAATAAAAGAGTTCATCAATCATCACCTTTTAGATGCGCATGATTTTACCTTTTCGGCAAATGAAGAAACGGGTGAACATTATGGTTTTTCATTGCCAATTATTCTTTGGGATAATGGTTTACAAGTATTTTCTTCTTCAAAATTTCATCATGGTGAAGAAGTTGCAGAACACAATGGAAACTTCTACGTATTGCACCACGAAAAAATATATAAAACGGAGGCTGATGGCGCTTTAACAGAAGAGCACGGTCATCCTACAAATGCTAGACCATTGGATTTTTCTATCACTAAAAGTGTTGTGGGGATTTTGGGTATAGCTATTGTGATGTTTTTGTTATTTACAGGATTAGCTAAATCATACAGTAAAAATAATGGTATTGCATCAGGTGCAGGACGTTTCTTTGAACCACTTGTTCTTTATGTAAGAGACGAAATTGCTATACCAAATATTGGAGAAAAACATTATAAAAAATACATGAGTTATTTATTGACTATATTTTTCTTTATATTGTTTTTAAATATTCTTGGATTAATGCCATTTGGATTCAATGTAACCGGAAATTTCACTATTACAGCTTCTTTGGCAATATTGACCTATTTAATAACAACCTTTACGGCTAATAAAAATTATTGGGGACACATTTTCTGGATGCCAGGTGTGCCAACTCCAATGAAATTTATTTTGGCTCCAATTGAATTATTAGGAACAATTATCAAACCATTTTCATTAATGATACGTTTGTACGCTAACATGGTTGCGGGTCACGTAGTTTTGATGAGTATCATTGGTTTAATGTTTATCTTTAAAAGCTGGATTGGAAGCACGCTGTCTTTTGGATTAGCTTTTGTACTTTCTATTCTTGAGATATTAGTGGCTTTTTTACAAGCGTATATTTTTACCATGTTATCTGCCCTTTATTTTGGAGCAGGAAACGAAGAGCATCATCACGACGAAGCTCATTAAAAAAGTTAAAAGTTAAGAGTTATTTGTCGGGAAGTTTTCAACACATAACATTTAACCAATAACCATTAAAAAAGAATGTTTAATTTTTAATATATATATTATGCAAATTCCAGAAATTGTAGGAGCAGGATTAATTGTAATCGGAGCAGGTTTAGGTATTGGTAGAATTGGTGGTTCAGCAATGGACGCTATTGCTCGTCAACCAGAAGCTTCAGGAAAAATCCAAACAGCTATGCTTATTGCAGCTGCACTTATTGAAGGTATTGGTTTCGCGGCTTTATTCGCTTAATTAAAACTAAAAAAACAATAGTTGCAACGGTTGGTTGTAACTATTGTTTTTAAAATTAAAACATTAAAAATTTATAATTAGATATAATGGATAAGTTAATAAATGATTTTTCGTTTGGTTTGTTTATTTGGCAGATAGCAATATTTGTTGGATTAATACTCTTGTTAAAAAAATTCGCTTGGAAGCCAATTCTTGATGCAGTTAATGATAGAGAAGAAGGAATTAAAAATGCATTACTTTCTGCTGAAAATGCTAGAAAAGAAATGCAAAATCTTCAAGCTGACAACCAACGTATTTTACAAGAAGCAAGATTAGAGCGTGACAACATGCTTAAAGATGCTCGTGAAATGAAAGAAAAAATGGTTGCTGATGCTAAAAACGAAGCGCAGGTTCAAGGTCTGAAAATGATCGAACAAGCGAAAGCAGCAATTGAAAGCGAAAAAAATGCAGCAATGGCAGAATTGAAATTACAAGTTTCAACGTTATCATTGAGTATCGCAGAAAAAATATTGAAAGACGAATTATCTAACAAAGAAGCTCAAACTAAATTAGTTGAGAAAATGTTAGGTGACGTAAAGTTAAACTAACAATTATGGCAAGTACAAGAGCAGCAATTCGTTATGCAAAAGCAATTTTAGACTTAGCAAACTCAAAAGGTGTTGCCGAAGTTGTAAATAACGACATGAAATCTATTGCTTCGACAATTAATGGTAATTTGGAATTGAGTACTTTTATTCAAAATCCTACCATGAAAGTGGAAGTGAAAGAAAAAGCACTGTTAGAAGTTTTTGCAGGTATCAATGGCGTAACTCAAGGGTTGTTTCATTTGTTATTTGAAAACAAAAGATTCGAAATTCTAGAAGCAATTGCAATAGAATACAGTAAATTATCTGACATTATGAATGGTGTTGAAGTAGCTCAGGTTACTACAGCTATTCCTATGGATGTAGCATTAGAAGCACAAGTTTTGGCTAAAATTGCAACCCTTTCGGATAAAAAAATCACAATCGAAAATATAGTAGATGCTTCAATTATTGGAGGATTTATCTTAAGAATAGGTGACAAGCAATACAACGCTTCAGTAGCCAACAGATTACAAGTATTAAAAAGAGAGTTAAGTAATTAGTTTTATTGCACATTTAAGTGTCTAAATTATAAATTAAGATGGCGGAAATCAAACCTGCTGAAATTTCAGCAATATTAAGAAAGCAAGTAGAAGGTTTTGAATCTGGTGCTACACTAGAAGAAGTAGGAACGGTACTTCAAGTTGGAGATGGTATTGCTCGTGTTTACGGGCTTTCTAATGTTCAATACGGGGAATTAGTAGAATTTGACAATGGCTTAGAAGCGATTGTTTTGAATCTTGAAGAAGACAATGTTGGTGTGGTACTTTTAGGACCATCAACAGGAATCAAAGAAGGTTCAACTGCAAAAAGAACGCAACGTATTGCTTCTCTTAAAGTAGGAGAACAAATGGTAGGTCGTGTAGTAAACACGCTTGGTTTTCCAATTGATGGAAAAGGACCAATCGGTGGAGATTTATACGAGATGCCTTTGGAAAGAAAAGCTCCTGGAGTTATCTTCCGTCAACCAGTTACTGAACCATTACAAACAGGTATTAAAGCAGTAGATGCTATGATTCCAGTTGGTCGTGGACAACGTGAGCTAGTTATTGGTGACCGTCAAACAGGTAAATCAACTGTTTGTATCGATACCATCTTAAATCAAAAAGAATTTTACGATGCTGGGAAACCAGTATTCTGTATATATGTTGCAATTGGACAAAAAGCGTCAACTGTAGCAGGAATTGCTAAAATGTTAGAAGAAAAAGGAGCAATGGCGTATACCATTATTGTTGCTGCTAATGCTTCTGATCCAGCTCCGATGCAAGTGTATGCTCCTTTCGCAGGTGCTGCAATTGGGGAATATTTTAGAGATTCAGGCCGTCCGGCTTTAATTGTTTATGATGATTTATCTAAACAAGCTGTTGCGTATCGTGAGGTTTCTCTTTTATTAAGAAGACCACCGGGACGTGAGGCATATCCTGGAGACGTTTTCTACT
Organism: Flavobacterium rhamnosiphilum; assembly: GCF_004349195.1. Taxonomy (GTDB): domain Bacteria; phylum Bacteroidota; class Bacteroidia; order Flavobacteriales; family Flavobacteriaceae; genus Flavobacterium; species Flavobacterium rhamnosiphilum. The sequence continues at coordinate 242,181 of NZ_SMLG01000001.1, forward strand.
TACACAGTAGATTATTAGAGCGTGCTTGTAAAGTAATTGCAGATGATGGAATTGCTAAAAACATGAACGATTTACCAGATTCATTGAAATCAATTGTAAAAGGTGGTGGTTCTCTTACTGCTTTACCAATTATTGAAACTCAAGCTGGTGACGTTTCTGCTTATATCCCAACAAACGTAATTTCGATTACAGATGGTCAAATTTTCTTGGATGGAGATTTGTTTAACTCTGGGGTTCGTCCGGCAATTAACGTAGGTATTTCGGTATCTCGTGTTGGAGGAAATGCACAAATTAAATCAATGAAAAAGGTAGCAGGTACTTTAAAACTGGATCAAGCACAATTCCGTGAATTGGAAGCGTTTGCTAAATTTGGTTCTGATCTAGATGCCGTTACTTTAAACGTAATTGAAAAAGGAAAAAGAAACGTTGAAATCTTGAAACAAGGTTTGAACGATCCTTATACTGTTGAAGATCAAGTTGCGATTATCTATGCTGGTTCTAAAAACTTATTGAGAAATGTTCCTGTGAACAAAGTAAGAGAATTTGAGAAAGATTTCTTGGAGTTCTTGAACAACAAACACCGAGCTACTCTTGATGCGTTGAAAGCAGGAAAATTAACAGACGAAATTACAGATGTAATCGAAACTGTAGCAAAAGAATTATCAGCAAAATATAACTAAATTAGGAGTTAAAAGTTATGAGTTAGGAAATCTTCTAACTCATAACTCCTAACTTATAACTTTTACATAAAGAATGGCAAATTTAAAGGAAATCCGTAATAGAATTACTTCCGTTTCATCAACGATGCAAATTACATCGGCAATGAAAATGGTTTCTGCAGCAAAGCTAAAGAAAGCACAAGATGCAATCACAGCAATGCGCCCTTATGCCGAAAAATTAACGGAATTATTGCAAAATCTTTCTGCTACACTTGAAGGTGATGCCGGTGGAGAATTTACAACACAACGTGATATCAAGAAAGTATTACTAGTTGTAGTAACTTCAAATAGAGGTTTGGCAGGTGCCTTTAATACCAATGCAATTAAAGAAGCTAAAAACCGTGCTGAATTTTACGCAGGCAAGCAAGTAGATATTTTTGCTATTGGAAAAAAAGGAAACGATGTTTTGAGTAAAACACTTTCAGTGGTTGACAATCAAAGCGCTATTTTTGATGCTTTGACTTTTGATAATGTAGCTAAGATTTCAGATATGTTGACTGAGAAATTCGTTTCTGGTGAATATGACAAAATTGAGTTGATTTACAACCAATTTAAAAATGCTGCGACACAAATCGTTCAAACCGAACAATTTTTGCCATTAGCACCAATAAAATCGGATGTTCCAGTTTCAACAGGAGATTATATTTTTGAGCCTTCAAAAGAAGAAATCGTGTTGACTTTGATTCCAAAATCATTAAAAACACAATTGTACAAAGGAATTCGCGATTCATTTGCTTCCGAGCACGGAGCGCGTATGACAGCGATGCACAAAGCAACTGATAATGCAACGGAATTGAGAAATCAATTGAAATTAACGTACAATAAAGCACGTCAGGCTTCTATTACTAATGAAATCTTAGAGATTGTTGGTGGAGCGGAAGCATTGAATGGATAATAAAAATTTATTCAAATATATAAAGAGCCACGCATTGCGTGGCTCTTTTTTTGCTTAATTTTATAGTTTAAAACAATACTAGGAAGAATGAAATTAGAAATTAGAGAACTGACCACATTAGAGGAAATGCTTAGCAACATTGAGGTAATGCGGTTTTTATATCCCACATTTACGGTAGAAAAATACGAATCGTATCTGGTTGAAATGATTCCGCATAATTACAAGCAAGTAGCCGTTTTTGAAAATGAGGTTTGTGTGGCTGTTACTGGATTTTGGTCTGGAACAAAACTTTGGTCTGGAAAATACATAGAGATTGATAATTTTATTGTTCATCCGGATCACCGTTCCAAAGGTTTGGGCAAAATGATGACAGATTATATTGATGTTAAGGCCAAAGAAACCGGTTGTACAATGATTGTTTTGGATGCTTTTACCGGAAATTTCACCGCACATCGTTTTTATTACAACCAAGGATATGTCCCAAAAGGATTTCATTTTCTTAAAATCTTAAACGAAGAAGGATTAAGCTAAATAATAAAAGTATGAAAGGATATAAAACAGTTGTTTTCTTATTTATAATTGCAATTAGCTTAACTTTTTGTGCCATGAAACAAGACTCGAGTCCCGATAAATATCGGGAAGAACTGGCGAAGCAAGTTCAAACTGATTTTCCGCAGGAAATAAAATCGGTTTATTTCCAGAAATGGATTGGTGGACGAGAAGAAACAGGGAGCGGAATCAACTTTTATATTGAATTTAAAAAACCGCTTTCAGGGAATATTAAGCTGAAGAAAATTTATTTTCATAATCAAGAATCGAGTCTTGAAGAAGTTACCAAAAACACATTTGTGGCACATTTTTATCAAAGAAATAAAAGTTTCGATTTGATTATGGACAAAGATTCCTTAAAAGAATATGGAAACAAAGCGCCAATAATAGTGAAACCGAAATTCGCTTTAAAACCAAACGAAGCCCTGTTAGAATATAAGAAAAAGGGCAAAACACAGTTCTTCAAGATCAGTAATCCAAAAGAAAGACCAATGATTGCCTATCCATCGATGAATAAACCAAAAGATTAGTTATTTTTGTTTTTATAAATAGTAATAGACACATCATTTTGGGATTATATAAAAATCTTTTTAAACAGACTGCCATTTATGGATTGGTTACGGTCATACCAAGAATGTTCAGTTTTATACTGGTTCCATTGTACACAGATCTGCTTCCTAAAGCCGAATATGGTAAGGTTTCTGTCATTTTTGCCTGCATGATTTTCTTCAATGTTATTCTTGCATACGGGATGGAAACAGCTTTCTTTAGATTTTACAGTAAGGAAACAGACAAGAATTCAGTTGTGGAAACAACATCCGTTTCGCTTTTTTGGACTTCCATTTCGTTTTTATTCATAGCCTTATTATTCCGAAATAAATTAGCTGTTTGGTCTGGAATTGATGCTCAATATATCACGTACACCATCTGGATTTTAGTCCTTGATGCCTTGGTGATTGTTCCGTTTTCTAAAGTAAGAGTCAATCAGCAACCCATAAAATATGCCATAATCAAAATTGGAAATGTTGCAATCTATCTGGTTCTAAACCTTTTCTTTTTGAGCTATTTACCGGTAATTGCACAATCAAATCCGGACAGTTTTTTAAGTTCTTTTTACATAGAAGATTTTCAAATAGGCTATATTTTTGCGTCTAATATCGTTGCGAGCTTAGTTACATTCCTGATACTTTCCCCTAATTACCTTTTGCTGAAATGGCAGTTTGATTACAAGCTTTGGAAACGAATGATGGAGTATGGTTTGCCTATTATGGTTGCCGGAATCGCATTTGCCATCAACGAACAATTCGACAAAATTCTGTTATGGAAATTATTGCCTGCAAATATTGCTGATGCCGAAGTAGGAGTATATTCCGCGTGTTATAAACTCGGTTTGTTCATGGTTTTGTACCGTACGGCCTATACATTGGGAATCGAGCCTTTCTTTTTTAGCCACGCTGATAATCAGGATGCGCCTCAAACTTACGCCACGATTACCAAGTATTTTGTCATTTTTGGCTCTTTTATTTTACTGTCGGTAATCGTTTTTGCCGATGTTTTAAAATACATCATGATTCAGGACGAGTCGTATTGGGAAGCCATGAAAGTGGTGCCATTGATTATTCTGGCTAACTTTTTCCTGGGCATTTACACCAATCTTTCTGTTTGGTACAAACTGATAGACAAAACCCATATTGGCGCCTATATTTCTATCATTGGCGCCATAATTACACTTGCGTTAAATTACCTGCTAATCCCAACAATGAGCTATTACGGCTCAGCAATTGCCACGATTGCGGCTTATGGAAGCATGATGTTTATCTCCTACTATTTTGGAAATAAATATTACCCCATTCCGTATGATACGAACAAAATAGCCATGTATCTATTGATTTCAATAGGATTTTCGGCAGTTTCATTTTATGGCTTCAGAGAAAATTATTATGTCGGAATCCCATTATTGCTTGCATTTATGTATTTTATATACCACAACGAAAAAGAATTATTAACCAAAATTTTGAACCGAAAAAAAAATTAGAACTTAATTTAAATTTTTAGGAGCTATTTCCTGCTATTCGTTGCAAATGAAATTCACTGAACTCAAATGAAAATAAAAGTATAGTGAAGTAATCTTTTCCTTTTTAAAGAAAAAAGGAAAAGGATTTCCACTGCAAACGAAGTTCAAAGAACTCCGCTGATAAATAGAAATCAAGTGATGTAATCAGGGCTATAATCAAAAAAATCCAAAACAATATGTATGGACAAGTCGCGACTTGTCCCTTCTAAATAAAAAACAATGACAATAAACATAATCAACAAATCACAACACGCCTTGCCAAACTATGAAACCATAGCTTCGGCAGGAATGGACTTAAGAGCCAACTTAACAGAATCGATAAATCTTAAACCGCTGGAAAGAACCATCGTAAAAACGGGTCTTTTCATAGAATTGCCTATTGGTTACGAAGCGCAAGTACGTCCAAGAAGTGGTTTGGCTGCCAAAAAAGGAATTACTGTCCTGAATTCTCCGGGAACAGTAGATGCAGATTATCGTGGCGAAATTGGTGTGATTTTAGTAAATTTATCCAATGAAGATTTCGTTATTGAAAATGGAGAGCGCATCGCACAACTTATCATAGCAAAACACGAACGTGCAGAGTGGATTGAAGTGCAGGAACTAACAGAAACTTCCAGAGGCGAAGGTGGTTTTGGAAGCACTGGAGTAAAATAGTTAGCAGTATTCAGTCTCAGTGTTCAGTTGTCTGAGCTAGTAGTCCAAACTGAGCACAATCGAAGTGCTTTTAAAAAAATAAAAAATAAAACCTTGTGCACCTAGTGAAAACCTTATGCACTTAGTGGTTAAATAAAAAATAAGATGAAAATAATTGTCCCAATGGCAGGTCGTGGTTCACGCCTTCGCCCACATACATTAACTATTCCTAAACCATTAATTCCTATCGCAGGAAAACCAATCGTTCACCGTCTGGTGGAAGATATTGCTGGCGTATTGAATCAAGATATTGAAGAAGTAGCCTTTATTATTCACGAAAGTTTTGGCAAAAAAGTAGAAGAGGAATTAATTGCAATCGCACAAAAATTAGGTGCCAAAGGAACTATTTATTATCAAAATGAAGCTTTGGGAACCGGTCACGCCATTATGTGTGCCAAAGATTCTTTGAGCGGACCAGCTGTTATTGCTTACGCCGATACTTTAATTCGTGCCGATTTCGATTTAGATCAAAATGCCGATAGCGTTATTTGGGTAAAACAAGTAGATCATCCAGAAGCTTTTGGTGTAATAAACCTAAACGAAGCGAATGAAATTGTAGAACTGGTAGAGAAACCAAAAGAATTTATTTCGGACCTTGCCGTTATTGGAATTTACTATTTTAAAGATGTTGCCGTTTTAAAAAACGAACTTCAACTAGTATTAGATAATAATATTATTCACGGTGGAGAATATCAAATTAACGACGGAATCAAGCAAATGATGGCAAAAGGCATGAAATTTGTACCGGGTACGGTTGATGAGTGGATGGATTGTGGAAACAAAGACGTTACGGTAGAAACAAATTCCAGAATGCTAGGTTTCTTGCACAATGACGGGACACATTTGGTAGATTTTGATGTCAAGTTAGAAAACTCCACAATTATTCCGCCATGTTATATTGGGGAAGATGTGGTGTTGATAAACGCAACTGTTGGCCCTAATGTTTCTTTAGGAAAAGGATGTCATGTAGTAAACAGCAGTATTAAAAATAGTTTGGTACAAACGCACTCTAACATAAAAAACGCGAATTTAGATAATGCAATGATTGGTAATCATGCCAGCTTTGATGGTAACTTTACAAGCATCAGTATTGGTGATTATTCGGTTTTAGAATAAAAATGGTTCAATTCTTGTATGATTTAAAACAATTCAGGATTAAAACAACAGAATGAAAAAAAGCGCTTTAATACTTTTATTTCTGGTTTTGCAATGCAATTCAGCTTTGCTATTGGCACAACCGGAACCCGAAGAAATTAAGCTCAATACAGATCAGTTTCAGGAATTTTTTTATGAATCATTGCTTCAAAAAGGAATCGAAAATTATGATAAAGCAGTAGTAGCTTTGGATAAATGCATCAAGATTAAACCGAATGATGCCGCTGTGTATTATGAATTAGGGAAAAATTATTTAGCATTAAAGGAATATAAAAACGCCTATTCTTCATTTGAAAAAGCCACACAAATTGATCCAAAAAACAAATGGTTTTGGGTGGGAATGTATGATGTGAGTTATGAAACCAGCGACTATAATCAGGCAATAGTGGTTATCAATAAATTGATAGAATTTGATGAGAAGTATAAAGAAGATTTGACGTCGCTTTATATGGGAACCAAACAGTTTGACAAGGCATTGGATTTAATTCATGAATTAAACGAAACATTTGGAAAAACGGACAGAAGGGATTTATACAAAAGCCAGATTTTATCTGAAGGAAAATTTCAGAATATGGAAGCTTCAAATTTGTTAGAGCAAATTGAAAAGAACCCAAAAGAAGAGTCTAATTATATCAGTTTGATTTTTTTATATTCTAAAAATAATGAAGAAGCAAAAGCTTTTGAAATTGTCAAAAAACTGGAAAAAGCCTTGCCAAATTCCGAATGGGCCCAAGTAACACTGTTCAAAAATTATTTGGATACTAATGACGGACCAAAAGCAATAAACGCCATGAATGTGGTTTTGGCCAGTGCCAAAATAGATGCTAAAATAAAGCACAGAATACTGAATGAGTTTTTGATTTTTGCAGATAAAAATCCTCAATACACAACCGATTTAGAAAAAGCGATTTCGTATTTCGATAATGACAAAGAAGTTAATGTAGCTAAGGAAATAGGGAAGTTTTACCATGCGAAAAAGCAATGGGTAAAAGCGATTAAGTATTATGAACAAGCATTAAAAAATGGTTCAGGAGATGATATCGAAACCAATTTGCTTTTACTTCAAACGTATACAGAGACAAAGCAATTTGAATTAGTAGCTAAAAAAGCGTCGGTAATGGTGGAGACTTTTCCAACACAGCCCCAGTTTTATTATTATTCAGGGATGGCGAATAATCAATTGCAACAATTTAAAAAAGCCAAGGACATGCTGGAAATGGGCTTGGATTATTTAGTGGAAGACAGAGCATTAGAAATAAATTTCAACATACAGTTGGGAGAAGCATACAACGGGTTAGGGGATTTCAAGAAAAAAGAAGTGTATTTTTCCAAAGCCAATCAATTATTAAAAGAAAAAAAATAATGAAAAAAATAGCAATAGTAGTAGTATTAACTCTTTTTATGGTTTCCTGTAAATCGAAAGCCATTGTCGTTGCGGCCAGTAATGCGCCAACAACGGATGCGGGTTATATGACGTCCAAAAAAATTATAGAAAATCATTACAACAATAAAAACCAATTTTCTACATTATATATTAAATCAAACGCCCGTTATGCTGACAACAAACAAACCCAAAATGTTACGGCTGAAATTAAGATCAAGAAGGATGAACAAATTTTGGTAAGCATCCGTTTTCTTGGAATTACAATGGCGAAAGCATTGATTACGCCAAAGTCAGTTAACTATTATGAAAAAATAAACGGTAGTTATTTTGAAGGCGATTTTAGCAGTTTGAGCCAATGGCTGGGAACTGATTTAGATTTTAGTAAAATTCAAAATATGTTATTGGGAGAAGCAATAGATGATTTGACAAAAGGGAAATATCTGGAATCATTATTAGAACAAACGTACCGATTGGATGATACTTCGAATACAAATACGAAAAAATCGTTCTTTTTGGATTCCGATAAGTTTTTGGTTCAAAAACAAGAAATCACTCAAACTGCCGAAGAACGAATGATAAAAGTGGCTTATGCTGATAATAGAGTATACAAGGAGGTAACTTTGCCTACAAGTGTTCAGATCAATACTTTTCAGAAGAAAGGCAATACCGAAATTAATCTGGATTACAACACGGTAACTTTCAATGAAGAACTTTCTTTTCCATATAGTGTTCCAAATGGGTACAAAAGAATTATAATTAAGTAAATTAGCAAAAATATTTTTTTAATATGCCAAAATTTCTCCTTAGCCTAATCTTTATCTGTATGACTTCATTACTATGGAGTCAGGAATCCCAACAAGAAAAATTAGAAGAACGTAAAGCTCAAATTCAAAAAGAAATTAGAGAAAATGAAAGGTTATTACAAACCGTAAAGAAAAAAGAAAAATCTGCGGTTAATGTAGTAGTCATTCAAAGCACTAAAATAAAGCTTAAAGAAAAATTAATAAACACGACCGAAAAGCAAACTAAATTGCTTGGAAATGATATGTATATCAATCAAGTGCAAATTAATAAGCTAAAAAAGGAATTGGCTGTACTTAAGGAAGATTATGCTGAAATGATTGTGAAATCATATAAAAGCCGTTCCGAAGAAAGTCGTGCCATGTTCTTATTGTCTTCCGAGAATTTTTTACAAGCGTATAAAAGAGCGCAGTATATGAAGCAATATACTGGTTTCAGAAAAATGCAGGGTGAGGAAATAAAATCAAAATCCAACCAACTTACAGATTACAACGAAAAATTAAATGTTCAGAAAAAGGCGAAACAAAAACTCATCGCTGAGAACGAAAAAGAGCGATTGTCACTCGAAAAAGAGAAAAAAGAGCAATTGAAGTTGGTAAGCGTTATTAAAAAAGATAAAAATAAGATTGCCCAAGAAATTAAGAAAAGACAACAGGAATACAGAACAATTGACAGGCAAATCAATAAATTAATACGAGAAGCCATTGCCGCTGCCAATAGAAAAGCGGCCTTAGAAAAAGCAAAAGCAAATCCGAGTGCTCCGGTTTCAAAAGCTGCTGTTTCTTCATCAAAAATAGAATTAACACCAGAATCTAAAATAATTGCTGATAATTTTAGAGCCAATAGAGGAAGGTTGCCTTATCCTGTAGAAAAAGGTTTTATATCTCTTGGTTATGGTAATCAGACGCATCCATTATTCAATACCATAACGGTTCACAATAGTGGTGTAGAAATCACCACAGATCGTGGCGCAAGTGCAAGAGCCGTTTTTGGCGGGGAAGTGACGAGCGTTATTGTTTTATCACCTGTAAACAAAGCGGTAATGATACAACACGGAGATTTCTTCACAGTGTACCAAAATTTGAGTTCTGTGAATGTTAGTAAAGGCGATAAAGTGAGTATTAAGCAAAGCATTGGAAAAGTAAGAACCAATGGCGAGACTGGAAAAACGGTAATCAAATTTTTAATTCTTCAAAATACAACGTACAATAATCCTGAGGGTTGGTTGTCACCAAGATAAGAACGGTTATTTCACATAAAATAAAAGCACTATTATATTCGAATGAATTAATAGTGCTTTTTTTATGAAAGTATTTTTAGTAACGAAAGACTTAGCACTATAGAGAAAAGATTTTATTAGAAACCATTCATCAAAAGTTATGTTCTTAATTTTACTACTACCGATTTAATGAAAACCAAGACCTTTTGATTTTAAAAACAGGATCGGTTTAACAGACTATTCGGTTTTATTAAAGGAAGAATTAATAGATTTCATCATTCCTTGTGTAGACCAAGTTCCGGAAACTATAATACGTCTGATGGTGTAAAGTGGATCTACAGAATCTCTTTTGGTAGACAAAATATAGGCCATTTTATAATCGCTCTTTTTTATTTCAGGAATTGCCGCCGTATTCCATAAACCAAACGGATAAGCAAAATCCGTTACCGGTTTTCCAATGATATCCTCCAGTTTTGCTTTAGGTTTTACCAATTGCGTATTCCAGTCGTCTCCTGCATATTTAGTTACCATATGATGGTCCCAAGTGTGTGCACCTACAATATGCCCGTTGTCAGATAAGCTTTTAATTTGCTCTTTGCTCATATATCCAGGACGGTTAATAGATACGGTCATGACAAAAAACACGCCTTTGAAACCGTATTTTTTCATTTCGGCTGCGCCAATACTGAATTGCTCTTCGCGTGTATCATCAAGAGTAATCATGATTGGTTTAGCGGGTAATGGACCATCGTATACTAAATAGTCGTACAATTGTTGCGGTAAAATAGTTTCGTAACCTGCATCGGCTAAGGCTTTCATTTGTTCTGCAAAAGCGATAGGTTTTACGGTGTACGTTTTTATGTTTCCGCTCGCACTGCTGCTAAAGTCTTTAATGTTGTGATAGCATAATATAGGTACTTCTCTTTTTGCGAGAATGGTTGCAGCGTCCGCCGCTACTTTTTTGGGTGCGACAATTTTTACGGGAGCAGTAATAAGAGGTGTTTCAGGTATTATTTTACGGGGTTCTGATTGACATCCGACCAATAATGAAAATGCACCAAAAATAAAACATAGAATATTTTTCATAAATCAAATAGTAATTATTGGTACTGAATGTAAATTGGTTTCGGAGTGAATTTCACTAACTCTTCCGGGCTGTACATTTTCCAGTCTTTTTTGTTGTCATTTTTATAGAACAATTTAAAACCGGCAAACTGTACGGGTTCTCTATAAATATAACTCATATAAGAATCTTTTTTTAGTACCTTACTTCCAAAACCATCCATGTCCATTACGATTTGAACTTCAGGAACCTTTTTAATTTCTTTGTAATTTTTTACCATTCCTTGTGTGAAACGGTGTATTACAAGCACCTTTGGAGTCAACTTATTTTTGCGTACGATGTTTGCCAAAATGTCAATGGCGTCGTTAATATCAGCGGCAGTAAAATGCCCAATTTTAGAACCCGGACGTTCTCCGTTTTTCATCGAAAATTCGGGATCAATTCCTAAATGAACATTAGGCATGGAAAGATAGTGTTCCAGTTCGGCTACTTCTGCTTTAACGGTGCTGTGTCCTACCTGAATGTCTAAAAAAACCAAGGCATTAATTGGTTTAGCCCAACTTATAATAGTGTCTATTTGTTTAAAAGGCATGCGCATGCGGTGCATATTATTTTTTCCCGGAGCACCTTGTGCAGTAACAGCGATGTAATGCAAAGCGGGAATTGCCTTAACAGTGGAGTCAGCTGCTTGCCATTTGGCTACTTCGCCTTGTAGTTTTGCCAACATTTCTTTTCGGGGAAGTTCACCCAAGATTCCCATTCTTGTGGAATATAAATTTCCGTAATACGCAATGATACGGTTGTATGGCAAAAGCGCTCCAGGCAAAGGATAAGGTGCTTTTACGGGCCATCTGCCGGTAGTGTCATTATTGCTTAATGCCACCATTCTTTTGTTGTAGTCAACAGTATCAATTGTAAGGGTTGTCTTTTTTTTTGTCGTATCCGTTTTTACGGTATCCGATTTTTCTGTACCGGTTACAGCATCGGCTGCTTTCCCCTTTTCACAGGAAATATTTAAGAGCAGTAATGGAAGTGTAATAAATGCAATAGCTGATTTTTTCATAAATTAATTCTATTTATTTTCAATGTAAAGATAAAGTATTTTAGAAGCGTGATGTCAATTATAATAGTGTTTCGGTCGGCTATTTTTTATATAATTCACGGATTTTAATTTTTTTCAAACTACCTGAATTCGAACTTCAAGTTTCTTCCAATTTAATATTCAAACGAAATGTACATCAGTTAATTGTTCAGCTGTTAATTTTAATAAAAAGGCAGTTTGCTTTTATCACAATTTCAGAATAGCTTTTGGAAAATAAAAAGAAATAGCTAACTTTATAAAAGTTTTTACTCACCTAAATACCAAACAATTGTTCAAAAAATCCCTTTCTTTTCTTCTTTTTTTATTTAGTGCCACTGTTGTTTTTGGACAAATAAAAAAAGATACAATTACACTTTCAGAAATTACATTGAAGGGTTCACCTATCAAGAATGTACTTCAAAACACTGCTTCTTCCGTTTCATTGATTACTACAGCTGACATCAATAAAAGTGATGGAATTATATTGACTCCGGTTTTCAACAAAATCCCCGGCGTTACGATGCAACAAGGCGCTTTGAATACCAACAGGATTACTATTCGTGGCATTGGCGCCCGATCTCAATATGGAACTAACAAAATAAAAGCGTATTTTGATGGGATTCCATTGAGTTCCGGTGAAGGCGAAACTACGATTGACGATATTGATTTGGCATCAATCGAAAAAATAGAAATTATAAAAGGGCCAAATTCTACAAGTTTTGGTTCTGGTTTGGGCGGTGTAATTCAGCTTTTTTCAAGAGAAACACCTTTGTTGGAATCGTTTGGAAAATCAACGATCACTTTTGGAAGTTTTGGGTTGTTGCAGCAGCGTCTATCGGCAGGATACAGCGATTCTAAAACAAATGTATACACAAGTTATACGGATTTAGAAAGCGACGGATTTAGAGCTAACAGTTCTTATAACAGAAAATCATTTAATTTACATGGCAAACAAAAAATCACTTCAAACGGCAGTTTGTCATTTTTGGGAACTTTCACCCGATTGAAAGCTTTTATTCCAAGTTCTATCAATGAGACTGATTTAAAAAATAATCCTGAAAAAGCAGCCGCTACTTGGGCTGCGGCACAAGGTTTTGAGTCGTATGATAAATTCATGCTTGGATTGGGATATGAGTATCAATTTTCTGAGAAATGGTCCATACAAACCAGTGTTTTTTCTAATTTTAAAGAGACGTACGAACCCAGGCCGTTTGATATTTTGGATGAAAAAACAAGTGCTGCAGGTTTTCGTTCCAATGTAAATTATAAAGATCGATTGTTTTCTCTGCCATTTGAACTGAGTTTTGGCACCGAATTATTAACCGAAAAATATCAATATTCATTATTTGAAAACGAATATCAATCGCAACCGGGTCAAGGAAGCATAAAAGGCGACGAATTCAGCGCCATCAAACAAAATCGGAATTATATTAATTATTTTTTACAAATGGAACTTTGGATTTCAGAAAAACTGCATCTGGAAACCGGCGTGGCATCAAACACAACAAAATATTCGTTAGAAGATGTTTTCGAAAATAATTCTGGAGGTCAAAAGATGCCATTTACTTTTGGAAATGTTTGGTCGCCAAGAGTTGGTTTATCGTATAAAGTAAGCAAAGGGAAAAACATATTTACGTCGGTCAGCAAAGGATTTTCGGTTCCTTCAGTTGCTGAAACATTGACTCCCGAAGGTCAAATAAACACCGATTTAAAACCAGAAATTGGTTGGAATTATGAATTGGGTTTCAAAGGAAATTGGCTTAAAAATAAAGTATACACCGAAGTGACTTTTTATACCACACAAATTAAAAATTTATTGGTGGCACGACGCACCGCCAATGATCAATTTGTAGGGATTAATGCAGGCAGCAGTTCGCATGCGGGGTTGGAATTCTTGGTTAATTATAAACTTTTGGAACTGACCAAACTCCAAATTACGCCTTATTTTTCAGGAGCAGTGAATAATTTTAAATTCAAAGAATTTTTAGACGGTGATGCGAATTATTCGGGAAACCAACTTACGGGCGTTCCCGAAAAACAATTTAATTTTGGAGTAGATTTAAACACAAAAAATGGATTTAGTGTGGACACGTCTTTCCGAACGATGGGTAAAATTCCATTAAATGATTCCAATACAAAATACAGTGAACGGTATTCGTTGCTTGATATTAAAACGACGTATGTTTTTACGATCCTTAAAATCCTAAAAACAGAGTTGAATGCCGGAATTAATAATGCATTGGACACCAAATATGCAGCTAACATTTTGCCTAACGCCGTAGGTTTTGGTACAGCCGCTCCACGCTATTTTTATCCGGGAAATCCCGTAAATTTTTATGGAGGTTTTTCGGTATCCTATGTTTTTTAGATAAGAATCCTAAATCCTAATTTTATTTTTTAATGGCTGCTACTTCTTTCTCGGTAATAATTTTGGTTTGTTTATTGCCCCAAGAAGTCATGACATAGTTCATCACATCCGCGACTTCCTGATCAGAAAGTCCCATCGCCGGCATGCTGCTATTGTACTTGATTTTATTGACAACAATTTCGCCACTTTGTCCAAATTTTACGGCAGCGATACTTTGATTTCTCTTACTTTTTAACCAGTCAGAGCCGTCAAGAGGCGGAAAGTTCTTAGTGTCTCCTTTGCCATTTGCACCATGACATTGCATACAAAAATCAGCATATATTTCTTTTCCGGGTGACTGAAATTTTGAAACAACAGCGGTTTCGGTATTCAATTCAATATAGTTTTCTGGGGAAAATGGGTTTTCGAATGAGAAGCTTCCCAAAACAAATACTCCAAATCCCAAAAATAATTTCGTTGTCAGCATCGATTAATTAGGTATGATTTTGATGATTCCTTTTCCTTCAACGCCCATATAGATATAGCCGTCCGGACCTTGTACCACATTACGCACACGGCCAATGTCAGTTGCAATTTTTTGTCTGCCGATAACTTCATTGCCTTTCAGCTTTACCAATTCAAGATATTGAAATTTTAAGGATCCAACCAGCAAATGTCCTTTCCAGTCCGGATATTTGTCACTGGTAACAAAAGTCATTCCGCTTGGAGCGATAGAAGGCAGCCAATAGTAAATAGGTTTTTCAATCCCTGGTTTTTCGTTTTCTTTACTAATGGTTGTTCCGTCATAATCGATACCATAGGTAACCACTGGCCATCCGTAATTGGCTCCTTTTTTTATGATGTTGATTTCATCTCCACCTTGGGGGCCGTGTTCATGTGCCCAAATCGCTCCTGTTACCGGGTTTTTTGCCATTCCTTGCGGATTGCGATTCCCGTAGGTGTAAATGGCTTCTTTCGCTCCGGCCTGACCTGTAAAAGGATTGTCTTTAGGAATGCTTCCGTCATCATTCAATCGGTATATTTTTCCGCCATCGCGTTTGATGTCTTGCGGATTTACGAAATGATCGCCGCGCTCTCCCACGGAGAAATACAAATAGCCGTCGTTGTCAAATACAATTCGGGAACCAAAATGTTGTCCTTTTGTGGTGTTGGGTGTTGCTTTATAAAGCGATTCGATTTGTGTGAGACTTCCGTCCAATAATTTTGCTCGAATGAGTTTAGTGTTGCCGCCGGCACCCTCACCTTCATCGGAAGCGTACGTCATATAGATCCAGCCATTTTTAGCATAATCAGGATGTAGAACGATGTCTAACAATCCTCCTTGTCCTCTTGAATATACTTTGGCAACATTTTTGATTTCGGTTTTTATACCATTTTTGATATGATACAGAATACCGCTTTTTTCTGTTACCAACATTGTGCCGTCAGGCAACCAAGTCATTCCCCATGGAATAGCAATATCTGAAACTACGGTTTCGAGCGTATAGTTCTTTACTTTGTCTTTAATAGCAACCTCGTTTGGTTTTACTTGTGACTCGCAACTGAAAGAAAGGAATGAAAGAATCAAAAGAGAGACTAGTGTTGTTTTTTTCATGAGTTTCGTTTTTGGGTTCCGTTTGGATTGAAATCTTTTTTAAAGATAGTAAAAGAGGAGTTAAAAAGGAAAGTGTTTTTTTAAACTTGCTAAAAATTAATAGAATAGGGTAATTTAGACACTGTGTTCTAGGTGTTTTTAGTGAACATTTATTCCTGAGCAAGCGTTTTTTTTGATTTCTTCCGAAAAAGTATTTAAATTTTGGTTGTCAGGAACCCACTTTTTCATTTCATCGGAAGAAAAATCTTTTTTGATGTGGGTTTCGAATGTTTCCAATTGATTTTGGGTTAAACAATTGGTGTAATAATTCAGTTTTAAAAATGGGAACCTTGAGGATTTATATGGGTACCGAATAGGTTGCCTTTTTTTATCAAAAAATGGGTCAAAGGTGTCAAATGACAAAACCTCCATTTTTAATAGAACTATGGGAAGTGTTTATTTCACTACAGATTTAAAACAAAAAAGACCTTACATTGCTGTAAAGTCTTTTTAAAAAGCTCCCTCTCTTGGGCTCGAACCAAGGAGTGTGACTAGCAGTAAAATCAAGACTTCACGTTCTTTTACTTTTTTATGTTTCCGAATTGGATGCCTTTTTTATTAATTTAATGATTGCTATATTTTTTTATTTTAATCGAAAACTACATCTTCAGGAACCATTTCCGCAACGTTTAAAGTTGGTAGAATATATTTGTTGAAGATAGTTCCTTCTGTTTTTGAATGTAAAATTCCTCTCGATGTACCTACAGTTATCATTGCCATGTGAGCGACAAAACCTTTAGGGAGGATTATTTTGTCATTTACTTTTAGACTTTCCCAAGTAGTATTTTCTATCTGAAAAAAACAGCTTACCTGTGTTGTCATAAATGGCTTTTTCTTTATTTCAAAAGTAAATTTTATACTAATTGAAAACGCTTTGTCCTCTAAATTCAAACCAAATGACATGCTTGTATTTAGATTTATCTTGCCGTTTTCGACATGATTTTCTTCAAACAATGCAAACTGATCTGTTTTTATTTTAAGCAAATTAAAATTGATATTAACATTATTTTCTGCCATTATCCTGCTTTTGGGTAATTGATTGTTTGAGTAAGTTTATTGTAAACAACGTCCATTTGAGCACCTTCTTTTTGTTTAAAATTATCTGGAAAACGGAAATTTTCAAGAACGTTTTTAACTAATTCATTAGTTAGTGTTTTTTCAACTGGTTTAATTTGAGTTGAATTAGTTTTAATTTCTGTTACGGGTTTATAATCAATAATTTCCATTAATGAAATTTCTAAAGCAGTTTCAAGTTTACCCACAGTCTCAAAAGTTAAATTTTGTTTGCCCTTGATAATTTTGTTCACCTGTTGTGCTGAAACATTCATTTTTTTGGCTAGGTCTTTTTGAGATAATCCTTTTTGGTTTAATGCTTCTAGAACACTAATCGCAACTTTTGAAGATTGATCTATCCATTTTTTGTTGGCTTTATAGTAGGCCAACTTTGAAAGAAAATTAGAAGGCTTGTCGCTTACTAATTTTTCAAACTTGTCTAATCTTTCGTTTAGTTCCATATGTTAAATTTCATACACTTCAAAATCATCTTGATCCAGAATTCCTTCTTCTTTCAGATAATATTTAATGTCGTCTAATTTTTGTTTTTCTTTGAGTAAATGAGTTCTTTCGTCCATAGTCCCAACTAATTTTATTGCTCCGCCAGTAACAATAAATGTGTTTGGTCCAATTTTAATTGCATACATGCGCAACCATTTTTTTTGAATTTGTGTTTTGGCTTTGACTTGTTGAAGTTCTTTTTGCGTGTAGTCTAGGTTGCGTAAAGGTTGGAATACTATCGACAGGTTGTCACCACCGATATTTGTTCCTGAAATTGCCAAACTTTCGAGTTGGTCAAATAAATATTCGGCTTCTTTCCGGGTGTAATTAATTGCTTGTTGTATGCTGATTGTTTTTCCATAATAACCACTATTTAAATCGTCTTGATGTAAAGTGAAAAAATCGTATAAATATTGAGGATTCAATAACCATTGTTCAATACACTTGGTTACTTCATCTTCGAGCTCACCTTTTAAGTGAATAGAAAATAATCCCTCGCGCTTATTTTCTTGGACAAATATAGGAACTATTTTCATTAAATCAACTTATAGGTTTATTTTTTAGTAAAATTATATGATTTTTCGATACAATAGTAGCTAAGTTATCAACATAAAGTCCTGC
Source organism: Flavobacterium rhamnosiphilum (assembly GCF_004349195.1). Lineage (GTDB taxonomy): Bacteria > Bacteroidota > Bacteroidia > Flavobacteriales > Flavobacteriaceae > Flavobacterium > Flavobacterium rhamnosiphilum. The sequence goes on from NZ_SMLG01000001.1 coordinate 259,990, forward strand.
TATTTTCTCAATTATAATTTGTATTGATGATAAATTACTTACAAACAATGAGTTATGTGTCTTTCTCAGCATAGTCTTTGCCTTCATTTCTAATATAGATAATTATCTATATCTGCTTACCCCACCTTCGCAAACCCATTCACAAAAGTTTCTACAAATCCAACAATCTTACTCAAGATTCTATCTCCTGTTTTCTTACGTTCCAAAACTTTAGGCTTTTCACCTTCTATTAAGTCCAAGAGTTCATCTCTTAAAGGTTCGCGTTCGGCAAAGAGGTAATTTTCTATTAGCTGTTCTGTTTTTTCTTCTGACAAGTTTTCTTCCTGTACCAGTAGCTTGAAGGCTTTTATTTGTTCTTCATTCCAGTATTTTTCAAATTGGTCTGGTAGGTCTTCTGTGTCTTCTATTGCAGGAAGATTTTCTAGTATGAAACGTTCTATCAGTTCGCGTTTGCTTCTCAGGTTTGCTTCTCCTGTCAGTAAATCAATGATTTCTTTTTGCTTCTTGGATTTCTCTTTTGGGTCGGCATTTTTTAAGCTTGCCAATAGTTTTAGAATATAAGTAACGTTGATTTCGTCACGGTGTATTAATTCCAATTCAAAATCTACGTCTTCCAGTATGGAAACTTTTTCTTTACTATGGTCATTCTTTACTTTATCGTATAAATCGAGATACTTGCTTTTATAATCTTCAAAAAGTTGCTCGTCCATATCCAAATCTTCACCATTGAAATCTGAAAAAGTAGTCAGTACGTTTTTGATACGCATTAGTTCCCGGAACGCTTTGATGAATTCTAATTCCTCCTTTTCACTTTGTAAATCATTTACGCTGTTTACCGTTGGAACAATTTTTAGTAGTTCATTGACAGCCTCACCAAATTGTTGTACGTAATCCTCGTAAGGTTGCATTATAATCACGTCTATTGCATCTTTATTAGAAAAGAGTGCGATAGCATCATCAGTTGCTTTTTTGAGGTTACGGAACACTATAATGTTTCCCTGTGATTTCTGTTCGTTCAGGATTCTATTTGTTCTGGAATAGGCTTGTATCAATCCGTGATGTTTCAAGTTCTTATCCACATACATCGTATTCAGGTTTGGACTATCAAAACCAGTTAAAAACATATTGACTACTAGGAGAATATCAATCTTTTTGTTTTTTACATTTTTAGAAATATCATTGTAGTAATTATAGAATAAAACGCTGTCTTTGGTAGAGAATTTAGTGCCAAACATGGTATTGTAATCCACAATAAACGCATCTAGCTTTTCTCTGGAATGCGAGTTTAAACCGTACTTTTCAGTTGGTTCTGCTGCTATATCTAATTCTTCAGGGATGAAACCATTAGCGTCTTTATCATCTTCATTGGTAGCATAACTGAAAATAGTTGCAATTTTTAAATTGTGTTTTCCTTCTTCTTTTTTGGCTTGAAGGATTTCATAATATTTAATCAGGGTTTCCACGCTACTCACACAAAACATTGCGGTGAATTCCCTGCTGTGGGTTTTACGATTATGATTGTCAATAATGTAATCAGCAATTTTGTTCAAACGCAAAGGAGATTCCATTAATTCTTTAGTATCAATGTCTTCTACTTCAATATCTATGTTAGTTTTGCTGTCGTCTTTTTGTTTGTAACGACCCACATATTCTACTGAGAACTTTAAAACGTTCTCGTCTTTAATGGCATCTGTAATCACATATTTGTGCAAACATTCGCCAAATAACTCTTTGGTGGTACGCTTCCCTAATTCATTCTTTACCGCATTATCAGCAAAAATGGGCGTACCGGTAAAGCCAAATAATTGAATATTATTGAAAAAAGATTTTATACGAGTATGTGTTTCCCCAAACTGAGAACGGTGGCATTCGTCAAAAATGAATACAATTCGTTCGTCTTTTAGTTTATCCATTTTACTCAAATACTGCTTTTTACTAATGGCGGTATTTAGTTTTTGAATGGTGGTTACAATGAGTTTAGTATCATCCGAGAACTGATTTACCAATGCTTTGGTATTGTCTGTTCCGTCGATGCTTCCTTTGCTGAAACTATTGAATTCTTTGGTAGTTTGGTAATCCAAATCTTTTCTGTCTACCACAAAAACCACTTTTTTGACTTGTGGTAAATTCATTAAAATCTGACTGGCTTTAAACGAAGTCAAGGTTTTTCCGGAACCAGTAGTATGCCAGATATAGGCATTTTTATTGGTGTTCTTTACCGTCTCAACCAATGCTTCTACCGCATAGTATTGGTAGGGGCGAAGCACCATTAGTATTTTGTAGGCTTCACTCAACACAATGTATTTGCATATCATTTTAGAGATATGGCACGGATCTAAAAAGTCCGTAGTAAAACCATTCAATATATTAGTCAGGCGATTGTTGGCTACATCCGTCCAGTAGAAGGTTTGTTTGAACGACTGATTGCGGTTGTTAGCGTAGTATTTTGTGTTTACACCATTACTGATTACAAAAATCTGAACGTACTGGAATAAGGCTGAATTGGCTCCAAAGGAATGGCGTTGGTAGCGATTGATTTGGTTGAACGCTTCTTTGAGTTCCAGTCCACGGCGTTTGAGTTCTATTTGTACCAATGGCAATCCATTGATAAGTAGGGTTACATCGTATCTGTTTTTATAAACGCCATCGATGGATACTTGGTGTGTAACCTGAAATTGGTTTTGACACCAATGTTCTGTATTGATAAATTCAAAGTATAAATCTTCTCCATTATCTTTCACGATGTGTTGTCTTTCTCGTAGTGTTTTTGCTTTTTCAAAAACAGATCCTTTGTTTAAAATATTAAGCACACGATCAAACTCTTTGGCAGTAAACTCTTTCTTGTTATGCTTCTCTAGTTGTACTTTCAGATTGGTAAGCAGGTCTTTTTCGTCAACAATAGTTACTAAACCATACCCCATATTTTGCAATTGGGTTACTAATTGTTCTTCCAGAATTTGTTCAGGTTGTTTTGCCATTATTTATTGAAAATATACTTGATGATTTACTCTTTATTTATCCCTTAATCAATTAATCTCTAAGATTATACAAACAGTAAAAATTTTGTTAAATTTGTTAATAACTATTATTAATTGTTGATAAGTAAGGAAAAGATTTCTTATATTTGCACCGAGTTCATTTCTCACTCGAGAAAAGGAAATCGAGAAACGCAAGCCTAGATGCTCTGCGTTTTTTGCTTTTATAATACTTCGTCTAATTTCCTTTTGTATTTTTTTACAATTTTATCTCTTTGTGCATCTTTCCCTTCTAGATAGTAAGCAGTAAGCAGAAAATAAACATTTTGGTCTAACTTAGGTTCAAATACGATAACATATTTTTCATCAACATCGTACAAATAAGTTCTCAATCCTTCTGGCTCTTTCACTGAAAAAAACATCATGTTGTCTTTCTTTTTGCAATCAATATGGAAACGAACCCAATGAAGTCTTTTTGACCTACTCATTTCAAATTCTCGTTTATTTGTAGCTCTATCAGTAATTACAGTTGTTAGATGTCTAAACAACGTATCCATTCCAATCACACCATCTTTTGGACAAGGAATTACTATCTTGTTGTTAAAGTGTATCGGTTGTCTGTTTACGAAAGCTTCACCAAACACTCTTTTTAGTGAATCTAGCCTTTGTGACTCATTAAGCGAAGCCAAATCAAGAAGGTCATTGTATCTTTTTAGTAAATTTAATGGCATAACTATCTTAATTCAATGAAAAATAAATTTAATTTATTTGAATAATTGGTCTTCATTAACGCATCATTGCAGTGGTGTTTTATTTTGTCAATTATCTGAATTTTAGCAATATTTTTTTTATCCTCTTCGTTGTGAAGATAGGATATCGCACCCATCATAAAATCGGTCACTTGCATAATAATACTTTCATGGGAACGTATGTTTTGTACGTTTCTAAAAACACCAAATTTGGTATTTAAAACATCTTTTAGTTTATTCACTTTGTATGCACTCAATGTGTCTTTAATGTCTAAATAGACATTGTAATTGTACAAACTGTTAATGTTGTGGTTCAAAAGATAATAGTACATTTTATAATAAAAGTCATCGTAGGATTGTTTGAAAGCATCATTATTAATTTTTGCTTTTTCAATACCTACGGTTCTAAATTGTAAGTCTGTTGCAAAAAAATAATCAACCAATTCCAGATAGAAACGTATTTTTGATTTGGAAACATTAGACCATTTTATTTCAGCATAAAAATGGTGCTTCTTTTTTATCTCTTTAATTTTTTCAGTATGTAATTTGACCTGATTATAGGCAACACTAGTAGAGCCTAAAAACATATACTTTTTATGGTCGTTTTCGATGTGACAACTTTCGTCACAATAGATGTTGAATGTTTTGTTCATAATTTAAACAAATAATTGTTGTAACAATCCTCTTTTCCAAACCTCAATATTCGTTATCTGTCCCTGACATTGATTGACTTTATCATCAATGGCTGTTAGAAAAGTAGCAATTTTGGTTTGTTCTTCTTTTGACATTGGGAATACTAACGAGAAAGAAACCAAATCTTTTTTTTGAATATTTGGTAATCCTGAACCAACTCTTAATTTCATTATTTCAGCTTCATTGTGCTTTAATAATTGGAATAAAAAATCATTATCAGTTTCTTCGGGATTATTTATTTCAATTGAATAATTATGACCGCCACTCCAAAATTTTACTTTAAAGAAATTAATATAACCACAAGAATTTCCGCCTTCACTAATAGTTATTGTATTTTCTAACGAATTGAACTTATCTGTATATCCGGAAAGGTTAATCCCGCCATTTATACAAGGATATTCGCCAGTTTTAGTAAGTTGTTCTTTATTCAATTGCTTTCCTTTTTTGACATCGCAAACTTTCCCTAACTTCTTCTCCTTCCAATCCGAAAAATTCTTCCCATTATGGTCTTTAAACCGTAATTCCTGCGAGAATATTTGTTGCATCACGCCCTTTTTGTATTGCTCCAAAAGGCTTTTCTTTTCCTTCAAGGCTTTTAGTTTTTCATTTACAGTTGAGATAAATGAAGAAATTTTCCCTTGTTCTAAGCCTGATGGGATAAGAAATTTAAGGTTTTCAAATTCTTTTTGTCCGAGAGTTTTATTTCTACCAGCTCCACCTGGCGAGGCAAGTTCTAATAATGACTTTCCCTTTTTAGTTAAAAAGAAATACAATAAATAATCAAGGTTTGATTTATTCTCAATTGGTTGATACATTGGGAACCGATGAGATGCAATCTTTCCAACTTCTTTCGAAGTTGTTTTCGCTACTGCTTGTTCCCAAGCAAAAACAATATTTACTATTAATGCTTTTTCTTTGACCCAAAACACTCGTTTATTACCAAGTCCTTTTCCCTCAATAGATTCTTTATGAAATATCCCTTTACCGTGTGATCTAATTCCAATTTGTTGGTATAGTTCTCCTTGCTCAACTTTGACAGGATATGAAATACGATTTGTTAAGTTTCCAAACTTCTGAATTTCCCATTCTCCTTTAAATTCAGGAAAACGCAAAACAGGTATTTTATTTTGTTTTTCCATAATTTAAAAAGGTGTAGAAATATTTAATTCCTTGCAAAACTCTTCAATGGTTTTGTCAATTTTCTTAATACGCATTTCCAAAGTTTTAATTTCACTAGTTATTATGTTTATGTCAATACTGTCTTCGGCTTCAAAAGTATCAATGTATCGAGGTATATTTAAATTATAATCATTGTCTGCTATCTCTTTTAAGGCAATTTGCTTACTGTATTTGGGTTCTTCTAAACGATTGCGGTATGTTGAAATTATTTTATCAATGTGTTCCTCTCTCAAGACGCTTTGATTTGTAGCTTTTTCAAAATGTTGGCTGGCATCAATAAACAAAACTTCTTCGGGGTTTTCACGGCATTTTTTATATACCATAATGCAAGTAGGGATGCTCGTGCCATAAAAAATATTGGCAGGTAAACCTATCACGGCATCCAAATAATTGCGGTCTTCAATCAAGTATTTACGAATGTGTTGTTCTGCTCCACCACGAAACAAAGCTCCGTGTGGCAATACCAATGCCATAGTCCCGTTTTCAGCCAAATGGTGAATCATATGTTGTACAAAAGCAAAGTCAGCCTTACTACTTGGTGCTAACTTACCGTACTGGCTAAAGCGGTCATCACTCGTAAACAAAGGATTTGCGCTCCAATTAGCAGAGAAAGGAGGATTAGCCACAATAGCTTCAAATTGTTTCTCTAAATGTTGTGGGTGTTCTAAAGTGTCTTCCTGTTTAATGTCGAATTTGCGGTAATGCACATCGTGCAAAATCATGTTCATTCGAGCCAAGTTATAGGTGGTACGGTTCATTTCCTGTCCGTAAAAGTTAGACACTTCACTTACTTCTTTGGCAACACGTAATAACAATGAACCAGAGCCACAGGTAGGATCATAAACAGATTTTAGTTTGCTTTTTCCCGTGGTTACAATCTTAGCTAATATTTTACTGACTTCTTGTGGCGTATAGAATTCACCTGCTTTTTTACCTGCTCCACTGGCAAACTGTCCAATGAGGTATTCGTAGGCATCACCCAATACATCTAATTCTGTGTTTTCGAGTTTAAAGTCAATTTGGTCTAAATGAAAAAGGACTTTTGAGATAATGTCATTTCTCGCTTCAGGTGTCTTACCTAGTTTAGTACTATTCAAATCCATATCCTCGAAGAGATTGTCAAAATCATCTTCACTCTCCGTACCCATCGTACTTTGTTGGATATTAATCAGGATTTTTTGCAGGTCTTCTATAATAAAACTGCTCACGCCTTCCACATCGCTATTTCCTCGTTTGGCAATTTCGCTAAAGAGTTCATTAGGTTTCAGGAAGTAGCCTAATTTGTCTAATGATTCTTCTCTAATGGCTTCTATGTATTCCTTTCCTTCGGGAGTGGTATCGTCAATAGTTCTGAATTTTAATCCGTCTTGTTCCAGAATAGAATTGGCGTAAAGCTCCATTTTCTCAGCGAGATACTTAAAGAAAATAAATCCTAATATGTAATCCCTGAATTCATCTGCATTCATTTTCCCACGAAGGGTATTGGCAATATTCCAAAGTTGTTGTTCTAACTGTTTTTTCTGGTCTTCTGACATTCTATAAGGCTCTATTATTTTATCCGCTAAAGTATTGAAAAATTAATTAGTACTATTGAGGAAATCCGTATAAGAGTAGGATTTTTATTGATTTATAAGCCACACATTCCATTATCTTACCGATAGCGTCACGAATAACACAATTGATATTGACAAATTGGTTGTTAGTATAAATTATTGAGAAGGTAGGGAAAAGAGTAGTGGTTTTGCTTTCAAGTGGTTTAGTATCGCCATATTCATTATACAGATTTGGTTTAAAATGAAAAAAGACAGCTGTTACACTGTCTTTGAATTCAATATTTATGAGTAATTCCAGATAAATCCACCACTTTGTTCTCGTACATTACGACAACACCTTGATATACAGGTTTTACTTATTCCTGATATCTTACTTGCCTCCGCAACTGAAATATATTGGGCTAATAAATTACCATCTAAAGAGTACTGAGAAACCTTCTTTTTTCTGCTATCAATGGAGGGTTTAAAGGTGCTGTTTTGGGAATACGACCAATAGCTTCCTCTCCAAACAGTGGCTGTTATAGAAGCGTTTGAGATTCGTCTTTTATCATGTCCAAGTGTTGATTCAATTTCTTTTAAACCATCGAAAGAAGCTACTAAATTTCCGTCTAAATCGAACTGGTAAACAGTCTTCTTGAATCCCCCACCACTGTCTGAATTATAACCATTCTCTTTGCTATCGTACTGTAGAATGTATTTTTTTTCTTTTTCAGCTAGCTCATTAGAGGAAGTTGCAGTGTCGATCTGCTCGAACTGGAAAGCAGCAGGACCAAAAGTAGCTATAGCTGATTGGAAATAACTTCCCATACCCTTACTGGCTTTTTTAATATGGTCTGCCTTACGCTCTTCCATTGTCCTTGTTGTTACTCCTATGTAAGCTTTTCCTGTTTCTTGGTTAGTTACTTTATAAACTAGGTGTTTCTTCTTCTGCATCATCCTTTTTCATTTTTAGTTGATATTTACCCATTCCTTGATTTTCGATTTTGCCATCATTCCTCAATTTCTCTAAAGATCTGAAAAGTGTGTCTTTAGCCATCGTTTTTGGGTCATTCAGTACAAATGTTTTCATTAAGTCGCCAGTCGGTATAGTCTGACTACCCAGACTACTCTGACTTTGAATATAGTTGTATATTAAATCTTTGTTTGTCGAGTCTTCCCTGTAATCAATTTTAACTTTAATGTCGTATAAAACACTTTTTTCTACCTCGCCAAAACCCTCAATCCATCTATCCTTATCGATCTTGTAAATTGTCGCCAACGAGCTATCGACTTCAACATATTTATTAAAAAGCATACAAGAATACTTGTCCTTACTATTAGGGATATTAGCAAAGCCTAGTGCATACTCAAACTCTTGAAGAATTACTCTGCTTCCTGCAATGCTATCCTGTTCGATAGGTCTATCGTTTCCTTTAGTATTATGATGTATTACAATTATAGTTTTAAGGGAACTTGTCACATATTTTCTGAATTTTTCAATAAATTTCCTACACGCCTCACTAGCTTCAATTTGTCCTTGAAACAAATGGGTAAGACTATCAATGAAAATTATTTCCGCACCGGATTCTTCTATACAATCTCTCATTTTTTCCCAGTCTTTATCGGAGTTAACAGATTCAATGAAATCTTTTTGGGGTGTTAAAAAATTTTCACTAAACAACACCATTTCTTGAGGGTTTAATCTAGATATCTGTTTTTTAAGCCTTAAAGACCTCATTCTTGGGCTTTCTTCCAAATTTATAAAGAGTATTTTTTTTGGTCCACCCTTAATTTCTTTACCATAAAAGGAAGGGCTTCCCACGGCGAGTGAAATTGCTAGATTCTCTCCGAAAGTTGTCTTCCCTGTTTTACTGACCCCTACAAACAATCCTTTTGAGCCTTCTATTACTCCATTCCATAATTCTATTGGCTCTGGATCATTTTCGAATCTTTTAATTAAATCGATTGCTTTAACTACTAATTTCGGTACTGTATTTAATGAATTTTCATTTTTCATATTCACATTCATATTCACATTCTTTTTTACGTTTATAATTTATTTAGTCGGACTAGTCGGACTAGTCTGACTACTCTGCGTGGACATATAAAACTATCGTACTTATTATGTCGCTTTTATTAATTAAACTACCTCATTTTTTTATCATTTTAATTTGTAAATCCTACTGTTTTTCAGTAGAGATATGCAAAGATTCGATTAAAAAAAGGGGTTAAAAAAGGGGTGTAGTATAGCTGCAGTATAAAATTGGCGCTAGTATGGGGTATATGGGAAAGGAAAAGAAAAGAAATAATTTAAATATTTTGTTTGCGCAGTATAAGCAATATTTTATTATTTGAATTTCTCAGTTAAAAGATGCTTTGCGACGAATTCGTTCACAATTAAAGAATCCATTTTAAGTTTAGTAGTTTTAGTAACTTTATAAGTTCTTAAGTTTTCTGAATCGATTTTTTCAAATGACCTCTTCTTTGTTTTTGAAAAACATTTTACAGCGACACGCCATTTTTGATCTCCATTATCTTCAAATTCAAATTTTGAATTGTTAATTATCTGTATAAAGTACTTGAGATCACTTGTGGTGCCAATCCATTGAATTAATTTCTCAATAGGTTTGTTTTGAAAAACACGCTCAAAATCTAAAGGATTTGTTTGCATGTCAATTAATTTTTCTTTTTTCAACCAATCAAAAATTTTACTTATTTTGTTATACTTTGTACCGTCTATGTACTTGAAAGAATTGTTTTTTGTGTTTTTGTTTTTAAAATTTAAATAATCATCGTTTAATTTTTCAATGACAGTGTTTAATTCTACTACATATTGCTTGAATTCAGGGTCTTTATAGAAGTCTTTGAGTACTTCTTTAAGTCTTAAGATAAAGTGTTGACAAATGTTGTTTCTTTCTAATTCAGTTAGCTTTTCAAACTCATTAATAACTAGTTTCGTTTTTGACTTAAACTTTTGTAGCTTAAAGCCATTAAAAGTTATGGTCTCAGTATTAGTTATAGTGTCTGAGGAAGTTTTTAGTAATGTAGTAAATGAAAAATCAACTAATTCTTCAAAACTACCATCGTCCTCCCTGTTATTTAAATTGCAATACTCCTCATAGAATTCTTTCACTAAATAATCCTGTTTTTTAAATTCCTTAAGATCGGCGATTAATTTATCAAGTTGCATATTGGCTTGTAGCATTAAAGTTTTAGTTTTACAATATTAATCGTTTTTTAATGAGATAAAAAATGGAGAGACAGAATCTCTCCGTTTTCAATTTGTACAAAAGCTTTTTCAGTGGTTTTATTGATAAAGGAGAAACCGTCTCAAAAGTTGGTTATCGAAATTCAGCATAACTCCTTGTTTTATAATAGCTACTCTGTAAATTCCTCAATAAGGATTTCGAAAGAGTGATAATGGTAAGCATTCCCGTTTATTATAAAAATTGTTTTTAATTCAATCGTGACTTTAACTTCGCTAACCCATACTAATTGTCCCTTTCTAAGCATTCCCACATCGGATAACACCTTGACTTTGAAAGGGCAAAAAAGTAATTTGAGTGCATTGTAATAGGTAATTACATAAAGTTCTTTAGGCGAGCTGTATTGTAGCACATCTGCTAATTCATGGTCTTCCATAATTTCTTCTTTCTCTACCTCCCGTAAAGTGTTCCTTACCTAGCAAAAGAGCTATGATTAATAATGTAGGAACCAATTGGGAATGTTGTTTTGGATAGATTTACCTAGGTCATTGATTAGTTCGTATGCGTTGACATTACGTTCTAGGTTATTATCGATGTAAGAGGATTTGTTGGCTTCCGTAAATAAGTTGTACAGATTCCAGAAACTTATCGAACCATCGGGACTTCTTGAGAAGTTGGGACACTGGTAATAGTCTTTCACAATATTGTTTATCTGACTGTCATTCAATGAAATTGGGAAGATTGGCTTCTGTGTGTGCTTGTCTAAGTGCGTAAACATTCTGAATTTCCCAATTAGATGCGCAAATTGCGTTTCAGACAACTTGTATTCAATCATCCTTTCCATCATTTTAAGGTGATTGTCTCTCTTGTAATTAGAGAAAAGTTCAATCATTTTGTCTTCTAACTCATGTATAGAGGAAATTCTGATTTCATTCGAAAAACCATCTGTACTGATACACAGGTTGGTACAAACCTTATTCTTGAAGCCTATAAAAACTTTAAATTTCTCCATCGATTTTTTGCTATAAAGGTTCTCCTGATTATAGGCTCGTACCCCACCAATACTCAATGTGAGCTCATTTCCATTAACAATTTGCTTTGTTGATGGTAAGTCTATAATGAAGGCACATCGCTCGTAATAGATTGTTTTTTCGTGTTCTTCAAGATCTTTTGCAGGTTTTCCGATTGCTGATGGAATTCTTCCTTTTACTACGTGGCTAACTCTAATATCAGGTGTTTTCTGAAGTACACCAGGCAGTAATTTTTGAATTATTTGTTGGCATTTATCTACAAACTGGAAATGACTGATTGTTGACTCGTTGTCTTTTGAAAACACAGGAATGATACAATCTTTTTCCAAATGGTCTAAACTGACTATTTCAGTATTCGCTTCTATAAAACTACTTGATGGTTTGTTTATTATCTCGTTTTCATCTACTAAATGCTCGTTGATGCTACTATTAAGTACTAATTCCATGGTTCTCTTCAATTAATGGTTTTACAATTTCTTTTTCATCGACTAGGTGACTAGCGATGTTTTCTATCTGGTTTTTTCTGTTCATAATTGCACTGTGAATTTGCTTTTGAAGCGAAGGATATTTGGAATAAACATGCTTCAATCCCTCAATATTCTCACAAGCATTAATTTCAGACATAGCTATTTCAACTGAAATCCCCAGATTACACCATTCAATAAGTTTCGTTCCTGTAGATGAATTAATGACGAATTCAGGTTTGCCAGAAAATAAACCAGTTCTATCTTTAGAAGCGGTCACAAGATGATTGTCATTTATAAGCTCGAAATTTACTGTCAGCTCATATTCGAAGCCGTCTCTTGTAATTTCCTTTGTGCCTAGCTTCATTACTTTAGTCTTACCGTTGCCATCTTTGTCAAGACTGTAATCCGTTTTGCGTCGTACCGTAGTAATCACGTGACAGTTTGAATTAAGTATTTTATCGATAAAGGCTTGGTGTCGTGGAGTTATTTTAGCCCAATCTTGGAATCTTCCTCCAAGCTGTTCATGTAATTCCAAGCAACCTCCTTTTCCTGACCATTCGTGTGTAATGCTGTCAATTATAACTACTTCAATTTCTTCTTTTTCACAAACCTCAATGGCTTGAATATAACGCTCTGGAGCGTATGGCTCATTTAATGACAGTACGTTAAAATCTCCTAAGTGAGAATAAAGACTGGCACTGTTGTTTTCAGTATCGATTATAGCTATTTTAGTCCAATCGTTAGTGATTCCGTAAGCTAATAGCAAGGCTGAATAAGACTTACCAAAGCCACTTGCTCCGCTTAAACCCAGTCTTAATTTTACTTGGTTTCTTTCCGCTTTTTGTAGTTTCATGCTGATGTTATTTGATGTTGTTATTGGTCGTTATTCGACATAATAAATTATTGTTATAAAAAAAAAGGAACTCCTTTTGAGAGTTCCTTAATTAATTTATAGTGAAGGTGTTTTTAGTACACCGGTTCATTTTTCAGCACATTGCTTTCTACGATGCTTTCTTCTTCTGAAAGATATTCGTATCTGTGGGACATTTTAATGATCTCACCAGTTTCCCTGATGGTAAACTCATAGGGGTCAACTGTTACCTTTTTTATCGTTCCGGGCATTTGAGTGCCAATTAATGCTTTACAGGTTGGCTCATTAAACGTACACGGTACTTTAGTTGTTCGCGCAGTAAAGTAAGTCTTTCCGGTTTCTTTACTTTTTACAGATTCAATTCCTCCTTGTACTTCAAGAGCATAGAAAGTTTCCCCATTCTCTCTTTGATATTTTTTGTAATCTACAATTGTAACCATAGTTTTTATAATTTTAAGATTAAACATTGACGGGCATATCCCAAATTATAAAAAGTGTAGGGGGTGAATGTGTGGTATACTAAGCGTATGACTTTAAAAAAAAATTAAATAATTTTTTGAATGGGTTTAAGTAAGATAAAAAACTCTTTAATATGCATAGTGGAGTATTGAAAAAAGTATTGCGCGATATACTTTCTTAAAAGTTACTTTATTTTTTGTTACAGTTTTCTTTAATTTTTTGATAAGCTATTGTTTCCCCAAGTTCCCCGGCTTTTGATAAGTCTTGACAACCTTTAGTTTTCTCTCCTTTTTTAATACGAGCTAATCCTCTAACCAGATAAGAATTTCCATTTGGCTCAATGTTTATTGCTTTAGTACAATCAGAAATACACTTGTCTAATTGTCCTAGATTCAAGAGTATTTCAGCTCTAGTATCCCAAATAAACCATTCCGTTTTATCTAATTGCAAAGCTTTTTCAACAAGGGGTAATGCTGCTTTATAGCTTCCTAGTTCTACCAAACAATAAGCTTTATTGTTATAAACGGTTGAAAATTTATAATTTTGAGGACTAACCTTTCCTTCCATTGACAATATTTTATCATAGTCACTAATAGCTCCGTACTTATCTCCAATTTCACTTTTTGCTAATGCTCTCATGAAAATAGCATCAGTATCATTAGGTTCATTTTCAAGGTATTTTGAATAACTAAAAATTGCTTTTGAATAATCTTCATTTTCATAATGCTCATTACCTTCATTCAAAAAATCCTCAACTTCATTTGTTTGTGAGTCTTGACTCTCAGGTGGATTTTGATTCTCAGGTAAATTTTGAGTTGCTGGTATTTTAGAATTTTGCTCTGAAACGAATAAATTATATTCTGTAATAATTTCATTTATTCCTATTTCTCTTTGGTTTAAGACTTTTGTGGCACGAGCCAAATCTTCATCTTCCATTGAGGTTAAAACACCGTATTCTCCGTTTAATCTCCCCAAAAAAGGCTCTTCTTTAATAACAGTTTTTAATTCAAGTACCCGTTTTTTTAAATGATATAAATATTTTTGATTTTCATTGTATTTAGCCTGAAGAGCCATTGGAACAGACATTATTTCACTACGTGTCATAGGGGTATAAGTAGAGGTAGATATTGTGCTATATCTATTTTGAGCGTATGTCGATATCACTGATATTAAGAGTAGTAATGTGATTATTTTTTTCATTTTTTTTGATTTGTATTATTGTTTTGGGTAAAACACTAAATTTCCAGAATAGTCTTCTTTGTAGGTTCCAAGTACATTTCCGTATTTATCTTTTTTTACGGTATTTCCAGAATAATCTTTTGAATACGTATAAAGTACATTCCCATATTGGTCTTTTTCTACTGTATTTCCTGCATAATCTTTCGACTTTGTAGTTTGAGTATTCCCGTATTGGTCTTTTGTCACTGTTCTACCTGAATAATCTTCTGATTCAGTTTTAATAACATTTCCGTATTTGTCTTTCCATACCAGTTTTCCTGAATAATCGGTTGAAGCAATAGCTATGACATTGCCATATTCATCTTTAGCAACAGTATTTCCGGAATAATCTTTTGAGTAGGTTATCTTCTGATTTTGACAAAAACTTAAAGTTGTTACTAATAAAAAGGTCATTGTTAAAATTAATTTTTTCATCTTACTATAAATTGTTTCCTGCCTACTCTGTACAGTTTTCAGCATCTCTGTTCTTGAAATTGGTTTTTTTAATAATGAGGTTAAATAATCCGCAATTACTTACTAAACGTCTTATATACTCCATAGCCAACCGCACCAACCACAATTAAAACAATCCAAGCACCAATACTCTCTCCAATACCTCCCATAAAGCTCTCGCCATGCATCATTCCAGACAAACCCCATAGTGGTAATAAGAATAGTAATATGATTGCTATAACACCAATCTTTGCGCATCCGCTAATGTCTTTTTTTTCTTCTGCCATAATTCTTTTTAAGTATTTATTGAGTAATTCTTATATTTTAGTTTTATCAAAGTGACTTTAATTTATCTTAAAAGGGCATTACGCCTAAATACATTAGATTGTTGTTTTCTTTAACTACGATTGACAGGAGGGGATATTTATGGGTATTGTCATAAAAGTTATAATTAAGCACTTCTTTATCTGTGTCCAAAGTGGGCTGTTCTATTTTTAAAGTCAGTTTTCCTTCAGAACTCTCATGAGCTTGATTTATCATTCCTTTAAAAAATTGATAAAAATCCTTTTTATTAGGTGCTTCTGTCTCTACCTCCGCTAACATTAGAAAAGGTAAAAATGATTCAGGGTCATTATTGATACATGATAAAACCAACTCAGTCTTAATTTTTTCTATTGATGTTTGTTGCCAAATCACTTTTACCTTTGTTTAAGTTATTCTTTAATTTTAAAATTAATTTGTGTAAGTGTATGCGTATTGATGAGTTTTACTATTGGAGTAATCATACGCA
Source organism: Flavobacterium rhamnosiphilum (assembly GCF_004349195.1). GTDB lineage: Bacteria > Bacteroidota > Bacteroidia > Flavobacteriales > Flavobacteriaceae > Flavobacterium > Flavobacterium rhamnosiphilum. The sequence goes on from NZ_SMLG01000001.1 coordinate 275,613, forward strand.
ACTACTGATATAGGTTGATTCTCATCGTTGTATTGATAAATAAAACTGTAAATTAAAACCCCGTTTTTATAAACTTCTTTGATGTTGTTTGGAGATAAAAAATGATACAGATAATTACGACCTAATAGCGGACAGATGTAATCGTCTAGCAATCCAAATTTTGTATACAGGACATTGAAGGGGTTTATTTTGTCGTCAAAAGTGAATGTGTATTCGTATGGATTACTGCCGGGATGTTTTTGTTTTGTAAGCTGAGTATTATTGTATACAAATTCATTGCTTAGAGAGTTGTTTTCGATGATACTAGTAATTTGTTTTTGACTGTTTAAATTGTAGATATAATCTCTGTAAATCGATTTGTAAAAAATGCTGTTAGTCATGTACGATATTGTTTCTACAGGATAACTATTTAAATTATAGTTGTATGAGAAATCCTCTGGATTTACTACATCGCCTTTAGCATAGTCATCATCATGTGCAATTTTAATTAGTTTCTTGTTTTCATAACCTAGCTGTTGGATAGCCATGTAATTGTTCAATTCCCCGTAATTAACTTTGGTTAGAATATTGTTCTCATAATGGTAGGAACTGAAACCACCGTATGTCTCCCCAGTTTCTGTTACCGATTTTAATAATTTGACATTTGAATTACTAGGTTGGTTATCTTCTGGTTTAGAACACGAAAACAAAAATGCGAATGATAAAACAAAAATTAGATTCTTCATAATTTATTTAAAAATATTGCCTACTCTGTACAGTTTTCAGCATCCCCGTTGTTGTTTCTATGTTTCAAATATAGGCAAATCTGCCTACTGAATAATAACTTAATTCCTCGAATTTTATTTCGTGGATAATCAAGAAAAAAAAAGAATATTAATTAGCTTTGGTGGAAAACTTCGAGAACTCCGTTTAGCAAAAGGTTTCACTCAGGAACAGCTTGCAAATGAACTAGGTGTCGAAATTTCCCAAATCAGCAGAATTGAAAGAGGCGTTATTAATACTTCTGTTACAACTTTGTATGCAATTTCCAAAACCTTAAAAATTGATATTTCTCAATTATTCCTTTTTGACACTCCTTAATTTTAAATTCAAAACAAACCTATACTACTTTTAATAGTGTCTTTTACGGTGATTTTTTCATGGTTTATTTTTTAAAAAGCAATAAATGAAAGTTACCCGTAACTAGATCTCCGCCTACATATGGACTCCCTTCCACCATAAAAGAAGCTTTTTTCTTCTTGCCGTCCATGGTCATCAAGTAATAGAAAATGTTCGTGTCTCTTCCGTCATCACCTTTTATTTGTAATTTACTGGTCACTAGATACGTCGCTTTGCTTTCTTCTCTTGATATAGTTAAGTATTCTATATTCTTTTTTTTGTAAATACTCACAACAGTTTTGACGTAATGCGCTTCATTTTGCATCACTCCTTCTGGAGCATTTATGTAGAGACTATATGTGTAAGTTCTGTTGTATTGCGAGAACATAGTTACTGATACTAGCATAATTAGTAATAATAATATTTTTTTCATAATTTGGGATTGTGATAAAACGTCTTTTTTTGCTTAAAGGAATGGTCATTTGCTAACAAAGGAAGGCGTAATACTTCCTGCTCACAATACCCACTTTTAGTGATTTGTTGGCAAAGTAATTTGTTTTCAAATCATTCCATTACGGGTTTCCACATTCTGTAAAATAAACCGCTGTTATTTTAGATTATTAACAAGGACTTTCTTCAGCACTTTTAGATTAGTGTATTACATGATTCACCGATTTTATATCATTACACAAATCTAATTTAATTTTCGACTTATAAGTCGATAGGTGAAGAGAATTTTGATTTAGTCATTTGTTTTCTTTGCTCAATGCAGAAGCATCTTGAACAGATAGAACATGAATTAGTCAAAAGGATATACAAAGAGTTCCTTGTAAAATTCGATGGTAATAAATCTGAGTTTGCCAGAGCAGCACTATGTTCAGAAACTACCGTAAGAAGAGTGTTTAGAAATGAACAAAGAATGACTGTTGATTTACTATTGAGATTCTGTTTTGCTTTGGGTATAGATGTAAATAAAATTTTTGAAGGAATAAATATTTTAAATGAGAAATGAGCCTAAAACGTTTTAAATGCGTTAGACTCATTCTGTGCTATTTTAATTTGTCCTTTAGATTAGCCATCGCTTCACTAACTTTATTCTGCACTACCTTACCATAACTTTCCTGTGTAATAACCATGTTTGAGTGACCCAGTAGTTCTGATACAATTTCCATTGGAATATCATTGTAAAGCAAGACAGTAGAAGCAAATGTCTTTCTTGCAATGTGGTGCGTCAATCTTTTTTCAATTCCAGTTATAGCTGAAATTTCCTTGAGATAAGAATTGAATTTTTGATTGCTTATTGGTGGGAATATGTGGTTACTATCGGTTGAGTATTTCTCAATAATTTCTTGTGCTTTTGGCAGAATTGGAATGGAGATTTGACGCTGTGTTTTCTCTCTCTTCATCTGAATCCAGTTAATGCTGTCAAAACCTATCTGAATATTCTGCTTTTCAAGATTTGTCATTTCGTTATACGCTAGCCCTGTGTAACAACAGAAAATAAATAAGTCTTGAATGACGCTTAATCTCTTTTGTTGTAATACTGTTTCTTCAACGGTTTTGAGTTCTTCAGTAGTAAGGAATATAACGGTTTTACGAACTGTTTTGGACTTGTGAAGTATAAAAGGATCCCTGTCTAAATATCCTTCTGAAATGGCTTGTTTTATTGGGGTTCTAAGCCTTTGAATGGTTTTGTTGATAGTAATTTGTTCTTGTTTCTTCTCTGTCTTTAAATAGTAATCAAAATCATCTAAAAATTGTAAACTCAATTCTTCTAAAGGAAAATCTGTTTTTTTAAATTTCCATTTCAGGAATGCTTCTAAATGGTTTCCCACATAAACGAATTTATTATAGGTGTTGTCTTTGATTTCTAAACCTACTAGTTTTTTAATTCTGGCTAGATACTGTTTGTAGTAGGAAAGGACAAATTCCTTCTTTTTGATTTCTACACCTACGAATGTTTTGTAGATGTTGTCAAGAGTACAATCTTCGCCCTGAAGTTGAAATACCAAAATAATGTTGTTTATCTTAATTTGGACTTGTTCAATCTGAGCATTAATAAATTTGTAGTTTGTGTCTTGTACGCTTACTTTTTGAAGTTTGTTTTCCCAGTAGTTTGGGTTTACAAATAGTCCAGTAGAGAATTGTTTTCGCTCTTTGTTAAGAGTGATTCTACAATAAAGGGGACATAGTCCTTTAGAGTTTGTCTTTACGCCACTTATTACGAATAAGATGGTCACCTTTTTTTGGTTCATTTCCAATTGTGTTTGAGTTAAACAATTGGCATAACAATCAGTAAAATGGGGGTCACCTTTAAAATTTAGATGGTCACCTTATAGTCACCCTTTATTTGTAAAAAACCTGTCAAAGTTGTCAACCTATTGAAATTCCTTTTTCAATAGAATCACACGAAATACTGCTTTCACTATAGCCTAAAAACAAAAAAGACCTTACATTGCTGTAAAGTCTTTTTAAAAAGCTCCCTCTCTTGGGCTCGAACCAAGGACCCTCTGATTAACAGTCAGATGCTCTAACCAACTGAGCTAAGAAGGAAACTGTATATTTTTATTCTGGTATTGAATGAACGTTTTTGGGTGCTTATTAGTGAGGTGTGTTTCACTTGTAAAGCGGTGCAAAGATAGGGCTTAATTTGATTTCTGCAAGCAAAAATAAAACTTTTTTCAATTTTTTTTACTTCCCTACAATTGCCTTGTAAATGTCGTTTCCGTTAGCGAATAATAACAGTGTTATAAGTAATACGAAACCAACCATTTGCGCATTCTCTAAGAATTTATCGCTTGGTTTTTTACCGCTGATGATTTCATATAATAAAAACATTACATGACCACCATCAAGTGCCGGAATAGGCAATAAGTTCATTACACCAAGCATAATTGATAATAAAGCGGTGATGTTCCAGAAAACTTGCCAGCTCCATGTATTAGGAAAAATGTCGAATATGGCTTTAAAACCACCTACTTGTTTGTAAGCGCCCGTACTTGGACTGAAAATCATTTTCAATTGTTTTCCGTAGCCTACTAATTGATCTTTTCCTTTTGTAATTCCTACCGGAATGGATTCCAAGAAACCAAATTCCTGCTTGCTTACTTTGTAGTATCCTAGTTTTTCTAATGATTCCATTCCTAATCCTCCCGGTTGAACGCCAAGTTTTCCCTCTTTAGAAATAATAATAGGAACTTGAACTTCTTTTTGATCTCTTAAAACAGTAGCTGTAATCGTTTTGTTTTTGTTGTTTTCCAAAACCGTTTTTACTTGGTCAAAATATTTTGTTGGTTGTCCGTTAAGCGCAACGACGATATCCTTTGGCTGTAATGCAGTGTTTTTAGATCCATCAGTAACAGATCCTATAACAAAAGGTCTTCTGATATCCAGCAATGTGCTTTTTCCCTGTTTTGATAATTGGTCCACAAAATTATTAGGCATTTTGATCGCTTGCTGAGCTCCATCTCTTTCTATCAGCACCTCTTTTGCCATGATAACTTTCATAGTAAGATCATTATCAAATTTGACAATTTTTTCACCATCTACAGATACAATGTGATCGCCAGTTTTGAATCCGACAGTATTCATAACTGGACTCTCGATCAAAAGACCGTCTTTCAAATCTTCATTAGCAATATAGGTATCTCCATAAGCAAATGCCATTCCGATATAAATAATGAATGCCAAAATAAAGTTGACAGTAACGCCGCCTAACATAATAATCAAACGTTGCCAAGCCGGTTTAGAACGAAATTCCCATGGTTGCGGTGGCAAAGCCATTTGTTCCTTGTCCATACTTTCGTCAATCATTCCGGAAATTTTCACATAACCGCCCAAAGGCAACCAACCGATACCGTATTCAGTTTCGCCAATTTTCTTTTTTAGAAGGGAATATTTAACGTCAAAAAATAGGTAGAATTTTTCGACTCTGGTTTTAAACAGTTTAGCAGGAATGAAATGTCCTAATTCGTGAAGTATAATAAGTAATGATAAGCTCAATAAAAATTGAGAAAGCTTGATAACTATGTCCATTTTTTAATTTTAGTTCTTTTTATGACTCACAAAAGTAAGGTTTTCTATTTGTTTATTTTACAATAATTGTTCCATACCATTTTAAATGTTTGTTAATTAATGGAAATTCAATTCCTAGTTTGGCTTCCGTCCCTTAACTTTACTTTTCTAAAGCGGATATTTCTTTTATCTACACTTAAAAATACATTAAAATCAAGTCTATGTCATCCAAATTGTTTTCACCACTCCAAATAAAAAGCATTTTGCTTAAAAATAGAATTGTTATTTCTCCAATGTGCCAATATTCTGCTCAAGATGGGTTTGCCAATGATTGGCATCTCATACATCTGGGAAGTCGTGCCAGCGGAGGAGCGGGATTAATCATCCAGGAAGCGACTGCGGTTTCTCCCGAAGGCAGAATTTCTCCAGAGGATTTAGGACTTTGGAAAGACGAACAAATCGAAAAAATGGAGCAGATTAATCGTTTTATTGTGAGTCAGAATTCAGTTCCCGGAATCCAATTGGCGCATGCCGGAAGAAAAGCAAGTGCCGCATCACCATGGAACGGAGGTAGAAAATTAGACGAAACGCAAGGTGGTTGGGATACCATAGCACCAAGTGCTGTGGGATATCATGACAACGAAAAAACACCTATTGCATTAGACAAAACGGGAATTCAAAAAGTAATCTCCGACTTTAAATCAGCCACACAAAGAGCCGTTCAAGCGGGTTTTCAAGTACTGGAAATCCATGCCGCTCACGGATATTTGTTGCATCAGTTCCTTTCGCCTTTGTCAAATTTCAGAACCGATGAATTCGGAGGAAGTTTCGAAAACCGAATCCGTTTGACACTTGAAGTAGTCGAAGCAGTTCAATCAGAATGGCCGGAAAATTTGCCTTTATTCGTCAGAATTTCGGCTACGGACTGGGCGGAAGGCGGCTGGAATGCTGAAGAATCGGTGCAACTTTCGAAAATACTAAATGAAAAAGGAGTGGATTTGATTGATGTTTCTTCGGGAGGATTAGTCTCACACCAACAAATTCCGTTGGGTCCAAATTACCAAGTTCCTTTTGCGGAAAGTATAAAAAAGGAAACCGGAATGATGACTGGCGCAGTTGGTTTAATCACCGAAGCCATTCAGGCTGAGGGAATTATTGCTTCAGGGAAAGCAGATATAGTATTATTTGCCAGAGAATCCCTTAGAAATCCAAATTTAGGGCTGAAATTTGCCAAAGAGTTGAATGCGGATATCCAATGGCCAAAACAATACGAAAGAGCTAAAAAGTAAGGTTTTAAAACATATAAGCCATATAAGTTTTTTCTAAGGAGCTAAATTTTTTGAATCCTATAAGGTCATATTAGTTTTACTTTTAGATAGTATAAAACAGTATTAAGTAAGTATGTAAGATTTCTTATATGACTTATATGTTTAAATTTCGAAATAAATAGGCATATAAGTTTTACTTTTAAAAAGTGTAAAGTGGTACTGTTTAAAGACATTCTAATTCTTCTGTGAACTTATATTCCTTACATGTTTAAAAAAACAAATTTCTTTTCCTATTTTGGAAAGAAAAGATGTGACAAGAACTTCATTACTCATTTAAATTTTAAAAACTTATATGGCTTATATGTTTAAAATGAACACGCCAATAATTTGAAAAATAATACCATGCAAAAAATTAAAACTGCTTTGCTTTCCTACGGAATGTCAGGAAAAGTATTTCATGCTCCTTTTTTAAATTTCCATCCCGGATTTGAACTGATTGGTTCTTGGGAACGAAGTAAAAAATTAATCCATCAAGATTATCCTTCCGTGAAAAGTTACGCCACGATGGAAGAGTTGTTGGAAGATGATGTTGATCTGGTGGTCGTAAATACTCCTGTAAATACACATTATGAATATGCCAAAAAAGTGTTACTGGCCGGGAAACATGCTTTGGTCGAAAAAGCATTTACCACAACTGTTGCCCAAGCACAGGAATTAGCGGCTTTGGCCAAAGAAAAAGGATTGAAACTGGCCGTTTTCCAAAATAGGAGATGGGACAGCGATTTCAAAACCGTGCAAAAAATCATTTCGGATAATGTACTTGGCGAAATTGTGGAAGCCGAATTCCATTTTGATCGTTATAATCCGATTTTAAGTCCAAAACAACACAAAGAAACGGCTAATTCGGGTGCTGGGATTCTGAAAGATTTAGGACCTCATTTAATTGATCAGGCCTTGTGTTTGTTTGGTTTGCCTCAATCGGTTTTTGCAGATATTCGCATCACACGGGAGCATTCCTTGGTAGATGATTACATTGATATTTTACTGTATTATTCCAATTTCCGTGTCCGATTAAAAGCCGGATTTTTTGTGCGCGAAGCCATTCCGTCTTTTGTGGTACATGGTAAAAAAGGATCTTTCCTGAAAGCACGTGGCGATGTACAGGAAGACGATTTGAAACTTGGAAAAAAACCAAACCTCGACACTTGGGGTAAAGAAGCTAAGAGTAAAGAAGGTATTCTTCATACGGAGATTAATAATGACGTCTTAATTGAAAATATACCAACACTTCAAGGGAATTATTATGACTTTTTTGATGGCGTTTACAATTCAATTACACAGGATGCTATTGAACCGGTAACGGCACTAGATGGGGTTCATGTGATGCAAATTATTGAAGCCGCTATACAAAGCAGTGCCCAGAAGAAAGTGATTGATTTGTAGCATTTATTTGGTAACATAAAAATTTGACCGCAGATTCACTGATTTTATGAATGTATTAAATCAGTGAATCTGCGGCCTTTTTATTTTATAAATCCATTACCGACAATCGAATTTATAAACAATAACGTTGTATTTTTTGATAGATATGTTGTTTTGACGTAATGAACGATTGCTTTTTGTAATTTTGATAAATTAAATTTCAAAACCCAAATTATCTTGATCGATCTCAATTTTATATCCCGATTTAGAACCAAAGCAAAATACAAGAAAACGTATAAAAACGCTAAGGTTTCCTATTTGAACCGAATCCGTTGGGCAGTATCCATGTTTTATTTTGCCATGGGTTTGTGTTTCGCCACTTGGGCCAGCCGAATTCCGGATATTAAAACCGCATTACAGTTAAGCGAAGGTGATTTGGGTAGTATTTTATTTGCGTTACCATTGGGACAACTCGTAGTGATGCCTTTTTCCGGTAAATTGGTCACCCGTTTTGGAAGCCACCGTATTCTGATAGTATCCTTGCTTTTTTATGTTTTTTGTTTGACTAATTTAGGCTTGGCTGTCCAGGCTTGGCAACTGTCCTTGGGCTTATTTTTATTTGGAATTTTTGGTAATTTATCGAATATCGCGGTCAATACACAAGGTGTTTATACCGAAGTCCTTTTCAAGAAAACCATCATGTCCTCTTTTTATGGAATGTGGAGCTTTGCAGGATTCACGGGTGCTCTGGTAGGATTGGGAATGTTAGCCTTTGAATTAACACCTTATATTCACTTTCTCATTGTTGCCGGAATAGTGTTTTTGATGATTGCTTTTAATTATAAATTTTTAATAAAAGCAAAGGAAACCATCAAAGTAGAAAAGAAGAAACTCTTTTCAAAACCGGATAGCGGTTTAATTTGGCTTGGTATAATTGGTTTTTGTTGTATGGCAAGTGAAGGAGTTATGTTTGACTGGAGCGGCGTTTATTTCAAAGATGTCATCAAAGCACCCGGACCATTAGTCATTTTGGGATACACTTCGTTTATGATTATGATGGCAAGCGGGCGATTTTTTGGGGATGGATTAATACATAAGTTTGGACGAAAAACCGTCTTGCAAATCAGCGGCATCATGATTTCGGTGGGGCTTTTTACAGCCGTATTTTTCCCGTTTGTCATCCCCGCAACCATCGCGTTTATGTTTGTAGGGCTCGGCGTTTCTACCATTGTACCCACAATGTATAGTATCGCAGGAAAGAATCCAAATGTTTCCCCAAGTGAAGCTTTAACCACAGTTTCAAGTGTCAGTTTTTTAGGTTTTCTTATGGGACCGCCAATTATCGGTTACATCGCTGAATTGTCAAGCCTGAGATTTTCATTTGCTTTCATTGGAGTCTTTGGATTCCTAATAGCAATTATGGTCTCAAGAATCAAAGCAATCGAATAAATATAAATTCTTAGGAGCACTATATTTCGTTTCCATAAAAACACCTCTTCCCGCTGTTCACAGTATCTTTCCAGTCTTGAAACAAGTTCAGGACTGGAAAGGATACTTGCTGCCATCGGGGCTACTCAATCCGTTTGTTTTTTCTAAGAACTTTTTCAATTGGAAGCTGCTAAAAACACATTTAATGAAATTATTTTCATTGAAAATCAATAAGTTAGTATTTTTTTTGTACATTTAGTATTATAATTCTTTCAATAAAGAATTTAAAAGACATAAGGAATTTCAAATACCACTGTTTTTATAATTATTCCCATTGGGATTTACGTCCCATTTTTCCAAAATTCATTTTTAATTATTTTCAAGTTGTTATTCCATTTCGGATGACGCTTTCTATGCTTTTTGTTCAACCGCTAAAATTCCTTTTAACGGTTGAACTTCTCGCTAGGAATAAAAAAAATAAAAATCCTCTCGACCAAAATTTCAGTAATTATATACCATCATCATAATTTGAATAGTATGAATAAATTTTACTTGGGTTTTTTCTTTATGGTTCAAATAGGAGGTGTAATAGCACAACAGAATACGGGATTTTTCGGGAAAGTCATCGAGTCCAAAACGCAGAATCCGTTAGGTTTTGTGGTCGTCAGTATTCAAAATACTACTTTAATGCAACTCACCAAAACCGATGGAAATTTCAGTTTTGATACGGTTCCCGCAGGAAATGTATTGCTGCTTATTCACAGTCAGGGATTCAAAGATGCCTTGTATCCCATAGAAATTATCGAAGGGAAGATGCTGGATTTAGGAACCATAACTTTAGAAGAAGATCAATCCACAGAACAGCAAAGCAGTTTAATAATACTCATAGAAAGCGATTTCAGCGATGACAACAGCAGTTCCGAAAGTACTTCCGGATTGTTACAATCCTCCCGCGATGCTTTTTTGCAAGCAGCCGCTTTCAATTGGGGACAAGCCCGTTTTAGAGTTCGCGGATTAGACAGCGAGCATTCCACCATGATGATCAATGGCGTTTCCATGAATAAAATCTATGATGGAAGACCACAATGGAGCGAATGGGGCGGATTGAATGATGCACTCCGCAATCAGGAATTCACACTCGGAACCACGCCTTCGGATTATACGTTTGGCGGAATTTTAGGAACACAGGAAATCAACACGCGGGCTTCCATTTACAGACCCGGTTCCCGAATTTCATTTTCAGGAACAAATACCAATTACAGTTGGCGCACGATGGGAATGCATGCGTCCGGAATGAATGGCCGAGGCTGGGCTTTTGTAGTTTCGGCAGGGAAACGCTGGGCACAAGAAGGCTATTTTGAAGGAACAAATTATGATGCCAATTCCTTTTTTATAAGCCTCGAAAAAAAGTTAAGCGAGCAGCATTCGTTGAATCTGACGGCAATGTACACACCCAATTCCAGAGCCAAAAACTCCCCAAACACTGCCGAAGTTACGCAACTGACCAATGTGAAATACAATTCGTATTGGGGTTTTCAGGACGGTGAAAAAAGAAACGCCCGCATAAAAACCATTGAAGAACCTACGATTATGCTGAATCATTATTTTAAAGTCAATGATAAAACCAATCTGAATTCGAGTGTGATGTATCAATTTGGGAAAATTGCAAACAGCAACATCGATTATCAAAATGCGAATAGCCCGGATCCAACGTATTACAGAGAAATGCCCAGTTATTACAGTTCTCTTTATGCACTGGATAACGGAGAATTCTCGGGAGCATTTACTCCGGATTATGAAAATGTAGCCAAAAGTAAAGCTCAGTTTTTAGCCAATTCACAAATTGATTGGACGGCATTATACCAAGCCAATCAAAATCCAGTTTTTGATTCCAATGGAACTATTTCAGGTTATGAACCGGCAAAAAGCAAGTATGTTTTGTATGAAGATCAAGTAGAAGATCAAACGGCGGTGGCTACAACGAATTTGAGTGCGCAACTGTCAGAAAATATTTTTCTGAATGCCGGAGCATCATTCAAAAAACTAAAATCGCATAATTCCCAAAAATTGTTGGACTTGCTTGGTGGTTCTTATTTTGAAGATATCGATGCTTTTTACAGTGGGAATCAATCCCAGTCTGATTTGAATAATCCAGACCGACAAGTAGTCGTTGGGGATACGTATGGATACAACTATAATTATTTTGCCAATACTTTAGAGGCATTCACACAATTTAAATTCACCTACAGTAAAGTGGATTTTTATCTGGCCCAGAATTTTTCAAGCGCCAATTATCAAAGGGAAGGATTATACAAAAACGGAATTTACGAAACCAATTCCTTCGGGAAAAGTGAGAAAGCAGCGTTTGAAAACTTTGGCTTCAAAGCCGGATTCAATTTGAAAATCTCCGGAAAACAGTTGGTGACTTTTAACGCGGCACATTTGACCAAAGCGCCTTCTTTACGAAATACTTTTGCTAATTCCCGATTGAATAATTCGATTGTTGTCGGACTGGAAAGTGAGAACATCAGCAGCTTGGACGCCAGTTATATCTATCGCTCCCCAAAACTGAAAGCCAGACTGACGGCCTATTATGCGGTAATTAAAAACGCGACTCAAATTTCCTTTTTTTATGCCGAAGGAATTTTTGATGATGGCGCAGGTTATTTAAACACCGATGCTTTTGTCAGTCAAACGTTAACGCAGTTGAATAAGAAGAATATGGGTGCAGAATTAAGTTTGGAATACCAATTAAATCAAACGTTTAAAACCACTTTTTCGGCGGCTTTTGGGGAATATACGTATGACAGTAATCCAAAAGTGACTTTGACAAATGATGCCGAAGCTTCTTTGGAAAATACCAGTCCAGTTTTTGATTTTGGAACGGCCGCACTAAAAAATTACAAACAAGCGGGAATGCCGCAACGAGCGTATTCTCTGGGAATTGAATATAGAGATCCAAAATATTGGTGGATTAGCGCCAATGTAAATTACCTCACGAATAGTTATATTGATATTTCTCCGATTTCAAGAACCGAAATATTTTATAAAAATCCCGCAAGCGGTTTCAATTTTCCGGAGGCGACAGAGGAAAGAGCCGCAGTACTATTAAAACAAGAAAAGTTTGATCCAACGATGTTATTGAATCTCGTGGGTGGAAAATCATGGCTGATTTATGGAAAAAATGTTGGGGTTTTTGCCAGCATCAATAATGTTCTTGATGTTTCCTATAAAACAGGGGGTTATGAACAAGCCCGAAATGCTAATTTCAGACAAATTAATCAGGATGTTTCCAGTGGTACGCCCTCTTTTGGACCAAAATATTTCTACGGATACGGAAGAACGTATTTCGTGAATCTTTATATCAATCTATAAATTAAAGCATATGAAATCAACATTCTACAAATCCTTTTTATTTTTGCTGTTGACAATCACTTTAAGCAGTTGCGTTACGGATGAGGTTGCTGCACCGAAACTTATTTGTACGCAACCAGATTTAGTGACTAATACAGCCGTTAGCGAAGTTCATGCTGTTGCAAATGCTATTGTAACGCAATACAAATACGATGATATAATCGAGGCGTATGTGGTTTCCAGTGATGAATCGGGAAATTTTTTTAAGTCGATTTCCTTTCAGACTTTGGCAACAGCCACAACACCAGCCATAGGATTTAGTGTTCCCGTGGATGCTACAAATTTGTACATTGATTACAGATTGGGCAATAAAGTGTATATAAAGTTGAAAGACCAATACACGGATATTTTATTTGGCGGGATGCGTATAGGAAGCATTTTCGTGAATTCTTATAATGAAGGCGGAGTAGGGCGACTTTCTCAAAATGATTATAAAAAAGTACTGAATGCTTCCTGTACGAATGTTAGTGAGGACTTGTTGATTCGGTCCATTTCGATGTCAGAATTGCTGAACGATTCGAATTTGAATACTTTGATCGAATTGTCCGATGTTCAATTTACAGCCGACGCAATAGGACGCCATTATTTTGAAGAAACTAATAATGTGGGTGGTGCGACTAATTGGGGTTTGATGGATAAATTGGGCAATCAAGTGTATTTTAGAACCAGTAGTTTTTCTGATTTTGCGGGTAAATTAGTGCCCAATGGAAGCGGAAAAGTAAAAGGAATTTTGACGAAATATGGAACCGATTATCAACTATTACCGCGTTCCGAAAAAGATGTTGTGATGACCGGAACAAGAGCGATTCCTTTTTTCTCAGAAGATTTTGAAACCGTAGTGGATAAGTCGAACTTGAGTCTGCCGGGCTGGGCGAATATAGTCCAGAAAGGAACGCTTTTCTGGAAAGGCACAGTCTATTCCGGAAACGGTTATGCCGAATTTAATATCACAGGAACCAAAGTCGTTTCGAATGTGGCTTGGTTGATTTCGCCAAAAATAGACATGGATGTTCACACGAAAGAAGTCTTGACTTTTAGAACGGCCCAACATCATTTAGATGTTGATTCCCAGTTAAATTCCCTGGAAGTTTATGTCTCCACTAATTTTGACGGGTTGAATTTGGCGACAGCGACTTGGATTCCATTAGTTGTTAATTTACCCAAGCAAGCGACACCTTGGTATCAATTTATAGGAAGTGGCGGGGTAGATTTATCTTCGTATAATGGCAAAATCAATATCGCTTTTAAATACACAGGTTCCGGGAAAAATCTGGCTTTGGATGGTGCTTTTCAAGTAGACGATGTCCAGGTTTTTGGGGATAAATAATTTTTAATTAATAGAAAAGAGAGGATATAATTTTGCACTGTAGCTACAGTCGTATTTTTAGTATATTTGCGCCATTATAAAATTAAAATCCATTATGAAATCTACTTTATTAGCACTTGTTTCTTTGTTATTTATTTCTTGTTTATCAGATACAAATACAAATATAGAAACTCAACCGGTTGATTATTCAATCCAAAACGAAAAAGAAATTGTGGATTACATTGCCAAAAATAAATTGACTGCCACAAAAACCGATTCAGGATTGTATTATGTGGTTAATGAAGCGGGTGATGGAGAACAACCTGCCGCAACTTCTAATGTGACAGTGGCTTATAAAGGTTATTTTACCAATGGATCTGTATTTGATGAAAGTAAAGCCGAAGGTATTTCATTTGGACTGAATCAAGTCATAAAAGGCTGGACAGAAGGCATTCCTTGTTTTAAAGAAGGGGGGAGTGGTATACTTTTAGTACCGGCTCACCTTGGTTATGGGAATAATGATTACAGTAGTATTCCCGGAGGTTCTGTACTTATTTTTGAGGTTAAACTTATTTCCGTGAATTAGGTTTATTGCTAAGGGATTGTATTAGAAACTTAGGGTGTCTTACATAAAAAAACAGGAGTTATCTATTTTTGGAGATAACTCCTGTTTTTTTTGATCAAAATACCATAACTACACATAAACTGGTCGGATTCAAGTTGAAAAATATGAATTTGAAATAAATAATTTTATCCTTTAATTGGTTTTTGTATTTTGGCAATCCCAAATCGATATAATTACCAAATGAAAATCTACTTTATTGCCATTTTTTTGATGGCCAGCCCGCGTTTTGTACAAAGCCAAATTTTGGAAAATTCAGTTAAGTTAAAGCAAATTAATGTTGTAAAGACAAATTTTCGCAATTTAAAAAGTGGCGAGATTATAAATAAAACCATTTTATTTAAGGAAGGTAAACTTTTATCAATTAAAACATCTGACGTCCTCCAAAGTTTTTTTTATAATCCAAAAGGATTATTAGACATGACTGTCAAAGAAAGGCAAGGAAGCAACTGGAAAGAGGTTGTGAATTATGCTTATAATAAAGAAGAGCAACTAGTGAAGTTTACCAAAAAATACGAAGAAGGTGGCGAACTTGTCACTAAAACAGTTGCTATAACTTATGAAGGATCAAGAGTAAAAGCAGTAACTAAAAAAAGCAACAGTCATCAAACCCTAATTGAAGATATTGAATATATTGTTGAGAATGGTCTTGTTGCCAGACGTTCCTCCAGAGATCGAAATCAACAAATAGTCAATAAAATAGAGTATGTGTATTTCAAAGATAATATTGTCAGACACAAAGGATTGATTGGAGATAAATCAATGAAGAACTATACTTTTGATGATAAAAATTCAGCTGATTTATTAATAGTGAAAAACATTTTTGGTCAAAACTATAAAGTTATTGTGCCATTAATTTCTTTTCATGAAGAAGAATTTGATTTCGAATCAATATCTAATAATAATAAATTAAGTTTTACCTCTACTGCTATAAATGCTAATGGCAAAAGCGGAAAATACAAATACAATAATTTAAACTACCCAGTATCCTGTTCCCTATATAGAAGAAAATGGGATAGTAAAAACTGAAAAAATTTATTTTTACGAGTAAGGAGCACCTTTTTAAGGGAAGTTTTTATCCTTTTTAATATTAAGATTCAGTATGAAATTTGTTTACTTTAATTTAAAAAGGATTGAATAAACGTTAGTACCTTACAAATCATTAAATTTGTAGCTTATTCAAAGACATGTTAGAAAAAGAAGTAATAAATTTCGAAAAAACAGCTATTGTTGGTATTGTAACTCAAAACCAAAGTGAAGAGAAACTTAACGAGTATCTTGACGAATTGGAGTTTCTGACTTTTACCGCAGGTGGTGAAGTAGTGAAACGTTTTTCGCAAAAAATGGAACGCCCTAATCCCAAGACTTTTGTTGGAACAGGAAAAATTGAAGAGATTCATCTTTTTGTAAAAGAAAATGATATCTCGACTTTGGTATTTGATGATGAATTATCGCCTTCACAGCAAAAAAATATATCTAAAATCATTACGGAATGTAAAATCCTCGACAGAACGCATCTTATCCTGGATATTTTTGCGCAACGTGCCGAAACTTCGTATGCAAGAACGCAGGTAGAATTAGCACAATGTATCTATATGTTACCTCGATTATCGGGACTCTGGACACACTTGGAACGTCAAAAAGGGGGAATTGGAATGCGTGGACCTGGAGAGACAGAGATTGAAACCGACAGACGTATTGTACGGGATAGAATAGCTTTATTGAAAGATAAAATCAAAGCAATCGACAAACAAATGGGAACGCAAAGAGGGAATCGCGGTTCTATGGTACGAGTGGCTTTGGTTGGGTATACTAATGTGGGGAAATCGACTTTGATGAATGCCGTAGGGAAAAGTGATGTTTTTGTAGAGAACAAACTTTTTGCTACGCTTGATACCACCGTTCGAAAAGTAGTCATCAAAAACTTGCCTTTCTTACTTTCGGATACCGTAGGATTTATTCGAAAATTACCAACACAACTGGTTGATTCTTTCAAAAGTACACTAGATGAGGTTCGTGAAGCCGATTTGTTATTGCACGTTGTTGATATTTCACATCCTGAATTTGAAGATCATATCGCATCGGTAAACCAAACTTTATTGGACATCAAAGCGAATGACAAACCCGTTATTATGGTTTTCAATAAAATCGATGCCTACAAGCATTTGACTATTGATGAAGATGATTTAATGACCGAAAAAACGCCAAGACATTACACGCTGGAAGAATGGAAATCAACCTGGATGAGTCGAGTAGGCGAGCAAAATGCCTTGTTTATCTCGGCAACCAATAAAGAAAATTTTGAGGAATTCAGAGAACGTGTTTATGAAGCCGTAAGACACATTCACATCACCCGTTTTCCGTACAATAAGTTTTTATATCCGGATTATAAAGACGCTGTGGAGAAAGAAGAAGAAAATGAAGAACTAGAATAAAAATAAAAAAGACCTTTAGAAATTTCTAAAGGTCTTTTTTATAAAAATACTTTTCTTAAAAACCATAATTAACGCCTAGACCAAACACTTCTCTTACCTGAACAGCTTGTACGGAATTGTCATCGTAAATTGCCTGTAAGGATACATTTGTTGACAAATATTTGTTTATTTTCATAACCACATTCATCTGATAATCGACATCAACATTTTGCGGGTTGTCTAAATAATTAGAATATAAATTGATTCGGTTTTCAATACCGACATTTGTCATTATATTGAATTTATAATATCCCGAAATGCTTGCGCCGAATTCAAATCTGGAATTGTCTCCTTGTAAAACCCCAAATGAAGGGCCAAGTTCAGTAAAATGATCGTGGACCAATATTAATTTTGCAGTCGCGGGAGAAAAATTAATACTCAGATTATTGCTTTTTTTCCACAACATTCCAGGTCCAAATTGAAAATAGGCGGGAGAAAATAAATGTGAAAGTTTAACTCCGTTTTTATCTAAACCGGTATCCATTTGTGTTTTGAAATTAAAAAAAACAGAATAATACCAATCTCCTTTCGCTTTCTTACCCCAAAGGGAATTCAATTCTAAACGGTCATCTGTTTTGGCTGTTTTTTCGTCACCTTTTATCTTGGTCAATCCATAAGCCAGAATGAATTTATTGTCCCAAACAACATCTCCTTTTTTATAATTGAAATCATAATTCAGACCAAAATTTCCCGCTATGTTTGACGTTCCGCCACCCAACCATTGTTTATTGTAAGCAGATTGATTAAAAAGCAAAGAAATATTTCCTTTTTTAGTCCAAAGTTTTGTGGTGTCTGTTGCAGTTTCTTGTGCATTAATAGCAATTGCCACTAAAAGTAACACTAGAGAAAATACTGTTTTTTTCATGTCTGTTTGATTTAAATTATAAAATAAACGTATGCTGCTATTTTTTATGTGCTTTGTACAAAGGAACAGCTGAACAAGCCTCTCCATACATAATGCTTTTGGCAAAAGGTTGCAGATAGTGTACTGCCAATACATAGGCACGCATAGGGACTGGTTTTCTGGAACACCCTTTTATAATCACAGGCTTGTTTTTATAAATCGAATAATCAATTTTAGGCAATAACTCTTCATAAAGGGAAGCGTTTAAATCCTCTAGAGATCCATTAATGATTTTCTTCGCAAATGGCGCTAATTGAATCGCAACCAAAATAGAAGCCCAAGTAGGAATAATAGCATATGTACTGCAATAAATAGCAACATATTGATCCTGATATTGTGACCAATCGTGATTTTTCAGCTGTTCTCTAAAGTCTTTTTCTTTTAATAAAAATCCTTCCAAGAGCCATTGTGAAATATCGATTTGCACATGAATTCCTTCTGGATAGTAATCTTCGAGATCGAAAACTTCCAAAACGCTATTCGCAACTTTATTTATTATTTCATCCATAATCATGTTTTAAAGTCGAATGTCGAAAGTCATAAAGTCACTGCTTTGAGACTTTATGACTTTCAACTTTATGACTAAATTCTAAAGCATTCCCAATTCTAATTTTGCTTCTTCGCTCATTAAATCTTTACTCCAAGGTGGATCGAAAGTAATTTCTACTTCAGCATCTTTTACATTGTCTAATGATTTTACTTTTTCTTCTACTTCTCTTGGCAAACTTTCGGCAACAGGACAGTTTGGAGAGGTAAGCGTCATTAAGATTTTTACTTCATAATCGGTATTAACCATTACGTCATAAATCAATCCTAATTCGTAAATATCTACAGGAATCTCCGGATCGTAAATGGTTTTTAAAATTTTTACGATTGATTCTCCTAATTCAGTTGTGTCTATTTCTTGTGTCATTTTTTTTAACAATTTATTTTTTATTATTTTTTTAAACCATATAAGAAATATAAGTTCATTAAAGGTTTTCGGGTACTATTTATTCTTCTTCTAATCTTCTGAATAATTCGTTAACGTAGGTCTTTTGTCCTTCGTTGTAAATATTTATAACATTATAATTTATCATTAATCCAATTGGTGCTTCCAAGAGATTCATGTAAGACATTAATTTTGCAACATGAACCGGTAAAACTTTATCTGCGGCTTTAAGTTCTAAAACCAAACAATTTTCAATAAACAAATCACATCTCAAATCAGATTCTAATTCTAAACCTTTGTATTCTATTGGAATTGTTAATTCTGATTGAAAATTAATTCCTCTTAAAGACAATTCCTGAATCATACATTTATGATAAATACTTTCTAAAAGTCCAGGTCCTAAATGTTTATGTACTTCTATTGCAGCTCCATTAACTCGGTAAACTAAATCCTTTAAATATTTTTTTGTAATCATATAGAACTATCTTTTTTTACATAATGATATTTAATGTTTTATTAAAAATCTTTAAACCATTTAGATAATACAATAAAAATTTGAAGGATCAACTTAAATGACCTTAAATCACTTATATGTTTTAAAAAAAAAATCTAAAATGTTTAAAATCAGTTTTGCGTGTTGAATGCCAAAGCATACATTTTTATATTTTTTATCATCGATACTAATCCATTGGCGCGTGTAGGGGATAAATGTTCTTTTAGACCGATTTTGTCAATAAAATCCATGTCAGCCTCAAGAATATCTTTGGCACTTTGATTTGAAAAAGTACGGATTAATATGGCAATAATCCCTTTTGTCAAAATGGCATCGCTATCGGCAGTGAAAACAATTTTATCATCTTTTTTCTCTCCTTGCAACCACACTTTCGATTGGCAGCCTTTTATCAGATTGTTTTCGGTTTTGAATTCTTCTTTGATTAAAGGAAGATTTTTTCCCAATTCGATGATGTATTCATAACGCTCTATCCAGTCGTCAAACATAGAAAACTCATCAACGATTTCTTCTTGTATGTCTTTAATTTTCATTATTATTTTTTAGCAAATGAATTTATTTTATTTACGAATTTCTTGATTTCTTTAGGTGGATAACCATGATCAAAACTAGTCGTTTCATAGGCTTTATCTTTGTGAGTGATTTTCAAATTGGCAATAGCCGCACCGTCATGAAAACGTTTTTGAGTGGGTGCTTTTAGTGTTGCCAAACTATCCAGTTCCACTGTTTTAAAATATTCCACTAATTCTTTCCAGTCGGCATCCGATATTTTTTTCGGTACCGGTTTGTCGTTTCCATCTCTGTCTTTTGAAACAGTAACCATCTGATTTTTTATCGTTATTTTTTGATAAAAGCCTCTGGTATTTGCTTCGTACTCAATAACAGCAGTACTTATTTCTTGTGCTTTGGCGCTGTCACAACCATTGCCTAGAAAAATGGTCAGGAACAATAAAGATAATATTTTCATGGGTTTATATTTTAGGATAACATTAATTTAGCTTTTTTTATAGCCTCAACCATAACGTCAATTTCTTCTTTGGTATTATAAAAAGCAAATGATGCTCGTATCGTTCCGGGAATACAAAAGAAATTCATAATCGGTTGCGCGCAATGATGACCCGTTCTTACGGCTATTCCTAATTTGTCAATTATTGTACCAATATCATAGGGATGAATTCCTTCAATATTAAACGAAATTACAGAAGTTTTTGCTGCGGCTGTACCAAAAATTTTCAAACCTTCAATTTCCAGTAAGCGTTGCGTTCCATATTCCAGTAATTCCAGTTCTTGTTTTTGAATGTTTTCGAAACCAACTTCATTCAAATAATCAACGGCTGTTCCCAAAACAATTCCACCTGCAATATCAGGCGTTCCCGCTTCAAATTTATGGGGTAAATCAGCATAAGTGGTTTTCTCGAAAGTCACTTCCTTAATCATTTCGCCCCCGCCTTGATAGGGCGGTAATTTATTCAGCCAAGCTTCTTTACCATATAAAATTCCGGTACCTGTTGGTCCACACATTTTATGTCCTGAAAAAGCATAAAAATCGCAATCCAATTCCTGAACATCTGGTTTCAAATGTGGAACGGCTTGCGCTCCATCAATCAAAATCGCTGCTCCAACTTCATGCGCTTTGTCAATCATATATTTAATCGGATTGACAGTTCCAAGAGCATTCGAAATATGGTTTACGGTAACGATTTTAGTTTTATCAGAAAGCAATTTGTCGTATTCAGACATAATCAATTCACCATTCTCATTCATCGGAATGACTTTTAGTGTCGCACCGGTTTTCTCGCATAACATTTGCCAAGGCACAATATTGCTGTGGTGTTCCAATGCGGAAACCAAGACTTCATCACCTGGTTTTAAAATCGAAGCAAATCCATTGGTCACCAAATTAATTCCGTGCGTTGTTCCTGAAGTAAAAAGCACTTCATGAGCGAATTTGGCATTGATATGATTTTGAATTTTACCACGGGAAGCTTCATAAGCATCGGTTGCCAGCTGACTCAACGTATGCACGCCGCGATGAATATTGGCATTAATTTCCTGATAATATTTTGAAATCGCATCAATCACAACTTGTGGTTTTTGCGAAGTAGCTCCGTTGTCAAAATAAACCAATGGTTTTCCGTTTACTTTCTGTGAAAGGATAGGAAAGTCGGCTCTAATTTTATGTATGTCTAACATTTATCTGCTTGTTTTTATTGTTTTTATTGGTCAGATAGAACGCCAATAATGACAATCTTTTAAAATAATCAAAATTCTAATTTGCGTTTCTTTATTTAGAATTTTTCTAAATACAAAAGTAATAAAAACTAAATTGTTTCAGGCATCAATTCGCCAATTTACTTCTATTAATTTCAGGGTTTTATTTAAATTAATTTCGTGAATTCGTGACTAAAAAATAATTATATTGCATTGTTTTACAATTAGCTACTATGAAATGAGCATAATAAAAACTCGATGAAAAAACGGATGAAGATATGCGAAACGAAGTTCAATGACACACAAAAAACAATATCAACGGTCATTAATTCCATATTCCGATAAAAAACAAATATTAACTACGTATGAAAAAATTCTTCAAATTTGTTGGTTTTGCCTCTTTTATCGGAATCTTTTATTTTGGATTCACGACTTATCCAAAGTTGGATTTAATTTCTGGCTTTTCAGCCAAAAGTATCGCTTCGGGACATTTTATTGATAATCGTTCCCAGGAAATGATTGAGAAAGGTGACAATGATATCGATATGATTGATTTGGCCAAAAACAAAATTGAAGCTATCGGAAAGTTTGCCGCTGCTTCGGTTTACGGTTTGAAAGAACGAAAAGCAATTTATCGCGAAGGTTTGGGCGCCACTTTAATTAACGATGATTTTGATATTACAAAACCATATTTAGTTCCCAAAAGAACAAAATTGAACAACAATTTACCTTTTCCGTATGGAAATATTGAACCCAAGGACACCGTTTTTAGTAACATTGATTATGTCAAATTAAATGCGGCTGTCGCCAATGCTTTTGATATTAAAGACGACTCGAGCCTAAAAGGCGAACAGGCGAAGCAAATTAAAAAAAGAACGCGTTCCCTTTTAGTGATTTATAAAGACAAAATCATTGCCGAAAAGTACGATACCGGTTTTGATAAAAACAGTAAATTATTAGGGTGGTCCATGACAAAAAGCATTACAGCCACAATGTTCGGAATTTTGGAAAAACAAAGAAAATTTGATATTGATGATTCTGCTCCAATTCCAGAATGGGCGAATGATAAACGTAAATTGATTACAACAAGCGATTTGCTACACATGAATTCCGGTTTACAATGGGTAGAGGATTACAATACTATTTCTGATGCTACCAAAATGCTTTTTCAGGCCGAAGATATGACTCGGGTACAACTAGAGAAACCGGCGGAGTATAAACCCAATATGCGCTGGAATTATTCTTCAGGAACGACTAATTTACTTTCCGGGATTTTGCGGAAGCAGTTCAAAACGCATCAGGAATATTTAGATTTCTGGTATTCCGCTTTGATTGATAAAATAGGAATGAATTCTATGGTGATTGAAACAGATATGGCCGGAAATTATGTGGGTTCGTCCTACGGTTGGGCTACAACCCGAGATTGGTCAAAATTTGGATTGTTGTATTTGCACAAAGGCAACTGGAACGGTGAACAAATTTTCAACGAAAATTGGGCGAAATACGTTGCAACTCCTACGAATAGATCTGAGGGAAGATACGGAGGACATTTTTGGCTCAATGCCGGTGGACATTTCCCAGATGTCCCAAGAGATATGTATTACTGTAGCGGTTTTCAAGGACAAATGGTGGCGATTATTCCGTCACTTGATTTAGTAATCGTACGAATGGGGTTGAAGGAAGAATCTGAATTTGATTTTAATGGAATGTTGAAAGGGATTATTGGGAGTTTGAAGAAGTAAAAAAACATCTTGTACTGAATTTTAATAAGTAATCGTATTTTTTAACAAAAATCAGCATAGTTGTTGTTAAAATTTATAAATATGCTTAAAATGTTATACATTGGTCTAATAAAAAACATTAACATGAAAAAAATTACTTTATTAGCATTGTTTACATTGCTTTTTTCCTCCTTATTAATTACATCTTGTTCTAGTGATGATTCTGTTTCTGATGATTCAAATGGGGTTTCGAGTGGCGATTATTGGCCTTTAGCTATAAACAATCAATGGATTTATAATGAAAATGGTTCCGTAGCTTCTCCTGTGAAAATCACAGGCACAGATAATTTTGGAGGAACCGCTTATTATCGACTTTCAACTGATAATGCCTATAATTTACAAGTTTGGGCGGCTAAAAAAGGAGCGACTTATTTTTTAAGGACAGGAGAATTAAATCTGACTGAAAATGGTATTACTGTTAAAATGAGTGCTTATGAATTGCCAGTGCTGAAAGATAATTTGGCGGTTAATGAACAATGGAGTGGTAATGTTATTTCAAAGGTAAGTGTGACAAATGGTTCTGCTTCATCTTCTTTTGATACAACTATAAAATATTTGGGGATTATATTAGAAAAAGATGCAAGTATAACGGTGAATGGTACGGTTTATACGAGTGTCATTAAAATGAGTTTTAGACAAGAAGTAAATTTCCAAGGCCAAACTACTATTACAGAATCAGTATATTGGTATGCAAAAGGAGTTGGACCAGTAAAATCAATAAATACTATTAATGGGAGTACGGTAGAAAGTACTTTGGTTAGTTATATTATTAATTAAGTAATTAAAGCAGAGATTTTTTAGCCCCGATAGAAATGAAAATCCTTTTTGAGGTTTTTACCGAAAAAAGATTACTTCACCAATTTGATATTTTATTTTGGTGTTCAGTGAATTTCATTTGTAATGGATAGCGGGATTAGCTCCTAAAAAAACAAACCCGACAAATTTCTAAAATCTGTCGGGTTTTTAATATCTATTTTTGGAATTATACTACAAATCAAATCCCAATTTCACGCCTAATTTATTGGCGATAATCGTGGTGATTCGTTGTTTTAATTCTGGTATTTTAATGTTTTCGATAACTGCATTCGAGAACGCATACATCAATAACGCTTTGGCTTCTTTTTTAGGGATTCCACGTTGTTGCATGTAGAACATAGCAGTTTCATCCAATTGTCCAACAGTACAACCGTGAGAACATTTTACGTCATCAGCAAAAATTTCCAATTGTGGTTTCGCGTTTATAGTCGCTTTGTCGCTCAATAAAATGTTATTGCTTTTTTGGAATGCATTCGTTTTTTGAGCATCTTTCTCCACATACACTTTTCCGTTGAAAACTCCTGTAGAACGATCAGCATAGATTCCTTTATAATCTTGGAAACTTTCGCAATTTGGAGTCGAATGTTTCACCAAAGTATAATGATCTACGTGTTGCTTTTCGCCTATAATCGTTATTCCGTTTAAGGTACTTGTCAATCGTTCCCCAAAGTGATAAAAATTCAAGTTGTTTCTCGTTAAGTTCCCTCCAAAAGAGAAGGTATGAACCGAAACGTGACTTTCTTTTTGTTGCGAAACGTAGGTGTTGTCAATTAAATTCGCTTCAAGCGTATCGTTTTGAATTTTGTAATAATCAACGATAGCACGTTTTTGGGCAAAAATCTCGGTAACCGAATTCGTTAGCACTGGATTTTCGTTTAAACTTTGATGACGCTCGATAATTTGAACATGAGAATTCTCCCCAACAATCACCAAGTTTCTTGGTTGAACCAAAAGTGCCGCTTCGTTACCTGTTGAGAAATACATAATCTCAATAGGTTTGTCAGCCACTTTACTTTTTGGAATGTTGATATAGGCTCCTTCATTGGCGAAAGCCGTATTCAATGAAGTTAAACTTTCGTCTTTGCTGGCAATTTGATTAAAATACGTATCAATAATCATTTTGTATTTTGGTTTGGTCAATGCCGATGACATCAAGCAAACATCAATTCCTTCGTGTGTTGTTGACGATAAATGCGAACTGAAAACACCATCAATAAACACCACTTTATAGGTGTCTATTTCGTGTAAAAAGTATTTTTTTACGTGGTTGAATTCAACTGCATTTTCTTGCTTTGGAAAAACGGTAAAGTCATTTTTTAAAATGGCGTTTAGCGAAGTGTATTTCCAAGCTTCGTCTTTTTTGGTTGGGAAACCTTTATCTTCAAAGTTTTTTATGGCGGCAGTTCTCACATCATGAAGTTCGGAGTGAACATCAATACGCTCTTCGAAAGCCATAAAAGACGATAGTAATTTTTCTTTCAATTCCATTTTTGGTAGTTGTAAGTTATGAGTTATAAGTTATGAGTGCTTCCGATAGCTATCGGAACTGCAAACTGTAACTGCAAACTAATTTTACGCTTCTTGTTCTTGTTTAATCCAGTCGTATCCTTTTTCTTCCAGTTCGTGCGCTAATTCTTTTCCTCCGGATTTTACAATTTTTCCGTTGTATAACACGTGAACAAAATCAGGCACGATATAATCTAATAATCTTTGGTAGTGCGTGATCACTACGATGGCATTTTTGTCACTTTTTAGTTTGTTAACGCCATTAGCAACAATACGCAAGGCATCAATGTCCAATCCAGAATCGGTTTCATCAAGAATAGCCAATTTTGGTTCCAACATCGCCATTTGGAAAATTTCGTTACGTTTTTTCTCTCCACCAGAAAAACCTTCGTTTAGAGAACGAGACAAAAATTTTCTGTCAATTTCTAATAATTCCGATTTCTCACGAATCACTTTCAACATATCTTTAGCCGGCATTTCTTCCAGACCGTTTGCTTTACGCGTTTCGTTGATGGCTGTTCTTATGAAGTTCGTTACTGAAACTCCTGGAATTTCCACCGGATATTGGAACGATAAAAACACTCCTTTATGTGCTCTTTCTTCTGGTGCCAATTCAGAAAGGTCTTCTCCGTCTAAAGAGATTTCGCCTGCGGTTACTTCGTAGTTTTCGTTTCCTGCAATAATGGAAGCAAGAGTACTTTTTCCGGCACCGTTTGGTCCCATTATCGCGTGAATTTCTCCCGCTTTTACTTCAAGGTTAATCCCTTTTAATATTTCTTTATCCCCAATTGAGGCGTGTAAATTTTTGATACTTAACATTTGTTTCTTTAATTTTAAAAGGATTTAAATTCTCTTTTATTCTAAAATACTATTGATGCGTTCTTGGTCTTTTATTGTTTGATAGGACAAATGCTTTTCTCCTAAATATTTTATTCCTAAATAGTCCGCTGATAATCGAAAGGGTAAATAAAAATCATAATCCAATTGATCTTCATCAGAATTTGAAATTACAAACATATTTTTACCTCTTAATTTTCGACCTAATTCTTTTTCGATTCTGATTAAATCAGAAAAACGGTCAAAAAACACTTTCATTATTCCGCTCATCGCATACCAGTAAACGGGTGTTGCAAAAACTAGCGTGTCATATTTTTCAATAATTGAAGTTATTAAAGGCAAAAAATCATCGGCTCTATTTTCGCTTTCATAATCATAATAGGAAATAGAATAATCTCTTAAATCAATAACATCAGCATTTATTTGTTTGGAAATTTTATCAACTATTTTTGAAGTATTTCCATTGCTTCTGGAAGAACCGACAATAATAACTTTCGTGTTTCCCATATTCAAATTATCCAACACTTCCCTCAAGAGAAATTTCTAATAATTTTTGTGCTTCTACGGCGAATTCCATTGGTAACTTATTCAAAACCTCTTTACTGAAACCGTTTACGATTAAAGCAATGGCTTTTTCGGTTGGAATTCCACGTTGGTTGCAATAGAAAACTTGGTCTTCGCCAATTTTACTTGTGGTAGCCTCATGTTCGATTTTTGCCGATGGATTTTTACTTTCGATATAAGGGAAAGTATGTGCGCCACAATTGTTCCCCATTAATAACGAGTCACATTGTGAAAAATTTCTGGCGTTATCTGCTCTAGCACTAATTTGTACCAAACCTCTATAGCTGTTTTGTGATCTTCCCGCAGAAATTCCTTTAGAAATAATGGTCGATTTAGAGTTTTTACCTAAATGGATCATTTTGGTTCCTGTATCGGCTTGTTGGAAATTATTGGTAACAGCAATCGAATAAAATTCTCCTACTGAATTATCTCCTTTTAAAATAACAGAAGGATATTTCCAAGTTATCGCTGAACCTGTTTCAACTTGTGTCCAAGAAATTTTTGCGTTTTTCTCGCAGATTCCTCTTTTGGTCACAAAATTAAAAACCCCACCTTTTCCTTCTTTATTTCCAGGATACCAGTTTTGTACGGTTGAATATTTGATTTCGGCATCGTCCAATGCAATTAATTCTACCACTGCTGCGTGCAATTGATTTTCATCACGACTTGGAGCAGTACAACCTTCGAGGTAACTTACATAACTCCCTTCATCGGCAACTAATAATGTTCGCTCGAATTGTCCTGTTCCAGCTTGATTGATTCTAAAATAAGTCGAAAGTTCCATTGGGCAACGAACGCCTTTTGGAATATAACAGAAAGAACCGTCAGAGAAAACTGCCGAATTCAACGCCGCATAAAAGTTATCTTTTTGTGGCACAACCGTTCCTAAATATTTACGAACTAATTCTGGATGCTCTTTGATGGCTTCAGAAATACTCATAAAGATTATTCCTTTTTCTCCTAATGTTTTCTTGAAAGTAGTCGCTACTGAAACCGAATCGACTACAATATCCATAGCTACATTATTCATCATCTTTTGCTCATCGACAGAGATGCCTAGCTTTTTGTACATTTCTAAAAGTTCAGGATCTACATCGTCCAATGTTTTATTAGGATCTACCGCTTTTGGAGCTGAATAATAGGAAATAGCCTGAAAATCAGGTTTTGTATAATGCACATTAGCCCATTCTGGCTCTGTCATTTGCTCCCAAGCACGAAAAGCCTCCAGACGCCAATCGGTCATCCATTGAGGTTCTCCTTTTTTATGGGATATGGCACGAACAATATCTTCATTTAAACCAATAGGAAACGTTTCTGATTCTAATTCGGTGTAAAATCCGTATTCGTATTCTTTATTTTCGAGTTCGATTTTTAAGTCGTCTTCTGTGTATTTGCTCATTTTGTATGTTTATTTACCCTTTCAGGGTTTAAAACCCTGAAAGGGTATTTTTTAAAGTGAAAACGATTCTCCGCATCCACAGGTTCTATTGGCATTTGGGTTGTTGAAAACAAACCCTTTGCCATTTATTCCTCCTGAGAATTCTAATATTGTTCCGGCTAAGTACAGAAAAGATTTTTTTTCTACAGCAATAGTGATATCGTTGTCAACAAAAATTTTATCGTCTTCGTTTTTTGTTTTATCAAATTTTAAATCATAAGACAATCCAGAACATCCGCCGCTTTTTACACCAACTCTTACGTAGTCGATTGCAGCGTCAAAACCATCATCTTTCATTAAATCGATGATTTTTTTTCTTGCAGTGTCAGAAACTTTTATCATAGCTTATATTGATTTTGTCTAAATTAAGCACAAAGATAGTGTATAAAAAGCTTTTTCCATAATTGATGCGATTTTTATAACCAATGCAAAAATAGAAAAAACCTATTTGAAACGACTAAAAGCGTTTGAATTCCTTAACTTTGGTTCCTCTCGAAAAAAATAAAAAAACATGAAATTATATCCTATAGAAACAGGCAATTTTAAATTGGATGGTGGTGCGATGTTTGGTGTGGTGCCAAAAACCATTTGGAACAGGACCAATCCAGCCGATGAAAACAATTTAATTGATATTGCGGCACGCTGTTTATTAATTGAAGATGGCAACCGACTGATCCTGATAGATACCGGAATGGGAAACAAACAATCTGAGAAATTTTTTGGTTATTATTCGCTTTGGGGAACACATTCGATGGATAAATCGTTGGCGAAATACGGTTTTCATCGTGATGATGTAACTGATGTTTTCATGACGCATTTGCATTTTGATCATTGTGGCGGAAGCGTACAATGGAACGCGGACAAAACGGGGTACGAACCGGCGTTTAAAAATGCAAAATTCTGGAGCAATGAAAATCATTGGGAATGGGCAACCAAACCAAATCCTAGAGAAAAAGCGTCCTTTCTATCCGAGAATATTTTGCCGATGCAGGAAAGTGGGCAGTTGCATTTTATCCAAAGACCGGAAGGGGATTTTTTAACAACATCAGAATTGGGTTTTGGCATCTTCTTTGCTGATGGACATACCGAAAAGCAAATGATTCCGCACATTCAATATAAGGATAAGACAATCGTTTTTTGCGCTGATTTATTGGCGACAGCCGGACATATTCCAATTCCGTATGTGATGGGTTATGATACCAGACCTTTATTGACCATGCCAGAAAAAGAAAAATTCATGAATGCGGCAGCTGATAATAATTATTATTTGTTCTTGGAACACGATGCACATAATGAAATAATAACCGTACAAAAAACCGAAAAAGGCGTTCGATTGAAAGAAAGATTTACCTGTAACGAAATCTTAACATAGTGTTAATCATAACCCCTTTTGTAACAAAAAAAATTATTTTAGACAAATATTTTAAAATCAACAAAAACATTTTCAATGAATACCATTAAACCTATTTACATTTCTGCTTTTGCAATCTTAGCATTAGTAGGGTGTGGCGCTTCAAAACAAGTTTCAAATACTTCTAATTCAGGGCTGGTTGCTATAAGCGCCCCTTTGAACATTACAAAAAAGACACCAATAACTGAAAACGACTTAAAACGTTGGAGTCATTTAGATATTGTAACCGATACCATTCCTGGAATGAGTGTTGACAAAGCGTATGCTGAATTATTGAAGGGTAAAAAAGGCGTGCCTGTAATTGTTGGGATTGTAGATTCTGGTGTGGATATCGAACACGAGGATTTAAAATCAGTGCTTTGGACCAATACAAAAGAAATTGCCGGAAACGGAATTGACGATGACAAAAACGGATATATAGATGACATTCACGGTTGGAATTTTCTTGGGGATAGTACCAAAGAGAATCTGGAATACGAAAGAATCATCAAAGATAAAACCTTAGTTGATGGTGCTACGTTTCAAGAGGCGAAAGCATTGAATGATAAAAAAGTTGCTGAAGCTGCTGCTGGAAAAACTCGTTCAGAACAAATGTTAGAGACTATCGCTGCAGGTGATGCTGTTTTAGTAAAACATTTTGGCAAACCAGTTTACACAATTGAGGAGGTTAAAGCTATCGTTTCGCAAGAACCGGCAACACAAAAGAGCAAAGCTGCTATGCAACAAATGCTTTCTTATGGATTGCCAATAGCGGAACTAAAAGTTGCTGTTCAAAAACAATTAGAGGATCAGGTTGCGTTGATAAACGGAGACAATCTTAAAACAGATTACCGTAAAGTAGTAGGAGATAATCCAAATGATATCACTGATACAAAATACGGGAACAACAATGTGATGGGACCAGACAAGAATGAAATTCTTCATGGAACTCACGTTGCCGGAATTGTTGCTCAAAGTAGAAACAACGTATTAGGTGGCGATGGTGTTGCTAATAATGTTCAAATTCTTACTGTTCGTGCAGTGCCAGACGGTGATGAGTACGATAAAGATATTGCACTTGGAATTCGTTATGCAGTGGATAATGGTGCCAAAGTAATCAACGGAAGTTTTGGAAAAAGCTTTTCTCCACATAAACAATGGGTTTATGATGCTATAAAATATGCAGAAAAAAAGGATGTGTTAATTGTTCACGCAGCTGGTAATGATGCAAAAGATATTGACTTTTCAGAAAATTTCCCTAACGATTCTGAAGATAAAGTAACGGAGTTTGCGGATAATTTAATCACAATTGGTGCTTTGAATTTTGAATACGGAAATAAAGTTGTAGCTCGTTTTTCTAATATCGGAAAAATTAATGTTGACGTTTTTGCTCCTGGAGTAAAAATCTATGCTACAACTCCAAACAATACTTATAAATACTTACAAGGAACTTCAATGGCTGCGCCAAATGCTGCCGGAGTTGCCGCATTAATTCGTTCGTACTATCCAAAATTATCTGCTAAACAGGTAAAACATATTTTGATGGATTCAGGAGTTGCAATTTCAACGGATGTTATTGTAGGTGGAAAAGCAAATGACACGCGTTCTTTTACCACTTTGTCTAAATCAGGAAAAATAGTAAATGCATATAACGCTTTACTGATGGCAGAGAAAATGTCTAAATAATATTTTAAGAATTCATTATATGGAAGGGCAATTTGCCCTTCCATTTTTATTTTAACCGATATGAAAAAGTTACTTTTATTTTCTATTTTTTCCTTAAGTTTTGGAAGTCTGTTGGCTCAGAACACTTCGTATTGGCAACAACATGTCGATTACAAAATGGATGTTTCCATGGATGTAAAAACATACCAATACAAAGGAAAACAGGAATTGGTTTACACCAATAATTCTCCTGATACTTTGAGAAAAGTATATTATCACCTGTTCAATAATGCCTTTCAGCCTGGAAGCGAAATGGATGCCAGAATCCAAAGCATCAAAGATCCAGACGCAAGAATGGTTGCCAAAATAAAAGTGGGCGATACCGAAGTCAAAGAAAGCCGCATTAAAAATTTGAAACCGAATGAAATTGGCTATTTGCGAGTTTCTAATTTCAAACAAGACGGAGTAGTTGCCAATGCAAAAGAAGTTGGGACTATTCTTGAAGTGACTTTGGCTAAGCCAATATTACCTAATTCAAAAACTACATTCACATTAGATTTTGATGGTCAGGTTCCAATTCAGATTCGTCGTTCCGGAAGAAATAATGCCGAAGGCGTAGCATTATCCATGTCACAATGGTATCCGAAACTTGCTGAATTTGATTTTGAAGGTTGGCATGCGGATCCTTATATCGCAAGAGAATTTCATGGCGTTTGGGGAAATTTTGACGTAAATATTACTATTGATAAGAATTACGTTTTAGGCGGTACCGGTTATTTGCAAAACAAAAACGAAATTGGTCACGGCTATCAAGACCAAGGTGTTGTTGTGTCTGTTCCAAAGAAAACAAAAACATTGACTTGGCATTTTAATGCGCCAATGGTTCATGATTTCACTTGGGCCGCTGATAAGGATTACATTCATGATGTAGTAAAAGGACCTAATGGTGTTGATTTACATTTCTTGTATAAAAACAATCCAAAATACATTGAAAACTGGAAAAACCTGCAGCCAAAAACGGTTCAGTTGATGGAGATTTACAACAAAACCGTTGGGGATTATCCATACAAACAATATTCAATAATTCAAGGTGGTGATGGTGGAATGGAATATGCCATGTGTACGTTGATTTTGGGTCAAGGTACCTTTGACGGATTGCTGGGAGTGACTGCACATGAAATGGCGCATTCTTGGTTCCAACATATTTTAGCTTCCAATGAATCAAAACACGGATGGATGGATGAAGGATTTACGTCTTTCCTTCAAGATTTTGGACTTAATGAAATCACCGGTAAAAAACTTGAAAACCCATTTACAGGAGCCTATACAGGTTATTTTTCAATGGTAAATTCAGGAAAAGAATTACCACAAAGTACACATGCGGACCGTTTTGACGAGAATAAAGTGTACAGCATCACTTCCTATAGAAAAGGAGAACTTTTTTTGACACAATTGATGTACTTGATTGGCAAGGAAAATGTATTCAAGACCTTGAAAAAATATTACAGCGATTTTAAATTCAAGCATCCTACGCCAAATGATATCAAAAGATCTGCCGAAAGAGTTTCTGGAGCAAATCTGGATTGGTATTTGACGGATTGGACACAAACCACCAATACGATTGATTATGGTATCAAGGATGTAAAAGAAAATGCGGATAAAACAACGGTTACTTTAGAAAGAATTGGAAGAATGCCAATGCCAATTGATTTGACAGTGGAATATACGGATGGAACAACAGAAAGTTTCTACATTCCGTTGCGAATGATGAGTTTTGAAAAAGAAAACCCAAATCCAGCTGTAAAAAGAACGGTTTTGAATGATTGGGCTTGGGCGTATCCAACTTTTGAATTTAACATTGCTAAATCGAAAGCTTCCATCAAGAAAATCTCCATAGATCCAAGTGGATTAATGGCTGATTTGAAAAAGGAAAATAATACGTATGAGATAAAGTAATTTTTATCGAAACGCCATAAAAAAAGTCTAGTTTTTAAACTAGACTTTTTTTTGGTTTTATTTTTAAGGAAACTATTTCAAATGCTCCAGCATGTCTTTGGTCATCGATGCTAAATCAAATTCATGTTTCCAGTTCCAGTCCTTTCTGGCTTCAGCATCATCAATACTCGCAGGCCAGCTGTCGGCTATTTTTTGACGGAAGTCCGGATTGTAAGAAATGGTAAATTCAGGAATGTGTTTCTTGATTTCGGCAGCAATCTCCGTTGGCGTAAAGCTCATTGCGGCTAGATTGTACGAAGAATGAATTTTTATTTGTTCTACCGGTGCTTGCATAATCTGGATAGTCGCAGCAATGGCATCGTCCATATACATCATCGGCATTTTAGTTTCTGAGGATAAAAAGCATTCGTATGTTTTATCCAAAAGTGCTTTGTGAAAAATATCCACCGCATAATCCGTAGTTCCACCACCAGGAGGCGATGACCAGCTGATTAAACCCGGGTAACGGATGCTTCTTACGTCTACACCAAAAATATTATGGTAGTATTCGCACCATCTTTCGCCCGCTTGTTTGCTGATTCCGTAAACCGTTGAAGGCTCCATAACGGTATATTGAGGCGTATTTTCCTTAGGAGTTGTTGGTCCAAAAACGGCAATACTCGAAGGCCAGAATATTTTTTTTATTTTTCCGGCTTTCGCCAAATTCAAAACATGAAACAACGAATTCATATTCAAGTCCCAAGCAAATGCAGGGTTTTTCTCGGCTGTTGCCGATAATAATGCGGCCATCAAATATACTTCGTCAATTTGATGCAATTCTATCAAATGTTCAATCTGATTGAAATCCAAGGCATTCACCACTTCAAATGGACCTGAATTTACCACATCAGTATTTAACTTTCGGATATCCGAAGCAATTACATTTTCTGTTCCGTATATTTTTTGCAGCTTTTGTGTAAGCTCCGTTCCAATTTGTCCGCAAGCTCCAATAATCAATATTTTAGTACTCATTTTTGTCTGTTTTGAAAAGCAAAGATAATGTTTTCGTAAATAAAATAACTTTGATAAAATGATTATAAAAAATATTAAAATGCCGATAAAAATTAGAATTTATTTTTTAGTTACTGTTTTTTAAAAATAAAAAATACTTCATGAATATTAGATTGTTATTCCTATGCTGTAATTCGTAATTGTAAATTTACTTTGTAACTTTGTACCTTAATTAATGGAGATTTTTAAATCAGCATAACTGGTTCTAGTGTACAAAATTAAGACAGTATGTGAATTACATACAACCATTAAAAAACGATAAATAGCTACACATGAAATATAAAATAGCGGTCTTCTTTTCTCTGGTTTTTCTTTTATTGTCCTGTAAAAATGACAATCAAAAACGCATTGCTGAAAATAAAAAAGAGATGCAAAGAAGAGAAGTCATTTTTACGAACATAGAGAAAGGCTGGGTTTTTTATGATACGCCTGTAACTGAGGCTTCTGAAAAAAGTATAGCATCTTGGAACGAATGGCGTATTTTTTTGGCTGAACTGGCTCAAAAACCTAAAAAAACCATTGGTGCCTTTCAAAAAAAATCGGAGGCGCTTTCAAAAAAAGTGATGGCTTTGAACGACAACATTCCTTTTGAATATAACAAACCTCAAATCAAAAGTAGAATTTCGACCTTAATCACTAAAGTGCGATTATTGGATTTATTCATTCATTTGGATAACATTCCAGATAAAAAAGTGACGTTGTTAGTGTCAGAAATCAACTTGGAATTGGTTTCGCTACAAAGACAAATGGACAAAATAGTGGAGAAAAGTAAAATTCCGCTTGAAGAAGGGGAATCTGATTTATTGAAAATGATGGACACCACAAGAGCCATTCCCAACACACCAATCATCGACCCAAATCTGCCACGCGTTGAGTAAAACAGCCTTATACAATACCTACGATAATTCGTCAAAAACCCAGCAAATTGCTGCTCGTTTATTGGAAAATAACCAAGTCAAAATGCAGCTGTCGGGACTTTTGGGTTCTGCACTTTCGTTTGTAATCCGATCGATTTTCAAGAAAACCGAACTTCCTTTTTTAATTGTTTTAAACAATAAAGAAGAAGCAGCGTATTATTTGAACGATTTAGAACAAATGATTGGCGAACAAGATGTGCTCTTTTATCCCGGTTCATACCGTCGTCCGTATCAAATTGAAGAAACCGACAATGCAAATGTTTTGCTTCGCGCCGAAGTGTTGAACAGAATCAATTCCCGCAAAAAACCGGCCGTTATTGTCACGTATCCCGAAGCATTATTCGAGAAAGTGGTAACCCGAAAAGAATTGGATAAAAACACGTTGAAAGTTAGTGTTGGAGACAAAATCTCTATCGATTTTATCAATGAAGTATTGTTCGAATATGAGTTCAAAAGAGTCGATTTCATTACGGAACCCGGAGAATTTTCGGTTCGTGGAGGAATTGTTGATGTGTTTTCGTTTTCGAATGATAATCCGTACCGAATTGAGTTTTTTGGAGACGAAGTGGAGAGTATTCGTAGTTTTGATGTAGCGACGCAATTGTCGATTGTACAACAGAAAAAAATCACTATAATTCCAAATGTGGAGAACAAAATTTTTCAGGAAAATCGAGAAAGCTTCTTGGATTATATTTCGGAGAAAACGGTTATTTTTATTCAGAATACCGAAGATTTTTTAGCACAATTAGACAAACAATTTGGCAAAGCCGAAGAAGCTTTCGCAAAATTATCGCAGGAAATAAAACGTTCAACGCCGGAACAATTGTTTTTAAATCAAACAGAGTTTATAAAAAGAGCGTTGGATTTCTCCATTGTGGAATTGAGTTCGAAACCAATTTTTAGAACTACCAAAAAATTCGAATTTCACATTCAGCCACAACCGTCGTTCAATAAACAGTTTGATTTGTTGCTGAATAATCTGAATGAGAATCATTTTAATGGTTACAAAAATTATTTGTTTTGTTCCAATGACGCCCAAGCCAAACGATTTCATGATATTTTCGAAACCTTGGATGAAGCCAATTCTGAAAACATCAGAAAGCAATATCATACCGTTGTTTTGCCTTTGTACCAAGGATTTATTGACGAGGAAAATCAAATAACCTGTTACACCGACCATCAGATTTTTGAACGCTATCATAAATTCAGCATCAAAAATGGCTATTCGAAAAAACAGAATATCACTTTAAAAGAACTCACGACACTTTCAGTTGGTGATTATGTGACGCATATTGACCACGGAATCGGGCGTTTTGGAGGATTGCAAAAAATACAAGTTGAAAGCAAAACACAAGAAGCCATCAAGCTCGTGTATGCCGATAATGATATTGTGTATGTGAGCATTCACTCGCTGCATAAGATTTCAAAATACAACGGAAAAGACGGAACGCCACCCAAAATTTACAAATTGGGTTCGAATGCCTGGAAGATTTTAAAACAAAAAACCAAGGCACGCGTCAAACATATTGCGTTCAATCTGATTCAGCTGTATGCCAAAAGAAGATTGGAAAAAGGATTCCAGTTTGCGCCCGACAGTTATTTACAAAACGAATTAGAAAGCTCGTTCATTTACGAAGATACCCCGGATCAGTCCAAATCGACGGCAGAAGTAAAAGCCGACATGGAAAGTGATCGCCCGATGGATCGTTTGGTTTGTGGAGATGTAGGTTTCGGTAAAACCGAAGTGGCCATTCGTGCCGCTTTTAAAGCAGTGGATAACAGCAAACAAGTAGCGATTCTGGTTCCTACGACAATTTTGGCCTACCAACATTATAGAACGTTTACGGAACGATTGAAAGATATGCCGGTTTCTGTGGGGTATTTAAACCGCTTTAGAACTGCCAAACAAAAAGCGGAAACTTTAAAACAATTAGCCGAAGGAAAACTCGATATTGTCATTGGAACACACCAATTGGTCAACAAAAATGTAGTTTTCAAAGATTTGGGATTGTTGATTGTGGATGAGGAGCAGAAATTTGGTGTCAACGTAAAAGACAAACTCAAAACTATTGCTGCAAATGTCGATACGCTGACTTTAACGGCAACCCCAATTCCGAGAACCTTACAGTTTTCATTAATGGCAGCGCGTGATTTATCAGTAATTACTACGCCTCCACCTAATCGTTATCCTATTGAAACGAACGTGGTTGGTTTTAGTGAAGAGTTGATTCGGGATGCGATTTCGTATGAAATCCAGCGTAACGGACAGGTTTTCTTTATCAATAATCGAATAGAAAACATCAAAGAAGTTGCCGGAATGATACAGCGTTTGGTACCCAATGCCAAAGTAGGAATTGGTCACGGCCAGATGGAAGGAAAAAAACTGGAAGAATTGATGTTGGCTTTTATGAACGGAGAGTTTGATGTTTTGGTAGCTACCACTATTATCGAAAGCGGTTTAGATGTTCCTAATGCGAATACTATTTTTATCAATAATGCGAATAATTTTGGTCTGTCTGATTTGCATCAAATGCGTGGTCGGGTAGGGCGTAGCAATAAGAAAGCGTTCTGTTATTTTATTTGCCCTCCGTATTCAGCAATGACGGATGATGCCAGAAAACGAATTCAGGCTTTGGAACAATTCAGCGAGTTGGGAAGCGGTTTTAATATTGCGATGAAAGATTTAGAGATTCGTGGTGCCGGTGATTTATTGGGTGGGGAACAAAGTGGTTTTATCAACGAAATCGGTTTTGATACGTACCAAAAAATCATGAACGAAGCCATTGATGAATTGAAAGAAAATGAATTCAAAGATTTGTATCCTGAGGAAAACAATTTGGAAACCAAAGAATATGTAAAAGACCTGCAAATCGATACCGATTTTGAGTTGTTGTTTTCGGATGAATACATCAATAATGTTTCGGAACGATTGAGTTTGTATAATGAGTTGGGCGGTGTGAAAAACGAAGAAGAACTCATCATTTTTCAGAATAAATTGATTGACCGTTTTGGTCCTTTGCCGCCACGAGCCAATGCGTTAATGAATAGCATCCGTATCAAATGGATTGCCACTCGCATTGGAATCGAGAAATTGGTAATGAAACAAGGCAAGATGATTGGTTATTTTGTGTCTGATCAACAATCAGATTATTATCAGTCGAATCGCTTTCATCAGGTGCTACAATTTGTGCAAACGCACAGTTCTATTTGTAAAATGAAAGAAAAACAAACACCAAATGGCTTGCGATTGCTGTTGACTTTTGACAATGTGAAATCGACACGAAAAGCATTGGAATTGATGGAGTTGTTGGGGAAGTAGAAAATGAATGTTCAATTTGTTGATTTATAAGTGATATTAGCAGAAATCATGACAATCATATAAAGCCACCTTTTTAGGGTGGATAGGTATGATTTTGGCAAACATATAAATGAGTTGGCAGTAATTTAAACCGAAAGAGCAAAATACTATAAATGAAAAAAGAAAAAATATTTAAAATTATTACATCCATTAAATTCCTTTTTAGTTTGGCATTAATTTCATTAATAAATATGTTAATAAATGATTTTTATTTATTTGATATTGAAGAGAAATTTGTGGGTGGAGCAAAAATTGGGAATATATTTTATCAATTAAGTTTGGCATATATTGGAAGTTTTATTTTTTATTTTATAGTCATTTATTTAAAGGAAAAAAAAGATAAACATTTAATTGAACCATATATTTCACTAAAAATTTTAGCGATAATAACAAATGGAAAAATTTTAATAAAAGTTTTGAATATTGAATCATCGGTTCTATTAAAAAATGAATATCCAACAAAAAATGAAATGAAAGAAATGTGTTCCAAAATTGACCCTAATAACAAAATAAAAGGTTGGTATAACACAACTTGGATTCGTTTATGCAAAGAATATAGGAAAGAATCTGAAATTGAAATGAAATCAGTTTATGAGAAAATTACTTTTTTAGATTCTAAACTAGTAAGACTTTTAACAGATATTCAAACTTCGAGTTATTATAATTACTATAAATTTGAAAATGGAAATAATGACACAACCCATCATAAAGATTTGAATTCTGATTGTGAAAATTTATATTTATATATTGAACTTATTAAACAACTTGAAATCTATGCCGAAAAAAATCTAATTGGTTTTAGAAAAGTAGATTTAGAAAAAATATAAACTACTGTCAATAGCTTTGACAAGATATTTGGGTATAAGGCTTAATGGAAAATGGATTTTGAACTTGGAAATTATTGTGTCAACCGAAAAATCAGACTTTACTTAGTCCCAAACCTTTTGCAGAATCGGAACGTTATTAAATATTTTCGAGAAACGAAACAGAAAAAAATATGATTTTAAGAGACCCAAAAACAGTACTTATTTTATTTATTTCATTTTTTTTAGTTTGCTGCAAAACTAAAAGTAGAGAAATTAAAATTGTAAAAGGTGGAAATTACGAATTGAAAATATCAAATGATCAAAAAGCAGTTTTGATTTTATTTCCTTGTTTTCCTTGTGATATTGAAAACACAAAAACGGAAGCTAAATTTTTGAAAGGTATTGAAAAAGAGGGTGTAACTACTTTACTTTTAAATCATAATCAAAAATTATACTTGACTGAAAGTGAAAAAATTGAATACGCAAAAAAATTGAATGACATCTTTGGAGAGAATAAAATAGAGAAAAAAAATATTTATATTGGCGGTTTTTCAAGTGGCGGAAATGTTTCAGTTGTACTTTCCAATTTTTTATTGAAAACAAAAAATACAATTCAGCCAAAAGGCGTTTTTGTAGTAGATTCACCATTAGATTTAGAGAAATTATATGGGAATGCTAAAGAAGATATTAAAAGAAATAGGGATAAAGACGCAATAGAAGAAGGTTTGTTTATTGTAGATTTATTAGATAACGAATTTGGAGAACTGTCAAAAAACAGAAAAAAATATGAAGAATTTTCTCCCTATTTAATTTCCTCTAATTCGACAAGTAATATTTATTATCTTAAAGACATAAAGACTAGATTTTATTTTGAACTCGATTTAAAGGATAAATTCAAAGAAACTGGAAGAAAATACAAGGACCTCAATGCCTACCACCTTGAAAGAGCAAATAAAGCGCTACAAAGTTTGGGTTCCAAAAAATCGGAGACAATAATAACCAAAAACAGGGGGTATAGAGCAAATGGAGATAGAAATACTCATTCTTGGAATATTGTTGAAAGACAAAGTTTACTGAGATGGATTAATGAATAAAAAACATCCGCTAAATAGGGGTTTGGCGAGATTGGGGCAAAAAACTAATTCATAGTTGGTTCTTTACTTACAAATTTCAGTTGGATTATTCTCAAAAGGGCATTTAGGTTGTTAGAAAACAATGTGATATCAATACGAAAAGCATTGGAATTGATGGAGTTGTTGGGGAAGTAAGAGGTTTTTAAAGCTTCCAGCCTTCAAAAGGCTGGAAGCTTTCTTAACTACTCGATAATTAAATCTTCAATAGCATCTAAATCCTGATGTATTGAATGATAATATTTAAAATTTTCCAAATCATTAAACGAGACTATAACTTTATTTCTTTGTAATTTGGTCTTTTTTGTTGAAATGACGGTTCCATAAGAAGTCCAAGGATATTCTATGATATGT
Organism: Flavobacterium rhamnosiphilum; assembly: GCF_004349195.1. Lineage (GTDB taxonomy): Bacteria > Bacteroidota > Bacteroidia > Flavobacteriales > Flavobacteriaceae > Flavobacterium > Flavobacterium rhamnosiphilum. The sequence goes on from NZ_SMLG01000001.1 coordinate 316,784, forward strand.
TCTGTAAACTTATGATGAACAGGATTGTTGTGGATGTAAAAAATAAGTTTTTGGAAGTAATCTTCAGAAGTAACCACTTTTCTCCTAAAATTTTTCTCAAATAAACTACCGGTTCTTTTGTATCGTTTATTTATCGCTAAAGTATATGCGTTGAACAAATTCGAAAACTGTTTTGATGCATTTACAGTCTTTGGCTTATCGGTTGAAGAATATTCTAATTTTGTACTGTCAATCTCTTCCGTTTCTTTGATGTAAACCAGAAGGTGAAAGTGATTTTTCATTAAACACCAAGCGTAAGTTTCGGCTATTGGGTCAATGTATTTTTCGTATAGCCTTAAAAAATGATTGTAGTTTTCAATTTCAAAAAACAAATCAATTCCATTGTTTCCTCTGTTATAAATATGATAGTATTTACCGTTTTCAAGAGGAATTGGATTCATAATAAGTTTATTTAATTTTCAAAGCTTCCAGCCTTCAAAAGGCTGGAAACTTTATATAGACAATCTAATTTTTCAGATCTTTAATTACTTTGAAAGCCACATCCACTTGTTCTTCACTCACTAAAATAGTGAACTCATTAGAAGTCGAAATCACTTCATTGATGATGATTCCTTCCCAAGCCAAACGCTGGAAAATAAAATAGTAAATACCTGGAACGACAATATTTTCTTTAGGTAATTTTACCGTAATCGAAGCCAGATTGTCCAGTTTTTGAATTAATTTTTCATTGGCAAAATGCTTGTCAACCAAATGATTGATGCTGTTGCTTACCACAATATTAGTTTCATTCACGCCTCTGGATGAGGTGTAAAAAATATCCGGGAAAGCATTGATATCAGTAATTAAGTCAGCTTGTTTGTTCAAAACGGTTTCTGATGCAGCAAAGGTATAATCTGTCAAAGCTGAACGAACGGTGATTTCCCCAATGTTTTTTATTACTTTATTAATCTTATGATTCAGTCTGAAATCAAGTTCTTCGGTTAACCTTTTTAAAGCCATGACAACGGCACCTTGTTTTACTTCCTTGCCAAATTCACTTTCCAATTCAGTCATTATGTTTCGGGATAATGAAGTCAAATTAATTATGCCTAATGATAATGCATTCAATAAAAATGGTTTTGTTTTAATGTAGTTCTCTACAATGGAAGAAACAGTTTTCATAGTTTAGCTTTTTAATTATACGCGTAGTTAGTGTGTAAACAGGACGCAAATATAAATAAAAAAACAATTTGTTACAAATATAACATTTAAAAAATACGTTAAAAATGATAAAAAGCATCTATAAGGTGCTCAATTACAAAAGATTTGCCTTCTTTATGAACCGCAATGATGTCAAAACGGACTTCAATGTCTAAATTTCTTTCGTTTACAAATGCATCCACCGCCTTCACAAGAAGTTGAATTTTTTTGGGTTTTACAAAATCCTGCGGCAAACCAAATTCCAAAGAGGAACGGGTTTTGACTTCAACCACGGCGAGTGTATTTTCTTTTTGGGCGAGAATGTCTATTTCTGCTTTTTGGAACGTCCAATTGGTTTCTAAAATAGTGTAGCCATTTTTTTGAAGAAACTCGACAGCCATTTCTTCTCCAAGTTTTCCGAGTTCGTTATGTTCCGCCATGTAAAAAGTGTTCAGTGTTCAGTAAGCAGTGTTCAGTTTTCAAACATCAAAAATAATGTCAACTATTCCGTTCGTATCCCGATGCTTCGGGACTGCAATCAAAAATCGTTAATCGGCAATCTTAAATCAAATTGCCTTTATTCAAAAACCAGCGTACTACATTTTTTATTGACATTAATAGTCACTTTGTTCCCTAAAATCAATGCTCTATTGTCTTGAATGTGACCAGCAGGAAAATTATAAAGTACCGGAATGTTGTATTTTTTGGTAACATCCTCGATAATTTCTATTGCGTTTTTTCCCCATGGAATGTCATTGTCCTTCATTTTTGTCATGGAACCCACAACAATTCCTTTGATGCTTTCCAGACAACCATTTCGTTTTAAATTCATCATCATGCGGTCAATGTGATACAAATATTCGTCTAAATCTTCCAAGAATAAGATTTTATCAGAACAATCAATCGCTGATGGTGAACCGAACAAACTGTACAGAATCGATAAATTTCCGCCCACTAATTCCCCGGTAGCTTTTCCGGGTCTATTCATCAAGAAAGGATCTATTTCGTACGATAGTTTTTCGCCAAACAAAGCAATTCTCATCGTTTCTATGGCTTCGGGAGTGGCTTTAGGAACGGTTATCGGCATGATTCCGTGAATGGATTTGAAACCCATAGTATTCAAATGATTGTGTAAAACGGTCACATCGCTAAAACCTACAATCCATTTCGGATTTTTTTTGAACGCAGTAAAATCCAATAAATCGATCATTCGCACGGTTCCGTATCCGCCTTTTACGCACCAAATGGCTTTTATATTTGGATTGTCCAGTTGCTGCTGAAAATCGGCTGCGCGTTGTTCATCGGTGCCGGCTAATTGATCTTTATCTAAGCCAATGGTACTGCCAATAACAACTTCGAGTCCCCAACTGTGCAACAAATCGATGGCGGGTTTCAAGTTGTCATCTATATTTTTTCGGGCTGTTGCCAAAATAGCTACGGTATCTCCTTTTTGTAAATTTGGTGGTGTGATCATTTGTGATTGGGCTTGACTGTTGAAAGATTGTAAAACAAAAATAAGGAATAGAAATTTATATAAAACAGGATGACGTGAGATAAAAGTAAACGGGTTGGCATTCATGTTGTATTGTTTTTCTAAAATAATTCGAATCATGGAGTCTTGAAAAGACAAAAACAAAGATAGACAATTAGAAAATAATTTTAAGTTCGCGGTCAAATGACTATTTTTACAATAAGCAGATTCAAAAAGGAATCAAATCAACGACTGGAAATAAATGGTACTTATGAGAATTACGCACTGGATTCCTATTCTTTTTTTATTTTTTCCAATAGCAAAATCGAATGCGCAACAGAAAAAATATGTCATTCATACCGTTGCATTTTATAATTTCGAAAACCTTTTTGATACCATAAACGATCCCGCCACTTTTGATGAAGAATGGACACCAACAGGTTTGCAGCGCTGGACATTTGATAAATACGAAAAGAAACTTGGGAACTTAGCCCGCGTTTTATCTGAAATAGGTTCTGCCGAAAACACGGATTCACCCACATTTATTGGCGGCTGTGAAATAGAGAACAGAGGTGTTTTGGAAGATTTGGTCAAACAACCCAAACTGATTGAGAAAGAGTACGGAATCATCCATTTTGATTCGCCTGACAAAAGAGGAATCGATGTCGCTTTGTTGTATCAAAAAAAGAAGTTTCAGCCCACGAGTTATACCAATATTCCTTTATACATTTATAAAGAAGGTACCGCCACGAATGAAAATTCCAAAGCCAGTTTCGAAGAAAAAACAGATGATGAATTGCAAGTAAGTACCAAAAATTATCGGGTTTACACGCGAGATCAATTATTGGTAACCGGATTTCTGGACGGAGAGGAAATCAATATCATTGTCAATCACTGGCCGTCCCGTTCCGGTGGCGAGAAAAAATCAAGTCCGTTCCGGGAAGCCGCAGGAGCATTAAACCGAAAAGTAATTGACTCCCTGCAGCGAAAAAACCCAAATGCAAAAGTGATTACGTTGGGTGATTTAAATGATGGGCCGTATAACAAAAGTGTCAAATTGGGGCTTGGCGCGAAAGCAAAAAAGACGGATGTGCTTCCGTTTGGGATTTACAATCCATTTGAGGAAATGGCCAAGAAAGGATTTGGAACCATCGCATTTCGGGATGCTTGGGATGTTTTTGACCAGATAATGGTTTCCGAAACCTTAATACAATCGGATTATACGAGCTTTCGATATTGGAAAGCCGGAATTTACAACAAGTCGTTTTTGATACAAACCAGCGGACAATATAAAGGCTATCCGTTACGACATTCCACCACCGAAATAGGATTTAGCGACCATTTTCCCGTGTATATTTATTTGATTAAGGAAAAAAAATAACGATTTATTATTTCATAACTTTACATTTAAAATTAAAAAAATGGCAATTGCAAAACCTTTCAACCTCAATAAATGGATTGACGAAAACCGTCATCTTCTTAAGCCACCTGTTGGCAATAAAAATTTATACAGAGAATCCGGTGATTATATTGTTATGATTGTTGCGGGTCCAAACGTCCGAAAAGACTATCATTACAACGAAACCGAAGAATTGTTTTACCAACTTGAAGGCTCCATCAAAGTGATTATTCAAGAAGATGGCGAGCGCAAAGAAATGGAATTGCATGCCGGTGACATGTACCTTCATCCTGCCAAAATTCCGCATTCTCCGGTGCGTTCCGAAGGTTCCATAGGACTTGTTATCGAACGCAAAAGAGCTGGAAAAGGATTCACGGATGGTTTATTGTGGTTTTGCGATAACTGCAATCATAAGCTGCACGAGGTTTATTTTGAACTGCATAATATCGAGAAAGATTTTCTGCCTCATTTTGAACATTTTTATAATTCAGAAAAGATGCGAACCTGCGAAAAATGCGGAACCGTAATGGAAACCGACTCTAGATTTATTGCCCAAAAGTAATTTTCAGGAGCTATTCCCGCTATTCGTTCTATCTTTTGTGGCTTAAAGAAAGCCACAAAAGGATGCCACTGCTATCGGGGCTAAAAACCATACACAGAACCATTTTGTCATTCCGACGAAGGAGGAATCTCAATCAATTAATAATTTATAAATGTTTTTGGCTTGATTATTAGGTAAAATGAGGTGAAAAATTTCAATGTGAAACAACAAAATAAAAGTGGCAATGTTTAGTATTTCACGTTAAATCAATATATTTGTAAAAAAATATAACAATTTTTAATAAAAAAGTTACAATGATAACAATAGCAGATCAATTCGGAATCAAAGAAGCCCTTAAGCAATTAGGGATTGAGGAAATAAATGAAGGAACATCAACTGGAGCAGCTAATTTTGCTAACGGAAAAATCATCGAAAGTTATTCGCCAGCAGATGGGACTTTAATTGGAAAAGTAAAAACGTCTTCTAAAGAAGATTATGAAAAAGCAATGCAAAAAGCTTCGGAAGCGTTCTTAGAATGGCGTATGGTTCCAGCTCCTAAAAGAGGTGATATCGTTCGTCAGATGGGAGATGAATTAAGAAAATTCAAAGAACCTCTTGGAAAACTGGTTTCTTATGAAATGGGAAAAAGTCTTCAGGAAGGATATGGTGAAGTTCAGGAAATGATTGACATTTGTGATTTTGCGGTGGGATTATCCCGTCAATTGTATGGATTAACAATGCACTCTGAAAGACCTTTGCACAGAATGTATGAGCAATACCACCCAATAGGAACGGTTGGAATCATTTCGGCGTTTAACTTTCCGGTAGCAGTTTGGAGTTGGAACGCAATGATTGCCTGGATTTGTGGCGATGTTGCAATCTGGAAACCAAGTTCAAAAACGCCTTTATGTGGAGTGGCTTGTCAGAATATTATTAAAAGTGTTTTAGAAAGAAATAATGTTCCTGAAGGCGTTAGTTGTTTGGTAACTGGAAACGAATCAGGGGATTTAATCAATAACGACAAAAGAATTTCGTTGGTTTCTTTTACAGGATCAACTAGAATTGGACGTCACGTATCAAAAACCGTTGCAGAACGTTTTGGAAATACAATCCTTGAATTAGGAGGGAACAATGCGATTATCGTTTCGGAAAATGCGGATATCAGTATGGTATTGGTGGGAGCCGTTTTTGGAGCGGTAGGAACAGCAGGACAACGTTGTACATCAACCAGACGTTTAATCATTCACGAAAGTATGTATGACAAAACCATCAGCATATTGAAAAATGCGTACGGTCAATTGCAAATTGGGAATCCATTGGACGAAAAGAACCACGTTGGACCGCTAATCGACAAAGGAGCTGTTCAGGATTATTTGAATGCGATTGAAAGCGCCAAAAAAGAAGGCGGGAAAATGATTGTTGAAGGCGGATTGGTAGAAGGCGAAGGATATGAAAGTGGTTGTTATGTAAGACCATGTATCATTGAAGCTGAAAATCATTTTGACATCGTTCAAACAGAGACTTTTGCTCCTATTTTATATGTAATGAAATACAGCACGATTGAAGAAGCGATTGCCTTGCAAAACGGTGTTCCACAAGGACTTTCTTCTTCTATTTTTACAAACAGCATGAGAGAAATGGAATTGTTCCTTTCTCAATCTGGTTCTGATTGTGGAATTGCCAATATAAATATTGGTACTTCCGGAGCAGAAATTGGAGGTGCTTTTGGTGGTGAAAAAGAAACGGGTGGCGGACGTGAATCCGGTTCTGATGCTTGGAAAGCCTACATGAGAAGACAAACCAATACGATCAATTACGGAACCCAATTGCCATTGGCACAAGGAATCAGATTTGATTTGTAGCAACAAATTATAACAAACTAAAAAAGGCAATTTGAATATTTCAAATTGCCTTTTTTTAGTATTATAGATTCCTTCGTGAACTTTGTGAAAAAATCGTTGTGTTCTTTGTGGTTAAACCGTTCTATAAATTGAAAGAAGCACCAATATTAAACGTAAATTGGTTGTTCAATTTATCAAAACCTACTGCATCCGTTTTATAACTGGCGATAGGAATTCCAGCTTCGGTGAAAACACCAAAACCTTCCGTAAAGAAATAACGGAATCCTAAATGTGCACCAAAATTTCGTAAACCTAAATCCAATCCTGGGTAAACATCCATTTTTTCATCCAATTGAAAAACATTTCCCAAGTTTGCATTGAATCTCACTTTAGCATCAATTCGATCATCAAATTCAGGCTTATTTCCTAAATCATCAGTAGAAACAGATAGCAAATAAGAAGTGACAAATCCGTACGACATGTTTTCTCCAAGTCCAAAATCAGCGGAAAGACGAATTCCCGATCCTCCATTTTGAAAGTTAGCTCCAACATCAAATTTAACGTCTCCTTTTCCTTTGAAAGCCTGAGCATTGATCAAGCCAACGGTCAATAGCAATACTAATGTAGTAATCTTTTTCATACTCTTAATTTTTTTAAGTGGGGCAAAAGTAGTTCAATAAGATCTAATTTCTTCCTTTTTCGTCAAAATACAATTGGTTCAATGGTTCGCTTTGCCAGAATTCCTTAGTATCAACATCCATAATGGTCAATGGCCCTTTGAAGGCAGCGCCGGTATCCACATTCCAGATATTTGCTTTTTGAACTGGAGTTGATTCGCCAATTCGGGTGACGGGCGTATGACCAATGTAAATTTCGGTATACAAAGTAAAGCGTTTTGGGTAGAAAATGTCATCCGTTTTCATGGTTTTGTCTAATGCCAAAGCTGTTTCCCATAAGGTTCTGTCCCAATAAAAAAGCCCGGGAAAATATTCAAAATCAACACCGTTCATATTGGTAAAACCAGCATGAACAAACAGGCGTCGTTGCTCGTCCAAATAAAAATTATCCAGCGATTTTAGGAATTCAACATGCTTTTTCTTGGTTTCTAAGGTGACAGATTCGTAGGCCAAAACCGTTGCTTCACCACCATGTTTGTACCACAACAGATTGTCTTTGCTTTCGTCAAGCCATTCGAGCAATAAATCATCATGATTGCCTCGAATGCAAATACAGTTTTGTTTGGTTTTTAAATCAATTATAAAATCAAGTACTTGAGGGGATTGGCTCCAGCCATCAACGTAATCCCCCAGAAAAATCAGGGTGTCGTTTTTAGTAACGTTGGCTCTTTCCATAATTTGGTGCAGCGCTCGCAAACCACCGTGGATATCGCCTATGACAAGTGTTCTCATGTACGGGTTGTTCTTTTATTAGTATAAAAACAGCAGGAAATGCGTGCTATTTTTCAAGTCATAAAATTAAGTAAAAGAGTGATGAAGTACTACTTTTTAACTTATTTTTTTAACTAAATTAAAAGGAGCTGTATTTCAAAAAAATGTAATTTTTATAGCAAATAACGATACCAAATTCCTCAAATCTCATTTTAAAGGGAACCCAAAATATCACTGTTTTTGGTGATTGTTTTATTTAATTTTTCAGATTAGTTTTACAAAAAAATTAAACCCTCTCAAAATGAGTGCACTTCTTGCGTTATCGTTACTTTTGGCTAAACTGATCTGTCAAGTTTTAAAAGAATTGTTGGCTTTGATTTAAAACTGAGGATTTATGCAAGTAGAAAATAGATTTGATTGTAAATATCTTACACGCAAATTAAAACACAACAAAGGTTTTCAAATTTCAAGAAGCTAAAATTATATGTGTCTAAAAGTTTTATTAGTTGATGATCATGTTATGATTACAGATTGCTATAAAATGGCTTTAAAAGATTTAGAAATAAATTCAGAAATCACCTCGGTCAATTCTTTGAAGTGCGCATATAATTTCGTTTTTAAGCAAAATCTGGAAGTTATTGATTTGGCAGTGTTAGATTTGAGTATGCCAGAGTGTTTAGAAAATAATTTAAAAAACGGAGAAGATTTAGCAAGGTTATTACGAACGAAGCACCCTGAAATTAAAATTATTTTTATCTCAGGATATTTAAATAAGCTTACATTAAGCAGCATTATAAAAAATATAAATCCAGAAGGTTTAATCGAAAAATCAGATCTTAATTATGACTCAATTCACGTTATTTTTAAGAAAATTATCGAAGGAGAGGTTTATAAAAGTGAAAGAATAAACAAAACCATCAACGAGAACAGCATTAATAAGATACATTTTGACAGTTTGAATAGAGAAATTATTCTTCTGATTTCACAAGGGATAACTACTAAAAATATTCCCAATTATATACCTTTAACGCTAAGTGCAGTTCATAAAAGAAAATCGACTATAAAGGAATTGTTACATATTCATTCTGGGAATGACGAGGATATTATAAGAGAGTCTCGGAAAATAGGGATTATTTAAAAGTTATAATTATTGGAGTAGAAAAACTTCTTTGATTGTTTTAAAGAAGTGTTTTTTATGAAACCTTAACAAAAAAGGTAGTAAAACTACCTTTGGTGTGTTTTTAATTTTCTTAGGTTTGAAAAACTTTATACCGAAAAAAAAATAAAGTATCTAATTTAAATTTTATTAAAATGAAAAAAAATATCATTTTATGCTATAATATATGACAAACGTTACGCTGAAAATAAAACAACAGAAAATCTTTCCGAATTGTCCGAGTAACTTATTGGTTGCTTTGATAAGTTACTCGGAAAGTGTACGCAATTTGACACGACAATCTGTGTTGAAATTTCAAAAAATGAAAAACTTATTCAAAATAAAATTACAATGAGTAAAATAAAATCATCAATTTTAGGTTTATGTGCATTATTAAGTGCTACAGTTTTTATCGCATGCTCGAATGAAGATTCTCAAGTTGAAAAAAAAATAGACTTGTCTAATAACGTATTAAAACTTGAAAAAAAACAGAAAATTTCTGCAAAAACAAAAAAGTTAGACCTATCTAATAAAGTATTAAAACTTGATGAGATAAAAAAAATTTCTGTAGAATTAAAAAAATATCAACAGAGAATAGCTTTTGGTAGATTAGAAGGGAGCTTTCCAGAAGAAGAAGAAGAAGAAGAAATACAAGAACTTTTGGAACCTCTAACAACAAATGGGGAAGAAATTCACAATGAAACGATTAATTTTTTAAAGGATTCAGGGGAATTTTACTATTTAACGCCAGAAGAGCAAAATGAAATTATTAATTTCGATGAATCACAATTAGCTGAATTGTCTTTTGTAATGAGTCTTGCATACAGTATGGATATGGAAAATGCAGATGACTCAATGATGAAAATGGATCCAAGAATTAGAAATTGCGTTAGTACCGCATTAGGAATTGGTGCAGTTCGGGATTTAATTATGAATACTGCTGCCCTTGGCGTTGCTGAAACAACAATTGTAGCTATAAAATTAATTGGCAGAAGATACATAGGATGGATTGGTGTAGCTTGGATGGTTATGGATTTTACTGATTGTATGAATAGTTTTTAGATATGAATTTATGGTCAATACAAACTTTCAAAAGCTTAATTCAAGAACAAGCTATTGTACTTTATTTTCATATGTTCTTTATTCAATCAATTACAGATTTGATTTAAGTACTTACTTATCGATATTTTTATTTATTGGGGTTTTATTTAATATTTGTTTTATCTTAAATTTAATTTATTTAGTGACTAAAGACAAAAAATCAAGTACTATAAAAGACCAGTTCAATGTGTCAATAAGGCTGTTAATCAATATAATTTTAGCAATTTTTATCTTTGATTTTATATGATTTTTAAGACGATTTAGATTTAGAAATCGTCATTTATCAAAATTAACATGGCATAAAATTTCAATTCAACAAAAGCGATTTTCGGTAAACTGAAAATCGCTTTTATGTCTGAAAGCTCAAAAATAAACGATTCCTTTTATGTGAGTTTAAAGTGTTATACCATTACTGTTTATGAAATAGTTAGGTAGCGGGATTGCAGTCGGGGTCCACTAACAAAGTAAAAAAGCTATATGTTAGAATAGGAACAGTTTTTTACTGAACATCATATTTCATCTTTCTCAAAATCCGTAACGCTTCTTTAAACGACAAATACACTTGGTTGAAAGGTTTTAAAAGCACTTTTGCATCAATTAGTTTTTGTTTGGCTTCTTCAAAGCCGTTGAGGTAACAAATCATAAATGTAGAGGGTAAATTCTCTAAATCTTTGTGTTCCCGCTCGGATAATGAAAGCCCTTTTTGTAGTTTGTTCAGTAAAGCAATATTGGAATTATAAATATGAAACAGCATTTTCTTGTTGAATTCCGGCGGATGAAAAAGAATCTCTCTTTCTATTTTGTAATAGCCGTTATCATGAAAATGAATCGTTTGTTTTTCTAAAGGATAGTAACTTGTTTTGTCATTCAAACCCAAAGGAACATATTCAATAATGGTGAAAGTATCTTCATCGAAAGTGATTTCAACCACATCCTGAGCCGAATAAAAAAGCTTGATTTGTTCGTTTATCAATTCAATATCTACACGCGACAGATAGGTTTTGTCACGGGATTTTTTGGCAGTTCCTGCCCAGCAAATCACAAATAATTCCTTGAATACTTTATACTTTGGCGCCATATCCTTGTGGCGAAAATTCATGAAATCAATCACGCCATCGAGCGTATATTCGATGCTGTTTCGAGAGTTATTTTCGATGCCAATAACGGTTTCCGTGTTCTGATAATTTTTTTCGATTTCGCCTTCAATGGGCATTGTGTTACTGCCTCTTCGTATAAAAATACTGTTGGCAGGAATCGTGTGAATTCCTTTTTTGAAATGGGAAGTTTTGCTTTTTGGCTTGACCGTTACCAGTCCGATAACTTTATCTTTTGGCAAATTTGGGAAAGGCACATTTTCGTACTGAATTTTTGGAGGATTTTCCAGATAGGCATTCACTAAGTTCTGAATCCGGCTGTCGTCAAAGAAATCATCTCCAACAATAGTATTGTCCTGGTCTTCAACACCCACAACGATATAAGAATTATTCGTAGGATTTGAATTGGACAGGGCGCAAATGTGTTTTAAAAACTTGGCTTTTCCTTCCCGTGTATGCAAATTCAACTGACGCTTTTTATCATAAAAACTGCTCTCATCATTGTGAGCGAGCAGGTTTTTAATAAGAATGCGTTTGTTGATCATTGCTATTGATTATTATTTATTTCTATTTTTTATTGTTATTAAGGCGCATTTGTTAATCATATTTTGATCCTTTTCTATCTGAACTTTTTAAAAAATTCATGAATTTTGAAATTTGGTCGATTATAATTTGAGATTTTAAAGTTAATTCCAAATAGTTTTCTTCATTAATATGTTTTCTGTCGAAGGACCTTTGTAATTGTGCTTTTGTTTCACAACAAGAACCTCTTGAATAACTTAGAAAAGTAATAAACTCTTTGTTTCCTCCCCGGCCAAAACCTTCAGCAATATTATCCATAACCGACCCAGAAGAACCATTGATTTGATCTCTTAATTTATAATCCTGACCAAGAGTTGTGTTTTGAATTAAATGCCAAACATGATTGCTTTGTTCTCGGGCTAATTGATAAATTCCCATTTCCTCAAAAGAATTATAATTCGCCATATTCGAAGGTTTTATAAATAATAATAGAAATAAATAATAAATAATAATTAATAATTAATAGAAATAAATAATAATAATTAATCTCTTTTTAAAATAGTAGCAGCGGCTTGTGCCGTTGGAAAAACAATCAAATCGGCAATGTTTACATGATACGGCCTGGAAACTACAAAGTGAATAATATCAGCAATGTCTTCTGGACGTAATGGCTCAAAACCTTTATAAACATTGGCGGCTCTGTTGGTATCTCTTTTGAAACGCACTTCGCTAAATTCTGTTTCTACTGCACCGGGATGAATGGCTCCCACCCGAATTCCATAAGGGTTCAAGTCCATTCTCATGGCTTGGTTCAAGGCATCAACGGCATGTTTGGAGGCACAATAGACGTTTCCGTTTGGATATACTTCTTTTCCGGCGATGGAACCAATGTTGATGATATGACCCGATTTTCGTTCGATCATTTGCGGGATTATAGCTTTCGAAACATACAAAAGCCCTTTTACGTTGATGTCAATCATGGCGTCCCAATCGTCTAAATCCCCGTTTTGAATGGGGTCTAAACCATGAGCATTTCCGGCATTATTAATCAAAACATCAATTGTAGCAAAGGCTTCCGGTATGGAATTAATACGTTCAAAAACCGCTTTTTTATCCCGAACATCAAAGGACAAAGTATGCACTTCCGTAAATGCTGAAAGTTCTTTTTCAAGAGCAATTAATCGGTCTTCACGGCGTCCGCAAAGAATAATTTTATAGTTGTTTTTAGCTAATATTTGTGCTGTCGCTTTACCAATTCCGCTGGTGGCTCCAGTCACTAAGGCTGTTTTAGTCATGGTTTATAGTTCTATTTTGAAATCATGAATCTTAGATTTCATTTTATATTTTGTTGTCTTACGCTAATCATGATAAATTGTAAAAAATCAGCAATCTAAAATCGTTACCCGAGCCTGAAAGAGCGAACAGGCGAAGCAATCTAAAATCTTAAATATTTACGGTACATCATTCCCCATGCTTGTTGCCCAAATGGCAAACCAATCTTCTTTGTCTAATTCTAATTCGACAGCTTTCATTAGCGATTGGATTCGGGCCACATTTACCGTTCCGGCAATAGGAATCACTTTAGCCGGATGTTTCAGAATCCAGGAAAGTAAAATAGTATCAGAACCAAAATGGTATTTTGAAACTAAGGTCGCCAGTAATTTTTTCAATCGTCTGGTTTGTGGAATATCTTCTCTAAAAATGATTCCAAGCGGATTCCATGACATTGGACGAATGGTGTTGGCTTGCATATAATCAAAACTTCCATCCACCATTGGTTCGAAATTAGTTGCCGAAAATTGCACTTGATTGTACAAAACTTCTGTTTTTTGACGAATCAATTCTGTTTGTGTGGAAGTGAAATTAGAAAGACCAAAATCAATAATTTTTCCATCTGATTTTAGTTTCAAAACCGCTTCGGCAATTTCATCCGCTTGCATCAAAGGACTTGGTCTGTGTAATAAAAATACATCCAGATAATCAGTTTGCAGATTTTTCAACGAGTTTTCAACGGACCAGATAATATAATCTTTCGAATATTCATAATGTTTTATAGTATTGATGCGGTTTTCGGTAACCATTTGAATGCCACATTTGGATATCAATTGCATTTTTTCTCTGGCAATTTTACTCGACGCAAAGGCTTTTCCAAAATCAGATTCAGTGGTGTAATCACCATATATATCGGCATGATCGAAAGTAGTAATTTTATTTTCTAAACAGACATTGATCATGTTTTCCATTTCTTTGGTATTGAGATTTTTATCCCAAATTCCCCAATTCATGACACCCGCTACAATCGGCGATAATTTTGTTTTGCTCATGGTTTTTATTTTTTATTGAAATTCGTAATTCTTCTATTTCAAAGTAGATTTTTCAAAGTTCTTAAAAATATAAAAATTGTATCATAATTCATCCTTAAAATTAGCACTTTTATCGAAGTTTTAACCATTTTTTAACATCTTACTTCTAAAAAAAAATTCAATTTGCACCTTCAAAACGAAGGCATTAAATTCAAGGTTTTAAAAATAATAAAATGGAAGAAAATACAGCGACTTTAGACATCAGAGCAATCAATGAAAAAATTGAAAGAGAGAGTGCTTTTATAGACCTTCTCACGATGGAAATGAACAAGGTTATTGTGGGTCAAAAGCACATGGTGGAGCGTTTGTTAATTGGACTTTTGGGTCAGGGACATATTTTGTTAGAAGGAGTTCCCGGATTAGCAAAAACATTAGCGATAAACACCCTTTCACAAGCGGTACACGGATCTTTCAGCAGAATACAATTTACCCCTGATTTATTGCCAGCCGATGTTGTGGGAACTATGATTTATAATATTAAAGCCAATGAATTTTCGATAAAAAAAGGACCAATTTTCGCTAATTTCGTCCTTGCCGATGAGATTAACCGTGCGCCTGCCAAAGTACAATCGGCATTATTAGAAGCCATGCAGGAAAAACAAGTGACTATTGGCGACACTACTTTTAAGTTAGACCGACCATTCTTGGTTTTGGCTACTCAAAATCCAATCGAACAAGAAGGAACATACCAATTGCCTGAAGCTCAAGTCGATCGTTTCATGTTGAAAACGGTTATTGATTACCCGAAAATGGAAGACGAGCGTTTAGTGATTCGTCAAAACCTAAAAGGAAGTTACGAAAAAGTAAATCCTGTAGTTTCGGTAGAACAAATTTTACGCGCTCAAGAAGCAGTTCGTGAAGTTTACATGGATGAAAAAATAGAAAAATACATTCTTGATATCATTTTTGCCACGCGATACCCAGAGAAATACAAATTGGCTGATTTGAAACCATTAATCAGTTTTGGAGCATCACCACGTGGAAGTATCAATTTGGCGAATGCCGCAAAATGCTACGCTTTTATCAAACGTCGCGGCTATGTAATTCCGGAAGACGTTCGTGCGGTAGTTCATGATGTGTTGCGTCACAGAATTGGAGTTACCTATGAAGCCGAAGCAGAAAATATTACTTCAGTGGACATCATTAACAAAATTGTAAACGAAGTAGAAGTACCCTAAAAGTGAATAGTAATAAGTGAGTAGTAATTAGCCTTGGTTGGTTACTATTCACTATTCACTATTCACTAATTACTAAAGAAATGGATACAAAAGACCTCTTAAAAAAAGTACGAAAAATAGAAATCAAAACCCGAAGATTGAGCGATCACATCTTTTCGGGAGAGTATCATACGTCTTTCAAAGGGCGTGGAATGACGTTCAGCGAAGTGCGTCAATACCAGTACGGAGATGATATTCGTGCGATTGATTGGAATGTAACCGCACGGTACAACGAAGCGCACGTAAAAGTTTTTGAGGAAGAACGCGAATTGACCATGATGTTAATGGTTGATATTTCGGGTTCAGAAAGTTTTGGTTCGAAAAATCAATTCAAAAAGGATATTGTTACGGAGATTGCTGCAACGATGGCTTTTTCGGCGACTCAAAACAACGATAAAATAGGTTTGATTTTGTTTTCGGATGAAATCGAATTGTATATTCCGCCAAAAAAAGGAAGATCACACGTGTTGCGGATTATTCGGGAATTGATAGAATTTCAGCCTAAAAGCCGTAAAACGGATATTGCTCAAGCCTTGAAATTTTTATCGGGAACCCAAAAAAAGAAAGCGATTGTATTTGTGATTTCTGATTTCATGTCGGAAGATTACGAGCAAACATTGAAAATAGCATCTAAAAAGCACGATATAACGGGGATTCGCGTGTACGACATTCGAGAAGAAAAAATGCCGGATTTGGGTATGGTTTCCATGCTTGATGCCGAAACCGGAGCAATCGAATTGATAAATACCGGTTCGAAATCAGTGCGAATGAATTATGAAAAACAGTACCACGATAAAGTAAACTATTTTAAGGAAACATTCAGCAAATCAGGCTCAGGTGTTGTAAATACTAGAGTTGACGAAAGTTATGTGATAAAATTATTGAGCTATTTTAAATCGAGATAATACCATTTACAACCCTTTCAGAGTTTTAAACTCTGAAAGGGTTCAATAATAAAAGATGAAAAAACAATTATACCTACTATTATTGCTGCTTTCTACGGCTGTTTTTGCACAACAAAAGCAAGTAGTCACAAGTATTGACACGATTAAAAATAAAATTGGTGCCGAATTTAAACTGTCCATAAAAACTACTGTTGATACTTCGTCTAAAGTGATTTTTCCAAAACTAAAAAACTTTGGTGCTTTAGAGGTGATTCAGTCGTACCCTATTGATACTGTCAAAATGGCCGGCCGTTATGAATTAATCAAAAAATACGGTTTAACCCAATTTGATTCCGGCAGATATGTTATTCCAAGTATAAAGATTTTTATCGACAGCAAACCGTTTCTGACGGATTCGCTTTTGGTTGAAGTGGCGAATGTTCAAGTGGATACTTTGAAACAAAAAATGTTCGACATTAAGGACATTGCACCAGCGGATAACCCGATTGGGGATTGGTGGAAATACCTGTTGATTGTCGCTTTGATTATTGGTATTGGAGCGTTTATTTATTGGTACATTAAAAAACGCCAAGAAAAGAAATTACTCGAAGAAATTTATAAAACTCCAATCGAGAAAGCTACCAGTTTGCTGGATACTTTAGAGAAAAAAGAACTTTGGCAAAAAGGAGAAGTCAAAGCCTATTATAGTGAATTGACGGATATTGCCAGAAATTATATTGAAGAAGCAATAGAAATTCCAGCAATGGAAAGCACTACTTCGGAATTGATTCAAGGACTTAGAGCGGCTTCTGTCAAAAAGAAAATGACGCTTTCGCAGGAAATAATCGAAAATCTGGAGCGTGTTTTGAAACAAGCCGATTTAGTGAAATTTGCCAAGTCAAAACCATTGGATTTTGAAATCACCGAGGACCGAAATAAGATTCAAAAAGCAATTCTGACATTAGACAATTCAATTCCTGTAGAAGTACCAGTTGAGGAAGATGTGTTGTTGAATGAAGTGCAAAGACAAAAGCAGATACAAATTCAATTGCGGAAACAAAGGAATAAACGTATTGTGACTGCCGTAGCATCCGTTGTATTTTTATTGGCAGCGACCACAACTTTTTTCATTGTAACCAAAGGATTTAGTTATGTAAAAGACAATATTATCGGGCATCCTACCAAAGAATTATTGGAAGGAGAATGGGTAAAAAGTGATTATGGAAATCCTGGAGTTATTATAGAAACACCAAAAGTGCTTAAGAGAGTAGATTTGACAAAAACACTTCCTAAAGATGGAATGGCTTTGATCAAAGAAATGCAGTCTTTTGCTTATGGAAGTGCTTTAGATCCTTTTTATCTGATGGTTTCTACTTTAAAATTCAAACAGGACCCGAGCGCTAGCGAACAGGCGAAGCAAACCCAAATAGATTTGGCTAAATCAATGGATGGTGTCTTGCAATCAATGGAAGCTCAAGGTGCCCAAAATATGATTGTCAAGCAAGAGGATTTTGAAACTAAAGAAGGCGTTAAAGGAATTAAAGCCTACGGTACTTTTTCGCAAATTAATGGTGGCAATAAGTCAAGTGCAAAAATGTATTATGAAGCATTACTGTTTAGTCAAGAAGGTGGATTACAACAGATTTTACTTTTTCATGAAGAAGGGGATACCTATGCAAATGAAATATCAGAACGAGTTTTGAACTCTGTCGAATTAAAACAAGCAAGTAAATAATGACTAAAGTAACTTTTTTAAACCCAGAGTTTTTTTGGTTGTTTCTTCTGATTCCAGTAGCGATTGTATGGTTGTTACGGAAAAAGAACCATCAATCAGCAACATTAAAAATAAGTTCGTTACAAGGATTTAAAGGTTCTAATTCCTATTTGACAAAGCTAAAGCCAATGTTGAATGTGCTTAGAATCTTGGCTTTGTGCTCTTTGATTGTAGCCATGGCAAGACCAAGAACAGTTGATGTAAGTAATAAAACAAAAACTACGAAAGGAATTGATATTGTTATGGCAATAGACGTTTCAGGAAGTATGCTAGCCAAAGATTTGAAACCGAACAGGATGGAAGCACTCAAAAGAGTAGCCGCTGATTTTGTTGATGAAAGACCAAATGATAGGATTGGGCTTGTGGTGTATGCCTCTGAAGCCTATACAAAAACACCGGTAACCAGCGATAAAGCGGTTATTTTGGATGCTGTTAGAAGTATAAAATACGACAATGTTTTACAAGATGGAACAGGAATTGGAATGGGATTGGCCACTGCCGTAAACCGATTAAAAGACAGTAAGGCGAAGAGCAAAGTGGTTATTCTAATGACTGACGGGGTGAACAATGCCGGATTCATCGAGCCCGAAACAGCATCAGATATAGCCAAACAATACGGAATTAAAGTGTATACCATAGGGATTGGGACAAATGGAATGGCAATGTCTCCCTATTCAATTGCGCCAAATGGTCAGTTTTTATTCCAAATGATGAAAGTGGAGATTGATGAGCAATTGATGAAAAGCATTGCTAAAAAGACAGATGGAAAATATTTTAGAGCAACGAGCAACAGCAAATTAGCAGAGATTTACGCCTCAATCAATAAATTAGAAACTACCGAAATTGAAGAATTAAAATTTTATGATTATGATGAAAAATTCAGACCGTTTATTTGGTTTGCCGGTTTTTTATTGTTGCTTGAATTAGGATTGCGAAATACAGTTTTTAAAAGCTTTATATAATATTTAAAAACACAAAAGACTAAAACAAGACTTGGATGAAGTCTTTAAAGAAATAGGTTTAGGGAATTATTAAACCTTGTGAACTTTGCGCCTTCTTTGTGAACTTAGCGGTTAAAAAAAATTATGGAATTAGACGAAAAAAAATATTTATACCTCCTTTTTATACTGCCTCTTTTGGTGTTGGTTTTTCTGGCCAATTTATATTGGAAAAGAAAGAAACAGCGTGAATTTGGGGATTTAGAAATGGTAAAAAGACTGAGCCCGGAAAGTTCTGTTTTTAAACCGGTTTTAAAATTAGGAGTATTGCTTTTGGCATTGACCGGATTAATTCTTGGATTGGTAAATCCAAAAATTGGTACTAAAATGGAAACCGTAAAAAGAGAAGGAATCGACATTGTTTTTGCGGTGGATGTGTCCAAAAGTATGCTTTCTGAAGATGTAGCGCCAAACCGTCTGGATAAAAGCAAGCAAATCGTTTCGCAAATTATCAATCAATTGGGAAGCGACAGAATAGGAATTGTGGCGTACGCCGGAAGTGCTTTCCCGGTATTGCCCATCACTACTGATTATAGCGTTGCAAAAATGTTTCTGCAAAGCATGAATACAGATATGGTTTCCTCCGTAGGAACATCATTCAACGAGGCAATCAAATTATCGTCAACGTATTTTGATGATAAAAAAACGAGTAAGTTGTTGATTATGATTTCTGATGGTGAAGACCATAACGAAGGTGCAGAAGAAGCAGCGGAAGAGGCGAATAAACTTGGAATTAAAATCATTACAATTGGTGTTGGAACTGAAAAAGGAGGTACGATTCCATTGAAAAGAAATGGAATTATCGAAGGTTTCAAAAGAGATAATAACAATGAAGTAGTTATAACGAAATTGGTTCCAGAAAGCCTGACAGCGATTGCTAAAGCGACGAAAGGCGGTTATGTAAACGGAAATAACACTAAAGAAGTGCTTGAATATGTTAAGAATGCATTGAATAATATTCAAAAAACAGAATTTGAAGCGACAGAAATGGCTGATTTTCAATCGCAATTTCAATGGTTTTTAGGTTTTGCTTTTGTTTTCTTATTTCTGGATATTTTCCTTTTGGAAAGAAAAACAAGTTGGGTAAACAAATTGAATTTATTTAACGAGAATAAAAAAGTATAAAGAGTAAAGTATAGGTTGCGCTCCATTATTGGAACAAAAATACACAGTATGCTTTGACACTTACATTAAAAAACACAATGAAAAACATAATTTTATACCTGCTATTGCTTTTTTCTTTTGTTGCAAATGCACAACAGAAAGATAGAATATTGCCTAAAGCGAACGAGGAATATGCTGAAAATAAATTTGTAGATGCCGAAGCTAATTATAGAATTTCGGATTCAAAATTCCCTAATAAAGCAGCTGCGCCTTTTAATCTTGGAAATAGTATTTACAAGCAAAAACAATCTTCCGAAGCTAAGTTTGCGTATGCTAAAGCATTGAAAAATTCAAAAGCAAGACCTCAGAAACACAGGGCTTTTCATAATTTGGGAAATGTTTTCATGAATGAAAAGGATTATACGCAAGCAGTTGAGGCCTACAAAAACGCCTTGAGAAACGACCCAACAGATGAGGAAACGCGTTATAATTATGCTTTGGCAAAAAAAATGCTGAAAGAAAATCCTCCAAAGGATGATAGTAAAAAAGACGATAAAGACAAAAAGGACGATAAGAAAGACGGAGAAAAAGATAAAAAAGACAATAAGGATAAAGACAAGAAAGACGATAAGGGAGATAAAGACAAACAAAAAAAAGATCCTAAACCTAATGAAAATGGAGAGCCAAAACCGGCTCCAGGAGGAATTTCTAAAGAACGTTTAGAAAATCTATTGAATGCAGTGAATAAAGAAGAAAAGAAAGTACAGGATAAAGTAAACGCCAAAAAAGTACAAGGAAAACCAGTTAAGACGGAGAAAGATTGGTAGTTCAATTAGACAATTTAAAAATGAAAAGATTTATAGCAGTAATTGTTTTAATGGTGTGCAATTTACTTAGCGCTCAAGTGCAATTTGAGGCTAGAGTGAGTAAAGCTACGCTTGGTATAAACGAGAGACTTCGCATCGATTTTATGATGAATGTAGATGGGGATAATTTTGTCCAACCCTCTTTTGAAGGATTTAGAATTATTGCCGGACCAAGTCAGCAAGTCAGTCAGTCTTGGGTAAACGGAAGAAGTTCTTTTGAGAAAATATATTCTTATTTTCTTTTGCCAAATAAAAAAGGGACATTGGTTATCAAGCAAGCCGCTATAGAATACAACGGGCAAATTTATAAAACGACACCGATAAAAATAAATGTTACCGCTGCAACGGAACAGCCAAGGGATCCAAATGACACCAGTGTTTCAGCGGATGATAATATTTATCTTGTTGCTGATATTTCTAAAACAAATCCTTATGTAAACGAGCCTATTACGGTGGTTTATAAGCTGTATTTCAGCTATAATATCGGAATCACAAATTCTAACGAAGTTAGTAAGCCAAAATACAATGATTTCTGGAGTCAGAACATTGATATAAAACGGTTTGTTGCAGAAGAAGGCATGTTTAAAGGGGAGAAATACCGTTTTATTGTGCTTAAAAAAATAGTTTTGTATCCTCAAAAATCAGGAAAGCTGGTCATTGAGCCGTTGTCATTAGACATTGATGTTGAATTACCGTCGAATCGCAGGGATATGTTTGGTCGAATGGTTGTCACCGAAGGCAGCAAGAGAGTTTCTGCAGGAGCTAAAACTATAAGTGTTAAACCACTTCCTGAGGCTGGAAAACCGGAAGACTTCTCGGGTGCTGTTGGAAATTTTGACTTTAAAGTAACACCAACAAAAACCAATTTAAAAAACGGAGAAAGCCTGGACTTGGTAGTAAGTGTAACCGGAAAAGGGAATCTGAAATTATTTAGCTTGCCAAAACCGATAGCACCCAATGCGCTGGAAATGTATGAAGCAGTTCATAGCGAACAGGTCAACACGCCTGTTTCTGGAATGGCCGGAAAGATTTCAGACAGCTATACCATCGTTCCGCAGTACAAAGGAAATTACCCGATAAAACCATTAAAATTTACCTATTTTGATTTGGGTTCCAGAACGTATAAAACGCTAAGTTCTCCAGAGATCATGATTAATGTTCTCGATGGCCCTTCGCCTACTGATGCTACAGTAACTTCCGGTGCCGATGCAAACAAGAGTGAAATTGACAAAGTAGAGCAATTCAAATTCATAAAGTTAGAAAGCAATCTTTTGACGATGAATAAGAAAGATTTCTTTGGGTCTAATTTGTTTTACGGATTGTTCTTTTTTCCATTTTTAATGCTGCCTTTAATCGTATTATTCAAAAAGAAAAAAGAAGCTATTGATGGTGATATTACCGGAAACAGAATTCGAATGAATAATAGATTGGCAAAGAAATATTTATCGGAAGCCAAGAAACAAATCAACAACAAAGAACTGTTTTACATTGCGTTGGAGAAAGCGATGCATAATTTCTTGAAAGCCAAGTTGCATATTGAAACTTCAGAAATGAGTAAGGATAATATTCAAGAATTGTTGTTGTCAAGAAATGCGAATCCTGAAGCGGTGAATGATTTTATTGCACTTACGGAGAACTGTGAAATTGCACGATATGCGCCATCATCAAGTGTTACGATACAAAAGGATTTTGATAAAGCGGTAGCGATTATTTCAGACTTAGAAAAACAGATATAATTTTGAACCGCCGATGTCATTGCGAGGAACGAAGCAATCTCACTTTGATTTTCGAGAATAGTCAATCGACAACTTATAACATTAAAATGAAAAATATACTTTATATATTACTATTGACAACCCAAGTTTTCTTTGCCCAAAGTGGCTTTGAAAAAGGAAATGAATTGTATAAAAATGGGGAATTCGATCAGGCAGTTCAAGCGTATGAAAGTGTTTTGACAGAAAGCAAACACTCTTCTGAATTGTATTTTAATCTAGGAAATGCGTATTATAAGTTGAATAAAGTGGCGCCTTCTATTTACAATTATGAAAAAGCATTGGTTTTAAACCCAAATAATATCGATGCGATTAACAACTTGAAATTCGCTCAAAAACGAACTATCGATGAAATTAAAGTACTTCCAAAAGTAGGTTTTGCAAAGCTGATTAGGGATTTTACGGGAATCTATCATTACAATACGTGGGCGTGGATTTCTGTTGGACTGGCAATGGCGTTCCTGTTGTTTTTTGTAGGATATTATTTTTCACAAATTACACTTTCAAAAAGGATTTTCTTTTTTGGAATGTTTGTGCTTTTTTTTCTAATTCTAATCAGTGTTTCATCTACAATTTTTGAAAAAAGTCATTTTGACACTGAAAAACCGGCTATTGTTTTTGCTGAAATGGCCAATGTAAAGAGCGAACCTAGAAATGGTGGTCAGCCAATATTTGTGCTGCACGAAGGGACAAAAGTCTATGTGGGGGAAACCATTGGAAAATGGAAAAAAGTACAATTAACAGATGGAACCGAAGGCTGGATTGAAAGCAGTGCAATTAAGGAGGTGAAGTAATAGTGTTCAATTACTGACCACTGATTACTTTTTTTTCAAATCATCATACCAATTTTCTATCGAAGGATACATGAATCCTGCTGTTTTTTGGATTGGATTATAAAAAAGAGAATTGTCTAACGTTTCTTTTTTGGCTATAAAATTATGATAGTTTATTTTTTCGAAAACCTTGAAAACAATTCCTATTATCAAAATTGTTTTTAGCACCCTGAAGAAACCGCCACCTAACTTGTTTAACCATCCTAAAAAGGCAAAATCAGCTATTCCGGTGAGGAATTTACCCAAAAGGGATATTCCAATTACTACAAGTATAAATGTGAGTACAAAAGCAATTACTTGTATTGTATTGGGATTCCATTTCACAAATCCAGCTAAGATTTCTTTGATAAATGACGAAAATTTTATGGCAAAATAAATTCCGGCCAATAGCGAAACCAAAGAAGCTAATTCTACAAAAAGACCATTTCTAATGCCTTTATACAAAGCAAAAGCTAGCAATACACCCAAAATAATATCCAAAAATCCCATGACACTTAATTAAGAAAAATAAAAGTGCAAATATAAAAGAATTGTTCGGTATCAATTGCCAATTTTCAAGTTCTTATATTTGCCGGAATAATTTTATGACAGATGAATTAATAACTCATGACTCATAACTCATAACTCATAAATATGTCAAGAGACACACAACTTAAAGAACGCTGGGAACAGCTTGTAAATATACTTTCCAATCAATTTTCTCAAGGTGAGGATTTAGATCTCGACGCTATTATTTATCTAATTGGCGTACAAGAACTAGGAAAAGTACACAATGAATACAAAAAAGACGAAAAATTAAACCTGATGCACATCGCGATTTGCAGGTTGTTAGAGCCTTATGGTTTCTATGAATTCGAATTTTTTGATGAAGAAGGATGGCCACATTACAAAGTAAAAGAGGAATTGCCGCCACTAAAAGCAGGAGAACAGTCGGTTTTGATGAAAGAAGCTATTGTGAATTATTTCCTAGAAAGAGAACTGATTGATTGATGATTTTAGATTTTAGAATTGATATTGCTATAGAAGTTTAGAAATACTTCTAACTTCTAACTTCTAACTTCCAACTTTTTACTAAATTTGCACTCTCAATTATTGAATGAAAATGATAGATAAGATAAAAGAATATATTGGCGAAGCACAAGCTTTTTCAACTCAAAACGCAGCTGAATTAGAGATATTCCGAATTAAATTTCTGGGGAGCAAAGGACTTTTAAAAGACCTTTTCGCTGAATTTAAAAACGTTCCCAACGACCAAAAAAAGGAATTTGGACAAGTAATCAATTTGCTTAAAACGTCTGCCGAAGACAAAGTAAAAACCATACAGGAAGCTTTAGAAAGTAAAGAAGAAATCAAGGGTTTTTATGGTGATTTGACGCGTTCGGCTGAACCAATAACTATTGGCTCTCGTCACCCGATTTCATTGGTAAAAAACCAAATTATAGATATCTTTTCAAACATTGGTTTCAACGTTTCTGAAGGTCCGGAAATCGAAGATGACTGGCACAATTTCACCGCATTAAACTTACCGGAATACCATCCGGCGCGTGACATGCAAGACACGTTTTTCATTCAAACAAATCCTGATATTTTGTTGCGTACGCACACATCATCAGTGCAAGTGCGTTATATGGAGAACAACAAACCGCCAATTCGTACCATTTCTCCGGGAAGAGTATTCCGTAACGAGGCTGTTTCGTCCCGTTCACACTGTATTTTTCACCAAGTGGAAGGTTTGTATATTGATAAAGATGTTTCTTTTGCCGACTTAAAACAAACGCTTTTATATTTCACCAAAGAGATGTTCGGAAAATCAAAAATCCGTTTACGTCCGTCCTATTTTCCATTTACCGAGCCAAGTGCTGAGGTTGATATTTATTGGGGTCTAAAAACAGAAACCGATTATAGAATCACCAAAGGAACCGGTTGGTTAGAAATCATGGGTTGCGGAATGGTAGATCCAAATGTTTTGAAAAACTGTGGTATCAACCCTGATGAATACAACGGTTTTGCATTCGGGATGGGAATCGAAAGAATCGCCATGTTGTTGTATCAAATCGGCGATATCCGTATGTTCTACGAAAATGACGTTCGTTTCTTGGAGCAATTCAAATCAAGCATATAAAAATTAAGATTTTTGATTAGCGATTTTTGATTTTAGAAGTTTAAATCTGCAATCAAAAATCGTTAATCATCAATCAACAATCAACAATCAAATAAATGAAAGCCGACATCATCATCCCCGAAGTAGAAAACGTATTTCTTGCTGTAGTTCAAGAATGGAGTGACGATTTCATGGAAAAAGTGTGGTATGCTTATTTAGTAAATGATAGCGATTACTTGATTGAAAGTGTCATGGTAGTTTCCAAAGCTTTTGGAACTATTGACGACGAAATGAAGAAAACATCGCTTTTGCGTCACGCTTTTGTAGCAGTGCCACCGGTTTCAGTGGTGAAAATCGAAATGATAGAAAAAAGTGTTTTGGCGCTCAACAATGAGTTCATGCTAACGTTTTTTATTGGAGACAAATTATACGATAAAAAGTTCATTTTCAAAGCACATTCCATCCATGAGGATTTCGTTGAAGAAGTGCCTATTTTATTTATTGACGGGGTTATCGTGAGGTAGTTCCGTATTATTCTCGCGTTTGACTTTTTTCTTCCAATTTAAATATTCCACTATAAATATCCCGACTAAAACGAAATAAAGTGTTCGAAGTAGATTTTATTTGGACAAAAAAGCATCTTCAAAAGACATTTCGGATAGGTCAAAAACGGATATGCAAGAGGATATAATCATTCCCCAAATCCCACCGGTTTTAATCTGGTATTCCCATCGTTCATTCCTAAAAATGATTTAGCGGCTTTGTTGTTTAACTTTGGATTTCCAGGTAAAATAACCTAAAACAAATATACCTACAGTGATATAAGCAGCTGCGCGAATATAAAAATTAGGTGTAGCAACCTGTTCTGAAAAAGGGATTTCTTTAATATCGAATAATACATTGAAAACCGTCATAAATACACCCCAAATCCCACCAGTTTTAATCTGGTATTTCCATCTTTCGCTCATGAAGTGATTGGTTTCGATTGTTAAATCTGTAGCTGAATTAATCCAGTTTATCAGTAAGTTTCTTAAACACGGCTTTAGCGTCCTGTCCTTCGTATAAAATACTGTAAACGGCATCAATAATTGGCGTTTTGGCACCGTAAGCCTGATTGAGTTTGTACGCGCTTTTTACGGCATAATACCCTTCGGCAACCATACTCATTTCCATCATTGCTGATTTAACCGTATAGCCTTTGCCAATCATATTTCCGAACATTCTGTTTCTGGAAAATACCGAATAACCGGTAACCAATAAATCGCCTAAATAAGCGGAATCATTGATGTTACGTTTCATTTTATGGACTTTCTTGATGAATTTTTTCATCTCTCGAATCCCATTACTCATCAACACCGATTGGAAATTATCACCATAACCCAAACCATGAGCAATTCCCGCTGCAATGGCATAAATATTTTTAAGCATGGCTGCATATTCCGTTCCTATAATGTCATCTGTAATTTTAGTCTTGATATAATTTCCAGATAAATTTTTAGCAACAACTTTAGCTTTATCGGGATCGCCACACGCAATGGTAAGATAAGAAAGACGTTCCATTGCTACCTCTTCTGCATGACAAGGACCAGTAATTACACCGATGTTGTAGTAAGGAATATCATATTTCACATGGAAATGTTCTCCCACAATTAAACTCGTTTCCGGAACAATTCCTTTAATCGCTGAAAAAATGATTTTATCTTTCAAAGAAACCGTTAATTTTTCTAACTCACCATCTAAAAAAGCAGAGGGAATAGCAAAAATGATGTAATCTGCATACGCTACAGCTTCATTGATATCGCTGGTCAGTTTCAGTTTATTGATGTCGAATTCTACAGAACTCAAATAGTTTGGATTGTGTTTGTACGTTTTAATGTGTTCAATAGCAGCTTCATTACGCATATACCATGAAATTTCGGTAAGATTTACACATAACATTTTTGCTATCGCTGTCGCCCAACTTCCACCACCTATTACTGCGAATTTTATATTTTCAGCCATTTTTTTATTGAATTTAATCAAAAGTACTTAAAAAAGTACTGATGATACAAATTAAATTAGAACAAGAACGTTTGTTTTTAAACGTTTTGGAAATACGGCAATTATAACGAGTAAAAAATAATTTTAATTTTTTTTGTTTTTTAACACAATATAAGTACTGGTATTTCGTTCTTGTTGTTCATTGTTTAACAATTTAACAGAATAATGCGAATTGAATTAGTTAGTTATAGTTTAGAATTTTAAAAGGCGTTCCCATATAAAATGAGAACGCCTTTTATTTTAAACAGCTTCAATCAGTACTATAGTTATTTGAATTAATAACTCATTTCAACAATTGATTTCACCTTTTCTAAAGTGATATTTTGTTTTTCTCCCAATCCCAACCAACCTCTTTCTTCAAAACGATTTACAATAAAATCAGCCGTTTTATCAAACTCTTTAGTGTAATCGGATAATTTGGTTTCCATTCCCATCGTATGGAAAAATTCAACTGTTTTGTTGATGGCTTCGTTTGCGATTTCGTCTTCAGTTCCAGTTAAATTGAAAATACGTTTTCCGTATTGTGCCAGTTTTCCTTTTTTAGTTTCAAACATCACTCGGTATAAATTTGGACCCACAACAGCCAAGGTTCTGGCGTGATCGATTCCATACAAAGCTGTTAATTCATGACCAATCATGTGCGTTGCCCAATCCGAAGGAACTCCTTTTTGGATTAATCCATTCAAAGCCATAGTACAACTCCACATAAAATTAGAAGCCAAAGCATAATCTTTGGGATTCTCAACCACTTCAGGACCTATTTGAATCAAGGTTTGTAAAATACTCTCTGCGATTCGGTCTTGAAGATACCCTTCATGCGGATACGTTAAATACTGTTCCAAAACATGGGTGTATGCATCTACAACTCCGTTTTGCAATTGTCTTTTTGGCAAAGATTCAATTACGGTTGGATCGCAAATAGAAAATTTTGGAAATAAAGCAGAACCACCAAAAGCTAATTTTTCTTGCGTAGATTCAATCGTAACTACGGCGCCGGAATTCATCTCACTTCCAGTAGCCGGAAGCGTTAGAACAGTTCCAAAAGGAACCACTTTAGACAAATCTTTAATCAATAATCTCTTTTGAAGGATATCCATTGGATTTCCGTCAAAATGTACGGCTGCCGAAATGAATTTTACCCCATCAATTACGGAACCTCCACCTACAGCAAGGATAAAATCTATTTTTTGTTCTTTGATAACTGCAACCGCTTTCATCAATGTTTCAAAATGTGGATTTGGTTCAATTCCACCAAACTCCACTATTTCAAAACCTTTTAGCGTGTTGATTACTTGTTCATGGATTCCATTTTTAAAAATACTTCCGCCACCATACGCGAGAAGGATTTTTGCTCCTTGTGGCACCAAAGTGGAAAGTTTTTCAATTTGTCCTTTTCCAAAAATTAAATTAGTAGGATTGTATAATTCGAAGTTTAACATGTTTTTATTTTTTTGAATTCAATTGGTTTAATAGTTTTTCTGCAACTAGTTTGGATGAAGCCGGGTTTTGACCCGTAATCAATAGTCCATCTTCTACGGCATAAGGATGCCAGTCTGCAGCCTTTGAATACGTCGCGCCATTGGCCTGTAAAGCATCTTCTAATAAAAATGGAACTACGTCAGTCAAACCTACAGCGGCTTCTTCGGTATTAGAAAATCCGGTTACTTTTTTACCTTTTACTAAAAATTCTCCATTTGCTTTCACGCTTTTAAGAACTGCAGGTGCATGACAAACAAAAGCAACGGGTTTATTGTTTGTATAAAATGCCTCGATTAAGGCAATTGAATTTTTATCAGTTGTCAAATCCCATAACGGACCGTGACCTCCCGGATAGAAAACCGCATCATAATCAGACTCTTTTACATCCGCTAATTTTTTTGTGTTTTTCAGTTTTGCCAATAATTCGGTATCGCTGTCAAATCTTTTGGTATCCTCCGTAGCTGCTGATGGGTCTTCACTTTTTGGATCAATAGGTGGTTGTCCACCTAGCGGAGTAGCGACATCAATGGCAACTCCTTTATCTAATAATTCGTAGTAAGGTGCGGCAAATTCTTCTGTCCAAAATCCTGTTTTTTCTCCCGTGTTACCTAATTTATCGTGACTGGTAACAACAAATAATACCTTTTTCATACTTTTTTTATTTTGTGCAGTTGCTCTAATGCAACTTACGGTTAATGCTATAAGGGCAAATAATGCGATTTTCTTCATTTCTAATTTTGTTTATACAAATTTAGGACGAATATGCTATTAGTAAAAATAATTTAAATTATGTTTGTGATAAATATATTTATATCATGGTCAGTCTGGAATGGTACCGAACGTTTAAATCTGTTTATAAAAATGGCAATTTTTCTTTGGCTGCCAAAGAATTATTTATCAGTCAACCTGCTGTTAGTCAGCAAATATCAATGTTGGAAGCGCATGTAGGTTATAAACTTTTCAATCGAAAGTCTAAAGGCGTAGAATCAACGGAATACGCTAAGTTACTCAATAATTTAATCATCGAGGCGTTAGACCGATTGGAAAATGTGGAGAATGGTTTTCGTGCCAAAGCATTTAATGCGAATCGATTAATTTCAATTGGAATCTCAAAGCATTTGATGAGCAGTTTGGGAAGTGCCTTGGTTTCAAAATTTGAATTTATCGATTTTAGTTTTCATCATGACGATGCGCTTTTTGAATTGGTCGATTCTAAAAAATTAGATTTTGCGGTTGTCACCAAAAAATATGACACGTTTGACACCATTCAGAAAAAGGTCGGGGAAATTAAGCAAGTGATTGTAGGTTCAAACACTATCGATGCTTCCGAATTAAAATCCAATATCAAAATAAAAGATTTCTCTGCAATAGAACATTGGTTAAACGACCAAAAATGGTTCAGTCACAATGCGCAGATTCCACATATTAAATTGTTCTGGTTGCATGTTTTTAACAAAAAAAGACCGTCGATGATTCCCAATTACATCATTCCATCCGAATATGAAATGCTGGAAATAATTTCTAAAAATACCGGAATCGCTGTCGTTTGGGATTGCAATGCGAAAAGTTTAATGGATGAAAAAAAAATCCAATTGTTGTGGAACAGCAAGCAAATGCCTAGTACAGAAGTGTTTTTATTGTCAGGTAAAAATGAAAATCTGAGTATAATTTTTCAGAATATTGAAGTAGAATTAAAAAGAGTTTTGGGATAATTACTTTTTATAAAAGTTATTATGGTCAATATATTCCCAGACTTTTGTTGGTAACAAAGGCTGCACATTTTTTCCTTTTTTGATATTGTCCCGAATAAATGTCGATGATATTTCAACAACCGGAGCATCAATCATATGAATTTTTGGATGGTTTTTGAAAGTTGCATTTTCTGCTTCGGTTGAAATTCGAGGATAGACATAAATTTCATGATGTGCCAGAATTGCTTCGTAGTTTTTCCATTTGTGCAACGACCTGAGATTGTCTTCGCCCATGATTAAGGAGAACTCGTAATTTGGATATTTTTCCTGTAAGTGAACTAACGTATTCACGGTATAATTGGGTTGTGACAATTTAAACTCAATATCCGAAGGTTTTATTTTTGGAAAATCTTCTGAGGCAAGATGTACCATTTGTAACCGATGGTAATCATCGAGCAACGTGCTTTTTTTCTTCAAAGGATTGTGTGGCGTGACCACCATCCAAACTTGGTCTAAATCGGCATGCTCCGCCATGTGATTGGCAATGATGAGATGCCCAACATGTATGGGATTAAACGTTCCGAAATACAGACCTATTTTCATGTTTGAAAGTTAGAGGTTAAAAGTTAGGTGTTAAAAGTTAGGTGTTATGAGGCGGGAAGTTCTAACGCTTAACCTATAACATCTAACGCCTAACTTTTTTATTTCACAAAATTTTTCACCAATTGATACGCTTCTTCCAAAGCAATATCTAAATCGTAGTTTTTTATAATCACATCAAATTGCGGTGCCGTTGCTAGTTCAACAGAGGCTTTAGCGATACGCATATTGATTTTATCGTCGCTTTCGGTAGAACGTTCCTTTAATCTTCTTTTTAGTTCATCCACGCTTGGTGGTTTCACGAAAACGGCTAAAGTTTCTTCCGGGAATTTATGCTTGATCCGCAATCCGCCAGATACATCAATATCAAAAATTACATTTTTTCCTTTGGACCAAATACGTTCCACTTCACTTTTGAGGGTTCCGTAGAAATTATCGCGATAGACTTCTTCCCATTCCAGAAAGTCTTCGTTCTTGATGTGTTTTTTAAATTCCTCGGTAGACATGAAATAATAATCTTTTCCGTTTACTTCTTCGCCTCTTGGTTCGCGGGAAGCTGCCGAAATCGAAAATTCAAGATTCAAATCTTCTTTGCTTAATAAATGTCTAACTATAGTGGTTTTCCCCGATCCCGATGGTGCCGAAAAAACGATTAATTTTCCTCCTGTGCTCATGTTGTTATTTAATTCTAGTCGCAAAATGCTCCTGTCTTTATGCATAAAGACGCGATGAATCGCGTCTCTATCTAATATGTTTTACAATACGTTTAATACCTGTTCCTTGATTTTTTCCAATTCGTCTTTCATCTGAACGACTAATTTTTGCATTTGTGCGTGATTGGATTTAGAACCCATCGTGTTGATTTCACGTCCCATTTCTTGGGTAATAAAACCTAATTTTCTACCGTTAGCTTCTGTTCCGTTGATGGTTTCCAAGAAATAATCCAAGTGATTCGTCAAACGTACTTTTTCTTCGGTGATGTCTAATTTCTCTAAATAATAAATCAATTCCTGCTCGAAACGATTTTCGTCTACATTTACTTTAAGTTCTGATATTGCAGTTTGCAAACGGTCTTTTATCGCTTGAACGCGTTCTGGATCAAGAGCCAAAGCTTCGGTCATGTATTGACGAATGTTACCAATTCGCAATTGAAATTCTTTTTCTAAAGACATTCCTTCATCTCTTCTAAAGTTCAAGATGTTTTGTAATGCTTCTTCGATAACGGTTTGGATTTGTACCCAGTCGTTTTCATCAATTTCATCACGTTCTATTTTCATGGTATCCGGCATGCGAACAGCCATTTTCATTAGTTCCGTTTCATCGGCATCGGCATACACTTCTCTCAATTGGTTGATGTAGGCTTTTACAATCGGCACATTCACTTTCGTAGAAGTTTGTTCGGCGGTACTTTCGATAAAAATAGAAAAATCTACTTTTCCTCTTTCCAGTTTTAGTGCGATTTGGTTGCGTAAACCCAATTCCATTTCGCGGTACAGCGAAGGCATTCTCACATTCAAATCCAAACCTTTACTGTTTAAGGATTTTACTTCTACCGTGATTTTTTTGGTTGGTAATTGCAAAGTCGCTTTACCAAAACCCGTCATTGATTGTATCATATAATTTTCTAAAAGAGGTCAAAGATAATAAAAAAGTGGTCAGTGGTCAGTTTTCAGTTGTTTTTGAACAGATTGGATTTGTTTAAAGCTTATATTTTCTCAAATGCCTTCTATGGTTAAATTTTTAATGTGTTTTTTAAACATATAAGAAATGAAAGGACATTTAAGAAGAAATGTTTTTTACTAAAGGAATTTTATCAGGTGTCTTTTTTGGTTTTTTACTGAGATTGAAAACTAATTTTTCTTCTGTGTCACTAAATAGACCCCCACAAATATCAAAACTGCCGAACCAATTTTCACCAAACTCAATTCGTCTTTCCCCAAGCTTATCGCAAAAATAGTTGCGAATAGCGGTTGTAAATAAATAAAAACGGCAACCGTGGTTGGTTTTAATTCTTTCATCGAAAGCAAATTCAGTAAATAGGTCAGGAATGTTGAAAAAACCACCACAAATCCTATTTTCCAGCAAATATCCATGGGAACCAAAGCCCATTCAACAGTTTGAAATTGGCCCCAGCCAAAAGGCAAAACCATAATAAAACCGAATAAATAAATCCATTTTACAAACGTAAAGGCATTGTATTTATCCATTAATTTCTTGACGATAATCAGGTAGAATCCATAGGAAATGGCGTTGACCAAAACCAGAAAATTTCCCAATCCGGCGTTTGTGGCGCTACCGATGGATTTTCCGTACAGAATTAGAAAAGCAGTCCCTATCAGACCAAGGATAATCCCGAAAACCATTCGTTTTTGCATGCGTTCCTTCATAATCAATGCAGAAAGTGTCAAGACAATCATCGGTGTCGAAACCATGATTACCGCGGCACTAATGGGAGAAGTGAGGCTTAATCCTTTGAAAAATGTAAGCATATTGAAAGCCACGCCGAAGAAAGCCGCTGCAATAATTCGAGGAAAATCATTGAACGCAATTTTCTCTTTCGGCATAAAAAGCCAAACCAACCAAAACAAAATCATCGAACCGCCGGCGCGCAACAGGATAAAGCCATAGGCGTCAATATATAATGGCATGACATCTTTGGCAATGGTAAACGTAACGCCATAAATCAAGGAAACAAAGGTGGCGCCAATAAGTGCGAGATTTCTTTTAGACATTTGCAAAAGCAAGCATTACTTGATGCATGTTTTGTTGTGTGTTGCCAATGTAAATCTTGTCTTTGATAATAAAAACAGGACGACTCAAAAAGGTGTAATGTTCCAAAATGTATTTTTTGTAATCGTCTTCAGTCAACGATTTATTCTTTAAATCCATTGATTTGTACAACTGTGCCTTTTTGCTGAAAAGCGCTTCGTAACTTCCGGAAAGTTCGCGCATTTGTTCCAATTCTGCTACAGTAATTGGGTCTTGTTTGATGTCGTGAAACTTCAAGTTATGATCTTTCGGTAATGATTTTATGATTTTTCTGCAGGTATCGCAAGAAGCGAGATAGTATATTTTGTCCATGTAAATAGCAATTTCTTTGTGCAAAGAAAAATCATTTGATACGGAAAATGATTATTTTTATCAAAAAAATAAAAAAATGCATCAAACATTCGATATTGCCAAAGCGAGTAGAAAAGTGTTGTCACAATTTCTGGAAAATTATACTTTGGAACAATTGAATAAAATGGCTCTGGGATTTAATAATAATTTGATTTGGAATATCGCTCACATTGTGGTTACACAACAAAAGTTGGTCTATAAATTTTCGGGAGTGCCTATGATTATATCAGACGAGTTGTTCGATAAATACAAAGGAGGAACCAAGCCGGTTCAAGATGTTACTCAGGCTGAGGTGAGAGAAATTCGGTCGTTACTTTTTGAAACCATCCATCAAACCGAAGTTGATTTTAATAATGAAATTTTTAAAAATTATCAGGAATATACCACTTCAATAGGCTTAACTATTAAAAGTATTGAAGATGCTTTATCTTTTAATAACTATCATGAAGCACTACATACGGGAGTGATTATGAGTATTAGAAAGTTTATTTAAGTCAAAAAAAATAATTATTTTATCAAAAAAATAGAAAAATGAATCAAACATTCAGCGTTACCGAAAACAGTAGAAATACCTTGTCAAAGTTTTTACAAGGATATACATTAGAGCAACTCAACACAATTCCGAAAGGCTATAGCAATAATCTGATTTGGAATATTGGGCATATTGTGGTGGTTCAGCAAATGTTGGTTTACAAATTGTCAGGTTTGCCTATGATGATTTCAGATGAGATGGTCGAAAAATATAAAAGAGGGACCAAGCCGGAACAAGACGCAACGCAAGCTGATGTAGATGAAATTCAGTCATTTCTTTTTGAAACCAT
The DNA here is from genome assembly GCF_004349195.1 of Flavobacterium rhamnosiphilum. Lineage (GTDB taxonomy): Bacteria > Bacteroidota > Bacteroidia > Flavobacteriales > Flavobacteriaceae > Flavobacterium > Flavobacterium rhamnosiphilum. The sequence goes on from NZ_SMLG01000001.1 coordinate 352,139, forward strand.
CAATCAAACCAAAGCGGATTTAGAGAAAAAAGTATTCAAAGATTTCCAGGAATTTACAACCATGACTGGTTTTACGATAAAAACTGCCGAAGATGCGATGGTTTTTAATGTCTATCACGAAGCACTTCACGCCGGAATGATGATGAGTATCCGAAAATTTATTTAACCGCCAAATAATCATTCACTTCGGTATAAGGCAATAATAATTCTTTTGGACCATCAGCATACGATGCCGCTTCATACGAATTGTAATAAAGCAGCAACCCTTTATCGGTATAAAAAATATTTTGGGGGAGATTGAATTTCTCGTCTTCAAACATCAATCCGGTTGCATTGATTGATTTGTTTGTTGGAATCTTATATTTGGCTCTGAATTTTTTTTCGGCGAAAGCCATAAAAGCATCCTTGTCATTGAACAATTCCTCATTCGAAATGGATTTTCCGGTAGTGGGGTCAAAAAGTAGTGAACGCAATCCTTGATATCCGTGAGCGCCACCCGTATAGGTGTAATGGTTGATTTCTATATTCAAAACACTTTCGGACTGGTATTTTACACTTCCTTTAATTTCAGCTTCCCAGCCAAAGGTATCATTCGGGAAATCTTTTTGGAGTTTCTCATAGGAATCGATAAATGAGGCTAACAATCCATCATAATCTGTTGATGTATATGGTTTTTCGCCAAAATAAATAATCTCTTTCAATACTGAAAACACTTTTTTATTGATGCTGTCCGCTACAATAGGATCATTTTTTGCAACAGGGATTTTTACAGTTATCTCAGGACAATTTTCTTTGCAGGGTAAAGTTGTTTTTTTTTGAAAAGATTGGTCTTTAAAAGCCAATTCATTGGAACAACCTGTTATTAAAAAAAGGAATAAAGTATAAATTATAAAGTGTTTCATCTCAAAATTGTTAATTAAATACAAAGGTACCTCTTGTTGCTTGGTTAAAATAAATTAAAGGGTAAATTTGTGAAGTTATTTAGCATTTTAAAATTAAAAGATATGAAATTCAATACGAAGGTTATTCACGGAGGTCAGCATCATGATCCAAGTACGGGAGCAGTTATGCCGCCAGTATATCAAACGTCAACATTTGTACAAACCAGTCCGGGACAGCCTATAAATCCGGATTATGAGTACAGTAGAGCTGCAAATCCTACCAGAAGTGCTTTGGAAAACGCATTGGCAAGTATTGAAAATGGAACACGAGGATTGGCTTTTTCGTCAGGATTAGCTGCCACAGATTGTGTTTTACGTTCTTTTAAAGCTGGTGACGAAATCATTTCCATGGATGATTTGTATGGTGGAACGTATAGAATGTTTACCCGTATTTATAAAAATTCCGGTATAAAATTCCATTTTGTGGACATGAATGACCTAGAGAAATTCAAGTCATTAATCAACGAAAACACGAAACTGGTTTGGGTAGAAACACCAACGAATCCTTTGATGAAATTGGCCGATATTCAAGAAATTGCAAAAATTACCAAGGAAAAGAAAATCCTTTTTGCTGTTGATAATACTTTTGCGACACCTTATTTGCAAAAACCATTAGACCTGGGAGCTGATATCGTGATGCATTCGGCGACTAAATATTTGGGAGGCCATTCTGATGTTATTGCCGGCGCTTTGATTGTAAAAGATGAAGCACTTGGAGAACAATTGCATTTTCAACAATTTGCGACTGGAGCAACATTGGGGCCAATGGACAGTTTCTTGGTATTAAGAGGAATTAAAACCTTGCATTTGCGTGTCGAAAGACATTGTGAAAATGGAGGAAAAGTAGTGGAATTTTTGAATAACCATCCAAAGGTTAAAACAGTATATTATCCTGGGTTACCAAGCCATCCGTATCATGAAATTGCCAAAAAGCAAATGAGTGGTTTTGGAGGAATGGTGTCTTTTACTTTTGTTTCAGGCAAAAAAGAAGATGCGATTGATTTTCTGGAGAAATTAAATGTTTTCACACTGGCTGAATCTTTAGGTGGAGTGGAATCATTAGCGAATCATCCGGCTTTAATGACGCACGCATCTATTCCGGAAGACAAACGAAAGGAAGTTGGAATTACAGATGATCTGGTTCGATTAAGTGTAGGTATAGAAGATGCTGAGGATTTGATTGAAGACTTGAAACAAGCGTTAGCATAAATTATTAAAAACAAAGCCCCAATTCTAAATTTCAGAATTGGGGCTTTGTTTTTTTATAAATGGTTGTTGTTTAGACGCTATTGTAAGTAATAAATGTAACCCACATTGAACCAGACCAACCAGTCATTCGCTTTGTTTTCTTTGTAAAGTTCCGGATTAGGATTTAAACCGTCTACCCAGTTGGAGAAAAAATATTGAAATCTTAAATCAACCATTAAATCTCGTAATGGGCTTAATTTATAACGAGTTCCCACACTGGATATTACAGACCACACGGTTCCGCTTTCGGTAGAAAAACCGTAAGGACGGCCGTCAGTTGGAGTTAAATATTTAGGAAATGTAGTTAAGGGAGTTCCTAATGGGCCTAATGTTGATGAGGCTTCAGCATTATAATAGCTGAATTGTCCACCAAGACTGATAAAGGGTCCAAAACTTCCTATTCTGGCAGTGAAATCACGAATGCTCCAAGGGAAATATTCAAGTTGCATACCGATATTAGTTACAGCCGTACTCCCCGTCATTGCCCGTAATTGTCGTGCTCCAAGAGAAGTTTTGTTTGGCTCTACCCATTCTCCAAAATGTTCTAATTCGGTTTTATTATAAGAGAGTTCTGATCTTAATTTAAAATGGTCGTTAAAATAAGTTTCAGGCGTAAAACAGTTACATTCCGCTTTGTAAGAAAAATTGAGATAGTGAATAATCCCGATTCCAATACCGGTATTTCCAGCGTTTGTTGAAAGATCATGACGTTCCCCATAGTCGGATTGAAAGGCAACGGGCCCTGCTATCACCCCTATTTCATGAGAAAATCCACCGAATTGCGCGTTTGAATCAGGGGAAAATCCAAAATAGAGTACTAAAATGAGGATTGTTTGTTTGGTCATTAGTGGTTGCTTTTCTAATCTTGACAAATATATGAAAACATCATGCATACCGAATATAAAAATAAAATTAAAAATAAGCAGACAAATTCTTATTTACTTACGAAAGTCCTAGTCATTTGGTTTAAATGAGTATATCATAAACACAATTGTTTGAAAATGGGTAATAAAAAGATAATTCTATTTAGAAATCGAAAAAATAGAGTCTGAATATTTTTATAAAATGTATCTTTGTGAATTATAACGAAATCGTTTTCTTAATTAAATTATTTATAATCTATGTTACTAAAAATAAATGATTTTATGGCTCAAGTTGAGGCCAAAAATCCAAATGAACCTGAATTTATTCAAGCTGTTAGGGAATTTGCAGAGACTGTAATTCCATTTATTGCAGAGCAAAAAAAATACGACGGAAAAAATTTGCTTCTCAGAATAGCTGAACCGGAGCGTTCTATTATATTTCGTGTCCCTTGGGTAGACGATAAAGGAGAAATTCAAGTGAATAGGGGTTTTAGAATTCAAATGAATTCAGCAATTGGACCTTACAAAGGTGGAATTCGTTTTCATCATACGGTAAATTTATCAGTGCTTAAATTTCTAGCCTTTGAACAAGTATTCAAAAACAGTTTGACTACTTTGCCAATGGGTGGAGGAAAAGGAGGGTCTGATTTTGATCCACAAGGGAAATCTGATGGGGAAGTGATGCGTTTCTGTCAGTCTTTCATGACTGAATTGTGCAGACACATCGGGCCACAATTAGACGTTCCCGCTGGGGATATCGGAGTTGGAGCCAGAGAGATCGGGTATTTATTTGGTCAATACAAGAGAATAAAAAATGAGTTTACCGGAGTTTTAACCGGAAAAGGATTGGCTTATGGTGGTTCTTTAATCAGACCGGAAGCAACAGGTTACGGAGTGGTTTATTTTGCAGAACAAATGCTGAATACTATTGGTCAAAACATCAAAGGAAAAAGAGTCTCTATTTCTGGATTTGGTAATGTTGCTTGGGGAGTAGCTTTAAAAGTAAATGATCTTGGAGGAAAAGTAGTTACTATTTCTGGTCCTGATGGTTATATTTATGATGAAGAAGGAATCTCTGGAGATAAAATTGACTTCATGCTTGAAATGAGAGCCAGAGGTGATAATAGAGCCGAAGCTTATTTAGAAAAATATCCAAATGCAGTTTTCCACAAAGGGAAAAGTGTATGGGAAGTAAAAGTGGATGTTGCTATACCTTGTGCTACTCAGAATGAGTTGAACGAGGAAGATGCCAAACACTTAATTGCTAATGGTGTTATTTGTGTAACTGAAGCGGCGAATATGCCATGTACTTTAGAAGCTATGAAACTGTTCTTGAAAGCTAAAGTGCTTTTTGCTCCTGGTAAAGCAGCAAATGCAGGTGGTGTTGCAGCTTCAGGATTAGAGATGACGCAAAACTCTATTCGTTTAAACTGGACGAGTGAAGAAGTGGACTCTAGATTAAAAGAAATCATGGTTGGAATACACAATCAATGTAAAAAATATGGTACTGACGAAGAAGGATATGTGAACTATGTAAAAGGTGCAAACATTGCCGGATTTGTAAAAGTAGCTGATGCTATGCTTGCTCAAGGAGTGGTGTAATGTTGTTTTGATTAAGGAATTTTGATACTTTATATTTAAGATTTTTGATTAACGATTTTTGATTAACGATTTTTGATTTCAGATTTGCAAAAAGATGAAATTATTTAAAAATTTAATTTTTATAATAAAATGGGTCGTTAATTTTAAAATAAATCTGAAATCAAAAATCGTTAATCATCATTCAAAAATCTCTTACTTAAAAGCCTTTCACCATCCCGATTCGGGGATGGATGAAAGGCTTTTTTTTTGCGTAACAAAATGCTAAGACTTTCGTTTGTTCTATATTTGTAAACCAATATTGATGCAAATAATGAAAAAGAGCGTTTTATATTTTTTGCTTTTACTTTTTATCCAAATGGGTTTTGCCCAAAGTAACCTGTCGTGGCAAGGCTATTTCTCTTACAATGAAATTAAAGATGTCTCAGAATCTGCAACGGCTGTTTTTGCTGCTTCCGAAAATGCTTTGTTTTCAAAAAACGTATCGACAAACGTAATTAAAACAACGAACACTATTGACGGGCTTTCCGGACAGACTATTTCATCAGTATATCACAGTGCAACATTCAATATAACAATTGTAGGATACGAAAACGGACTGATAATAGTCATTAACGAAGCCGATGGAAGCATGCTGAATGTGGTCGACATTATCAATAAACAACTTCCTCCGAATATAAAAAAAATCAATCACTTCATGGAATTTGAAGGGATTGTCTATGTTTCCTGTGATTTTGGAATCGTTCAGTTTAATCTGGCTACCATGCAATTTGGGGACACTTATTTTATTGGCGATAATGGAGCCGAAATCATGGTGAACCAAACAGCACTTTTTAATGGATTTATCTATGCAGCCACAAATAACGGCATGCGAAGGGCTACTATTTCCAATAAAAACTTAATCGATTACAATCAATGGGAAACAATTGCAGCAGGAAGTTGGTCAAGCGTTGTGACTTTTGGAACGGATTTGTTTGCTATTAATGCTTCCGGATACATTCATAAATTTAATTCGGTTTCCAATTCCTTTACAGGATTTATCCAGCTTTCTCAGCCTTCATTGGACATGAGAGCAACAGCGGATTATGTAATAGTGACTACTTTGAACAGTATTTATATTTATAACAATCAGATGGCTTTGGTGCGCCAAATAAATACAAATCAAATCACGGACAGTACTCCAAGTTTTACGTGTGCCACAATAATTGGGGATGCTATTTTCATTGGAACAAAAGAAAATGGATTGATTACAGCTTCGCTTTCTTCGGGAGTAACTTTCGAAAATATAACGCCTATTGGCCCTTCTCGGAACAATATATTTGGCCTTGACGCCACGACAAGTGTTCTTTGGACGGTTTACGGAGATTATTCAGCAGATTATAATCCGTATCCGTTAGACAGTTACGGTATAAGCAAATTTAGTGCAACAGGATGGTTGAATATTCCTTATCAAGAGGTTTTAGGGGCACAATCGATGACCCGAATTACAGTTAATCCCAGCAATGAAAATGAAGTGTATGCGAGTTCTTTTTTTTCGGGTTTGCTAAAAATTGAAGATGATAAACCTACAATTTTGTACAATCAAACCAATAGTGGTCTTGAGTCTTTGACCTTCGTTGGTCCCAATTATATAGACATAAGGGTTAACGGAACGGCATTTGACAAATCAGGAAATCTTTGGGTTACCACCAGCCGAATAAAAAATGGATTGAAAGTGTTCAAATCTGATGGTCAATGGCAAAGTTATGCTATGGACAATATTCTGGATTCGGCTATTGACAATAATTTTGGAACAATTGCCATTGATAAAAATGGAACTAAATGGCTTTCTACAAGTGAAGATGGGGTTATTGGTTTTAATGAAAGTAACAATGTCTTCAAAAAAATAACAGCCGGTCCTGATACCGGAAATTTGCCTATTTCAAATGTAAACGTAGTTGTGGTGGATAATAGAAACCAGCTTTGGATAGGAACCACAAAAGGATTGCGGGTTTTGCCGAATGTAGACAGTTTTCAAACAGAAGACCAGATGACAACGAACCCCATCATTATTTTAGACGATAATCTGGCGCAAGAATTATTATACGAACAATTTATTACGGATATTGTTGTTGACGGAGCAAATAATAAATGGATTGGCACCGCCGATTCGGGTTTGTTTTTGGTCTCGCCAAACGGTCAGGAAACCAAATATCATTTTACGATAAATAATTCGCCGTTGCCCAGCAATGTTATAAATGACATTGATATCAATAGCGCTACAGGCGAAGTTTTTATAGCTACTGCCAAAGGTTTAATTTCTTTCAAAGGAACTGCGACTGCACCAAATGATACTTTAAATAACGCCTATGTGTATCCAAATCCGGTGCGGCCGGAATACCAAGGAACGGTTAAAATTGCGGGATTATTGGATAAAGCCAATGTTAAAATCACCGATATTGAAGGAAATCTGGTTTTTGAAAAAATCTCAGAAGGCGGAACTATAGAATGGGATACAACTGCTTTTGGGAAACACAAAGTGGCTTCGGGTGTGTATATGATTTTTATTTCGGCACAAGACGGAGTGGAAACAAAAGTTAAAAAAGTGATGATAATTCGTTAAAAAAAAGTTATCCGTTATAAGTTTTTGAACTCTTAACTCATAACCTCCAACTTATAACCTCTACCAAAAGAATGCAGGTCAAAACCAAAGCCATTGTTATTTCGTCTTTAAAATTTCAGGAAAAAAGCTTGATTGTGAAATGCTTTACGTTGTCTCATGGTTTGAAGTCCTATTTTGTTCGGGATGCTTTTTCGAGCCGAAAAGCAAATCAGAAAATTGCCTATTTTCAGCCATTGACCATTCTCGAAATTGAAGCGGTTCATAAAAACAAAGGCACTTTAGAAAATTTCAAGGAAATAAAAATTGCGTCTCCTTTTCATTCCATCCATTCGGATATTTATAAAAGTACGATTGTGATGTTCATTTCAGAAATGCTGCATCATTCCATTCATGAAGAAGAAACGAATGAACATCTGTTCACCTTTTTGGAAACTGCTTTGCATTGGCTCGATAACCATGATGAAATTGCCAATTTTCATCTGATTTTATTATTGGAAACTACAAAATATTTGGGTTTTTATCCTGATATTTCTAATATGAATATGCCTTTTTTCGAAATGACCGAGGGCATTTTTACACCGTTTCATGCCATCAGTTCGCTCACGGAACATGAAAGCAATTTGTTTAAAAAGTTGATTGATTTAAAATTCGATAACAATCAAAAAATATTCCATGTTATTGAAAGACAAATCGTTTTGAGAATACTGATTGATTACTACAGTTTTCATTTGGATGGCTTTAAAAAGCCAAAATCTTTGGAGGTTTTGAAAGAAGTTTTCTCTTAGAAAGCAATAAAAGGATATTTTGATTCCATTTTATCGAATTATCGGTCCAATTTCGTCTATTTTTCCTCTTCTTTTCTTTCTTTTATTCAAAATTCCTTACTTTCGCACCTCGATTTAGAAAAGGACAAAATGAGCACAAAATTTACTGAATACAAAGGACTTGACTTACCAACGGTAGCGTCAGAAGTACTTGATTTTTGGAAGAAAGAAAATATATTTGAGAAAAGCGTAACCACTCGTGAAGGAAACCCACCATTCGTATTTTTTGAAGGTCCGCCTTCGGCAAATGGATTGCCTGGAATTCACCACGTAATGGCGCGTGCGATTAAGGATATTTTTTGCAGATATAAAACTCAAAAAGGATTCCAGGTGAAGCGTAAAGCGGGCTGGGATACGCATGGTTTGCCTGTGGAATTAGGTACTGAAAAAGAATTAGGGATTACCAAAGAAGATATTGGAAAGACCATTTCCATCGAAGAGTATAACGAAGCGTGTAAAAAAACCGTGATGCGTTATACCGATGTATGGAATGATTTGACCGAAAAAATGGGGTATTGGGTTGATATGGAAGATCCATATGTGACGTATAAGCCTAAATATATGGAGACGGTTTGGTGGATTTTGAAACAAATCTATAACAAGGATTTGATGTACAAAGGCTACACGATACAACCGTATTCCCCAAAAGCTGGAACGGGTTTGTCTTCTCACGAAGTGAATCAGCCCGGAAGTTATAGAGATGTAACTGATACGACGGTTGTAGCACAGTTTAAAGTGATTGATGCGCACAAAGAATTGTTGTTTTCTAGATTTTACGATTATATCACTTCAAAAAACTTACAGCATTACAAATTAGAAGCTTTGGATTTAGATGAAATCTTTATCTTGGCTTGGACGACAACGCCTTGGACATTGCCAAGTAATACTGCCTTGGCTGTAGGTCCAAAAATCGATTATGCATTAGTAAAAACATTTAATCAATATACTTTCCGTCCGGCAACATTGATTTTGGCTAAGAATTTAGTTGGAAAACAATTCGGAAAAGGTTTCTTCGAAAGTACTGAACCAGCTGATTTTGAAAATTTCAAAGAAGGCGATAAGAAAATTCCGTATCAGGTTTTGGCTGAATGTAAAGGAGCTGATTTGGTTGATATACGTTACGAGCAATTATTACCATTTGCATTACCGTACCAAAATCCAGAAAATGCTTTTAGAGTAATTGCTGGAGATTTCGTTACTACCGAAGATGGAACAGGAATTGTACATACGGCACCAACATTTGGTGCTGATGATGCAAAAGTAGCCAAAGAAGCTACGCCTGAAGTTCCGCCAATGTTAGTTTTGGATGAAAATGGAACTCCGGTTCCGTTAGTGGATTTGCAAGGAAAATTCACTTCTCACATGGGTGAATATGCCGGTAAATATGTCAAAAACGAATATTATAACGAGGGTGAAGCGCCGGAACGTTCGGTAGATGTTGAAATCGCCATTCGATTAAAAGAAGAAAATAAAGCGTTTAAAGTAGAGAAATACGTACACAGTTATCCACATTGCTGGAGAACGGATAAACCTATTTTATATTATCCTTTAGATTCTTGGTTTATAAAAATCACGGAGGTTAGAGACAGAATGTTTGACCTTAACGAGACGATTAACTGGAAGCCAAAAGCAACCGGAGAAGGACGTTTTGGAAATTGGTTGAAAAACGCGAATGACTGGAATTTATCACGTTCTCGTTATTGGGGAATTCCATTGCCAATCTGGAGAACTGAAGAAGGGACGGAAGAAATTTTAATTGGTTCTGTTGAAGAATTATACAACGAAATCGAAAAATCAATCGCTGCAGGTTTCCAAAAAGAAAATCCTTTTAAAGGTTTCGAAATTGGAAATATGGAGGAATCAAATTATGATTTGATTGATTTACATAAAAATGTGGTCGATGAAATCACTTTGGTTTCTGCTTCTGGCAAACCGATGAAACGGGAAGCTGATTTGATTGACGTTTGGTTTGATTCAGGTTCCATGCCGTATGCACAATGGCATTATCCTTTTGAAAACAAAGATAAAATTGACCAAAATAAAGATTTTCCAGCGGATTTTATAGCGGAAGGAGTCGATCAAACGCGTGGTTGGTTTTACACGTTGCACGCTATTGCAACATTAGTTTTTGATAAGGTAGCGTATAAAAATGTAGTTTCTAACGGATTGGTTTTAGACAAAAACGGACAAAAAATGTCCAAACGTTTAGGGAATGCCGCAGATCCTTTTGAAACATTACAAGAATACGGTCCTGATGCCACGCGTTGGTATATGATTTCGAATGCGAATCCTTGGGATAACCTGAAATTTGACTTAGAAGGGATCGCTGAGGTGCGCAGAAAATTTTTCGGGACATTGTACAACACGTATTCGTTCTTTAGTTTGTATGCGAATATAGACGGATTTAAATATGCCGAAGCGGAAATTCCGTTAAACGAAAGACCGGAAATTGACCAATGGATCATGTCGGAATTGAACACTTTGATAAAAGAAGTGGATGGTTTTTATGCGGACTATGAACCAACAAAAGCGGCTCGTGCAATCTCTGAATTTGTACAGGAAAACTTGAGTAACTGGTACGTTCGTTTGTGCAGAAGACGCTTCTGGAAAGGGGAATATGCGCAGGACAAAATCGCGGCGTATCAAACCTTATATACTTGTTTGTTAACCATAAGTAAACTGGGTGCTCCAATTGCTCCATTCTTTATGGACAAACTTTACAGAGACTTAACTTTAGCAACACAGTCGGAAAAATATGACAGTGTACATTTGGCGGAGTTTCCAATTTCGGTTGAAAACTATGTTAATAAAATATTAGAGAGCAAAATGCAGAAAGCACAGACCATTTCATCATTGGTTTTATCACTCCGAAAAAAGGAAATGATAAAGGTGCGTCAACCTTTGCAAAAGGTAATGATACCGGTACTTGACGACAGTCAGAGGGCTGAAATTGAAGCTGTTTCTGACCTTATAAAAGCAGAGGTAAACGTGAAAGAAATAGTACTTTTGGACGATGCTTCCGGTGTTTTGGTGAAACAGATTAAACCTAATTTTAAGGCGCTCGGACCACGTTTTGGAAAGGATATGGGCTTGATTTCTAAGGAAATACAAGGGTTTTCAAAAGAGCAAATCAGTCAATTGGACAAGGAAGGAAGTCTGAATATTGTTATTGCAGGAAATAACGTAATTTTAACTTTAGAAGATGTAGAAATAACATCACAGGATATTGAAGGTTGGTTAGTAGCCAATTCAAACGGAATAACGGTTGCGCTTGACATTACAATTTCTGAAGAATTAAAACAAGAAGGAATTTCCAGGGAATTGGTAAACAGAATTCAGAATATCCGTAAAGATTCAGGATTTGAAGTTACCGATAAAATTAAAGTTCAATTGAAAAGAAATGGAATTCTAGAAGAGGCGATTCTTAAAAACGAAGCGTATATAAAATCGGAAACATTAACCAGCGATTTGGTTTTTGTAGATGAAATAGAAAACGGTACAGAAATTGAGTTTGATGATATAAAAACAATGATATTAATTTCAAAATAATATAAAGATGGTAGATGAAGCTACAAAATACTCAGAAGCTGATTTAGCAGAGTTCAAAGAGATAATCCTTAGCAAAATTCATAAAGCGCAAGCAGATCTAGATTTGATAAAAAGTGCGTATATGAATGATTTGAATAACGGGACTGACGATACTTCGCCTACGTTTAAAGCCTTTGAAGAAGGAAGCGAAACGATGTCTAAAGAAGCAAACTCACAACTGGCGATTCGTCAGGAGAAGTTTATTCGTGATTTGAAAAATGCACTCTTCCGTGTAGAAAATAAAACGTACGGAATTTGTAAAGTTACAGGCAAATTAATTGGGAAAGAAAGATTAAAAATCGTTCCTCATGCAACAATGAGTATCGAAGCAAAGAACTTACAACGATAAACCTCTTGTTAAACAACATTTAACGCTCCATTGGGAGCGTTTTTTTTGATTAAATTGTTATTTTTGCGCCATTAAAATTTATAAAATGTCATTACGAAAAGCGTATCTCCTTATTTTTATCTTATTACTTGTTGATCAAGTTTCTAAAATTTACATTAAAACTAATTTTATTTTAGGAGAAGAAGTTGAAGTGTTCAAATGGTTCAAAATTCTGTTCATTGAAAATGAGGGAATGGCTTGGGGCGTTCAAATTCCTGGAATTTATGGAAAATTATTTTTAACTCTTTTTAGAATCGCCGCTGTAGGTGGAATTGGATATTGGTTGTGGGATTCAGTGAAAAAGAAGAGTTCGGATTATTTAATTGTCGCGATTTCATTAATTCTTGTTGGTGCTTTCGGGAACATCATTGATTCTGTTTTTTACGGAGTTATTTTTGACGATAGTCAACAACAATTAGCTACTTTATTCTCGGATCAACCTTATGGAACTTGGTTTCACGGAAAAGTAGTTGATATGTTTTACTTTCCTTTTTGGCACGGAAATCTACCAAGTTGGTTACCAATTTGGGGCGGAAAAGAATTTACTTTTTTCAACGCTATTTTTAACGTTGCCGATATGGCTATTTCTACAGGAGTTGGGATTTTGATTTTTTTCAACAAAAAAGCATTTCATCACAAAACAGCCTAAATTTTCAACTAAGAATTCACAACATAAAAAAAGACCTATTTCATATTTGAATAGGTCTTTTTCTTTTATTAATTTTTATTATGTCCGGGTGCGTAACGTTTAGCGCTTTTTCCGCCATATATTTTTTTAGCTTGACCCGGTGGGAGTTTTTTAGCTTTATAGGTAGATCCGCTGGTTCTGGTGTGAATGCTACAGTTTGAAAATGAAACTGCAAATAGAATAACCATAACGCTTACGGCAAATCTTGAATTTTTAAATGTTCTCATAACTTAATTAGATTTAATCTGTTGCGAAAGTACGGATTAAAAATTAAAAAGAGTGAATGGAATATGGGGTTACGCAATAATCCAGTTTTATATCACCTTCAAAAATATCGGTAATCAATTCTTCGGATTCAAAAAGAGAAAGACCAATTTTAATTACATCCGATTTGCATTCCGATAAGAATTTATCGTAAAACCCTTTGCCATACCCCACGCGATGCCCTTTTTTGTCGAAAGCCAAAAGCGGCACAAAAACCACATCAATTTTATGCGAAGGAACTTCAATTCCATCTACAGGTTCCGGGATATTGTATTCGTTTTTCTTGATTCGGGTGTTGTCTGTCAAAAGAAAATGAACCAAATCACAAGTTTTAAAATCGCATTTCGAAACAATAACCTCCTTGTCTTTTCCGGATAATAAGTGCAGGATAAATTCAGTATTGATTTCTTTTTGTTCTGTAATGGGTAAGAAAATATGAAAATAGGTTTTCTCCCAAATAGGAAGTTTGAGTAGTTTATTGGCAACAGCCAAACTCATTTCCTCTAGTTCATTTTCAGAAAGTTGTTTCCGTAATGCTTTGTACTTTTGTCGTAATTCCTTTTTTAGCATGAATGGTCGCTTTTAAATCGGTTATAAAAGTACTCAAATGATCCACTTCAACGTGATCCATAATCACAATTTTATACCATTGATTGCCATTGCCGTGTTTTTGGGGAACCAAATCGTATTTTTCTTCCAATGCTTTAGTGATGTGTTCTGACGGAATGGTTACAATGTTCATGTAAGGTTCCCTGAAATAGGGTAGATTCAAATCATCCAACTGTTCGCATAACCACTCGGTTCGCATTTGTAAAACGCGAATTTTTTCACACCATCCAAAAGGACCATAGGTGAACAATATCATCCATACCGCTATAGCATTTGCTCCCGAGCGGCTTCCGCAAAGCGTCAAATCCATTCCTTCGACATATTCAGCTTCCTTGGTCAGTACGTTTTCAATTAAACCTTTTCGGCAAATAAACACGCCGGTTCCGTATGGAGCCTGAAGCATTTTGTGTGCGTCAATGGTTATGGAGCTGATTTTTGGATTCTCAAAATTGATGTCGCAATTTTTATTGCTAAACGGATAAACAAATCCGCCATAAGCTCCATCAATGTGCAGTTTATATGTTAAATGTTGTTTTTCCAGTATCTGGATATAATCGTCAGGATTGTCTACGGCACCAAACATGGTTGTTCCCATATTTGAAACTACGATGAAATATTTTTTGCCTCCTTCTTTTGCATTGATAATGATATTTTCAAGAGAAAAAGCATCTATAACACGGGTTTTAAAATCAACGGGAATTTTTAGCCAATCGAGCATCAACAAGTTGGCCGCTTTCGGAATGGAATAATGCGTATCTTCTGATGCAATGATAACTATTTCAGCAGGTTTGGCATTCAGGTTATACATAAAATAATTGCGATACATCCAGATGGCTTGAATATTTGCTTCTGTTCCGCCAGGGGCAATGTAACCGTCAAAAGAATCGGGTTGCACTTTGAAAATATCCACGGCAAGAACATTCAAGACTTCACGTTCCATTTCCTGTGTTCCTTTAAATGCTTTTTCGGAAGTGCCAAGGGTGTGGCATCCAATATGATTGGGATTGGCAACATAGGTTTGGAGGGTAGGAGCATCTTTCAGGAAAGGCGCATCACTATTGAATACTTTTCCGTCTAATTTAGATGCAGGATACCCCAAAGAAGCATCATGGGCAAAATTTACGTTTTCGTTCAACGCTTTTTGAATGCGCTCTTGTCTTTCTTTTTGGGATAATTTTTTCCAGAATTGCATACACAGTAGTTTTAGTCAAAACTACTGTGATAAAACGATAAAAAACATGATAAATGTTAGGTTTTCTGAAAGGGTTTTTGATTGCTAAAAGGAATGTTGACTGAAAAACAGATTTTATTCTTCATCCTCTTCAGTAGTGTTTGACATGTGGTAAATAGCATCGCCTTCGTAAACAATAGGGGAATGATTGGCGTTGATCACGTAACCATCATTTGGCGCTTTAACTTTTCGCTCAAACTTTCCGTACGGATCTGTTATGGTGGCTAGAATTGTTCCCTTTTGTACAAAATTACCAATAGTATTATAATCGTGCAACAATCCGGAACATTTGGCTCTAATCCAACCTGATTTTTCAATATAGATTGAAGGCGATTTTGGTTTGATTGCCGTATGTTTTGGATCTAACATGCCAAGGTGTGACAATAGGCGTTTTGCGCCATTAACTCCTTCATCGGCTACGGAATTATTAATGTCAAGTGATTTTCCGCCCTCGAAAAGCAGCATTTTTACATTCATTTTTTCACTGGAACTTCTGAAAGAACCTGAAATGTTTTTGGAGTACAACGTAAACGGAGCATTAAAAACATCTGCCAATATTTTTAACGGTTCATTGTTCTGGGTAAGACGAATTTGCGGCGCATTGAAACGACTGGCGCCACCGGCATGAAAGTCAACGGCATATTGTACAATTGGCATAATCTCCGTTAAAATATGAAAAGCGAATCTGCTGGCTAAAGAACCTGTTTTGCTGCCGGGAAAAACCCTGTTTAAATCCCTGCCATCAGGAAATTCCCTGGATTTATTGACAAATCCGTATACGTTAATGATAGGAATACAAATGATTGTACCTTTTTTTGGCCTGTTTATTTTCTTGCTGATAAGTTGCCGAACGATTTCGACACCATTAATTTCATCTCCATGAATTCCTGCTGAGAAAAGCACCACGGGACCATCAATTTTAGAACGGCGAATAATAACGGGAATGTTTAGTTTTGTAGTGGTGTGTAATCGGGCAATTTCGACATTGATAGTTTTACTTTCGCCAGGAATAATGCTTTCGCCGAAAATTACGATTGGCGCGGGATTGGTTTTTATCATAAGTTCTTGAAAAGATAAAAATAACGATAATAACGAATTAGAAACTAAAATTCTGATAAAAATTTCGCCAGAAAGATTTCAAGAGCATTGATTTGTATTTCGTGATTTTTGAGATTAACTTTGTTACATGAATCCAGCAACTTTAGCCTTACAAATTCAAACCTTACCAGACGGTCCCGGCGTATATCAATATTACGATAAGGAAGGGAAAATTTTGTATGTGGGCAAAGCCAAAAACATAAAAAAAAGAGTCTCTTCTTATTTTAATAAAATTCATGATACGGCCAAAACCAATGTGCTTGTAAAGAAAATTGTAACCATAAAACACATTGTTGTTCCTACGGAAACCGATGCGCTGTTATTGGAAAATAATCTGATAAAAACATTACAGCCGCGTTACAACGTATTGTTGCGGGATGACAAAAGTTATCCGTGGTTGTGTATCAAGAAAGAACCTTTTTCACGCATTTTTGCCACTCGAAGAATGGTCAAAGATGGGTCGGAATATTTTGGACCTTATACCAGTTTTAAAACCGTAAACACTATTTTAGAACTGATAAAAGAATTGTATCCGCTACGAACCTGCAACTATGATTTGAGTAAAAGCAATATTGAAAGCGGAAAATTCAAGGTTTGTCTCGAATATCATATTGGTAATTGCATGGGACCTTGTGAAGGTCACGAAACGTTAGAAAATTACCAAAAGCAAGTTGACGCGATTCGCGAAATCCTGAAAGGAAATTTCAAGGAAAGTATGAAGGATTTCAAACGCGTCATGACCAATTTGGCCGCTGATATGCATTTTGAAGAAGCGCAAAAAATCAAAGAGAAAATAGAAATCCTCGAAAATTACCAATCACGTTCCACAATTGTAAATCCTAAAATCACGAATATTGATGTTTTTTCAATAGTTTCTGATGAAAGTGCGGCGTATGTGAATTTCCTGCAAATTTCTCACGGTTCGATTATTCGTTCGCACACGATGGAAATCAAAAAGAAACTCGACGAGTCGGATGAAGAATTATTAGAATTGGCGATTGTCGAATTGAGAGAGCGTTTTCAATTGCTGTCTCGAGAAGTTATCGTTCCGTTTCACGTTGATTTGGGTGAAAACATAAAAATTACGGTTCCACAATTGGGAGACAAAAAGCAAATATTGGATTTGTCGATTCGCAACGCTAAGTTTTACCGAATCGAACAATTGAAACAATTGCAAATTGTAGATCCTGATCGCCATACTAAAAGGATTCTGGCGCAAATGCAAAAAGACTTGCGATTGCCTGTGGAGCCAAGGCATATCGAATGTTTTGATAACTCGAACATTCAAGGGACCAATCCTGTTGCGGCCTGTGTGGTTTTCAAGGACGGAAAGCCAAGCAAAAAAGACTATCGCCATTTTAATATAAAAACTGTCGAAGGACCTGATGATTTTGCTTCGATGACCGAAGTGGTCTATCGCCGTTACAAAAGATTATTAGATGAAAACGAGCCTTTGCCACAATTAATTATCATTGACGGAGGAAAAGGGCAATTATCCTCGGCATTAAAAAGTATCGATGAATTGGGTTTGCGAGGAAAAATTACGATAATCGGTATTGCTAAGAGGCTGGAAGAGTTATTTTATCCGGGTGATTCCATTCCTTTGTATCTGGATAAAAGATCGGAGACCTTGAAAGTAATTCAGCAATTGCGCAACGAGGCGCATCGTTTTGGGATTACACATCATAGAGATAAAAGGAGTAAAGCGGCATTAAATTCTTCGATAGAAAGTATTCCCGGGATTGGAGAAAAAACGATGCTGGCTTTAATTCAACACTTTAAAAGTGTTAAAAGATTGAAATTAGCGTCAGAAAAAGAAATTTCTGACGTTATAGGTATGTCTAAAGCCAAAAAAATTACCGAATTTTACAAGGCCACAAATGAATGATTAATTTAGATTATTGAAATTTGGGCAAATAATACCGGATCGTGCCAAATTCTATTACTACCAAATTGCTCCTTATGAAGAAAATCGCTCTATTATTCATTGTTTTTGCCAGTCTGACTGTGTTTTCGCAAGAGCAAAAGAAACCAAAAATTGGTTTAGTTTTAAGTGGAGGCGGTGCAAAAGGATTTGCGCATATTGGAGTCTTGAAAGTATTGGAAGAAGCGGGAATCAAGATTGATTACATTGGCGGAACCAGTATGGGAGCAGTTATTGGCGGTCTTTATGCTTCGGGTTATAATGCAAGTCAGATTGATTCTATTTTTCAAGCAACGAATTTTGACGAACTATTAAACGATTTTATTCCAAGATCTTCCAAAAATTTTTACGAAAAAAGAAACGACGAATTGTACGCGCTCATTTTGCCGTTTAGTAAACTCAAAATAGGTATTCCGGAAGCGCTGTCAAAAGGGATGTATAATTATAATTTGTTAAACAGAATTACCAGAAACGTTAGGCATATTAAAGATTTTAATCAGCTTCCAATTCCTTTTTTATGTATTGGAACTGATATAGAAACCGGAAAAGAAGTGCTGTTGAACAAAGGAAATCTGGCACAGGCTATGATTGCCAGCTCCGCATTTCCGTCTTTGTTTTCTCCTGTGGAAATTGACGGAAGGGTGCTTATGGATGGAGGTGTCGTTAATAACTATCCAATAGAGGAAGTGCGGAAATTAGGCGCGGATATTATAATAGGTGTTGATGTTCAAAATGATTTGTTAGATAGGAGCCAGCTTAAAGATGCCACGAGAATCTTGGTCCAAATTACAAATCTTCAATCCATTGAAAGGATGAAAAAAAATGTAAAAGAAACGGAGGTCTATATAAGACCGGATGTAAAAAACTACGGAGTTGTATCCTTCGACAAAGGAAAAGAAATCATTAGAAAAGGAGAAGAAGCTACATTCTCAGTTTATGAAAAAATAAAATTACTTGCCGATGAGTCTAGTCCGTATAAAAAGCCGAATCTAAAATTAGCAACAGACAGCTTGCAGATTATAGACATCAATAGCAATGAATTGGATAATTATACCAAAGAATATGTAATAGGTAAATTAAGATTTAAACCGGGAGCTAAAACGTGTTATGATGATTTGTTAAAGGGAATAAATAATATCAATGCGACTCAAAATTTCAGTGCTATATCCTATTCATTAGATGCAAATGAAAACGGGGATAATTTAAATTTAACTTTAAAAGAAAACCCTACAAAAACGTATTTGAAATTTGGATTGCATTATGACAATTTATTCAAGAGTGCCGTTTTGATTAACCTGACCCATAAAAAAACGTTTTTTAAAAATGACAGAACTTCTCTGGATATAGTTTTGGGAGATAATATCAGGTATAATTTAGATTATTATATAGAGAATGGATTTAATTTGAGTTTTGGTTTCAAATCGCAGTTTAATCAATTCAATAGAAATGTAGCCAAAGAAATAAGCACTTTAGATTTAGGAGCTTTGAGTGTAAAATCAATCAATGTTGATTTTCACGATTTAACAAATCAGGTTTATTTTCAATCTTTATTTGTTCAAAAATTTTTGATTGGCGGGGGAGTTGAATTAAAATATTTAAAAATAAAGTCGGAAACATTGGCCAATGCTGACCCGGTAATTGATAACAGTAATTACTTAAGTCTTTTTGGTTATATGAAATTTGATTCTTTTGATAATAAATATTTCCCAAAAAAAGGATGGTATTTTTCAGGCGATATACAATCGTATTTGGTGTCCTCGGATTACACCGGAGTTTTTGAACCTTTTTCCATCGCAAAAGCAGATTTTGGAGTGGCTGCAACACTTTTTAAAAATGTAACGGTTAAACTTCATACCGATGCCGGTTTCTCCTTTGGGAATAAAAGTGTTTCTTTTTTTAATTTTATTTTGGGAGGTTACGGTTATAATCCTATAAACAACTTCAAATATTTTTATGGGTATGATTATTTGAGTATTGCTGCCAATAGTTATATAAAATCAACAGGAACGATTGATTATGAGTTTTATAAGAACAATCATTTCAATTTTTCAGCAAACTTTGCTAATGTTGGAGACAGGATTTTCGAAACGGTAGATTGGATTTCAATCCCAAAATATTCAGGTTATGCAGTAGGGTATGGTTTAGAAACAAGAATTGGACCTATAGAAATAAAATATTCCTGGTCTCCGGAAAATGCAAAAGGATATACTTGGTTTAGCATTGGGTTTATGTTTTAATTGTAATTTAATTCAATAATAATTCCGATATTTGTTATCATGAAAACAACTTGGAGCGGTTTATTAGGATATCTGCAATTTCTCATCAAGAGGAACCCTGAATAAATTGCATTTTTTTGATTTAATTAAATAAGTTTAGTTCGATAAAACTTTAAACTTTTAAACGTTAATTTTTAAGCAAAAGAATCATGCCTTTATATCATAAATTGGGAAACTTCCCCCAAAAAAGACACACACAATTCGAAAAGCCAAACGGCGGTTTATACTATGAACAGCTTTTTGGAACAGAAGGTTTTCACGGTCATTCGTCATTATTATATCACGTTCACAGACCAACACAGGTAAAGGAAATTCTAAAATCCTATTCGGTGGAGCCTAAAATTGCCATTGGAAAAAACATAAAATCGTTGTTGTTAAAAGGTTTTGAGTTAAAACCTGAAGATGATTTTCTGGACAGTCGCAAAGCGATGTTAGTCAATAAGGATTGTACTATTGGGTTGGCTGCGCCAAGACAATCGTTGCGCAACTATTTCTATAAAAATGCCGATGCCGATGAAATGATTTTCATTCACAAAGGAAAAGGAAAATTGCGCACTATGATGGGAAATATTCCTTTCGAATATGGAGATTACTTGATTATTCCTCGCGGAATGATTTATCAAATTGATTTCGAAACATCAGAAAATCGATTGTTTTACGTAGAATCTTTTGCGCCTTTTTATACGCCAAAAAGATATAAAAACGAATCAGGTCAGCATTTAGAACATTCGCCATTTTGCGAGCGCGATTTCATTTTGCCAACAGAATTAGAAACGCACGATGAAAAAGGCGACTTTCTAATCAAAATCAAAAAAGAAGGAATGATACATGAATTCGTTTACGCTACGCATCCCTTTGATGTAGTAGGTTGGGACGGATATAATTTTCCGTACGGATTCAGCATTCACAATTTTGAACCTATAACAGGTCGCGTGCACCAGCCGCCACCGGTTCATCAAACATTTGAAACGTCAACATTCGTAGTTTGTTCGTTTTGTCCACGATTGTATGATTACCACCCAAAAGCAATTCCGGCACCTTATAATCACAGTAATATTGATAGTGATGAGGTTTTGTACTATGTAGATGGCGATTTTATGAGCCGCAACAATATCGAGCAAGGACACATTACATTGCATCCAAAAGGCATTCCGCATGGACCCGCACCAGGAGCAATGGAGCGCAGTATTGGCCAAACCATAACCCACGAATTAGCAGTAATGGTCGATACATTTCGCCCGTTAATGGTAACCGAAGAAGCCATGGGATTAGATGATGGTCAGTATTACAAATCTTGGGTTGACTAGGTCATTGCGAGGAACGAAGCAATCGCACTTAAGTATATAATAATAAGGAGCTATTTCCTGCTGTACGTTTTATCTTTTCCTGGCTAAAGAAGCCAGAAAAAGGATGCCACTTTCATCAGGGCTAGGGCTTTAGAGTAAATAACAACATTTTTAAATTAATAAATCCGTGTAAATCTATTTTATCCGCATCAACAGCGTTCCAGAATTAGATGTACCGAATCAAAAAATAAATACCATGTCAAAAGAAGTAAAATCAGTAGAATACGGACTAGAAAAAATATTTGAAGGAGCACAGGATTTTCTTCCTTTATTAGGAACCGATTATGTAGAATTCTACGTAGGAAACGCAAAACAATCTGCACATTATTATAAGACTGCTTTCGGATACCAGTCATTGGCCTATGCCGGATTAGAAACCGGAGTACGAGACAGAACGTCGTATGTGCTAAAACAAGATAAGATCCGCATCGTATTGACCACGCCATTAACACAAGATTCTCCTATACACGACCATTTGAGAAAACATGGTGATGGCGTAAAAGTCGCGGCACTTTGGGTAGAAGATGCAACAAGCGCTTACGAAGAGACAATGAAACGTGGGGCGCGTTCTTTTATGGAGCCAACCGTAGAAAAAGATGAATTTGGAGAAGTAGTACGTTCCGGAATTTATACTTACGGCGAAACAGTGCATATTTTTGTAGAACGCAAAAATTACAATGGTGTTTTCTTACCAGGATACAAAGAATGGAAATCCGATTACAATCCGGAGCCAACAGGATTAAAATACATAGACCACATGGTGGGTAATGTGGGTTGGAACGAAATGAATACTTGGGTTAAGTTCTATGAAGACGTCATGGGATTTGTAAATTTCCTTTCCTTTGATGACAAACAAATCAATACCGAATATTCGGCGTTGATGAGTAAAGTAATGTCGAATGGAAACGGAAGAATTAAATTCCCAATCAACGAACCTGCCGAAGGAAAGAAAAAATCACAAATTGAGGAATATCTGGACTTTTATGGCGGACCTGGAATTCAGCATATCGCTATAGCGACGGATGATATTATCAAAACAGTATCGCAATTGAAAGCAAGAGGAATCGAATTCTTGTCAGCTCCTCCACATACCTATTATGAGGCTATTCCGGAACGATTGGGCGATCACATGAAAATGATGAAAGAAGATTTGAACGAAATTGAAAAGCTGGCCATTATGGTTGATGCCGATGAAGAAGGGTATTTATTACAAATATTTACAAAACCTGTACAAGACAGACCAACCTTGTTTTTTGAGATTATTCAAAGAATGGGAGCCAAAGGCTTTGGTGCGGGTAACTTTAAGGCACTATTTGAATCAATTGAGAGAGAACAGCAATTGCGAGGAACGCTGTAAAAAAGCATTATTTTTACATATTGTGAAAAAATAACCGACAAACAACATGTTTCTTTGTAAATGTTGTGTTAAACTTTATTTTTCGCTAAAATAACTGGATTTGTTAGCTACCTTTGCACTCGCAAAAAGGGAAGGGGTGGTTTCCTTCCTGATTTCATATAAATTTCATAGTTTATAGTTTTTTGGTTAGTTAATAGCATAAAAACTCAGTCATTATTTGACTGAGTTTTTTTGTTTTAATATATTTGGAACAAAATTTGCTATTAGAGTCACTGAATTGACGAATAAAGTAACGATGAAAAAAATAATACTATTCTTTGTGCTGATAATGACCGTAAGTTTTGATTCTCCAAAAGAGGATGCTTATGACGTGGGAGAATGGTTCAAATTTCGAATTCATTATGGGATAGTCAATGCCGGCTATGCCACACTGGAAGTAAAAGACGCTACCGTGAATGACAAAAAGACGTTTCATGTTGTAGGTAGAGGATATACTACCGGAGTGTCTCGCTTCTTCTTTAAAGTGGATGATTTATACGAAAGCTATATTGACAAGGATACCAGAAATCCATACCAGTTTGTCCGGAAAATTAATGAAGGTGGCTACACTAAAAATCAAGAAGGTTTTTTTAATCAATCTACAAATAGAGTTCTTGTCAAAGATTACAAACATAAAACAGAGAAGACACTTTACGTTCCTAAAAACACACAGGACATTTTGTCTACCTTCTATTATCTAAGAAATTATCCTGGGATTGATAAGTTAAAAATAGGAGAGTCAGTTGCGATAGATATGTTTTTTGATGATGAAACTACAAAGTTTAAACTCAAATTTATAGGCCGTGAAAATATTACAACTAAATTTGGTGTGGTATCAACAATGGTTTTTAGACCTTTAGTACAATCAGGACGTGTTTTTAAAGAACAAGAAAGTCTTACCGTTTGGATTTCAGATGACGATAATAAATTACCAGTCAGAATAAAAGCCAGCTTGGCAGTAGGTTCAATAAAAGCAGATATAGATGCATACAGAGGATTGAAAAATCCTTTTAAAACAAATAAATAATGAGTAATACTGATAATTCAGAAGCGATTTTAAAAGAAATTGAAATTAAATACCAAGCAATAAATCAAAAAACAGAGACACAGCTGGAAGGATTGTTATGGTCAAAACCAATTACGTATTGGGATTATATTCAAACGGATGCATTATTGGGTCTTCAAATTCAAAGAACAACGCTTCCTGATGAAATGGTTTTTATCATGTATCACCAGGTAAATGAGTTGATATTTAAGATGATACTTTGGGAAATGAACCAGATTTCTTATTGTGAAAATATCAAAACAGATTTTTTTACTGAAAGATTAATGAGAATCAGTCGGTATTTTGATATGCTGACAACTTCTTTCGGTATTATGGAAAATGGAATGGAAGTGGATCAATACATGAAATTTAGAAATACGCTAACTCCTGCCAGTGGTTTTCAAAGCGCGCAATACCGTTTAATAGAATTTTCTTCTACAGACCTAATAAATCTTATCGATCACCGTTATAGAGATTCAATAGATAGAAATACGCCTTATGAATTTGCCTTAGAGCATTTGTATTGGCAAGCGGCCGGAAAAGATTATCATACCGGCAAAAAATCTTTTTTACTGGAGGAATTTGAAAGAAAATATAAGAAGATGTTCCTAAATCATATGGAAGAATACAATACCATAAATATTTGGCAAAAATTCAAACAGCTTCCAGAATTAGATCAAAAAAATCCAGAGTTAATAGTAGCGATGCGTCATTATGATCA
Organism: Flavobacterium rhamnosiphilum; assembly: GCF_004349195.1. GTDB lineage: Bacteria > Bacteroidota > Bacteroidia > Flavobacteriales > Flavobacteriaceae > Flavobacterium > Flavobacterium rhamnosiphilum. The sequence continues at coordinate 376,790 of NZ_SMLG01000001.1, forward strand.
TACGGTGAATATCACTTGGGTAATGCAGCATTTGAATACGGCAAAGAAATATATTGATCAGAGCGGTAAAGGTGACGGTGAAGCGACGGGCGGAAGTGACTGGAAAAAATACATGCATCCAAAATACCAACGCAGAATATTTTTTCCGGAATTATGGTCGGCAGAGGAACTGGCGCATTGGGGAGAAGAAAAATAATTTGAATAAAAAAACATAATTTGAAACAAGTATTATTAGCGATTATAGTATTATTTTCTTTGGTTTCTTGTAATAAATCCGATGAGATTCTAGAAAAAGAAATTATAAAACCAGCGGTTAAAAAGATAGAGTTTGGGTTTAAATATTCTGATTTTAATGTCATTCAGGATACTATAAAAAAGGGAGACACTTTTGGAACTATAATTGAAAAACAAAATATTGGAGACAAAAAAGTCTATGATATTATTGCTAAGGTCAAAGATACGTTTGATGTCAGGTCCATTAGATTCAATAAGCCTTATACACTGCTTCGGTCTAAAAACAAGAAGAACGATTTACAGGTTTTTATCTATCAGCCGGATGCATTGAACTATTATGTAATTGATTTACGTGACACTGCAGTTGTTGTTTATAAAAAAACAAAACCCATTACGATTAAGCGACGCACCATTGGCGGGGTTTTGAAAGAATCATTGTCTGAGACTTTAGGCAATGCCAAAATTGAAGGGGCATTGGCAAGTAAAATTTCTAAAATTTATGCTTATTCCATTGATTTTATGAAACTCAAAAAAGGAGATCGTTTTGCGATAACTTTTACGGAACGGTTCATAAATGATTCTGTTTATGATGGAGTGGAAGAGCTGGAAGCATCCTTTTTTGAATATAAAGGAAAAATTATTTACGCATTTCCTTTTGCTCAAAATCCGGACTCAGATAAAATAGAATATTACGATGAAGATGGAAAAACGTTAAAAAATTTCTTTCTTAAATCTCCAATAAAATTCAGTAGAATATCCTCTCGGTTTTCAACTAGTCGATTTCATCCAGTTCAACACAGATGGAAAGCGCATAAAGGAACGGATTATGCGGCGCCACGCGGTACGCCTATTACTACAACGGCTGGCGGAGTTGTGGAGCAAAGTGGTTTTACGGCCGGAAACGGGAATTTTGTAAAAGTAAAACATAACGGAACCTACTCAACGCAATATTTACACATGTCTAAAATATTGGTAAGACGTGGGCAACGTGTCAGTCAAGGACAGGTTATCGGTTTAGTAGGAAGCACAGGTTTGGCAACAGGACCGCACGTTTGTTATCGATTTTGGAAAAACGGTAAGCAAGTGGATGCGCTAAGACTTAAATTGCCTAGCGGTGAACCGATGAGCGGAAGAAATAAAGATCGATACATTAAAACGATTACTCCGTTAAAGTTTGAATTGGATAGTGTTGCTAATTTATAGTTCAACTTTAGTATTTTGATTCTATACCTAAATTTAGGAGTCAGTATTAGGTATTTAGTAGTCGTTTATTGGTTTCAAATTATAGTTTAAAATTATGCGCTTTAGTGTATTTCGCTTTTGCTTCTAAAATTTTTTCGCCCCGAATTTCTACTAATTAATTTGGGCTATATACTAAAATAAACAGCATTAAATTTTAACCATATAAGAAATATAAGTTATTGCTTTTTACAGCCTGCTTAAATGCTCTTATATTTCTTATATGGTAAACCTTTACACAAAGGTGGTATTTTAATTATCTGTTTGAAAAGTAGTATAAATTAATCGAGTTACTTATTTAAATATCACTCTTATTCTCTTAATCTCTTTGTTTATTAAAGTCTTGATTTTATTGACAAATAAAAAACAAATTACTAAAATTTTTGGAATGCCTGTTCATTAATGTTTTTTCAATAGTAACACGATATTCTAAGTGTTTTTTATGTAAGTAACTCGATAAGTTATAAACGTCTTGCTTTATAGAACTAAGCCTTAATTTTGATAATTAGTAGAAATTCGGGGCTTATATTTGGTTTGCAAAGTTGATTTAGAGCTTTACTATTTTGGTATTTTTCTTCTAAATTGTTATATAATTCAAAACTCATTTAGCGTTAAAACTAATTTCAGTATTTTTGCCTGAATTTAAATAATACTACAAACTACCTAATAGATGGCTTTAAATACTATAAACCCAACAGAAACGAACGCTTGGAAGAAACTTGAGATGCATTACAACGAAATGCAAAAAGCTTCGATGCAGGAATTATTTCAATTAGACGCAACCAGAACTGAAAAATTCAACTTACAATGGAATGATTTTTTAATTGACTATTCAAAAAATATTATCAATCAAGAAACACTTCAGTTGTTATTGGAATTGACAGATGAAGTAGGTCTTAAAAGTGCCATTAAAGACTATTTTGATGGCGAAATAATCAATCAAACCGAAAATAGAGCCGTACTTCATACCGCATTGCGAGCCAAAGAATCGGCAGTTATAAATATTGATGGGGATAATGTGGTTTCTGAAATTTATGAAGTAAAAAGTAAAATAAAAACATTCACGAATCAGGTTACTTCAGGTGAAAGAACTGGTTATACGGGAAAATCTTTCACGGATGTTGTTAATATAGGTATTGGAGGTTCTGATTTAGGCCCTGCTATGGCTGTTGAGGCATTACAATTTTATAAAAATCACCTGAACGTTCATTTTGTTTCCAATGTGGATGGCGATCATGTAAATGAGATTATAAAAAAACTAAATCCGGAAACGACACTTTTTGTAATTGTTTCTAAAACATTTACAACGCAGGAAACACTGACTAATTCTGAAACTATCAGAAAATGGTTTTTAGAATCAGCGACTCAAAAGGATGTGGCCAAGCATTTTGTTGCAGTTTCCACCAATATTCAAAAAGTAACAGAGTTTGGGATAAATCCAGACAATGTATTTCCTATGTGGGATTGGGTTGGCGGAAGATTTTCTTTGTGGAGTGCCGTTGGACTTACGATAAGTTTAGCCGTTGGATACGATAATTTTGATGAATTGTTAGAAGGGGCAAATGAAATGGACGAACATTTCAAAACAACCGATTTCGACAAAAACATGCCAGTAATTTTGGCTTTATTGAGTGTTTGGTACAATAATTTTTTTGGTGCCGAAAGTGAGGCTTTAATTCCTTATACGCAATATTTGCAAAAATTAGCTCCTTATTTGCAACAAGGGACTATGGAAAGTAATGGTAAAAGTATAGGTCGTGATGGGAAGCCGGTAAATTATCAAACGGGAACTATTATTTGGGGAGAGCCGGGAACTAATGCACAACATGCTTTTTTTCAATTGATTCACCAAGGAACAAAATTGATTCCTGCTGATTTCATTGGGTTTGTAGCTCCTTTGTATGGAGATAATGACCATCATGATAAGCTAATGTCTAACTTTTTTGCACAAACAGAAGCGTTAATGCATGGGAAATCTGGAGAGCAAGTTCAGGCTGAATTCGATAAACAAGGAATTTCAGAAGAGAAAGCTAAGTTTCTTTTGCCGTTTAAAGTTTTCACGGGCAATAAGCCTACCAATACTATTTTAATCCAGAAACTATCTCCAAAAACGTTGGGTTCTTTGATTGCTTTGTATGAGCACAAGATTTTTGTGCAAGGAATTATCTGGAATATTTTTAGTTTTGATCAATGGGGAGTTGAATTAGGAAAACAATTGGCTAATTCTATTTTGGAGGAGATTAATACAAAAACAGTCAAAAATCATGACAGTTCTACAACCTTTTTGTTGAATCATTTTTTGCAGCATAAATAAGTTTTTTTATTCTTAATCGATATTCTAAACGACAAAACCTTGACTTGAAAAGTCAAGGTTTTGTCGTTTAGGGGATTAAATGATTTTTTTTTAGAATTAATAGGGTATTTTGGGTTCAGTTATGTTACGATTTTTTTGATTAAAAATATAAAAATACTATGCATGAATAGTAATTATGTATTTTTTTAACAAAAAAACAAAACAAATCATTTTAAGGTAAAAAATCCTACTTAAAAATATGCCATTCTTAACGTTATGTTAACTTTTTTAGTCAAAAATGTTATATTTTTGCCAAATATTAATAAATTAAACAATATGAAAAAATTATTAAAATTATTTTTAATTCTAGTTGTACTAATGTTTGCTAACTCGGGAGCTTATGCTCAGGGTAACACTACCTCTTCTATTAGCGGTAATGTTTATGATAAGGACTCTCAATCCTTACCAGGAGCATCAATTCTTGCAACCCACACTCCATCAGGTACTCGATACACTGCATCTACAGATTATACGGGTAATTTCAGAATCTCAAATATGAGAGTTGGAGGTCCGTACAAAATCGTTGTTACTTTTATTGGTTTTAAGACATTTGAAGATAGTGAAATTTACCTTCAATTAGGTGATTCAAAAGATTTTAAAGTTGTATTACAAGAAGAATCAAATGAATTGCAAGAGGTTGTAGTTAGAACTTCAAGAGATAATACTTTTAATTCACAAAGAACTGGAGCTCAAACAGTAATTAATTCAGATAAGATTAAAGCATTGCCTTCTTTATCTAGAAACATTTCAGATTTTGCCAGACTAACACCACAAGCTCAATTAAGAGGTGATGATGTTTTATCAATCGGAGGTCAAAACAATAGATTTAATGCTATTTACATTGATGGTGCTGTAAGCAATGACGTTTTTGGATTAGCTGCAAATGGAACTAATGGAGGTCAAACAGGAGTAAGTCCTATCTCTATTGATGCAATTGAGCAATTTCAAGTGAGCGTAGCTCCTTATGATGTAAAGCTTTCTGGTTTTGCAGGAGGAGCAATTAGCGCGATTACTAAATCAGGAACTAATAATTTTGAAGGTTCAGCTTACTTTTTTAATAGAGATGAATCTTTAGCAGGAAAAACTCCGCCTTCTTTAGTTGGAATAAATGGAAGACAAAAATTAGCTGATTTCTCTGCTCAAACTTATGGTGTTCGTGCAGGTGGAGCTTTAATAAAGGATAAATTATTTTATTTTGTTAATTATGAGCGACAAGATAATGAAACGCCTCAACCATTTGATATTGGAATATACACGGGTGCAATTGGAGGTACCCCTTTTAATCCAACAACTGCATTGGCTAAAATCGAACAATTAAGAGCGAAATTGGTTAATGATTATGGATATAATCCGGGATCTTATGATAATAATGTAAGAACTCTTGTGAGTGATAAATTGATTGGTAAGATAGATTGGAATATCAATGATAACCACAAATTATCTTTAAAACACAGTTATGTGAAAGCAGAGAATTTCTCTCCAAGTAGATCTTCTGCAACTGCATTAAGCTTTATTAATGGTAGCCAATTGTTTAATTCAACAACTAATTCAACAACTTTAGAGTTGAGTTCAAGATTTGGAAACAAATTTTCAAATAATTTAGTTGTTGCTTATACTAGTGTAATTGATGACAGAGATGCGTCAGGAAATCCGTTTCCGTCTGTTCAAATTTTTGATGGTTCTAGAGCAAGTATTTTCTTTGGAGCGGAAGCGTTTTCTACCGCAAATTTCCTGAGTCAAAAGGTCTTGACGATTTCAGATAATTTTGAAATTAATGCAGGAATGAGTAAAATAACTATTGGTACTCATAATGAATTTTCACAATCAAGAAATGTTTTCCTTGGTAATAATTTTGGATCATACAGATACGATAGCTTGGATAATTTCTTGAATGGCTTAAAACCTAATAGATTTCAATTAAACTATTCTTTACTCGGTGGTGAAGGTGATGAGTCATTAGGTGCAGCTGAATTTGGAACTAAACAATTTGGATTTTACATTCAAAATGATATGAAACTATCTAATAATTTTAAAGTTTCTTATGGTGTTAGAGTAGATGTTCCTGTTTGGGAAGATGGTTTAGTAAATGATGATTTTAATAATAGAACAATTGGTTTGTTGCAAGCTGCCGGTAAAAATTTACAAGGAGCGACTGTTGGACAAGGAATCAGAAATTCTGCTCACTTTGCACCACGCTTTGGTTTCAACTATGATGTTAATGGAAAAAGATCTACACAAATTAGAGGTGGATTTGGGATATTCACTTCTAGGTTACCTTTAGTTTGGCCTGGTGGAACTTATAATAATAACGGTGCTTCTCAAGGTGCTATTCAAATTATAAATACTTCGAGTTCTCCAAGTCCAATAATTCCAGTTTTCAATTCTAATCCGAGTGTTGCCAGTCAAATTATGAATGGATCAGTTGCTTTAGGGCCATTGCCAGGTTCTGGTCAAAAAGGTGGAAATGTAGATTTGTTTGCAAAAAATTTCAAATTGCCACAAGTATTCAAAGCAAGTTTTGCAGTTGACCAAAAATTACCATTAGGTTTTGTTTTGACTTCTGAAATTACGTATAATGATAATATCAGCGCAATTACCTATGAAAACTTAAATATCAAAGCTTCTTCAAGCGCTTTAACTGGGGCTGATACCAGACCCCGCTATAATGGAAATTCAAGGGTGGATAGTAAGTATTTAGGGATTTATTTAGCTTCAAATACGGATGAAGGGAAAGCATATAATCTTGCTTTTACATTGACTAAAAATTTCAGATCTGATTTCGTTGATGCTAATATCTCTGGAACGTACTCTTACGGTAAATCTACTGTTCTGCTTGATGCAACTTCTTCTCAAAATAGTTCACAATGGAATAATACTGAAACAGTGAATGGTGCAAATTATTTAGCACTTTCAAGATCTGATTTTGATCCAGGAAGAAGAATTATTTCTAATGGTAATGCCACATTCAAATGGAGTAAATTTACTAAATCTAGAATTGGTGTATTTTATGAAGGTGCTCAAGGAACTCCAATCAGTTATGTATATAATGATACTGGTCGTTTGTTACAAGATACGTTCTCTAATTCAGCATTAATTTATGTTCCTGCTACACAAAGTGAAATTAACTTAGTTTCTACAACAGCAAATCCATTATCACCTCAATTACAATGGGAAGCTCTTAGTGCTTATATAGAAGGGAATGAGTATTTAAGAGGAAGAAAGGGTACTTATGCGGAACGTAATGGAGATCGTTTAAAAACATCTCATGTTGTCGATTTGAAATTTGCACAAGAATTTACGATTAATGTTGGTAAAAAGAAACATACATTGGAATTTACTGCGGATATTTTTAACTTCACAAACCTTTTAAATAAAAATTGGGGTAAAAGATATTTTACAAGTAATGACCAAGTACAGTTGTTAACACAAGTTAATTTCTTGCCAGGTACTAGCACACCAACATTCAGCTATGATCCTAATGTAGGTAATAAAGTTAATGAAGTTGATGATGTAGGTTTGAATTCATCAAGATGGCAAATGCAAACTGGTGTTCGTTACACGTTCAACTAGTTTATTTTAAAATAGTGAAACCCTCATTTCAATTGAAATGAGGGTTTTTTTATGCCTTTTTTTCTTATATTTGTTAAAACAAAAACATTATTTATGTACGATTTTATTCAAAAATTCCATTCAGGTTGGGGGTATTTAGCACTTTTAGTATTAGTGATTGCGGTGGTTAATTCTTTTATTGGAATGTCTTCAAAAAGAGAGTTTGCTTCCAAAGACAGGAAAATAGCATTGTTTGCATTAATAGCAATACATACTCAATTGTTAGTTGGGTTGATTTTATACTTTGTATCTCCTAATGGATTAAATATGATAAAAGCAGTTGGAATGGGTGGTTTAACAACCGAAAGCAGATTGTTGGCTTTAGAGCATCCGTTAATAAATATCATTGCAATTGTTCTAATTACGATTGGTTGGTCAAAACATAAAAAAATAATTGCTAGTGAATCAAAATTCAAAACCTTTTCTATTTTTTATGGCTTGGGATTAGTACTTATTTTAAGTAGGATTCCATGGAAAATTTGGTTTTAAAAAACCAAAAAAGCCCTAGAAATAGGGCTTTTTTTATCTAGGTATGGTTTTTGTAAAATAGATTTAACTAATACGATATATATGAAAAAATCAATAACATTATTTTTTTTACTTGCAATTATTAGCTTAGTCAGCAGCCAAAGTTCAATCTCAGATAAACAAAAAGCAGCGATACAAAAAGACACGCTTAAAAAAGGTAAAGCAGGAATTGAATTACAAGATAACAAATTAGATTCTTTAATAACTTCATTAGGAAAATTCAAAATCTATAAAAAGGAGGCGCATGCATCCTATTATGCCGATAAGTTTAATGGAAGACGAACTACAAGCGGTAGGAAATTTGATAATAACAAGTATACTGCAGCGCACAAAAAACTCCCTTTTGGCACAAAAGTAAAAGTGACTAATGAGAAAAATGGGAAGTCCGTAATTGTGGAAATTACTGATAGAGGACCATTTGTGAAATCCAGAGAAATTGATCTTTCAAAACGAGCATTTATGGATATAGCCTCCAATAAAAGCAGTGGCGGAATGCAAGTGACAATAGCAGTATTAAGTAATTAAATCACCAATTTTTGTATGGATTAGTACTTAAATAAGCATTGTAATAGCGATTAATATTTGTCACTTCTTCACCTATCCAACTTGGTTTTTCAAAAGTTTCCATTTCAGAATCAAGTTCAATTTCAGCGACAATCAAACCTTCATTTTCGCCATAAAATTCATCAACCTCAAAAATATGGTCGCCTCGTTTTATCTCAAAACGGGTTTTATCAATAACACCTTTTTCGCATAACAATAGTAATTCCTTTGCTTCAGCAACAGGGATTTCTTTTTCCCATTCAAAACGGGACATTCCGGAATCATTTGAAATCCCTTTTATGGTCAAATACCCCTTGTCGCCTTTTATGCGTACTCGCACCGTGCGTTCTGGTGCAGAACTCAAATACCCTTGCGCAATATGATTTTGTGCGAAAGCTTCAGCTTTGAATGAATCGTTTAAAACCAAAAATTTTCTTTCTATTTCAATCATTTTTATAAATATTTTGGAGCTATATCCAGCTATTCGTTTCAATTTCTCAATCATAAAACTTTTTTTCTATTTTTAAAAAAGGAGCTTCTTGGGTCGCTCTTTTTTAAAAAGAAAAAATAGTTTTTTTCAATCGAAGATTTCCACTTCTATCCGGGCTAATCCAGAAACTCAAAGGTATCAAATATTTCTATTTTTCTTACTTATACTATTTAAGCTTTCTTTGTAATGAAATAAAAACGGTGTCTATTTGTCATTTCGACGAAGGAGAAATCTCATTAGTTGCTCTCGTTATGTGATTTCTCCTTCGTCGAAATGACAAAACTACAACAACGGAATCCAGTAAATTTTATGTTCAAACGGTATGACAGTTATTTTATGAATAAGTTAATGGAAGTTGTTGCGTCGATTTGTATTTTTACAAAAACCGAATGAATTCAAATATGCCAATTTTTAAAGTAAAATCTAAACCAACACCAGCAGGACTACTAATCAAGTTTTTTGGTAAAAATCAATCTTGGCGTGAAACAGACGATAGCTTAGAACCCTTAATTGAATTGATTAGGCTGATTAGACCTTTGAAATTTAAAAATCTGGAAACGGTTGATTTACAGGAAATCATTTCTTTTTTCAATGAAAATGATTCTTGCAGGGAACAATTCTCAATATATCTCAAAGAAATAGTAAAAGATAAAAAATTCAACAAAATACTTTCTGATGCAGCTATTCTGCAAGATGTAGATTTTATTTTTGAAGTCAAAAAAAGAATTTTCGCTAAATTTTTACCGTATCAGCCACAAAAAGATACTTTGGAATATATTCTTAATCAGGTTTTCTATTTGGCCAATGATACGATTTGGATTAATAAAATTCCATCCAATCAATTGGAAGAATTATACAGGCTTTTAAAATTCAAATCAATTTATGAAAGTGTAGCACCTAATTCAGTTTTGTCGGAATTATTAGTTGCAATGGATTTAATTACGCAACGCATTAGTGGTCGTGCTTTGGAAACCGATGTTATCAAAATGGTGCCTGAATTTGATGATTACGAAAGTCCTTTTACAGCTTTTGAAAAGGAACTATTTCTGATTGAAGACCGAATCAGAAATTCTGAAAACCATTTTATTAAACCTGATGATTTGTCCTATGCCCAGCTGTTAGTTTTACATAAACAATGCGAAGACTTTGTGGAGAAAGCATTTCACAACAGTTCAAAATACGGAATTTCACTTCGTGTAAATCAGAACTTATTAAAAATAAGACAGCAATTAGTGCGACTTAAATTTTTAATTTCATTGTTGATTATAGAAAAAGGAAATGATAAAAGAAATAACGGAATTACATTGGTTTTGCATTTGATTAAATACAATTGCTACAAAAATAATGTCAGGAAATTTATTGCCGAAAGCACCCAACTTATTTCCTATGAAATAACGCAACATACCGCTAAAACGGGGGAGCATTATATTACTGAGAGCCGACAAGAGTATTTCAAAATGTTTAGAACTGCTTTAGGAGGAGGATTTATAGTGGGGATTTTATGCATCATTAAAGTTTTACTTTCTAAAGCTGATACCAGTTTTTTTGGGCACGCTTTTCTTTATAGTATGAATTATGCTTTTGGATTTATTACTATTTATCTTTTAGGTTTTACGCTTGCTACAAAACAACCGGCTATGACAGCTTCAGCTTTGATAAAAGCATTGGAAGAAGGTGTCATAAAAAAAGGAAAAGATGCTGAGAAATACAAAGCTTTTGCGATTCTTTTTGCACGTGTATTTCGTTCTCAGTTTATCGCTTTTGTGGGTAATGTAATCATGGCTTTTCCGATTTCATTACTTGGAATCTGGGGTATTGATTACACGTTGCAGTATAATATTGCCGCAACTAAATGGGAAGGCTTACTTATTGATTTAAGTCCGATTCACTCTTTAGCCATACTGCATGCGGCTATTGCCGGAGTATTTTTGTTTTTATCAGGAATTATCTCAGGAAGTATCGCAAACAGGGATAAACACAACCAAGTGTACTTTCGAATTACAGAACACCCTTTGCTGAAAAGGAGTTTTGGAAAAAACAGAACGGTTAAATTAGCCAAATTATACAGAAAAAGATGGGCTGGGATTATTTCAAATTTCTGGTTTGGAATATTCATGGGAAGCACGGCATCTATCGGCTTGTTTTTGGGATTGAATCTTGATATTCGACATATCACTTTTGGAAGCGGAAACCTCGCTCTGGCGTTATACGGGGCGAATTATGCGGTAAGCAACTCCATGTTATTCTGGGGTATTTTTGGGATTGGCATTATAGGATTAGTTAACTTTATGGTGAGTTTTAGTCTTTCACTGGGATTGGCATTTCGTTCGAGAGCCATCTCATTATTCGAATTGCGATTTGTTACGGTTTCCATTTGGAATCATTTCAAATCAAGACCCATTAGTTTCTTTTTTCCAACGGAGAAGAAAAATAAATCAGTTGTTGTAGAAAACTATTTGCACGTAGAAGACCAAAAATAATTTTTAGCACTAATAAATCATTCGGAAATAGTATTGGATATTCAATCAGTTTAGATGCAGGAATTAATTCCAAATAGAAAAATCATACACGTTGACATGGATGCTTTCTATGCTTCAGTGGAGCAAATGGATAATCCCTTGTTGCGTGGGAAACCTATTGCTGTTGGCGGCTCAGAAAATCGAGGAGTTGTTGCGGCGGCAAGTTATGAAGCTAGAAAATTTGGAGTTCGAAGCGCTATTAGTGGGGTTATGGCCAAAAAAAATTGTCCGGAACTCATTTTTGTAAGACCGCGTTTTGACAGATACAAGGAAATTTCGAGTAAAATCCAAAAGATTTTTTATGAATATACGGACTTGGTTGAGCCATTGTCGCTCGACGAAGCCTATTTAGATGTCACCAATAATAAAAAAGGAAATCCAAGTGCTACCTTATTGGCACAGGAAATAAGACAGCGTATTTTCAACGAAGTCGGTTTAACGGCTTCGGCCGGAATATCAGTGAATAAGTTTGTGGCTAAAATTGCCAGTGATTACAACAAACCCAATGGTCAAAAAACGGTCAATCCGGATGAAGTTATTTCGTTTTTGGAGGAACTGCCCATTCGGAAATTTCATGGTGTTGGAAAAGTAACCACTGAAAAAATGTATCAACTGGGGATTTTCACCGGTGTGGAGTTGAAGAGCAAAACATTGGAGTTTCTGGAGAAACATTTCGGAAAATCAGGAAATTTTTATTACAATGTAGTAAGAGGAATCCATAACAGCGAAGTGAAATCAGATCGAATTACAAAATCAGTTGCCGCCGAACATACTTTTGATGTTAATCTTTCTTCAGAAATTTTCATGATTGAGAAATTGGAGGTTATTGCCAGTGCATTGGAAAAAAGATTAAAAAGATACAATGTAGCCGGTAAAACAATTACTTTAAAAATAAAATATAGCGACTTTTCACAACAAACCCGAAGTAAAACTTTGCCTTACTTTATTTCAGATAAAGGATTGATTTTAGAAATTGTAAAGGAGCTTTTGTATCAAGAACGTATGAAAGATTCGGTTCGATTATTAGGAATTTCACTCAGTAATTTAAATACCGAAGAGAAGAAGTTTGTCGTCGTGCAGTTGAAATTTGATTTTTGAGGAACTAATTTGCTCGTTCAACAATGGTTAAAGTCAGGAATATGTTGTTCTACTTTTATAAATAAAATTATATTTGGTTTTTTAACATAAAAAAGCATGAGTAGTTTTGGACAATATGAAGAGGCAATTGCTAAGTATCACAATAGTTTAAGCGTAAAAACAGTTCCTGTTTCTTCTTGGGATTTCCATAATGATTTTTTAGGTTTAATAAAAAATCTCTTTGTGGATTTAAATAAACTGGATGCTCTTGCTTCCCAAAATAAATGGATTCGTAATAATTGGGATTTAAAAACAAGATTACGAGAAGAAGTAATAATTGTGACAGATACTAAATTGAATATTGTTTTTGCGTCGCATAATATGATGAAAATGAATGGTTATCTGGAAGCAGAAGTTCTGGGTAAAAGTCCTAAGATGTTTCAAGGTGCAGCAACCGATTTGACAATTTTGAACGAAATTCGTACTGCAATACTAATTCAAGAACCTTTTGAAAAAACAATTATGAATTATAAAAAAAACGGAGATGTTTATGGATGTAAGATAAAAGGATTTCCAGTCTTCAATACAAAAGGGAAGTTAAGTCACTTTATAGCTTTTGAGAAAGCGGCATAAAAGAGAAAACCTTTCCGATTTGGAAAGGTTTTCTCTTTTATGAAATTTTTATAATGGTTTTAATTCTTACTGTTCAGTTTAGATAGCAATCTTAAAAATTCAATATACAACCAAACCAGTGTGATCATTAATCCCATGGCACCATACCATTCCATGTATTTTGGCATTTTTTGTTCGGCTCCTTTTTCTATTCGATCAAAATCTAAAAATAGATTTAAAGCAGCAATTACAATAACAAAAATGCTGATTCCAATGCTCATCATTGAGTTTCCATAATGCACAGGAACAAAACTGGTAAACATAGAAAAAACCCAAGATATAAGATAGTAAGTTGCAATTGCAAGTGTAGCTGCCACAACAACCGATTTGAATTGTTCCGTTACTTTTACGATTTTATATTTATACAATCCCAGACAAACCATAAACGTTACAAAAGTTGCGCCTACTGCCTGAATTACGATTCCGGGATACATGGCTTCAAATATTGCCGAAATTCCACCAATAAATAACCCTTCGAACAAGGCATATCCCGGAGCTAAATAAGGAGAATATTGTGGTTTGAAAGCTGAAATAAGCACTAAAACTAATCCAACAATAGCACCGCCAATTGCCGGAACCATTGGATTCATACCGTTAAAAGCCATCCACCAAATTACAGTTGCAGAAGCGGTAAGCAGTAAAAACAAGATTAAACTTTTATTGATGGTTCCTGACAAAGTCATTTCGTCGTTATAATCAATGATGGTAGCGTGATGTACTTCGTCATTTTTTGAAACTGCAGTGGAAAAAGTTTTATTATTTAAAAATGGATTTTTAGAATTGAAACTCATAGTTGGTGGGATTATTTGTTGCTCAAATATAATTTTTATTTTGCAGAAGATTGTTTAAATAGTCTTAAATTTTTTTCGCATGAGAGTAGGACCGAAATACGTTTATGAATAAAAAAATCCGTCTTATTTCGTTTTAAAAGCGAGACAAGACGGATAAGTATTTAAGTAATTTTTAAACTACTCTATTTCTGAAACTCTCAAGGTGTTAACCATTCCTTTTTCTTTTATTGGCATTGCGGCTAAATTAATAACAAAATCTCCTTTGGTAACATATCCCTTTTCTTTAACGATATCATTTATATCAGTCACAGTATCGTCGGTGCTTACTCTTTTGTCATACAAGAACGATTTTACGCCCCATAACAAATTCAATTGGGTAAGGATTCTTTTATTTGAAGTAAAAACTAAAATATGAGCGTTAGGTCTCCAAGCCGAAATCTGGAAAGCAGTATAGCCACTATTTGTCAAGGTACAAATCGCTTTAGCTTTGATGACATTAGCCATAGTTGCAGCGTGATGACAAATTGTTTTAGTGATAAAACGTTTTGTTTTAATCTGTGGGGTGTTTTGTGGTACTTGAATTAGCGGAGAATCTTCCACTGCTTCAATAATTTGTGTCATTTTTTGAATTACCTGAACCGGATAGTTACCGGTAGCCGTTTCTCCAGAAAGCATTACTGCATCTGCACCGTCCATAACCGAGTTTGCAACGTCATTCACCTCTGCACGAGTTGGCGTCAAGCTAGTAATCATCGTTTCCATCATTTGAGTGGCAACAATTACCGGAATTCGAGCTGTTTTAGCTCTGCGAATCAATTCTTTTTGAACAAGTGGCACTTCATGAGCAGGAAGTTCCACTCCTAAGTCTCCACGAGCAACCATCAAAGCATCACAATACGCAACAATTTTGTCAATATTTTCTAATGCTTCCGGCATTTCTATCTTGGCAATAATTGGAATTTTATAGTCCGAGTGTTCCGCAATTAATTCTTGTAGGTCTTGTAAGTCTCTTGGTGTTTTTACAAAAGATAATGCAATCCAATCAACGTTTTGTCCAATAGCAAAAATAGCATCTGCTATATCTTTTTCGGTCATTGCGGGAAGAGAAATTTTTGTATTAGGTAGATTTACTCCTTTTTTAGATTTCAATTCACCACCTTGAATCACTTTTGCTATAACTTCTGTTTTTTTATCCGTTTCAACGATTTCAAAGATAAGTTTTCCATCATCAAGCAAAATTCTTTCTCCAGGATTAACATCATTTGGAAAGTTTTGGTATTTCATGAATACTTTCTTTGCAGTTCCAAGAATGTCTTCGGCAGTGGTAAATGTAATTAAATCACCATCATGAACTATTACACCTTCTTCCATAACTCCTACACGAAGTTTTGGTCCTTGTAAATCACCTAGGATTGCAGTTGTATAGCCAAATTCTTCGTTAAGGCCTCGTATGATATTAATTTTTTCTTTTACATCATTGTAATCAGCATGTGAGAAATTCACTCTAAATACATTTACACCGGCATCAATCATGTCTTTTATGATTTCTCTTGTACTACATGCGGGCCCAAGTGTGGCTACAATTTTTGTTTTTTTGTTTGTGAGCATTTGTATTAAAAAATTAAATTGTTTTTCGATTTTATTTGATTTGTATCTACTGCATAAACTGTTGATACGTTATCTATGGTATTTAATAGTATCTGTATTTTTGATACATTCATAGTATCGTCGTTGTTTTCTATTTTTAAAAAGTAATCTACTTTTTTAAATTCCGGAAGTAAAAATACTTTGGTTGAAACTTCCATTGCTACATCTGAAAATAGATTTTGAGTATTTCCTTTTTTGTATTGGGTAACCTCATTTTTATTTTGAATCAAATCCCAAGAAACGTCTTTTTCGGTGTCATTATAATAAAATCTCGAAAAATTGGTCTCGCCTTCTTTTATATTAATTTGAATTTCATTTTTGCTTTTACTCAAATTTATAGGCAGCTTTTGATTAATAAAATAAGCCAATCGATAGTCTTCTAATGAAGTATGAATTGCGATGAGATCGTAATCTATTTCGTCAAATTCGCCAAGATCCAATTTATGAATAGCCATTTTATGAAAAAATAAGATGTAAATATAGTATTTCTATCGAAGTATAGACCTCTCAGAATAAGATGTTTTCGTTAATTTATGAACGAAAACGTTATAGTTTTATGAAAATTGATATTATTTTCTATCCATTTTTTCTTGAAATGCAAAATAAGCACGTTGGGATGCTTTTTCTTCCGCTTTCTTCTTTGAGGTTGCTCTTGCTCTTGCAATCACTTTGTCATCAATACTTAGTTTTACGCCAAATAAACGTTGCCCGTCAATTGCGTTATCTTCGAAAATATCATAATGAAATATTTTCTTTTCTTTTTGGCACCATTCTATTACCAAACTTTTATAGCTAATTACTTTTCCTTCGAGTCTTGCGATATCTACGTAAGGAATTATAACTCTTTTTTGAATGAATTTTTCACAATATACATAGCCTCTATCAAGATAAATTGCTCCTACTAGTGATTCAAAGATATTGCCATGTATGTTTTCTCCAAAATGCTGTATTGGCACTTTGCTTTCTATGTATTGTACTAAATTTAGGTCTTTTCCTAATTCGTTCAAGTGTTCTCTGCTTACAATCTTTGAACGCATTTTAGTAAGATACCCTTCATCTCCGGCGGGTGCTTTGCTGAATAAATGTGCTGCAATTACCGAGCTTAGCATGGCATCACCCAAAAACTCTAATCGTTCGTAATTGATAGGGTTTCCTAAAATATCCAGTCGATTTGAGGAACGATGTGTGAAGGCTTTCTTATAAAAATCTAAGTTTACTGGGTCAAAACCCAAGATTTTCTGAATAGAATCAAAAAAAATCCCGTCTTCTGGAGAACGGGATTTTGAAAATATTTTTCTGATTATACGCATATATAATTATTAGATTTCTAATTTTTTTACCAATACACAAGCATTGTGACCGCCAAAACCAAAAGTATTACTCATTAACACTTTTACGTCTCTTTTTTGAGCCGTATTGAAAGTAAAGTTTAGTTTAGGGTCAATGTTTTCATCATCTGTGAAATGATTTATTGTAGGAGGAATAATTCCGTATTTTAAAGAAAGTATGCATGAAATAGCTTCAACCGCACCAGTAGCACCAAGTAAATGGCCTGTCATGGATTTTGTTGAATTTAAGTTCATTGTATAAGCGTGCTCGCCAAAAACATGTAGAATCGCTTTAGATTCTCCGATGTCACCAAGTGGTGTTGAAGTTCCGTGCATATTTACACCATCAACATCAGTTGGTTTTAATCCTGCGTCTCTTAAGCAGTTTAACATTACATTTTTAGCGCCCATTCCTTCAGGATGTGGAGCGGTTATGTGGTAAGCATCTGCTGACATACCACCACCGCCAATTTCGCAATAAATAGTTGCGCCACGAGCAACAGCGTGTTCGTATTCTTCAAGAACCAGAGCGCCGGCTCCTTCGCCAAGAACAAATCCATCTCTGTCTTTATCCATCGGTCTAGATGCGGTTTTTGGGTCGTCATTTCTTGTAGAAAGCGCATGCATGGCATTAAAGCCACCCATTCCGGCAATAGTTACTGCTGCTTCCGAACCTCCGGTTACAATTGCATCAGCATGTCCTAAACGAATATAATTGAATGCGTCAATAATGGCATTTGTTGAAGAGGCGCAAGCGGAAACAGTTGTGAAATTTGGCCCTCTAAAGCCGTATTTCATAGAAATGTGACCGCCGGCTATATCGGCAATCATTTTTGGTATAAAGAAAGGATTGAATCGAGGTGTTCCGTCTCCGGCTGCAAAATTAAGTACTTCTATTTGAAAAGTTTCTAATCCTCCAATTCCAGATCCCCAAATAACACCTACTCTATCTTTGTCTAATTTTTCGAAATCGAAACCGGCGTCTTTTATGGCTTCGTCTGATGCAACCATAGCATATTGTGCGTAACGGTCCATTTTTCTGGCCTCTTTTCTGTCGATATAATCTTCAACATTAAAGTTTTTTACTTCACAGGCAAACTGGGTTCTAAACTTTGAAGCATCGAAATAAGTGATTGGAGCAGCTCCGCTAACTCCGTTAATTAGACCATTCCAAAATTCCTGAATGTTATTTCCAATGGGTGTAAGAGCGCCTAAACCTGTTACAACAACTCGTCTTAATACCATAAATTCTTTATTTTTGTTATCTTTAAACAAATAAAACCCATGCTTTCTTTACTGTATTACTATTACGAAAGAGCCATGGGTATTACAATAAATATAGTTTTGATTGAAATTCAATCTCGAATTTAATTTTAAAAAAAAATAATAACACCCGCTTGCAGGATTGCAAACGGGTGTATACTTTATTATTTTTTAGCTTCCTCGATGTAAGAGATTGCTTGACCTACAGTAGCGATGTTTTCTGCTTGATCGTCTGGAATTTGAATGTCAAATTCTTTTTCGAATTCCATAATAAGCTCAACAGTGTCTAATGAGTCAGCTCCTAAATCATTAGTGAAGCTTGCTTCTGTTACAACTTCGTTTTCGTCAACACCTAATTTGTCTACGATAATCGCTTTTACTCTTGATGCAATGTCTGACATAATCTTTAATTTTAGAATTTAATTTGTTGGCAAAAATAAAAAACTTTATTTTAAAACAACTATTTAGTTAATAAATGTGACATCTAATTTATGAAATTTATTTTAACAAAGCTGTCGGAATGTTATTTATTTTCGATTTTTATGCCTTTTTTTGTGCAATTAAAATAGGATAGGTTATGAAAAAAATTGTGGTTTTTGCTTCTGGATCGGGGACTAATGCTGAAAATATCATAAAGTATTTTGCGAAAACAAAAATTGGAACGGTTGAAGCGGTGTTTACAAATAACCAAAGTGCTCTAGTGATTGAAAGGGCAAAAAACTATGGAGTTCCAGCAATAATTTTCTCAAAAGAGGAACTAATTGAAGGTATTGTATTACAAAAAATAAATAAAATTCAACCTGATTTGATTGTTTTGGCAGGATTTTTATTAAAATTTCCCGAAAACATCATTGAAGTCTATCCTAATAAGATCATAAATATTCATCCGGCATTACTACCAAAGTACGGAGGAAAAGGGATGTATGGAATGTATATTCATAGAGCAATTGTTGGGAATAAAGAGGTGGAAACTGGAATTACCATTCATTTTGTTGATGAAAATTATGATGAAGGGAATATTATTTTTCAAAAAAAGGTAGCCTTATCAGGAGATGAAACTCCAGAAGAAGTGGCCGGAAAAATACATGAATTAGAACAAAAATATTTCCCAGAAGTAATTGAGAGATTATTAGAAGATTAGATGAGTTAGATTTTTAGACTTCTTAGATTTTTCTGTTGTACATAAAATAAAACATGTTCAATACTTAAAATTTTAGAAAAGCCTAAATCAATTATAGTTTATTGTTCTAACCAGTCTAAAAATCTAAGAAATCTAAAATGGAACACGAAGTACATATATATACGGATGGTGCTGCCAAGGGAAACCCTGGGAACGGTGGTTATGGAGTAGTAATGGAGTGGGTAGGAAAACCTTATAAGAAAGAATTCTATGAGGGTTTTCGTCGAACTACGAATAATAGAATGGAATTATTGGGGGTAATTGTAGGTCTCGAAAAATTAAAAAATCCAAACACTAGAGTTTTAGTAGTTTCTGATTCTAAGTATGTGGTAGATTCAGTTGTGAAAAAATGGGTTTTAGGCTGGGAAAAAAAAGGATTTGTTGACAGAAAAAACTCCGACTTGTGGAAACGTTTTTTAGTGGTGTATAGAAAACATAAAGTTGATTTCAAATGGATCAAAGGACATAACAATCATGTCCAAAACGAAAGATGTGATGAGTTAGCCGTTATGGCTTCGATGCAAAAGCAACTTTCAGTCGATGCTTTTTACGAAAAAGAAGAAGAAAAATTGTTGTAAACAACTGTTTTTCAGAGTGATAAATTGTGAAAATTTTACAATTGTGAGGCATTGCAACTTTACAACTTATAAACTATCTTTGCGCCTTAATTCGAAACCTATATAAATGAATAAATTATTGATTGTTGGAAGCGTTGCTTTTGATGCCATAGAAACGCCTTTTGGCAAAACTGATAAAATTTTAGGTGGAGCTGCACCTTATATAGGACTTTCGGCTTCTTTTTTTAATTTACAATCTGCCATAGTTTCTGTAGTTGGCGATGATTTTCCACAAGAATATTTAGATTTATTGACAGCAAGAAACATTGATATTTCGGGACTTGAAGTGGTAAAAGGAGGTAAAACGTTTTTTTGGAGCGGACTTTACCATAATGATTTGAATTCAAGAGATACATTGGCTACCGAACTTAATGTTTTGGGTGATTTTCAACCAAAAGTGCCTCAAAATTTTAAAAATGCTGATGTGGTGATGTTGGGAAACCTACATCCATTAGTACAAAGCAGTGTTTTGGATCAAATGGAAAGTAAACCAAAATTAGTAGTTTTAGACACTATGAATTTTTGGATGGATTGTGCTTTACCGGAATTACTTGATGTAATGAAACGTATAGATGTAATCACCATTAATGATGAAGAAGCAAGACAGCTTTCCGGAGAATATTCTTTGGTAAAAGCAGCTGCAAAAATTCGTAAAATGGGACCAGAATACGTGGTGATAAAAAAAGGAGAGCACGGAGCGCTTTTGTTTCATAAAAAAGAAGTGTTTTTTGCGCCAGCATTGCCATTAGAAGAGGTTTTTGATCCAACTGGGGCAGGAGATACTTTTGCAGGTGGATTTGCAGGATTTATAACGCAGAGTGAAAACATCTCTTTTGAGAATATGAAAAATGCCGTTATTTATGGTTCTAATTTAGCTTCATTTAGTGTAGAAAAATTTGGAACAGAAAGGATGGTTGATTTAGATAAAGAGGAAGTTGTGTCCAGATTACAACAATTCAAATCACTGACACAATTCGATATAGAATTATAATGCACGGAAACCTCGGAAACGAGGTTTTTTTGTTAAATAAAATTAGCAGGGAATTACATCTGATTTATCGATTTTTTAGATCAGTTCAATATATTTTTTAGAATAACACAACAACACAAACAACTTTACAATGAGTGATGCTTTAAAACACGAGTGTGGTATAGCCTTAATTAGACTACTCAAACCGCTTGAATTTTATAAAGAAAAATACGGAACTGCTTTCTACGGAATACAAAAAATGTATCTTCTTATGGAAAAGCAGCACAATCGCGGGCAAGACGGAGCAGGTTTTGCAAGCATAAAACTAGATGTGGAGCCGGGAGAACGTTACATCAGTAGAGTTCGTTCTAATCATGCGCAACCTATTCAAGATGTTTTTGCTCAAATAAATGACAGAATAAATGAGGAAATGGCTTCTCATCCGGAATATGCGGATGATGTAGCGCTTCAAAAACAGAAAATCCCGTATTTAGGGGAACTGTTTTTAGGACATGTTCGTTATGGAACTTTTGGTAAAAACAGTATTGAGAGTGTTCATCCATTTTTACGTCAGAATAACTGGATGCACAGAAACTTGATTTTGGCCGGAAATTTTAACATGACTAATGTTAAAGAGCTTTTTCAAAGTTTAGTTGAACTAGGTCAGCATCCAAAAGAAATGGCGGATACGGTTACGGTAATGGAAAAAATCGGTCATTTTCTGGATGATGCAGTGACTGATTTGTACCAAGAATGTAAAGTTAATGGATTGACAAAAAGAGAAGCTTCGCCAGTAATTGCTGAAAAACTGGATGTTGCTAAGATTTTGACTCGTGCGTCTAAAAATTTAGATGGAGGTTATGCTATGGCTGGACTTCTGGGTCATGGTGATTCATTTGTATTTAGAGACCCGGCAGGAATTCGTCCCGCTTATTTTTATCAAGATGATGAAATAGTTGTAGTGGCTTCAGAAAGACCGGTAATCCAAACTGTTTTTAATGTTCCTTTTGAAAAAGTTCAAGAAATTGAACCTGGAAATGCATTAATTATCAAGAAAAACGGAACGGTTTCTATGCAGGAAATTCTTCCACCAACGGTTAAAAAAGCATGCTCTTTTGAGCGAATTTATTTCTCGAGAGGAAGTGATGCCGAAATATATCAAGAAAGAAAAAATTTAGGAAAACTTATTTTGCCTGCCGTTTTAAAGTCAATAGACGAAGATACAGACAATACCGTTTTCTCTTATATACCAAATACGGCCGAGACTTCATTTTACGGATTAGTTGAAGCAGCGCAAGATTTCTTGAACCAAAGAAAGAACAACTACATTCTGGAAAATAAAGATACTTTGACAAAAGATTCTTTGCAGGAATTACTTTCAGTGAAAATCCGTACCGAAAAAGTAGCCATTAAAGACGCTAAATTAAGAACCTTTATTACAGAGGATAGCAGTCGGGATGATTTAGTAGCCCACGTATATGATGTTACGTATGGTGTTATAAAACCAACGGATAATTTGGTAATAATAGATGATAGTATTGTTCGAGGAACGACCTTGAAAATGAGTATTATCAAAATGATGGATCGTTTGAATCCAAAGCGAATTGTTGTCGTGTCATCAGCGCCGCAAATACGCTATCCGGATTGTTACGGAATTGATATGGCAAAACTGGAAGGTTTGGTAGCTTTCAAAGCAGCCTTAGAATTGCTTAAAGAAAGAAACTTATACCATATTGTTGACGAAGTATATGTGAAATGTAAAGCACAAGAAAACTTCAAGGACATTGATGTCGTAAATTACGTAACAGCAATATATGCGCCTTTTCAACCACAAGAGGTTTCAGATAAAATTGCACAAATGTTGAGTTCTCCTGAGATAAAAGCTGAAGTGAAAATTATTTTTCAAACCGTAGAAGATCTGCATATTGCTTGTCCTAAAAATTTAGGAGATTGGTACTTTACCGGTGACTATCCAACACCTGGAGGGAACCGAGTAGTAAATCGAGCATTCATGAATTTCTATGAAGGAAAAGATGCTAGAGCATACTAATATAGCCGATGATGGGTTTTTAATCGGTTTTCTAAGTTGTTTGTCTAATTTATTTGGTGGCAACCAAGAACTGATATAAATTTGAATCACCATAACATTAGTAGGTTAAGTTTATGGTAGATTTGGGGCAAAAAGGGTGGAAGAAATTCCACCTTTTTTATTGGACTAAAGTCAATAAAAAAAGTTAGAAGTACGAAATTGCAAAAGCAATATAAAACCTCTTAACCCCCAACTTCTAACCTTTTACTTTAACCTTTTACTTTAACCTTTAACTTCTTAAACTATTTCTCTAAAGCGTATCTTCTCGCTACTTCCGTCCAGTTAATTACATTGAAAAAAGCTTCGATATAATCAGGTCTTCTGTTTTGATAATGCAAATAGTAAGCATGTTCCCAAACATCCATTCCTAAAATTGGAGTTCCGCCACAACCTACACCTGGCATTAATGGATTGTCTTGGTTTGGAGTACCGCAAACATCTACTTTTCCGCCTTTATGAACACAAAGCCAAGCCCATCCAGAACCAAATTGAGTTGCTCCAGCTTTGCTGAAACTTGCTTTAAATTCTTCAAAAGTTCCAAAAGCAGCTTCAATAGCAACTAGTAAATCTCCTGTTGGAAGTCCGCCACCGTTTGGCGTCATTACGGTCCAAAACAAGTTATGATTGTAAAAGCCACCACCATTGTTACGAACAGCAGCGTTTTTTAGGTCAAGATTAATCAAAATGTTTTCAATCGTCTTACCTTCCATATCCGTTCCAACAATAGCTGCATTAAGATTGGTAGTATAAGCATTGTGATGTTTAGAATGGTGAATTTCCATTGTACGCGCATCAATATAAGGTTCTAATGCGTCATACGCATAAGGTAATTGTGGTAATTCAAAAGCCATAATATGATTGTTTAAATGATTTATAAATATTTTTATTCAAATTTAAACATTAAACTTTGGAAACGGAAATTCTATTTCGTTATAATTTCATTAAATTAATTGATAGTGTGCTCTTTGGAATTGTAACAGACTTGTTTTCAGGAGCTATTCCCTGCTTTCCGTTACAATCTTTCTAGTCCTGAACTTGTTCTCAGGATCCTGAAACAAGTTCAGGACTAGAAAGGATTTCCACTTCAATCAGGGCTAAAAAACGACTGTGCTTTAAGTTATCATTCTGTTTTAAATACACGTTTTAGTACCAAAATTTCCAAATTACGATTGCGCCATTGCCATACAAACAATACTGATTTTTGCGCCGGAAATTTTTAATAAAGCGCGCGAACAGGCTTCTAATGTGGCTCCGGTTGTAATAACATCATCAATTAAAAGAAAATGTTTATCATGGTCTTTTTCAGTAAAGGAAACATCAAAAATGGTTTCGATTCCTTCTGTTCTTCCTAATAAGTTTTTCTTGGATTGGGTTTTTGAGTATACATTCCGAATCAACAGCGAATCATTATAAACTAAATTTAAACTGGAAGAAAGTGCTTTTCCAAAAGTCGTTACCTGATTGAATCCTCTTTCTTTTAACTTTTTTCGGTGTAATGGAACTGGAATAATTTCATCAACAGACTCTAGTGATTCGATATTCTTCAAATCTTCGGCGTACCATTCGCCAAGAATTGTTCCTATTTCCTCATGTCCTTTGTATTTTAAATTATGAATAAGCTCTTGTACGATTCCTTTTTTATGAAAATAAAATAATGCCGAGGTATGAAGTACAGGAATTCGTCCGTAAAACTTTTTGAAAGCGTCGTTTTCTGGATTCAAATGATGATTCGTCAACGGAATATCGTGTCTGCAAACCGTACAAATTACATTTTCATTGGTCAATAAAAAGGAGCTGCAACCGGAACAGACTTTTGGAAAAAAGAGATTTATAATGCTTTCAAACATGTAATCAGGGATTTATTTATAAAAATAGACAAATCAATGCTTCAATCTTTAACAATTTTCTTTTTTTTAAGTTCACTTTTTATATTTTTGCATCATTATGGCAAAACAAGAAGATTTATTTAAGAATGTAGTTTCGCACGCAAAAGAATACGGATTTATTTTTCCGTCAAGCGAAATATACGATGGTTTAAGTGCAGTCTATGATTATGCACAAAACGGAGTAGAATTAAAAAAGAACATACGCGAATATTGGTGGAAAGCAATGGTTCAAATGAACGATAACATTGTTGGCCTTGACGCGGCAATTTTGATGCACCCAACCACTTGGAAAGCATCAGGTCACGTAGACGCTTTCAATGATCCATTGATTGATAACAAAGATTCGAAAAGAAGATATAGAGCCGACGTTTTGATTGAAGATTATGCCGAAAAGCTAAATCAAAAAGCAATCAAAGAAATCGAAAAAGCGCGTGCTCGTTTTGGTGATGCTTTCAACGAACAGGAATTTGTAACAACAAATGCCCGTGTGATGGAGTACAAAGCCAAAGAAAGAGAAATTCTGGAAAGAATGGCGCGTTCTCTTGGCAATGAAGACCTTGATGATGTAAAAGCGTTAATCGAAGAATTAGAAATTGCTTGCCCAGAATCGGGTTCCAGAAATTGGACCGAAGTGCGTCAATTCAACTTGATGTTTGGAACTAAATTAGGTGCGTCTGCAGATTCAGCTATGGATTTGTATTTGCGTCCGGAAACGGCTCAAGGTATTTTTGTTAATTTCTTGAATGTTCAAAAATCAGGAAGAATGAAAGTTCCTTTTGGTATTGCACAAACCGGAAAAGCATTTAGAAACGAAATTGTTGCCAGACAATTCATTTTCCGTATGCGTGAGTTTGAACAAATGGAAATGCAATTTTTTGTGCGTCCAGGCGAAGAAATGAAGCATTATGAATTCTGGAAAGAAGCTCGTTTAAAATGGCATTTATCACTTGGTTTAGGAAGAGAAAATTACCGTTTTCACGATCACGAAAAATTAGCACATTATGCAAATGCTGCTGCTGATATTGAATTTAATTTTCCTTTTGGTTTCAAAGAATTGGAAGGAATTCACTCTCGTACAGATTTCGATTTGAAAGCACACGAACAGTTTTCCGGTAGAAAATTACAGTATTTTGATGCTGAATTGAACCAGAATTATGTTCCTTATGTAGTGGAAACTTCGGTTGGATTAGACAGAATGTTCTTGGCTGTTTTTGCAACTTCATTAAAAGAAGAAACTTTAGAAGATGGTTCCACAAGAACAGTTTTGAAATTACCTTCAGTTCTGGCTCCAACAAAAGCGGCGATTTTGCCATTAGTTAAAAAAGACGGATTACCGGAAATCGCACATAAAATTATTGATGATTTGCGTTGGGATTTCAACGTGGCGTATGACGAAAAAGATGCGGTAGGAAGACGTTACAGAAGACAAGATGCATTAGGAACTCCGTTTTGTATTACCGTAGATCATCAAACTATCGAAGATCAAACCGTAACGATTCGTCATAGAGATACAATGAAACAAGACCGTGTAGCAATTGCAGACTTGAAATCAATTATCGAGAATGAAGTTTCAATGAAAAACTGGTTGATGAAAATGTAAAACATCATCCATTATAAACGAAAAATCCCAAACCCCTTAATTTAGGAATTTGGGATTTTTTTTAATTATAATTTTCTAGAAACGATACCCTACTGTAAATCCGCCACGGCCTACAATTTCATAATCATCATTATTATTACCATTAAACAAATTCCTTCCAATACCAGAATTTATTTCAAACAGAAAACCTTTTTTTGTTATCCATTTTGCTCCTAATCCAAAACCAAGAGCAAAATCTGTTATGTTGTCTTTAGTTTCAGTAGTTGTGAGTAAGCCAAGTGAATTACCCCCATTCACGGGAACATACGGTGTATTGGTGTAAGTTTTTTGGGTGTAAGAATTTAACATTCCAAATCCTTCAACAAAAAAACCAGCTGTCGGTTTTTTCCCGAAATAAAAGCGATAGTAAGGAGTCAGGCTAAATTTGGTGTCAAATTGATCATCATAATTGAAAAATAATGACACTCCAACCCCAGATTCTTCGTTAAGTAATCGCTCGTAAGTGAATTCCCCTGCGCCCAGTACTAAAAAAAGTGCATTTCCTTTTAATTCATTTCTTTTGAAATCGGTTGTTTCTTTTTCTTGGCTAAAACCAAATAAAAAAGAAGATAAGCACATTAGAACAAATAGTTTTTTCATAACATTAGTTTTTTGTGTAAAAGTAAGATAAATTTGTAAAAAAAATACTTTTAAATTTAATTTATGTTGGTTAATTCGGACAAAATATTTGTTGGTTAATTCGGATGTTTTCTTTTCCTTTAATGAAAACGAGTAAAGGCTTTTCCTTGCGAAATTTTATGTTTCTGTATTCACATGAAATATTTTTAATGCACAATTGAAGGAATGAATTGAGAATTTAATTTCTTTTAAAAAAGCAATAATGCTCTTCAACGGATTTATTTGCATTTCATCTTAATGTATCAACATTTGTTAAAAACATATTAACAACACCCGTGCAAAATGGGTTAAATGCTTATTTTTAGAATGTTAAATAAAAGTTTTTTGTTTAATTAGTTTCCCAAAACTACCATTATTACTTAATAATTTGAAGTGTATTTTGCTTTGGATATTTGACAATGCCTAACAATTCCAGTAAAAACCATCGATGAATTATTCGTACATTATTATTGACGACGATCAAGAAAGTGTTTTGAAAACAAAAGCCATGGCTGACAGTTTTTCAGAGCTCGATTTTGTAGCATCGGCTAATAATTATGAAGAGGGTTTAAATCTCATATTAGAGCACACTCCGCAAATAGTTTTTCTGGAAATCGATCCGGCTAATCCAGCCAGTAATTTGTCGTTGGCTCTTATTAATGAGTTGCACAGGTATTTGAAAGTGATCCCTAAAATTATTGTAACAACGGCCAAAAAAGATTTGGCTTTTGAGGCTTTAAAATATGAA
The DNA here is from genome assembly GCF_004349195.1 of Flavobacterium rhamnosiphilum. Taxonomy (GTDB): domain Bacteria; phylum Bacteroidota; class Bacteroidia; order Flavobacteriales; family Flavobacteriaceae; genus Flavobacterium; species Flavobacterium rhamnosiphilum. The sequence continues at coordinate 404,830 of NZ_SMLG01000001.1, forward strand.
GTTTTCGATTATTTATTAAAACCACTGGTACGAATTGATGTTATAAAATCAATTTTAAAATTGAATAAATCGATTGTTCCAAAAGAAGTTTTTTTAGAACAATTGCCGATTCCTGATGAAAGACCAATAGTTTTTGCTAAACAAGAAACGTCAAATCAAGACCAATCTCTTATTCTGTGTATCAAATCTTATGGTGATTACAGATATATTGATGCTAATGATATTTGCTATTTACAAGCAGATAATAACTCTACGGACATATACCTGAATAATGGTGAAATGATAACGGCTTTCAAAACATTGAAGCATTTTGAAGGGGTTTTGTCTTTTCCTTTTATTAGAATTCATAACAGTTATATAGTCAATCGTAATTATATTTCTAGAATTCATAGTGGAAATTCAGTGTGTTATATTAAAAACAGCGCTGTAAAACTTCCCTTCTCCAAATCCTATAAGGTAAATATCGACCTTATTATTTCTGATTTTTCCAATGGGAATTATCTGGAAATTTAAAAAACAGTCATTCACTTTAATTTGATAGTCATTCACTATCAAACGGCTGTATTCTACCATAAACGCCTTTTTTTGTAGGATTTTCTGAGGTTGTCTGTGTAGTTTTACAATGAATCTCATGCGAATGTGGGTTCGAAAACAAGATAAAACAAAACAACAACATAAAAACCCCAAATTATGAAAAAAGCAATCTTAACAATCGGATTATTCTCTTTAGTAATGATATTAACATCTTTTACTACGCCAGAAAAAACTAATGTAGTTTTAACTAATTCTTTATCAGTGGATTTAACTGGTGGAGCTAGTGTTGGAGGTAACAAGAAAATAGATTTAACTGGCGGAGCTAGTGTTGGAGGTAACAAGAAAATAGATTTAACTGGCGGAGCTAGTGTTGGAGGTAACAAGAAAATAGATTTAACTGGCGGAGCTAGTGTTGGAGGTAACAAGAAAATAGATTAAATTTTTTCTGAAATTTAATTTTAAAAATAATGTTAAGGCTATCAAATTTTTGATAGCCTTTTTTTATGTCAATAGTTTTAGTATTTTTGATAAAATTCAAAATTAACTATTGAAAAAGACTTCTAACATATACATAGTATTATTGCTAGTTTTTGTTTTATTTGGTTGTTCCAAAAAAAATGAAATAAAGAATGATGTCATTACTTCTAAAGACAGTCTTTCATCGTATCTAACTTTAGCAAATAATTTTCAATCATCAAAAGAGAAAAGAGAAGAGTATAATAGGAAAGCTTTTAATATTATTAAACTTCAAGAAAATGATTCGCTAAATAGAGTAAACTTATTCAGAGTTGCGAACCGTTATTATAATATGGATAATTGGAAAGATTTTAAAGTAACAGTAGATCTGGTTTTAGAAAATTCAGTTAGCAGTAAAGATTCTGTAAACATAGCTAAATCTTATACTTATTTAGGAGACTATTATAGTACACAAGCTATATCAGAAAGTGCTTTTTTGAATTATTCCAATGCTGAAAAAATTTATGATAAATTAGACGACACTTATAATTTAGCTAAAACTCGCCTAAGTAAAGCTTATCTAAGATATGGTGAAAATGATTTTTCGGGAAGTGAATTAGAAGTATTTGATGCTTTACGTGTTATAAAAGGTGAAAAAGCAAATGACATTTTATATGAGTCCTATAATTTATTGGGTGTAATATACAATGAAATTGGAGAATTCGACAATGCTATTACTTACCATAATAAAGCATTATCTAGTATAGATGATGATGTGATAGCATTACAGTTTCAATCAAAAGCAACTTCTCTAAATAACATGGGGCTAGTTTATCAAAATTTAAATAAACATAAACAAGCCAAAATCTATTTTCAACAAGGATTAGAGCAAAAGAATTTAAGTATTGATAAAGTGTCATTATATGCGATGTTATTGGATAATTTAGCTTATTCTAAAAGCAAATTAAAAGAGTCAGATGGTCTTCCTGATATGTTTTATAAATCCTTAAAAATTAGAGACAGTCTTGAATTAACGACAGGTATTTTTCTTAATAAAATTCATTTGTCGGAATATTTTGCTTCCAAAAAAGATACAGTTAAAGCAATAAATTACTCTAAAGAGGCGCTTGAGTTGTCTAGAAGGACTAAAAATTTTAGAAATATTTTAGGAGGTCTTAAACAGTTAGCAATTATTGAGCCCCAAAAGGCATCAGTTTACACTAAAGAATATATCCACATCAATGATAGTTTGCAAAAAGCTGAGCGTAATATGGGTGAAAAATTTACCCGCATAGAATATGAAACAGATAGGATACAAGAGGAGAACACCAGTTTAACAGCTCAAAACAGGAATTTAGTTTTTATTTTCAGTGGATTAGCGATGTTGGGATTATTTACATTTGTAATTAAAACTCAAAAAGCTAAAAATCGAGAGTTACTATTCAAACAACAACAGCAAAAAGCAAATGAGGAAATCTATAATTTAATGATTTCGCAACAGAATACCATTGAGGGGATTAGAATTAAAGAGAAAAAAAGAGTGGCTCAGGAATTGCACGATGGAGTTTTGGGGAGAATGTTTGGTATTCGAATGAACTTAGATAGTTTAAATAAAATTCACGACGTAACTGCTGTTGAAAAAAGAAACAACTACTTAACAGAGTTGAAAAGCATTGAGCAGGATATTCGTGAAATTTCCCATGATTTAAATAGAGAAAAATCAGAATTAATTAATAACTTCGTTGCTATTGTAGATAATTTACTTGAAGAACAGAAAAAGACATTCAAGCCTAAATTATTTACAAGTATTGACAGAACCATAAAATGGGAGTTGTTAAGCAATTCGATTAAAATAAATTTATACAGAATTATTCAAGAGTCACTTCAAAACATTAATAAGTATGCTGAAGCAAATACTATTAAAGTAGAACTAAAAAAAATTGAGGAAGATTTATTTTTAACCATAAGTGATGATGGTAATGGATTTGATGTAAAAAAATCGAAAAAGGGCATTGGTTTGCAAAATATACAATCTCGTACCGTAGAATGCAATGGAACGGTTGACATAAAATCAAAAAAAGGGAATGGAACAATTATTACGATTGCAGTTCCATTTGAAAACAAACAAATACTTACATAGAAATGACAATTGCCTCAGATGTAAAGACAACAACTAAAAATAATATATTAATCGTTGATGATCACCCTTTTATTATTGAAGGATACAAAAATGCGATTACAAGATATAATCCTCAAGAATTTGAATTTTTAATTAGTCAGGCCAAAGATTGTGAATCGGCATATAATATCATTACAAACCCCGATACTATAGCTTTTGATATTGCTTTTTTAGATATTAGTATGCCTTCTTATGAAGAAAAAGGTATTTATAACGGCGAGGATTTGGCAAGATTGATTTCTGAATACATGCCCAGTTGCAAAATTATTTTGCTAACGATGTATACTGAATTGTTGAAAATAAAGACCATTATCAAAACAATTAACCCAAGTGGTTTGGTTATAAAAAATGATTTGACATTTGATGAATTGCTTTTTGCTTTTGATAAAGTTATAAAAGATGAAATATATTATAGTGAATCAGTTTTAAAAATGTTAAACCTGTCTGAAAAAGATACTATAGAAATTGACCAATTTGACAAACAAATTTTATTTCATTTGTCTAAAGGAACTAAGTTGAATGATATCCCACAATACATTCCAATTTCATTAGGGGCAATTGAAAGTAGAAAAATAAAATTAAAAGAATTATTAAAAATAGAAGAAGGCAGTGATGTCGACTTAATCCGAGAGGCAAAAAATAAAGGCTTACTTTTTTAAATTTTCTTAAACAAAAAAACGACACTATTTAGGTGTCGTTTTTTTTGTTTTTAAAGAGATTTTATTCGCTTAAAGCATCCCAACCACGTGCTTTCAAAGCAATTTTTGTATTGGCTCGAGTTACTAAATGAATGCCTTCACTTTCTTGTGTCATGTGACCTATAATTGTAAAATTTGGATTCCCTTTGATTTTTTCAAAATCTTCCATGGCAATGGTGAAGAGTAATTCATAATCTTCTCCTCCGTTTATTGCCACTGTTGTACTGTCGATGTTGAATTCTTCACAAACATTAATGAATTGAGGATCAATAGGTAATTTGTCTTCATATAAATTACAACCCACTTTTGATTGTTTGCACAAATGCATAACTTCCGATGACAATCCATCAGAGATATCAATCATAGAAGTTGGTTTTATTTCTAAAGCGTGCAATAAAGTACGGACATCTTTTCTGGCTTCTGGCTTCAATTGACGCTCGATTAAATACGTATAGGCATCTAAATCAGGTTGTGAATTTGGGTTCACCTGAAACACTTGTTTTTCTCTTTCTAAAACTTGCAATCCCATGTAAGCTGCGCCAATATCGCCAGTAACCACTAACAAATCAGTTTGTTTGGCGCCATTTCTATAAACGATCTCCTCTTCATCTGCTTCGCCGATTGCGGTAATACTAATGATTAAGCCTTTTTGTGATGAGGTAGTGTCACCGCCTATAACATCTACATTATATTCACGGGCTGCATGTGTTATTCCTGCAAATAATTCGTCTAAAGCTTCCAAAGGAAAACGATTAGATACCGCAATTGAAACCGTGATTTGAGTTGGTTTGGCATTCATCGCACAAATGTCAGAAACATTGACTACGACTGCTTTATAACCTAAATGTTTTAAGGGCATGTAGGCCAAATCAAAATGTACACCTTCAATCAATAAATCAGTAGAAACAACTACTTTTTTATCTTTGAAATCCAAAACAGCAGCATCATCCCCAATTCCTTTTAAAGTCGAAGGTTGGTTGATTTCAAAGTTTTTTGTCAAATGGTCTATCAATCCAAATTCTCCTAATTGGGCAATACTTGTACGTTGTGGGGTTTTATCTTCGATCATGATTGTTGCGAGGAACGAAGCAACCGCTTCATTCACTTATTTTAATTTAAAAAAGTTTATTTGGTTGCAAATATACGAAGAAATATTCGCCTTGGTTTGTACCATTTTTCCAAATTTTATCGCACCTTTAGGTAGTTAAATCGTGCAAAATGAAATTATTTGATATAGTTACCCTTACAGTTAATCCTGCTTTGGACAAAAGTGCTCATTTTTCCGGATTGGTGCCTGAGCAAAAAATTAGATGTGAAGAACCGCGTTATGATGCCGGAGGTGGAGGAATCAATGTGTCTAAAGCAATTTCTCGTTTAGAAGGAACTTCTTTAGCGGTATTCACTTCTGGCGGTCCAACAGGTAAAATGCTTGAAAATCTTGTGAATAAGGAATCGATAGACTACAAAGCTATCGGAATTCAAAGCTGGACAAGAGAAAGTTTCGTGGCTGTTGATGATAATACGAATTCTCAATATCGTTTTAGTTTTCCAGGACCAGCCATTTCATCAGCCGAAAAAGAGGAGGTCATTCAAATCATACGAGAACTTAAACCTAAATTTCTGGTTGTCAGTGGGGGCTTGAACAAAGATTTATCAATAGATTTTTATCAAAAAATTGCTGAAATAGCAAGAGAATCAAACTCAAAAATGATTGTAGATACCTCAGGCGAAGCACTAAAAAAGGTATTGGAAACAGGTGTTTATATGATAAAACCCAATGTTGGAGAATTGGCAAAATTGATAGGTGTGGAGCGATTGGAACTGGAAGAAGTAAACGAAGCCGCAAAACAAATCATTGCCAAAGGCGGAGCCGAAATCGTAGTCGTTTCCCTTGGCCCGCAAGGTGCAGTATTAGTTACCAAAGATTCTTACGACTTTGTTCCTGCTCCTAATGTTGCCAAAAAGAGTACTGTTGGTGCTGGAGACAGTATGGTTGGTGGAATGGTTTGGGCACTTTCGCAAAATAAAAGCCTGAAAGAAGTTATTCGTTGGGGGGTTGCTTGCGGATCGGCAGCAACGATGAATGAAGGAACCCAATTGTTTAAATTCGAAGATGCAAAACGATTGTTTGAATGGTTGCAGAATAAATAAAAACAAAAAAACCTGACAATTTTAATTATCAGGTTTCTAATATATTTATTCCTAGTTCCCCCTTCGGGGGTTAGGGGGATTTAATCATTCAACTTCAAAACAGCCATAAACGCTTCTTGTGGAATTTCAACATTTCCAACCAATCTCATACGTTTTTTACCTTTTTTCTGTTTTTCTAATAATTTACGTTTACGGGAAATATCTCCACCATAACATTTGGCGGTAACGTCTTTACGTAAGGCTTTTATCGTTTCACGAGAGATTACTTTCACCCCGATAGCAGCTTGAACAGGAATGTCAAATTGTTGACGCGGAATTAATTCTTTCAGTTTCTCACACATTTTTTTACCAATCGAATAGGCGTTGTCAGCATGCATCAAAGAGGATAAAGCATCCACAATGGTAGCGTTCAATAAGATATCCACTTTAACCAAATTAGAAGTTCTCATTCCAATTGGCGTATAGTCGAAGGAAGCGTAACCTTTAGAAACGGTTTTCAAACGGTCGTAAAAATCAAACACAATCTCTGCCAAAGGCATGTCAAAAGTCAACTCTACACGTTCCGTAGTCAAATACGTTTGATTGGTAATCAATCCACGTTTTTCGATACACAAACTCATTACATTTCCAACATAATCGGATTTGGTAATGATTGTGGCTTTAATAAAAGGTTCTTCAACATGGTCTAAGCGAGATGGCTCCGGCAAGTCAGAAGGATTGTTTACTATAAGTGGTGTTGTAGGATCTTTTTTGGTGTAAGCCAAATACGAAACGTTGGGAACTGTAGTAATCACAGTCATGTTGAACTCTCTCTCCAAACGCTCCTGAATAATTTCCATGTGTAACATTCCCAAGAATCCGCAACGGAAACCAAATCCCAAAGCTGCTGAGCTTTCCGGTAAAAACACCAACGAGGCATCATTCAACTGTAATTTTTCCATAGAGTTTCTCAACTCTTCATAATCTTCGGTGTCTACAGGATAAATTCCAGCAAAAACCATTGGTTTTACATCTTCAAAACCTTTAATTATATTCGTTGTTGGCGTTTTCGCATCCGTCAACGTATCTCCTACTTTTACTTCTTTCGCTTCTTTAATTCCAGAAATTAAATACCCAACGTCACCTGCTGAAATTACTTGTTTCGGAACTTGGTTTAATTTCAAAGTACCAATTTCATCCGCAAAATATTCATTTCCGGTAGCCATAAATTTAATCTTTTGGCCTTTTTTAATCTGTCCGTTTTTTACACGGAAAATAACTTCGATTCCTCGAAACGGATTGTAATGCGAGTCAAAAATCAATGCTTGTAAAGGTTCGTCAACATTTCCTGATGGAGGCGGAATTTTTTCGATAATGGCTGCCAATATATTTTCTACACCAAAACCAGTTTTACCCGAAGCGTGAATAATATCTTCTAATTTACATCCAAGTAAATCGATAATATCGTCGCTCACTTCCTCAGGATTGGCGCTTGGTAAATCTACTTTATTCAAAACCGGAATAATTTCCAAGTCATTCTCCAAAGCCAAATATAAATTCGAAATTGTTTGTGCCTGGATACTTTGCGCTGCATCTACAATCAAAAGCGCACCTTCACAAGCCGCGATTGAACGAGAAACCTCATACGAAAAATCCACGTGTCCCGGAGTATCAATCAAATTCAGGATGTATTCTTGTCCTTTATACGTATATTCCATCTGAATCGCGTGACTCTTAATCGTAATCCCACGTTCACGCTCCAAGTCCATGTTGTCAAGCAATTGCGCTTTTTCTTCACGAGCAGTTACTGTTTGTGTAGCACCAAGTAATCGGTCAGCAAGCGTGCTTTTCCCATGATCAATATGTGCAATAATGCAAAAATTCCTAATATGTTTCATTTTCTGTTGATATCAAATTTATTTTGGGCGTGACCCGCTGAAAAACCGGGTCGGGCTATTCGCTACAAGTCCTCGCAAAGTTCCGCTGTCGCTACACTTTGCTGTGGGCTTTCCACTGCTATCCCTCACGCAATCGCCAAACAGCGACAATTAATCTGCAAATATAAGCTAAATTCAACAGTTTCAAAGTCCCGAATTCGCAAACTAATCGCTTTAATACTAAGTCTTTCTTCTTTCTTCTTTTATCCTTTCATCTAAAAAACGTAATTTTGCACCAAAATAAATGAAGATGATTAAGATTGGCAACATAATATTACCCGAATTCCCTTTACTTCTCGCACCTATGGAAGATGTGAGTGATCCGCCTTTTCGCAGATTGTGTAAAGCCCACGGTGCCGATTTGATGTATTCAGAATTTATTTCTTCCGAAGGATTAATTCGGGATGCCATTAAAAGCCGAATGAAATTAGATATTTTCGATTACGAAAGACCCGTAGGCATCCAGATTTTTGGCGGAGACGAAGAAGCAATGGCGATGTCCTCCAAAATTGTTTCCGCAGTAAACCCCGATTTAATTGATATTAATTTTGGTTGCCCTGTCAAAAAAGTCGTTTGCAAAGGTGCCGGAGCCGGAGTTCTCAAAGACGTTGATTTGATGATTCGCTTGACTCAAGCCGTTATCGATAGCACGCATTTACCGGTAACCGTAAAAACACGTTTGGGTTGGGACGATAATTCCATTAATATTGATGAGGTTGCAGAGCGTTTACAAGATATTGGTGTTGCTGCATTGAGCATTCACGCCAGAACTCGTGCCCAAATGTACAAAGGCCATTCTGACTGGTCACATATTGCCAGAGTGAAAAATAATCCTAGAATTACGATGCCTATTTTTGGTAATGGCGATATCGATTCTCCAGAAAAAGCATTACAGTATAAAAATGAATACGGTATTGACGGAATCATGATTGGTCGTGCCGCAATTGGTTATCCTTGGATTTTTGATGAAATCAAACATTACTTCAAAACTGGCGAGCATATGCCAAAACCTACTGTTATTGATAGAGTAGAAGCCGTGAGAAATCACCTCACTTGGGCAATGGAATGGAAAGGTGAAAGATTAGGCATTGTTGAAACAAGACCACATTATACCAATTATTTCAAAGGAATTCATTCTTTTAAAACCTACAAACAAAAATTAGTAACGCTGGATCGTCCTGAAGAATTGTTTGCAGCTTTGAATGAAATCGAAGAAGCGTACGCAGGATACGAGGTTGTTTGAAATATAAAAGGCTTAACAAATTTGTTAAGCCTTTTGTCTTATACTTTTATACGTTTCCATTTTCCTCTTTTGTACAGCACAATACTTGCTAAAGTAATTGCAGTTTCGGCTATAGGAATAGCTATAAAAACACCTGTTGGTCCCATTTTATAATATTTGGACAATAAATAAGCCAACGGAATTTGGAATAACCAGAATCCGAAAAAATTAATCATTGTTGGAGTCCAGGTATCACCGGCTCCATTGAATGTGTTAATTAACACCATCCCAATTCCGTAAAAAACATATCCCAAACACATTGTCTGTAATGCTTCAACAGCAATCTTTTGAATAATCAGGTCGTTAGTAAAAAATGAAATCAGAGAGCGGGAAAAAATCAGTGTAATAACTGTAATAATAGCCATAAAAATCACATTGTATTTTGCGGTGGTAAAAACCGATTTTTCGGCACGTTCAATTTTTTTTGCGCCTAAATTTTGACCTACCAAAGTTGCAGCGGCATTACTTAATCCCCAAGCAGGAAGAATAAAAAACATCATGATACGCAATGCAGTTTGATATCCTGCTGAACCATGATCTCCGCCTGTTGTGGCTACCAATTGAGCCAGAAATATCCAACTGCAGGAAGCAATTACAAATTGTAATACTCCAGGAGCAGCGATTTTTACCAATGCTTTAATCTGTTCCAAATCTGGGATAAAATAAGAAGGGATGATTTTTAAAATTCCTCTGCCATTAAATAAATGGTACAATTGGTACAAAACACCAATACTTCTTCCGATAGTTGTTGCCATTGCAGCACCCATCAACCCAAAAGCGGGAATGGGGCCAAATCCATTAATTAATATGGGGCATAAAATAATGTTGCAAATATTAGCTAGCCAAAGACTTTTCATGGCAATGGCAGCATTTCCTGCGCCACGGAATATTCCGTTAATAAGAAACAGAAGCATGATACATAAACTTCCGCCAATCATAATTCGAGTGAAGTTTAGCCCATATTCAGCAGCTTCGACGGAGGCTCCCATAAATAACAAAATATCTTTGGCGTAAATAAAACCAAAAATGCTGATTATTGTATTGATAACAAATGCTATAATGATGGCTTGCATTCCGGCTTTTGCGGCAGCGACAGGATCTTTTTCGCCAATTCGACGAGCAACAACCGCAGTAGCGGCCATGCTAATGCCAATAGCAATAGAATAAACAATCGTGATTACCGATTCGGTCAAACCAACCGCCTGAATAGCATAACTGCTTTGCTCTAAATGACCGACAAAATACAAATCGACTAAAGCGAAAACCGATTCCATAAGCATTTCTAATACCATCGGAATGGCAAGAAGAATTACCCCTTTTTTGATGCTTCCAGACGTATAATCAAAAGATTCATCTCCTTTGATAGCTTGTTTTAATGTTGTAAAAATTCGAGAAAATAAGTTTTTTTCTAATGTTGTTTCTGTCATGATAAATTAGGATTGATGAGAGGGTCAGTCCAGACTTATTAGCCGAACTTAAAAGTAAATAAAGGGGTCCTAATTATTTTAGAAATAAAGAAGGACTAGACAGAAACTATCATAGCGTTTAGATTTTAAGAAAGGTAAATGTATATATTCTTTTTAATTTAAAAAATTAATCTAACAACTTCTTACTCACGCGACTACTTGCAATTAGCGAAGCGATAAAGCCAAGCGTGACAATCGTTCCCATAACAATCAGTACATTTTCGAGAGAGAAAATTACTGGATAAGCCAGTGTAGGAGTAATCATAACCAACTGAAAATACTCTTGTAGCAACACGATTATAATTCCTAGAACCAAGCCAATAATTCCGCCAAAAACACTCAATAAAGTACCTTGAAGCAGGAATATTTTTCGCAAATCCTTAATTTCAGTTCCCAGATTAAAAAGGGTTTTTAGGTTTCCTTTTTTGTCCAAAATCATCATTATCAGTGCGCCAATCAAGTTGAAAAGTGCCACAACAATCACCAAAGTAAAGATTAAATACACGGCAATATTTTCCGTATTCAACATTTTATAGAGCGATTCATTGAGTTGTGCCCTGTTTTTTACGGTGATTTTATTGTTGAAAATAGTTTGAAGTTGATTTATAATAGCAGTTTCATCAGCGCCAGTTTTTACTTTGATTTCAATTCCAGAAACCTGATTGGTTTTGTATTCCAATAATTCTTGCGCTAAACCTAAATCGGCAAAAACATATTTCGAATCTAAATCCTCGCTGATGGCATAAATCCCAACAGGAATAATATCAGTTTTGTTAAAAGCTTGTTCTGGATTTTCGATAGCACCTTTTCCTGGTTTTGGAACTAAAACCTCTAATTGACGATTAAAATCCAATAATCCCATCGAGAATTTTTGTGCAATCCCGTAACCAACTACTACTTGATAGGTGTCTGGTTTAAGCCACTGACCGTTGAAAAGTTTCGTTTCTATGGCGTTTACTTTGCTAAAATTGGAGTCAACACCTTTCAAATAAGTAACTTCCTGTTTTCCGTCAAAAGTGAATAAAACACGCTCTTCAATAATTTTAGTATACGAAGCTAAGCCGTCAATTTTCTTGATTTGGCTTTCCTGACTTGGAGAAATCAAAAAGGATTTTCCTAAAGTGCTGCTTATTTTTAGGTCGGGATCAATGTCATTCGTAAACGAAAGACTAAAAACTTTCAAGCCGCTAAAAACAGATAAAACCACAAACAAAGCCATTGCGCCAACAATAATTCCCATGCTGGCAATACGATTGATGATATTTATAGCGTTGTTTTTGCTATTACTAAGAATATACCGTTTGGCTATGTAAAGGGGAAAATTCAAATTTTATTGAAATCTGCGTTTATCTAAAAGATCTCTGTTTTCTATAGGATTATCTCTATTTGCTAACGCATTGTCAATCTTTTCAATGTAATCCAAAGAGTCATCAATAAAGAAAACCAAATTAGGAACTTTTCTTAATTGTAAACGAACACGCTGCGATAAATCATGTTTTATGTTTTTAGCATTGGACTTAACCGCCTCTAAAATCTCTTTTGCTTTATCCTGAGGAAAAACGCTTAAATGAACTGTAGCCACAGATAAATCTGAAGTTACAACAACCTTGGATACCGAAATAATTAAATTAGCTACTCCGTTTTTTCTCACTTCACCTTGTAGGATGTCAACCAAATCTTTTTGGATAACCCCACCTATTTTTTTCTGTCTATTTGTTTCCATGCTGCAAAAATACTACTTTTAAGTTTTATACGAACAAATTTTAAAAGTAACCTGTTAATAGTTGTGTTTTTAGGAGCTATTTCCTGCTATCCGTTGCAATCTTTTATAAAGCTGGAAGCCTTCAAAAGGCTTTCAGCTTTATAAAAGGATTTTCACTTCTATCAGGGCTAGGATATTTGGGAACTATCAAATTCAGATTACAGACAAACTAATTCCGCTTTGTCTCCCTTCCCATTGGGGAGGGTTGGGGAGGGGAAAACATAAAACTCATGCAAAGACCTTCATTCTCTATATACGACGCCTCGGCCGGATCCGGAAAAACCTATGCGCTTGTCAAAGAATACCTAAAAATTATCCTTGTCGCGCCAAAAAATGATGCTTATCGGAACATTCTCGCCATTACGTTTACCAACAAAGCGGTACACGAAATGAAAAGCCGAATTGTGGGCAGTCTCTCTGAATTTGCTAAAGACGAACCAGCGCAAAAAGCACAGGATTTAATGCAGGATTTGGCCATAGATACGGAATTGTCTATTATTCAAATCAAAACCAAGTCACAGCAAATTATCAAGCATATTATTCACAATTATGCCGCTTTTGATATTTCTACCATCGATAAATTTACGCATAAAGTGATTCGTGCTTTTGCGCACGATTTGAATTTACCCATGACTTTTGAAGTCACATTGGATACTGAAAATTTATTAATTGAAGCCGTCGATGCCATTATTGCCCAAGCCGGAGAAGATGAAACATTAACTAAGCTGTTAATAGATTTCACGATGGAAAAAACCGATGACGATAAATCTTGGGACATTTCACGAGAGATTCTCGAAACCGGTCGGTTGGTTTTAAACGAAAATAATAGAAATGAAATCACTCATTTTCAAGACAAATCCATAGCTGAATTTGTCGAAATAAAAAACAAATTGGCAGAAGCCTGCAAAGTTTTGGAAAAAGAAAGTGTTGTTTTTGCGGAAGAAGCATTATCATTAATTGATAAAAACGGAATTGACACTAAATCCTTTTCGGCAGGACATTTTCCAAAACATTTGTTGAGTATTCAAGAAGGAAAATTCAATCCAAAAAATAAAACCTATCACGAATTTGATGATATAAAAATCAATAAAACGGCAAAAGACCGAGCGATTATTGAAAACATTGTCCCAGATTTATTGCAATTTCTAGATAAAGTTTACAAAACTTTCGAAAAAATAAATTTCTATAAAGCGTTCTTGAAAAACATTACGCCACTATCATTGTTAAATACCGTAAGCAATGAATTAGCCAAAATTCAGGAAGAACAAAATGTACTTTCCATTTCCGAATTTAATGCGATTATTCATCGTGAGATTCAAAATCAGCCAGCACCTTTTATATACGAACGATTGGGCGAGCGCTACCGTCATTTTTTCATTGATGAATTTCAGGATACGTCCGAAATGCAATGGCAGAACCTGATTCCGCTGATTGACAATGCACTTTCGGGTCAGGATGACTTTGGTGTAAAAGGAACTTTGATGATTGTGGGCGATCCGAAACAATCCATTTACAGATGGCGTGGCGGAAAAGCGGAACAGTTTATTGAATTGAGTAAAGATCAAAATCCGTTCAATAATCCCGATAAAAAACTCGAACATTTAGATAAAAATTACCGTTCTTATTCTCAGATAATCGAATTCAATAATGATTTTTTTAAATTGTTGTCTAATGAATTTGAGCATTTGGATTATAAAGATTTGTATGAAAATCACAGCCATCAAAAAACCAATGATAAAACTGGTGGTTATGTAAATATTTCATTCATTCCAAAAGTAGAAACTTCAGAAGAAGATGAAGAAATGTTGGATAAAACGGATTTATATGTCTTAGCGACTTTAAATACCATTCAAAAATCCGTTCAAAAAGGCTTTCAATACAAAGATATTGTGATTCTGACTAGAAAACGAGACCAAGGAATTGCAATTGCTAATTATTTGACGGAGCAAGGGATTCCACTTTTGTCATCGGAAACATTAATGATTCAAAATGCCACCGAAGTCCGATTGATTATTCATTTATTAAAATACCTGAAAAACAGTTCTGATTTGGAATCCAAAGCAAATTTTCTTCAATATTTAGCACAAAACAGTCAGGATAAATTACCGATTCACGATTTTATTGCCCAAGGAATGGCGTTATTTCAGGAAACTGATTTCGAAAATTGGCTGATGAGTTTCGATGTTTCGCTTTCGTTTCAAAACATTAGGAAAAAATCTTTGTATGAGGCGGTTGAAACTATAATAGCAAAATTCCTCTCCCCAGCCCTCTCCAAAGGAAAGGGTGGCGGTGTGTTTAATCGTGTGGATAAAAATGACCTTATTGAATCAGATAAATTAGGGTACATGACAGGCGGAAATTATTCTCATCTTTTAATTGAAAAAGCAAAAGAGATGCGAAAAGAGCCAACACATGCTGAAAAAATTCTTTGGATGGAGCTTAAATCTAAATCACTAGAAGATTATAAATTCAGGCAACAACATTTGATAGATGATTTTATTGTTGATTTTGTTTGTTTGTCAAAAAAATTGGTTGTTGAAGTTGATGGCGATTATCATTTTGCTGAAGAACAAGTTCAGTTAGATAATAATAGAACAATTACTCTAAATAAATTAGGATATAAAGTTATTCGATTTACAAATGAGCAAGTTACAAAGAACATTTCAGAGGTTTTAAAAAGAATACAAGAAGAATTAATTCTACAAGAAATTTTTCTAAATTCCAGTTCTCCAGTTATGGCTCCCTCCCCTTCGGGGAGGGTCGGGGAGGGGAATGCCTACGTTCAATATTTTCTAGATATTGTTTTAGAACGAGACATTCGCAACCAAGCAGGGATTTCGGACTTCTTAAATTTCTGGGATAAAAATGCGGAGAAATTCAGTATTCCATCTCCGGAAGGGACTAATGCAGTTCGGATTATGACGATTCATAAGTCGAAAGGATTGGAATTTCCGGTTGTGATTTTTCCTTTTGCCGAGGAAGATTACAACAGAAAACCCAAAGATAAATTATGGCTTAATGCAGAGGAACAGGATTTTGGTTTGCCTAAGGTTTTAATCGACAACAGCAGTGCGGTGGAAGGATTTGGAGAAGAAGCCGCTGAGGTTTACAATCAAAAGAAACAGGAAGAATTATTGGATAACATCAATGTTTTGTATGTGGCTTTGACCCGAGCTGAAGAGCAGTTGTATGTGATTTCGAACATGAATTTATCCAGTAAAGGCGAAATTCCAAAAAATAATATGTGTAGCTTTTTTATTAATTATTTGGGTAATAAAGGCGAATTTGATGAAAATAAATTGGAGTATGAATTTGGAAATGCAACGAAATTATCTTCAGAGAAACAGCACGTAGATACTTCAAAAACGATTCCTTTGGTTGCAGAAATTCTAAATCCTAAGAATATAAAAATTGCGCAACGGGAAGCATTAATGTGGGGAACGCACCAGCAGGAGGCTATAGAATACGGAAATGTGATTCACGAAATTCTATCTTTCATAAAAACAAAAGCTGATGTGGATTTAGCAATTACAAAATCTATCGAGAGCGGATTAATCACTTTTAGCCAAAAAGAAACAGTTTTTAAAACTATTCAGGAAATTGTTAATCATAGTGAACTTTCAACTTATTTTTCTGAGGGAAATGAAATTATGAATGAACAAACCATCATTCAGAAAGAAGGAAAAACAATCAAACCAGACCGAATGGTTGTGACCAAAGAAAAAGACGTGTTTCTGTTAGATTATAAAACAGGAATTCACAATTCAAAATACCAATTGCAATTAGAGAATTATCAACATGCGATTGAATTAATGGGATTTAAAGTGGTAAAAAAAGCACTAGTATATATAGGTTTGTCAATCGATGTAGTACATTTGTAGCCAAAAACTAAAAACTAAAAACTTTAAACCTTAAACTTTTAACAAAATTATGTACGGGAAAATACAACAACATCTGCAGTCAGAACTTCAAACGATTGTAGACAACGGAATTTTTAAATCAGAAAGAATTATCACTTCACCACAAGGAGCAGAAATCACTATTTCTACAGGAGAAACGGTTTTGAATTTTTGTGCCAATAACTATCTGGGGTTGTCTTCGCATCCAGAGGTGATTCAGGCAGCAAAAGATGCTTTGGATACACATGGTTTCGGAATGTCATCAGTACGTTTTATTTGTGGAACTCAGGATATTCATAAAACATTGGAGAAAAAGATTTCTGAATTTTACGGGACAGAAGACACGATTCTTTATGCTGCAGCATTTGATGCGAATGGAGGGGTTTTCGAGCCGTTATTAGGAGATCAAGATTGCATTATTTCTGACAGTTTGAATCATGCTTCCATTATTGATGGGGTTCGTTTGTGTAAAGCAGCACGTTATCGTTATGAAAATAGCAATATGGAAGATTTAGAAAAGCAGTTGATTAAGGCTACAGAAGCTGGAACTCGTTTTAAATTAATTGTTACGGACGGTGTTTTCTCTATGGATGGGGTTGTAGCGCCATTAGATAAAATTTGTGATTTAGCTGATAAATATGATGCTATGGTCATGGTTGATGAATGTCATGCTGCTGGATTTATTGGTGCAACCGGAAAAGGGACGCTCGAGGCAAAAGGTGTGATGGGAAGAGTAGATATCATTACAGGAACATTAGGGAAAGCGCTTGGTGGTGCTATGGGTGGTTATACTACTGCCAAAAAAGAAATTATCGAAATATTGCGTCAACGTTCCAGACCTTATTTGTTTTCAAATTCATTGGCGCCTGCTATTGTTGGAGCTTCCATAAAAGTTTTTGAAATATTAGATAGAGATACCGTTTTACGTGATAAATTAGAATGGAATACGAATTATTTCAAGGAAGGAATGAAAAAAGCTGGTTTTGATATCATTGATGGTGATTCGGCAATCGTTCCTGTCATGTTGTATGATGCTAAATTATCTCAGACTATGGCAAATGAGTTGTTGAAAAAGGGAATTTATGTCATAGGATTCTTTTTTCCAGTGGTGCCAAAAGATAAAGCTAGGATTAGAGTGCAATTATCGGCAGCTCACACAAAAGGCCATTTAGACAAGGCTATCAGTGCTTTTGTTGAAGTTGGGAGAATGTTAAATGTTGTATAATTTCGATTTGAAGTTGTATAATTTCCACTTTTAGGGATTTTTATAGGTTTTTTTTAACATTTAGTTTTGTAGTTAAAAATTTACGCATTACTTTTGTTTATAATTAACTAAATCGTAATTAAAAAAATTAAGTATGAAACATCTTAAAAAACTTTTACTTGCTGTGATGATGGTGATGGGTCTAAGCTCTCACGCACAAGACAGTAACAATCCATGGGCTATCTCTTTTGGAGTTAATGCCGTTGATACTAAAACCAGTGCTGGTGGAGGGAAAAATTGGGCAGATCGCCATTTTTCTCAACCATTTGCAGTTAAAGACAACTGGAACATTCTTCCTTCAGTATCGTACCTTAGTGTATTTAGAAACGTAGGAGATAATTTCTCTTTTGGACTTACAGGTTCTGTGAACAAGATTGACAAATATGTGAAATTTGCTCCAACTGCAGTTGGTCATGATTCTCGTGGATATGTTGTATCTAACCCAGGTGATTTGATGTACTACGGTGTTGATGCAACTATCAAATATAGTTTGATGAATTTGATTGGTTCAAAAGTTGTTGATCCATCTCTTTCTGTTGGTGGTGGTTATACTTTTTTTGGAGACAGTAGCTACGGAACTTTAAATCCAGGTGCTGGTTTAACTTTTTGGTTTACTGAGAATGTTGGATTAGAACTTGCTACAAAATATAAAAAATCTTTTGGTGATAGAGAAGATGCTTCTGGAACTCCAGATGCTCCATCACATTTTCAACACTCAGCTGGTATTGTCTTCAAATTTGGAGGTAAAGATACAGACGGTGATGGAATTTATGACAAAGATGATGCTTGTCCAGAAGTTGCTGGTTTAAAAGAATTCAACGGATGTCCTGATACTGATGGAGATGGAATCCAAGATAGTGCTGATGCTTGTCCAGAAGTTGCTGGTTTAGCTGCATTAAACGGATGTCCTGATACAGACGGAGATGGAATTGCTGATAAAGATGATGCTTGTCCAGAAGTTGCTGGTTTAGCTGCATTGAAAGGTTGTCCAGATGCTGACGGAGATGGAGTAGCTGATAAAGATGACAAATGTCCTACTGTTGCAGGTCCAAAAGAAAACGCAGGTTGTCCTTGGCCAGATACTGATGGAGATGGTGTTTTAGACAAAGATGATAAATGTCCAGACGTAAGAGGTACTGTTGCTAATCAAGGTTGTCCAGAAGTTTCAGAAGAAGTTATGAAAACTTTAAATAACTATGGTAAAATAATCTTGTTTGATTCTGGTAAATCTACTTTCCAAAAAGGAACTTACACAGTTTTACAATCAATCACTTCTATCTTAAAAGAATATCCTTATTCTAAATTTATGGTTGAAGGTCACACAGATAGCGATGGTGCTAATTTAATGAACCAAACTTTATCTGAAAACAGAGCTGCTGCAGTTAAAAACTATTTAATTGAAAACGGAATTGCTACTGACAGACTTAGATCTACAGGTTTTGGAGAAACTAAACCAATTGCAACTAATAAAACTGCAAAAGGTAAAGCAATGAACAGAAGAGTTGAAATATCTTTGATTAAAGAATAATTTCTTTCTAAAATATTTATGGAAAACGCCTCGATTTATCGGGGCGTTTTTTTTATTTTTATAAAATGACAAATACTTCTTTTTTAGATAAAATAGCTTCGGTTTTAATCGAAAATTACTCGGACAATCTTTCCAATACGATTGTAGTTTTACCAAACAAACGAGCCAAAATATTCCTGATTGAAGCGTTAAAAAATCAAGTTACAGCAAATATACTTTCTCCCGAAATTATAAGTATTGAAGATTTTGTTCAAAACATAGCCGGTATCCGTACCATAGATCCCATTGAACTATTATTTGAATTCTACGAAGTCTACTTGTCTATTACTGATAAAGCAAACCAACAATCTTTTGAATTGTTTGCCAATTGGGCTAAAACATTGTTACAGGACTTTAATGAAATTGATCGCTATTTGTTAGAACCATCCCATGTTCTTTCGTATTTGAAAGATATTGAAGACATCAAAAAGTGGGGAATTGAAGTCGAAAACAAAACTGTATTATTAGAAAAATATATCGATTTTTGGAAATTACTGCCCAATTACTATCAATCACTTTATACTCATTTACTGAATAAAGGAATCGGTTATCAGGGATTAATTTATCGTGAAGCGGTAAACAATTTAAACCATTTTTCGAATTCTGTACAAAATAAACAATTCCTGTTTGCCGGTTTTAATGCATTAAATGCAGCAGAAGAAAAAATAATCCAGCACCTTATCGCTTCTGATCAGGCCAAAATATATTGGGACGTAGACCAAACCTTTCTCAATGATCCGTATCACGATGCAGGACTCTTTGTGCGACGTTTCAAAGAAAGTTGGAAACATTATAAACTGCATCCGTTTGAATGGATTGTAAATGATTTTTCGCAGACAAAAAACATTCAGGTTATTGGTACACCCAAAACAATTGGTCAAGCCAAAATAGCCGGAAGCATTATCGAAAATATCATCAATGAAAATCCAGAAGGGAAACTGGATAAAGTAGCTGTGGTTCTGGGAGAGGAAAATCTTTTGGTTCCGCTTTTATATTCGTTACCGTCAAGCGTTGGCGCTTTGAATATCACGATGGGGTATTCGAGTAAGAATAATCCAGCGCAGATTTTGATTGCCAAATTATTCAAAATGCACACGAATGCGTTGTCCAGAAATGCTAAAAGTTATGTGTTGTATTACAAAGATGTATTGGATATTTTGACCCATCCTTTGGTGGAACCGTATGCGAAAACCAGCGCGCTTGTCCATACCATCAATCAAAATAATTATACCTTTATTACGCACCATAAATTGATGGAATTGAATACAATTCCGAGCGAATTGTTTCTTTTATTATTTCAAAAATGGGAAAAGGGTTCGATTCCGGTATTAGAGACTATTTCTAAATTATTGCAAACCATAAAAGAAAATTTAAGTAACGATAACGAGGAAGAAAAAATTACGAAAGCTTTTGTTTTTGCCATTTTCAAAGTAATTAATAAACTGATTAATTACTATTCAAAGCACGAACATATCGATAAAATAGAAACGCTTTATGCCATTTACAAACAAGTAATTGATTTAGCGGAAGTTTCTTTTGAAGGTGAACCGTTGAATGGTTTGCAGATTATGGGAGTGTTAGAAAGCCGTGTTTTGGATTTTGACACCGTTATTGTCACTTCGATGAATGAAGGGAAATTTCCGGCGGGAAAATCGCAAAACTCGTTTATTCCGTATGATGTGAAACGCGAACTGGGTTTGCCGACATTCAAAGAAAAAGATGCGATTTATACCTATCATTTCTATCATTTGTTGCAACGCGCCAAAAACATCTACTTGCTGTATAATACGGAGAGTGAAGGATTGGATGCGGGTGAAAAAAGCCGATTCATAACCCAACTGGAAGTCGAAAAGCAGGTTAATCATACGCTAACGCATGAAATTTATAATGCGGTTTTACCCGAAACAGCGTATCAACCTATGGTAATTCCAAAATCGGAAAGTGTGATGCTGCGACTGAAAGAAATTGCTGAAAAAGGGTTTTCTCCATCGGCATTGACGAGTTATATTAGGAATCCAATTCAGTTTTATTTCCAGAAGATTTTGCGCATCAGCGAAGTCGAAGAAGTTGAGGAAAATATTGCCTTGAATACGTTGGGAACCATTATCCACGAAACATTAGAAGTTTTGTATACTCCATTTATTGGTAAATTTATTTCTGAAAGTGATATTTTAAACTGTTTCAAGCAAATAGACGCTGAGGTTTTGAAACAATTCAAAATCATTTATAAAGAAGGTGAAATCAAAAAAGGTCGGAATTTATTGGCGTTTGAAGTAGCCAAACGTAATGTTTCTAATTTTTTGAAAGTGGAACTGGAAAGTATTAAAAACGGCGATGCAATAAAAATTTTGCATCTGGAAAAACCTTGCGAAAGAGTTTTAGAGCATGTTAGCTTACCATTTCCAATTAAGATTGCAGGAAAAGTAGACAGAATTGAAGAACGCAACGGAATCATTCGAATTATCGATTACAAAACGGGTAAAGTAGAAAAAGCAAGTGTCACTTTGAAATCCTGGAAAGGATTAACCGAAGATATTAAAAGCGACAAAATTATTCAGGTTTTGGCGTATGCTTACATGTATGAACACGAAGCAAAAGGCAAACCAATTGAAGCGGGAATTATCTCTTTCAAGAATTTAAAAGCAGGTTTTCTTCCGTTTAATTTTAAAGAAGACAAAGAGATAAATTCTATTATCAATGAAGAAATTTTGAATAATTATTTAGAGCAAATGGTGCTGCTATTAAGCGAAATTTTAGATGAGAATATTCCTTTTGAAGAGAAAATAATTTAAATAGAATTCACAATCAGAAAATTAGCCAACATTTTTGAGTTTTACAAAAGTACTTTGACGATAAACGTGTCAATAAGCGCTTTGGCATGGGTTTTTGGAGGATTTGAAACCTTCAAATATGTGCTTATTATTTTTGGTTTCTGTATCAGTATTTTGATAAAAGAAGTGAATGCTAAAAATGAATACCTGTTTTATTACAACAACGGAATCTCTAAATTGCATCTATTCATCTATGGTTTTCTAATGAATTTTGTTTTTTCGTTGGTGCTGATTTTAGTCATTAATATAGTATTGAAATTCGTATGACTAAAAGTGTTTTAGAAGTGGACAGTGTTCAAAAACAATATGATGGAAAAATCATAGTTTCTGATGTGTATTTGAAATGTGAAACAGCCGATATTATTGGTGTTTTAGGAAGAAATGGTTCCGGAAAATCGACTTTATTAAAAATCATTTTCGGAATTGTAACAGCCGATTTTAAGTTTGTTCGAGTTGATGGCATAGTGAAATCAAAAACCAGCGATTTGCTAAATGAAATCAGTTACTTGCCTCAGGATAATTTTATTCCAAATTCATTTTCGATAAAAAAGACAATTCGATTGTCAATTGCCAAAGAGAAATTGCAGGATTTTTATGCAGATGAAATGATCCAATCGATGTTGGACAAAAAAATAAAGCATTTGTCCGGCGGAGAATTACGGTATTTAGAAATTAAATTAATCCTGAATAACGCGTCAAAATTTGTTTTGCTGGACGAACCTTATAATGGTTTGTCACCCATAATGATTGAAAAGATAAATGGATTAATCACTGTAATGTCTAGTGTAAAAGGCATCATTATCACGGATCATAATTATGAAAATGTGATTAAAGTTTCCACAAAACTGGCGCTGATGAAAGAAGGAAAAATGCACCACTTAAAAGACAAAAGCGAATTGGTTGAAAAAGGGTATTTGAAATCAGGAATGATTTAGATGCTTTTGAAAAAAGCCAACAATACGATCAATAATTGGTCTTGGTTCTCAATATGACTCATGTGTCCGTCCGGAAAAGTCACCAGTTTCATAGCTGTGTTTTCTATCTGTTCTTTAGTTTCTTCGTAATTTAAAACTGGATCTTTTTCACCCAGAATCAATAATTTTGGATAAGGTGTAAGATGCAACAATACTTCCCGATCTTGTCGTATTTTCATTCCTTCCAGTGACGCGACAATTCCTTGTAATGGTGTTTTTAGAGCTTCTTTTTTTACGCTTTCAATTTCTGACGAAAGTCGTTCTCTGTTGGATTCGCTGAATAAGTTTGCGATAGAAAGCGAAACAAAATTCATAAAAGATTGTTTTACCGCTTTAATAGCTCTATCCCGATTTGTTTTTCGTTCCTCGCTGTCGGCTTTTGCGGTCGAGTTTAATAAAACCAATCCTTTTATCGTGTCAGGATATAATTCGGCGAAAGCCAAAGCCACATAACCGCCCATAGAATGCCCGACAAAAATGGCTTTTCGGATGCGTAGTTCCGATAAAACAGCGTGAACTGCATCAGCATTATCTTCCATTGTTTGTACGTAACTCAAACATTCCGTTTCGCCATGTCCCAATAAATCTATAGTGATGACGCGGTTTTTTTTAGCAAACTCCGGAATGTAAAAATCCCACATGCCTTTGTTTTCCAAGAAACCATGAAGCAAGACAATAGCGGTTCCTTTCCCGGTATCGGAGTAGGAGATGTTGGTGTTTTTAAAGAGAATTTGTTTCACTTTTTTAGTTTTGTTTTGAGCGACTGCAAAATTAGGACTTTAATTTTTTTTAAACCATGTAAGTCATATAAGTTATTATAGGTTTTTAGAATTGTTGTGCTATACTAAACGAAAAAACACGAACTAAAATTTAGAAAATCCTTATATAGAATAATTGAACAAAATGTCATATCAACCAGGTAAGAATATAAGTTTATTTATAGCATTACTACTATATGTTTATATGACTTATATGGTTAAAAAAAACGGCTCCCATTTCTGAAAGCCGTTTGTAATTATTTAAATTTTAAAATCGTCTGTCGCCATCAATAAGACTTCCTAATCCACCTAATAAACTGCCTTCGTCGCGACTATTTCCGCCAGCTCTTGGAGCTGATGCGATTATTCTGTCGGCGAGTCGGCTGAAAGGCAAGGATTGTACATAAACCGTTCCCGGACCGCGAAGCGTGGCGTAAAATAATCCTTCGCCACCAAAAATAGAATTCTTGATTCCGCCAATAAATTCAATATCATAATCGACATCTTTGGTAAAACCTACGATGCAACCGGTGTCGACTTTTAAGATTTCGCCTGCTGCTAATTCTTTTTTGGCTAATGTTCCGCCGGTATGTACGAATGCCAGACCGTCGCCTTCTATTTTTTGCATGATGAAACCTTCGCCGCCAAACAATCCACGACCGAGTTTTTTAGAGAATTCAATCCCCACAGAAACGCCTTTGGCAGCGCAGAGAAAAGAATCTTTTTGGCAAATGAATTTTCCGCCAAATTGCGTCAAGTCAATTGGGATAATTTTCCCGGGATACGGTGAGGCAAAGGAAACTTTGCTTTTGGTATTGTTTTGATTAATGAACGCAGTCATAAAAAGACTTTCGCCCGTCAGGACTCTTTTTCCGGCGCTTAAAAGCTTGCCGAACAATCCGTTTTCCTGTCCGGAACCGTCTCCAAAAATGGTTTCCATTTGGATATTATTGTCCATCATCATAAAACTTCCCGCTTCGGCAATTACAATTTCCTGTGGGTCTAATTCTATTTCCACATATTGCATTTCCTCGCCGTAAATGTGGTAGTCTATTTCGTGTGCTTGCATGGTTTCTGTACTTTAAGTTTTTTAAATAAGTCGAAAGGGTGATTATAAAGTTACAGATTTAAGATGGAATTACAGATTTTCTCGTTGAAGCGCGCAAGGGATAATAGCGGAAAGCCCACAGTGCCGCATTTTTTGCGGTGCGAGGACTTATAGCGAATAGCCCGACGCAGCTGGAGTTTACGGAAGCTGGGTTGCGCCCAAAAAAAATCGGTTCACATTGCTGTAAACCGATTTCGTTGTGTGTATTTAAGGAATTAACTGTTCATTAATTCTTCGATTTCGTCCACTTCAATTGGGATGTTGCGCATCATATTGAATGGTTCGCCGCTTTCCTGAACGATAATGTTATCTTCCAGACGGATTCCGAAACCTTCAGCAGGAATGTAAATTCCAGGCTCTACGGTGAACACCATATTGGCTTGCATTGGCTCGGTCAGGATTCCGTAATCGTGCGTGTCCAATCCCATGTGATGCGATGTTCCGTGCATGAAATATTTTTTGTAAGCGGGCCATTCCGGTTTTTCGTTTTGCACATCGGCTTTGTCAATAAGACCCAAACCTAACAGTTCTGAAGTCATTAATTTCCCTACTTCGATATGGTATTGTTTCCAAAGTGTTCCTGTTGTCAGCATTTTGGTCGCTTCATTTTTTACACGCAATACCGCATTGTACACTTCTTTTTGTCTTTTGGTATATTTTCCTGAAACTGGAATTGTTCGTGTCATATCACTGGAATAATTTGCATATTCAGCCGCAACATCCAGTAAAATCAAATCGCCGGCTTTGCTTTGTTGGTTGTTTTCGATGTAGTGCAAAACATTGGCATTGTTTCCAGAAGCGATAATTGGCGTGTAAGCGAAACCTCTGGAACGGTTACGAATGAATTCATGAATCAACTCGGCTTCGATTTCGTATTCGGTCACGTTTGGTTTCACGAAAGGTAATAATCTTCTAAAACCAAGTTCAGTAATGTTGCAGGCTTTTTGGATTAAATCCAATTCTTCGGTTTCTTTTACAGAACGAAGGCGTTGCAATATCGGGTTGCTTTTTGCGACAGCATGTGCCGGATATTTCTCTTTCCACCATTTTACAAAACGGGCTTCACGCGTTTCGGTTTCTACTGTAGCACGGTAATGCTCGTTTGTATTGATGTAAATCGTGTCAGCGTGCGTCATCATTTCGAATAAGACTTTCTCAAATTCCTGCAACCAATACACGGTTCTGATTCCTGTTACTTCAAAAGCACGCTCTTTAGTCAGTTTTTCGCCTTCCCAAATCGCAATGTGTTCGCTGGTTTCTTTTAAGAATACCATTTCTCTTTGGTGCTCGTAAGGCGCATCCGGAAAAAGCAATAAAATGCTTTCTTCCTGATCTACTCCGCTTAAATAAAAGATGTCGCGGTGTTGTGCAAATGGCAAAGTACTATCGGCAGAAACAGGATAAATATCATTAGAATTGAAAACAGCAACGCTTTTTGGCTTCATTTGAGCCATGAATTTTTCTCTATTTTTTATAAATAAATCTCGGTCAATTTGATGGTATTTCATTTGTTAATTTTTATTGTTTTTTATGGGTCAAATGTAATTCGCATAGCGCTAGTATTTGTATTTATACCATTTCTCTCCATGCTCATGTCATAACAATTCGTTTTTATAGATTGAATATTCAAAAATACTAACTTTGAGAGAAACGGATGTTAATTACACGATAAAATTTTCAGATAACTATTTTTATGATTAATTTTCCAATTCAAATCAGTTTTACATGAAAAAAATAGTACTCTTTTCTGCCCTCATTGTACAAAGTGTGTCTTGGGGACAAGTTTCCACCGCAGCGATTCAGCAATCATTGGAAGCCAAAAAAATAATGGAGAAACAATCGCTTTTTCAAAATGTTACTTTCGAAAATGTGGGTCCAACGGTGATGAGCGGTAGAGTGGTGGATGTGGATGTAAATCCGGAAAATCCAACCGAGTTTTATGTAGGATATGCTTCAGGCGGACTTTGGTACACGAATAATAATGGAATGAGTTTTTCTCCGGTTATGGATGCGGCGCCT
This sequence comes from Flavobacterium rhamnosiphilum, assembly GCF_004349195.1. Taxonomy (GTDB): domain Bacteria; phylum Bacteroidota; class Bacteroidia; order Flavobacteriales; family Flavobacteriaceae; genus Flavobacterium; species Flavobacterium rhamnosiphilum. The sequence continues at coordinate 431,694 of NZ_SMLG01000001.1, forward strand.
ACGCAAAATGTGGGTGATATTGCGATAGACTGGAAACGAGGGACCATCTGGGTAGGAACTGGCGAAGTGAATTCGTCCCGATCGTCTTACGCAGGAATTGGAGTTTTGAAATCTGAAGATAAAGGAAAGACATGGCAAAATATGGGATTGCACGACAGTCATCACATCAGCAGAATCCTGATTAATCCAGCAAATCCTGATGAAGTTGTTGTGGGAGTAGTGGGGCATTTGTATTCGAAAAATGAAGAAAGAGGAATTTATAAAACGACTAATGGCGGAAAAACGTGGAGTAAAACCCTTTATATAGACGATGAAACGGGGATTATAGATGTGGCTGTTTCGCCAAAAAATTTCAAGGTTCAATATGCGGCTTCTTGGAGTAAAGTCAGAAAAGCATGGGATTTTATAGGAAGCGGAGCCACTTCGGGAATTTATAAAAGTGAAGATGCTGGATTGACATGGAAGCTTTACACAACTAGTGAAAGCGGATTTCCTGCAGGGGAAGGTGTTGGTCGAATCGGTTTAGCGGTGTATGATGATGATAATGTTTATGCCATTTTGGATAACCAATTCAAGAGACCGTTGCAGTCCAAAAAAAGCAATTCGTTACCAATTGCGTTTGCTATGCCGGGAGACGAATTCGTGAAATTGCCGAATAAAAGTTTGAATTCTATTTTAAAGAATTATGGATTAACCGAAAAATACAGAGCTGAAAACATTAAACACTGGGTTCAAAACGGGTATTTGCAACCTGATGAAGCCGCCAAAGTAGTTCTGGATGCGATAAACAGTTTTGCCGAGACGGAAGTTATCGGTGCCGAAGTATACAAATCAGATAACGGAGGAAAAAATTGGACGAAGACCCATCAAGATTTTATTGATGATTTCTTTTATTCGTACGGGTATTATTTCAGTGTTATTTCTGTTGATCCGAACGATGTGAATAAAATTTATTTATCGGGCGTACCAATCATAAAATCAAATGATTGCGGAAAAACATTTACATCCATAAGTGAAGATAATGTTCACTCGGATCATCACGTAGTTTGGGTGAACCCAAATAAACCAGGGCATTTAATTAATGGAAATGATGGTGGTTTGAATATTTCGTATGATGATGGAGCGCATTGGGTGAAAAGTAATTCACATTCTGTAAGCCAGTTTTATGCAGTGAATGTGGATGAGCAAGAACCGTATAATATCTATGGCGGAATGCAGGATAACGGTGTTTGGGTCGGGTCAAGTACGTACAAATATTCGTCAGAATGGTACCAAACCGGAAAATATCCGTACGAAAATTTGATGGGTGGCGACGGAATGCAAATTCAAATTGACAAAAGAAATCCAAATATTGTTTTTACAGGTTTTCAATTTGGAAATTATTATAGAATTGATCGAGCGAATAACAAGCGTGACTATATTTCGCCAAAGCCAAAAAAAGACGAGAAGCCCTTTCGATTCAATTGGCAAACGCCGATTTTATTGTCTTCACACAATCAGGATATTTTATACATGGGGACTAATTTCTTGCACCGTTCGATGAATCAAGGGGAAACTTGGACTGCTATTTCACCTGATTTGACACAAGGAGTGAAGGAAGGAAATGTCGCTTTTGGAACAATCGCTGCCATCAGCGAAAGTCCATTGCAGTTTGGTTTACTCTACACGGGAAGCGATGACGGATTGCTGAATGTATCGAAAGATGGCGGTGCGACTTGGAACAAAATTTCAGAAAATTTACCTCAAAACCGATGGATTTCCAGAGTAGTGGCTTCGGCGCACAAGAAAGAAAGAGTGTATGCGACTTTAAACGGATACCGTAATGATGATTTCACCAGTTATGTGTATGTGTCAGATGATTTTGGACAAACTTGGAAAAATATAGCGAATAATTTACCTGCAAGTCCAGTGAATGTAATTGTGGAGGATAATGTCAATGAGAATATTTTATATCTGGGAACGGACAGCGGATTGTATGTTTCGTTAAATAAAGGAACGAGCTGGGATGATTTTTCTAACGGAATTCCTAATGTAGCCGTTCACGATTTAGTGATTCAAAAGAAAGCAAAAGATTTAGTGGTAGGAACCCACGGTCGTTCGGTGTATAAAGTCAATTTGGGGCAAGTGCAGCAATTGAATGATAAAGTGGTAGCGAAAAATCTTTATGTTTTTGAAGTTAAAAAAATAGAAAAATCCAAAAATTGGGGTAACAGTTGGAGTTCTTGGGCTAAGGCTCCAGAGCCAGAAGCGGAGATTTGGTTTTATTCAAATGCTGCTGCAGAAGTGCTGCTGCAGATTGAAAACAGCTTAAAAGAAGTTGTTTTTTCTCAAAAGGTAAAAGCTATAAAAGGACTGAACAAACACGTTTATGATCTTTCTTTGATCAAAGAAGCTGCGGATAGATTAAAAAATAAAGACAAAAAACTAAAATTGGAACAAGCTAAAAACGGCAAATATTACCTTCCAATTTCAGTGAATAAAATTAGCATTCAAAAAGGAAGCGAGAAAGTCGTTACTGATCTTGAAATTATCGAATCAAAATAAACAGTCATTCTGCTTTTAAAACAAAAAACACGATTTCAGATGAAATCGTGTTTTTTTATGGTTGCTACTTTTCTAAAACTGTGCTACTTCTGTAGAATCTTTCATTGCAGTTGTAGAAGATTTTCCAATTGTCACGGTATTTTGTACCGCATCAAAATAGGAAGTTCCTACGAAACCTTGATGTTTTACCGCTTTGAAACCGTGTTTTTGCAAAGCAAATTCTCTTTCTTGCAATTCAGAATATCCGGCCATTCCTCTTTCTTTGTAGGCTTTAGACAATTCGAACATACTGGTGTTCAACGCGTGGAATCCGGCTAATGTGATGAACTGGAATTTGTATCCCATTGCCGCAAGATCTTCTCTGAATGTTTCCATTTCGGCAACTGATAATTTAGCAGCCCAGTTGAAAGATGGTGAGCAGTTGTAAGCCAACATTTTTCCAGGGAATTTTGCGTGAATTCCTTCAGCAAATTTTCTTGCATAGTCAAGATCCGGATTGCTGGTTTCCATCCAAATTAAATCAGCATAAGGCGCATAACTTAATCCTCTGTCAATTCCTTGTTCTACACCACAATTTACATAGAAAAAGCCTTCTCCAGTTTTTTCTCCCGTGATGAATTTAGCATCTCTAGGGTCAATATCGCTAGTTAATAAGTTGGCTGCATCAGCATCTGTACGGGCAACAACAATTGTTGGCGTCCCCATAACATCTGCTGCTAGTCTTGCTGCAATCAATTTGTTTATGGCTTCTTGTGTTGGAACCAATACTTTTCCGCCTAAGTGTCCACATTTTTTTGCAGAACTCAATTGATCTTCAAAGTGAACTCCGGCAGCTCCCGCTTCAATCATCGATTTCATTAATTCGAAAGCATTAAGATTTCCACCGAAACCAGCTTCAGCATCAGCAACAATAGGAACTAGATATTCTTTTTTGTCTGCAGTTCCGTTAACGACTTGTATTTGATCCGCTCTCAAAAGAGCATTATTGATTCGTTTCACTACCAATGGAACACTGTTGGCAGGATATAAAGATTGGTCAGGATACATTTCTCCGGCTACATTTGCATCAGCAGCTACCTGCCATCCGCTCAAATAAATAGCGTCTAAACCCGCTTCTACTTCTTGAATGGCTTGATTTCCGGTAAGCGCGCCAAGTCCGGCTACAAAATCCTGAGAATTTAGTTTATTCCATAAAGTATTCGCTCCAATTCTGGCAACACTATGCTCTATTTGATAAGAACCTTGCAATTTCACCACTTCCTCAGCGGTGTATGGTCGCTCGATGCCATTCCATCTTGGGTTAGTAATCCAGTCGGTAACTAATTCTTGAATTCTTGTTTCGGTTGTTTTCATAGTGTTTATAAAGGTTTAATGGTGTTTAATAGTTTTTTTTATTACAATTGATGTTGGAATTTTAGATGTATTTGTATCCTGGAATGGTCAAAAATTCGATAAAACTGTCGTTCACGACCAGAATGTCTAGTAATTGTTCGGCCAGTCTGTATTTTTGTTTTTCATGATTTTCATTTCCAACAAGTTCTCTGATTTTTTCAAATTCTTCCATGGCTAATCGGTGATAGTATTTTTCAGTCAGGACTTTTTGATTGTCTAAAACCACTCCGTTTTGAAGCCATTGCCACAATTGTGATCTCGAAATCTCAGCAGTAGCGGCATCTTCCATTAAATTATGTAAGGCTGCGGCGCCTTGTCCGTTGAGCCATGAAGCGATATATAAAACCGAAATGCTGATGTTTTTTCGAACGCCTTCTTCGGTAATGGTTCCTTTTGGAGTTTCCAGTAAATCGCTTTCAGTAACGTGTACGTCTTCTCTTTTTACATGAATTTGGTTTTTAGTTGGCATGTATTTGTCGAATACCGTCATGGCAAGCGAAACCAAATCCGGATGTGCGACCCAAGTTCCGTCATGACCATTTTTTACTTCACGTTCTTTATCGGCAATTACTTTGTCGAAAGCTATTGTATTGGCTTCTTCGTTATTTTTTATCGGGATTTGTGCTGCCATTCCGCCAATTGCGTGTATATTTCGTTTGTGACATCTTTGAATAACCAATTGTGAATACGCACTCATAAATGGCGCAGTCATAGTCACCTGATCTCTGTTTGGAACTAGGAAAGTTGGATTTTTTCTTAGTTTTTTGATGTACGAAAAAATGTAATCCCATCGCCCGCAATTAAGACCTACGATATGATCTTTCAATTCAAAAATGATTTCGTCCAATTGAAAACTGGCAGTTATCGTTTCGATTAAAACCGTGGCCTTGAATGTTCCGTTTTTCACGCCTAAATATTCCTGTGTAAATTCGAAAACTTCATTCCACCATCTCGCTTCTAGGTAATGTTCTAGTTTTGGAATGTAAAAATACGGTGCCGTTCCATCCTCAATAAGTTGTTTGTGATTGTGAAAAGCATACAATCCAAAGTCAATTAGGGAACCCGAAGTTTGTTCTCCGTCAATCAGAATATTTTTCTCCGGCAAATGCAATCCTCTTGGTCGAACAATCAGTACGGCAGTTTCGTCGTTCAGACTGTATTTTTTATTTTTTTTAGTGTCTTCAAGAGTGATGGTTTTATTTACCGCATCTTTCAGGTTTTGTTGGCCCGTCATTAAGTTGCTCCAAGTAGGAGAAGTACTGTCTTCAAAATCAGCCATGAAAGTTTTTGCCCCCGAATTCAATGCATTGATGACCATTTTTCGATCGACCGGACCTGTTATTTCGACTCTTCGGTCTAATAAATCCTCTGGCGTTTTAGCGGCTTCCCAATTACTTTCTCTGATGCTTTTTGTTTCAGAAGGAAAAGTTGGTAAGGCACCTGCATCAAATAAATGCTGTTGTTTTTTTCTTTCCTCTAATAACAAAAGTCTTTTGTCATTGAATCGTTGGTGCAATTCTGTTACTAAATCAATCGCTTCATCCGTCAATATTTCAGGATAATGCCCTTTCGTTTCAGTTGAAAACTGTAGCAATTTTTCGGTTGTTTCAATATTATCTTTCATGGTTAAAATGTTTTACATGACAATGTTACGAAAAGTTTTTTACAAAACAAGCGAACGTACGCTAAAAATGAAAAATATTTTTTTTGACGTAAATATTTTTTAGCTTATCTTTGAAATATGAACATAGAAAAGGATTATATCAAGTTGATTTTTGGGTTAAAACTGAAGCAGGCTCGCACGAATAAGAATTTGTCTTTATTTGGTTTAGCCAAAATCACGGATCTTTCGAAATCGTATTTAAACGAAATTGAAAAAGGGAAAAAGTATCCTAAAACGGATAAAATCATTCTGCTATCCGAAAAATTGGATGTTTCCTATGACAATATGGTTTCTTTGAAACTCGATAATAATCTGGCGCCTATTGGAGAAATTCTTAAGTCGGGGATTCTTAAAGAGATTCCTTTAGAGATTTTTGGGATTCAGGAAAATGACCTTATCGATATTATTGCCAATGCTCCTGCAAAAGTCAATGCGTTTATAAGTACGATTATTGAGATTGCGCAACATTATAATTTGACAAGAGAAAGTTTTTTCTTAGCGGCTTTGCGTTCTTATCAAGAAGCGCATAATAACTATTTTGAAGATTTAGAACTTAAAGTGCTACAGTTTTCCAAAGCGTTTCATGTGAATATTGATACCAAAATTTCTATCGAAGAATTAACGGCGATATTAATTGAAGAATACGGTTATACGATCAAAGAACTCGTTTTTTCTGAACAAGAACAATTGGGGGATTTGAGATCGATATTTGTGCCAAAGAGCAAAACCTTACTCCTTTCGTTAGACATTGACGAGCCTCAAAAAGCGTTTATTCTGGCTAAAGAAATCGCCTATAATTACCTTGAAATCACCGAAAGATTATATACGTTCAGTTGGATTAAATTTGACAATTTTGATCAGGTTCTAAATAATTTTTACGCTTCTTATTTTGCGGGAGCCTTACTTATTCCTAGACAACAACTGATTGACGAACTGAATTTGTTTTTGTCAAAAACAGACCCAAAACCTCAGGAAATGATCGCTTTGATGAGCGGATTTAATGTTTCTCCGGAATCGTTCTACCAAAGGTTGACTAACATTTTGCCAAAAGATTTTCAGTTGAAAAATCTCTTTTTTCTTCGATTGTCTCATCAAATAGGAGCGGATACGTATCAGATAAAGAAAGAATTACACATTACCAATCAGCAAGAACCACATGCGAATGAAATGAATGAGCATTACTGCCGGAGATGGGTTTCTATACGCACGATTGAGGAGTCTTTGAAGCAAAAGAAAAGCCACTTTTTTGATGCGCAAATCTCCAGTTATGATAACAGTAAAAACGAATATCTTGTTTTTTCATCGGCAACACCAGATCCGTTTAAAGTAGATTGTATCCGCAGTATTTCGGTAGGGATTTTAATCACTCCGGCGGTTAAGAAAAAATTCAAGTTTATCGAAAATGATTCGATTAAAAAGCAGATTGTCGGGGTTACCTGCGAAACCTGTGCGGTTAAAAATTGTTTGGAAAGAGCTTCGCCTCCAATACAATTAGAGCAAAAAATGCGCAATGAAAACACGGATTTAATCGTACAGCAATACATGATAAAATTCAGTTAATTTTATTTGATGTTGTAATTAATTTCCATGACCGTTTTTTTTGGGTGTTGTTTTTTGAATAGACAGTGAGAAATAGGCTAAAGAAGTTCTGTTTAATTGACGATAGCAGGGGGCGTTCTGAATTTATCTGTTGTAGGTTTTGAGGATTAAGTCCGGTTTTTGGCGTAAATAAAAGCAGATTTGTTTTTCTTTTCTAAATTCTTCGTGGTTCAAATAAAAGTCAAAAAATAGTTTAAATCATGATTTAAATCATAGTTTATTGCGGTAATTATTTTTGAATAAATCCTTGATTTAACTAGGGGTAAGCCCTTTTAAGAGTAACACTTTAAATTCATTATAAATAAGGGCGAAAAGGTTGTAGTTCGTTACTAATTGCCTTATTTTTGTAGAATTTTTTAAAACAAATTATATAAATCTTATGGCAAAATCTGCATTATTGAAATCGTCAATAGCAAAAAAAGTAGCTATGGCACTTTCAGGACTTTTTTTGATGTTGTTTCTAGCACAGCATTTTTTTATCAATATGACATCGGTGTTTAGTGAAAACACTTTCAACTCGATTTCTCATTTTATGGGAAATAATCCATTAGTTCAGTTCGTAATTCAACCCGTTTTAATTGCTGGGGTAGTTTTTCACTTCATCATGGGTATTGTTTTGGATTTTAAAAACCGTGCAGCAAGACCAATTGCTTATGCAAAAAACAATGGAGCTGCAAATTCTTCTTGGGCTTCAAGAAACATGATTGTTACTGGGGCAGTTATTTTTGCGTTCCTTGGATTGCATTTTTACGATTTTTGGTTTCCGGAAATGATTTATAAATATGTTGATGTAAGTGCTCTGGACGAAACCAGATATTTTCATGAAATGACAGCTAAATTTGAAAGTCCGGTTCGTACCGGTTTATACTGTTTGTCATTTGTATTATTGGCATTGCACTTGTGGCACGGATTCAGTTCTTCTTTTCAATCTGTTGGAGCAAGAAGAGTTTCTTTGGGAACTCAAAAACTCGGTTACGCTTTTGCAATTATAGTTCCTTTTGGATTTATTTTTATTGCATTATTTCATCATTTCAATCATTAATATTCAATTATAATGGCATTAGACTCAAAAATACCAGAAGGTTCGATTTCGGACAAATGGACAAATTATAAAGATCATATTAATTTAGTAAACCCTGCTAACAAACGTAATTTAGATGTAATTATAGTTGGTACAGGTCTTGCTGGAGGTTCTGCTGCTGCAACATTAGCAGAATTAGGGTATAACGTAAAAGCATTTTGTTTCCAAGATTCACCACGTCGCGCGCACTCAATTGCCGCACAAGGAGGAATCAACGCTGCAAAAAATTATCAAGGAGATGGAGATTCAACTTTCCGTTTGTTTTATGATACTGTAAAAGGTGGCGATTATCGTGCTCGTGAAGCAAACGTTCACCGTTTGGCTGAAGTTTCAGGGAATATTATTGACCAATGTGTGGCTCAAGGTGTTCCATTGGCTCGTGAATATGGAGGATTATTGGATAATCGTTCTTTTGGTGGAACATTAGTTTCCAGAACTTTTTATGCAAAAGGACAAACAGGCCAACAATTATTATTAGGAGCATATTCTGCCATGAACCGTCAAATAGGTCGTGGAAAAATAAAAATGCACAACCGTCACGAAATGCTTGATTTAGTAATCGTAAACGGAAAAGCGCGTGGGATTATCGCCCGTAACCTGGTTACAGGAGAAATCGAAAGACATTCAGCACACGCAGTAGTTATTGCTTCAGGAGGTTACGGAAATGTATTTTTCCTTTCCACAAATGCAATGGGAAGTAACGCTACCGCAGCTTGGAAAATCCACAAAAAAGGAGCGTTTTTCGCAAATCCTTGTTACACACAAATTCACCCAACCTGTATTCCAGTTTCTGGAGATCACCAATCGAAATTGACATTGATGTCAGAATCATTGCGTAATGACGGACGTATTTGGGTTCCTGCAAAATTAGAGGATGCCAAAGCGATTCGTGAAGGTAAAAAGAAACCAACGGATTTGTCTGAAGCGGAAAGAGATTATTATTTGGAAAGAAGATACCCAGCTTTTGGAAATCTTGTTCCTCGTGATGTTGCTTCACGTGCTGCTAAAGAGCGTTGTGATGCTGGTTTTGGTATCAATAAAACGGGTGAAGCCGTATACCTTGATTTTGCTGCAGCAATACAACGTTACGGAAAAGAACAAGTATATATTAAAGGTTTAGATGTAAATGATACTCAATTAATCATCAAATTAGGAACAGAAGTTGTTGCTAATAAATATGGTAATTTGTTTCAAATGTATGAGAAAATAGTTGATGAGAATCCATATTCAACCCCAATGATGATTTACCCTGCGGTGCATTATACGATGGGTGGAACTTGGGTTGATTATAACTTACAAACTACAATTCCGGGATGTTTCTCTATTGGAGAATCTAACTTTTCGGATCACGGAGCGAACAGGCTTGGAGCTTCTGCATTGATGCAAGGTTTAGCAGACGGATATTTTGTATTGCCTTATACTATCGGAGATTATTTATCACCAGATATTAAAATGGGTACCATATCTACAGATTTGCCTGAATTTATTGCTGCAGAAAAGGCGGTAAAAGATCAAATCGAAAAATTCATCAACAATAAAGGAACACATTCTGTTGACTATTTTCATAAGAAATTAGGAAAAATCATGTGGGATAAAGTTGGTATGGCTCGTAATGCTAAAGGATTAAATGAAGCAATTGTTGAGATTGCCGCTTTACGCGAAGAGTTCTACAAAGATGTAAAAGTTCCTGGTGATGCTAATGGTTTCAACCAAGAATTGGAAAAAGCGACTCGTGTTGCCGATTTCCTTGAATTGGGAGAATTGTTTGCCAAAGATGCTTTACATCGTAATGAATCTTGTGGAGGACATTTCCGTGAAGAGTACCAAACAGAAGAAGGTGAAGCAGAACGTGATGATGAGAATTTCGCTTACGTAGCTGCTTGGGAATACACTGGAAAACCAAGTGAAGCTGTTCTGCATAAAGAAGCATTGGTTTTTGATAACGTGAAACTAGTTCAAAGAAGTTATAAATAAAAAGTTAAAAGTTAAGTGTTATGAGTTCAATCCAATCTTTTGAAGATTTAGAATGCTGGAAAGCGGCTAGAGAATTAAGATTGTTTGTGGCTCAAAGTATTATTCCGAAATTTCCAATTGAAGAAAAATATGCTTTAACTAGTCAATTAAGACGTTCCTCTCGATCAATAGGGGATAATATTGCTGAAGGATACGGAAGATTTCATTTTCAGGAAAATATTCAGTTTTGTAGAATCGGAAGAGGTTCATTATGTGAATCACTAAATCAGGTTATAACTGCAAATGACGAAAATTATATTGATAGTGAACTTGTGAAAGAATTCAGAGAAAGGTTTGAAAGAACGAAATCAATATTAAACGGATATATTAACTATTTGACTAAAGCCAAGAACACTTAACCCATAACGGATAACCCATAACATTAAAAAGTATGAAACTTACATTAAAAATATGGCGTCAGAAAAATGCCGCTACAGAAGGAAAAATAGTTGAATATCCCATAGATCATATTGAACCAGATATGTCATTCCTTGAAATGCTTGACATTTTGAATGACGAATTAATCATGAAAGGGGATGAGCCAGTTGCATTTGATCACGATTGTCGCGAAGGAATTTGCGGAATGTGTTCTTTGTATATCAATGGAGAAGCTCACGGGCCAGACAAAGGCATTACGACATGTCAATTACACATGAGAATGTTCAAGGATGGCGACACGATTTTTATCGAGCCATTCAGAGCAAAAGCGTTTCCTGTAATTAAAGATTTAGTTGTTGACAGAAGTTCTTTTGACAGAATTCAACATGCTGGAGGATTTATATCTGTAAATACATCAGGAAATACTATTGATGCAAATACAATTCCAATTAACAAGAAAGATGCTGATGATGCATTTGATGCTGCTGCTTGTATTGGTTGTGGTGCTTGTGTTGCGAGTTGTAAAAACTCATCGGCAATGTTATTTGTCGCTGCAAAAGTATCTCAATATGCTTTATTGCCGCAAGGAAGAATTGAAGCTACTGATAGAGTTTTAAATATGGTTAACCAAATGGATGATGAAGGTTTTGGTAACTGTACCAATACTGGAGCTTGTGAAGTAGAATGTCCAAAAGGAATTTCTCTGGAAAACATTGCTAGAATGAATAGAGAATATTTATCTGCAAGTTTGAAAGGATAAAAACCTAATAAGTTAAATTAATAAACGCATTCAATGTCAAAGTTGAATGCGTTTTTTTTTATAAATAAACTTTAGATTTCAGCATTTGTTTAGCCTTTCCATCCCCAAGGTGCGGAAGGTGTCGGGACTACTTTTGTAATGTCAAATTTCACGGTAAACAACCGGTCTGAACCGATGCGTCTTAAATTGTACGTAAAAGAAGTTTCGTCTAAAGTAATCCACCAGACATTTGCGGAAGCATTTGGAATTAAATCACAGGTTTGTTGATCTGCCGGAAAAAACTGAAGCGTCGATGAACCAGAATTAGATGTTGTTCCGCCATATTGTGTAACCTTGTCTTCAGAGCCATCTTCGTGACGGTGGTCGTGTTTCAATTGGATGCGGTCATTTTTGTATGTTAATACCCAAGTCCTCGATTTGTCATCTCCTACAAAAAAAGGAATTCGAATCGTGTTTTCATCGCAATTGCGAACGTGCATCACTAATTTTTTATCTCTAAAAGTATCATTGGCAGCGCCTTCTTTTACTTCTCCTTCAAATGATTTACCACACTGTTTTTGTAAATTTTCCCAAAATTGTTTAGCCCCTGATTTTTCTTGCCCAAAAATCAAAACGGAAAATAGCATCGTGCTTGCGACTAGCATCTTTTTCATAAAGTTGTTTTTTTTTGCTAATATAATGAACTTATGGTGTTGTGATATTTCTTATTTTTATAAAAAATAAAACAATGCAAGTCATCCTGATCCAAGCTCCTTTAATTTGGGAGAATCCAAAGTTAAATCGTGATTATTTCGAGGCCAGAATAAATGAAATTGCTTCGGCGGTTGATTTAATTGTATTGCCGGAAATGTTTACGAGCGGTTTTACAATGAGTCCTGAGAATGTCGCTGAAACAATGCAAGGCGAAACGATAACTTGGCTTAAAGTGTTGGCGAAAGCCAGAAACTGTGCCGTTACCGGAAGTTTAGTTATAAAGGAAAATGGTAATTTTTATAATAGATTAGTGTTTGTATTTCCTTCCGGAGCAATTCAGTTTTATGATAAAAGGCATTTGTTTACTCTTGCCGGAGAAGACAAAGTCTATACAAGTGGAGGTCAAAAAATAGTTGTGGATTATTTAGGATGGAAAATTTGTCCGTTGATTTGTTATGATTTACGATTTCCTGCTTTTTCCAGAAATTCGGAGGATTATGACTTGTTGATTTATGTGGCTAGTTGGCCAAAAAACAGAACCAATGCTTGGGATGCTTTATTGAAAGCAAGGGCAATAGAAAACATGAGTTATGCGATTGGTGTCAATAGAACAGGAACCGATGCGAATGGTTACGAATACATTGGTCATTCACAAGCGGTCGATTTTCTTGGAAATTATGTCTTGGAACCGGAAGAATCTGAAGGCATTTTTACAGTAGTATTAGACAAAGAAAAACTGTTAGAAACCAGACAAAAATTAGGTTTTTTGAACGACAGAGATTCTTTTGAAATAAAAAATATATAATATCATTTCATCTTTCTTTTTACTGAAATAAAAACCACAACAACTTAATCCAGTAAATTTTATACTAAGATGGTGTAAATTCTAATTCTTCTTGTCTGTTTTCTTTTTAGGTTCCGGGCTATAGGGTAAGCTCAAGTCAAATATCTCTTCCCAATCAAAATTAGCATGAAGAGATATTTCTTTAGAAGAATAGATTACTTCCTCAGCCTGACGCTTTTCTAAATAATTACCGGAATCCCATTCCTTGTTTTTATTGGTATCATAAATTACCCGAAGCGAAAATACAGAAGGTTCCAGTAAGTTGAAATCGACTGTAGTGCCGTTTTCCGAATATTCAGAGGCTAAAATATCGCCTTTGGAGTTAGTGAGTTCCACGATGATGGGAAATTGTTTTACGTTTTGTAATAACACCCTTAGATTTGCCATTTCAGAATAGCTTCTGGTATTTAATTTATAGGTCAACGTATCATTCGATTTTTCGAAGAAGTCAGTCAATGCGCCTGGTAAAATTGTAAAAGTGTATTTTTCGGAAGGTTCTTTTTTAAAGTCAAAAAATAATTTTTGATTAAATTCGTCGTATTCAGTGGTAAAAGCTATAGAAACAGAGTCTTTGTTGATTAATTTTATTTTGGAATTATCAAAATGTGTCAAAGGAGTCGAAGATTCTAAAGTAAATTTATCTCTAAAATTTAAAGTGCCACTTTGTACAGGTGTAATGGATAAGGTATCTTTTTTCTGGTCTTTTATTTTAAACCTGAAGTTCGCTTCGTATTTGTCTTTGGCTACAGCCAAATTTAACGAATCTGTCTTGATGGGTTTGTACCAGATTTGAAGAGAATCTTTTTTCGGGAATTTAGTAATGATATTGGATAGAACCTCATTATTATTTTTCAAGATTATTTTAGGGCTGTCCTTAGCAGCATTTACTTTCCCTTCATATCCCAAGATTAATCTGTTTCCGGACGCTTGGCTTGGTTTGAAAGTCTTGAAAGGGAGTTTTTCCTTGAATAATTCTAATTCATAAACGGTGTCGTTTGGAATAGTGATAAAGTCTTTGCTAAATCCAATTTTATCCGTTTTTGGATTGTATTTGTTGTTGCTGTTGTAGTCTTTCATCGCTACAAGAAGATATTTTCCGGCTTTTAAATTCTCTAAATGAAACGTCTTCAGACTATCCAGTGTATTTGTTACATATCTAGGGGTTTCATTGAATACGACTGAATCTTTAAAGGCGTCATTGACTTCATAAAGCATGACTGAAACGAATGATTCTACTTCTTTGTCATAAGCGCTTTTTACAGTTCCGCCAAGGCTTAAAGAGTCAATATAGTCACCTGTAGAAAATACATATTTGAATTGATTAAAAGGATTTCCTTCGTTATTGTCAGCGATGCTTTGTCCAAAATTAAAGCTGTAGGTGGTGTTAGGTTGTAACGTATCTTTGATTTTTATTGAAATCGTTTTACTTGGAGTAGTAGGTAGAACTGATGGTTCGTATTTCATTGGTGGTGAAATAATCAATTGCTTGTTCAGGTTTTTCAGTTTAACATTTTCGTCAAATACTAACTTAATCTCGTTTCCTTTAAAGTTTGTGCTAAAATTTTCAGGGAAGCTTACTTTTAAAACAGGTGCAATGGTGTCTTTTAAACCGCCAGTGATAGAGCCTCTTTTGGCGCATCCAACTATAATTAAAAGCAATAGAAAGAAGGTGTATTTTAAATTGTTTTTCAACATATCAAATCATAATTAGAATCTACAAAATAACAATTATAATTCATGCAATCGAAATTTTTTATAGAATTATTATGAGCGATATAATTCAGCTTACTTTTAGAATGCTTCTCTTTTTTTGTTTTTAATGTTTAATTTTACATCAAATAAGTTGCGCTACGGGATGTATTTATGGTTAGCTTACTGTTTGAATTTAAAACTAACGTTGAATTGATATTATAAATAATGAGAAAAATAGAACATATAGGAATTGCGGTCAAAGATTTAGAAGTGTCGAATTTAATTTTCGAAAAACTTTTTGGCGCTCCGGCTTACAAATTTGAAGATGTAGAAACGGAAGGAGTAACTACTTCTTTTTTTATGAATGGACCCAATAAAATTGAGCTTTTGGCGGCAACCAATCCAGAAAGTCCTATTGCCAAGTTTATAGAAAAAAAGGGAGAGGGGATTCATCACATCGCTTTTGATGTTGAAGATATTGTATCGGAAATAGCGCGTTTGAAAAATGAAGGGTTTGTAGTCTTGAATGAAATCCCAAAAAAAGGGGCTGATAACAAGCTAGTTGCATTCCTGCATCCAAAAAGCACGAATGGTGTTCTGATTGAATTGTGTCAGGAAATAAAATAATTTAATTTTAGTCTGGAAACGGTAGCGTTCTAATATTCAGTTGGTTTCTATTTGAAAGGAGTCAATAATTGAACTATTTAAAAATCTAAGCCAAAAATATTTGGAGCAAATGAAAAATAGTGGTAATATTGCAAACTCTTAACCGGTCCTATAGCTCAGCTGGTTAGAGCACCTGACTCATAATCAGGTGGTCCCTGGTTCGAGCCCAGGTGGGACCACAAAAAACCCCTCATATCAACTGATATTGAGGGGTTTATTTTTTTTAGGGGAGTGATTAGGGGAGCAAATTATTTTTGTTTTTTAAATAACGACATAAAAAAGTAGTGACAAATACAGTTCCGTCATAAGCAAAACAATCCTTTAGATAGCTCTAGAACTGCATTAAACAACATACATCGCATTTTATCCTGCACTAGTAAAAAAAGAGTTTACCTAATGGAATAAGGATGGCATTTACAAAACAATTTTATTTTTTTTTAAATTGTTTTGCCTCAAATTGATTCAAAATCAAGACAAAGCGTGTTCTAATTTTTCTTTCCATTTTTCCCAATTGGGGGATACCCTGCTCTGTAAATCATAAAAATCTTTGTTGTGATTGTAATGTATCAAATGACATAGTTCGTGAATTACAACATATTCGATACTTCCTTTTGGGGCTTTTATTAATTCTGTATTTAGAATTATTTTACCTGATTTGGTACAACTGCCCCAACGCTTTTGCATTAATCTTATATCTAAAACCGGTTTCTCTATTTTAAATTTTATGAATTTCTCTAACGAACTATTTAACAACTCCTCAAAATGAAAAATTGCTTTTTCCTTGTACCATTCATTTAGTTTTTTTTCTAAATATTCAGGATTCGTTTTTTTAGTTTTCATAATCATTGCACCTCTATAAATCTTTATTTCATTTACAGTATCTTCAATGATTTGCAACTTATATTGTCTTCCTAAATACAAATGTGTTTCGCCATTAATATACTTACGCTCTGGTGTATTTGGTTTGTAACTACAAAAAAAGGCTTGTTGTTTTAATATCCAATTGGCTTTTGTTTTTACTTTTTTATTAATATCAAATAAGCTGGTATCGTTAGGGGCAATAACAGTTACCATACCATCAGGTAATACTTTTATACCTAACGATTTTCTTGTAGCAAAAGACAAATTATATTCAATGCTTTTGCTACCATAACTTACTTGTTGGATAGAATGTACCATTAAATGTATTTTAGTTTGGCAATTTTAATTACTTCTTCTATTAGCTCATCTATTTTATCAAATGAGAATTGCGTTTCGTATTGCTGCTGTTTTTCGAAAAGTAAATCATCTAAATTATTTTTCAATTCTTTCTCAATCTCTGTATTGGTTTGCCAATCAATAATGAGCGTACTATTTTCATAAACTACATTCTTAATGCAATCTTCTATTTCTAAAGCTGCACTGGCTTGTACTTCCTTTGGTTCTGGAGTATTATTGAAACTATTTTCTAAAACCGCATTTATCAGATTGTAAAAAGCAACCGCGTTGGGTTTGTCTTGGATACTATTTGGAACATTGTTTTGTTTTCCGGTAAGGAATTGATTTTCGTATTCTTTGGCTTTTTGTAAATATAATGCTTCGTCAATTCGGTGCTGATGATAATCATTTATGGCTTCCCTAATTAATGTAGATAGGTTTTTGTAGAAGATTGGATCTTCATTCATCTTGACATTAATAGCTTTTACGGTACGCGTTGCAATATGGTCTGCTTTTGCCGCTTTGCCTATCATTTTTTCTACTTCTGCCTCTCGTTTTTCTTTATCAAAAATATTTACGAGTTCGGTTATTTTTAATACTTCTCCGTGGGTTGTAATGTGCTTATCTATTAACTTTTGTACTTGTGGTTCATATTCTTTGTAATCTAAATCATCAAAGTATCTTCGCTTTACATCTACTCTTAACTGCAAGAAAAATTTACTGTCTTTTTTGTATTTATCAATGGTTTTTTCGTTCTCAATATCATTAAACTCAATAGATGCCATTGCTAATTTGAACAAACGGACAAAGGCAGACAACTTTTCATAGAATGGATGTCTGATACTTTCATCACTCAATAATTCAGAATAGGCTTCGGCATCGTATTTGTTTTTTATGGTTTTAAAAATATCCCACAACTCACTGTGTGCTTGTGGCAATTTCTCTATTTCCTTATTGATGTTTATTATTGTTCCTATTAACTCTTCTTGTTCAAAATCATTTAAGCCACTATATGTATTTAGTGCATTGTCCAAATTTTCTAAATTTCCAAAGTAATCAATAATAAAACCATATTCTTTTCCTGGTGCCACTCTGTTTACCCTTGCAATGGCTTGAAGTAAAGTATGTTCTTTTAAACTTCGGGTAATGTATAAAACTTGATTGTTTGGCGCATCAAAACCGGTTAATAATTTATCTACGACAATAATTATTTCGGGTTGTTCCTGTTTTTTAAAAGCACTAATTACTGATTTTTCGTAATCTAATTGCTTCCCATATTTACTCATCATTGCTTTGTAAAACTTCAACACTACATCTTCGTTTTCTTCAAAAGCATCATCGTAATTTTCTCTTGTATCGGGTGCGGAAATCAATACCTCACAACTTACTTTGCCAATTTCTTTTATATATTCTCGGTATTTTATAGCAGTAGTTTTATTGGGTGCCACTAATTGCCCTTTAAATCCAGTACCTTGAATATTATCTTCGAAATGTTCGCTAATATCCCAAGCTCTTGCATAAATGACTTGATCGGCTTTGTTGAGTTGATTTGCCGTACTGTATTTTCTTTTTAGTGCTGTCTTTCCATAAGGCGTAAGTGGCTCGGAAACTTTATCGAAAAAAGTATCCAGCGGCTTTTCATTTACTTCAATTAAGTTATGCCTTCCTTCATAAAGTAAAGGGACTACTGCCTTATCCTCAACCGCATCTGTAATGGAATACACATCGATTAAACCTCCAAATTTATTAGCTGTACTTTTTTCTTTCTTCATCAATGGCGTTCCTGTAAATGCCACAAAACAAGCATTTGGGAAAACCTTTTGCATTTTCACATTAAACGTACCGTATTGGCTGCGGTGTCCTTCATCTATCAACACAAAAATATTAGGTGATGTAAATCCCTCTTTTGATTGGTTTATAGCTGCTTCAAATTTGTGTATCAATGTTGTAATTACAGCATCCGTTGGACTATTGATTAATTCTACTAAATGCTTTCCTGTTTGTGCTTCTTCTACATCAACGTGGCATTTTTGAAATGTCTCCGTTATTTGCGTGTTTAAATCTATTCTATCGGTAACAAGAATAATTTTTGGATTTTTTATTGTTTTTTGGGTTGCGATTAGTTGCGCTAACATTACCATTGTAAGCGATTTTCCACTTCCTTGGGTGTGCCAAATTACTCCACCCGTTCGCTTCCCATTTGCATCTGCAACACTAATTTTTTTAAGTGTTTCCTTTATTGCAAAATATTGTTGGTATCGGGTTATTTTTTTTATTCCATCATCATACACAATGTAATTAAAAATCAAGTCTAAAAGCCTTTGTTTTTGGCATAAACTAAATACTAATTTGTCTTGTTCGGTTACAATTACTTCTTCTTTTTCCAATTGATTAAAATAATGCAATACATTACTAAATCGTTGGTTAAAAATGGCTGTTCGTTCCGTATTAGGCAATTCACTATTTTTTAGTTGTCTAATAGCGTCCCCGTACTGCATTCCCTCTTCTTTAGTTCTAAATACTTCTTTCCATACACTCCAAAACTCTTTTTGCGTGGCTGTGGTTGCATATCTTGCTTCGTTTACCGCTAATGACATTACTAAATTAGAATACTGGTATAATCCTTTTATTCCGTCTTCTTGTTGGTTTCGTAAGTGTTGTGAAATGGCTTGATTTATTGGGTCTTTTATCACATTGCTTTTACATTCAATAACTACCATTGGAATTCCATTGACAAACAAAACAATATCCGGGCGATAGGTGTCATTTCTTTCACTTCGCAAAACTGCGTATTCCTCCGTAACGTGAAATGTATTATTTTCTATATTTTTCCAATCGATGTATTGAAAAGAGAAGCTTTTTTTATCGTTTAGAATGGTTTGTTCTAAACTTTTACCCAAAGTAATTAAGTCATAGAATGCTTGATTTGCTTTTATAAAACCATCCTGAATTGGTAATTCCCGTAAAGCAATTATCGCCGCATTGATGTTACTCTCTGAAAAAGCAAACTCTTTGTCTTTGTATTGAATGCTGTTTATTTTTTCGAGTTGTTTTTTTAAAATTGGTTCCAGCAATACATTACTGGTTCTGCCACCCCGTAACTCCATTGCTTCGTCTGGAGACACGTATTGATACCCCATTTTTATGAGTAATTGCAATGCCGGTATTTGACTGATGTGGTCTTCTATATATGATGGAGTCATAATTCCTACTGATAAATTAATTTGATTTCCTTAAACTTTCAGGTAAAAATTTATCAATTTCCTCATCAGAAAATGTAAATTCTTCATTTTTTTGTAAGGCTTTAGATGCGATTTTATATGCTTTATTTATTGTTTTCGGAGCACCTCTGTACGTATTTACCAATTGCTCGTTAAGTTTATTTCTTTCTAACTGATAATCATTCACATTTTTATTACCAATTCTAATATCAACTAATAATGACAATAATTTTTCTCTAACTTCTAATATATCCAATGCCGCTTGCTTATGTTTTTCTGCTAATGCCAATAAATTATAGTCTTTTGAATATAAAGTTAAACATAACAATGTTGTAGAAAATAATGCTGCAAGAAATTGAAATACAATTCCATCACCAAAAATCAAGACTAATATACTTGTAGTTGTTAATGCTGAGAGTATTACCTCTGTTATTTTCAAGCAATCATTTCTTTCTTTTAAAACATCCGCACATTTTTCATGCGTTTTGTGGGTGTAAACTACTCTTCCGTATATTTCTCTAATTTGAGATTCTAGTAAAGCTATTTGTTCGCTCATGGCTTAGTCTTTTTTTATAAAATTATGCTGAAATGGGTACATCAATTGAATCTTTTGCTATTACTATGTTATTTTTAATAATATAACATTCAACAAAATGTTCACCATTAAAATCTGTGGTTTCAACTATTTGCTCACTTCCAAAATCGCTAGTAATTTGCCCTCTAATACAATTTCTTTTAATGGCTTCATTTCCTCTATTTGTGACTTTCCATTTTACAATATATGGATATGGAATATTTATTTCTGAAATGAAAAACCGAAGTGATTTACCTCTTAATAAAGGGTACTTTTTTATTAAATATTCCCTAAGCAAACCTTCTCTAAAACCATTTTGTTTAACTTCACAATCAATCTCAAGATTATATCTAATTTCGATAGGATATAAATTTTCGATATGCTCCTCATTACTTTTGTATGAAAGATTGAGTGCTTTTGCTTCGCTTTCTTCGTTTTGATATTTAGGGAAATCATTACCATAAATATCTCGCCATTTATTATGCTTTGTTTTATCCGAAGTAGTATCAATAGCCTTACATGCTAGATCATATGCTTTTTTAGATTTTCTCCTAAAAGATTTTCTCACTTTTACACGTTGTTTACTACCTAAAGCTCCGTATTCTTTCTGATCTTTAGGTTGGTCGTATAAATATTTAAAAAAATCTCGACTCATTTCGTCATAATAAACAAAACTTTTAGTATCAAAATAAGTTGTAGAATTTAAGAAATTATATGCTAAAGTATCGATTAACAAACCTCCCATGCAAACACCATGTTTATTCTTCCAAGACCTAGCCATCTTACAAAGTCTTCTAAGATTTTTGTTCTTATTAGGGTCGGCTTCTGTCATAGCATCCATTTCTTTTCTTGGTTTTGTAATCTTCCACGATCCATCACCGTAAGTATCAGGATACTTGTAATCGTTATCCTCTACTTCAAAAACAGGCTGAACATCTATGTGGGTGCCATCTGAAAAACTTACGGTTACAACACATCTATCCACTTTTATATCTGAAGCAGAATATGTTTTTTCAATTGCTTTTTTTGTGTCTTGCAATAGTTTAGTTTGCCCACCACTTTTATTATAATCATCCCACTTAGAATTAGGCATAATGTACAACATGTCTAAATCTGAAATCCCTTTAATCCCGCTATATCTACCATAAGAACCAACCTGTAAACTGTTTGCTGTTGTTGATTCTGTATCACGAAAATATTGATTTAAAGCTTTGGTTATTCGAGCATATCTGCTAGAAATTGTAGTAGCATTATCTTCGATAATTTTAATATTGTCCAGGAATTCTTGAAAGGTTTCAGATGTATTCATATTTTAATGTTGGTTTGGTTAATTTTTTTTTCTACACGGTTCTAATTTTACCGGTTAATAATTGTTGCATCAAGCCTTTTTTCTGCAACTGTAAGGTTTGTAGTTTTTGTTGGTATTGATTTAGTTCTTCAGTGGCTGTATCTAATATTTCAACTATTTCATTTTGTTTATCAATAGTCGATGGTATTTTTATATGAATTTTATAAAGCTCTCGTGGTTGTATTCTTTTTGAACCAGTACCAGTAGAAATGTCTTCAAGTTTTTCAAAAAAATGTACTCTTGAAAAATAATAGAAAATATAGTTTATATTAAAATTTTCATTTACATCAAAAGCAGGGATATCTGAACTACTTTCAAATCCATCCAACTCATTTGGAATAATACCAAACGCTCCTTTATGCAAATTTTGTTTACCATAAATAAATTGCCCAGCTTTTCTTAAATAATATGCAGTCGCTTCATCCATTTCACTTCCTCTAACTCCTCTTTTCTCAATTCCTTTTAGATTCAACCTTACTGTAATTCTTTTATTTACATTTGAATTTATGGCAGGAATTTTACTTTCGATAAATACGCCTTCTAATTTCACTTTTAATTCCCCATTTTCAATTATCAATTTATTCAAAAGTCCTTTATTTCTAATTTTTATATTATCAATAATCGCTTTGCAGTTATCAATAGCAGCATCCCAAGTGGAAAGGATTTTGGCTATTTTTTGTTGTTCTGGAAGTGGCGGGATTGGTAGGTAGAGTTTTTGTAAATCTCCTTGACCAATATTAGTCCTTACTGCTCCTTGACCACTTTGAATAATTTGATTTCTAACTATTTTTGAAAGGAAACAGAATTTTTTGAAATCTAAATCCAATTTGTCATTTTTTGAAACACCACGAATAACAAAACCACCAAAAACTACTTTTTCATCACTTAAATAAACTGCTGATAATCCGACTTCTGATTGAGTTTCAGAAGTTCTATTAAACAAAACATCTCCTTTATTTACAGTGTAATTATCTAATTGTTCTTTTGTAATGAGTACACTTCCTTTTATCATATCAATTGTTATGTAATTATTATAAATAATTTCCATAATATTGATGAATTTCACTCCTTCTCCATAGAATTCTTTTGACGCATTAATTCCGTTCTTGAAATCAAACAAATCACCGAATGAAATTGCCTCCCAATCTTCAGGAATAAGACCAATACAAGTTTGTTTAAAACCGTTTGGTATTTCAGTATTTTGTGTTTGTATCGGGGTTGTAACGGTATCGTTCATGTTAGTTTAATTTTTTAATAAAAAATTATTGATTTTTCACCGAAGATTTAATTTTTTCGAATTGTTTGGAAATCATCGTTTTTACAATAGTCTTGATTTCTTCTTCTGTCAATAATTCGGAATACAGTTTTTTCACAAAATTATTTTTTTCATTGTTGCTTCCGTGGTCATTAATAACATAGCTATATTCATTAAAACCAACGTACAAATCAGAATAGGTACTGAATGTGTTTAATCCATCATTCTTGAAACCGCTATAATATACTTTGAGTTCAATGGTGTGAACTCCCTCAATCGGTTTTAATTCCAATTCATTTAATTCCTCTTTAGAAAGTTTTGACCGATTGATAATATCATCAAACAATTCATCAAAATGCTCTAACTGTTGTGATTTTAAATGTTTGGAATTAATATGGTTTGTGATTTGTTTCTTGGTAAACAATTCATCAAAAGATGCCATTTGGCTCAAAAAAGAAGTAAACAAAGTTTTTAACGTTCTCTGGTATATTTGCGCCACTGCATAGTTGGATTGCGGAAAAACCTCATCTTTTTTAACCAATTGTTTCTTCCACATAGAAATTTCTTTATGCAAATCATCTTCTTCCTCAATATCAATACCCTGAATAGCATTTAAAACTAATTGCTCAGAACGTTCAATTAAACCCGCACAATATTCAAAAAACAATTCTTTAGAACCACCATATCCTTGAATGTCGCTGATATAGGTGTAATAAATCTTACGGTCTTTTTCGTTAATCCAAAACGGATTGTAGCCTAAAGAAATAAGAATAAGATTTGTCAATATTCGAGCCGTTCTTCCGTTTCCATCATAAAACGGGTGAATGTCTAAATATTCCAAATGAAACTCCATTGCAACATCAATTGGATGTGGTGCATTTTTTTTATTTGCATTTATTGCATCAATAGCCGCATTGGTTTTATCTAAAAGTCTGTGGATTCTATCAGCAACTTCTTCTGGAGAAACAAAATCATATCGTTCGCCTTTATGATTGTAAATCATATTGGGTTCTTGTTTCCATTTTCCAATTTTATCTTTTTTGGTTTCATCGTCTTCGTGCATAATTGCCTTATGAATTTCACAAATTCTTTTTTCGGAAAGTCTTAATTCTCCTTTGCCAATGCGTAAAATTTCGATAATTACTTGGTCGTGACCTTGCATTTCCAACACATCTTTTAACGGTTTATCATTAACCGTAAGATTACCTACCATGACACTACGTGTTTCTTCAATAGTAAGTGTGTTGCCTTCCATACTATTGGAATTAAAATTCCACTCCAGTCTGAATTTGTAATTGATTTTCTTTTTTTGCTCAATTGTCAATTCTCCAAAGGCTGCAACTTTTGCTTTTATAGCATCTATTGTAGCTTTTATGTTTTTATAACTCATATTTACGAATGTTTAGACATTAATTATTTTTGTTTTTTGGTGGTGCCAATTTTTTCTTTTCTATATTTTCAATTTTCTTCACACTGTCTTCAACTGGCAGGTTTTCGGGCATTGTTCCTCCCAAGTCTTTTATGGTTTGGCGTACTTTTTTACCTACTTCGAGGTGGGTCTTGTTGGCGTTGCTCTTGCCTTTTACTTTATCACGAATTAGTTTGTCCTCGGCTTGTGTAGCTCGGAATAGGTTGGCTGCTAATTCGGTACTACCCATGTGGTCTAATATCTGTTGGGATTTTTTAAGTCCTTTTTTAGCGTGAATTTCTTTGGCGCCCAATCCGCCATATAAACCCATATAGCCGTGATTTTGAAAAATAGCATAATCAACGGGTTGTATAACTCCAGCTTTCTTTGCTGCTTCGGCAAGTTGCAGGTTGTGTTTTTTGAGTTCGTTGCGCAAGAATAATCGTTTTTCGTCTTCGGTTGGCAAACGGTTATACCCTTCCATTTGCTGAATTTCCCGCATTCTGGTTTGAATAGCAAAATAGGTTTGTCCTTGTGCCACCACTTCTTTTGATGGGTCGGCATTTTGTACAATTAGGTAACACGCAAAACGAGAAAGTTTTACGCTTTCCATTTCTCTTTTTGCACCAGAACCTATAGCAACCATCTCGAGGTAATCCTCGAAATGGTTATCAGTTTCTTGATTACTGTTTTTACAGGCTTCTTTAGCTCTTTCAATTACGGGTAAAAAATGTCTAAATTCAGAATATTCTAAAATTTTAGATAATTTTCTTGCTCCCCAATATTCATTTCCGTCTTTGTCAATTTCTTTGATTTGCTCAAAAATGATATTATTTGTTGTTATTTCGTTTTTCATTTTTTGTTGTCTTAAATAAATTTTAAATTCTATATCTTTTATTAAATCAAATTCAACTCTTTCAAGTAGTTTTCCATTTGGTTTTCTACTTCGGTTAGTTGTTTTTTTAGTACGGTAATATTGGTATGTGTGGCTTTGATATCTACTTCTTCCTCTTCCTCAAATGTATCTACATAACGTGGAATATTAAGGTTGTAATCGTTTTCTATAATGTCTGCAATAGTAGCACGGTAGCTGTATTTGTCTTCTACAATAGTTCCTTTTTCGGTTATTAGTGGTGTTGCGGTTTTAAACGATTTATAAGCCGAAACAATGTGTTCTATATCACTATCTCTTAACTTGTTTTGGTTTTTACCACTCTCAAATTCACGACTGGCATCAATAAACAATACATCTTTATTGTTGGCTTTCCCTCTGTTAAAAATCAATATAGCAGCAGGAATTCCTGTACCAAAAAAGAGATTGGCCGGTAAACCGATTACGGCTTCCAACAAATTTTCATCGATTAGTTTTTTACGAATTTGCCCTTCGCTACTGCTACGAAATAATACACCGTGTGGCACAATAACACCCACTTTTCCCACATCTTCATAGGTGGTTTCTATCATGTGACTGATAAAAGCATAGTCTCCTTTGCTTTTTGGAGGAACACCTCTATGGAAACGGTTAAACTGGTCAGAAGCTGCTGTATCAGCACCCCATTTGTCCAAACTAAAGGGCGGATTTGCCACCACAATATGGAACTTCATTAAATTGTCGTTCTCTAATAGTTTTGGGTTGTTTATAGTATCGCCCCATTCTATTGTTGCACTGTCTTGTTCGTGCAAAAACATATTCATACGGCACAAAGCCCAGGTGCTTCCGTTGTTTTCTTGACCGTAAAGTGAATAGTTTTTACCTTCTATTTCATTGGCCATTTTAATCAACAGAGACCCCGACCCTGCTGTGGGATCACATATTCTATTACCGGGTTGTGGGTCAACCAATTTGGCTAATACTGTACTGACTTCACTTGGCGTATAAAACTCGCCCGATTTTTTACCAGACTCCCCAGCAAATTTTGAGATTAGAAACTCGTAACTGTCACCGATGATGTCATTGCCCTCTAAATGTGAGGGTTGTAAATCTAATGCTGAAAAATCTACTAATAGGTTTTTCATAATAGCATTACGCTGTTTTGTCTGACCAAACACCGTTTCAGAATTGAAAGAAATACTACGAAACACCATTGCTAATTTGCTACGATTGGCATCCTCTAAAGCTGTTAATCCAATATCGATAATTTCGCCAATGTTCGGTTCGCTGCGATTTTCATATAGATAATCGAAATTGCTTATTTCTGGCAATATAAAACGCTCTCTTTGAAGTTGGCGTTGTACCATTTCTTCGTTATCAGGATATTTAATGCGGTATTGCTCTACTTTATCTTTCCAAACATCGGATAAGTATTTTACAAATAATAGTGTAAGTATATAATCTTTATATTGTTCGCTTCCCATTACTGGGCGTAAAGTATCACAAGCTTTCCAAACAATATTGTTGATTTCCCTTTGTGTAATTTTATTCTCTGCCATAGTTCCTAATTTATAATTTTTGAAATTGTTGTTTGAAAAAGTTTTTGCTTTTCTTTGATTAATGTTTCTGTAATTTGAATGTCTTTAAAATACAATTCTTGCAATGCTACCACCTTTTTCTGTTGTTCTAATGGTATCAGATTAAAAGTAAAATCCGCTAATTCGTTTTTACGAATAGAAGGAATTGAACTTCCTGCGCCCGACTGTTGAAAGTGCAATAAATTTTTCGGAAGATTTAATACCGAAACCAAATACCCTGGAATAATTTTAGTTTTATCGGTACGTAAAATAAAAAATATGGAAGATGCAACGGCACTTCCAAACTCTTCTTTATATAATGTTGCGAAAAAACGAAACCCTTTTGCCACAAAAAGAATATCTTCGTTTCGCAAAAGATTAGCCAATGATTTTGGGTTTTCCTCTAAAAAAGTATCATTCTCTCCAATATATTGTCCAAATTCATTAAAATGTTTCGCCTGTAAATAAGGAATAGTCCCGTCTTTACTGGGCTGTCCGTAATGACCGAACTGAATATTTGCTATTTCTTTTAACTTAACTTCCATTTGATTATATTTGTAATGATATTCGTTTCTGGTGCAAAGTTAAGAAAAATAACGAAATATACAAATTTATTTCATTGTAGAGTTATTCTAATTTGAAATTTCAATGATTGGATACTGTTTTGACGACTCTTTCTGAATGTTTTTAAGACTATAAATACTTTTCAATCTATAAATCGAGCTCATTTATCACACTTTATTCAATACCTTTGCTTTTGAAATAAAATAAAATTAATACGCGTAAGCTATTGATTTGGTCAAAGAAAACTCGGAATCTTCTAAACAACCAAAATCGATAGACTTACGCCCATGCCCGATATTGGCGTGGGCTAAGTCTTTCTGGTTGTTGGGTCTCCGAGTACCTCTTTGGCAGTTTGATTTGTGTTCCACGCCTTTTTTATACTATTTATTTACTATTGAAAAGGCAAACATCTGCCTTGCAATCTTAAATATTTATCATAATGAATTTCTCCTGTTTACACCAACAGAACACCAAGTTTAATTTCTTATCTCAGGATGAAATGAACTCCCTAATAAAAGAATATTATGAGGGCAGAGTGGCTATGACTGTACTAAAAGCAAAATACAATCTCCCTATTAACAGTCATTTTGAATCCAATTTTCCTTGGAAAAAATCAGAAGTTGTTTGTGATTTATGTAGTACCCAAATGATTGTAGTTCCGCATCATAGAGATAGAAATCCCAATGATCCGCAATGTCCAAATTGTAGTCACATAAATAAAGAGAATTGCCGTTGTAAAACATGTTGTGAAGTAGAATATCAAGCGTATTTAGAAGATAGAAAAAAACGAGACGAACTTATTTTAAACCAACTTATTCTTGAGGAATCTCAAAAAATAGACTTTAATAAACTTACTAGTGAAGAAAAAATAAGCCTCGGAATACTAGTCCGTGATATGTCTTCAGACTATTTGACTCATATTGTTCCTTTTCGAACAAAAGAGAACTGGAAATACAATAAATCTTTTGTTCTTCCACTTGTCAAAGCAAAAATATTAACGGTGCATCCTGAATCTGATTACGATCACATTAGTGTTAAAAAAAATAAATTTAAAGAAACAATTCTAACGGTTGAATTTCATAAAATGAAATGGAATATCAATGTTTACAAAGACAATTTATCCAATCTTGAATTATATAATTATTTAGCAAATACGGATGACGAACTAAAATTAACCAGAGACGAGATTTTTTTGTACTGGAAAAAGATTGCCAAAGATGAAGCTCTAAAATATTTTGCATATAATTTCAATACGGTTCTCAATATAGAATTCGAACGTGATTTTGCAATAGAAAACTTATTGGAGTATTTAACAAATCATTTCTCTATTGGTCAGATTTATAATTTGATTTGGAAATACACCAACAACACCCTGCGATTCAAAACAGAACAGCGAGTAACAAAAGACCACGTTTCCAATTACTTGCTGAAGTGCATAAAAAATGAAGCCGAAAAAATAATTCAAAATCATTACAAATTAGAGCACTTTGGCAAACCAAAATACATACAGGATAGTTCTTTTTCGGACTTTTTTTTCGATTATATCCTTAGAGCAAACGAACAAGGATACAGAATAACCCCATTAGAGATTTTTGAACGATACAAGAGTGAGTCAGATGAGACACAAGATTTGGGAGAATTTAAGACTGTTGGTGATTATCTCAATACTTTTAAATTTTTATCTGTTAATAAAGAGTCTTTTGAGGATAACGGAGAAGATGATTTACCATGGTAGAGTTTAGAGTAAATCTCACTTGTTCAACCATTTTTTATACTTATTCTTGAGTTGATTATCATTTAGAAACTCAACAAATTTCGCTTCATTTTTATGCCGAAGTGCTTCCGATTCTAAGAGAAGCGTTTCGGCTTTTTCTTTTCGGAAATAATGTTTAAATGACAAATAAGAAGTAGTTACTGTAACCAAAAACATAAAGCCAATCATAATACTAAAACGAAAGAAAAAACTATCCTTTTGCATTCTCTCGTTCTCTAGATCCTTTGCATGATTATTCAAAACTGTATTGATTCGAAAAGTCATTTCTTCTAAAACAGCAATGTGTTTATTGTTAATCGTTTCTAATGGCTTAAAATTAATTTTCGGTTCAAACTGATTAAAAATTTCTATTTTTTTATTTAATCCATCACTTACTTTTTGAAGTGATTCCGTGTTTTTTTCTATTTTTTCAATTTGATCAATGAATACTGATAGGCTATCCGCTATTTTTGGTTGTGCTTTTTTATAGGTCATTTTTTGTGATTTAAAGTTATTATTAAGTTGTGAAGTTTTAATACCCCATATCCCTATCTCTGCTTGCAAGTTTTGCGACTTTTACTATTGCCTGCAATGGAGCCAGTGGTTGCATCATGGCGGTTAATCCCAAGTGTCTGTGAATTTCGGATGCTTTGAAAACTTTACTTGTTATAGAGTCTATTAATTTATGTCCTTGTACCTTTCCTTGTTTGTTTATCACGGATTCTACTTTCACACCAAGTCCTTTCATGGCAGATTGATACTCTTTAAAACCTTGCGGATTAGTATTCATTACCGATTGATGTTTCTTAAAAATATCTCCTCTGAGGTCTTTAAAATTTCCTTTCTGTTGTTCAATGCTTTTTATATTATCGATCATTTTCTCTTTAGCCGAAACCAATCCTCTGTCTTTGGCTATTTCGTGGGCTGCCCATTGTCCTTTTTTGCCAATGTGATGGTCTGAAATAAGTTTTCCATTCGGTTGTACCCTGTTTGCAATAATATGAATGTGCTTATGTTGTTTCTCCGTGTGTACGAATGCAATATACTGCTGCTTTTGAGGGTCAATCCCTAGCTTATTTAAATATTCTCTCGTCATTTCTTTTAAGTCTTTATTAGATAGTTTCGCTCCGTCTTTAATATCAGGCGACAATACCATACTGAAAGTTTTATTAGACGCTCTTTGGTTCAAATCCTGAATCATTTTCATTTCCTCCATTATTTCCTTTGGATTGTCACCACAAAGTAAATTTCTATCCAGTTCATACCCTTTTTCTTCATCTATTACATAATTGGCAAGCCCTCCGCCTCCGCTACAAGCTTTTGCAAGTCCTATCATATCATTTGAATTTTATTAAATGTTCCCGTATTTGCTTACTTGCTTCCAAGGTTTCTTTCTTGAAACCATCTACATCCCCTAATTTGAAAAGATTGGATATTCGTCTAAAATTATCAGCATATTTGGACAGTAACTGGTAGCATTCTATTTCTTCCGCTGTTAATTTATGAGATAGTTTATAATCAAAAACCAATCCTCTCATAAGCTCAGAAACAGTTACACCACTATCTTCCGCTTTCTTTTTTATGATGAGATTTTCTATTTTTGAAACTCTAAATTTGATAAGGTCATTCTTCATTTTGAAGTTTTTTAATTGAAAATTAAAATTTCTATCGAGCACTGCTCTTCCTTTTTTTGCGACCAACGGGAGAAAAAACGAGTGGCCAATTTGGTGCAAATGCGAAGCAATTTGTGACCACATTGGCACATCTCGATCATTAACACTTAATTCGCTCCTTTAAAACTATCGTCTTTAACCAATCATTTAAGTCCTCATACTCTCGATACAATTTTCTGCAATCCACCGCCTGTTCAAATTGTTTTCTGATTAATTCGGTATAATTATTTCCTGCATCATCATTATCCAAATACAATTCAATAGAAGTATAATTCATTAAAACCGGAACATTCTTTAACAATAATGCAACCGAATTTAAAATCAAATAATCCGACTCTTCCTTCCTTAAATTTTCTCTAACCTGAACAAACGATAAATAGTCAAAAAAACCTTCATAGATTCTTAGTGTTTTTGATTCGTTGGTGATTAGTGTTATGTCTTTCTTTCCCAAGCAGATTTTCGCATATTTAGATCTGATTTCCCAACCCTCACTATTATTTTGAAACCCAATTCCAAAGTAATCTTTGTCGTTGATCGTATAATGAATTTCTTTAAGTTGCTTCACTTCTTTGTAATTCATTATTTGCCGACTTTCAAGATATTGCACTAAGGCTATGTGTTGAATCGGAATTGTTTTATTGATGAAGTTATTTTGCCTTTTTTCTGGATTGGAATAATCTAAAATTTGCTTTTGAAAAGAAAAATCACACTCAAATGGCTTTAGATATTCTAATGCTTCGGAAATTGAAAATCCGAATTTATGAACCAAGAAATCGATAATATTTCCACCAATCTGTTCTCCATGGTCAAACCATCTGTTCAACTTAAGATTGACCTTAAACGAGGGTGTTACTTCTGTTCTAAAAGGCGACAAGTACCAATAATCATTACCAATAATTTTTAAGGGTAAATGATTTAGTTTTTGAAGTACTTTTTCAATTGATATTTGTCTAGCTTGATTAGAGTTCATGGCTGTGTTTTCTTTTTAGGTTTAAAAATCTTTAAAAAAGTGATGAAATGATGACAAAACCACCGTAGACCAATGTGACAAAGGGATAAGACCGTCATCACTTTGTCATCAGTTCATCACAATTGGGTGTTTTTCATCGCTATTTTGTCATCACTTTTATTTTTGATGACAGAATGATGACAAAATGATGACAAGGCAAAGCCCCGTCAATAAAGGGCTAACCTTCTTTTGTCATCATTTCATCATAATTTAGAGCTAAAAATTCCCTAGAAACAGAATAATACCTCCCTTTACTTGAATTTTGGTAAAAATCCAAGTCATTTGTAATGGTGATTTTCTGATATTGATTGGAGTTGGATTGCTGTTCTAATTTCCAGTTATTTCGAATGATTTTTTTTATTTCAGCAGCATCATATTTGATTCGAAACTTATTGAGAACATTTAATAAATCTGAGAAGCAAAAATGAAACATTTCGACATCTAAACTATCCATGGTATTGATTAGAACATGAGCCAATTCACTCTCCAGTTTATTGCAGTTGAATTTGACTAATTTCTGTAACGCTTTTGTTTTTATTTGATGTGGAGTAAACCACATTCTTGATTTGTTCTCAGTTGATAATTGCCGTTTTGAAAGAAAATAAAGGAAAGCGGGAATTTCTTTTATTAGCTTACTAAGAAAATGAACATCTTCTTTTTCATAACTGTCAATTTTTCGAACCCAAAAACGAATTTCATCAGCATCTATTTTTATAAAGGAGGTTTCATTGTTAGAGCATAAAATAAACTTCCCGAAAAATTCAATTTCTTTTCTGTCTTTCCCTTTTGCTTCAATTTTGTTTACATTGGTCGTAGATAGGTATTTAATCCGTTCTGTGAGGATTTCAGTTTGAAAAAGCACTTCATCTATACAGATTAGTAGTTTAGAAGCCCAGTCGGCATTAAAATTACTTGAAAACGAATCATTGGTAAGGTAGGTAAGGTTGTATTCAAATATTTCCTTGAGCCATTTCAGAAAAGTGGATTTTCCAGTTGCACGTTCCTTGCTAACCAAACAAAGTATGGGTAATATTTGTGTGGGTTTCAAATACAAAAGTTGCAAATAATCGAATCCAATTTCTGTTTGCTCTCCGAAAATGTGAGTGATAAATTTCTTAGTATTCGTAATATCTCCTTCAATGGGGTTTTTACTTAACGAATGATAAGTATTGTAATACCCTTGATGGTTTTTTAGATAAAATTCGAGTCTGTTTTCTGGAAAACAAATAAACCCATCAAAAATTTCTACAACCGAAAGGGCATTTTTACCATGATCTTGCCTAATGAGTTCTGGCGACCATGGTAATAAAATTTCAATGCGATCACCCGACAAAGTAGGGTACAAGGATTTCTTAAAGTAGGTAGTGCCTACTCTTAAATAGTTGTCTTTCATTTATACAATAAGGATTATATCGTATATTTGCCGTATATACAATAGGTTAGAATTTAAGAACACAAAAAAAGCATAGCTGAAGACTGTGCTTTTTTTGTTTTTAAGATCTTATTAAATGTTGATTTTTAGAAGCTACCATAGTAAGTTGCTTTCTACTAAATATTGGGAATCTCCCCAATTGAAAAAATGGGATTTTTCCTTTTTTCTTCCATGTAATAATTGTCTGAACAGTTGTCCCGAATAATTCAGCTACTTGAGCTTGATTTAATCTGTCTTCAATAGGAGGAAACGAGTTTAATTTTACTTCTTCGGAAGGTTTAATTGTAGTTGCCATATTTTCAATGATTTTAATTGATTTTCATTGGCAAACATAAAATGTATTTTGAAAACATTTTTACAAACGCATACAAGTAGCTGATAGCTAGTATGCAAAAGCATTAAATGTCATTTATTTTATCAACCAAACTTCGAGGCAATTCTGAACTATATGACTTGTCTTTCCCGAATCTATCAGAAAAAACATCAGAAATAGTGCTGGCGGATAGCCCTTTTGTATTAAAAAAAGTACTCGTAAGAAATTTAATTTTCTCATAAGAACTGTCCAAAACATTAGTAACAAGGTAATAGCTGAAATATATTAAATCTTTTGCTATTTCTTTTTCATTAATTAATTCGATTAGTTTAATTCTAATAATTTTAATTTGATATTCTTCGTATTTTGGATTAATTTCTGTAAAACAAGAATATAAAACTTCAATTTGATTTTTTGAGATTTTGTTGTCAAAAAAATTAAAAAATGTAAAATACAATTCTTTAAGTTTCTTTTCGTCACAAATATTTACTGACCGTAATAAATATTTTTTATCAATAACAAAATTTCTTTTATTAAAATAGTCCTCTTTATCTATTAAGATTTTTATTTCGTCTTTTGTGATGTATTGATTGTTTTCGTTTTCGAAATTGATTGGTTTTAACTGATTTAAGTAATTAATTTGAGGGATGAAATTCAATTTTAGTCTACTGAAAAAATTCTCTACTGTTAAAAAATATTCTGCTTGATGCATTCCTTCTAGTCTATGTTCTCTATCGTTACTCAGAATTCTTTTAAATTTTGCTAATGCTTCTTTTTTTTTATGTAGTAAGAACATTGAAAGTGCATAATTTACAGGAACATGAGCTTTTTGAATCCCTTCTAAATTACACAGTAAATTACTTTGTAGTATGAAAACATTAATATCTAAGGCTATATTAGAGTAGACTTTGCTCCAAAAACTATTTTTATTTATTAATAGATGTAGATCATATTTTTTTCCAATAACGAAAGCCAAGAAGTCACTTGTGCATAAAGAAATTTTTGCGCACTCTATATCCTTAGAATAGCCAGACTCAATCTTTCTTTCCCAAAAGAATTTTTCCTTTTCTAATACAGATAAAAAAATGTTCGTGTTGGGTAAATCATTGGTTAAATCAACTAATAATTCTACTTCTTTATAATTTAAATGGTTTTTCATTTCTGTTATAATCCAGTAATAGTCTGAATTATCGTTAGATTCTGAAATAGATTTTAAATTATCAACTATCTGATCATATGCAGACTTAACAATTAAAATATTTGTTTTTATTTTTGCTTCAAGGAGTCCACTTTTACCCATTTGTTTAAGAAAATTTAAAATCTCCATATTTATTCTGTTTCAAAATTTATATTCCAAGTACTTTTCATTTCTTTATTTTTCTGAAAATTTGATATATCCACGTATCTTTTGAAAGATTTTTCATCTGTATGATGGGTCATCTCCCTGAGAATCCTCTCATTCATTCCGAAAATAAGAGAATTTGTAACAAAAGTTTTTCTTGCAACATGACTAGTAATTAATTCGTGTTTTTTATGAGTTTTGGTAATTCTCTTACTTCCAATATGTCTAGTTAATGTTATGTCAGAATCTAATTTGATAATCTTACAACAGTCCTGTATATTCTTATTTAGCTTTTGTGAGCTTATTTTGGGTAATGGTTCATAGATAGTTCCTTTATATTTTTCTAGGATTGCTTTTGAAAAAATATTTAATTCCACCCGATGATTAATCGTCTTAGTTTTTATTAGGGTTAATTGAATAAAGTCATCATAGATGTTTGCTTTATCCATATTATTAATGTCTGAGTGTCTTAGACCTGTAAAACACCCAAAACAAAAAAAATCTCTCGATTTATTTAATCTTTCATTTTCAAAATCATGTTTATACAATTTAAATAATTCTTCTTTTTCTAGAAAAATAACCTCTATTTCATTCTCTATTCGTTTTAGCTTTTTGAACTCAATATTATTATGGTATCCACGGTCAAAAGACCAATTCATAAAGGTTTTAATGATGCTGATTAATTTTCCATAATAGTTATTTAAAGTCTTTCGCTCTTCATAAGCATAGTCCATAAACTTTTCTTCAAATCGTTGATTTATTGTATCAAATCTTATAGGGTATCTAGTAAATTCAGTGAATTGACTTAAAAAGTTTTTAACAGTAGTATATTTCGTAATGGTTCCAAGAGCCTTAGTATGTTTAGACACATTAACAAATTCAGTAAAAGCCTCGAAAAAATCTATTGCAACAGACACTTCTTCTTTGTCAAATTTTTCTAAAAAAATATCTTCGGCAAAAGGGATATTGTTAAACTTGAAGAAATTTTTAATGTTTTCAAGTTTTTCTTTCGTCTGCTGAACATCTATATTTGATTGTTGGTAAATTTCGTAAAATGGATTTTTTTTATTGTTCCTAACAACTTCACTTTTTTCATCCCAATCCTCTAATAATGTTTTCACATTAGATAAGTTTTTTCGAATTTTAATTTTACCCGAAGTGATAACAATCCTAATAGGTATCAAACCATTTTTATTGATTTTGTCTTTTCTTAGTTCAAACAGATAATTCATATTAAAATTCATTAAAGTTGATTAAATAGGGGGAGTAAAAAGGGGAGTTTTTTGAAATTAAAGTTCATTAAAAATCATAAATCCCAGTACAACAAACCCTTTGATAACCAAATATAACAAATGAAAATCAATTAATCCCACTTAATAAATAAAGGTGGTTCAGGTGGGACCACTAGTGAAATCAAGCCTTTGCAGAAATGCAAAGGCTTTTTTTATGGGCTCTTTTTGGCGTTTCTAATTTGATATTTGCAGTTTGAAGCAAATCTAATTGAATGGGTTTTGATAAATGCCCTCTATCGACAAGAAGCGTATAATTAGATATTTTTATTTTCTGTCGGCACCTGACTGGTATTCTAATTCATAATTCTAGGAACTTATAACTTTCAAAATTCTATAATAATTTTACTATATTTGATGTAGGCTTTGGTGAAGAGGTTGAAATTCAGTATATTTACTAAGACCTGTGTCGATGTTTTTTACTGCAAAAACACATCTAACGAGTTTTTTTAAGTCTTTTTTATAGGAAGTTAATTCGAAATAGTCAACAATGATTTCTTGTGATATTAGGCTAATATAGGAGGTGTGTGAATCTTGTATTTGTTTCTAATTTTAAAAGGGAAATGCCTTTTGGAATATTTCTCGAAACCTTAAAAACTGATTCGGTTTGTCGGTGAAAACTTAAGTTAGTCGAGAATAGTTTTTGTTGTTGCTTATATGTTATGGGTTTACTTTTTATTTAGTAAAAGGTTAGTTTTGAGTCCGGTGGTTTGTGTCGTTTTTTTTTAAAGAATTGTTTTATTTTTTAAAATTATGAAATTTCAACCAAACAAATTTTATTTTTTGATCATTTTCCTTTTTGGGATTATGAATGTTTTTGCGGGGCCTCCAGTTCCAAATCCTTTTGGAAGGAAGAAGCCGCCGCCGCCGCCTGGACTGCCTATTGATGAAAATATTTTTGTATTATTGGTAATTGCATTGCTATTTGGAATTTATATCATTTACCGTCATTATATAAAAACAAAAACCACTATTTAAATAGTGGTTTTTGTTTTTATATAATTAAGAGGATTATTTGTTAGCGTATAATCGGGAAACGTATTTGCCAATTACATCAAATTCAAGATTTATTTTTGTGCCAACTTCAATGGTTTTGAAATTAGTGTGCTCATGTGTATAAGGGATTATGGCTACGCTAAATTCATTTTTTTTAGAATTTACCACGGTCAAACTTACGCCATTTACGGTAATGGAGCCTTTTTCTATGGTTAAATTGTTTAGTTTTTCATCATATTCAAAGGTATAAAACCAGCTTCCGTCGGTTTGTTCGGCAGTGATGCAGGTTCCGGTTTGGTCTACGTGTCCTTGTACGATGTGTCCGTCAAGTCTGTCTCCAAGTTTCATTGCTCTTTCTAAGTTAACGCTGTCTCCAACTTTCCAATCGGTTAAATTTGTTTTTTTTATCGTTTCGTCTATCGCGGTTACAGTATAAAAAGTATCATTGATTGCAACAACAGTAAGGCAAATTCCGTTATGAGCAACACTTTGGTCAATTTGTAGTTCACCGGTAATCGATGAATTCATCGTTATGTGGACATTGCTGTTCTCTTTTTTTATTTCTTGGATGGTGCCAAGGGTTTCTATGATTCCTGTAAACATTTCTTGTTTTATTTTACTAAATTTGCACTTCAAAATTAGCAATAAATAACGTTAGGTCATGATGAAAAAAGCAGAAAATATAATCGTCGGGATTTCTATAGGAGATTTAAACGGTATTGGAAGCGAAGTTGTTTTAAAAACATTCGAGGATTCTCGTATGTTGGAGTTGTGTACTCCTGTTATCTTTGCTAATGTTAAGTTGTTGTCTTTTGTAAAGAAAAGTTTTCAATCTGCTTCTTTGTTGCACGGAATTGATAAACTGGATCAAATTATACCGGGAAAGATTAATGTTTTAAATGTTTGGAGAGAAGGAGTTGATTTGAATCTTGGAGTAAATGATCCTAAGGCAGGTGAATATGCTATAAAATCATTTGTTGCGGCTACTAAAGCTTTGAAAGATGGTCTTGTAGATGTATTGGTTACTGCGCCTATAAATAAGTATAATGTTCAATCGGAGGATTTTAAATTTCCGGGACATACGGATTATTTAAATCAAGAACTTGAGGGAAATGCACTTATGCTGATGGTTCAGGATAATTTAAGAGTAGGGCTCTTGACGGATCATATTCCGTTAAGTGAAGTGGCTTCTCATCTTACGGAGGAATTGATTAAAAGAAAAATTGAAACGGTTAAGCAATCATTGATACAAGATTTTAGTATTAATAAGCCTAAAATAGCTGTTTTGGGGTTAAATCCCCATTGTGGTGATGGAGGTGTTATTGGTACCGAAGATGATTTGGTTATAAAGCCAACATTGAAAAAGATATTTGATAAAGGCACTTTGGTTTTTGGTCCTTTTGCTGCTGATGGTTTTTTTGGAAGTAATCAATATGAGAAGTATGATGCTATTATAGCGGCGTATCACGATCAGGGGTTGATTCCTTTCAAGACATTGTCTTTTGGTAATGGAGTGAATTATACCGCAGGTTTGAATAAAATAAGAACGTCGCCAGATCATGGTACGGCTTACGATATAGCAGGAAAAGGGGTGGCTGATTTTAATTCCTTCAAAGAGGCTGTCTATCTTGCAATTGATATTTATCATTCAAGAAATCAATATGCCGAAATCAGTGTAAAACCATTGAAAACAAAAGAAAAACAGTTGTAAACAAAAAAAAGTGAATAACATTATTAGATTTGCAATAATTTTATATCTTTGCACTCCCGAAGTTTAGGGGTCAAATTGTTGTTGAAATGAAGAAGACAAAAGAATTTTTAATACCTTTTATAGGATTAAAGCTAGGAAAACATCATTTTGAGTATCAAATAAATAATTCGTTCTTTGAAATCTTTGATTATAATGAATATCAAGATTCAAATATCAAAGTAAATGTAGTTTTAGAGAAAAAAAGTACGCTGTTAGAGTTAAGTTTTAAGCATAAAGGGATAGTAAATGTACCTTGTGATTTGACAAGCGAAGATTTTGACTTGCCAGTAAAAGGCAAAATGAAATTAATTGTTCGTTTTGGCGAGAATTTTAATAATGACAATGAAGAATTGTTGATTTTACCTCATGGAGAGTTTGAAATTGATATTGCACAATATATCTATGAAATGATAGTGTTGTCAGTGCCTCTAAGACGAGTTCATCCAGGTGTGAAAGATGGAAGTTTAAAAACGGAAGTTTTGACTAAGCTTAATGAACTGATAGTAAAAGAAGAAAAAAAAGAGAATAAACAAGAAGAAAATATTGACCCGCGTTGGGACAAATTAAAGCAACTATTAACGGATAAATAATATAGTAAAATGGCGCATCCTAAGAGAAAAATCTCCAAAACAAGAAGAGATAAAAGAAGAACACATTACAAAGCTACTGTAGCACAGATTGCTACTTGTCCTATTACAGGAGAAGCGCATTTATACCATAGAGCTTACTGGCATGAAGGTAAAATGTATTACAGAGGGCAAGTTGTTATAGATAAATCTGTAGCTGTTGCTTAATACATTTTTGTAAATGATATTCGAACTCTCACATCGTGGGAGTTTTTTTGTTGTTTATAATTTTCATTAAATAAGAAGTTCCAAATCAATGAGAATGGAATTTTTTTTGTAATTTTCAAGTCTTTTAAAAATTTTTCAAATGGCAACATTTGACAAAAAATAATCGCATACAATGAATACAATTACAGCCGCAATAACCGCTGTTGGAGCCTATGTTCCAGACTTTGTTTTAACTAACAAAGCTCTTGAGGCCATGGTCGACACCAATGACGAGTGGATAACCTCTCGTACAGGAATAAAAGAAAGAAGAATCCTCAAAGAAGAGGGTAAAGGAACTTCTTTTTTAGCCATAAAAGCTGCACAAGATTTATTAGCTAAAGCCAATATCGACCCTCTAGAAATAGACTTGTTGATAATGGCAACTGCAACGCCGGATATGCCAGTTGCTTCAACAGGTGTATATGTAGCAACCGAAATAGGAGCCTTAAATGCTTTTGCATATGATTTGCAAGCAGCATGTTCCAGTTTCTTATTTGGGATGTCAACGGCAGCAGCTTACATAGAATCTGGAAGATATAAGAAAGTACTGTTAATTGGTGCTGATAAAATGTCTTCTATCGTAGATTATACGGATAGATCAACTTGTATCATTTTTGGAGATGGAGCTGGAGCAGTATTGTTTGAACCTAATTATGAAGGATTAGGATTGCAAGACGAATACTTGCGCAGTGACGGAATCGGTCGTGATTTTTTGAAAATTGACGCTGGTGGTTCCCTTCTTCCTGCCTCTTACGAAACAGTAAGAGACAATAAACACAATATTATTCAAGACGGAAAAACGGTATTTAAATATGCTGTAACCAACATGGCTGATTCAAGTGAATTAATTCTGAAAAGAAATAATTTGACAAATGAAGATGTAGATTGGTTAGTTCCGCATCAAGCCAACAAACGTATTATAGATGCAACAGCAAATAGAATGAATTTAGAAGATTCTAAAGTGCTGATGAATATTGAAAAATACGGAAACACAACTTCTGCGACTTTACCATTAGTCCTTAATGATTTTGAACATTTATTCAAAAAAGGAGATACAATAATTTTGGCTGCTTTTGGAGGTGGATTCACTTGGGGATCTATTTACCTAAAATGGGCATACGATAAAAAATAAATTTAAACTAAAAACAAATAATTATGGATTTAAAAGAAATTCAAAATCTAATCAAGTTTGTAGCAAATTCAGGAGTTGCAGAAGTTAAATTAGAGATGGATGATGTGAAAATTACCATCAGAACAACTTTAGAAGGAAATGTAACTGAAACCACGTATGTTCAACAAATGCCAGCTCAAGCTACACTTCAACAAGCAGTAGCTCCGCAACAAATTGCTCCGGTTGCAGCGGCTCCAGAAGTTCCAGTAGTAGAAAATGCGCACTATATCACCATAAAATCTCCAATCATCGGAACTTTTTATAGAAAACCATCTCCAGACAAACCAATGTTTGTTGAAGTAGGTAAAACAATTTCTAAAGGTGATGTACTTTGTGTAATTGAAGCCATGAAATTATTTAATGAAATTGAATCTGAAGTTTCTGGTAAAATTGTAAAAATATTAGTTGACGATATGTCGCCAGTAGAGTTTGACCAACCATTATTCTTAGTAGATCCATCATAATATTTTCGAAATTCCAATAGTCATATTATAAATTCCAATTTGGATTTGACTATTGGAATTTTGAATTTAAAATATAAAATAAGATGTTTAAAAAAATATTGATTGCCAATAGAGGGGAAATTGCGTTACGCGTAATTAGAACATGCAAGGAAATGGGTATAAAAACAGTAGCTGTTTATTCTACTGCAGATGCCGAAAGTCTACATGTAAAGTTTGCTGACGAAGCGGTTTGTATTGGGCCACCTCCAAGCAACTTGTCCTATTTAAAAATGTCAAATATTATTGCCGCTGCCGAAATTACAAATGCAGATGCAATACATCCGGGATACGGATTCCTTTCTGAAAATTCTAAATTTTCTAAAATCTGTCAAGAACATGGTATCAAATTCATTGGAGCTTCTCCAGAGATGATTGATAGAATGGGGGATAAAGCTTCCGCAAAATCGACTATGATTGAAGCGGGTGTTCCTTGTGTTCCAGGTTCAGTAGGAATTTTAGAATCGTATGAGCAAGCCTTACAATTATCAAGAGATTTCGGTTATCCAGTAATGCTTAAAGCAACTGCTGGTGGTGGTGGAAAAGGAATGAGAGCTGTTTGGAAAGAAGATGAATTGTTGAAAGCTTGGGAAGATGCACGTCAGGAATCTGCGGCAGCCTTTGGAAATGACGGAATGTATCTGGAGAAATTAATCGAAGAGCCACGTCATATCGAGATTCAAATTGTAGGTGATTCTTATGGAAAAGCCTGTCATCTATCTGAAAGAGATTGTTCAGTTCAAAGACGTCATCAAAAATTAACGGAAGAAACTCCATCTCCATTTATGACAGATGAGTTACGTGCAAAAATGGGTGAAGCAGCTGTAAAAGCGGCCGAATACATCAAATATGAAGGTGCTGGAACGGTAGAATTTTTGGTTGATAAACACCGTAATTTCTACTTTATGGAAATGAATACCCGTATTCAAGTAGAACATCCAATTACGGAGCAAGTTATTGATTATGACTTAATCCGTGAGCAAATTATGGTTGCCGCTGGAATACCTATTTCGGGTAAAAACTACTTGCCACAATTACATGCGATCGAATGCAGAATTAATGCAGAAGATCCTTATAATGATTTCCGTCCTTCTCCAGGGAAAATTACAACATTACATATGCCGGGTGGACATGGAGTTCGTTTAGATACTCATGTGTATTCAGGGTATACTATTCCACCAAATTACGATTCAATGATTGCAAAACTTATTACTACAGCCCAATCTCGTGAGGAAGCGATTAGTAAAATGAGAAGAGCTTTGGATGAATTTGTAATCGAAGGAATAAAAACTACCATTCCGTTTCATAGACAATTAATGGACGACCCTCGTTATATTGCAGGAGAGTACACTACCGCATTTATGGATACCTTCAAAATGAACGATCCGGAATAAAAAATACTTTATTTAAGTAAAAAACCTTGCAGCGATGCAAGGTTTTTTTGTTTATTATATTTTGATGCTACGCGAAACTGTATAATAATTATACACTTCGCCCCAGTGTGTATACATCTTTCTTGTGTTTTGAATTCAGTAAATATTTTTAAAACGTTGTTTTTTAATATATTAACGATGTGACGCCTTGCTTTAAATGATTGGTATAATTATTTCTTTGTCTTAAGTAACAATAACAAATAAATAATTTAAAATTTAAATACTATGAAAAAGTTAATCTTATCCGCAGCAATCGTTTTAGGAAGTTTGTCAACCTATGCTACTACAGCTCCAATCGTGAGTAGTGCCATTAAAACAGTATCAATTCAAGAGGAATACACTGAAGTAAAATTAGAAGAAGTTCCTGAAGCAATAAAAGCGGCATTAAAAACGGCTTATCCAAGTGCTGTTCTTGACAAAGCATATGTAAATGCTACCAAAGAATACAAACTAGATGTAACTATTGGGGATAAAAAAGGAAATCTTTTTGCAGATGCAACTGGAAAATGGATTCAAAAATAAAATTATAATAATTAATTAAAATAAACAGTATGAAAAAGTTAATGGTATCAGCAGCAATCGTTTTAGGGAGTTTATCAGCATTTGCGACTACAGTTCCAAATCAAAATTTTCAAGTTCAATCCTCATTATTTCAAGAAGGATATACTGAAGTAGAAACAGTTCCAGATGCTGTGAAAAAAGCGCTGGAAACAGCACATCCGGGTGCAATTCTTGGAAAAGCGTTTATAAATGCAAAGAAAGAATACAAATTAGAGATTACAGTTGGAGACAAGAAAGCTACTGTTTATGCAGATGCCAATGGGAACTGGATAAAAAAATAATTTAGGTGAGTTTTTGTTTTTAAAAAGAGAGATTGTTTGTAACAGTCTCTCTTTTTTTTGCATAAAATTATGAGAATACAAATTTAATAACTTTATTTTAGCCTTAAAGTTAAAATGTAATGGCTAAGATTTTATTGATTGAAGATGATGTTGCCTTTTGTAAATTATTAGAAAAATTTCTAATAAAGAAATCGTACGATGTAATGGCAGCATTTTCAGCTGCAGAAGCAAAATCCAAAATTAAGAGCAACGAATTCGATTTGGTCATCACGGATTTAAGACTTCCCGATTCTGATGGGATTGCACTTATGTCAGAAATAAAATTAACTCACCCAAATGTTCCTATAATTCTAATGACGGGATATTCTGATGTGAGTACAGCTGTAAAAGCTATAAAAAATGGTGCTACGGATTATATTTCCAAACCATTTAATCCAGAGGAAGTTTTATTGGTTATTACCAATGCTTTGCAAATTTCAAATGACAAGGAGACAAATCAAATAGTGACCGCCCCAAAAATTGGAAAACAAAGTGTAAAAAAACCTACCGGCGAATTCGTTAAAGGGATTTCTAAAGCGTCCCAAAAGCTTGCCGAATACATCCAATTGGTCAGCCCGACAAATATGTCGGTTTTAATTATCGGCGAAAGTGGAACCGGAAAAGAAGTCATTGCCAAAAGTATTCACGAAAACAGTTCCAGAAAAAACACTAATTTCATTGCTGTTGACTGTGGTTCCATTCCAAAAGAATTAGCAGCGAGTGAATTTTTTGGTCATATTAAAGGATCTTTTACGGGAGCAATCCAGGATAAAATAGGTTTTTTTGAAGCGGCAAATGGAGGAACTATTTTTCTGGATGAAATAGGGAATCTGTCTTATGAAAATCAAATCCAGCTTTTGAGAGCTTTGCAGGAAAGAAAAATAAAACCCGTAGGCAGTAATAAAGAAATAGACGTCGATATCAGAATCATTACCGCCACAAATGAAGATTTGCGTGAAGCGGTTAAAAATGGAGATTTCCGGGAAGATTTATACCACCGAATCAACGAATTCTCTATTCATTCCCCGTCATTAGTCGAGAGGAATGAAGATTTAATGATCTTCTCAGATTTTTTTCTTGAAAAGTCAAATCAGGAATTAAATAAAAATGTCATCGGATTTTCTTCGGAAGTCATGACTATTT
The DNA here is from genome assembly GCF_004349195.1 of Flavobacterium rhamnosiphilum. Classification (GTDB taxonomy): domain Bacteria; phylum Bacteroidota; class Bacteroidia; order Flavobacteriales; family Flavobacteriaceae; genus Flavobacterium; species Flavobacterium rhamnosiphilum. The sequence continues at coordinate 476,552 of NZ_SMLG01000001.1, forward strand.
TTCAAAACTACAGATGGCCCGGAAATCTTCGGGAACTTCAAAATTGTATCAAAAGAGCAACGCTTTTATCGCAAGGTGATTTTATTGAAAAAACGGCGCTTCCTATGGAGTTTTTTCAAAATGAAGACAAAAAAACAACCGATTTTTCTTTGTTTGAAAATGAGAAAGAAACCATTCTTGAAGCTTTAAATCAAACCAATAACAACAAATCAGAAGCTGCAAAATTGCTGAAAATTACCAGAAAAACGTTGTATAATAAATTAAACCGCTACGATATTAATTAGTCTGATTCCTTTTCTAAAAGAGTAAAAAGACAATCGATTTTATCTTTTAAATTTTCAGAATGGATTTTAATTGCTGCGATTGTAAAATCGTCTAACTCTAATTGGTCTAATATACCACTGATTTCGTTGGATTGAATTTGCTTGAACATCGGTCCCATTTTATGGGTAATATTTTTAATCTCAATAAAATTTTCTTCTAAAATCGCCCGTTCTAAATTGCCTAAATTTTCTTTGGTACTTGCCATAAACGATTCTAAAACTTCAGTTAAAGCCTCTTTTTCATTGGGTAAAAATGATTTTAATGCTTTTAGAGAATAGAGCTTGTCAGTTTTTCTAGAATCGATTCTATTTTTCAATCCAATAGGAATTTCGTCATTATTCAAGATTGCTTTTATAATTTTAAGTAGTGTTTTGGGCGAATATGGTTTTCTGACAACGCTTATAAATCCGGCTTTTTTATAACTTTCTAAATCCAAATCACTTTTTCCTGTCACCGCTATTACCGGTTGTTTTTGATAATTAGAGTCCGGTGTGTTTTGGAGTTCTTTTAAAAATGAAAAACCGTCCATAACGGGCATTTGAATATCCGTAATTATGAAATCAAAACTGTTGTTTTTGATCCAATGGAGCGCTTCGCTCGCATTGTTAAATGAAACTGTATTGAAGTGATGCTGTTTTAAAACTTCGGATGTCAATTTTAATAAACTCTCATCATCATCAATAATAATTGCAGTAAATTCTTCTTCGGATGGAGTGTTATTTAATTCTTTTTGAATCGCATCGTCAAATTGTAATGGAATTTGGATTTTAAAAATACTTCCTTTGCCCAGTTCACTTTTCAAACTTAATTCGCCACCTAAAATAGCCGTCATTTTTTTAGAGATGGTAAGTCCTAAACCAGTTCCGCCATATTTTTTCTCAATATTTTCATCGGCTTGTGTAAATTCCTCAAAAATTAATTGTTGATTTTTTTCTTCTATTCCAATGCCGGAATCCTCAATTAGGATAATTATTGTACTCGTTTCTGAATGGATTTTGGCTTCAATTTTTATGAATCCTTTCTCCGTAAATTTGAAAGCATTCCCAATGATGTTAGACAGTATTTGTCTTAGTCGAAATGGATCTCCAATGATTCTTTGTTTTAGATTAGGATCAACTTCAATAATCAGTTGAATTTGTTTTTTCGTATAAACGGATTGAATGCTATTTCCGACTTCGTTAATGATGTCGTATAATGAAAACGGAATTTTTTCTACGGTGATTTTTCCCGCTTCAATTTGAGTGAAATCTAATAAATCCTGTACTAATTGTGAAATGTAATCGGAGGAACCTTTGATGTTTTTAGTAAAATACAATTGTTTGGTATTTAAATCAGAATTCCCCAGAAGTTCTGTGTAACCAACAATAGTGCTTAAAGGCGTTTTTAAATCGTGGCTTACTGTCGAAATAAGTTGTTCTCTGCTCGTTAAGAGTTTTTTTGTTTTAGAATTTGCAATCTCCAGTTGTTTTTTATAGGATTGTGTTTTGGAGTAATCATTTAAAATGATAATCAAAAAAAACAAGGTCAGCAACAATCCAATTATTGCGGCGGTGGTAACAATCTGGTTTGTTTTTTTTAGTGAATTTTCTCGGTCTGAATAGCTTTTGGTTGTGTTTATAATAATTTCACGTTCTATAATATTGAGTACTTTTCTTAATTGATCGGATATCGAAAGTTCGTTTTGCAGCAATTTATTTTCTTCCTGATTTAACTGTAGTTTCTTTTTTGCGGTTTCTTTCTTTACGTCATTCAGCAAATTTTTAGAAGCCATTAAAATAGAATCCGAAGCTTTTTTGCTTAATGTATTGGTGCTGTCGTCGGGAATATTTTGATTCAAATAAGCCACATACTTTTTAAGCACATTTCGTTGGTATTGTCCCATTCCTGAAGGGTATTTTACAAAATCTTCCAATTGAAGTTTTCGCAAAGAAGACTCCATTTTTGTCAAATCGGCAATAGCGTTTTTTACAGCACTTTCATCTTCGGTTTTGTTTTTTATCGTTTTTAGTTGCTGGATGTTTTTAGTTTTTTTGGACAATAAATATTTAACACTATCCAATAAAGTGATTTGATAGGGAGTAGAAACCAGTAGTTTTAAAGAATCAATATCTGATTTTAAGGACGCAGTTTTGTTGATGTAATTTTTAAAATCGTTCTCTGATTCCGATTGAATAGCGATTCGGGCTAAACTTTCCGTTTTATGCATGTTGGATAGTAAGTTGCTCACTTTCAAAATAGTGCTGCTTTCCTCAGTAATTCTCTTCTCAGTTTTAGAAAAACTCTTGTTTTCAGTATATAAAAACCAGCCCACGCTTACAAAAAGTAACGCCAGCACCAGGTAACTTATGAAAATTTTTATCGGAATATAACTTTTTTTACTATCCATTTTTCAAAGATAAAAATTACAAAAGCGTTTAAAGTTAAGTTATTCAAAATGTTTTGATACAAACAAAAAACCCCACTGAAAAGTGAGGTTTTATTTCTTTAAGTTTTAATTTACAGGGTTTCTTTCAGCCATTTGAAAAATTCACCTTGCCAAATTTGAGCATTCTGCGGTTTTAATACCCAGTGGTTTTCTTCCGGAAAGTACAAGAATCTACTTTTTATTCCACGTAATTGCGCCGCTTGGAAAGCTTCTTGACCTTGTCCTGTTGGCACACGAAAATCTTTTCCGCCTTGAATAATTAAAATAGGTGTATTCCATTTTTCCACCATGGTCATTGGGTTGAATGTCGTATAGGCTTTTTGCGCAACAGCATTGTCTTTTTCCCAATAGGCACCACCAAAATCCCAGTTGGTAAAGAAAACTTCTTCGGTAGTCCCAAACATACTTTGTGTATTAAAAATACCGTCATGGGCAATAAACGTTTTGAATCGGTTGTTGTGAATTCCGGCTAAATAGAAAACAGAATACCCGCCGTAACTGGCGCCAACACATCCTAAACGTGTCGCATCAACATATTTTTCCTTCGCCACATCATCAATCGCTGAAAGGTAATCTTGGATTACTTGTCCGCCCCAGTCTTTGCTGATTTGCTCATTCCATGCTACACCATGACCTTGCATGCCACGACGGTTTGGTGCAACAACAATATATCCATTTGCAGCCATCAGCTGTAAATTCCATCGGTAAGAATAAAATTGTGTCAATGGAGATTGTGGTCCTCCTTGACAATATAAAAGGGTTGGGTATTTTTTTGAGGCATCAAAATTAGGCGGAAGAACCACCCAAACTAACATTTTTTTGCCATCAGTTGTCGTTACATATCTTCTTTCTGTTTTGCTTAGCGCCAAAGAATTATAGGTTGCTGTATTGACATTCGATACTTGTTTCCAAGTGTTTTTCTTTAAATTATAAGAAAAAATTTCCGCCGCATGATTCATGTCGGTTCTTGTAACAATGATATTATCACCGGAAAAACCAACTAAATCATTGACGTCAAATTCTCCAGTAGTGATTTGGCGAACGTTAATTGCTATTTTGGTCAGACCCGGAAAATTAACTTCAAATAACTGTTTAGTTCCGTCTATTGGTGCCACAAAATAGATTTTTTTCCCGTCAGTACTCCAGATAAAATGATCCACGGTTCCATCCCAATTGGCCGTTAAGTTCATCTTCATTCCTTTGAAACTAACAATCAGGTCATTTTTATCGGCTTCATAACCGTCTCGTTTCATTTGCAACCAAGTCAAATTTCCTGTTGGAGAAAATTGTGGAGCGGTATCATATCCTAGATTTTCTTCGGTTCTATTGATGGTTTTTCCAGTTTCCAGATTGTATTCGAAGATATTGGTGTTGGTAGAAACAGCATATTCGGTCCCTGCTTTTTTCTTGCTTACGTAAAGGATGCTTTTGCTGTCTGGTGACCAAATATAATCTTCATCACCACCAAAAGGTTTTTGCGGGCTATCGAAATTTTCTCCTTTCAGAATGTCAATTCCCACTGCGCCTTCTTTGTTTTCTTTGTAAAAAACATGGTTGTATTTGCCTTCGTTCCAGGTATCCCAATGACGATAATTCAATCCGTCGTAGATTTGAACGTCCGATTTTTCCAGTTCCGGATAAAAATCTTTTCCGTGAACTTTTTCAATTTTTACTTCTTCATTGTAAACGATATGTTTTCCGTCTGGAGAACTGTTTTTGTCTTTTAATAGGTCTTTGGTATCTTTTACTTCGGTTGGATTTCCACCATTTACGGGCAAAGTGTAGAATTTTGTGTCCGATTTATTTTCTTGAACAGAAGGAGTGGTCACTTTATAGACTATATTTTTTCCATCTTTGGAAATGCCTAAAGGAGTTACTCTTCCTAATTTCCAAAGCAGTTCTGGAGTCATTACATTTTGTGCCATAGCATTTAAACTCATCATTAATAAGGGTATAAGCAGTACTTTTTTCATTTTAATTATTGATTTTTTCGAATGATAAAAATAGCCAATTTATTTTGATGTTTGCCGTTTTCACGATTGCTTTTTAGCCCCGATAGCAGTGGAAATCCTTTTATTTTTTTCTTCAAAAAAATAAAAGATTGTAACGGATAGCGGGATTAGCTTCTGAAATAAATTCAAAATAAATCCAAAAAATTATTATTTTTATGAAAAAATTTGGACATGGATTTGAGCTATTGGGAATTAAAAAACTGGTTTACAGATGTCGATTATACCATCGTAGGAAGCGGTATTGTGGGCTTGCATGCTGCATTACGCTTGCGCGAAAGATTCCCGGAGAGCAAAATTTTAGTGTTGGAAAAAGGAATGTTACCGCAAGGCGCGAGTACTAAAAATGCCGGTTTTGCCTGTTTTGGAAGCCTTTCAGAAATCATAGATGATTTAAAATCCCACTCGGAAGAAGAAGTGATTCATCTTGTTCAAAAACGATGGAAAGGCTTGCAGTTGTTGCGAAAAAGACTCGGTGACGACACGATAGATTTCAAACCTTACGGCGGATATGAGTTGTTTTTAAAAGACGATGAAAGTTGTTACAGTGAGTGTGTTGGAAAATTGCCCTTCATCAATGAAATTTTAAGACCACTATTTAAAGCGGATGTTTTTGCCAAGGAAGTAGACCGTTTTGGATTCAGCGGCATACAGGAATATTTGGTTTTCAATCCGTTTGAAGCACAGATTGATACCGGAAATATGATGCAGGCGTTGTTGAAAGAAGCAGTTTCTAAAAATATTTTAATTCTAAACCAACAAACCGTTACTTCCTATTTCGACAAAGGAAATGGAGTGGAAGTAGCGCTTGGTGATTTCAGTTTTAGTACCCAAAAAATACTGTTTGCGACGAACGGTTTTGCCAATGCATTGACAAGTGGAGCCGTTAAGCCAGCCAGAGCTCAGGTTTTAATTACGGAGCCTATTAAAAACTTAGATATAAAAGGAACTTTTCACTTGGATAGAGGGTATTATTATTTCAGGAATATTGGCGAAAGGATATTACTGGGCGGAGGGAGAAACCTGGATTTTGAGACAGAGAACACAATAGAATTTGGACAAACAGAAATCGTCCAAAAAAAATTGGAACAATTATTAAAAGAAGTAATTTTGCCTCATCAGGATTTCCAAATTGCACACCGTTGGAGCGGGATTATGGGTATTGGCAACAGCAAGAATCCAATCGTTTCACAACTGTCCGATAATGTCTATTGTGGCGTACGATTGGGCGGAATGGGAGTGGCAATAGGAAGTTTAATTGGAACAGAATTAGCAGATTTAGCATAATGGCAACGAAAATAACACCAAGAAAATCAAGACAACCCGTTAAAAAAGAACCGACCTCTTTTATGAGCAAACTAACTCGTTTTTTATTCAAAGTATTTTTATGGTTCCTCGGACTCTCTTTGTTTTTTGTGGTACTTTTTAAATTTGTCCCGGTTCCGTTTACGCCTTTAATGGTCATTCGGGGGATTGAAAACAAAACAGCGGGAAAAGAAGTTTTTTTCAGTCACGACTGGGAACCAATTGAAAACATCTCGATGAATCTTCAAAAAGCGGTAATCGCCAGTGAAGATGGAACGTTTCTGAAACACAATGGTTTTGATTTTGTCGCAATGCAAAAAGCGTATAAAAGCAATGAAAGAGGCCGAAGAATAAAAGGAGGAAGCACCATATCGCAACAAACGGCCAAGAATGTATTTCTTTGGCAAGGCCGAAGTTATTTGAGAAAAGGACTCGAAGCGTATTTTACGGTTTTAATCGAAATCATTTGGGGTAAAGAACGCATCATGGAAGTCTATTTGAACAGTATCGAAATGGGGAATGGTGTGTATGGAGCGCAAGCGGCTGCGGAACATTGGTATCGAAAAGGAGCTTCCAGTCTCACGCCGATGCAGGCAGCAGGAATAGCCGCGATTTTGCCCAATCCAAGAAAATATTCGGCGACCAGTTCTTCCTCGTATATCAACAGACGAAAAGCTAAAATCGTTCGCGTGATGCGACAAGTGGGGAAAATTGAATATTAAAAAATAGTTTTCTATAGTCTTAAAACACAATCGAACAATTTCTAAAAATAAAAAACCGTAAACTCTTAATTAAAAGATTTTACGGTTTTATGTTGTGGAGAATATCGGATTCGAACCGATCACCTCTTGCCTGCCAGGCAAGCGCTCTAGCCAAATGAGCTAATCCCCCAAACTAGATCGCAAATATAACATATAAATTTCCCAAAAAGCAAATTTCAAAATACAAATCCATTCTATTTGAAAAAAAGTCAAATCCTCCTTTACTTTTTTTAACTTTACATCAAAATCCCCACTATGGTATCAGAAAACCCAACAGGTTCGCTCTTCACAACAATCGAAAATAGAATCGCAACCGTTGCATTTGGTCATCCTTCGAGCAATTCTTTTCCAAGAGAATTGTTGGATCGTTTAACGAATGAGTTCAACATTTTGAGTACGAATCCAGCCGTTTCGGTGATTGTTATTCAAAGCGAAGGCTCGGGAGCTTTTTGTGCAGGCGCTTCTTTTGATGAACTTTTGGCTGTTTCTGATGAAGCAGCAGGAACCCAATTTTTCTCCGGATTTGCGCATTTAATCAATGCGATGCGTTCGTGTTCCAAGCTTATTGTTGGTCGCGTTCACGGAAAAGCAGTTGGCGGCGGCGTAGGAATTGCTTCTGCCTGTGATTATACATTGGCGACAAAAAACGCTTCTATAAAACTATCGGAATTGGCCATCGGCATTGGTCCCTTTGTGATAGAACCCGTAGTTTCCAAGAAAATCGGTAAGACGGCAATGGCCGAAATGACGCTCGCAGCCCACGAATGGAAAACCGCTGATTGGGCTGCAGCCAAAGGATTGTACGCCAATACTTTTGAAACCATTGCAGAACTGGATGCCGCAATAGCTGATTTCAGCGCTAAATTATCTAGTTATAATCCCGAAGCTTTACTGGAAATGAAAAAGGTTTTGTGGGAAGGAACGCAACATTGGGAAACATTGTTGTTGGAACGCGCCGCGATTTCGGGTAAATTGGTGTTGTCTGATTTTACCAGAAAAGCGTTGTCCCAATTCAAAAAGTAATTTTTTCAGGAGCTATTTCCTGCTATCCGTTACAATCTTTTATACCCTGTCAGGGGTCGAAACCCTGACAGGGTAATAAAAGGATTTTCACTCCTATCAGGGCTAGGTCTCAGTGGAATCCAAATACCAAGATTTACATCTCATTTCTCATATCAATTTGCTAAATTTGCATCAAAATTAAACTCCGATGAGCAATATCAGAATTACAAAACAATTTAGTTTCGAAACCGGACACGCCTTATATGGCTATGACGGGAAATGTAAAAATGTCCACGGACATAGTTATAAATTGTCAGTAACGGTAATTGGAACTCCAATTACAGATCGTTCCAATGTGAAATTTGGAATGGTGATTGACTTCACGGATTTAAAGAAAATTGTAAAAGAAGAAATTGTAGATCAGTTTGACCATGCGACTGTTTTTAACGGAACAACGCCACATATCGAATTGGCAAACGAATTAATGAGCCGCGGACACCACGTTATTTTGGTAGATTACCAACCAACGAGTGAAAACATGGTCGTTGATTTTTCTCAAAGAATCATCAGCCGATTACCGGAAGGAATCACTCTTTTTTCCTTAAAACTGCAAGAAACCGAATCTTCTTTTGCAGAATGGTTTGCCAGTGATAATATGAAATCCATACTGTAACTTCATGCAATTACCCAATAACAAAAAAATATATTTCGCCTCCGATCAGCATTTTGGAGCACCAACACCCGAATTGAGTTTTCCGAGAGAACAAAAATTTGTGGCTTGGCTCGACGAAGTAAAAGGCGATGCCGAAGCTATTTTTCTATTGGGCGATTTATTTGATTTTTGGTTCGAATACAAAACCGTAGTCCCAAAAGGGTTTATCCGTGTTTTAGGCAAACTCGCCGAAATCCGAGACAGCGGAATCCCTATTTATTTCTTCGTGGGAAACCACGATTTATGGATGGAGGATTATTTTCAGAAAGAACTGAATATTCCTGTGTTTCATGACAATCAAGAATATACTTTTGGAGATAAAACATTCCTAATTGGCCACGGAGACGGAAAAGGTCCTGGCGATTTAGGATACAAACGCATGAAAAAAGTGTTTACAAATCCTTTTTTTAAATGGCTTTTTAGATGGCTTCATCCGGATATTGGCGTGAAACTGGCGCAATACCTTTCCGTAAAAAACAAATTGATTTCTGGTGATGAAGATGTGACCTTTCTTGGTGAAGACAACGAATGGCTGATTCTCTATTCCAAAAGAAAACTGGAAACCAAACACTACAATTACCTTATTTTTGGCCACCGTCATTTGCCTATGAAAGTAACCGTAGGCAAAGATGCCGAGTATGTCAATCTGGGCGACTGGATTACGTATTTTACCTATGGCGTTTTTGATGGCGAGAATTTCGAAATCAAAAAGTATTAATAAATTCTCAAGAATTTATTCTTGACTTCCTGTTTTTTTTTATTGTGTAAAAAACCTAAAAATATGGCGACGATTTTCTTTTTGTATATATTTGATAAATATCAAAGCAATGTGTCAGAGCTTAAAATAAGTTTTGTTCCAGTTTTAAAAAAAACGAAACCTATACAATATGAGATTTAAAATATTACTTTTTACATTAGTTTTCTCTTTAAGTGGAATTGCCCAAATAAAATACGGCTCAAATAATGGAAAATATTTAACAATTAAAGGAACAAAAATTTATTATGAAGAGTACGGAGAAGGAATTCCTCTATTGTTAATACACGGAGGATTTGGAAGTATTATCGACTTTGAAAATGTTATTCCAATTCTTTCAAAAAAATATAAAGTTATTATTTCTGATGCACCTGGACTCGGTCGCTCAGAATATTCAGATACTCCGTTAAGTTATAAATTATTGGCAGAGTACAACTCCGAAATCATTGATAAATTAAAACTAGATAGTCTTTATGTCATTGGCTGGAGTGATGGTGCTATTACTGGTTTGATTCTCGCAAAAAACAGACCTGATAAAGTGAAAAAGTTAATAATTTCAGGAGCGAATTATAAAATGGAGGGATTTAAAAATATAGAAGAAGCTAAAAACTGGACAGATACAAATTGGATTGAAAAAAATTGGCCACATTGGATAAAATATTATGAAAAATTATCATCAAAAGATTGGAAAAGATATGTCACAGAGGCTAGACAAATGTGGTTTCAAGAACAATATTTTCCAAAAACTGATTTAGAAGCAATAAAAATACCAACTTTAGTGGTTTATGGTGACAATGATATGTATACTTTAGAACACGGTATTGAGATTCATAATGCTATAAAAAACAGTCAATTTTGTGTAATTCCAAATTGTTCGCACGAAGTGTTTGGAGACAAACCTGAAATAATTAGCCAAATATCAATTGACTTTTTAAAAGGAAAATAATAGCCATATAGCTAGGATTTGATTGTCGGTTCGATAGCACGGAAATTTTTTCCGTGCCCACAATGATGAGTATTTACAACTATGGTAAAGGAAAAAGTTCTCGCTCATGTTTATAAACAGTTGAAAAACTCCAATCCCTAATTCATCCCCACCCCATACAAATAATCATCCAAATTTATTTTAAATAAAGTGCCTTCCACTAAGTCTTTTACGGCATCCAATTCTTCCATGGAAACGGCCAAATCAATTTGGGAACAAGGCGTTTTTAGCAAAAATTTGTGGCATTTGTTTTTCAGTTCACAATCGTCGCAACATTTATTTTGGATATAGCTGTCTTCAATACAGCGCTTAAATAGTTGCAGTTCCTGCGGAGTAAAATAAAATCCCATTTCTCTAAAAACCAGTTGAACCTTGTCCAGTACAATAGCATTGTCTTTTCTCCAGTAAAAAGCCGTGCCTAAATTGTTATGATATATTTGTTTTATTTCTTGCATGTGTCATCAGTTTGAAACAAATATAAGCATTATTTATATTTGTTCTAAATAATAAAACATAAAAAAGGCATAAAAAAGTCGGTAAGTAATCTTGAGATTATTTTACCGATGGGCTATAGGAAGTATTTTTCTGAAAAATCTATTTATTACTCGCTCTTTTCATGTTCCTCAATATCTTTTTGCAAGTCCAGTTTTCTAAAAGTAGGCGATACGGCTCCGGTAAGAAACACGGTGATCAGTGTCATGCTTCCGCCAAAGACTACTGCGCTAACAGTTCCCATCAGTTTTGCGGTTAATCCGCTTTCAAAAGCGCCCAATTCATTAGAGGAACCCACAAATATAGAATTCACGGCTGCAACTCGGCCTCGCATCTGATCAGGAGTCTTCAATTGCAAAATAGTCTGGCGTATCACCACCGAAATTCCGTCAAAAACACCGCTTAGAAATAAAGCGGCAACAGACAACCAAAAAATAGAGGAAAGTCCAAAAACGATAATACAAATCCCAAACGCAAAAATTGCCGACAATAGTTTCATACCCGCATTTTTAGTAAAAGGAATATACGCGGAAATAATCAGCATTAAAAAAGCGCCAACAGCCGGAGCGGCTCTCAAAACACCAAATCCCTGCGGTCCCACTTTCAAAATATCCTGTGCAAAAATGGGTAACAGCGCAACGGCTCCACCAAAAAGAACGGCAATCATATCCAGTGATAAAGCGCCTAAAATAGTCTTATTATTGAAAACAAATTTCACACCTTCTTTCAAACTTTCCATAATGGGTTCGCCAATTTTTGGATTCAAAATAGGTTTTGTTGCTATTTGGGTTAAAGCGATTAACGCAAAAAGCGAACATCCCAAAACGATGGACATTGACCAATGAACGCCAATCCAATTGATGGAAAAACCGGCTACTGCAGGTCCTAAAACCGAACTTATTTGCCAAACGGAACTGCTCCAGGTGGCAGCATTTGGGTATATTTTTTTAGGAACAATCAATGCCAAAAGAGAAAATATCGTCGGGCCAAGAAAAGCACGAACCAATCCTCCTAAAAACACGAAAAAGTAAATGGAATATAAAATGGTTTGGGTAGAAAAATCTTTTATAAAAGGTGGCCACGTAAATAAAAACAAGCCCAAACTAATGATTGAAAACCCTAAAATACATTTGAAAAGCAATCCTTTTTTCTCTTTTTGATCGACAATGTGTCCGGCAAATAAAGCCATCGAAATGGCCGGAATGACTTCCATTAATCCGATGATCCCTAACGATAACGGGTTTTTGGTCAAACTATAGACTTCCCATTCAATGACGATAAACTGCATGGACCAGCCAAAAACCATGGCAAAACGCAACAACAAAAAAATATTGAATTCTTTATAACGCAGCGCCGAGTAAGGGTCTTTTTTTTTCATAACAAAAGAATCATTCTTTAATATCTCGCAATCGCAATTGCAAACTTAATTTGCCTTTCCATTCGTTTTCATCAATGCAATACACGGCTTGAAAAGGTTTTTGATGCGTAGTCAGTTCGATTTTGTTTCCCAAATTAAAACCAATAGCAGCGAGACCTTCGGAGTTGTTTTGTTTAACAAAAAGTTTTAAATGTTCGTCTTCTTGTCCAAGCGGTTTTCCATAACCGGTGTCTTTGATATTTCTGGTCAGGAAAATTGGAGTCATATTTTGCGGTCCAAAAGGTTCAAATTGTTTCAGGATTCGGATTAGTTTTGGAGTAATATCCGCAAAATCAATCTCGGCATCAACTGCAATTTCGGGTGTCAACATATCCGGATGAATGGTTCTTTCGACCTCTTTTTCGAAAGTATCTTTGAAGATTTGATAGTTTTCTTCCTTTAAAGTCATTCCCGCGGCATACATGTGACCGCCAAATTGTTCCAAATGTTCGGTACATGCTTCGAGTGCATTATATACATCAAATCCTTTTACGGAACGTGCCGAAGCGGCATATTTATCGCCACTTTTGGTAAAAACAAGTGTCGGACGATAATAGGTTTCTATCAATCGGGAAGCGACAATCCCAATGACCCCTTTGTGCCAATCTTCTTGAAAAACCACGGAAGTAAAACGTTCTTTTTCATTGTTCTCTTCAATTTGTTGTAACGCTTCTTTGGTGATTAATTTGTCTAAATCTTTTCGCTCCGAATTATAGGCTTCAATTTCGGAAGCAAATTGTTGGGCTTGCTCAAAATCAAATTCGGTTAATAATTCCACTGCATGATTCCCGTGTTTGATGCGTCCGGCAGCGTTTATTCTGGGCGCGATGATGAAAACAACATCGGTAATATCTAAGGTTTGTTTTTTTATTTGGTGAATGATGGCTTTGATTCCTGGTCTCGGGTTGGTGTTGATGACTTGCAATCCGAAATAAGCCAGCACCCGATTTTCTCCGGTCATCGGGACGATATCAGCAGCAATTGCAGCCGAAACTAAATCCAGATACGGAATCAAATCATCAATTGTCTGATTTCGGTTTTGGCCTAAAGCCTGAATCAATTTGAAACCTATTCCGCAACCACACAATTCATCATAAGGATAGTTGCAATCGTCTCGTTTTGGGTCGAGAACGGCAACGGCTTCGGGTAAAAAATCTCCCGGTCTGTGGTGGTCGCAAATGATAAAATCGATGTTTCGCTCTTTGGCGTAAGCCACATGATCGATGGATTTTATACCGCAATCCAAAGCAATGATGAGTGAAAATCCATTGTCATCAGCAAAGTCAATTCCCTTAAAAGATATTCCATAACCTTCATCATAACGATCCGGAATGTAGGTCGCAACGTTTGGATAATAGGTTTTTAAATAGGAAGAAACGAGAGAAACTGCAGTGGTGCCATCGACATCATAATCGCCAAAAACAAGAATATTTTCTTCATTTTCAATCGCTTTTTCGATTCGAGCGACTGCTTTTTCCATATCTTTCATCAAGTACGGATCATGCAAATCATCTAAACTCGGGCGAAAAAACCGTTTGGCATCTTCAAAAGTTTCGATGCCGCGTTGTACTAATAAAGTGGCCACAAAATCCTCCACATTCAAAGCTTTCGCCAAATGTTTCACGGTATCTTCGGAAGGTTTTGATTTAAGTGTCCAACGCATATTGATTTGGGATTTTAGATTTTGAAATTAGGATTTTAGGAACTCTAAAAAAAGAATAACAGCTAATTCGCTAATTGTGTCTGTCGATTTAATTTACGAATTAGCGTTTTAACTGTTTTATTTCAATACTAAAGCACTTCCGTAAAATGCAATTCCATCCCAACCGGTTTTCATGAAATTGCGAATGTTTTGATGGTCAGTTCCATTTGGATTTTTCAAAACATCTTCGTAATAATATGCTCCAAAACAGGCTAATGTAGCTGCTTCTGATAGGTTTTGAATTTCGGCGAAAGCAAATAATTTACATGAGCCTGAATTTTCTCCAGCTGCATTGTGTTGCAAACCGTTCTCAAATGCCGCTGGAGTAAAGTCGTAGTTTTCTTCAATTGTTGCAATGGTTTCTGCAAAAGCGATAGATTCTGGTGTCTGCTTTAATTTTTCTAAAAAGGATTCTAAATTCATGGTGTTTTTATAGGTTATTCTTCTTCCGAAAATTTACTTTTTTTAGGTTCTTTGGTGATTGCTTTTCCACTGACTACGACGACAATTTCTCCTCTTGGCGCTATTTTATCAAAATGAGCGACCACTTCTTTCACGGTTCCGCGAACATTTTCTTCGTGCAGTTTGGATAATTCCCTGGAAACCGATATTTGACGGTCTTCGCCAAAATAGGTAATGAATTCCGCTAAAGTCTTTACTAATTTATGCGGAGAAACATATAAAATCATCGTTCGGGTTTCTTCCGCCAATGCTAAATAGCGGGTTTGACGCCCTTTTTTGTCAGGCAAAAAACCTTCGAAAACAAACTTGTCATTGGGCAAACCGCTGTTGACTAATGCCGGAACAAAAGCCGTTGCGCCGGGTAAACACTCTACTTCAACACCATTTTCAACACAAGCGCGGGTCAATAAAAAACCGGGATCCGAGATTGCGGGCGTTCCCGCATCTGAGATTAAGGCAATGTTTTCTCCGGCTTTCAATCTCGAAATTAAATTCTCGATGGTTTTGTGTTCGTTGTGCATGTGATGGCTGTACATGTGTGTGCCAATTTCGAAGTGTTTTAATAATTTTCCACTCGTACGCGTGTCTTCGGCGAGAATCAAATCGACTTCCTTAAGAATCCGAATCGCTCGAAAAGTCATGTCTTCGAGATTGCCAATAGGCGTAGGAACGATGTATAATTTTGACATAGATAAAATAATTAAATACAAATTTTATAGAAAATCTGTATTTGTTCAAATGTATATTCAGAAAAATTCAGGGAAGTTTACAAGAATTTTTTCTCTATAACATCCATAAAACGTTCCTCATACTCTTGTTTTCCTTCCCAGTTGTTGTAGTCCGGTTTTACCATTTCCTGAACAAAATCTCTGGTTTCGTAGAACGTATCAAACGTGATTAATTGATTTAAAACGCGGTTGTAATCTTCGCTGCTGTTTCCAAAAAGATGTTTTATAAAAGCAATGCGGTCATTCAAATCGATATTGATTCCTTTGGCTAATTTTTCGTTCAGGGAAACTGTTTTTGGTTCAACAGCTTCTTTCACAGGTAAAACGTTTTCCTCCTCCGCAACGATTTCTTTTGAAGTTTCGATTACTACTGCTGTGGGAATATTTTCAATCTGTTGCACTTTTACAAACTGGGTGTCATGGTAATTTCCGCCCAATAAATCTTCGAAAGAAATTTGTACCGGTTCCATTTTCTTTGGCACCTCCAGTTCCGTTTCTACTTCCTCTTCTTGAGACAATTCAAAAGCTGGTGTGAATGCAGCGGTTTCAGGTTCTGAAGTTTCTTTTTCCTCAGCAACTATTTCTTCCTCAATAATAGGTTCTTCTTCTTTTTCTTCTTCCGCGGTTATTTCTTCATTAGAAATTGTTTCTTCCAAAGGAGTTTCAACAGTTTCTTCTTCCACAATACTCGTTTCTGACTCAGTTGTATCAGCAGTTTCAATTGTTTCTTCCAATGGAACTTCAACAGTTTCTTCTTCCACAATATTCGTTTCAGATTCAGATATGTCAGCAGTTTCTATTGTTTCTTCCAAAGGCGTTTCAACGATTTCTTCGGCAACAGTTTCTTCAACTACAGCTTTGATTTCCGGTTGAACCGAATCCATTTTATCAAAAATAGATTCCATTTTTTGCTCTACTTCAGCAGCGCCAATAGTTGGTTTTGCCTCGCTAAAGTGCTCGTCTACAAATCGTAAGACAGAAAGTTTTTCATATAATTTCTGCGTTTCCAGATATAATTGATTGATGTCAGATTTATTTTTTAGTTGTAATACTCTGTGTGCAATGCTGATTAAATCGGCTTCCAATTTTTTTTTCATAATTTTTGAAATTATAGTGTGTTAGGCGGGTCTTTTTAATAAATATCTTCCTGGTTTTTATTTAGCATAAGGAAGAAGGAACCTTTGCTCGCGTGATTTTATTTTTTAAATAAGAGCTCGCGAATCTCCGATTTAATAAAAATGTTATACTTTTGAAACGACGTAAAAGTATAAAATTTTTAAGTCGGTTTTATCCATTACAAAGTAATAAAAACTATTCATTTTTTAAGTCAGAAAAATACAAAATGTTTCTCGAAAATACAGTAAATCATAAAGAACAATTTGGTTGGATCGAAGTCATTTGTGGCTCCATGTTTTCGGGTAAAACCGAGGAATTGATCCGTCGTTTGAAAAGAGCGCAGTTTGCCAAGCAAAAAGTAGAAATTTTCAAACCTGAAATTGATACACGCTATCATGACGATATGGTGGTGTCACATGATGCCAATGAAATCCGTTCCACGCCCGTTCCTGCTGCCGCAAATATTGCTATTTTGGCTCAAGGTTGTGATGTGGTGGGCATTGACGAAGCGCAGTTTTTTGATGACGAAATTGTTAAAATTTGTAACGATTTGGCTAATCAGGGAATCCGGGTAATTGTGGCCGGATTGGATATGGATTTTAAGGGAAATCCTTTTGGTCCGATGCCAGCTCTTATGGCAACTGCGGAATATGTGACCAAAGTGCATGCCGTGTGTACCCGCACTGGAAATCTTGCTAATTACAGTTTCCGTAAAACCGACAATGATAAACTTGTTATGTTAGGCGAAACCGAAGAATACGAACCGTTAAGCCGTGCCGCGTATTATCATGCGATGCGGAAAGATCAGGAGAAAAAATAAATCTCTCCCCAACCCTCTCCGAAGGAGAGGGAGCCAGAACTGGATTGAAATATAAAGTTATGAAAAAGACAAACCCTTTCAGAGTTTAGAACTCCAAAAGGGTTTGTCTTTTTATAGGAACATTGTTTTTTATCAACACTAAATCTCAAATCGTTAGTCAGCAATCTAAAATCAACAATCTTACATTTTCTTCCTCATTCTCGCCACCGGAATATCGAGTTGTTCTCTGTATTTTGCAATCGTTCTTCTCGCGATTGGATAGCCTTTTTCTTTAAGAATTTCGGCCAGTTGATCGTCTGGAAGTGGTTTTTTCTTGTCTTCTTCTTCAATAGTATTCTGAAGGATTTTCTTGATTTCCAGTGTCGAAACATCTTCACCTTGGTCGTTTTTCATCGCTTCTGAGAAGAATTCTTTAATCAGTTTCGTGCCGTAAGGCGTTTCTACATATTTGCTGTTTGCCACACGCGAAATCGTCGAAATATCAAGACCCACCATATCGGCAATGTCTTTTAGAATCATCGGTTTCAACTTGGTTTCATCACCATCCAGGAAATATTCTTCCTGATGATGCATAATCGCATTCATGGTTACAAAAAGCGTTTCCTGACGTTGGCGAATCGCATCGATAAACCATTTAGCCGAATCCAATTTTTGCTTGATAAACTGCACCGCATCTTTTTGTTGCGCTGATTTATCTCGGGAATCCTTGTAGGTTTGCATCATTTCCTGGTAATCTTTGGAAACGTGCAGGGAAGGAGCATTTCGTCCGTTTAAGGTCAGTTCCAGTTCGCCGTCCACAATTCTGATGGCAAAATCAGGAACTACATTTTCCGTTACTTTATTGTTTCCGGTAAATGATCCGCCTGGTTTTGGATTCAGTTTTTCTATTTCATGAATGGCTTTTTTAAGTTGCTCATTCGAAACATTATATTTTTGAATTAATTTATCGTAATGTTTTTTGGTAAACGCATCAAACTGATTTTCGATAATATCAGTGGCTAATTCCACGTATTCCGTTGGTGTTTTGTGTTTCAATTGCAATAACAAACATTCCTGCAAATCACGCGCTCCCACACCGGATGGTTCTAGTTCATGAATCACTTGCAACATTTTCTCCACCATTTTTTCATCGGTGTAAATGCCTTGAGTAAACGCCATATCGTCCACCATGTCGGGAACACTGCGACGGATATAGCCCATATCATCGATACTTCCTACCAAAAATTCAGCAATTTCACGCTCCTCGTCATTCAGGATAAAAGTATTCAACTGATTTATTAAATCCTGATGAAAACTCACCGGCGCGGCAAAAGGCGTTTCGCGATCTTCATCGTCGTCACTGTAATTATTGACCTGTGTTTTATAATCCGGAGTTTCGTCGTTGCTTAAATACTCGTCAATGTTGATGTCTTCGGCTTCAATTCTATCCGATTCCGAATCATCATAATCGTCATAATCTTCGTTTTCGAACTCGTCCTTTTCATACTCATCTTCTTCTTTTCCGGCTTCCAAAGCTGGATTTTCGTTCATTTCTTCCAATAAACGTTGTTCGAAAGCTTGCGTAGGCAATTGAATTAACTTCATCAACTGAATTTGTTGAGGAGATAATTTCTGTGATAATTTTAAATTTAAGAATTGCTTTAGCATTTTTTTATTGTAGGTTATACGTTAAGTGTTATTCGTTATAAGTTAGATTCTGACGCCTAACTCATAACTCATAAAACTCATAACGTTTTTTTAAAATTCTGCATTCATTGGCGTTCTTGGAAAAGGAATTACGTCACGAATATTCGTCATTCCTGTTACAAATAATACCAATCTTTCGAATCCAAGTCCGAAACCAGAGTGAACTGCTGAACCGAATCTTCGTGTATCAAGATACCACCACAATTCTTCTTCGTCAATTCCTAAGGCTTTCATTTTTTCAACCAAAACATCAAAACGCTCTTCTCTTTGAGAACCTCCCACGATTTCTCCAATTCCTGGGAAAAGGATATCCATCGCGCGAACAGTTTTTCCGTCTTCGTTCAAACGCATGTAAAATGCCTTGATATTTGCCGGGTAATCAAACAAGATTACCGGACATTTAAAGTGTTTCTCCACCAAGTAACGCTCGTGTTCCGATTGTAAATCAGCTCCCCATTCGTTAATGATATAGTTGAATTTTTTCTTTTTATTTGGCGTACAATCTCTTAAAATATCAATTGCTTCGGTGTATGAAACACGTTTGAAATTGTTTTCCAAAACAAAGTTTAATTTGTCAAGTAAAGCCATTTCGCTTCTCTCTGCAACTGGTTTTGATTTTTCTTCATCCAATAAACGTCCTTCCAAGAATTTCAAATCCTCCGGACATTTGTCCATGGTATATTTGATTACGTATTGAATAAAATCTTCGGCCAAATCCATATTGTCATTCAAATCATTGAACGCCACTTCCGGCTCAATCATCCAAAATTCCGCAAGGTGACGCGAAGTATTGGAGTTTTCGGCTCTAAATGTTGGTCCAAAAGTATAAATCTGACCCAAAGCCATCGCAAAAGTTTCTCCTTCCAGTTGTCCCGAAACCGTTAGGTTCGTTTCTTTTCCGAAGAAATCTTCTTTATAATTCACTTTCCCGTCTTCGGTTCTTGGTGTTCCGTCAAAAGGCAAAGCAGTAACTTTAAACATTTCACCGGCACCTTCCGCATCCGAACCCGTTATGATTGGCGTATTTACATACACAAAACCTTTCTCCTGAAAATAACTGTGAACCGCATACGATAGTACTGAACGCACTCTCATTATGGCTCCAAACATATTGGTACGAACTCTTAAATGCGCATTTTCACGCAAGAAATCCAAGCTCGGTTTGTTTTTAGGTTGTATCGGGAATTTCTCCGCATCTGAATCTCCAAGGATTTCCAGTTTAGCCACCTGAATTTCAAATTTCTGTCCCGCCCCTTTACTTTCCACCAAAGTTCCTGTCACAGATATTGCTGCTCCAGTCGTAATTCTCTTCAACGTTTCGTCTGGCGTGTTCTCAAAATCGACAACACATTGTATATTATCAATGGTCGAACCATCGTTCAACGCGATAAATTGATTGTTTCTAAAAGTTCTCACCCATCCTTTTGCATTTACCTCATGAAGCGTTGTGGTGCTGTTTAGTAAGTCTTTAACTTTTGTATGTCTCATTTTAAATATAATTGATATTGAAAAATTGTGTTTTTATCGAACTGCAAATATAAATCATTTGTTCCTAATTGTCATTGTGAGAAATAGGGTAATAAGAATGTAATTGAATGATAAACTTAGTTTGGAGCTATCCCGATAGCTATCGGGACCCGCTATTCGCTATATCTTTTACTTTTTAAAGGAAAAAGTAAAAGGATGCCGCTGCTATCTGGGCTAAACGAATGGAGATATTTGGAGTTTTATGAATATTTTTTCGGAATATCCTGCACCGTTTTTTTTACCTATTAGGTACAAAAATTAAATAGATAATATTGAAGATATTCCCCAATATTATTCATGTGAGTTTTTAGCTATATTTGCTAATATTTAAAATAAAACTGACTTTGGAAAAATTTGAAATAGATTTAAAATGGGCGAGCTATTTTGTTATAGTTAATGTAATAGTTTCAATTGTAGTAGCTTTATTAGCTGTAGTTTTCTTTTCGTTAAGCTCTGAAGAAAGCCACAATACAAAATTCGCATCTAATGTTCTTATAATGTTGTTTATAATTCAACTGTTTTATTTTGTCCGAAAAGCAATTAAAGAAAACAAAAAACATCAAACAATTAGAATCTTTTCAAAAGTGTCAATTTTTTTTCGTGTTTTGGGTTTTTATCTATGCATTGTTTTTTTGATTAATTATTCTCCTGTTTCTAGTTGGGACACCAACTTTGTTAATTTACAATGTAGAAAAAATGATCTTTCGGAATTTTTAATAGATGAGGATGAAATAAAAGATAATAAAAGTAATTGGTTGAATGATTTAGTAATAGCAATTAATAGAAGATTTAGCAGATAGAACATTTTGAAGGAATTTGTAATATTTTGTTTTTAAAACATAAAAAATCCCGCCTTACTAGACGGGATTTTGAATTTTAGTATAAAGAATGTACCCTAAATTAGATTAAACAACTTACTCTTTCTCCAAAGCATCAATTTCTTCATCGCTATGTTCGATGATGTCAATTTTTGGTTCGATGAATTCCTGTTCGTTGGCCAATGTTTTATTCAACGTCAATACCAAAGCCGGCAATAACATTAAATTCGACAGCATTCCGAATAATAATGTCAACGAAATCAATCCGCCAAGAGCGATTGTTCCTCCAAAACTGGACAACATAAACACCGAAAATCCGAAGAATAACACGATAGAAGTGTAAAACATGCTCAAACCGGCATCTGTAAATGTAGCGTAAACCGACTTGCGGATTTTCCAGTTATTTTTCTTTAATTCCTCGCGGTATTGCGCTAAAAACCGAATGGTATCATCAACCGAAAGTCCAAACGCGATTCCGAAAACTAAAATCGTCGATGGTTTCAACGGAATATCCAAATAACCCATAATTCCTGCAGTTAGCAACAACGGCAATAGATTTGGGATAATGGAAACCAAAACCATTTTGAACGAACGGAACATAAACGCCACCAAAAGTGAGGTCAGGAAAAAGGCAAAAACCAAAGACGAAAGCAAATTGTCCAGCAGGTAACCGGTTCCTTTTTGGAAAACCAATGCTTTTCCGGTAATGCTGACATTGTATTGACTCGGCGGGAAAAGTTTATCGGCTTTTTTGCGAATTTCGGCTTCAATTTTGGCAATATTGTCGCCATTTTCATCGCGCATAAAAGTTGTGATTCGGGCAAATTGTCCTGTAGAATCTACATAACTTTTCATCAGATTGTCTTTGGAGTTTTTCGTGGCATTTTTAGCATACGACAAAATAAACGACTGTTCCTGTGACGTTGGCAATTCGTAATAATCGGGATTTCCGTTGTAATACGCTTGCTTGGAATATTTAACCAAATTGACAATAGAAATGGGTTTTGATAATTCCGGAATTTCGTCAATGGTTTCTTCAAGTTCTTCCATTCGCCTCAGCGTAGACAATCTCATGACTCCTTTTTTACGCTTGGTGTCAATCATGATTTCCAGCGGCATAACGCCATCAAATTCTTTTTCGAAGAAAACAATATCTTCAAAAAAGGCTTCTTTTTTAGGCATGTCTTCGATCAAACTGCCCGAAATACGCATTTTGTAAATACCTACGATACTAACAACCAAAAGAAGAATGGCAACAACGTAAATCGAAAATCGATTGGATTTTACGTTTCTCAGAATCCAATCCATGAAAACCTTAACATAATTTCGGTCTAAATGCTCGATGTGACGGTCTTTTGGTGGTGGAATATAACTGTGAAAAATAGGGATGACAATGATACACAAAAAGAAAAGTGCCATGATGTTGATAGAAGTCACGACGCCAAATTCTAATAATAATTGATTGTTAGAAGCAACAAAGGTAGCAAAACCAATGGCTGTGGTAAGATTGGTCATTAGCGTTGCCATTCCCACTTTGGTCGTAACACGCTGTAATGCTTTGGCTTTATTTCGATGGACTTTGTATTCTTGATGGTATTTGTTGGTCAGGAAAATACAATTCGGAATCCCGATAACGATGATTAAAGAAGGAACTAAAGCGGTTAAAACGGTTATTTCGTAATTCAATAATCCTAGAAACCCAAAAGACCACATCACACCAATAATTACAATTACCATTGATATTAAGGTTGCTCTAAAACTTCTAAAAAAGAAAAAGAAAAGCAATGAGGTGACCAATAATGAGGCTCCGATGAAGATGCTTATCTCGTCAACAATCGTTTTTGCATTCAGCGTTCGGATGTAAGGCATTCCCGAAACACGAAGGTCGATTCCAGTTTCTTTTTCGAATGTTTCTACTGCGGGAACGAGTTTTTCTAGGATAAAATCTTTTCTGGCCGCCGTGTTTACAATTTTTTTATCCATGTAAACGGCAGAGCGAATACTTCCTGATCTTTTGTTGAATAGTAATCCTTCGTAGAAAGGCAAATCATTGAAAAGTTCTTTTTTTATTTTTTGAAGATAAGTTTTGTCAACCGTTTTGCTTTGGTCAACAAAAGGCACCAATTCGAAGGTTGCCAGCGAATCATTTTTTTGTAATTTCTTTAAGTCATTTAACGAAATTACTAAATCTACCGCTTTGTCTTCTTTAAGAGTGTTCATCAGTTTACTCCAGGAAGCATAGGCTTTCGGGGTAAATATGGCATTGTCTTTTACACCGATGATGACTAGATTTCCTTCTTCACCAAATTTATTCAAAAAGGCATTGTACTGAATATTTACAATATTGTCATCCGGTAATAAATTGGCTTCGGTAAAAGTGAAGTGGATATTCTTCCATTGCATTGCTAAAAGAGCTGTTATCGCTACAACAATGGATAACATCAAAATTCTATTTCTAAGGACAATTCGGGCTATTAATTCCCAAAATCCTAAACTAAACCACTTCATCATAATTCATATTTAACGGCGGTAAAGGTAGTCAAAACCGCTATATATCATTTGTTTTAACTAAAACTTTTTGTTGTTTTGTGGGGCTAATTATACCAGTTTTTTATTTTACAATTAAATAATTTTGTGGGATATAAATTATACATTTGAATTTCTCATCTTTGTTTTTTTAGAGTTGAGCGTGAATACATAAAAATGAATATGAAGAATTATAAAAATACATTGTTTTATTTAGGTGTAACAGGTGGTTTCACTGCTTTAATATATTGGATTATAAGCAAAGGAAAAAGCTTAGAAGCAAGTGAAGTTATCGTAACGCCTGAAAGCGGAAACGGTTCTTGGAATGATTTTATAGCTTCCATGCAGCACAATTTTCAGGATCCTTTAGCGATTCTTTTGGCACAAATCATAACGATAATACTTGTTGCCCGTGTTTTTGGTTGGATTTTCAAGAAAATTGGCCAGCCATCAGTAATAGGGGAGATTATTGCGGGGATTGTACTTGGGCCGTCCTTATTGGGATTGTATTTTCCGGAATTTTCAAGTGCTTTATTTCCTGTTGAATCCTTAGGGAATTTAAAATTTTTAAGCCAGATAGGATTGATACTTTTTATGTTCGTCATAGGAATGGAACTCGATATGAAAGTGCTTAAAAACAAAGCCAATGAAGCGGTGGTAATCAGTCACGCCAGTATCGTCATTCCTTTTGCACTCGGGATTGGATTGGCTTATTTTGTTTACAATCAATTTGCTCCCGAAGGTGTGAAATTTTTGGCTTTTAGTTTGTTTATGGGAATTGCATTGAGTATTACCGCTTTTCCGGTTCTGGCGAGAATCGTTCAGGAACGAGGAATTCATAAAACGAAATTAGGGGCAATTGTTATTACTTGCGCTGCTGCCGATGACATTACCGCTTGGTGCATTCTAGCCGTGGTAATTGCAATTGTAAAAGCGGGAACTTTCGTTAGTTCCTTATACATTATTATGCTGGCAGTACTTTATGTTGTTGCCATGATTTTTATTGTAAAACCATTTTTGAAAAGAATCGGGGATTTGTATGGTTCGAAAGACACTATAATCAAACCGGTTGTGGCTATCTTTTTTCTGGTACTGATTCTTTCATCGTATGCTACGGAAGTGATTGGGATTCATGCATTATTTGGAGCGTTTATGGCGGGAGCTATTATGCCGGATGTTCCAAAATTCAGAACCATATTCATAGAAAAAGTAGAGGATGTTGCATTGATACTTTTACTGCCTTTGTTCTTTGTATTCACGGGTTTGAAAACCGAAATTGGACTGCTCAATGATCCTTATTTATGGAAAGTGACCGGTTTTATTATTTTGGTGGCCGTAGTGGGGAAATTTTTAGGAAGTGCTTTGGCGGCGAAATTTGTAGGGCAGAGTTGGCGAGACAGTTTGACCATTGGCGCCTTGATGAATACAAGAGGGTTAATGGAATTGATCGTTTTAAACATTGGATTAGAACTTAAAGTTTTGACTCCTGAGGTGTTTACGATGATGGTAATCATGGCATTAGTGACCACTTTTATGACGGGACCGGCTTTGGATTTAATCAATTATATTTTTAAAACTAAAGATGGTGTTGAAATTTTAGAACAAACAAACCATAATAAATACCGAATTTTAATTTCGTTTGGAAACAATGAAAAAGGCAAATCCTTGTTGCGATTGGCGAATAGTTTGATAAAAAAGCAAAAAGATTCTGCCAGTATTACGGTAATGCATTTGTCCTTAAGTGACGAGATGCATACTTTTAATATGGAAGACAAGGAGAAAAATAGTTTTTATCCTATTGTTGAAGAATCCCAACTGTTAAATCAGGACATTACCACTATTTTTAAAGCAACCATGGATATTGAAACCGAAATTGCGGATGTTGCTAATCAAGGGGATTATGATTTGTTGTTGGTAGGTTTGGGAAAATCAATATTTGAAGGTACCATTCTTGGAAAAGTAATCGGTTTTACCACACGGATAATCAATCCGGATCGTTTAATTGATAAGTTTACCGGGAAAGAAGGGTTATTCGAAAATTCGCCTTTTGACGAAAGAACCAGACAGATTATTTCTAAAACCAAGATGCCAATAGGGATTTTGATTGATAAAGATCTACAGCACGTAAATCATGTTTTTATTCCAATTTTTAGTCCCGAAGATTCATTTGTGATTGATTATATCCAAAAATTAATTTACAACAACAACTCTAAAATTGTTATTTTGGATGTCAATGGACATGTCAACACTAATTTTGTAATCAAGAGCGCTATTGATTCTTTGGAACAAAAATATCCGAATAACATTGGTTTAATAACGGATGAAACCATTAAAAAAGAATTTCTGGCCAAACAGGATTTAATGTTAATTAGTCTTGAAAGTTGGAAAGAATTAGTGGACTCCAGAAGTGACTGGTTGAGTGGCGTTCCTTCGGTATTAATTTTAAAACAATAAATATGAACTGGATTTTATTAATTATAGGTGGGATTTTTGAAGTGGGTTTTGCAACTTGTTTGGGTAAAGCCAAAGAAAGTTCCGGAATGACAGCAACATTGTGGTTGGGCGGATTCTTAATTTGCTTGGCAATAAGTATGGTATTACTTTACAAAGCCACACAAACCCTGCCTATTGGAACAGCTTATGCCGTTTGGACGGGAATTGGAGCGGTGGGAACGGTTCTGGTTGGGATTTTTGTGTTTAAAGAACCAGCTGATTTCTGGCGAATTTTCTTCATCACCACTTTAATCAGTTCTATTATTGGACTAAAATTCGTTTCGAGTCATTAAAGTCCCAGATTAAGAACGAAACTTATTTTGACAGCTATATTATCTTGAAATTTACTCAGTTGATTCGGGCCATAACGGTAAAATCCGCCTAATCCCAAGCCGTTGTAAATTTGGTTGAGTTCTATTCCAGATTCGAAATAACCTTTGTTGAGGGTTTTATAATCCAATCCGATGTGTTGTTCCGGTTTTTGTAAATTTCCCCAAGCCATTCTTGAAACGAGAACTAAGGACGGTTTTACTTTTTTGAACAGTGTTATGCGGCTAAAGCCGTGTTTGAATTGAAAAAAGGCATACTCACTGGAGAAAAACTCATTGAAAAACATCGTTTCAAAACTATTCTTTCCTGCAAAAGTAATTCTCTGCATGATGGTTTCCTTGGTAATATTATTGGGAGAGGTGTTGTACAAATGCGTCAGCGGCACTTCGCCAAAAGCATAACCGGCTTCGAAAAGTAAACTTGTTTTTTGACCGTTTAAATATTTTTTTTCATACTCCGTTTTGAAATCTATTTTGCTGAATTCAAAATCATTTTGCAAAACCTTAGGCAAGGATTGTGTGTATTGAAAAGTGAATTTCGGGAAACGTTTTTCTACTTCAATTCGTCCCGTAGGCGTCTGCATATAATCGCTGAATGGATTCCAACGCAAAGAAACCATTGCGGTTGTCATAATATAGCTTGTATATAGTTTCTCGTTTAGGTTGTATATATAGCTAAATTTAGGTTCGATTGCGGCACGGGAAAGTTCCCAGAAGCTTTCTGTTTTTGGGATAATTTTAGTTTCTATAAATGTCTTCCAACTCACATAATTGTAAAATGTACTGATGTTTATAGGTCTTGGATTATAGATTTTAAACGCTTTTTTATCAATTGTAAATACAGTACTTGCAATTTCCCGAATGTCATCAGTATAGGAAACTCCAATCCAGGAATTCGAAAATTTGCCAACCCGAGTCGCCATTCCCAAATTATATTTGAAATTGCCATCCTTTGTTCCATAAGCAGTGTAGCCTTCGATTCTGTATTTTTTTGAAAACTGTTCATTGGTGACTCCGCCAATTCCCAATCGGAAGCCTTCATAATTATTATAGCTGAATAATTTGCGTAAGTCTAAATCGAATTTTCCAATGGGTAAATACCCGTTGATGATTTTTCGCCCAAAACGGATGCGGCTTTCAATTCGTTTTTTAACTGAAATACTGTCCAGTGCCAAATACGTTTTTTGGCTTCGACTGTCTAAACTGTCTTTTCTGTAGGTGTTCCAAAAACGTTCCGGTCTATTAATCGCATCGTCTTTGATCTCGATATAAATAGCCGATTTTTTAATTTGTATCGGAATGTTATACTGAATTTCAAAATTGTTCGTGTGCGAAAGCAAATAGGTGAAATCCGAGGCGACTTTCTTTCTTTCTTTAAAATCCCGTTCTACATCGCCATCAAATTGAATGGATCCGCCAAGGATTTTTATATCGTCATCATTTTTACCTTTTACAATTTTAAAGGTTTTGTCCGTTGGAAACCATAATTTTTCATTGGGAATGTACTTAAAATCATGAATCCCGCTAATGTCAAGAACGCCTTTTATGCGCATCACCGCTTTGGCGACAGCAAAATTATTTTGGTCAATATAAAGTACGCCTTCCAGTCCTGATGCTCTTCTTTTTTTCTTGTTTTTAAAATAAATCATGTAGGTGTTTCTACCGTCAATGATAAGTGAATCCAAGAGTTTGTAGTTGTAATCGTTTAGCGCATCATTGGCAATTGGACTGTTGTATTTGGTTTCAAAAAGCTCGTAACTGGAATCGTAAATAGAGAAAGACTGCAAATTAAAAGCAATGATTTCATAAACAGGTTGCTTGAAACCGGCCATTTTGGTGCCTAATATTGTTTCTTTTAATCTGGCATTTGCAAATTGATATTGTGACACTTTTTCGGTTTGAAAAAGATGCTGTTTACTGATGACTTCTTTGAATTTATAATCGGAGGAGTCAATTTTTGAGAATCGTTTCCCAATATATTTTTGGACAAAAACAGAATCGATTCTTCCGTCAATGGAGTCAGGATTTGCGGTTACAATGAGTTTGTTATAGGATTTAAACTCAAAACTGCGGAGTTTTTTCTGGGGATTATTGTTGTCTTTATTTTCGATTGTCTTCCTGATAATTGCCAAAGCCGGGTTTTCGCTTGGAACCGCCACTTCATTCAAATCATCCGTCTTTTGAGAAAGAACGACAACATAATAATTTTTATTTTTTTCGATGACAATCCTAGCTTTGGTGAAACCAATATAAGAAATATCAAAAGCTGTAATGGGAATTGCAGTTACAATACTAAACTTTCCATCGACATCAGAGATGGTATTTAGGCCATTATTTGTGGTAATTGTGGCAAACGGCAACGGGTTGTTGGTTGTGGATTCTTTCACAATTCCATTTACCTGAAATTGCGCCTGTAGCGAAAGCGTTAAAAAAAAGAATAACAAACACAATTGCTTCATAAATAGGGTTTACTGCAAAACGGGTATAATCTCATTTTGGTATCGCAAAAATAACAATAAAAAAATCCGTTCGCCTAAGCGAACGGATTTTTAATAGGATTTAAAAGGGAATTACACCTTCATGATTTCAGCTTCTTTTATAGCTAAAAGTTCATCTATTTTCCTGATATAACTATTGGTTAAGTTTTGAACTTCTTCTTCGGCACTTTTACAAATGTCTTCTGATGTTCCTTCTTTTTCTAATTTTTTAATGTCAGTATTAGCGTCTTTTCTGGCATTTCGAATACCCACTTTAGCATCTTCAGCTTCTATCTTGGCTTGTTTGGCAAGTTCACGTCTTCTTTCCTCAGTTAATGCGGGAACGCTTATGATAATTACATCACCGTTATTCATTGGATTAAAACCAATATTTGCCACCATAATTGCTTTTTCAATTACTTGCAGCATATTTTTTTCAAAAGGCTGCAACGTAATTGTTCTGGCATCAGGAACACTAATTTTTGACACTTGAGAAAGCGGTGTCGCAGATCCGTAATAATCTACAAAAACGCTTCCAAGCATTGCTGGAGATGCTTTTCCTGCACGAATATTCAAAAACTCTTTTTCTAAATGCGCAATAGAACCTGTCATAGATTCTTTTGTGCTATCTAATATAAATTCAATTTCTTCAGTCATAATTTAGATCTTTGGATTATTAGATTTTTTTAAATCTTTAGACTGTCTGACAATCTAAAAGTCTAACAATCTAATTTGTCTATTTATATATTTACTACGGTTCCTATATTTTCTCCATCGCAGATTTTCAATAAGTTTCCTACTTTGTTCATGTCGAAAACTACGATTGGTAATTTATTTTCTTGGCTTAGTGTAAATGCAGTGGTGTCCATTACATTCAATCCTTTTTTAAGGACATCTTCAAAAGAGATATGGTCAAATTTCACGGCAGAAGCATTCTTCTCCGGATCACAATCATAGATGCCATCAACACGGGTTCCTTTCAGGATTACATCGGCATTGATTTCCACACCACGTAAAACGGCTGCAGTATCTGTTGTAAAATACGGGTTTCCGGTTCCTGCACCAAAAATCACAATTCTTCCTTTTTCAAGGTGACGCACCGCTCTTCTCTTAATATATGGCTCAGCAATCGCTTCAATTTTCAACGCAGTTTGTAAACGGGTAAGCATTCCTTTATCTTCCAGCGCGCCTTGTAAAGCCATTCCGTTGATAATTGTAGCCAGCATTCCCATATAATCGCCTTGCACTCTGTCCATTCCTGCGCTCGCTCCGGCAACTCCTCTAAAAATATTTCCACCACCTATTACAATGGCTATTTCTACTCCTTTTTCATGAATTTGCTTGATCTCATCAGCATATTCAGCTAATCTTTTTGGGTCAATTCCGTATTGCAAGTCGCCCATTAAAGCTTCTCCACTTAGTTTTAGAAGAATTCTTTTGTATTTCATGTGTGTGTTGAGTTGATTGGTGCAAATATAGAATATTCTTTTTTTTTAAAATAATGTTGCTTAAATTTTATAAATTAAGTTTTTCGTACGATTTTTTTGCGGCTTCATAGCCAATGTTGAAAACGGCATCCATCTTCACTTTGTTGGTTTCAAAGGTGCTGTAAAGGCATAAATCCTTTGGTTCAATAACCCAGTCACAAATATTAAATTTATGCATGTTTGAATTTGCCGAAAGAATATCAAATGCCCGAGTGGTCACCGCTTTGATGGAATTTAAATCTTTGGCTTCTATTTTTTGAATCGGACTCACATAAACACCTATTAATGTATCACATTGTCCTTGTAAAATATCAGTAGGAAAATGATTTAATATCCCGCCGTCACTGTATATTTTTCCTTTAATTTCATAGGGAGACAAGATTCCGGGAAATGCTGAGGAAGCTAAAATAGCATCGATGATTTTTGTTTCCTGGTCAAATATTTTTAATTTTCCGCGAACCATATCAGTTGCCGTAATTTGAATCGGGATTTTTAAATCACCTAATGTAGCATCCTTAAAAATAGTGTGAAAATAAGTTTTGAAGGATTCTGAATCAATTAAACCTGCTTTTTTGAATGTTAAATGCTTCCAGTGAAAAAGGTATATCGATTTGAAAAATTCCAGAATTTCTTCAGGCGTTTTTCCCCAAGCATACATTGCGCCAACAATTGAACCTGCGCTTGTTCCTGCTATTTGAGACGGACGGATATTTTTTTCTTCTAAAAATTTAATCACACCAGCATGCGCTATACCTTTAGAACCTCCGCCGGAAAGTACTAATCCTATCGATTTTGTTTTTAAATCCATCTTTTTTATTTGTGATAAAATTACTCTTTTTGTGGAATTGAATGTGACATATATCATATTTATGCTCCAATTTTATGGTAACTTTGTGAAAACAAATAATTCATTATGAAAATTCCAGTAGCTAAAGCATTGTTTAATAGCCATTCCTATTTAGAGTATAGAAAACTAGTTTCAGATTTATTACTGGAAGGAAAGTCAACCGGGAATGAACAATCTGAAGATTTAAAACAGTACAGTGAATTAAATGAAACCCGAATGAATCGTTTGGATAAAACGATGAAAATTACCGATGAAAATAATCTGAAATTAAAGAACTTAAATAGTGAATACATTTGGTTAGTTATTTCCGAAGGGTGGTGTGGTGATGCAGCCCAGCTCTTGCCAATTATTAATAAAATGGCGGTTGATTCCGGTAAGATAGAATTGAAAATTGTTCTGCGTGATGAAAATGACGAATTGATGAAGTTGTTTTTGACCAATAAAAATAAATCAATTCCAATAGTGATAGTCGTAGATAAAGAAACAGGAAGTGTTCTTGGAAAATGGGGTCCAAGACCCAAAGGTGCAACCGATTTAATTACGGATTATAAAAAAGAGTTTGGAGTTATTGATGAAACAGCAAAAACTAACTTACAATTGTGGTATTTGCATGATAAAGGAATAAGCACCCAAAATGAATTGATTAACTTGATGCTTGATTTGGAAAGTTAACCGATTGTAATAGTTCTTGTTCTCTTAATGGTTTTTGGGGAGCGGCTCCCATGAAGTGCTCTTAAGATCTCTATTCTGTTTGGTGTAATCCTGTAAATGATAAGGTAAGAACCAAGAATAATGTTGCGGTATTTTTTAGTTTTGGTTTCAAGATGGCGACATTTGGGATGAAGGAAATACTGAAATTCTAATTCATTAACTAATCGTAAAATTTCTTCAAAAAAGAAATCAGCAGCACTTTCTCCAAATGTGCTTTTACCATATAAATAAATTTGTTGAATGTCTAAATAGAAAAATTCGGAACGAGCTACTTCTTTAAAGTCTGCTTCCATATTTGGAATTTTTCTCTAAATTGTAAATCTGTATAGAAGATTCCCTCCTCCGCTTCTTTAATTAGAGAAGCAAATTTCTTTTGGGACATTGGTTTGCCCGGAATAGCAAGATTGTTAGAGTTGTCTTTCTTCGTTTTCATAATAGTAAAATTAGTGAAAAGTATTGAAAATGAGTGTGATTTATGTGAATTATTCTTGATTTGGAATAATAAAATCCACAAATGAATAACATTCATGCCATTTTTTATATCATAATCGTCACTTTTTATTCTACGTAAAGTAGTTGAATGTAAACTGAAACTGCGCCATTTTTACTATAAACGCTTTGGTACAGAACAAGAAATTATTGCCTAGATGTAAAATCTGTAATGTAAAAAGTAGATGTGGTTGTAAGTTTGTTTATATCAAATAATTAAGTTTATTTTTTTGTCGTTTTTTTTTGTGTATCGAAAAAAAAATCGTAAATTGGTGACTGCCAACCAGGTCTATTGTTTGATTTACTTTTTTTATTGGTGTTTAAATATTGTTTCACAATCAAAAAAAACATCGTCATGAAAAAGCTATTTGAAAGGTTTTATGATTATTTGTCGAATTTACTATTTGGAGGTAAAAACGCAACTCATTATTAAACCAACGGCGAAGCCAAGTAGACAAAAAGAGTATGGATTAAAACTACTTTAACTTTTGAAAAGACACATCGCAAATTCAATTTTGGATTTGTCATGTGTTTTTGCTTTTTGATTACAATACTGAGGTAAGACTATCCTCGAATAAAGTCACATCCATAGCATCAGCCACATTATAATCTCCAATTTTTGTTCTGCGTAAAACGGTTAAATGGGAACCGGAATTCATCGCTTTCCCAAAATCAAAAGCCAGGGAGCGAATGTAAGTTCCTTTGCTGCAAACGACTCTGAAATCTATTTCCGGAAGTGCGATTCGGGTAATTTCAAATTCATGAATGGTTGTTTTTCTACTCGCGATTTCGATTGTTTCTCCAGCACGTGCATGTTCGTATAAACGAACGCCATCTTTTTTTATGGCCGAAAAAATGGGAGGTTTCTGGTCTATTTCCCCTAAAAACTGTTTGACGGTTTCCTGAATTAAAGCTTCGTCAATATGTTTCGTTGGGAAAGTTTGGTCGATTTCAGTTTCTAAATCATACGAAGGCGTCGTGGCTCCAATATAGAACGTTCCGGTATATTCTTTGGCTTGACCTTGAAGTTCGGTAATTCTTTTGGTAAATTTTCCAGTACAAACTAATAATAATCCGGTTGCCAAAGGATCTAAAGTTCCGGCATGACCAATCTTAAATTTTTTTGGAAGATTAATTTTGCTGATTAAAGCCCATTTCATTTTATTTACCGCTTGAAAAGAAGTCCAATTCAAGGGTTTGTCAATGAGTAAAATTTGTCCGTTTTGGAAATCTTCGGCTGTTTTCAATGGGAATTATTTTAAGTATGAAAAGTAGATCAATAAAAATACGCCTACTATTATTCGGTACCATCCCCAAGGTTTGAAACCGTATTTTTTGATGATTTCAATGAAGAATTTAATAGCGATAATGGCAACGATAAAAGCAACAACATTTCCTATCAAGAACAATTGTATGTTTTCGTTTGATTTTAAAATCAATTCGTAACCTTTCATTTGTGACGTTTCGTAGGTTTTTAAGAATACGGAATAGCATGTTACCGCCATCATCGTTGGAACCGCTAAGAAGAATGAGAATTCCGCTGCTGCGTGACGCGTTAATCCTTGTTGCATTCCGCCAATTATGGAAGCAGCAGAACGACTTGTTCCGGGCATCATCGCTAAACATTGCCAAAAACCGATGGTTACTGCTTTTTTAATGGTGATGTCTTCTTCTTGAATAATCGTTGGACTTTGAAAACGACTGTCAATAAATAATAAAACGATTCCGCCTAAAATTAATACAATCGCAATGGGAATAGGATCTCCAAGAACTGCTTCAATCTTATCATCGAATAATTTCCCTAAAACCAAAGCTGGAATTACGGCGCAAATAAGTTTAATGTAAAAGTTGATTGCGACACTTTTTGATGAGAAATCGAAAAATTTCTGCCAATACAAAGCTACAACAGCCAGAATGGCTCCAAATTGTATGGAAACCTGAAATAGTTTTACAAAATCATCCTCTTGAATTCCGAAATAAGAACTTAGAAAAACCATGTGAGCTGTTGAAGAAACAGGAAGATATTCAGTTAATCCTTCGATAACAGCAATTAAAAATGCTTGTAATGTATTCATTTATGCTTTTTTGGGATTCTTAAGAATGGCATAAATAGTAATTCCAAACCCGATTAAAACAGTAGTTGGCGCTAATCGAATTCTTCTGAAATTAAAGATATCTTCATTGAAAACATTTGGGTCATCACTTCCTCCGCCAGCCATTAAAATAAATCCTAAGGCAATTACTCCAATCCCAATTAATAGAATTTTATAATTTATTTTGTCAAAAAGAAATTCTGGTTTCTGTTCGTTGTTTTTCATAAAGTCATTGTTAGGAGTTGCGATGAATAAAGCAAAGCAATGGTATCCTCATTATTTAAATTAATAAAGGTCGTCCGTTCTTAAATTTAAGAAACGTTGTGTTGCAAAATACGTGCTTAACCAGGTAATCAATATTCCAATTCCTAAAACGGTCAATAATACCAGTCCAATTAAAGCTTTATCGTCAAGTATACCAAGATTTGGGAAATTAGTTTGAACGTAAATCAAAACGCCAATTAATGCAATAATGGCAAGTCCTGCACCAATCATTCCCAGTTTTATACTTCTTAGCACAAATGGTTTTCTGATAAAGGCCTTGGTTGCACCTACCATTTGCATGGTTTTAATGATAAATCGGTTGGAGTGTATTGATAAACGCAACGAACTATTAATCAGTAATACGGCAATTACGGCTAAGAATCCGCTGATTATTAAAATCCACATACTTACTTTTTTGATGTTGTCATTGACTAGATTCACTAATTGTTTGTCATACACAATATCCGAAACCATGGCGTTTTTGCGTAAGCGGGTTTCTATTTTTGCAATACTGTCTTTGATTACATAATCGGCTTTGAGGTGAATATCGTAGGAGTTTTGCAATGGGTTTTCACCAAGAAATTCCATAAAATCTTCTC
Source organism: Flavobacterium rhamnosiphilum (assembly GCF_004349195.1). Lineage (GTDB taxonomy): Bacteria > Bacteroidota > Bacteroidia > Flavobacteriales > Flavobacteriaceae > Flavobacterium > Flavobacterium rhamnosiphilum. The sequence goes on from NZ_SMLG01000001.1 coordinate 511,912, forward strand.
CAATAATATCCGTATGTTGTTTTGCGGCAGCTTCTTTAGTGACATAGTCGTATGATTTTGCAAAACGACTCGATTTTAATTCAGTTCCAAAAGCCTTCAGAATACTGTCATTCGCTTCTTTCTTGAAAAAAACGGTCATGGCAATATTTTCCTTGAAATCGTCAGCTAATTTTTTAGAATTTATAATAAAAAGACCCAACACGCCCAATAGAAATAAAACCAAGAATACACTTAGCACTACTGAAAAATAAGAGGAAATTAATCTGCGTTTTTGAAATTTATCAAAATTAGAAGTCATAGTTTATTGAAATTATTGGGTAAAAATAATAAAGAATTTCTTTATTTAAAGTTAATAACGCTCAAAGTTTTAACTTTCGTACAATAAACGTAAATTTGCGAGCTGAAATTTCGCAACCCATTCAGGGTTCAAAACCCTGAATGGGTTAAAATAAATAGCTAAATGACTTGAGTGTGCGATAGCATGACTCCATTAAAAGAACAATTAAGAAAGTAGAATGAAATACAATCCGAACGAAATAGAGGCCAAATGGCAGAAATATTGGTTAGAAAACGAAACGTTTAAAGCCGAAAACAACTCAGAAAAACCTAAATATTACGTACTTGATATGTTTCCTTATCCATCTGGAGCGGGATTGCACGTAGGACATCCGCTGGGATATATTGCCTCTGATGTGTATTCCAGATACAAAAGACACCAAGGTTTTAATGTGTTGCACCCAATGGGTTATGACAGTTTTGGATTGCCTGCGGAACAATATGCCATTCAAACGGGACAACGTCCTGAAGATACGACTTCGGTAAATATTGATGGAGGAACGGATAAGGAAGGAAATAAAATTGCCGGATACAGAAAGCAATTGGATAAAATTGGATTCTCTTTTGATTGGAGCAGAGAAGTGCGCACTTCAAATCCGGATTATTACAAACACACGCAATGGATTTTCATCCAATTATTCAATTCTTGGTACAATAAAAACAGCGATAAAGCAGAAGATATTTCGACTTTGGTTTCCGTTTTTTCAACGGAAGGAAATGCAAACGTCAATGCGGTTTGCGATGAAAATATTGAAGCTTTTTCAGCCAATGAATGGAACGCTTTCGCAAAAGAACAGCAGGAGAAAATTTTGTTGCAATACAGATTGACCTATTTAGCCGAGACGGAGGTGAACTGGTGTCCGGGATTAGGAACGGTTTTGGCGAATGACGAAATCGTAAATGGCGTTTCAGAGCGTGGCGGTTTTACAGTAGTGCGCAAGAAAATGACCCAATGGAGCATGCGAATTTCGGCTTATGCAGAACGTTTGTTGCAAGGATTGAACGATATTGATTGGAGCGAAAGCATCAAGGAAAGCCAAAGAAACTGGATTGGAAAATCCGTTGGAGCAACGGTAGTATTCCCCCTCCTAACCTCCCCCGAAGGGGAAGGGACCAGAGCCGATAACTTTGGGGATAGTAAAGATAATAATGGGGATCTATTAAATGAAGTTCTTATTGACACGGTTAGCATCTCGTCTCCCTCCCCTTCGGGGAGGGTTGGGGTGGGGATATTCACCACTCGTCCTGATACCATCTTCGGAGTTACGTTTATGACTTTAGCGCCAGAACACGAATTAGTTTCACAAATAACTACTCCGGAACAAAAAGCCGAAGTGGAAGCCTATATAGAAAAAACGTCAAAACGTTCCGAAAGAGAGCGTATGGCCGATGTAAAAACCATTTCGGGAGTATTCACCGGGGCGTATGCAGAACATCCTTTTACGAAAGAACCAATTCCGGTTTGGATTGGGGATTATGTTTTGGCTGGTTACGGAACAGGCGCGGTTATGGCGGTTCCTTGTGGCGACGAAAGAGATTATGCTTTTGCAAATTTCTTCAAAGGGCAACAAGGAATGCAAGAAATCAAAAACATTTTTGCAAATGTGGATATTTCCAAAGAAGCGTATGGCTCTAAAGACAATGTGATTATCGCTAATTCTGATTTCCTAAATGGATTGAATTACAAAGAAGCGACTAAGAAAGCAATAGAAGAATTGGAAAAATTAAACCAAGGAAAAGGAAAAACGAATTTCCGTTTGCGTGATGCCGTTTTCTCTCGCCAGCGTTATTGGGGAGAGCCGTTTCCTGTATATTATGTGAATGGTTTGCCACAAATGATTGATGCGAAACATTTGCCAATCATCTTACCGGAAGTAGAGAAATATTTACCAACCGAAGAAGGTTTGCCACCGTTAGGAAACGCTTTGGTTTGGGCGTGGGATAGTGTTAATAATAAAGTTGTTTCTACCGATCTTGTCAACCCGAGCGCAGTCGAGGGTCAAACAATTTTTCCTTTAGAATTGAACACGATGCCAGGTTGGGCGGGAAGTTCATGGTATTGGATGCGTTATATGGATGCGCACAATGAGAACGAATTTGCCAGCAAAGAAGCCTTAGCGTATTGGGAAAGCGTAGATTTATACATTGGCGGAAGTGAACATGCAACTGGACATTTATTGTATTCTCGTTTTTGGAACAAATTTTTGAAAGACAAAGGTTTTGCACCTACCGAAGAACCATTTAAAAAACTGATTAATCAGGGAATGATTTTGGGAATGAGTGCTTTTGTTTATAAAGTTTCATTAAGTAATATTGGACAAAATACAGCTTCAAGTAATACTAAATTTTTAGAAATCGAAGAAATTGAAAAAAGTAAAGAAATTATTTTATCATTAGAGTCTATTTTGAAAAATAAATATATTTCTAAAGGCTTGTTTGAAGTTGAGTTGAAAGAACAATTTAATAAATTCCCTGTTTTTATTAATTCGGATAATATTCCATCATTAAAAAAAGAACTTGAAGAAAAAGGTTTTAAATCTATTTTGTTGAATATTGACGGTAGACATGTCGATGTTTCGATTGTAAATTCTTCTGATGAATTAGATGAAAATAAATTTAAAGCTTGGAGAGAGGATTATGCCGATGCGGAATTTATAACCGAAGAAAACGGAAAATATATCGTTGGTCGCGAAATCGAAAAAATGTCGAAATCGAAATACAATGTCGTAACGCCAGATGATATTTGTAACGAATACGGAGCTGATACATTGCGTTTGTATGAAATGTTCTTAGGGCCATTGGAACAAGCAAAACCTTGGAACACGGCAGGAATTTCAGGGGTTTTTGGTTTCTTGAAAAAACTATGTCGTTTGTATTTTGACGAAAATGGTTTGATTGTCACCAATGACGAACCAACCAAAGACAACTTAAAATCATTGCACAAAACCATCAAAAAAGTAGCAGAAGATATTGAAGGTTTCTCTTTTAATACTTCGGTTTCTCAGTTTATGATTTGCGTGAATGAATTGTCAACGCAAAATTGTCATTCTCGTGCAATTTTAGAACCATTAGCGATTGTGATTTCGCCGTATGCGCCACACATTGCTGAGGAATTGTGGTCATTGTTAGGGAATACAGGTTCGATTGCGACGGTTCCTTTTCCTATTTTTGAAGCTAAATATTTAGTAGAAAGCGAAAAGGAATATCCGGTTTCTTTCAATGGAAAAATGCGTTTTACGATGGTTCTACCTTTAGATTTAACCAAGGAACAAATCGAGGAAATCGTAATGAAAGACGAAAGAACCATTAAGCAATTAGAAGGCAGAACGCCAAACAAGGTGATTATCGTTCCGGGAAAAATTATCAATTTGGTGGGGTAAATTTTAAACGTAACGTTGTAGAGACGCACTGCAGTGCGTCTCTACGGTGCGTCGGGTGCCTCTCTACAACAACAGATATATGAATCCAAATTCTATTTATTAGAATTTGGATTTTTTTATTCCCATTCATGAAATCCGCGCAAATTCGTTTCATCTGCGTTATCCGCGTTCCATTTTATGAATGCCAAATTGACATTGTAAAAAATTGGTTCAGATTTTGATGATTCTTTTATAACTTTAAACAATAAATTAAAAAACAAAAATATGGGAATGGGTTATTTGATTCTTGCCGGAGCAATTATGCTTTTCAGCTGGTTAGTTAGTTCAAGACTAAAAAGCAAATTTGAACATTATTCTAAATTACAATTACAAAACGGAATGTCCGGCGCTGAAATCGCCGAAAAAATGCTTGCCGATAACGGAATTCGTGATGTGAGAGTTATCTCTACACCGGGACGTTTGACGGATCATTACAATCCAGTAGATAAAACAGTGAATCTAAGTGAGGTGGTTTACAACCAACGAAATGCTGCTGCGGCTGCTGTTGCGGCACACGAATGTGGTCACGCCGTGCAACATGCTGTGGGATATCAATGGTTGACGATGCGTTCTAAATTAGTGCCGGTGGTGAATGTGGCGTCAACGTATATGCAGTGGATTTTGCTTGCCGGAATCTTGATGATGAAGACTTTTCCACAATTACTATTGGTAGGAATTATCATTTTTGCGGCAACCACTTTATTTTCGATTGTTACTTTGCCAGTAGAATATGACGCGAGTCATCGTGCATTGGCTTGGTTAGAAAACAAAAGAATGTTGACGCAACAAGAACAAGCGGGAGCAAAAGATTCACTGAAATGGGCTGCCAGAACGTATGTCGTGGCTGCTTTGGGATCCATTGCAACACTGTTGTATTACGTTTCGATTTATATGGGAGGAAGAAGAAATTAGATTGTTAGAAAATTAGATCTTTAGAGAATTATAGAAAAAACCGTCTTGTTATCTTAACGAGATGGTTTCCTTGTTTTAGAAATCTAACAATCCAATTATCTAAAAATCTGACTAAAGCTAAAGCTAAAGTTGAATCTGTCTGTCGATTTGTTGGTCTAAGGAAATGAAGGTTTCTGTTCTGGAAACACCTTCTATCGCTTGGATTTTTGTGTTGAGCAATTGCATTAAATGTTCGTTATCGCGACAAATAATTTTTATCAGAATCGACCAGTTTCCTGTCGTATAATGGCATTCCAATACTTCAGGAATTTTTTTTAAATCTCTCACGGCTTCTGGATTTCTAGCTGCTTTGTCCAGATAAATCCCAACAAAAGCCATCGTATTATACCCCAGGATTTTATTGTTTACCGTAAATTTTGATCCCGAAATAACGCCAGATTGCTCCAGTTTTCGCAAGCGTTGATGAATTGCCGCTCCTGAAATTCCTATTTTATTGGCGATTTGAAGAATCGGTTTTCGGGCATCTTCCATCAGGTCGCGTAAAATTTCTTTGTCGATACCGTCAATTTCTACTATTAGGGAATTGATTTTCATGAGTTGTTATTTTAAACTAAAAGATGAAATTTAGTTTGAATTGAAAATCAAATTTAAGATAAAAATGACTAATGTTAATCAATATTGTCCGATATAAATTAAGTACAGTCCCTACGGGACAAATTCACCAATCCTAGATCTCTTTCTACCAATATTTAACCTCTACGAGGTATGCTCCGTTAGGAGCAAAATGTTGGTAGAAAAACTAGACACACCTATTACAAATGTCCTGTAGGGACTATATTCATTGAAGTTGTATAATATTATTAGATTTTTATCGGACAACAATGAACGTTAATGAAAAATATAAGATTAATGTGTTATTTTTTAATACTTAAATGAACTTCTATTTCTTATATGTTGATAAATACAAATCCTATAAGAAATAGAAGTTCATTTAAGAAATAATGTAATTGTTCAATTTTGTTGTAAAAAAAGCCATTCGGATTGCGAATGGCTTTTGTAATTGTATCTGAAAAGTAATTTTTTATTTCCCTTTATTAGCTTCAATAATGTATTTTTCTAAAGCCATTGTCATTGAGGGCGTTGCTGGTGTTGGAGCAAGAATATCCACTCTTAAGCCGTGATCCAACGCTTCTTTTTGAGTAGTGCTTCCAAAAACGGCAATTCGAGTATTATTTTGCTCGAAATCTGGGAAGTTCATAAACAATGATTTTATTCCGGTTGGGCTAAAGAAAGCCAAAACATCATAATATACATCGGCTAAATCGGATAAATCACTCATTACGGTACGGTAAAAAACCGCTGGTGTCCAGTCTACTTTTAATGCGTTTAGCGTAATTGGCGCATCGGCATTCAATTGGTCTGAAGCAGGCAATAAGAATTTCTCGTCTTTGTATTTTTTTATCAGCGGAGATAAATCAGCAAAATCTTTTGGTCCAACGTAGATTTTACGCTTTCTATACACTACGTATTTTTGCAGGTAAAAAGCAATAGCTTCGGATTGGCAGAAATATTTTAATCCTTCCGGAACTTTATAACGCATTTCATCAGCCACTCTGAAAAAGTGATCTACAGCATTTTTACTCGTTAAAATAATAGCGGTGTAATGATTAAGATCAATTTTTTGAAGTCTAATCTCTTTTGCATTAACTCCTTCTACGTGAATAAAAGGTCTGAAATCAATTTTTACTTTATGCTTTTGTTGAAGTTCAAAGTAAGGGGAATTCTCCACTTTAGGCTCAGGCTGTGACACCAAAATTGTTTTCACTTTCATATTTAACGGTTTCTAAGCACTCCCTTTTGTAAACCAATAATACATAAAATAATAGGGGGCTATTTCAAGAGCGCAAAGATATAAAATAAAATAAAACAACTTACCGAATATTATATTTTGATAATTTTTTATTGAAATCAAATAAGTTAATATATTGATTAGCAATATCATGGCTATAATTAACAATGGAATATTTCTTGAAAAAGAGTCGTAATAAAACAAAATAATATTGAACGGCAGTATGAATAGTCCAATATAGGTTCTGTAAGTCACCTTTTGGAGGTTAAACTGGTCCATAAATTCTTCAATATTGAATGAAGTAGCTATTATTTTCTCTATCAAATATTTAGATAAAATAAAGAAAGCTAGGAAAGTAAATATTTGAATGTAAAGGATCCAATCTGTTTTTGAGGCGTGACCAAAATAGCTTAGCGCAATTTGAATGAAGAAAGCAAGCGAAATGACTTGGACAAAAAACAAGGAGATGGTGAAGCCGCTTTTTAGATGGCTGCTGTCTCTGTATACTTTGTTGTATTTATTTGAAAAAATTAAATTGGCAAAATCACCGAATCTGTTTTCGAAAACAGATTTTGTAACAGCAATAATTGCAAATGACAGAACAAAAAGCACGGTTGCCCAGTCTTTGCTCTCAGTTATTCTTGGATGAAGTATATTTTCGATCATAACGCTACAAAATTACTAATTTTTATATCATTCTTTTTATTATAATTTTATTAAGGATGAAATGGCATAAAAAGTTTACTTTTGCGGTGAAATTAGTCAAAATATGAATGATTGTATTGTTATAATTCCTACCTATAACGAAATTGAAAATATAGAAAGCATTATTCGATCGGTGTTTTCGCAACATAAATCTTTTCATGTTCTTATTATTGATGATAATTCGCCGGATCACACAGCTGATAAGGTCGTTTTACTTCAGTCAGAATTTGAGGGCAGATTATTTTTGGAAAAAAGAGAAAAAAAAGCGGGTCTGGGAACGGCTTATGTTCATGGATTTAGATGGGCATTGGAGCATAAATATGATTTCATTTTTGAAATGGACGCTGATTTTTCCCACAATCCAAATGATTTAGAGAAATTATACAATGCGTGCCATTTTGGCGATGCTGATTTAGCGATAGGATCCAGATACGTTACCGGAGTAAATGTGGTAAACTGGCCGTTGAGCCGTGTATTGATGTCTTATTTTGCATCGGTTTATGTACGAATGATTACCGGAATGAAGATTCATGATGCCACAGCAGGTTTCGTTTGTTACAAAAGAGACGTATTAGAGGACATCAATTTAGATAAAATAAAATTTGTTGGATACGCTTTTCAAATTGAAATGAAATACAGAACGTATTGCAAAAAATTTCAAATTGCTGAGGTTCCCATCATTTTTACCGATAGAACAAAAGGGCAATCCAAAATGAGTAATTCAATAATTATTGAAGCCGTTTTTGGAGTTATTGCACTTAGATTAAAAAGATTAGTCAACACATTATAAGAAAAAGACAGGATGAACAGGGTTTTAATTAAGAATGCCAAAATAGTAAATGAAGGAGTGATTTTTGAGGGCGATGTATTAATTGAAAATGACTTAATTGTTGAGATTTCAGAAAGTATTAGTGCCAAATCCTCTCAATGTAAAATCATTGATGCCGAAGGGAATTATTTGATTCCGGGCGCGATTGATGATCAAGTGCATTTTAGAGAACCAGGACTGACGCACAAAGGAGACATAGAATCAGAATCTAAAGCGGCGGTTGCCGGTGGAATTACTTCCTATATCGAACAGCCCAACACGATTCCGAATGCGGTTACCCAAGAAATATTAGAGCAAAAATACGAGTTGGCTGCCCAAAAATCGTATGCGAATTATTCTTTTATGATGGGCGCAACCAACGATAATTTGGAAGAAGTTTTAAAAACAAATCCAAAGAATGTTGCCGGAATAAAAATATTCTTAGGTTCCTCAACAGGAAATATGTTGGTGGATAATGAAGCCACTTTAGAGAAAATATTTTCGAGTACACCCATGCTTATTGCGGTGCACTGTGAAGACGAGGCGACTATCAAAAATAATTTAGAGAAATACAAAGCTGAGTATGGTGAAGATGTTCCTGTTACGGTTCATCACCTTATCCGAAGCGAGGAAGCGTGTTATATTTCGTCTTCCAAAGCGGTTGCTCTTGCTAAGAAAACAGGGGCCCGCTTGCATATTTTTCATCTTTCGACTGCCAAAGAAATGGATTTGTTTACAAACAAAATTCCTTTGGAAGACAAGAAAATCACTGCCGAAGTTTGTGTGCATCATTTATGGTTTACCAATGATGATTATGCTACTAAAGGCAATTTAATCAAATGGAATCCAGCTGTAAAAACAGCTAATGACAGAAAAGCGCTTTGGGAAGCATTGCTGGATGACAGAATTGATGTGATTGCTACGGATCACGCACCGCATACTTTGGAAGAAAAAAAACAATCTTATTTGAATGCGCCTTCAGGAGGACCATTAGTGCAACATGCTGTAGTGGCTATGTTTGAAGCGCACCACCAAGGAAAAATAAGCATTGAAAAAATTGTGGAGAAGATGTGCCATAACCCGGCTAAAATTTTCAAAATAGAAAAACGTGGTTTTATCAAAGAAGGCTATTATGCGGATTTGGTAATTGTAAATTCAGGTTTGCCTTGGAGCGTAAAAAAAGAAAATATTTTGGCTAAATGTGGTTGGTCTCCATTTGAAGGTTTTACTTTTAAATCAAGAATTACCCATACTTTTGTAAACGGGCAATTGGTTTATACCGCTTTTAAAGTAAAAGATATTCGTGCAGGAAAACGTTTATTATTCGAAAGATAAAATTCATCAATGAGAAAAATCATAGCACTTTTAACGATTGTAATACTATTTGTAAGCTGTAAAGAAGAAGTGGTGAATAAGCCGGAACGACTTATAGAGAAAGACGTTATGGTTGATATTATGTATGATTTATCTATTTTGGAAGCCATAAGAAATCAAAACCCGGCTTCCTTGGATACCTTTAAAATAAATTCGAGAGATTATATTTTTAAAAAATATAAAATTGACAGTGCTCAATTTGCTAAAAGCAATGTCTATTATGCCTCTGATTATAATGAATACAAGAGCATGTTTGAACAAATCAGCAAGCGATTGGAAGCAAATACAAAGAGTGTAGATTCTTTGGTCAAATTGCAAAAAAAGAAAAAGAATCCCATTATTAAAAAAAGAGCCAAGCAAACTAAAATTGGCAGGGATACTATAAAATTAGAATAAGTAAAGAACTTAGAGATTAGAGATTTCTTTGATGTACTGGTTAATATTTATAAAATCAGTTTTCAAGATGTCTTTAATCTTTTGGTTAGAATATATAGTTGTCGAATACGAAGCTTTTGCAGTTGTTTGAGTTAATTTCCTCTTCTGTTGAAAAGCATTCGAAACAAACCAATCCAATCTCCAAAGCATTTCCATAAAAAAGGGTTTTGCATGAATTTCAGGTCTTTTCACACTTAATGAATCGGCCATAGAATTCAGAATGTCACGGAAAACACTATTTTCTGCAATCAAGGTAAAGCGTTCATTCTTAATTTCGCTTTGCATTAATTGGTAAGCAATTCGAACAACATCAGTAACGGCAACAAATCCCGTTGAACCCAGCGTATAAAATTTCAATCCGTTTTTTACTTTCGTAAAAAGTTCCCCACTTCCTTGTTCTCTAAAACCGGGACCAAGAATAACGCCTGGATTTACAATTATTACATCTAAACCTTCTTGTTGCCCACGCCAAATTTCCATTTCGGCACCATATTTAGAAATGGCATAATCATTATGGGACTTCTCCGGATTCCATTCGGTTTCTTCCGTGATGAATTTTTCATGAGGCAGTAAATCGCCCAGAGTAGCAATGGAGCTTACAAAACACAGTTTGTTAATTGCTTTATCAATGCAAAAATTAACAATATTTGCAGTGCCTTCAATGTTTGTTTTTCGCAGAAGATCTTCGTCTTTTGGATCAAAAGAAATCAAAGCGGCGCAATGATAGACTTGGTTTATTCCGGGGAAAGCCTGTTCTAATGAAGGGACATCGATAATGTCGGCCTGTACCCATTGGATGCAATCAAACAGAGCGGTTTTCGAGTATAAATCGAATACCGATTTTGTTTTTTGGATGCTTTCCGGATTTCGATAAATGGCGCGAACGGTCTCTCCATTTTCAATTAAATGAAGCAATAGATGTGCGCCTACTAAACCAGTTCCTCCTGTGACTAAAATCATTTTGTAAAGATAATTAGATTGTTCGATTTTTAGACAGATAGATTTTCAAATTATGCAATTAAAGCTATCTTTGTGAAAATTGATTTTTATAAAATGAAAAATATTATTTCCGAATTACAATGGCGCGGCTTAGTTCACGACATCATGCCTGGAACCGAAGAGCAACTTCTAAAAGAAATGACAACTACTTACATAGGATTTGATCCAACATCGGATTCCTTACATATTGGTAGTTTAGTGCCTATAATTCTTTTGGTTCACTTGAAAAATTTTGGACATAAACCTATTGCATTGATTGGTGGAGCCACAGGAATGATTGGTGATCCATCTGGGAAATCGGATGAGAGAAATCTCTTGGATGAAGCGACTTTGAATCATAATGTAGAGGGAATAAAAAGTGTTTTATCTCGTTTTTTAGATTTTAATTCGAATGAAATAAATGCGCCAGTTCTGGTAAATAATTACGATTGGATGAAGAATTTGTCATTCATTAATTTCGCTCGTGACGTGGGTAAACGAATCACCGTGAACTACATGATGGCAAAAGATTCTGTAAAGAAAAGATTGTCCGGTGAAGGCGAAGGAATGTCTTTTACTGAGTTTACGTACCAATTAATTCAAGGGTATGATTTTTACCATCTGCACAAAGAATACAATTGTTTGTTGCAAATGGGAGGTTCTGACCAATGGGGAAATATTACAACAGGAACTGAATTAGTTCGTCGTATGAATGTAGGTGAAGAGGCTAAAGCATACGCCATGACTTGTCCTTTGATAACAAAAGCTGATGGTTCTAAATTTGGAAAATCCGAAGGAGGAAATGTTTGGTTGACGGCTGATAAAACTTCTGTTTATAAATTTTACCAGTTTTGGTTGAATACTACCGATGTTGATGCGGAAAAATACATTAAGATTTTTACTTTTTTATCAAAAGAGGAAATCGAAGTTTTAACAGAAAAACATAGAGAAGCACCACATTTACGTTTGTTACAAAAACGTTTGGCCGAAGAAATTACGGTGATGGTACATTCAGCGGAAGATTTAGAAAATGCAATAAAAGCATCGAATATTTTGTTTGGAAATTCTACTTCAGATGATTTGAAACAATTGGACGAAGCGACTTTCTTAGATGTTTTTGATGGTGTTCCTCAAGCAGAAATCAGCAGAACAGAAATTGAAGCAGGAATTGATATCGTTGCTGTTTTGAATGAAAAAACAGGTTTTATGAAATCCAATGGTGAAGCAAGACGCGCTTTGACAGCTAATTCTATTTCAGTAAATAAAGAAAAAGTTGCCGAGGATTTTGTGCTTTCAACCAAAGATTTAATCAACAATCAGTTTGTATTGTTGCAAAGTGGAAAGAAAAATTATTTTGTGGTGAGAATTGTTTAATTGTTTGATTTGGTTAACCGAATAAACAAATTACCGAATAAACTTTAAATTACCATGAGGTTACAACCTCGAATATCAGAATTATCAAAACGTCCCAATACCTCGAAAGAGTTGTTGGGATTTTTTTTGCCCAAATCCTGCGTAGCGATAAACGAACAAGAATTAATGTTGGCCAAATCAATGACGTTGATTCCGCCTGTTTTTCCGTCTTGAATATAGGTCAAAGCATCTTCGGTGTCACGAACAAGGATTTGTATCCAAGAAGGGCATTCAAACACGCCGTTTCCTAAAGAATACGCTTGCGAAAGCAATTCGGTCATTCCATATTCAGAATGTATGGCTGAAACGCCAAATCCTTTGCACAATTGTTCGTGTAATTCTTCCCGAATCATTTCTTTACGTTTTCCTTTCATGCCGCCGGTTTCCATGATAATGGTATGCTGCAGTTGAAACTGGTGTTTTTCTATTAAGTCCAATAAAGCAAAAGTAACACCGATTAAAATGACATTTTGACCGGCTTGGTCTAAAGCTATGAGTTTGGCAATCAGTTCGTCATGATTGTGCAGGTAAAAACCACTTTCGGGATGATTGGATAATGCAATTAAATCCTTGACCATGTAAATTAAGGAAGAACCTTCTCTTTCCAGATAGGATGGAAGCAAGGCTAAAACAACATAATCTTCAATATTGCCATAAAATTCGGAAAATCCTTTGCGGTAACTTTCTTCATACAAGGTAACATTCGTAACCAAATGTTTGCTGGTAATCATTCCGGTTGTTCCGCTGCTGGTAAAGGTTTCCTGAATTGGATTGGTATTAGAAACCACTTCATGACTCTTAAAAAACTGAATCGGTAAAAATGGAATCTGCTGTAATGATTTTACTTTATGAGGATCTGTTTTCAAAAAATCGCAAAATTCTTGATAGACCAAGTTGTTTTCGTATTGGAAACGAAACACTTTCAAGGCGATTTTCTCAAACTGTTTTTGACTGGAAATAGCAAATATATCGGAGGATGTAATCAAGAATTTTTTTTGTAAAAGTAATCAAAATTTTTAAGGGAAGCTCATTAACAAAATAGCAATAGTCTGTTTTTTTGGAATCCATTTCATTAGAATTCTGCATAAAAAAAGCCCCAATAGGAATTGGAGCTTTTGTATTTAAATGTTGACGTATTATCTTATAATTAGTTTTCTGGTCGCAGATGCCTCTTTTTCATTAATTTTTATAATGTAGACACCTGAAGTTAGATTAGAGACATTAAGTTCTCTAGAACTAAGCATTGTTTGGAGCACTTTTTTTCCTAAAACATCAAAGATAATGATTTCTTTATCCAAGTCGTTTTTCGAAGTAATGTAGACTTTGCCATTACTCACAGGGTTCGGGTACAAGCTTAAACCTTCAATTGCGGCGGTTTCTTGTGTTTTTGGTTGTTGCTTAGTTTCCTGAGCACTAGCGCTCATAGAGAATAAAAAAACCAATAAGATGGTGATATAAAAGTAGTTTTTTGCCATTGGATTAGTTTGAATAGTAAATATACAAAAAATAATTCAAAAAGCGTACCAAAAAAAAACATCCTGAATCCTCAGGATGTTTGATATAAATAAAAGAGATGTTTTTTATAAATTCCCTAATAAATTAACGCCATCTACAATAGCCCATGCTCCAGGAGTCAATACTGCTCCAGTTGCGGTTGTACTTGTTGTGAAGTTTGCTGGTAAAAATGTAACGGTGAAAGCTGCACCAGCACCCCATTGAGAAGTATTGCTGTCTGCAATTTTTACATTCAACATTTTTATTTTACCGGTAAGAACTTGATTAGTGTTTGTAGCAGCATCTTGTATTCTAACGGCAACGGCATTTATTGTTGCAGTTCCTGAAGTTACAGTATTTGTGTATCCTGAAATTACTACATTACTATATTCTCCGTTTCCTTCTTTTTTGAATTGGATTGCATCAATTTCAAGTGGATTTCCAGCTTCAGTTGCAGTGCCGGCAGCTCTTCTTAAAGTAATGTTAGATACTTTAGGGAAGAATGCATTGTTCACACTTTTCGCTTCAATTTCCATTCCAAAATTTCCAGCTCCAGTTTGGTAAGCATACCAGTTAGTATTAGCTTGACCTTGCCATCCATCTTGCCAGTCAAAAGAATCATCTGTGTTTCCGTAAGAAATAAGGTTTTTAGCACTTACTGTTCCTCCGTAAAATTCAAAACCATCATCAGCTCCTTTGTATGAAACTAAGTTTTCTAATACTGTTCCAGAACCTACTGAGTAGAATGAGAAACCATTCATTTCAGAATTTCCGTCAAGGATTTTTTTACCTGCATATTCTACTCGTACATATTTCAAAGAACCACCATTATGAGCAGCATTTGTACCACCGTAAACAATATTTGTTCCGTCTTCAGAAGTTGCAGTTGTAATAGGAGTTCCGTCAGTCGTTTTTCCAGAAACGATAGGAGCATCACCAAACATGATTATTCCACCCCAAGAACCTGGAGTTTTAGATTTTTCAGTAAATACAACAGGTTCTGCAGCAGTTCCTGAAATATTTAATTTCCCGCCTTTTTCAACCAATAAAGCATCGGGACCATCAAATGCATCAGCAGTAATCACTGAACCAGCTTCAAAAGTTAAAGTAGCATCACTTTTTACTCTAACAGTACCTTTAATAGTATAAACACCTTTTACATACGTTTTTGCTGCTGTGATATCTCCTGTGATTTCACCCGTTGCAGTCGGTGGAGTAGTTGCTACATCGTCATCACTTGAAGTACAACTTGTAAAAACCAAGCTCAATAATGCAAGACTGAATACTAATTTTTTCATTTTTAATGATTTTAAAATTATAAGTTTTTTTGTTAATTATTTATTTCAAAAGTACTCTCGAGCTTCTGAAATTTAGTTACGTAATTGTTATTAAAGTATTATATAACAATGAATTTGATGTAAAGTTTATGTTACTTATGTAAATAAAAAAAAGAGCCATGACGGCTCTTTTTTTTGTTGTTTTTAAAACGTATATCCTATGTTAAAGGAGAACCCGACACCTTTTTTGAATTCTCTTAAAATTAAAGAGTCTTCAGTAATGTTTAAAGTGCTTTTGCTTCCCAGCTCTTTTTTATAACTTGGATTTAAGATGTTGTCTACACCAAATTTAAGTTCAATACTTTTTGAAATAGAGTTAGTCCAAACAAAATCTAATTTACTAAAAGATTTTTCGTAGATATGATCAATTCCTGAAGAACCTACAGCGAAAATACGGTCTCCATAAACGTTATATACTAAGGTCATAGAGTTTTTCCAATCCTTATTAAGGATGAAATCATACTTTAAATCAGAATTAATCAACCAGCTTGAAGCACCTTGCAGTTTACGGTTTGTACTGTTTTCTAATTCATTCCCTTGTTTTTTAAGGTCAATTTTAACATCTGTACTCATTAATGACGTATTGAAACCTAAAGAGAAATTAGAAAGAGATTTGCTGATTCCGCTCAATTGGAAAAGCATTTCTATTTCGGCACCATAAATAACTGCTTGCTCTGAGTTTTTGAAAGTTGTGATTTGACCACCACTATTTGCAGTTGGTTTGAAAACTCGTTCAATTGGATTGTTGATCATTTTTCCAAATACTCCTACAGCAAATAATTCTTTGTTGTTAGGGAATAATTCGTATTTGAAATCTACATTATAGTTTTCGCTGTCTTTTAAATCTGGGTTTCCACTTTCTGAAGTTCCATCGGCATTGATGTAATTTATGGGTAACAACTCCATAGCAACTGGACGAGTTATTGTTTTTGCCAATGACACTCTCAAATTACTGTTTTCATTCAAAATACGTTTCGCATTTACAGACGGTAAGATATCCAGCTTGTCATCTGTCTTTTTGCGGTAAGCACTTCCAAAAGGATCACCTTGTTGTCTGTATTTTATTTCACGAGTAGAACTTTCACCTCTAATTCCGGCATTTAAATCCCATTTTTCTCCAAGATTCATAAACAAATTGAAGTACCCCGCATTAACAAACTGATTCAGTTTTACTTTATAATCTCCGTTAGACTCTTCCTGAACATAAACAATTCCGTTGTTGATATCTTCGTTGATGTTTTGGCTTATAGTACTTAAATCAGCAGTATAGTTTTTCTCCAGATTTCTTCTTCCAGAGAAGAAACGGTAAGAAGATTCCATGTCGTTCAGCGAACTGTTGTGTCCAATGGATAATTTATTAGAATCTTCTTTGTCTCCAAATTTTAAATTATATTCTAAAAGTGAAGAATAATAGAAGTTTCCTTTTACATCAAGGAATTGACGGTTCAAGTTATTACCACCATAAGACATATTTATTTGGCTATCATTTACTTTTACACCAGTGATAAATTTTCTGTCAGGTTGTTGAAAAGAAGTTTTTACATAAGAACCACCTGCTTTTATGCTGTGTTTTCCGTCTTCGGTTAATTTATAATCCCCGTACAATTGCGTGTTCCAATAGTTAGACTCTTCATATTGGTTTAATCTGATAAGATTATTTGTCTGATTTGCTAAACTGTTTGTGTATCCTAACTGATCTTGGATTTTGCTTTCAGTCGCTTTAATCAAGAACGTATTGAAGTTTAAATTAAAACGGTTTGTCTTGTATTTCAAACCTGCTAAACCAGAAAAAGTAGTTTGGTAGCTGTATTGCGTATTGTATAAATTATTGTCGTAGTTCCCTTGTCCAAGATTGAAAGTTCTGTCAACACCTTCTCTGTAAGAGTATTTGTTGTCAAAATTGAAAGACATGATATAACTAATGTTTTTTTCATTTTTAAGATTGAATTTTTGAGCATGTAAAAATCCAATGCTAGAATTCAAAGGGCTTTTTGTGCTGTTAACATCCCATGATTTTTTACCAAATCCATTTTCGTATTCAGCAGGAGAAAGTTTTTGCCCGCTTGGAACTGATCCAAAAATACCAGGAAGTGCTCTGTCATTACCAATCATTCCTAAAGATCCTTTGGCAGAATTTGCGTCATCAGAAAGTAAGAAGTCTTGAAGATTATTGTTAGTCGTATATCCAAAACCAATATTCAATTTAGTGATGTTTTTTGGTTGAGGTGTCTCAATATTAACAGTTGCTCCAGCAAAATCTCCAGAAATATTAGGATTGAAAGTTTTGTAGATATTTAATACTCCAACAACATCAGTAGGGAATAAATCCAATGGAATGATTTTTTTGAAAGGGCTGTTTGATGGGGATTGTAAATCATTTATCAATAAGTTATTGTAACGGTCTTCCAATCCTCTGATGAATAATCCTCTTCCGTCAACTTTAGTGATTCCGGTTATTTTTGTCAAACCTTCCTCAACATCGCTAACTCCTTTTCTTGCCATTTCTTGAGCACCGATACTTTGTTTTATTACGACCGCTTGTTTTTGGTCTAATAAAAGAGCCGTTTCCTTTTCTCTGCTTGCTGTATTTTTTATAACAACATCTTTTAGTTTGTAGCTCCCGGCACCTAACGCTTTATTTGCGGTTACGGTTTCATTGGCAACTACTGTTACAGGAATCTCTACAGATTCATAACCCACAAAACTAAGTTGTAAGGTGTAGCTTCCAGGTAGTATTGTTATGATGTATTTACCATCAATATCGGTATTTGTACCTATATTTGTTCCTTTAATAAGAACGTTAGCAAAAGGTAATGACTGATTATTAGCATCTTTGTCTGTTAAGATTCCAGAAATCGTTCCTTTATTCTGTGAAAAAGAAATAGCTGTTATTAATAACGTGAAAAATAGTAACTTGAATTTCATTTGGTTTTAATTTTTTTGCAAAGTAACGCCTGAAATGTAAAATGTAAGTTACTGACTTGTTATGGTTATGTTTTGTTTTGGGTCTCAAAATCATCTCAATATTAAATTATGGTTAACATCATTTGAATATCCCATTTATGATTACATTTACATTTCAAAAAACAATTTTTTGCGCTTTATGAAGAAAAAAAACACGAAGATTCTATTAGTAGATGACGAACCGGATATCCTGGAAATTGTAGGGTATAACTTGGCTCAAGAGGGATATCAAATCGTTACTGCAGCAAATGGGAAAGAGGCAATAGCAAAAGCTAAAAAAGAAATGCCTGACCTTATTATAATGGATGTAATGATGCCGGAAATGGATGGAATGGAGGCTTGCGAAGCTATTAGAAAGATTCCTGAACTCAGTAATGTAATCATCACTTTTTTGACAGCCAGAAGCGAAGATTACTCTCAAGTTGCAGGCTTTGACGCGGGTGCGGATGATTACATCACTAAGCCAATTAAACCTAAATTATTAGTCAGTAAAGTAAAAGCATTATTACGCCGATTAAAAGAACAGGAGCAGAACAGCGAAACTCTTAACGTAGGCGGAATTGAAATAAATCGCGAAGAATATAAAATCGTTAAAGATAATATTGAAATCGCATTGCCTAGAAAAGAATTTGAATTGTTCTATCTACTTGCTTCTAAACCGGGGAAAGTATTCAAACGTGATGAGATTCTGGACAAAGTTTGGGGTAATGAAGTAGTTGTTGGTGGAAGAACGATTGATGTTCACATCAGAAAACTAAGAGAAAAAATTGGAGAAGAATTGTTTAAAACAATAAAAGGAGTTGGCTATAAGTTTGAAGTATAAATGACAATAAATTTTAAAAAAACATATCGTTTTGCCGTAAAATCAGCGCTTTATATTACTCTTTTTTCTACAGGATTAGTTGGTTTCCTCACGTATTTATTTTTCACCTTTTCGTACCGTTTTTGTTTGATTTTCGCTATTTCAATAGCTGCTTTTTCATTTATTGTAATACAATATCGGGTGGAGCGCTTTATCTATAAAAAGGTAAAAAAAATATACGATGATGTCTCTTTGTTAGAATCAAGTACTTTCAGGAATCAGCCAATCACAACAGATATGGCAACGCTAACACGCGAAGTGAAAAAGTTTGCCACCGATAAAAAGTTAGAAATCGAAACTTTAAAAGTTCGTGAAGAATATAGAAGAGAGTTTCTTGGTAATGTTTCCCATGAGCTCAAAACGCCATTGTTTATGGTTCAGGGGTATTTGTCAACCCTGCTCGACGGAGCCATGAGCGATAAAACAATCCGAAAAAAATATTTAGAGCGTGCCGAAAAAGGAGTAGAAAGACTGATTTATATCGTACAAGATTTAGACATGATTTCAAAACTCGAAATTGGAGATTTGAACTTGGAAATTGCCGAATTTGACATTGTTAAATTGGTTCAAAATGTCTTTGATTTACTCGAAATGAAAGCTTCCAAGAAAGATATTCTATTGATGTTTGATATGCGATACAACAGGCCCGTTATGGTGCTTGGAGATCAAGAAAAAATCCAACAAGTAGTGATGAATCTTGTTGTGAATTCGATCAAATACGGAAAGCTAAAGGGTTCTACCGAAGTAAGTATTGAGGATTTGACTGATGAAAAAGTCATCGTTCGAATAACCGATAATGGCGAAGGAATTGATAAAAAAAATATTTCGAGAATTTTCGAACGTTTTTATAGAGTAGACAAAAGTGGTGCAAGAACTGAAGGTGGTTCCGGTTTGGGATTATCCATTGTAAAGCATATTATCGAAGCGCATGATGAGAAAATTTATGTGAATAGTAAATTTGGAATTGGATCTGAATTTTCTTTTACACTTGAAAAATCAAATAAACGCGGTAAATAATAGTAGGGTCAAATGTCATTTTAAAGTTAGGTAATTTTTAATATAACATGAAGGTTTTTGTTTGGTATAAAAAAGGTATATTTGTAACTAGTTAATAAACAATAGATTGCTATTTATTAGTAACAATTTATTAACATTAATTTTTAATTAAATTAACAATTGCGTAATGTTTAATTAACATTACGCAATCACCTTTGGTGTACTAAATAAACAACATTTAATCGTGAAAAAAATAGTATTAATTATTGCAAATATATTTGTAGTAAATCTAGTAGCTGCACAAGTTACTCCTGTTGTGGAAAGTTCTAAAAAAACGAAAATTCCTTCACAAACAGTTACTTTAAGTAAAGAGGAGCTTACTAAATCCATAGTTCATGTTTTGGACTCTATCAAGAAAGTAAAGGATGTTCAAGAAAAAAGTAAGGAGAAAAAAGAACAATGGTATGATAAAATCGGCATAAGAGGTTATGCTCAGATAAGATACAATGGATTGTTTTCTTCTAATGACAAAGTTTCCTGTGAGCAATGTGATAGATCTTGGGGAACAACATCAACAGCCATTGATGCAAAATCAAATAACGGTCTTTTTATAAGACGAGCTCGTATCGTATTTTCAGGGCAGATTCTTCCCAATGTGTATTTTTATTTCCAACCAGATTTTGCAAGTTCGCCTTCTTCAGGAGTTAATAATTTTGCCCAAATCAGAGATGCGTATTTTGATTTATCCTTTGATCCTAAAAAAGAATATCGCATAAGAATAGGACAAAGTAAAGTGCCTTTTGGATTTGAAAATTTACAGTCAAGCCAAAACCGATTAACATTAGATCGAAATGATGCTTTGAACAGTGCGGTGGCAAATGAAAGGGATTTAGGTGCATTTTTCTATTGGGCTCCAAGTAAGATTAGGGATCGTTTTGCCATGCTGGTAAAAGATGGGTATAAAGGTTCTGGAGATTATGGCGTATTTGGTTTTGGGGTATATAACGGACAAACAGCCAACAGGTCGGAAGCGAACAGAAACTTGCACGTAGTGACAAGGGTAAGTTATCCTTTTGAAATTGGGAGTCAAATTATTGAGCCTGGCTTGCAAGCCTACACTGGGAAATGGGCTTTTGGGAGTGAACTTTCCACAGGAGTGACAACGCAGGATAAACTATATACAGTTGACCAAAGGGTTGCAGCATCTTTTATTCTTTATCCGAAACCATTTGGAGTGCAGGCGGAATATAATATAGGAAAAGGACCTCGCTATAATAAATTGACTAATACTGTTGACGTATCTGATTTAGAAGGCGGTTATGTAACCTTAAACTATAAATGGGATTTGCCTAAACAGCAATATATTTATCCTTTTGCCAAATTCCAATATTATGATGGCGGAAAGAAATTTGAGAAAGACGCCAGAAGTTATGTTGTAAGGGATTATGAACTTGGAATTGAATGGCAGCCTATTAAAGCATTTGAATTAGTAGCAGAATGGGTGATTGCTGATAGAACGTTTGAAGACAGCGCGCTTCCAAACAACAGACAACGAGGTAATTTATTGCGATTACAGGCTCAGTTCAACTTTTAATAAATTGTTATCATTTATTTTGGATGGATTAAATAATTATTAAAACAAGCTAAATAATTAAAGATAGTATAATACTGGCTTAACATATTGTTAATGTAGTGCATATACTTTTGTACAAATTTATAAATAACCACAAGATGACTATCAAAACGAAATTATTCTTAATGTTACCTTTAATTGGAATGTTAAGTTGCGGTAAAGCAAAAAATGAAGATAAAGGAACTGAAGATAAAGCAACGGCTACTACATCAGTTACAATCAAAGGAAGTGATACCGTTTTGCCATTGGCACAGAAAGAGGCTGAGGTAATGATGAAAACAAATCCCGAAGTTAGTGTTACTATAGTAGGAGGAGGAACCGGAGTTGGTGTTACGGCTCTTTTGGACGGAACCACGGATATCGCAATGGCTTCCAGAGATTTAAAAACAGAAGAGAAATTAAAATTTTCTGAAGCCAAAAAAGAAATCGAAAAAGTGACTGTTGCCTTTGATGCCTTAGCGGTTATTGTTAATCCGGCTAATAAAGTAGGTCAGTTAACACGTGAGCAATTGGAAAAAATCTATACAGGAGAAATTAAAAACTGGAAAGAAGTAGGTGGTGAAGATGCGAAAATTGTAGCGTATTCAAGAGAATCTTCTTCAGGAACGTATGAGTTCTTTAAAGAAGAAGTAATGGATAAAAAAAATTACGCTTCTGATATCTTGAGTATGCCTGCGACTGGAGCTATTGTTCAGGCAGTAAGCCAAACAAAAGGGGCTATCGGGTATGTTGGATTAGCGTATGAGACTAAAGAAGTAAAACAACTTTCGGTTTCTTATGACCAAGGGAAAACCTTTGTTGCTCCAAGTGTAGCTTCCGCTAAAGACAAAAGCTACCCAATTTCAAGACCATTATTCTATATTTTTGATAAAATGAATGCTGCAAAAGTAAAAGCGGTGGTAGATTTTGCTTTGTCGCCAGAAGGACAAAAAATTGTTTTGGAAGTAGGTTATGTACCGTTAAATTAATAAGGCTATTTATAAGTAATAAAAGGGCTGTCTGTTTTAGGCAGCCCTTTTGTATTTGTCTTATTTTCAATAACATGGCTTTATTGAAAAATAATAAAACGATTTGCGTACTTTTATACTTAACTTTAAATTAACACAAGGTTAATGTATAAAAAACATTCGAAATACAAGGCTAATGTACTTTTGCGGTTAAAATAAACTATAGATTTGAAAACAAATTTTAAAAAAATAAAAGAGAAAATAATAGAGACTATATTAATGCTAAGTAGCGCTGCTACCAGTATTACTGTTGTTTTGATTGTTTTTTTTCTATTTATTGAAGGCGCGGGAGTTTTTACCAAAAAACCTATTGAAGAAGGTTTTTTGTTGGTAGTACATTCGACTAATCCAATACAAAAATTAGAGCCTTCGCAGGTGAAAGATATTTTCGATCAAAAAATCACCAATTGGAAACAGTTAGGCGGAAAAAACGAACCCATCGTTTTGTTTAGAACAGAAGATATTACCGAATTTTATTCAGACGAGGAGCTAGGAGAAAACTTCGAACATTTTCCAGCGAAAATAGATGAATATGTTTCAAAAACACCCGGCGTAATTGCCTTTTTTTCAGATAAATACAAAGCGAAAAATTTTCATGGGAAAGAATTAGAAATCAACAAAATTAAAATTTTTGAATTTCTTTCCGGAGAAGAATGGTTTCCAACGGCACAACCTATTGCACAAATGGGAGTTAAGGCTTTGATTTATGGCACACTATGGGTCAGTTTTGGAGCAATACTATTGGCATTGCCAATTGGCTTGGCAGCGGCTATCTATTTGAGTGAAATAGCCAGAAAAAGAACGCGCAATATTTTAAAACCGCTCATTGAATTATTGGCAGGAATCCCATCTGTAGTGTATGGTTTTTTTGGATTAGTGGTCATTGTCCCTTTAATTCAAAATGTTTTCGGATTACCCGTTGGTGAAACAGGATTGGCGGGAAGTATTGTTTTGGCAATCATGGCCTTGCCAACGATTATCACCATTTCGGAAGATGCAATGCGTACGACTCCACGCGCTATGAAAGAAGCCAGCTTGGCATTGGGAGCGAGTCATTGGCAAACAATATATAAAGTAGTAATTCCTTATTCGGCTTCCGGGATTACTGCTGGAGCCATTTTAGGAATTGGGCGTGCTATTGGTGAAACGATGGCAGTTTTAATGGTAACGGGTAATGCAGCTATAATTCCACATACACTTTTAGCACCACTAAGAACCATTCCCGCTACCATTGCGGCAGAATTGGGTGAAGCTGCAAATGGCGGATTGCATTATCAGTCGTTATTTGCGCTTGGATGTATTTTATTCCTAATTACTTTTTGCATAAATATGATGGTGGAATTTGTCACCAATAGAAATTCCCATAAAAAACATTAAAAGATGACTAAAGAAATTCGTTTAGCAAAACAAAAAAGAAGAAACCAAAAAATTGCTTTTGGTGTATTTCAATTTACGAGCTATACCGTTGTGGGGCTGTTATTTGTGATACTATCCTTTATAGTAATAAAAGGAATTAGCGTTATCAGTTGGGAGTTTATTTCAGAAATGCCAAAAGAGGGTATGACGCAAGGCGGGATTTTTCCGGCGATAGTAGGAACGCTTTGCTTGGTTTTTGGAAGTATGATTTTTGCATTCCCTGTGGGTGTTTTGGCAGCTATTTATATGAATGAATATGTGAAAGATGGCTGGATGAAAAAAATCATCAAACAAATGACCAATAACCTTGCTGGAGTTCCATCGATAGTTTTTGGACTTTTCGGGATGGCGTTGTTTGTTAATAAATTAGAATTTGGAGATTCCCTTTTGGCAGGATCATTGACCCTGGGATTATTGGTTTTACCGGTGGTAATCAGAACTACCGAAGAATCATTAAAGTCAGTTGATGATACTTTTAGACAAGCCAGTTTAGGGTTGGGAGCCAGTAAATGGCAAACTACCAGCAAAGTAGTTTTCCCTATTGCTTTTCCAAATATTATTACGGGATTAATTCTCTCTATAGGAAGGGTTTCAGGAGAAACAGCTCCGATTTTATTTACCGTTGCGGCTTATTTTTTACCAAAATTGCCTACTTCAATTTTCGATCAGGCTATGGCGTTGCCGTATCATTTATATGTGATTTCAACCAGTGGGACGAATATAGAAGCTTCTCGGGCAATGGCTTATGGAACGGCACTTATTTTAATTATAATCGTATTAATTTCTAATTTATTGGCGAATGCACTTCGTAAATATTTTGGAAAAAAAGTAAAAATGAATTAGTATGCACAAAATAGAATCAAAAAACATCAATTTTTATTACGGAGAAACGCAAGCTTTGCATGACGTTTCGTTGTCAATGAAAGAAAATACCGTTACCGCATTAATTGGCCCTTCCGGTTGTGGGAAATCGACGTACCTGCGTTTATTGAATAGAATGAATGATTTGATTGACAACACGAAATTGACGGGTACAATTTTGATTGAAGGAGAAGATATTTATGCAAAAAACACCAATGTAGATGATTTGCGTAAAAATGTTGGTATGGTATTTCAAAAACCTAATCCGTTTCCAAAATCCATTTATGAAAATGTCGCGTATGGTTTAAAAGTAAACGGAATTACCGATAAAAAAATAATTGAAGAACGCGTGATTACTTCTATTGAGCAAGTGGCGCTTTGGGGAGAAGTGAAAGACAAATTGAAGAAGTCGGCTTTTGAACTTTCAGGAGGACAACAACAACGTTTGTGTATTGCACGTGCATTAGCAATTCAGCCTTCTATATTGTTAATGGATGAGCCTACTTCGGCTTTGGATCCAATTTCTACCTCCAAAATTGAAGAACTTATTTACGAATTAAAAAATAAATATACAATCGTTATTGTAACACACAATATGCAGCAAGCAGGACGTGTGAGTGATACAACCGCTTTTTTCTATATGGGTGAATTGATTGAATATGATAAAACAAAAACTATATTTACAAAGCCGTCACAAAAACAAACGGAAGATTATATAACGGGAAGATTTGGATAAGATTGATTTTGATTTGCATTCAGAATCGTTTAATTTTAAATCTTTTAAATCTTTAAAAAATGGGGTCACACATAGAAACAGAACTAGGAAAACTTAAGGGCATAATAATAAAAATAGGAAATTTAGCCGAAAGTCAGGTGACTGAGGCTGTCAAAGCATTACTTTCAGAACCTGTCGCGGAAGGTAAAGAAGTAAAAAAAATAGAAAATAGGATTGATAAATTGGATGTTAAAATTGATGAAATTTGTCAGAGCGTTTTTGCCTTGCATCAGCCAGTCGCTTCTGATTTACGTTTTATTATGTCAGCCATGCAAATTAGCAATGAGATAGAAAGAATAGGTGATTTAGCCATAAGCATCATAAAAAAATCTAAAAACATTAAAGATAAACATGACTTAATTGTTAAGTTCAGTATTACTGATATTGCCAGACAAGTTGAGACTATTACAATAAAAACAAACGAGTGTTTTTTAACTCGTAATGAAAGTACGATTGGTGAGATTTTCATATTGAATAATACCATAAAAAATGAAAGTGATGAAGCCATTCACAATATTATAAATGAAATGAAGTCTAACTCTAAGACCGTAGTTTCAGGAACAAATCTTGTGATTGTTTTAAAACATTTGGAACGTATTTCGGAGCATTGTACAAATATTGCAGAGTATGTTTATTTTATGATTAATGCCAAAATTATCAAACACGAAAAATTTGGAGATAAGAAATTTGACACCGATAATCTAGATTAATTTTTTATATTTTTATAAAAGCACACTAATTATATACTTTGAAAGTATGGTAATTAGTGTGCTTTTTGATTATGGAAAAAGCCTAAAGCAGGGGTTGTGTATTTGAAGTGTTTTACAAATTACAGTTGTAATAACTATTAATTTTTTTCAAAAATTTTGAATAATATTTTCCAGTCTAATGTAGTGTCTAACCGAGGCAATCCTTTATATTCCTCAATTTCTCGAATGTTTTCCATTCTAAAATCATCTTGCGTAGCATAAGGAACCAGACCTTCTTTCTTTAATTTTTTGGCTAAATATTCTTGTTCATATTGTCCTGGTGTTGGAATAAAAAAAGCTTTTTTTCTCAGTTGGGCTAGATCCATGATTGTAGTGTAACCCGAACGGCAAAGAACCATTTCACTTTCGTTAAAAGCCTGTTCCAGTTCGGTTGAATTCATGAAGTTGTAATACGTGACATTTCCAATTGCTGTTATTTTTTGTTCCTTTTCGATATTTCCTTCAATGAAAATTACATTGCCGTTGTATTTAACGATTTCTTCTTTTAAATGTTTTTCTAACATGCTGCGTTGAGGTTCAGGGCCAGAGAGAATCACCAATAAATCATATTTTTTTGGTAACAATTTCTTTTGGAGCCTGCTCAAAGGACCAATATATTTTGTCTTGAGATTTGGATTGTCAATATGGCCTAGTTTGCCTGTCAGATTTGAAGTTCCCACAAGATCAGGAACCCAACATTCGGTGTATTTTTTTATAATATATTGATGTATTTTACTGGTTACCCAAGTGGTATTTCCTGTCATCACATTCAATTGATGAGTGATAAATACGGAGGGCACATTCTTGCTGAAAACCCCCAATCTGTTATCCGAAATAATTCCGTCTATTGCATATTTTTCAATCCAATTTTGAATTATTTTTTTTTCTTCCAAAACGGCTCTAACCATTTTTGGACCATTTTTTATTAATTTCCATTTAAAATTGGCACCATTTTTAGCATATTCAATTTGATAGGATGGTAGTTCCAGTGTTTGGATGTTGGGAAACTCTTTTCGCAGTAATTCAAGAGCAATACCATCAGAAGCAATTATTGGGATGTAGTTGTTATCTTGTAAAGCTCTAATGATTGGAATGCAACGGGTGGCATGGCCTAAACCCCAGTTTAAAGGTGCAATCAAAATAGTTTTAGGGGCGGTTTTTATATCCATTTCTAATTGTATCAAATGTTTTTTATAGGTGAAAGATACATAAGTTAAGCCCTTTTTTGTATTTGCAAAATATTACTAAACTATTAAGTTATCCAGTTATTGAAGACTGTTTCAGATTGTTTTTTTCTTTCTGATGGACTAGAATAAAGAAAGGCTATCTTTTTTAGGGATAGCCTTTTTAAGATACTTTCTATAAAAAATTATTCTTGGATATAGGTTTTATTTCCGTTTGAGTTAATGTAATATTTTCCTCCTCGAGGACCAGTATATACTTTTTTGCCATTGTATTCACCTGTTATTTTGTCGGCTACTTTAGGTGCTTTTTCATTGGTTTCCCTAATTTTTTTTACTGATTTTGTATTCGCAGCTTTTTCTTTTACTGTTGTTTTAGCCGTCGCTGCTTTATCTTTTGCAGTTTCCGCTTTATCTTTTGCATTTTTTTTAGACTCAGTTGCTTTCTCTTTAGTTACTGCTGCTTTCTCTTTTGCAGTTTCGGCTTTATTTTTGACTACTTTATCTTTTGCAGTTTCCGCTTTTTCTTTAGCTGTAGTTGCTTTGTCTTTGGCAGCTTCTGCTTTGTCTTTTGCTGTTTTTTTAGAAGTAGCAGCTTTTTCTTTTTTGGCTTTAGCCAATTTTTCAGTTTTAGCTTTCGCTGCTTTCTTTTCAGCTGCAGTTTCTTGTGCTTGCAAGTTTACCGACAAAATAATTACAAAACATAACAACAGTAATTTTTTCATAATAGTTTGATTTTAAATTTTATGTAATAAAAATAATAAAAAATAATCATATTTGGAAAGTCATCCGATGAAATTATTCCAGATTTCAACATTAAAAATAAGCTCTCAATTGAACGTTTCCGGTATGAATGGCTTGGCTTGTTTCACTTTTTCGTCCTTGATAATTGAAATTAATGTCTAAAAATTGTGTGATGTTTTTTTGCAAAAGCAATCTCCAAGTCAAGTTCTGCCCAGTTTGTAAACCTTCGAGCATTTGAAATCCAACCGAAGAAAATTCATTTCCTTCAAATTTATTTTGGTAAAAAGAAACTTCTCCGTTTAGCGTTATTTTTTTATCACTGGCATAGGAAAAGGAAGTTCCAAAACGGTTTTGTAGTAATGTTTCGAAAATTCCAATCTGGTTTTCTTTGCTTTGTAATTCATAAAAGAGATCCCAACTGGTGTTTTTAGAGAATAAATAACTGATTTTTGGAGCCAATTGATATCCGTTTATTTCATAATTTTTTTCCGGGAAATTCTCTGATTGAATAGTGGTTTGGATTGTTTTGGCAAAAAAACCGAACAGCCAACTTTTTTGGTACATATGTCCATACTGCAATTGATGCGAACTGTTTGTAGCTTCCTGCGAACCTATCGACAAGAGGTTTTTCATTTTATTCTGAAGATAAGAATAGGTAATCGAATGGTTTTGCTTTCCTCGATTGTAAAACAAGCTATTCCTCAAGCTGGAATTTAATCCCAGCACATTTTCATTGGAACCGCTAAACGGATTTAATTCAAAATTATCTCCGTCACTTCTCGTTTTTCGGTCAATTATAAATGCGGTTTGATTGTAGAAATAGGAAAGTAATCTTTTTATTCCTTTTTCATTTTGCCACTGATTCGGGTTCAATGTCACGGATTGTGAGAATTTATTTTGATGTGTTTTTATATAAATCCGATTGGGTAAAAATACTCTGATGAATTTTGCCTGATCGATAAATGGAGCAACTTCAAACTCCTGTAATTCCTGAATTCCATTGCCGTTATAATCATTCCACGTATAAACGCCCTGACCTGCGGAGACTTCGAGATAGGTAAATTCCTGTTGTGGAATGGTTCCTGAATTCGTTTCATAAACCGTTGTGCTTTGGATTAATTGATTGAAGAAACGATCCGTGTATACTATTCTCGAATTTAATGAAGGCTCTCTTTTTCTTGTTGCATCCACAAAATCCAAGATTCTGTAATTGGCATAAAGGGACAAATCACTTTTATTAGTTTGAATTAATTTCGATTTCAGCATCAAAGTCTGGGAGGAATTGACCCGCTGAATCAAGCCATTTTGTAGGCTGTCATTGGTTCTTCTTAAATAGCCCAATTCTACAAAAACTTTAGTGCTATCACCACGACCGGTAAAAAAACCATACTCCGTAAATTTTTGGCTTAATGTCGAAAATTGATTGGTTGCTTTGTTTTTTTCTTGATTGTCTTCTAATCGCAAGCTGGAACCAACCCAGTTTTTATCAAAATGAAAACGCATTTGAGATTGGTTTCTTAAAAATTTAGAAGATAAAACAGTACCGTCACTTTTTAAGAAACTGCCTTGGTTTTGAAAGGTCCATTTTTTTATTCGAAATAAACCATTTAAAATATGTCTGCTTCCAGAAAAATTTTCGGAGAAATTCAGTTTTTCAAACTGATACAAAAATAATCCTTTATTGGTGGATTTTGGTTCTGGATTTAAGTCCAATTGCAAACCGGAAACCAATAAACTTTGATTTCCAATGGCAGCGGTTCCTAAGTTCCAATCCCTGTCAAATTCTATATTGTACAGTCGTTCCACGGATCTGAAATCTTTTTGTATAAATTGATAATTGGCAAAAGCATCCATCTGCCATTTTTTTGAAAAAATACGTTGCTTGGCATTTATTTTTCCAGCTAAGCCTTGATTGTTGAAGTCATCAATGGGTGAAAATAAATTTTTATCATTGTTGCTGAGACCAATTTCAAAATCAACAGCCGTTTTTTCGCTGGGGTTGTATTTTCCCAAAAAGGTGGCTACTTGAATTTTTGTAGGCGCAATGAGCTGAATTATCGGTTCATAATTTCCTTGAGGAATACCGTTTATTGGCTCTACATATTCATAAACTCGGGTAATGGTAGCCGAATTTGTTACCATATAATTCCCATTATTGGTTCCTACCAAAGTGAATCGGACATTGAATAGTTCCTGTTGCGCATCATTTGAGTATTCGAAAATTTCAACGGCATTAACGATCGTTTTTCGATACAGCACTTTGTTTTCGGAGTAGGAATCAGAATAGGCAGAAGGCGCTGTCATTAAATCAGGATTGTCTCCGGAATTGACTAAAATCTGGGCTTGTTCTTTCGATAAATTTTGTTGTAGCGGTTGGTTTTTCAAGTCGTTTTCCGAATATAAATACCCTCCAAAACTCCATTTTTCATTTTCATGCGTGGCACCGGCATAGGTTACAAAACGGGTGTAATTCCTGTCGGAATATTGATATTCTATAGCAATCCGCATTTCAGAAGTTATAGTAAAAAGTGGCGTAAATACAATTTCACCGGCATTGTAATCTATTGTATAATCATTGTTTTCGCCTCGTTTCAGTAAAATGCCATTTACATAAACCCGCTCTGAACCCGAAACAACCAGTACATATAATTCTCCATTTTGTCCTTTTAATTTGTAAGGACCTTGATTGCCTTCTTGTCCCACAAAATTACTTTTGGCATATTGGCCTCGAACTAATGCTGCTGATGCAAATACATTCGTTTTGTTTTCTTCGGTTCCAAAGTTGAAATTAGTCGCCAGTCCCTGTACTTTTTTATTGAAATTGAGGAATTGGGTTTTCTTGTTTTCCAGAAAAATATCTCCTGCTCGAATGTTCCATTGGTCACTGAACAATTCCATGAAAACATTGTCAAACTGATCCAGTTTTTGAGAATATCCGCCATCCTGCAACGGGATATTACTGTCTTGAATGGAGGCTCTCAAACTTACTTTTTCGGAAATTTTTCCTGTAATTTGTAAATCTAAATTAGAGTTCAAAACCGCATTTTGATTGTTTCCTATGGTAATGCCACGGGTAATGCTTCCGGAAGTATTCAAACCATCAAAAGGCATATTTTTCTTTAGGTTTTTCTCTTCAATTTTATACAGATTGCCAGTCCCTGCTTCATTACTGACTACTCTGCTGGGATCGTAAATGCGGTATTCTTTGGTTAGTATTTCAGGAAATTTAAGATAGTGTATCGTAAGCGAATCGGAGTTAAAAGCACTATTTTCCTTTAGAATTAAAGTCCCTTTTTTAAAATCTATTTTAAATAAAGTGCTGTCGATGGGTTTGCCATTGGCGTCAAGCAGTTTGAAAAAACTGGAATTAATACTTTCTTTTTCAATGTAAATAGTGTCGCGGGAAGGAAGAATTTTTTTGGTTTTGTACAGCGAATTAATTTCCTGAGCATGGAGCCCAGAAAAACAGCTTATTACAATCCAAAAAAGTAATTTTTTCAACATAAATACTATAACTCGAAAGTATCAAAAGTAGTACTTATAATCCGATAATTAGAAAATGCGTCAATCAGAAAATCAGGGAATAGACAAATCGACATATTCTGGTTTAGAGTTCTTGATTTTATGCTTTGGAGCAACAAAAAATGGGAATCAAAATTAAATTCCGATTCCCATTTTTAATATTGTTGAAACAGTTTTTAAACTTCTTTAGTAATCACTTGCATGGTTTCACGACTGACTTGTTTCAATAAAACTACTTTGTTTTTCTCAACAGTTTGAGCTGCTGTTTCGTTGAAATGTCGGATAGTATATAAGGTTACATTCTCGTCGTAATCCACTTTAAATTTTTTAGATAAAATGGCGTTCAGCGCTTTAAAATTGTCAAATTTATCCTCCACACATACAGAGAAACTAATCGCAGAATTCTGGATTAAGTTTACTTTTATTTTAAATTGGTGAAACAGAGCAAAAATCTCGCTGATGTTTTCTTCCATGATGAAAGAGAAATCTATTGATGAAAGCGAAATCAAAAGCTGGTTTCTTTTGACAATAAAACAAGGCAAATACGGTTCTAAGTCAACACCTTTGGAAACACTTGTCCCTTTTAATAATGGGTTTATAAATGATTTTACATACAAAGGGATTTCCTTTTTTTGTAAAGGTTGCAGCGTTTTTGGATGAATAACCGTTGCACCGTAAAAAGCTAATTCAATGGCTTCACGATACGAAATCTGATTTAATAAACTTGCGTTTTCAAAATATCTCGGATCGGCATTCATTACTCCGGGAACATCTTTCCAGATGGTTACGCTTTCGGCATTTAAGCAATACGCAAAAATTGCAGCAGTATAATCGGAGCCTTCACGACCTAAAGTGGTGGTGAAATTATTCTCATCTGAACCCAAGAAACCTTGTGTGATGTTCAGTATTTTTCGTTTTACGTTTTTAGAAATGTTTTTCTGTGTCAATTCCCAGTCTACTTCCGCATCTCTATAATTTGCATCCGTTTTTATGAAATTACGCACATCCAGCCATTGCGTTTTTATTCCCATGAAATTCATGAAATGACTGAGGATAGTTGTCGAAATTAATTCGCCATAACTTACAATCTGGTCGTAAACAAAATTATAATTGGGAGATTTATTATGTGTAAGGAAATATTCTAAATCAGCAAATTGAGTATTTACAGCGGCGAAAACTTCGTTTTTGTCATCTTCAAATAAATCCATCAAAATTTGATTGTGGTATTTTTTTACTTCTTGGACTGATGAATTTAACTCAGCCGATTTGTCGAAATAGTTTTTTATGACAATTTCCAGTGCATTCGTCGTTTTTCCCATTGCAGAAACCACTAACAATACATCTTCATAACCCACTTTTTGTAAAACGTCATATACGTTTTTAATTCCTGCGGCATCTTTTACAGAAGCTCCTCCAAATTTGAATACTCTCATAGTCTTAAACAAAAATTGTTCTTTTACTTTATTTCAATTTATTCTCCACAAAATCGTTGATTCCTGCTTCATCCATTTGTACAACATCCCAGTCCCGCAGCACTTTTGCACCTGATTTTTCATAGAATTCTATTGCCGGGGTATTCCAGTCCAGTACATTCCATTCCACTCTTCGAACCTGATCTTTTTTACCCTGTTTTATAATTTCAGAATATAAAGCATATCCAAGTCCGGTTCCACGCATTTTGTCTTTTACCACTAAATCTTCTAAATGAATTGTTTTTCCTTTCCAAGTCGAATAGCGGTAATAGTACAATGCGATACCCACAATTTGCTTCGCCTGTTCGCTATCGCTCGGGTCTGACTCAACTTCGGCAACAAAAACATGAAATAGAGGGACAGGACCAAAACCATCCCGAATTAAATCGTCAACAGTTACAAGAACAGCATCTGGCTCCTTTTCAAATTCGGCTAATTCTTGGATAAGACCTAAAACAGCTTGCATATCTTGTGGCTCTCCTCTTCTAATATTCATACGTAGTTTATATTTAATTTATTTTGAATATGGAATTCGCATTACTGTATCGGCGTTTTTATCAAACTTCCATACTGCTCATTTCATAAATTTTTATTTTAATGCTTCAAAAACGCAATAAAACTGCATTTTTACGTATTAATTTTGTGTTTTAATAAGCAAATATACAATACTGACAAACTAAGTAAATATTATTCAAATCATTTTCACAAAAAAAACGATATTTGTGACTTCAAAACAACTACATCGATTTCTTAATGGAAGAACGCAACAAAACACTAGGAGAATTTATCATTGAAAACCAAAACGCTTTTCAATATTCGTCAGGCGAATTATCCCGAATCATTAACTCCATCCGACTGGCTGCCAAAGTGGTCAATTATAAAGTAAACAAAGCTGGATTAGTTGATATTGTGGGTGCTGCCGGAGAACAAAACATACAAGGAGAAGACCAGCAAAAACTCGATGTTTATGCGAATGAAGTTTTTATTCAAACTTTAATCAATCGTGAAATTGTATGTGGTATTGCTTCCGAAGAGAATGATGATTTTATCACTGTAGAAGGGAGTGACAACAGTCATAATAACAAATATGTGGTTTTAATGGATCCGCTTGACGGTTCATCAAATATTGATGTAAATGTTTCGGTTGGAACTATATTTTCGGTTTATAGAAGAGTTACTCCAATAGGGACTCCAGTTACCATTGAAGATTTTTTACAGCCGGGAATCAATCAGGTTGCGGCGGGATATGTTATTTACGGAACCTCGACGATGTTGGTTTATACAACAGGACACGGAGTGAACGGATTTACGTTGAATCCAGCGATTGGAACCTTTTATTTATCGCATCCAAAAATGCAATTCCCAACTGATGGCCATATTTATTCCATTAACGAAGGGAACTATGTTCATTTTCCGCAAGGAGTAAAAGATTATATAAAATATTGTCAGTTAGAAGAAGGAGACAGACCTTATACTTCAAGATATATAGGGAGTTTAGTCTCGGATATTCATAGAAATATGATTAAAGGCGGGATTTATCTATATCCTACGAGTTCTAAAGCACCAAAAGGAAAATTAAGATTGTTATATGAATGCAATCCATTAGCTTTTATTGCTGAACAAGCGGGAGGAAAAGCCTCAGATGGTTTTAATAGAATCATGGAAATTGAACCTACGGAATTACATCAAAGGGTTCCGTTCTTTTGCGGAAGCTACAACATGGTGGAAAAAGCGGAAGAATTTATGCATAAAGCTAAATTAAGCAAGTACTAAAATGCATGTTTAATAAAAAAGCTCCCAGATTTCTGGGAGCTTTTTTTATACTTTACAATTACTTGTTCATGTTTTGCATTTCGAAAAGGAAAGTATCTATATCGACTTTTCTATCTACTAATTTAAGTGCTTTATGTATAATATAGTCTACATTTTCAGCATTAAAGCCTAGTGCTACTCCAATTTTTCTTAATAATAATTCTTGTGTGTCACCTAACTGATGATCCACATGAACCATTCTCGCTAAATCAAACAAACGCTCCAGTCTTTGCTCATGTAAATAAGGAGGGTTTATGGGATATTTTAATGGGTTTTCTAAAATTTCTTCATATTCTGCTTGAGAAATTTCTAATCGAACAGCCAGTTTGTCTAAAAATAGTTTCTCTTCTGGAGCAAACTTATCGTCAGCCAATGCTACACGAACAATAGCTGAAAAATGACCTTTATTTCTTTGTTTGAATTCGCTATCAAATAAATCTGAAAATGACATAATTATTGTTTTTTTATCTTACAAAGATAAATCTATTTTTAAATTAATGATTTTAATTTTTTTATATTTTTTCTTTGAATTTGATCTCTTTTGAATTGTATTTATTTAAATAATCAAATCAATCATTTTCAAAATTAATCGTAAGTTTACAACCCCTTTATCAACCTAATAAATTACCTATGTCAGAATTTTGGATTTACTTTCAAATAGGATTAAAACACGTTTTAGATATTCATGCTTATGACCATGTTTTATTTTTAATAGCATTAGCGATTCCTTTCTCTTTTAAAGATTGGAAGAGAATTGTGCTTTTGGTGACGCTTTTTACCATTGGACATACGATGGCTTTATTGCTTTCTGTTTTTGGTATAGTTGCGATTAAAGTGAATGTTGTCGAATTATTAATTCCAATAACGATACTGATAACGGCGTTGTTTAATCTTTTTACGGCGGGAAAATCAAGTAAGAAAGAGAGTATAAATTTGGTGTTTTTTATCACACTTTTCTTTGGAATAATTCATGGATTGGGTTTTTCAAATTATTTCAAATCGATTCTTGGAGGCGATGCTACTTCTAAAATATTGCCATTGTCAGAATTTGCATTAGGAATAGAAGTGGCCCAGATTGTAGTGGTTTTTATGGTTTTGATTTTGTCGTATATTGTTCAAACCGTTTTTCGATTCTCGAAACGCGATTGGACATTAGTGATGTCGGCATTTATAATAGGAGTAGTGATACCAATGATTGTTGAAAGTGAAATCTGGATTAGATAAAAATGAACGAAAAAAAATTAAATAAATACGATAAAGCGTATCTTAGAATTGCCAAAGAATGGGGTCTTTTATCGTATTGTAAACGCAAACAAGTTGGTGCGATTATTGTGCGGGATAGAATGATAATCTCTGACGGATACAACGGAACGCCATCCGGTTTTGAAAATTGCTGTGAAGATGAAGAAGGATTGACGCGTTGGGATGTTTTACATGCTGAAGCAAATGCAATTCTGAAAGTGGCACGATCCACACAATCCTGCGAAGGAGCGACTTTGTATATTACGCTTTCGCCTTGTAAAGAGTGCAGCAAATTGATTCATCAATCCGGAATAAAAAGAGTGGTGTATCAGAATGGATACCGTGACGATTCAGGAATTCAGTTCCTTATTAAAGCAGGAGTTGAGGTAGAACATATCCCAATATTAGAAGAATAAATGTTGTCTTCGTATGAAATATAACGTAAAATATTTGCCCATTATTATTTTCTCAACACTCGCTCTGGGTGTTGTGCTGGGCGGAATGTTGAATTTTCCTAACGCAGCTGATTTTTCGGACAGAAACAACTCTAGGAGCAAACTCAATAAACTGATTGATTTTATCGACAATGAATACGTCGATGATATCAATACGGATTCTATTGTAAACCTTACCGTAGATAATATTCTGGCGCAACTCGACCCGCATTCCGTATATATTCCGCCAAGCGATCAGCTGGAAGTGGTAGAAAGCATGAAAGGAAATTTTGTGGGGATAGGCGTAAACTTTTATATGTATAACGATTCAGTTGCGGTTATAAAACCAGTTGAAAATGGCCCTTCGGCAAAAGCTGGAATAAAGGCAGGTGACCGAATTTTGTATGCCGATAAAACAAAATTATTTGGACGAAAATTGCCAAGTGACAGTTTGTATTCTAAATTGAAAGGAACGGTGGGTTCTGATATTGAATTGACTATCTACAGAAAATCCGAAGGCAAAAAGCTAAAAGTAAAAATAAAACGGGATGTTATTCCTCTAAAAAGTGTTGATGCCGCTTTGCTTTTGAGTAATAAAACGGGTTATATAAAAATAAACAGATTTGCCGAAACGACCTATAGAGAGTTTATGGCGGGTTTAACTAAACTGAAACAACAAGGTGCAAAATCACTCGTGATTGATGTTCGTGATAATGGTGGCGGTTATATGGAAGAAGCGATTGCTATTGCCGATGAATTGTTGACGGATAAGCAGCTGATTGTTTTTACCAAGAATAAAAACGGGAATATAGACAAGACATTTGCAACCAAAAAAGGCAGTTTTGAAACCGGAAACGTATTTGTTTTAATCAATGAAAACAGTGCTTCAGCCAGTGAAATTCTAGCGGGGGCGATTCAAGATAATGACAGAGGGACTATTGTGGGACGCCGTTCTTTTGGAAAAGGATTGGTACAACGAGAAATGGATTTTGCCGATGGTTCAGCGGTTCGATTGACTATTGCCAGGTATTATACGCCAACCGGTCGCTCGATTCAAAAGCCTTATTCGAAAGGAAATGAGGCGTATTTTAAAGAATCAGAAGCTCGTTTTGGAAATGGTGAATTGTATGAAAAAGACAGTATAAAAGTTTCTGATACCATAAAGTTCAAGACTAAAAAAGGTAAAATTGTATACGGCGGAGGCGGAATTGTTCCTGATGTTTTTGTACCGCTAGAAGTGGAACACGGAAATGAAAGTGCCGCTTATTTATTACAATCCGGAATCGTGGGCAATTTTGTTTTCGAACAATTGGATAAAAACAGAAGCGCTTTTAAAGGACTGACTTTCGAACAATTCAAAATTAAAATGAATCAAACGGATTTGTATTTTAATTTGTTTCAAAAATTTATCTTCGGAAACGGATTGGATTTAAATTTCGGAAAAAGCAAGTCATTGGTGAAAAGATACTTGACTGCTGAATTCGCCCGACAATTGTATGGGGAAAGCTGTTATTATGAGATTGTATTGAAAGAGGATGCAATGATTAAGGCGGTTTCAAAGAAGTAACAGTGAGGAAAAATACTCGTTTTAAAAACAATTAATTTTCATTATTCCAATCTTTTCTATACCGAATGAGTTCTTCATCTATCATCTTTTTAGATGTATTTAATAAGTAGGTTGCATCTTCAGAGTAAATAGGTGGAAAAAAAGTGATTTTAATTTCGGTAGTCCATTTTCCAAAACACTTTAAAAAATGCGGAATGAAAGTATCATCTCCCACAAAAGCATCTGTTTTTTCTTTGTAATCAATAGCAATAGGAATAACTGCTGCTTTAATCTTAGTGGCCATCACAAACGAGCCATAATTAAAATCTACAGTCGTTGGTAGAACATCTGTTGTGCCTTCTGGGAAATTAATGATAGAATATCCTTTGGCCAGAACTTCTCGAATATTTTCGGCAGTTTCTTGTCTGCTTTTTGGACACTTTCTGTCTACAAATAAAACACCGGATATTTTGCAGATGTAGCCAATCATAGGCCATGAGGCGACTTCTTTCTTTCCTACAGGAAAAGCATGTATTTGATTTACAATAACGATTGGGTCAAAATAAGAACGATGGTTGGCTACAATCAGTCCTTGTATGGTTGGTTTTTCACCGTAAATTATGGTACGAATGCCTAAAATGATATTAAGCCCTCTTATTAAAAAATCACGTAGTAAAAGTCCTCTTTTGGAATTGTTTTCTTCGCTACGAAAAAAACTCATCAAATAGAAAATAATCGAGAAAAAGGAAACGAATAGTACAAAAATGATGAGCCTAGTCAGACCCAATAATAGTGATAACATAAAATAGTGTATTGAAATTGTAAACCTACCACTATTTTTCCAGTGATTTTTCAGAATCAAATTCTATTTACCTGATACTGTCGTGTGCATGAGTCTGCACGCCGTCATTCCATACCGTAAGAATATCTGTTGCAACGGCGGCACCGCTTCCGGCAGCAATAGCCAGTTGACTTCTCCAGCCTGCTAAAGTTCCTATGACATAAATTCCTTCAGCAACTTTGTGGTCGCTGTTTTTTAGTTGGATTCGTTGTTTTTCGGGAAGGGATTTTTGATGGGATTCTACATAATGCATCAATCCTTCAATTGCAAAAGTATTTGCGGATCCAATGCCTATGACAATTATTTTAGTTCGGTAAGAGTTCTTGTTTGTAAGGACTGTAAATTCAGGAAATTGTCCTTCAATTTTTAGTACTTTTTCATCTGGAATTTGAGTAACATGAGGATAGGCTTTCGAAAGATGTTCCGTGCTTTCCTCCAATAATTCAGAGCCTAATTTCCCCGGAGCTATTCCGTATGCATTATTAAACAGCGCATCTTGAAGAGAAGATGTTTTTTGATGGGTAAAAATTCCTATTTTTTTGTCAGCAGCAAAGGATTTGTTTTTTGCAGAACCCAAAACGAGTGCACATGACATTCCGGAAACGCCACCACCAACTACGAGAACATCAAACATTGTTATAGTTGGTCGTTTGATTTTTCTTCTATTTTTTTAGCCATCCTAAAAATTAGAAGTATCAAAACGGCACAAAAAGAAGCGGCAATTCCAATAAAAGCAACTACGCTATCTCCTTGAAATGGATTTCTAAAATCCAACAAAGTAACATTAAATATGATTAGCGCTAATGCTAAAAACACCAATATGTTAGTAAAAATTTTCATAATACGTTTTTGTTTTTGATGTAAAAGAAATAGATTTTTTTGTTTTAGAAACAGGTCTGTCCAAAAATCAGATTGTCTTTTAAAATTATCTTAGGGGGTAAATTTATGAAAATTTATTTTAGACGAACAAACCTTTAACATTCGCAGCGAATAATTTAACAGCAATTGCAAGAAGTACTACGCCAAAAGTCTTTCGGATCACGCCAAGTCCATTTTCTCCTAATATTTTTT
The DNA here is from genome assembly GCF_004349195.1 of Flavobacterium rhamnosiphilum. GTDB lineage: Bacteria > Bacteroidota > Bacteroidia > Flavobacteriales > Flavobacteriaceae > Flavobacterium > Flavobacterium rhamnosiphilum. Next base: position 552,100 of record NZ_SMLG01000001.1, read on the forward strand.
CGATTTTAGATGATGATTTCAAAACGATATATACCAGAATAATATTCAATAGTATTGCAATAACAATATTTATGGTAAAAAACTGGGAACGTAAAGAGAGTAAAGTTGTCATTGTACCGGCTCCGGCTATCAAGGGAAACGCCAAAGGGACTATAGATGCGGAACTCGCTTCTTCATCACGATAAATGCGAATGCCTAAAATCATCTCTAGTGCCAGAAAGAATAATACAAACGAACCGGCAACGGCAAATGAGTTCACATCAATTCCTATTAAATTCAATAATTCTTCTCCCACAAAAAGGAAAACAATCATAATTGTACCGGCTACTATTGAAGCTTTTTCGGATTCTATATGTCCATGTTTTGATCTTAAATCAACAATAATAGGAATGCTTCCCACGATGTCAATTACAGCAAAAAGTACCATTCCAACCGTAATTATTTCTCTAAAATCGATTTCAAACATAATTTTTTGTTTGCAAAGTTAAACTTTTCGATAGATTTTTGATTAAAATTAAATTTTATTACAACAATTCTGATTCATTTTTTTACAGACCGATTTTTAATTGATTTTTTGTTATTTTTGCCGGTATGTTATTTACTGTTAGTCTGTTAGTTGGTTTTAAAAGTCAATTTTTCCGTTGGTTTTAAAAAAGTTAAAGTTGGTTTTTATCTAAAAAATTACAATTTACTTTAACTACCTTTGCACTTTATAATCCCAGTACCCCAAAATAATGTTTCAATTAGGAAAAACCATCGTCTCAGAAGACATACTCGAAAAAGATTTTGTTTGCAATTTATCCGCCTGTAAAGGGGCTTGTTGTGTTGATGGTGATGCGGGAGCTCCTTTGAGCGTTGAGGAAACTAAGATATTAGAAGAAATTTATCCTAAAGTAAAACCATTTTTACGCAAACAAGGAATTGCTGCTATCGAAGCGCAAGGAACTTGGACAACAGGAACTGACGGTGATCTTGAAACACCGTTGATTGACAATAAAGATTGCGCCTATGTAATTTTTGACGGTAAAACTGCTTTATGCGGTATCGAGCAAGCGTATAATCAAGGAATAATTGATTGGAAAAAGCCTGTTTCTTGTCATTTATATCCTATTCGTGTGAAAGATTTTACGGAGTTTGCAGCCGTTAATTATGACAAATGGGATATTTGTGATCCAGCCTGTTCTTTAGGTCAGGAACTTGAAGTGCCGGTGTATAAATTTGTCAAAGAGGCTTTGGTTAGAAAGTTTGGAGAGGACTGGTATGCAGAGCTTGAAATAGTCGCCCAAGAGCTCAAAAAATAAATCCAAAAAAAATTAAATTTTTCTTGTTTCCTGTTTTTAAAATCCTATATTTTACGGTACTTCATCTCTTTTTTTAAATTTTAAAATACTGATGTATAGTTTTTTATGATTTTTATGAAAAGTATCCTGATTTTTTCCATTTGTTAAAAACTAGGGGCGATTGTGAATAAGTTTGGCTTTTAATTTCCGCAATATTTCACAATCTTTGTAATCCGCAGAATGCATAAAATTTCTTTAAAATCTCAAAAAAATAAACAATTATAATGACGCAAGTTGAACCAATTTTACAAGAAAATAAAAATCGTTTCGTAATTTTTCCTATCAAACATCATGATATTTGGGAATGGTATAAAAAGATGGAAGCTAGTTTTTGGACTGCTGAAGAAATAGATTTGTCACAAGATTTAAATGACTGGAATAATAAGCTTTCTGACGAGGAGCGTTATTTTGTAAAACATATTCTTGCTTTTTTTGCTGCTTCTGACGGAATTGTAAATGAGAATTTGGCTGAAAATTTTGTGAATGAAGTGCAATATGCTGAAGCAAAATTCTTCTATGGTTTTCAAATCATGATGGAAAACATTCACAGCGAAACCTATTCGTTATTGATTGATACCTATGTAAAAGATGAAGCGGAGAAAGATGACTTATTCAATGCTTTGGAAGTTTTTCCGGCTATTAAGAAAAAAGCGGACTGGGCTTTGAAATGGATTGAATCCGATTCGTTTGCGGAGCGATTAATCGCTTTTGCAGCGGTGGAAGGGATTTTCTTTTCGGGAGCATTTTGTTCTATTTATTGGTTGAAAAAGCGTGGATTAATGCCAGGATTGACATTTTCTAACGAATTGATTTCTCGTGATGAAGGAGTTCACTGTGATTTCGCGGTGCATTTGCACAACCATCACTTGGTGAATAAAGTGCCAAAAGAAAGAATTAGAAGTATTATTGTAGATGCTTTAAATATAGAAAGAGAATTCATCACCGAATCGCTTCCGGTAAGTTTAATAGGGATGAATGCGGTATTAATGACGCAATATTTAGAATTTGTTGCCGATAGATTGTTGGTTGAATTAGGTTGCGACAGAGAATACAATACTACAAATCCTTTTGATTTTATGGATATGATTTCGCTTCAAGGGAAAACAAATTTCTTTGAAAAGAAAGTAGCCGAATATCAAAAAGCAGGAGTGATGAACACCGATAGTGATGCTCAAAAAATATCTTTTGACGCTGATTTTTAATGGATAGTGTTTATATAAACTTGTATAAAAAAATATTAATTAAAAACATAAATAAATCATGGAATTATATTTAGAAAAATATTCTAAAAAAAATAGTGAATGGGAAAGTTTTGAAATTTTAAATTTAAAAAAAGTCACTGAAAGTACTAATGTTTTATTGGTTTTTGATGGAGAAATGTCATTTTCTCTAAAAGATGAAAATGTAAATCAAGAAAATAATTTTTATCAAATATATAAGGTTCAGTTTTTTGCGGTTTGTGATATTAAAATCGCAAAAAGTGTATTATTAGCTTTTTGCATTGATGAATGTGGACAATTAACACCGTATGTAATATCAGATCTTCCTAATGATTATTGCCAAGCAGAAACAACTAGATTTTTTCTTATTGATTATAAAGGTTATTTGGAAATTTGTGATATAACAAAAGAAAAGAAATTATCTTTTGAAGAATATCTTGAGGAGAAGAAATCTGGGAATCAATTTCCAAATTCTTTTTTAAAGTATGAAAACAAATATTATAATTGGGACGACAATAAAGAAGTTTTTGATAAAGTTGAGAAATCGGACGATAGTAGATTTGATGCTTTGGAAAAATTAGATGAAATTTCTATAAAAAATTAGAAATTAAAGAAAAGGGTTTCAATAAGTTACGAGTCTTTGTAGATTAGCCCAGATTACTTCACTTAATTTCTATTTTTATAGGTGTTCAGTGAACTTCGTTTGAAGAGGAAATCCTTTTTATTTTTTCTTTTAAAAATAAAAAGATTGCAACGTCCCGATAGCTATCGGGAAGCGGAAATAGCTCCAAAAAAGTATTACAAATAACAAAAAACAGCGAAGGGATTTTCTGTTTTAAAAACAAACAAAAGTATGTACGTAGTAAAAAGAGACGGCCACAAAGAGCCGGTAATGTTCGACAAAATCACGGATAGAATTAAAAAACTATGTTATGGTTTAAATGATTTGGTAGATGCTGTGAAAGTAGCAATGCGAGTAATTGAAGGACTTTATGATGGAGTTTCTACGTCAGAATTAGATAATTTAGCAGCCGAAACTGCGGCTTCGATGACTATTGCGCATCCAGATTATGCACAATTGGCAGCGAGAATTGCAATTTCGAATTTGCATTCCAATACAAAAAAATCATTTTCGGAAACAATGAACGATATGTTTCATTATGTAAACCCGAGAAATGGGCAAGATGCTCCTTTGTTGTCTGAAGAAGTGCATCAAGTGATTATGAAAAATGCTGAATTCTTGGATTCACATGTGATATATAACAGAGATTTCAACTACGATTATTTTGGCTTTAAAACGCTGGAACGTTCTTATTTGCTAAAAATAAACGGTAAAATCGTGGAACGTCCGCAACATATGTTGATGCGTGTTTCGGTTGGAATTCACTTAGATGATTTGACATCAGTAATAGAAACTTACGACTTAATGTCGAAAAAATTCTTTACGCATGCGACTCCAACGCTTTTCAACGCTGGAACGCCAAAACCTCAAATGTCTTCTTGTTTCCTTTTGGCAATGCAAGACGATAGTATTGACGGGATTTATGACACGTTGAAACAAACGGCTAAAATCTCGCAATCAGCAGGTGGAATAGGACTTTCTATTCATAACGTGAGAGCGACAGGTTCTTATATTCGAGGGACTAATGGAACGTCAAACGGAATTGTTCCAATGTTGCGTGTTTTCAATGACACGGCGCGTTATGTAGATCAAGGTGGTGGAAAACGTAAAGGAAGTTTTGCGATTTATATCGAAACTTGGCATGCGGATATTTTTGAATTCTTGGACTTGAAAAAGAATACCGGAAAAGAAGAAATGCGTGCAAGAGATTTATTTTTTGCGATGTGGACTTCTGATTTATTCATGAAAAGAGTACAAGAAGACAGTTATTGGACGTTGATGTGTCCTAACGAATGTCCGGGATTGTATGATGTGTATGGCGAAGAGTTTGAAGCGATGTACATTGATTACGAGAAACGCGGAAAAGGTAGAAAAACCATCAAAGCACATGAATTGTGGGAGAAAATTCTGGAATCGCAAATTGAAACTGGAACGCCTTACATGTTGTATAAAGATGCAGCCAATAGAAAATCAAACCAAAAAAATCTGGGTACGATTCGTTCTTCGAATTTGTGTACTGAGATTATGGAATATACTTCTAAAGATGAAATCGCGGTTTGTAACCTGGCGTCACTTTCATTGCCAATGTTTGTGGAAAACAAAAAATTCAATCATGACTTGTTGTTTACCGTGACGAAACGTGTAACGAGAAACTTGAATAAAGTTATCGACAGAAATTATTATCCGGTAAGAGAAGGAGAAAATTCTAATAAACGCCACAGACCAATCGGTCTTGGAGTACAAGGATTAGCCGATGCTTTCATTATGTTGCGTTTGCCTTTTACCAGTGATGAAGCTAAAAAACTGAATCAGGAAATTTTTGAAACCTTATACTTTGCTGCTGTAACCGCATCGATGGAAATGGCGAAAGAAGAAGGTCCTTATTCCACTTTTAAAGGTTCGCCAATTTCACAAGGAGAATTTCAATACAACCTTTGGGGATTGAAAGATGAGGAATTATCAGGACGTTGGGATTGGGCTTCGTTAAGAAAAGAAGTGATGGAATATGGGGTGAGAAATTCATTGTTAGTAGCGCCAATGCCAACTGCTTCGACTTCGCAAATTTTGGGTAACAACGAAGCATTCGAACCATATACTTCTAATATTTACACGAGAAGAGTACTTTCGGGAGAATTTATTGTGGTAAACAAACACTTATTGCACGATTTAGTGGAACGCGGTTTGTGGAACGAAACTTTGAAACAAGAATTAATGCGTAATAACGGTTCTGTTCAAGACCTAAACATTCCGCAAGACTTGAAAGAATTGTACAAAACGGTTTGGGAAATGTCAATGAAAGACATTATCGATATGTCACGTCAACGGGGTTATTTTGTCGATCAATCGCAATCATTGAACTTATTTATGCAAAATGCCAATTATTCTAAATTGACATCAATGCATTTCTACGCTTGGCAATCAGGATTAAAAACAGGGATGTATTATTTAAGAACAAAAGCTGCGGTGGATGCGATTAAATTTACATTGAACAATGATAAAAAAGCGGAGCCAATTGAAATTCAAGAACAACCAGTTGCCATTCCTGTAGTAACGGAAGCAGTAGAGATGACTGCTGATGAATACAGAGCAATGATTGAATTGTCTAAAAATGCAGGTCCGGACGAATGTGAAATGTGTGGGTCTTAAAGATTTTAGAATGATGATTAACGATTTTTGATTTTTGATCGAAAACCGTAATGAATAGAACACTTTGTCATTTCTCCCGAAGTTTCGGGAAGAGGATAAATTTTAAGCAGTTATTGTAATGATAACTGCTTTTTTTTTGGAGCTATTTAGCTTCGCTGAATCTTCGATGTTCCGCTTTCCGTTTCAATTTTTTTATTTTTAAAGAAAAAATAAAAAGGATTTTCCCTGCAAACGAAGTTCACTGAACTCCCATGAAATTAAAAGTGTTGTGAAGTAATCAGGGTTAAAATACCAAGAGCTAACAGTTTAAATTTGTAAATAATTCACTATATTTGAGATAGTTATTAGTCTTAAAACCTTTTTTATAATAATCAAAAATAATAAAAATGGAAAATAAAAAATTTACTGTTACAGATGATTTATTAGCTTCCAAAGAGCAGCGTTTCCTGAATTTTATTATCGATATATTGATAGTTTATGTTATTGAAATCACTATTGGTACCACTTTAAATATAATTGGAGACTTGACCAATAGTTATGCCGCTTCGAATTGGGTTACATCATTAAGCCCAATTGAAAACTTCTTTTTTGGACTTATTATCCTGTTTTTTTATTATGGACTGACTGAAATGTATTTCTCCAGAACCTTCGCTAAATATTTTACAAAAACACTTGTTGTCAAACATGACGGTTCAAAACCAAATATGAAAAGCATTATTATACGAACAGTATCGAGATTAATTCCTTTGGAGCCTTTTTCTTTTTTAATTGCTGCGCGCGGATGGCATGATACATTATCCGTTACGTATGTGGTGAAGAAACATGAGTTTATAGCAAAAAAGAAATTGCTTGATCCATCTGATGAAATCGTAGTTTAATAATAGTTTCCTTAAAAAGAAAACCCAGTAAATTTTTAAATCTACTGGGTTTTTTTGAATTGAATTATACCGTTGCAATGTTTTCTACAGCAATTCTCATTTGTTGAGCTGCAGCTACCATTTCGATTAAAGCCTTTTTGGTTTCATCCCAATGACGTGTTTTTAAACCACAATCCGGATTTACCCAAAGTTGATCTACAGGAATCACTGCCGAAGCTTTTTCTAGTAATCGTACCATTTCAGTACTTGAAGGTACACGAGGTGAGTGAATGTCATAGACTCCTGGACCTATTTCGTTTGGATAATTGAAATCGGCGAAAGCATCGAGCAATTCCATTTGTGAACGCGAACATTCTATGGTGATTACATCGGCATCCATGTCGGCAATATTTTGGATGATATCGTTGAATTCGCTGTAGCACATGTGCGTATGAATCTGGGTGTCATCTTTCACACCACTTGCCGAAATTCGAAATGCTTTTACCGCCCAATCCAAATAGGTTGTCCAGTCTTCTTTTCGCAAAGGCAATCCTTCTCGAATAGCGGGTTCATCAATTTGAATAATCTTAATTCCTGCATTTTCTAAATCGACTACTTCATCTCTAATCGCCAATGCAATTTGGGTGCAGGTTTCCGAGCGCGGTTGATCGTTACGAACAAATGACCATTGCAAAATAGTTACGGGACCGGTTAACATTCCTTTTACCCATTTTGGTGTAAGTGATTGTGCGAAAGAGGACCATTTTACTGTCATAGGATTTGGGCGGGAAACATCACCGTAAATAACGGGAGGTTTCACGCAACGGCTGCCATAACTTTGCACCCAACCATTTTTGGTAAACGTAAATCCGTCCAATTGTTCGCCAAAGTATTCCACCATATCGTTGCGTTCAAATTCTCCGTGAACCAAAACGTCAATGCCGGTTTCTTCTTGAAAACGGATGGTTTCTTCCGTTTCCTTTTTAATTAAATCATCGTATTGTTGTTGATTTAATTCTCCTTTTTTGAACTTGGCTCTCCAGCTTCGTACTTCCGTTGTTTGCGGGAAAGAACCAATAGTTGTAGTCGGGAATAATGGAAGATCCAATACGTCAATTTGTTTTTTTCTACGAATTGAAAATGGATTTTCTCGTTGGTCATCCCCAGTTGTAATGCTGGCGACACGATTTTTTACCGCATCATTATGTATTAAAGTTGATGTTTTTCTGTTTTCATTGGCAACAGTATTTTCTTGAAAACGAATAGAATTACTGACGTCTATTTCATTCGAAGCAAAATACTTAAGCAAGACTACTTCTTCTGTTTTTTGTTTGGCAAAAGCCAGCCATTGTTTGATTTCTGGAGTTAGCGTTGCGTTATTGGTTTCTAATTCCAAATCACACGGCGAGTGAATAAGCGAGCACGATGGCGCAATTAATATTCTGTCTTCGCCAAGTGCATCAGTCGCTTTTTTGATAATAGCCAAGGAATTTTTGAAGTCATTTTTCCAAATATTCCTTCCATCAACAACACCTAGCGAAAGACTCACATTGCTTGATAATTGTCCTGATTCCAGAATATCATCCAATTGGGATTGACAACGAACCAAATCTAAATGCAACGTATGAACCGGTAGTGCAAGAACGGTGCTCAGATTTTCGCCAAAGCAATCAAAATAATTAGCAAGAATTAGTTTGATTTTAGGGAAACGTTTGTTGATTTCGTTATATACATAGGTGATAGCGTTTCTTTCTTTATCCGTTAGATTCAAAGCCAGAAATGGTTCGTCAAATTGAATCCATTCTACATTTTCATTTTCCAGTTTTTGAAGAATTTCAAAATATACCGGAAGCAATTTTTCGATAAGGTCAATTCTATGGAAACCTGCTTCCTTTTCTTTTCCAAGAAGCAAATAAGAAACAGGTCCTATAAGTACAGGCTTTGTAGCGATTCCTAAAGCATTGGCTTCTTTGAACTCGTCGATTATTTTTTCGGAGAATAATTTGAATTCTTGGTCTTTGGTAAATTCCGGTACGATGTAATGGTAATTGGTGTCAAACCATTTTGTCATTTCCATCGCAACTACATCTTGTCCTTCTTTTTGTGAACCTCTAGCCATGGCAAAATACAAATCGATAGCGGAGTTTGTTTTGGCTAATTCTTGATAACGTTTTGGAATAACTCCTAAAGTAAGTGATAAATCCAGTACTTGATCGTAAAACGAAAAATCGTTTGAAGGGATTAAATCGATTCCGGTTTCGGCTTGTAACTGCCAGTTTTGCTTGCGGATAGTTGCGCCTGTAGCCAAAAGTTCGTCTGCGGAAATTTTTCCTGCCCAGTACGATTCGCAGGCTTTTTTTAATTCTCTGTTGCTACCAATTCGCGGGTAGCCAAGATTGTTTGTTAGCATTTTTTTGCTTTTTAAATGATGAATAAATCAGTTAAAAGCTCTTGATGCATTTCAAATGCGAAGCAGAAATGAAAAGTAGAAAGGGGAATACGTTACCAAAGAGAACCGCACAACAAGGCATAAATAGTTACGCTTATTGTGTTCAGAACGCACCATACCTGACTATTGCTTCAAATCGCGAAAGCATTGTCAATTCGATAAAAGGCAGGTCTCCTGACTTGTAACATTTTTATCATCCTTCCCATTCGTCATAGACTAACAGTGGATCTTATTTCAGATAAAAACTTTTTGTGTTACTTACAGTTGCGCGACAGTTCGTGATTTACACACGATTCCCTATTAATCTACAGTTAAGTAAAACCCTTATCGGTTGATGAAGAAATAAATTAAGAACTTAAATTCAGTACAAAAGTAGCACTAATCATTTAAAGTTTTTTTCGATAGGTTTATAAATTTGTTATTTTTAGGATATTGTATTAATAGGAGCCAATACTTTAGATTTTTCATATAAATAAAGTCATACCTGACTTTATTTCACTTGATAATGTGTCTATTTCTTATATCTTTGGAAAGAAATTTTAAAAAGAAATCATGAACTGGGAACAACTTTTATCACTAAGACGACAAGGCGACAAAGGAAAAAGATTGCGTGTAGAACAAGACGACACCCGTTTGGGTTTTGAAGTTGATTATGACCGTATAATCTTCTCGTCTGCTTTTAGAAGTTTGCAGGATAAAACACAAGTGATTCCGTTATCGAAAACTGATTTTGTGCACACCAGATTGACACACAGTTTAGAAGTTTCGGTTGTTGGGCGTTCTTTAGGACGATTGGTGGGTAAAAAAATCATCGAAAAATATCCACATCTGAAAGAAGTTCATGGGTATCACATGAATGATTTTGGGGCTATTGTTGCCGCGGCATCATTGGCTCATGATATTGGGAATCCTCCTTTTGGACATTCCGGTGAAAAAGCGATTGGAGAATATTTTTCGATTGGGAAAGGGCAACAATACAAAGACCAACTTACAGCAAAAGAATGGCAGGATTTAATTGATTTTGAAGGAAATGCGAATGGGTTTTCAGTGTTAACTGCAAGTCGTCCCGGAATTGAAGGCGGACTTCGAATTTCGTATGCAACTCTTGGCGCTTTCATGAAATACCCAAAAGAAAGCTTACCGAAAAAACCGACCACAGCTATTGCCGATAAAAAATATGGTTTCTTTCAAACTGAAAAAGCCTTTTTTCAAGATGTGGCTTCTGATATGGGTTTGATTTCAAATAAATCAGGAGAGAATATAGGTTTTGAAAGACATCCTTTGGCGTATTTAGTAGAAGCTGCCGATGATATTTGTTATACCATTATTGATTTTGAAGACGGAATTAATTTAGGATTAGTTTCCGAAGATTTCGCGTTGGAATATTTAATAAAACTGGTAAAAGACAGCATTGATACGTCTAAATATAAGACTTTAGAAACCAAAGAAGACCGAATAAGTTATTTGCGCGCTTTGGCCATTGGAAGTTTAATAAACGATGCCGTAAAAGTTTTTGTAGAAAATGAAGCATTAATTATGGAAGGTAAATTCCCTTTTGCTATCATGGATAAAAGCAAGTACAAAGCCCAAATGGATGATATTATTAAAATAAGTGTTAAAAACATCTATCAAAGCCGTGAAGTCATCGAGAAAGAGATTGTGGGTTATCAGATTATTCAAACTTTGTTGGATAAATTCATAACTGCTTTCAATAATAAATTTGATGGCAAAGCTTCTAATTATGATTCTTTAATCATGAAAATGTTACCGGAAAAACACCATTTGGAAAAAGAAAACCTTTATGGAAGACTACTTCATATTTGTCATTATGTGTCGCTGCTGACTGATGGGAATGCACTTGAATTGTTCGAAACTATTAATGGAAGAAAGCAGAATTAATTTTTAGAAAATATATTCGATTCCAACACCAATAGCTTGTCTTATTTGTGTTTTTGGACCTTCAGTTACTTGTATTCCGGCGATTTCTCTTTTTGATTTGATATCGTCGTCATATATAACGTGTGCTCCAATATTAGCTTTAACGTATTGATTTACCACAAGTTCTACTTGTAAGTCGCAATCTACGTCTATATTTCCAAAACGATTCACATAATCGGAATATAAGCTCAGGCGGTTTTCTAAATTGACATTTTTGAATACTTCTTTTTTGTATTTATTAGTTATTAAAAAGCCAAGTTCCATTTTTGATTTTTCTCCTTCGGTGAGTAGATTTCCATCCAAGTCGTAGGTGGCTTTAGCAACACCAAAAGCACCTTGATTCGCCAGTCTTTGGTCTAAAACCAGAGTTGTTTTGAATGTAAATGGCGAAATGTAAAGTGTTCTTTTCTTTTCTTTATTGATATTTTCAGCGCCTACACCCATAAAAATATAAGCGGGAGCAAAAGGTTTTGAGATTGCTTTTTCAGTATTTGGATATGCATAACCATTGGCAAATTGCGTATTAAAATTGAATTTAGCGGAATGAAACCAGTTGGAAAGAGGATTTTTTCTGTAGCCAAATGTGGAGTTAAATTGTATGGCATCTTCTGTTTTTCGTATATCAATACCGTCTTGTTTATTTAAACCGTATTTAACGATCAACTCATTTGACCAGTTGTAATTACTTCCGGTATAATTTCTATGAAATTTTCCTTTAAATAATCCTGAAATCGAACTTGTTCCTCCTGCACTCCAGTTGACAAAGGCTACTTCGGAGATGTCAAAGCCTAAACTATTTTTTTTACTCCAATAGGATAATGGAAGGAAGTGTGTTTTAGTTTGTATTTTTAATGCTACTTTCAGCGGTTTATTTGCTGTTGATAGTGTTGTTACAGGTTTAAGTGTATCAGATAACGGTGTGATTCTTATTTCTTGAGAAAAACAATTGAAAGAGATTGTAAAGGTAAGTAAAAGGAATGTGTAGGTTAATAATTTCATTTTGTACTGTTGTGTTTGAGGTTGCAAAATAATTCTTTTAATAACTCGAAAAAAGTATTTCAAGACTTTTAACGTCAATTTTGCAATATTGTTGTAATTCAGCTACAGTTCCATGTTCAATGAACTCATCAGGAATGCCAAGAGTCGTTATTTTTGACGTATAATTATTCTCAGAGGCAAACTCGAGTACCGCACTCCCAAAACCGCCTTTTACAACGCCATCCTCAATTGTGATTATACTTTTAAATTCAGTGAAAATGGAATGTAATGCCTTTTCATCTAGTGGTTTAACAAAAGAAAAATCGTAATGCGCAATAGTTTCTGGATGGATTATTTTGGCTATTGCCAAAGTGACATTATTACCAATAGTTCCATTGGATAAAACGGCTACTTTTGAACCTTCTTTAATACAAATACTTTTTCCAATTGCTATTTTTTGATAGTTTCCCAAATGTTGAGTTTGCCAATCTGCAATAACACCACGACCTCTAGGATATCGAATGGCGATAGGATGATCTAATCCCAATTGTGCTGTGTATAAAATGTTTTGCAACGCTATTTCATTCATTGGAGCATATACAATCATGTTGGGAATGCAACGCAGATAAGCCAAATCGAAAACACCGTGATGCGTTGCGCCGTCTTCTCCCACTAAACCGGCTCTGTCTAAACAAAAAATCACCGGAAGATTCTGTAAAGCGACATCATGAATTACCTGATCGTAGCCTCTTTGTAAAAAAGTGGAGTAAATATTACAAAAAACGACCATACCTTGAGTAGCCATTCCGGCCGCCAAAGTTACCGCATGTTGCTCGGCGATTCCTACATCAAAAGCACGTTTAGGAAAAGCCTCCATCATAAACTTTAAGGAACTTCCGGATGGCATTGCCGGTGTAATTCCTATGATTTTTTCATTTTTTCTGGCCAAATCCAATACGGTCAAGCCAAAAACATCCTGATATTTTGGAGGTAAATTTTCTTCGGATTTAATGTGGATTTCTCCTGTTGCAGCATCAAATTTTCCGGGTGCATGGTATTTTACCTGATTTTCTTCGGCTTGTTGCAGTCCTTTTCCTTTGGTGGTAATGATATGAAGGAATTTAGGTCCTTTGATTTTTTGCAAACGTTTCAGTTCTTTAATCACAGCAAAAATATCGTGACCGTCTATTGGACCTGAATAATTAAAATTCAGGGATTTAATCATGTTATTTTGCCTCGGATTTTTTCCTTCTTTTACGGCAGTAAGGTATTGTTTCAAAGCCCCTACACTTGGATCAATTCCGATGGCGTTATCGTTGAGAATCACCAATAAATTAGCATCGGTAACTCCGGCGTGATTTAAGCCTTCAAAAGCCATTCCTGATGCGATGGAAGCGTCTCCAATTACTGCTATGTGTTGTTTGTTGAAATCGCCTTTTAAATTAGAAGCAATTGCCATTCCTAAAGCCGCTGAAATGGAAGTAGAGGAGTGGCCTACGCCAAAAGCATCGTAAATACTCTCACTTCTTTTTGGAAAACCGGAAATACCGCCAATTTGACGATTGGTATGAAAATTTTCTCTTCTTCCGGTCAGTATTTTATGTCCGTAGGCTTGATGACCTACGTCCCAAATTAACAAATCGTTCGGCGTGTCAAAAACATAATGCAAAGCTATTGTGAGTTCTACAACTCCCAAACTGGCGCCAAGATGCCCTTCTTTTGCAGCCACAATATCGATAATAAAATCACGTAACTCTTGGGCAACTTGAGGAAGTTGGACTTCGTCAAGCAGGCGCAAATCGGTTGGATTGTTTAGGTTTGAAAGTAAATTATCTGGCATAAAGCAAATGTACGATTTGAAATTGTATTTTTGCATTCGATAAAAAAAGTTGTTTCACAAAGATTCACAAAATAAAACGAAGATTCACAAAGAATTTAAAATTTGCGAATTCGTGGTTAATACTATGATAAATCCTTTCACCGACGAATATTTTATGAAAAAGGCTTTGCAGGAAGCTGAAATGGCTTTTGAGAAAGGCGAAATCCCTGTTGGTGCTCTAATTGTCATCGATAATAAGGTCATTGCCAGAAGTCATAACTTAACCGAATTACTCCATGACGTTACGGCCCATGCCGAAATGCAAACTATTACTGCCGCTGCGAATTATCTTGGCGGGAAATATTTAATTGGTTGTACGCTTTACGTCACGCTGGAACCTTGCCAGATGTGTGCAGGTGCTTTGTACTGGAGTCAGATTTCTAAAATTGTGTATGGCGCCAGCGATGAAAATCGTGGTTTTGTAAAAATGGGAACACAATTGCATCCTAAAACTACTGTTGTTTCTGGAGTTCTGGCGAATGAAGCTTCGGAGTTGATGAAGCGATTTTTTGTAGAAAGAAGGAAGTAATATAATACTCGAATGCCCTAGCCCAGATAGAAGTGAAAATCCTTTTTCTAAACGCTGTCAGGGTTTTGAACCCTGACAGCGTTGAAAAAGATTGCAACGGATAGCTGGATTAGCTCCTAAAAAAAGAGCAAAAAAAAACTCCCCAATTTCTTGAGGAGTTTGTAATTTATTCTATGACAGCATTTTCTTTTTTGTCGTAGAAATGATATTCTAAGTACGTGTAAGCATCACGAGGTATAATTTTCACCCATTTTTTATGTTCAAGAAACCATTTTGAACGTAATGATGGAAAACCTTTGGTAAGGTATGCGGCCACAAAAGGATGTACATTAAGCACAACATCTTTGTGGTTTTTTAATACTCTTTCTAGATCAAAAGCGATTTTGTCAATGATTTGAATTGGCGCTTCAATTTCGCCACTTTCATTGTTTGGATCTTCTTCTCTAGTTTTAATATTTACTTCTGGTCTTACTCTTTGTCTTGTAATCTGGACTAATCCAAATTTGCTCGGAGGTAAGATCTTATGTTTAGCTTTATCGTCGCTCATTTCTTCTTTCAAGAAATCGAACAACACTTTACGATTTTCAGGATTTGACATATCGATAAAATCAACTACGATGATACCACCCATATCACGAAGACGTAATTGTCTTGCGATTTCGGCAGCTGCAATCATATTGACTTCCATGGCTGTATCTTCCTGGTTGGTGGCCTTATTAGAACGGTTTCCGCTGTTTACGTCTATAACGTGCAAAGCTTCAGTGTGTTCGATAATAAGATAAGCCCCTTTACTCATGGATACTGTTTTTCCAAAAGAAGTTTTGATTTGTCTCTCTATGTTGTATTTCTCAAAAATAGGTGTGTCTTTTGATTGATAAAACTTAACAATTGATTGTTTGGATGGTGCAATTTCTTGCAAATAATCCTTTGTTTGGTTGTACAACTCTTCGTCATCAATTTGAATACCACTAAAGGTATCATTAAATACGTCTCTTAATATCGAAGAGGCTCTGTTGAGTTCTCCTAATACTTTGGACGGATGATGAGCAGTTGGTAATTTTTTACACATTGCAGTCCATCTGCTAAGCAGGTTCTGCAAATCTTTTTCTAATTCGGCTGTATTTTTGCCTTCGGCTACTGTGCGAACAATAACACCAAATCCTTTTGGTTTGATGGATTGTACTAATCGTTTCAAGCGTTCTTTTTCTTTTTTGTCTTCTATTTTTTGTGAAATAGAAACGCGGTCAGAAAACGGAACCAAAACTATAAATCTTCCGGCAAGAGAAAGCTCAGCGCTAATTCTTGGTCCTTTTGTAGATATAGGTTCTTTGACGACTTGTACTAAAACAGATTGATTGGCACTTAATACATCAGTAATAGTACCATCTTTATCTATTTCTTTTTCAAACTGAAAGGTTTTTAGGGAGAAATCTTTTAATTTACCTGCGCTTACAAGTTTTATGAATTTCAGTTGGGAAGATAAGTTAGGACCTAAATCGTGATAATGTAAAAAAGCATCTTTTTCGAAGCCAACATTTACAAAAGCAGCGTTCAGTCCCGCAACTGGTTTCCTGATTTTGGCAATAAAAATATCACCAACCTGGAAGTTGCTTTTTTCTTCTTCTTTGTGTAATTCAATTAGTTTTCCATCTTTTAATAAGGCAAAATCTACGGCTTCAGAACTAGATCTAATGATTAATTCTTTATTCACACTGTAAATTTTTTATCTATTCGCCAAGGCGAACAAATGGATTAAACAATATTTTAACAGGTATTGAACCCGGGGAAAATTAGCTGGCAGTTAGCAGTTGTAAGTTGGCAGTAAACTGAATACTTAAAACTGAGGGCTGAACACTAATTTTCAATTTCAATGAACGTTTAAAAAGAAAAAAGTAGTTTAAAACTACTTTTTCTTCTTGTGACGGTTAGCTCTCGCTCTTTTTTTACGTTTGTGCGTCGCTACCTTATGTCTCTTTCTTTTTTTACCACTTGGCATATCTTATCGATTTTATGATTAATTAATATTGTTATTTTGCTTCGTTATTTGTTTTCACTCCTTCTACAAAAACTTTTGCAGGTTTGAATGCAGGAATATTGTGTGCAGGAATTTTTATTGTTGTATTCTTAGAAATATTTCTTCCTGTTTTCTCAGCTCTAGTCTTCACTATAAAACTTCCAAAACCTCTTAAATAAACATTGTCTCCAGTTTCTAATGAATTTTTTACTTCATTCATAAAAGTCTCTACAGTTGCCTGTACATCTCCTTTTTCAAGACCTAATTTTTCTGAAATTTTTGCTACGATATCTGCTTTCGTCATTTTCTTTCCTATTTATAATGTTGTACTATTTTTTTGAGTTTGCAAATATAGGAATTTAAAAAACAATTATTCAAGCTAATTCATTAAATTTTAATCACATAAACTTTTACTTTTGCTAACAAATAATTAAAACATGATTTTCTCTAACTTGCTAATTCAATGGTATTTACAAAATAAACGTGATTTACCATGGAGGAATACCACTGATCCGTACCCTATTTGGCTCTCTGAAATCATGTTACAACAGACGCGTGTTGCGCAAGGAATGCCTTATTTTTTATCTTTTACAACCGCTTTTCCTACTGTTTTTGATTTGGCGAAAGCCAATGAAGAACAAGTTTTGAAACTTTGGCAGGGATTAGGATATTATTCCAGAGCTCGAAACTTACATAAAACTGCACAGCATATCGCTTTTGATTTATCCGGAATCTTTCCGGGGAATTATAATGACTTATTGAAATTAAAAGGAGTAGGGGAATATACCGCAGCGGCCATTGCTTCTTTCTCCTATAATGAAGCCGTTCCCGTTGTTGATGGAAATGTGTTTCGGGTTTTATCGCGTTATTTCGATGTGGATACGGATATTGCTCAGGCTTCCGCCAAAAAAGAATTCGCTGCACTGGCTTTTGAACTCATGCCAAAAGACACCCGAGGCGGAGCCGAACTGAGCGAAGCTAATCCGGCAACTTTCAATCAAGCCATTATGGAGTTTGGCGCTTTGCAATGCGTTCCTAAAAGTCCGAATTGTGGCATTTGTGTTTTCAACGAAAGTTGCGCCGCTTTGCAAAAAAATAAAGTCGATCAATTGCCTGTAAAGTCCAAAAAACTAAAAGTAAGAAACCGATACTTTAATTATTTGGTTGTTGCCGATGAAATGGGAAATACAATTATCCAGAAACGAACGGACAAAGGGATTTGGCATAATTTATATGAATTCCCTTTGATAGAAACAGAAAAAGAAGAAGATTTTGATTTTATTTCAACACAAATACAAACCGATTTTAGCGACCAGTATGAAGTTATAAGCATGTTAGAATACAACGAAAAAAGCATCATTCATAAATTGTCACACCAACATTTACACATCAAGTTTTGGAAAGTATCTGTAAAAGGAACAATTGAAAACGGAATTGATGGGGAAACTTTGAGAACTTTTCCTTTCCCAATTGTGATTCATAATTTTATAGAGAATGAAATTTAAAACTGATTTTCCATGAAATTAGTAGTAGGATTTTTCTATCTTTAGAAATTCTGTTAAAAAGAATAGCAACTAAAAAAAAGTCATTAAATCATGAAAAAAAATATTTTGTATATAGTAGCCATATTATTTATGTCTAACTCATTATTCAGTCAAACTAAATTAAAAGTTGGGGATATTGCACCAAAAATTAATATAACGGACTATATTTCAAATGTTCCGAGCGATAAGAATTTTAAAAATAAATTTATTTTATTGGAATTCTGGGCAACTTGGTGTGGGCCCTGTTTGCAAGGAGTGCCTAATTTGAATAAATTTCAAGAAAAATTTAAATCCAATAAAGATTTTGTTTTTATTTCAATTACCGATGAAAAAGTAGATAAAGTTTTACGGACAGTAAAACGCATTCCTTTTAAATCAGTGGTTGTTAGTGATCAGACCGGACAAACTATTGAAAACTTTGGCATTAAAGCCTTTCCAACCACCATTCTTATTGATGATAAAGGAATTTTGAAATGGATTGGAAATCCAGAAACTTTAAACGATTTGATTCTGAATAATTTTTTGAATGGCAAAGAAATTTCAACGAGTCAAAATTCAAATTCAGATATGCCGCCACCATCACTAATAGTTAGAAATCCAACTAAAATAGAAGAATTCAACACAATAGATTTAGGTTATAAAACAACTACAATTGATAAAACGATGTATTCATTTTCAGTATTTAAAGGTAATGAAAATGAAGGTGGTGGGTACCTTTTTGATTTTAATAATGAAGGGAATTATCAAAATTGGAATCTAGACCTAATCTCACTTATTTCAAATTTAACAAATGCTTTTAAAAATCATATTGTTATTCCAGAAAATCAAAAAGACAAATTGTATAGTATATTTTATAAAAACAGTTTGTTTAAGAATGAAAAGGAAGAACGGAATAAAATTAAAAACTTGCTTTTAAATTCATTGTCTTTAAAAGAAGATTTAACATACAAAGAAGAGTCAATTTATGTTTTAAAAATAGTTGATAAAAAGAAACTACAAGAAATTTTCAACGAAGAAGGCCGCAAAGACGGATACAATAGAACTCATTTTCTGATTGGCAACATTAAAATTGAACGAATGTTAAATACTATGAGTAGATTTTATAATACTGTAATTAATGACGAAACTGGACTACTTGGTAATTACGACTTTATTTTGAGAAACGATTCGATAGAAAATACTATAAAAGATTTAGAACTTTATGGGTTAACTTTAGAAAAATCTAAAGCTAACACCCCTTATTATGAATATGTTTCTACACAGTGATATTTGCAATCAGATCCAGAAGTAACCTGTTAGAATCTTTGAGTCTTAGTGAAAAAATGTATCTTTGATAGAAATACCAAATCCTACAATGAACGGAACATTAAATAAAGTTATGCTTATCGGTTTTCTTGGTGATGATATCAAAATGCATTATTTCGACGGAGGCAATTGTATCGGAAGATTTCAGTTGGCAACAAACGAAGTGTATATCAACAAAACCACCAATGAAAAAATCACTTCTACGGAATGGCATAATTTGGTGGTGCGCAATAAAGCGGCTGAACTTTGTGAAAAATACCTTTCTAAAGGAGATAAAATATATGTGGAAGGACGCATTAAGTCCCGTCAATGGCAGTCAGAGGATGGAAGTACGAAACACACCACCGAAATTCAGGTAACCGAATTCACTTTTCTTACAACAAAAAAAGACAGTGAAAACAACAAACAAATTCCTGCAGCTGATGTTGCGAAAAACACTAATTTTGACTCGGAAAATAATGTCTTGCCTATTAATGACTTGCCATTTTGATTGTTTAATTAATCTTAACTAATTTGGACCCAGAGCCCAGTTTATTTTTTGCTTACGCTATTGATACTAATGTAGTGTTTGGCTTTACAGGAATAGTTGTTTTGTTATTTTGTTCTGCATTAATTTCAGGTGCTGAAGTTGCCTTGTTTTCGTTGTCACAAAAGGATATTGATAAAACAGTGCAGGAAAATAACTCCAAAGGGAAAATTATTGCTGAACTTTTAGAAAAACCCAAAAAACTGGTAGCGACACTTCTTGTTGCCAATAATTTTATCAATATTTCCATAGTGCTATTATTTTCGTTTGTTGGAAAAACAATCTTTTCGGGAATAACAACACCACTTTTAAAATTTATTCTGGAAGTACTGACCGCTACTTTTTTAATTTTATTATTCGGTCAGGTCTTGCCAAAAGTATACGCCAGCAGAAACAATACAAAGTTTGCCAAACTGATTGTGTATCCAATTGCTTTTCTGGATAAATTGCTTTCGCCAATAAGTTTACCCATGCGCGCTGCAACGATTTATTTGCATAACAAATTAGGAAAGCAAAAAACAAATTTCTCCGTCGATCAATTGTCACAAGCTTTAGAATTAACAGCTTCAGATGAAACTTCTACGGAAGAGCAAAAAATTTTAGAAGGAATTGTAAGTTTTGGAAATACCGATACGAGACAAGTGATGAGTCCCCGAATTGACATTTTTGCTTTAGAAATAGACGAATCTTTTTCCGTTATTTGTCCTAAAATTATAGAAAAAGGATATTCCAGAATTCCGGTTTATCGAGACAATATAGACCAGATAGAAGGCGTTTTGTATGTCAAAGATTTGCTTCCGCATATTAATACGAGTGAGTTTGACTGGAAATCATTGTTGCGAGAGCCTTTCTTTGTTCCTGAAAATAAAAAACTGGACAATTTGCTGAAAGACTTTCAGAGTATGAAAAGTCATCTCGCGATTGTAGTTGATGAATATGGAGGAACTTCCGGTTTGGTATCACTTGAGGATGTTATTGAAGAAATTGTAGGGGATATCAGCGATGAATTTGACGACGAGAATATTAATTTTTCCCAAATTGACGATAGAAATTACCTTTTTGAAGGGAAAATAAACCTCAAGGATTTTTACAGGATAATTGATGTCGATGAAGAATTATTCGAAATCAAAAAAGGAGAAGCCGAAACGCTGGCTGGATTTATTCTTGAAATTTTGGGAAATTTTCCAAAAAAAAATCAGAAAATTTCATTCGAAAATTGTCTGTTTACAGTAGAAGCAGTGGATCAAAAAAGGGTAAAGCAAATAAAAGTAACGATTGAATAAATCCTCTCCGAAGGAAGGGGAATTATTGTGGAATGTGTTTCTTTTGAAAAATAAAAGATTAAATAAATTTAGAATACAAATGTTTAAAAAAATAATCACTTTTTCGGCAATAGTAGTAATGTCATTGTTGAGTTTTAGTTGCAAAGATGATGTCTTGCCAAAACCGTCAAGCTATTTGCGATTGGATTACCCGGAAGCCAAATATGTGAATTTTGAAAATGAATGTCCTTTTGCTTTCGAAATGAATTCGGATGCCATTATCAAAAAAGAGACGGATTGTGGTTTTACGATTACGTATCCAAAAATGAAAGCGACTATTTATCTCACCTATAAACCAGTTACGAAAAACATTAATGAACTGTTGCGTGATGCGCAAAAACTAACTTATGAACACGTGATAAAAGCGGATGATATATTAGAACAGCCGTATTTGAATTCTGACAAAAAAGTCTATGGAATGTTTTATCAGGTAGAAGGAAATGCGGCAACGAATTCCCAGTTTTACGCTACAGACAGCACCAAACATTTTGTTACAGGCTCTGTTTATTTTTATGCAAAACCCAATTATGATTCCATTATGCCGGCGGCAAGTTATATCAAAAATGACATGCAGCGACTGATGGAAACCCTGAAGTGGAAATAACAACAATAGAAATTTACTGAAATTTTAAGAAACAATAAATATTCTTTTATAGCCATATAGACATTTAAGGATAAATAAGCCCGTAAATATTGGATTCTGAGCTTTCTTGAATGACCTTCAATTTCTTGTATGGTTCAAAAAAAAGCATTCCCGTTAAGAGAATGCTTTTTTTTATACAATTTGAAAGTCTGGATTACGACTTCATATTCGAAACTTTGTATGTTTTACCATCTGCAGCGGCTTCAACAACTTTAGCCAATTTTTCTGGAGTTTGAACCGTTTTGTCAAAAGTCACGGTGGCTAATTTTGTATCAAAATCTACCGTTGCTTTCTGAACGCCATCGAGTCCGGTCAAATCTTCTTGAATCGTTTTGGCACAACCTATGGCACATGTCATTCCTTCTACGGAAAAACTCGCTGTTTGAAGATTGGCAGCTACAATTTCTTTTTTAACTTTTGGAGCTTCTGTTGTTGCAGTTTCTTTGGAAACGATATCTGTTGATTTTTCTTTACAGCCTACAAATAAAACACTTGTAAGTACTAGCGTTACGATTGATTTTTTGAAATTCATTATGATGTAAATTTTAAAGATTAAAAGCGTGTTTCTGAACTGCAAAATTAATTAAAAAAAGGAGGACTAATTCATAAAATAATTACAATTTTGGGGCAAAATTATCTTTATGGAATCGAAGCAGTTAAAATGGGTGTACTTGATGGTTCTTGCCTTGGTTTGGGGAAGTTCATTTATATTAATAAAAAAAGGGCTAATTGGTTTGACAGCTTTACAATTGGGATCGTTGCGAATTATTTTTGCAGCTGTTTTTTTATTGCTGATAGGATTTAAAAGTTTATCTAAAATCCCGATGCATAAATGGAAATATATTGCCTTAACTTCTCTATTTGGGACATTTATACCAGCTTACCTTTTTGCGATTGCCCAGACCGAAATTGATAGTTCCGTGAGTTCTATTTTGAATTCTCTGACTCCTTTGAATACATTGATTTTAGGCGCTTTGGTTTTTGGATTGCAATTCAAAAGAAATCAGATTTTTGGAATTCTAATCGGTTTAATAGGAAGCGCCTTGTTGATTTTGAACGGGGCTATTCATCATCCGGAACAAAATTATTATTATGCTATTTTGGTTTTAATAGCTTCAATATGTTATGCGGTTAATGTAAATTTAATCAAAAAATATTTACATGATTTGAGTCCGTTGAGTATTACTACCGGTAATTTTATGGTGTTGTTTTTTCCGGCATTCATCATCTTGTTTTTCTCCGGTTTCTTTGAAGTGGTACACGATGTGAAAGTGCAGGAATCGGTTTTGTTTATTATGGTTCTTGGGGTTGTAGGAACGGGAATTGCGAATATTCTGTTCTTTAAACTCATCCAAATGTCCTCACCAGTTTTCGCTACTTCAGTAACGTATTTGATTCCTGTGGTTGCTTTTTGCTGGGGATTGTTGGACAATGAAATGCTTACTGCAGTTCAGTTTTTTGGTGCTTTTATCGTTTTAATCGGAGTGTACTTGTCAGCTAAGAAGTAGTATTCAGTGATCAGTTTAGTACTCAGATTATAAACGGATAGATAACAGATTTTGAATTTTTTAAAATCTAATGGATTCACAAACTTTATAAAACAACAAAGGCTGCCTAAAAAAGACAGCCTTTGTTTATTAATTCAAGTTTTGATTATTGAAAATCAGCATCTGAAACACCTTCATTGATTTTTACATCAGACATTTTAATATCCAATTCAAATCCTACATTTTGGATGATGTTAAAAGGAATCTTAACCCCTTTTACTTCTTTATAATCTCCATAATTCGTAGTTTGAGTGATGGTTTGACCACCTTGTTCCATTGTTTTTGATTCGGATACTTTCAGTCCGGAAGTTACATCGTAATAGAATGTTGTTTTTCCATTTTTTACAGCATACGCATCTTTTCCACTGATTGTTTCTATACCGCTCAATACTAATCCTTCTTTTTTAGAAAGCAATAACTCTTCAAAAGTTGTTGCGCTTGCTTTCATTTCAGTAAGGTCATTACCTTCAATGTTTTTGCGTTGCCCTTGTTGCATGATGTAAGCTCCTTTTTCATTGATAACTTGCTTCATCAAGCTCATGGTTCCCATCGCTAATTCAACCATTAATTTTCCTTTAGCATCTATCTTAGAAGTAAAACTTAAAGGAGAAGGTGCTTGGGGAATAGTCGTTGTTCCGTTCATTACAATCGTTTTTACAGCAGAAGCTGCTTTTTCTCCACCAATAGCTTTGATGTAATTATCAATAACGCTTTTGGCAGTTACGCCAGCAGGAATGTCTTTTTTGAAAACTGGTTTTTCCAATGGATTGCCGTATTTGTCAAAATAAAACATTGGAATTTTTAATTTTTCCAAAGCTGGAATCACTTCTGATCCTTTTCCGGCAATAATGATTCGTTTATTGTCTAAAAGAAAATATTTGTTGGCTGCACGAAGTACATCATCGGCAGTTACCGCATTGATAGTTTTGATGTAATTTTCATAAAAATCTTTTGGAAGATCTTCTGTCTCTATATTCAAGGCATATCGGGCAATTGATTGCGGTTTTTCTACCTGCATAACAAATCGTCCAATATAACCGGCTTTAGTATTACTCAGCAATTCCTCGCTTACTTTCTCAGTACGTATTTTTTTTATTTCCTTGATAAATTCAACCACTGCGCTATCTGTAACTACGTTTCTTACCGCCGAAGTCGATCTTAATTTAGTCACGTATTTTCCGCTTCCTATTATAGAACTGGCACCGTAAGTCCATGCGTGTTTTTCTCTTAAATTCATATTAAGATAACTATTGAAATCACCGCCAAGAATATAAGTTGCGATTACAGCAGGGAAGAAATCGGGGTCACTCATCTTTAAATTCACTGTATTTACTAATGAAATCTCCGATTGTACTGCATTAGGAACATCAACAAAATTGATTTGAGTAAACGGTACATTTTCCGGGGCTGCGTAGGTCAGTTTTGGCGTGCTTCTTTTTTGCCAAGATCCAAATAGTTGTTCTACAATTGGTTTTGCTTCTTTGTATTTGATGTCTCCAATAATCACTAAATAAGCGTTTTCGGGAACAAAATAATTAGCATAATTGGCTTGAATATCCGCAAGAGTTACGTTTTTAATCGTTTCTTCGGTCATGTATTCTCCAGAAGGGTGGTTTTTTCCGAAAGCAAGTGCGTCAACAACTCTGTTTGCAATTGCAGGAACACTTTTTTCCTGAGATTTAAGTCCTTCCAGTAATTTTGCTTTCTCTTTCTCGAATTCTTTTTGAGTAAAATTTGGGTGCAAAGCTCCGTAAGACATCAATTCCAATATTCGTTTAGAATATTTAGAAAGTGCGCTTGCATAAGCTCCTTGAGAATTAAAATTAAGATCAGCCCCTAGAAAATCAATTTCTTCGTTGAAAGCATCTTTTGCTAATTTTTTACTCCCGTTTCCTATCATGCTGCTCGTCAATTCATCAACTCCTTTTTTATTGCCTTCGGCATAAGGAGCGTTGTCCAGCGAAAGGCTGAAGCTGACTTTTGGGAGTTTATGATTTTCAACAATCATTACCTTCAAACCATTTGACATAACAAAAGTTTGTGGTTTTTTGATGTTTACTACTGGTGAAGCTCCAGGTTTAGGTTGTGTTCTATCTTGTGCCTGCATAATTCCTGTTACCAACAAAATGAATACTAGTATATTTGTTTTTTTCATGATTTAGAGTGTCTTAGTTTTTAGCCTGTTCTGTTGAAGGAATATAATCCAAAAGCAATCTTTGGTTTGGATTCAAATATTTTTTTGCAACGTCTCTAATTTCTTCACGAGTGATAGAGTGTAAAAGTTCTATCTCGGTGTTAATTAAATTGATGTCCCCGTAAAGCATATAATAGGTTGCTAAATTTTCGGCAATTCCTTCTACATTTGAATTGGCATTCACAAAATTATTGTCAAACTTATTTTGTAATTTTTGGAAGTCTTTCTCAGAAATTAATTCGGTTTGAATTTTTACAATTTCTTCGTCAATTTCTTTCAAGACATCAGCAGCGGTATTTGTTCCCATTGGTAAGCCATACAAAATATACATTCCATAATCTTCTTGGCTAAAACCAACGGCACCTATTTGTAATGCCATTTTTTTCTCATCAACTATTTTTTTGTACAATTTAGAACTTTTTCCATCACTTAAATAAGAAGAGATGAAATCCAAAACTCTGGCATCTCTTGTTTTCATTGATGGTGTTCTGTACGAAGCAACTAACATTGGGATTTGTATGTTAGTATCCTGATACGTAGCTTTTATAGTTTGAGTGATTGGCTCTTCAACAAAAGTTTGTTTCGTTACAGCAGTTCCTTTTTTTATTGGTCCAAAATATTTCTGAATCCATTCTTTAGCCTGATTTTTTTCGAAATCACCGGCAACAACTAAAACAGCGTTGTTTGGAATGTAGAATTTTTTATTGAATGCTTGAAATTCTTCTAAGGTTGCGGCATCCAAATCTTTCATTGAGCCAATGGTAGTCCAGCGATATGGATGATTTTTGAACATATTTTCTTTTACAACCGTAAGAATGTTTCCATAAGGACGATTGTCAAAACTGGTTCTTTTCTCTTCTTTTACCACTTCATTTTGAGTGTCAACGCCAATTTGATTGATTACAGGATGCATTAATCTTTCGGATTCCATCCAAAGTGCTAATTCTAAATTATTAGAAGGAAATACTTCGTAATAATACGTTCGGTCATCAGAAGTATTAGCATTGTTCGTTCCTCCGTTTGAACTTACAATTTTCATCCATTCACCACGTTTGATGTTTTCAGTTCCTTCAAATAACAAATGTTCGAAAAAATGGGCAAAACCAGTTCGTTCCGGATTCTCATCTTTGGAACCTACATGGTACATCACAGAAGTAACAACTACAGGCGCAGAAGGATCGTTATGCAAAATGACATGCATGCCATTGTCTAAATTGTATTCTTCGAAAACTACTTTTTGAGCCGAAGCTACTCCACCAAGCATGAGCGCTGTACTTAAGGCCATTATTGATTTTTTCATATTGGATTAATAATTTTTTATTTTCTATTAGTAACGGAAAAAGGGGTATTGTTACATCAAAAATACTACAGAATAAACCTTTAACAACTGTTCATTTAGGTTTATTATCAAACAGCTTCAAAAGTATGACAAATCAGGGGATTAGAAGGAAGTAATATTTTTGGTTCTACTAATTGCAGGTTAAATATTTAATTGTATATTTGCAACCTTAAAAATTATTAAAACAATTCAGTATGTATGCAATCGTAGAGATAGCAGGGCAACAGTTCAAAGTAAGCAAAGACCTAAAGGTTTACGTTAACCGTTTGACAAATGAAGAAGGTTCGAAAGTTTCTTTCGACAAAGTTTATTTGTTAGATGATAACGGTACAATCACAATAGGCGCCCCAGCTATAGAAGGTGCTTCAGTAGAAGCTAAAGTGTTACAACACTTAAAAGGAGATAAAGTTATCGTTTTTAAAAAGAAAAGAAGAAAAGGATACAAAAAGAGAAACGGTCACAGACAATATCTTACTCAAATTGTAATTGAAGGTATTACTGGTGTTGGTGCTAAAAAAGCGGCTCCTAAAAAAGCAGCAGTTGAAGCAACTACAGAAGAAGTTGAAGCTCCTAAGAAAAAAGTAGCTAAAGCTAAAAAAGAAGATACACAAGAATAATAACAAAATAAAACTAATACGTCATGGCTCACAAGAAAGGTGTCGGTAGTTCTAAGAATGGTAGAGAATCAGAATCAAAACGTTTAGGTGTTAAGATTTTTGGTGGTCAAGCTGCTATTGCTGGGAACATCATCGTAAGACAAAGAGGTTCAAAACATAATCCAGGTGAAAACGTTTACATTAGTAAAGATCACACACTACACGCAAGAGTAGATGGAGTTGTTAAGTTCCAAAAGAAAAGAGATAACAAATCTTATGTTTCTATCCTTCCATTTGAAGTTGAAGCATAATTGATTTTCTCAATTATTAAAAAAACCCGTTTCGAAAGAAGCGGGTTTTTTGTTTTTCCACAATTGTAGATACGTATAATTGTTGTAGAGGTGCAATTTAAGAGATGTGCAATTTCGTAGAGACGTATATCTGTAATTTTATTTTTTAGAAGGGAATTGAACTGGAAACAGATTAGCATATTCTGTTCGGATATTCAAATCTAGGCGGTTGGACTTGGATTGAATACTATTTTAAAGGTAGTGCCTTCGTTTACTTTGCTTACTGCGCTTATTATTCCTCCCATCGTTTCTACCTGTGTTTTGGTAAGAAAAAGCCCGACTCCTTTTGCTTCAGGGTGTTTGTGGAAGGTTTTATGCAATCCGAACAAACGAGATCCGTTTTTAGAAAGGTCAATTCCGAGGCCGTTGTCACTTACCGTAAGCTCAATTCTGTCATCCGTATTTGTTGTTGCAAAATGAATAACGGGTTTTTGCTCTGGAGTATGATATTTTAAGGCATTACTTAGCAGGTTTTGCATAATACTTTCAAGATAGGTGCTAGAGTATTCTATTTCAGGAGCTTCTGAAAAATCGGCGGTTATATTGGCATTTAATTCTAAAATCTGTCCTTGGAATGTTGTTGTTATTTTTGAGAAAACGGTTTCAAAAATGATTTTTTCTCTATCTCTCTTTGATTCGTGTCTTGTGGAAACCACTTCCAGTAATTCATTAAGAGTGCTTCCGATATTGTTGACGGTTTTTTCAAACATTTGCATCAATTCATCTTTGTCTTCTATGTTTTCTTCCTCTTTATAGAAGTTCAAAAGGGAGTGTAAATTACTCACAGGTCCGCGGAGATTGTGTGAAATGATATGGGCAAAATCTTCTAATTGTTTGTTTTGAGTGGTCAAATACATGGTGCGATCAACAACTATCTTTTCAAGATTTTTATTGGCTTTGATTATTTTATTTTCGGCTTTAATTCTTTTGATGTCTATTTGGTTTAGTAAGCTTGAAGTTGACGCGATAAAATACAGCGATATCAGAATAAAGGAAGTTGCCAATAGCGCTATTCCAAAATCTTGCGATATCAGTTTGTGTCTAAGGATGAATAATTCTAATGAAGTAAGCAGGAGAATAGCGGTTACCATTTTGGGGAAAAGGTTCCGTGACATCAGGTTTCCTATGTTGATTCCGGTAAAAATACCGGTTATTCCCAAATTTTTTTGTGTAAAAGAAGTGGCAATTGAGAGTGTAAAAAAGGCTAATGCAGTATGCACCGCTACAGTAGTAAGAAAAGACAGTTTGTAAAAAACAGGAACTACAAACAGGTAACCTAATAATGCGATGAAAGATATTAATGTGATAATATGAAGGCAATATTGAGCCAGTTTCTTAAAGTGGGAAGTTTGAGAAGTAATGCCTAAAAGGGCCAAACCATATAAGCTAAAACAAAAAGCGGTAGTTGGTGAGGGGCGTCCTGGATAAGAGAATCCTTTTTTTATATTGTCGTAATCGGTGATTAGAAACTGGTCAATTCCTAAATCATAATTGAAAATATTTTGCGAAAAAGTTGCTACGCCAAATACTAAAAGTAAAAAAGCAGCGAAACGACAAGTATTACTCCATCGATTTGTAGTCATACATAGGGATATTATTCCGGATAATAAAAAGCCGATGGCAGTGTTTATTTTCATGGAAACATAGCCAGGAATGATTGTTTTAAATACAGAAATATCAAACAGCCATCCTAAAATAACAATTAGCGCTAGGACAATGGTAAATATACTTACGGATGTAAGAATTGAAGACTTATACTTATAATTCATTTACTTTTGGATGATAAGGATTTAATAGCGGTTATTCGGTGTAAAGAAAAAGTAAAATGTTGTGGTTGAATTATAAATTTGATTCATATAATAAATTGAATAAAAATAGAATTGTTATTTGTAAAAATACACCTAAAGTATATTAATTGTAAGGCTGAATTGTTTTTTCTGCTATAATAGTAAAAATCTTTCGTAAAAAAGAGTCAAATTCAATTTAATGCAAGATTTCCTCTTTTCGTCGAAGTTCTATGGAGAATAGAATACAGGGATTTAACAATAAATGGTATATATGCGAGTTTCCGTTCGAACCATTATCAGGGTGATTTTATTAGTACAAAAAAACCGTTCGCCTAGGTAAACGGTTTTTTTGATATTGTTGTGAAAATTGCTTTTTTCTAATTCGAACTTAAAATAGAATTGCATTCCATAGCTTGGGAATGGTTATTTCCTTTTTTCGTCCAATTCTATTTTTTTGTTTTTTGCAATTTCTAACATGTTGTTTAAATTTTCTCTGTCAAAATATTGACCTTTTGTAAAAACACCGTAAACTTTGTTTACAGCTCTAATGTCAATCAAAGGGTTTTCATTCAGGATTACCAAATCGGCTATTTTTCCTTCGTTTACAGAGCCCATAGTATCTGACTTTTTCAAGAATTTTGCTCCGTTGATGGTGGCGGTTTTCAAAATATCTTTAGGTTGCATACCTGCATTTTGAAACAATTCAAGTTCTTCTGTTAATGCTGCTGCGGGATAAACAAATGTATTTAATGCCGCAGAATCACTTCCTGCCAATATAGTTACACCAGCCTTTTGCATCAGTGGAACTTGTTGTGCGATACGTTTATATTTGTCTTTTTTCTGTTGCTTTTGCTCAGCCGTTTCACCTGCCATTCGGCCAATTCGCCATTGATAATTATCCGTAAAACGCTTGGTTAAATATTGAAGATAAGCATCGTTTTTATGATCATTTTCATCTAAATAGGCCAATTGTTTGCCTCCTATTAATGTAGGGGTTACTGTCATTCCTTTTTTAGCCAGTTTTTTATAATTTGAAATGGCTTTTTCTTGGTTGAAATTTTTATAGTACAATTGTTCCGCCTGACTTTTTGTGATTTCTTTGGAATTGAGTTTTGAAATTATTTCGTTTTCATCACTTCCTAATCGTAAAACATAACTCGCATGTTCGATGCTGGAAAGTCCGTTGTCAATTAAGGTTTCAATGCTAACATTTGACGGAATATGACCAGAAACAAGGTAACCTCTATTGTGGGCGGCAAGTACGCTTTTTGTGTATAAGGACCCATCTAGTGTGCTTTCGGTAATTTTAATGAAATCTACCTTGTAGTTATCTAATTTATCAAGCATTAAATGGAGTTCCGATTCATTGCTGATTTCTAAATCACCTTTCCAAATAGAGTTTATTCCTTCTAATTTTCTTCCGGCAGTAAAAATGGTTGGGCCAAGTAAGCTGCCGCTATTTATTTGGTCTCGCCAAGACAATACTTTTTCGCCCAAATCGCTTGCGCAATCTCGAACAGTGGTAATGCCATAGGCTAAATATACCGGGAATAGAGCCAAATTATCTTCCACAAGATTTTCACCTTCAATGTGGATGTGATTATCCCATAGGCCGGGAATTACGTATTTGTTACTAGCGTCTATTTGATTAGAAGCGGGTACATTGTCATAATTTTTGTTTTTTTTACTTATGGCAATTATTTTATTGCTCTCTATTAAGATGTTCCTGTTTTTTAATATTTTACCGGAAAGGACATCAACAACGTTCGTGTTTTTTATCAGCCATTGGCTATTTGTTTTTTGTTGGTTGTTTTGGCTGTGTAGCGTTATAGTGAAAATAAATACTAAACATAGGGCTAGAAGTTTCTTTGGCATTTTTAATTTTTATTTCAAAAGTAAATAAAATATATAACTTTTTGAGGTGTAGTTCTTGTTTTTCGGGCACAGATCGCAAATCTGCGCTATCGAACTGGAGACAAATCCGAGCGGTCGGTTTTTTTTCAACACTATGTCAAATCCCCACGGTCGAGGTTTGGTTGATAAGATGTGAATAAGTTTAATGTTTATTTTAAATAGTTTTTATCTATTGTTTGTAAATTTGCAATAGAAAACACAAATAATTATAAAAATGGAAAATTTAAAATTAAATGATTTGTCAATTGCTGACTTAAAAGCGGCTTTAGATTTTATTCAAGATCAAAAAAAACAATTTATTGAAGGTTATATAGGGAACGAAAAACCTCAAACAAATTCTAGTTTCAAGTTATTTGAAAGTTTAGAAGATCAATTACATTCAAATTTATTCAATCGTGTAAACAAATTAAAAACATATAATAATTGATAATTAAAAGGTTTGATTTAGAGTTAATTATAGGATAAAGATGAAAATTGCTAAAAGATTAATTCGGAAAAACAAATCAATATATTATTGCGTTATTATTAGAATGCTTTTAGAAAAATTATCGATAAAATTAAACAAATGAATACAGAATTAAATGAACACATTTTAGATTTGATAAATCTAATTAAAGGATTGAGAGAAGATTTAGGTGAGCATAAGAATGAAATGGAAAAATTAAAATTTAGAATTTCAGAATTAGAAAACGCATTAAGTAATTAATTTTTATATATGAAAACCATATCTCTTTATAGTGATTCCGAATTTTCAAAAAATGACTTTGAATTAACTAAAGATGATTATTTGCATAATTCAATTTTGAGGTTAAAAATTAAAGATTATAGTGGTGCAATAAAGGATTGTACAAATGCTATCAAATTAGATGATAAATGTTTAAGTGCATATTTAACAAGATTTATAATTAGAATGGAATTAAAGGAGTATTCATTTGCAACAGATGATTTTTTAGAAGCGGTTTCTCTGGAAGAAAAAAAATCAGAATTAAAAACGTCTACTGAATGCTATGAAACAATGTTTGATATTTTCATTCAATTATCTAAAGACGAAAGAAACAAACTCAAAGATGAATTTAGAAAAAGGTCTAGTAATAAAGAAAAGTCAAAAGAATTATTATCTAATTCCTTTTTGAAGATTGTTAGATAGAATGTAAAAACAAAAAATAACTCTTTCTTCTACCCAAAAATTTTTTTTCATAGTTGACATATACCTGTATGGTAGATTTTTGGTGTTATATTAACTATGTTTGGCATAAATAATTTCACCTGTTATACAAGCCGAAGGTAAAATAGGTAAATGTGCTTTAGCTTTTGAACTTTGCAATTGTACAATTCCTGCACAATAATTTACACATACTTTTAAAATACCACTGTCAATATCATTAGCGAGTTCATCGTAAATTAGTTTAGTGTAATTAAAATTCGATTTATTTTTTAATGATTTTGATATTAACTTCATGATAATTGATAAAACAATTAAGATAATTGTTGTTTTCCATGAAAAAAATAAAAAAATAATAGAAGTAAGAATTAATACAATTGATAATCCGTTAAATTTATGATGTTTAGAGTATTCGGGATTACCTGTAGCATCTGCTAATCTTGAAGCTGATGAAATGATAGAAATTTTATTTTTCAAAAACATTTCACTATATTCTTCATGATTTTCCACAAAATCAGCCGCAACTTGTTGCACTTGTGGTGTTAAGTTTTCGCCGAAATTTTCTTTTAGATGTTTTAAATATGTTTCGATATTAGGTTTCATATACTTTTTTTTAATTACTAGGTTTGAAAAAAAACTTTATTCTGTTTTTTGAGAAGTAAGCTCAATAACCATTCTTTTGCTAATATATTCAAAAATAATTTATTTGACATAAAGTGAGAATGATTATTTTTGAATCACTTTTTGCATATAATTATTTATACTTTATTGAGATCACGCCCCAATAAAAAACCCTCACATTTCTGCAAGGGTTTTAAATCTGAAATCATAAATCGCTAATCTAAAATCAGCAATCTAGTATCTGTAATATTCTGGTTTGAATGGACCTTCAACTGGAACTCCAATATAATCAGCTTGGTCAACACGTAAAGTCTCTAATTCAACACCTAATTTAGCCAAGTGTAACATAGCTACTTTTTCATCAAGATGTTTTGGTAACATATACACGTCATTGTTGTATGCCGCACTGTTTTTCCATAATTCGATTTGAGCCAAAGTTTGGTTTGTAAATGAGTTACTCATTACAAAACTTGGGTGACCTGTAGCACAACCAAGGTTCACCAAACGACCTTCTGCCAAGATAAGAATATCTTTTCCAGCAATAGTATATTTGTCAACTTGTGGTTTGATCTCCACTTTTGATGCACCGTGGTTGGTGTTCAACCAAGCCATATCAATTTCGTTGTCAAAATGCCCGATGTTACAAACAACAGTTTTGTCTTTCATTTTTTCGAAATGGCTTCCCAAAACGATATCTTTATTTCCAGTTGTCGTGATGATAATATCAGCATTTCCAACCACAGTATCTAATTTCTTCACTTCAAAACCGTCCATTGCAGCTTGTAAAGCACAAATCGGGTCAATTTCAGTAACAGTAACTATTGATCCAGCACCTCTAAAAGAAGCAGCAGTTCCTTTTCCAACGTCTCCGTATCCACAAACAATTACTCTTTTTCCGGCTAGCATCAAGTCAGTTGCACGACGAACTGCATCAACAGCCGATTCTTTACAACCGTATTTGTTGTCAAATTTCGATTTAGTAACCGAGTCATTAACGTTTATTGCAGGCATTGGTAACGTTCCGGCTTTTACCCTTTCGTATAATCTGTGAACACCAGTTGTAGTTTCTTCAGACAATCCTTTAATTCCCGCAACCAATTCTGGGTAACGGTCAATAACCATATTCGTCAAATCTCCACCGTCATCAAGAATCATGTTCAATGGTTTTCTGTCTTCACCAAAGAATAATGTTTGCTCAATACACCAGTCAAAATCCACTTCGTTCAACCCTTTCCAAGCGTAAACCTGAATTCCTGCAGCAGCAATTGCAGCAGCAGCTTGATCTTGAGTAGAGAAAATGTTACAAGAACTCCAAGTCACTTCAGCACCAAGAGCAATTAACGTTTCAATCAAAACCGCAGTCTGGATGGTCATGTGCAAACATCCCGCAATACGAGAGCCAGCAAGTGGTTGTTCGTCTTTGTATTCTGCACGAAGCGCCATTAAACCTGGCATTTCAGCTTCTGCTAGTTCAATTTCTTTTCTTCCCCAAGCCGCTAGAGAAATGTCTTTAACTTTGAAAGCCACAAAAGGCATAGTTGTAGTACTCATTTATAGTATATTTGTAAGTGTAAAATTTTTTGCAAATTTACGTAATAACTTTATAAATAAACTAATTTCTAAAAGATTTGTGAATTACTTAATCTTTTGAATATTAGAGAAATAATTTTTATTAGGAGCCAATCCCGCTATTCGTTGCAATCTTTTTCTCAACCCTTTCAGGGTTCAAAACCCTGAAAGGGTTGAGAAAAAGGATTTTCACTTCTATCGGGGCTAAAAATCAAGACCATAACACGATGCCACTTTATAAAACCATCAATTTCTCCCGAAGCGTAGGGACCACTACCCAAATTCTTGTTTGGAAAGTAACCGAATCCTATGCGGAATTATTAGGAGATGTGGTGTTAAACAATACCAATCGCATCCGACTTGACGGAATGAAATCTGAAATGCACCAACGCGCCTTCCTGAGTGTTCGCAAATTATTGCAGGAAACAGGACACACGGATTTGGATTTGTATTATGATGAATTCGGGAAACCGCATCTCAACGGAGAGAAACACATTTCTATCACGCATTCCCATAATTTTTCGGCACTTATTATAAGTGACGAAACCGTGGGAATTGACATCGAATTACAGAGAGATAAAATCATACGAATCGCAGATAAATTCTGTGACTCGGAATTTCAATTTTTATCACCAAGCTTCGGGACTGAAAAAGCACAAGAATATATTCGGAAATTGACCGTAATTTGGGGTGCCAAAGAAGCCATCTTCAAAATCCGAAACGAAAAAGGAATCAGTTTCAAAGACCATATCAAGGTCAATGCTTTCGAACTAGAAGAGAAACAAACTATCGCCGAACTTCATTTTGATAATCTGATAAAGGATTTCAAAATTCATTTTGAAGAAATAGAGGATTTTACTTTAGTTTATGCCTTTGAAAATTAAAATAAACCGCAAATTTGCGAATTAGCGGTAAAAAAACATGGATAACCTATACAGCCAAATACTAAAAGCCAAAACCAACGACAAAAAGTTACTGGCCATTCTCCTCGATCCCGACAAAATCGTCTGGGAAAATCTTGGGGATTTAATCTCGAAAATCAATCAATCGCCGGCAACGCATATTTTCATTGGCGGAAGCCATGTGAAAACTAATATTCTTGACGAATTAATTATAAAGATTAAACAAGACTGTGATTTGCCAATTGTCCTTTTTCCAGGAAATCCATCTCAAATTTCAGATAAAGCAGACGCGATTTTGTTCTTGTCTTTAATCTCTGGTCGCAATCCTGATTATTTAATCGAACACCAAGTAAAAGCAGTGCCTATTTTAAAACAAACCCAACTCGAAATTATTTCTACCGGTTATATTTTGATAGAAAGCGGCAATGAAACTGCTGTAGCGAGCGTTAGTAAAACAAAGCCTTTAGACAGAAATAATTTGGATTTGGTTTTGGCAACAGCTCAAGCCGGCGAAATGTTAGGCAATAAGTTGATTTATCTCGAAGCGGGAAGTGGGGCAAAACAAGCTGTTCCGTTAGAAATAATTGAATTAGTTTCTCAAAATATTGAAATTCCGTTATTGGTTGGTGGCGGAATTGTAGATTTGCAAGGAATTCAAAACGCTTACCAAGCCGGAGCCGATTTAGTTGTAATAGGAACTGCTTTTGAAAAAGATTTGAATTTTTTTAATAACAGACATTAGTTTTATTTGTCATCCCGAGCGCAGTCGAGGGACGAGAGGTAAATTCACAAACCTAAAACACTTCAATGATAGAATACTTTTTTTCTCAATATGCAGATTACCCAACATTAGATATAATTTTGGAAATTGTAGCGGTCGTTTTTGGTTTGTTAAGTGTTTGGTATGCTAAAAAAGATAACATTTTAGTATTCCCAACAGGGATTGTAAGTACATTAATATTTGTTTATTTGCTTTGGAAATGGACTTTATGGGGCGATATGATGATCAATGGGTATTATTTTGTGATGAGTATTTATGGTTGGTACCATTGGACCAGAAAAAAAGATGACACAATTGAGTTCCCAATTTCAAAAATTTCAAGCTCTGAAAAACGAATTGCCATAATTCTTTTTATATTTACGGTTGTATTTGTGGTTTTGGTTTATCAGTATTTTGATAAATTTACCACTTGGTATGCTTATGTAGACACATTCATTACGGGGGTTTTCTTTGTGGGAATGTGGCTCATGGCCAAAAGGAAGGTAGAAAATTGGATATTTTGGATTGTTGGAGATGTAATTTCAATTCCACTATATTTTTCAAAAGGGTTTACTTTTACAAGTTTTCAGTACACAGTATTTACAATTGTTGCCATTTTTGGCTATTTAGAATGGAAGAAAATCTCAGACAACTCTCAATCGGAGCTACAAAAATAATTAAAATAGCTTTATTTGGTCCCGAAAGTACCGGAAAAACCACATTAGCAAAACAACTCGCTGATTACTATAAAACAGAATGGGTTCCTGAATATGCACGAGAATATCTTCAAGAAAAATGGGATGTACATCAGCAAATTTGTGCTATTGACGATATGTTACCGATTGCTTTGGGTCAAACCAAATTAGAAAATGAAAGCGCTTTAATTGCCAATAAGTATCTTTTTTGCGATACTAACTTAATGGTAACCAAAGTGTTTTCGGAAGTGTATTATGATTATTGTGATCCATTATTAGATCAAGCGGCCCGAGAACATGAATACGATTTGTTTTTCCTTACGGATATTGATGTCCCTTGGGAAAAAGATGATTTAAGAGATAGTCCTGAAGAAAGAGAATCCGTATTTGCAATTTTCAAACAGTCTTTAATTGATAATAAAAAACCATTTGTAATTCTTTCAGGAGATAAAAAATTACGACTTGAGAAAGCAATAGCCATTATCAATGATTTGGCAAAAGCCAAAGAAATGGGTTTTTCTTCGGTTGATTTTATCCAAATTCAGGAACACGGAATCCCAATTGAAAATATTCAAAAACAATTAAAGTTTCTTCAAAACGGAATTTCTAAAATTGATTTGGTAGATCCGGCAACACTGTTTAATGGGATTTTAAAATTATCAGAAACAGATTTTAAGCAAAAAGCAGCTTTTTTTGATGCCAATAAAACAAATCTGAAATTAGAGAAATTTGTCCCTGCTTCGGGAGCCGCAAGCAGAATGTTTAAGTTTCTAATTGCTTTTTTGAATGAGTTTGATGTTGAAAACGAAAGCATCAACGCCTATATCAATAGAAAAAAAGATACGGAATTATCTATTTTTATAGTTGGCATGGAAAAATTTCCTTTTTTTGAGGCAATTGACAAGCAACTTAAAGAGGAGTTTGCAGATTTTGATTCTTTAGACAGCAGTTATAAAAATTATTATTTTATAAAATTGCTTTTGGCTTCTGATTATTTTGATTTTGCCAATAAACCAAAAGCAATTCTGCCTTTTCATAAATACAAAACACACATTGCAACTCCTGTTGAAGAACATTTGAATGAATGTACCCATTATGCGAGTTCCAATAACAATTCATATCTGCATTTTACGGTTTCTGAATCGCATCAAGAGCAATTTGAAAGTGTTATTGATAGCATTAAAAATAAAATTGAAAAGGAATCCGGCACTTCAATAGATGTTACTTATTCGTATCAAAATAAGAGTACAGACACTATTGCTGTAGATCTGGAAAATAAGCCATTTAGAGAAGAAAATGGGGAGTTGGTTTTCAGACCGGGTGGACACGGTGCCTTGATAGATAATTTAAATAATCTGGATTCCGATATTATATTTATCAAAAATATTGACAATGTAATTCAAAACAATATTGAAAAAATTGCCCTGTACAAAAAAGCCTTGGCAGGAATTTTAATGGAAGTACAGGGAGAAGTTTTTAAATATTTGCAAAGTATCGATACTCATGAAGTGGAGCAAAAGTATATCGATGAAATAATCCTTTTCTTAGAAGAAAAATTAAATATTAAAATTCAGGATGATTTTTATACTTGTAGTTTAGAAAGCAAGATTACACAAATTAAAGGGTATCTAAACAGACCAATGCGTGTATGCGGAATGGTAAAAAATGAAGGGGAACCTGGTGGAGGTCCTTTTTGGGTAAGAAATGAAAAAGGGGCAATTTCGTTGCAAATTGTGGAAAGTTATCAAGTAGATTTTTCGAATAAAAACCAGTCTGAAATAATTACTAGAGCTACTCATTTTAATCCTGTGGATTTAGTTTGCGGCATTAAAAATTATAAAAAAGAAAAATTTGATTTGACTCAATTTATAGATTATAATAGTGGTTTTATAGTGGAGAAAAATAAAAACGGTACCGAATTGAAAGGATACGAATTGCCGGGCTTATGGAATGGCGCTATGGCAAACTGGATCACCATATTTGTTCAAGTGCCTTTAATAACATTCAATCCTGTAAAAAACGTAAATGATTTATTAAAACCAGCACATCAACCGTAATAATTTTGGAAAACGAAAAAATTTTATCTGAATTAAGTTTTAAAGCCGTCCGCAGTAGTGGAGCCGGTGGTCAAAATGTAAATAAAGTATCTTCAAAAGTGGTGCTTACATTTGACGTGCAACATTCTCAAGCTTTAACTGAGGAAGAAAAACTCCTGATTGAAACCAAATTGTCTTCCAGATTGACCACTGATGCTGTTTTAATCTTAAATTGTGATGAAGATCGAAGTCAATTTAGAAATAAAGAAATTGTAATCAAACGATTTTTGGAACTCATCAAAAATGCGTTACTAATTCCTAAAGAACGAAAAGCGACTAAAATTCCTAAGTCGGTTATTAGAAAGCGTATAAAGGACAAAAAGAATGTTTCTGAAGTTAAAAAAAATCGCAGAAGACCTAATTTAGATTAATTGTATTTTTTCGGGTCTAATTATTTTTTAAATCTAACGGTCAAACAATCTAAATATCTAAAAATCTTTTCTAAATTTGCCCCGTCTCAAAGGGGTGCTCTAAATAACGAGCTGAGATTATACCCAAAGAACCTGGACAAGTAATGTTGTCAAGGGAAAGAATGACAAAATAGCGTGCAAACGATCTATTTGTCATAGGAAACAATCATTTTAATTTAACAAAAGAATAATTCCCCCTTTTATTCGTAATCTTTTTACGGATGAATACTATTATTAGTTGCAAAGTTGCAAAGTCGCAAAGTTGCAAAGTTTTTAAAAGCAAGGTTTTAACTCCTTGTATGTCTATTGTCTTTTCTCTATTTTCTTTAGTCTCTTTTTCACAAGTTAAAGACACTACTAAAGTAAACCAACTCGATGAAGTCTTGGTTTCGGCAGTACGTGTGACTACAAAAACACCGGTCAGTTTTAGCAATTTGGACAAAAAGGAAATCAAATTCCGAAATTTAGGACAAGATATCCCTATTTTGATGAATTATTTGCCTTCAGTCGTTACGACTTCCGATGCTGGAAATGGAGTGGGGTACACTGGAATTCGGGTTCGTGGTAGCGATGCAACCCGTGTCAATGTAACCATCAACGGGATTCCTTACAATGATTCCGAAAGTCATGGAACGTATTGGGTAAATATGCCTGATTTTGCGTCTTCGCTGGAGAGTTTACAATTGCAACGCGGCGTAGGGACTTCGACTAATGGAGCTGGAGCTTTCGGCGCCAGTTTAAATATGCTGACTGATAATTTTGCCAAAGAAAGCACGGGAGAAATCTCAAACTCTTTTGGAAGTTTCAATACCAGAAAACACACGGTGAAATTCAGTACAGGTTTGATGAACGATCATTTCGAAATCGCGGGACGTTTATCGGCTTTAAATTCGGATGGATATGTGGATCGAGGTGCATCTGATTTGAAATCCTATTTTCTTCAAGGGACGTATGTAGGGAAAACAACGTTAATCAAAGCCTTGGTTTTTGGCGGAAAAGAGAAAACGTACCAGTCTTGGAACGGAATTGATGGCGAAACGCTAATCAGAGATCGAACTTTTAATTCAGCAGGAGCTTTTACTGATGAACAAGGAAAAGATCGTTTTTATGACAATGAAACCGATAATTACCAACAAGATCACGCTCAATTGCATTGGAACGAAAAAATAGCAGCAAACTGGAGCACAAATTTTGCGTTGCATTACACGAAAGGGAAAGGATTCTATGAAAACTACAAAGAAGATGCTGATTTTTCTGATTATGGATTGCAGCCAGTAGGAGTTTTAACAACGACTGATTTGATTCGTCAAAAATGGTTGGATAATGACTTTTACGGAACTACATTTTCTACAAATTATAAGAAAGACAAACTGGATGTGATTTTTGGCGGCGGATGGAACAAGTATGAAGGCAGTCACTTTGGGAAAGTTATTTGGGCGCGATTTGCTTCGCAGAGTGAATTAGGAGATCGTTATTACGATGATTTTGCCACTAAAACCGATGGAACTGTTTTTGCAAAAGTTAATTATCAAATCACCGAAAAATTAAGTTTATTTGGGGATTTACAATACCGTACGGTTAACTATAAAGCAAATGGCGTTCAGGCCAATGTAGTGGATGATACGTTTGATTTTTTTAATCCAAAGACAGGATTGACGTATGATATCAATGCTAATAATGCCTTATATTTCTCTTATGCAAGAGCTAACAGAGAGCCAAACAGAACCGATTATGAAGGTGGAAATGTAAAGCCAGAAAAGTTGAATGACTTTGAATTGGGTTGGAGATATGTTGCAGAGAAAATACAATTCAATTCGAATGTGTATTATATGGCCTATAAAGATCAATTGATTTTGACCGGAAATCTGGATGATGTAGGCGCTCCAATACGTTCCAATAGCGAGAAAAGTTACCGTTTAGGACTGGAAGTAGATGCTACAATAGCGTTGACAAATCAATTGATTATCCGTCCTAATTTTACTTTGAGTGCTAATAAAAATACAGATTTAGCGGTAGAAGGACAGAGTTATGGGACTACAGATATCGCATATTCTCCATCGATTATTGCGGGAAATATTTTGGTCTATACGCCAATTGAAAATCTTCATATTTCATGGTTGCAAAAATTCGTCGGGGAACAATACATGAATAACATCGAATTACCGGCTGCAAAGTTGGCGGATTATTTTGTAAATGACTTGAATGTAGCGTATGAGTTTAAACCAAAATCAATTTTTAAATCAATTGTAATCACTGGTTTGGTGAATAATTTTTTAGATAAAAAATATGTTTCTAATGGATATATGTGGGATGTTTATCCGTACTATTATCCACAAGCCGGAATCAACTTCTTAGCCGGATTAACGTTGAAGTTTTAGAATACTATTTTAGTTATAATGAAAAAAATCCTGATGGTTTAACTGTCAGGATTTTTTGGTTTAATTATAAACCCGAAGCGACGTTCCGTTGACTTGAACCCGATATTGCTTCATAGGATATTGTAAACTACCCTGTCCGGTAAATAAACTGTATTCTTTACTATCACACCCACAAACGGCATTGATGCCATTTATAGTCATGGTAGAACAGGAACTTATAGCTTGATTGGGACAAGCGGCGTCAAAAGCATTGTAACCGCTACCAGTATTAAAAACAATAATACCACGTGCGCCTTCTCCGGGATAATAAATGGCATTGCTGGTATATTTAAGGTCTGAATACGCAGGCAAATTCATATTAATATCTACCGTAAAAGTATAATTAGGGACAAATGGATTTGTATTATCAAAACCTGAATCACTACACGAAAAAAGGAAAGGAATTATAACGGAAAGCAGCAGGTATTTTTTCATTTTAAAATAGTGTCAAAGTATTAGTGAAACAAATTTAATTTATTTAACTTTGAATTATATATGATTAACATATATTTATAGACGAAAAAATAATAATAGTATCTTTGTGGAAAGAAATCCCGTCCTGATGGGATTTTTTCTATTTATATAAATGATGAAGTTATGAGTACAGTATCGTATTACACCGCAGAAGGGTTAAAGAAATTAAGAGAAGAATTAGATTATTTAAAAAGCGTAATGCGTCCAAAAGCATCTGCAGATATAGCCGAAGCAAGAGATAAAGGCGACCTTTCTGAGAATGCCGAATACGATGCTGCTAAAGAAGCACAAGGAATGCTGGAAATGCGTATTGCTAAAATGGAAGAAGTACATTCTAACGCCAGATTAATTGATGAATCCCATTTAGATCTTTCTAAAGTATTGGTTTTGTCGAATGTGAAAATCAAGAATCAAGCCAATGGAATGGAAATGAAATACACGCTGGTAGCTGAAAGTGAAGCCGACTTAAAAACCGGGAAAATCTCTGTAACCTCACCAATTGGAAAAGGTTTGCTAGGAAAATCAGTGGGCGAAGTTGCTGAAATTACGGTGCCTAATGGTGTATTAAAGTTTGAAATTTTAGAAATTTCTCGCGACTAAATAGTTAAAGGTTTAATCGGTTAATTGTTTAACCGATTAACTGATTCAACAATTAACCAA
Organism: Flavobacterium rhamnosiphilum; assembly: GCF_004349195.1. Lineage (GTDB taxonomy): Bacteria > Bacteroidota > Bacteroidia > Flavobacteriales > Flavobacteriaceae > Flavobacterium > Flavobacterium rhamnosiphilum. Next base: position 595,405 of record NZ_SMLG01000001.1, read on the forward strand.
TTTCACAATGTCAAGTATATTTACAAAAATCATAAACGGAGAAATTCCGTGTTACAAAATCGCTGAAGATGAAAATTTCCTGGCCTTTTTGGATGTAAATCCAAATGCAAAAGGACACACACTTTGTATTCCGAAACAAGAAATAAATAAGATTTTTGAGATGGAAGACGATTTGTATATCGGACTGATGCAGTTTTCTAAAAAAATAGCGGTTGCTCTTGAAAAAACTGTTCCGTGTAAAAGAATCGGGATGGCCGTTGTAGGACTTGAAGTTCCCCATGCACACGTTCATTTAATTCCCTTGAATGAAATGGATGAAATGCGTTTTCAAAATAAAGTATCATTGTCCAAAGATGAATTTGAAGCTTTGGCAGAAAGCATTAAGACCAATTTATAATAGTTGCACAAATAAAATAAATTGGTATGATTTTAGTTTAGAAAGGGGATAGGTGAAAACCTATCCCCTTTTAATTTTTAGAGCCTACATTATATACTATGAAAAACATTTGTTTAGTACTTTTTTTCTTTTTCTCACTTCTGAGTTTTGGACAGGTTAATTCCGGATATCCTTTGGTTGATGCTAAAATGGCTGCTATTCCAGCTAATTCGGCTGTTTCTACCGAAGGAATTGCTGCATATATCAATGTTAATTTCAAAACAGAAACAGATAAAATCAGGGCTATTTTTTACTGGACCGCCTCCAATATCAGCTATGATGTTGCCAATATGTACTCCGTAAATTTCAATGAAACGACACAGGAAAAAATCGCAAAGGCGTTAAAAACTAAAAAAGGGGTTTGTATTCATTATGCTGTCGTTTTTAATGAGCTCTCACAAAAAATAGGAATCCAATCCTATATAATTGAAGGTTATACAAAGCAAAACGGAAAAGTAAGTGACTTAGCTCACGCTTGGACAGCTGCAAAAATTGACAGAAAGTGGTATGTATTTGATCCCACTTGGGGTTCTGGTTATGTCAATAATGGGCGGTTTTCTAAAAAAATAAATAACTATTATTTTAAGGCGGAACCTGCTAAAATAATCGCTTCCCACATTCCATTTGATTATTTATGGCAATTTTCGAATTATCCTATTACCAATGGTGAGTTTTATGAAGGGAAAATTCAAATCAACAAAGCCAAGAAATACTTCGATTTTGAGAAAGAAATCACCAAATATAATGCCTTGTCTGAAGTCGATCAATTGTTTTCTTCGGCAGAAAGAATAGAGAAAAACGGCTTGAAAAATACCATGATTCTGGAGCGTTACGAAGGGAAAAAGAAACAGTTGACCTATTTGCGACAAAATACAAATATTGAAAAATTGAATGCTATTGTGAATGAAATGAATCAGGCAGTCGTCCTATTGAATGATTTTATTTATTACAGAAACAATAAGTTCAAGCCTACTTTATCAGATGATGAAATTAGCCGTATGATTGAAACGCCAAGAGAGCAACTGGCCAAATGTCAGAACGATATTTACACCGTTGGTTCTGTTGGTAGTCAAAATGCATCTAATGTAGCGTCGATTAAAAAATCAATTGGGGCAGCTTTGGCGCAAGCCGAAGAACACGCTTTGTTTGTTAAAAATTATTTGGGGAAGTCTAAAATAGTCAGAAAAACGATGTTCTCGAAAGTATCTTGGTTTGGTGTTCCGTTAAACTAAATTACTTTTTTTTAAAATCACTTGCATTGTTGTTCCTTTTCCAATTTCGGAACCCAGTACTTTGATGGTTCCTTTATGGTATTCTTCCACGATTCTTTTGGTCAATGAAAGACCCAATCCCCAACCTCGTTTTTTAGTAGTAAATCCAGGTTCAAAGATGGTTTTGAATTGTTTTTTTTGAATCCCGCCTCCGGAATCGGAAACGTTTATTTTTACATAATCGCCTTCTTGTTCAATCTCCAGCGCTAATTGGCCTCTTCCTTTCATGGCATCAATGGCATTTTTCACTAAATTTTCAATGGTCCAACTGTGTAAAGTAGGATTCAAAGAAACAATTATAGGTGATTTTGGCGCTTTAAACGAAAACTCAATTTGTTTCGAAAATCGGGATTGTAAATAGTCGTAGGATTGAAAGGTTTCTGCGATGATATCTTTGTTTTCTAATTTTGGTTCAGATCCTATTTTCGAAAAACGATCGGTTATGGTTTGCAAACGCTCAATGTCTTTTTCAATTTCGAAAGTTGTGCTTTCGTCCACATTTTCAGATTTCAAGAGTTCGACCCAGCCAATCAATGAAGAAAGTGGTGTTCCTATCTGGTGTGCGGTTTCTTTTGCCATTCCTGCCCAAAGCTTGTTTTGCGTCGCCATTTTGGTGCTTCTGTAAAAATTGTAAACTAAGCCGCCAAACAGCACTATGATTAGCAATAAGGCAATAGGATAGTATTTTAGTTTGTTAAGCAATGAAGAATTTCCGTAATATAAATATTGAAATTTTCCTGGAACATACTCTATAACTATCGGGTCGTTTTCCGTTTTTAACCTTCTTAGAAAAGCATCTAATCTGGTTTTGTCTTTAACAATATTATCATCAATATTGGTACTATTTATGATTTTATTGTTTTCGGTAAGAATTAAAGGAATCGTTTTATTGTTGCTGAAAATTTGGGATGGAAGTTCTACATCGGTATTTTCACCTGCATTTATGAGGGTTTTTTGTGCATTTGCCCAAAGGTTCATTTTTAATCGTTCTTCATTTTTGAAGATTTGAAAAAACGTATAAGTGTTCCATAGAATTAATGAGATGATTAAAAAGGAGGCAAAAATAATAACCCAACGAGTTGTATTTCTTCTTTCAGAAAACTGCATAAATTAAATTTTGAATTATAAATATAACGAAATAAATGCTGTACTATTTTAGTTTTTACCAAAGAATTTTTTTTTGAATAAATCAATTCTGAATTTCATTCTAATTCTTCGTTACTACTTCTTAAACTTAATTCATTTGTCTACTTTTGTATCTTCCAGCAATAAATTAAAAACGTATGATTACTATTGATCCTAAAAGTATTGAAACAGCAAAATTACAAGGATATTTACAAAGTTCCGTTGGGCCAAGGCCCATTGCATTTGCCAGTACTATGGATGCTAAAGGAAATCCGAATTTATCGCCTTTTAGTTTCTTTAATGTGTTCAGTGCAAATCCTCCAATTCTGATATTTTCACCTGCAAGACGCGTTCGCGATAATTCGATAAAACACACTTTAATTAATGCCGAAGCGACTCGGGAAGTAGTGATTAATGTGGTTAATTATAATATTGTACAGCAAACATCTCTGGCAAGTACAGAGTATGCCGATGGTGTAGATGAGTTTATAAAATCAGGTTTGACGCCAATTCCTTCTGAGGTGGTGAAACCTTTTAGAGTAAAAGAATCACCGGTTCAATTTGAATGCAAAGTCACGCAGATTATTCCTTTGGGAACAGAAGGAGGAGCCGGAAATTTAGTGCTTTGTGAAGTGTTACGCATTCATATTGACGAATCTGTTTTAGACGAAAATGGAGCTATTGACCAACATAAAATAGACTTGGTTTCCAGATTAGGAGGCAATTGGTATTCCAGATCGAATCAAGGTCTTTTTGAAGTGCCAAAACCATTATCCACATTAGGAATTGGAGTAGATGCGATTCCAAATTTTATAAAAGAAAGCCCAGTTTTTGATGGAAATGATTTAGGGATGTTGGGAAATATAGAAGCCTTGCCTACAATGGAAGAAGTTAGTATATTTGTAAAACAGAATTTTGCCGTAAAAGGCGTTTTAAGCGCTGACGATCAGAAAAAAGTACACTTGGAGGCTAAAAAATATCTGGATAATAATGATGTTTTGTCTGCTTGGAAAGTGCTTTTGGCAAAAAAATAACATAAATAACATTAAAAATAACGAAGATGGAAGTTACAGGAAAAATTAAAATGCTTGGAGAAGCTAAAAATGTAGGAAATGGAAGTTTCTTAAAGAGAGAACTAGTTGTAACGACTGAGGAGCAATATCCACAACATATTTTAGTGGAATTTGTACAAGATAAATGTGATTTATTAAATAGTTTTAAAGTGGGTGAAGCAGTAAAAGTTTCTATCAATTTAAGAGGACGCGAATGGGTTGATCCACAAGGAGTGACTAAATATTTTAACGCAATCCAAGGATGGAGAGTGGAAAGAGTAGCTGCTGAAGCAACTTCTGCGCAAATGCCTCCAATGCCAGCTGCTGAAGCATTTGCTCCAGCTACAAATTTAAACGAAGAAGAAGCTGACGATTTACCATTCTAAGAGATAAAAAAGTTAGAATTTAGAAGTCAGAAGTTTGAGTTTTACTTGAATTTCTGACTTTTTTATTTTTTTTAAATTGCCGTTGTCATTGCCATTGATTTTTGAAATTGAAAAATGTATTATTTATCTTCCGCCTTATTTTTTCCGCCCGTTTCTCAAGCCAATCGCGATGGAATTCTTGCCATTGGTGGAGACTTATCGCCAGAGCGTTTGCAACTGGCTTATAAAAGCGGAATTTTTCCGTGGTTTGAAGATGGTGAACCGATAACTTGGTGGTCACCAAATCCCAGAATGGTTTTGTTTTTGGATGAATTGATTGTTTCAAAAAGTATGCGAAACATTCTGAATCGAAATGTTTTTAAAGTTACTTTTAATCAGAATTTCAGGGATGTAATTTCGAATTGCCAAAATATAAAACGAGACGGTCAAAACGGGACTTGGATTACCAACGACATGATTGAAGCTTACTGTAAACTCCATGAATTGGGAATCGCCAAATCGGTTGAAGTTTGGCAAGATGAGGTTTTGGTTGGTGGTTTATACGGAATTGATTTGGGACATGTTTTTTGTGGTGAAAGTATGTTTTCTAAAGTTTCTAATGCTTCCAAAGTGGCTTTTATTGCTTTGGTAAGCCAATTAAAGGCAGCCAACTACAAGCTACTGGATTGCCAAGTTTATAATCCACATCTTGAAAGTTTAGGCTGTATGGAAATTGATAGAGAAGAATTTATGGAAATTTTGAAAAGCAAATAGTTTTAAAATTTCAATTTTGTAAAACTCCAATCTAAAGTATTAAAAAGTACTAATTCATTTTCTAAAGTTGGTAAATCCATAATCAGTTTCAACGTTTCATGCGCCATCATCGTTCCGATAATTCCCGGAAGAGTACCCAATACTCCGTTCAAGTTGCAATTGGGAACATCTTTTGGATTCGGTGGTTCTGGGAATAAGTCACGCAGGTTTTTGCTTCCATTATGATTGAAAACTGCCATTTGCCCTTCAAATTTCAAGATACTGCCATAGATCAATGATTTTCCTAACGCTACACAAGTATCATTTACCAGATAACGGGTCTCAAAATTATCGCAACCGTCAACAATCACATCAAAATTCATGATGATTTGTGCGGCATTTTCAACAGTTAATTTTTCTTCCAAAGCAATAATCTGAATCAACGGATTTAAAGTTTCTAAAACCGATTTTGCCGTAATTGCTTTTGATTGACCAACATGTTGTTCCGTATATAAAATTTGACGGTGCAGGTTGTGTAATTCTATTGTATCAAAATCTATGATTCCAATAGTTCCTACTCCAGCCGTCGCTATATATTGTAAAATGGGACAGCCCAGTCCGCCTGCGCCAATTACTAAAACTTTAGCTCTTTTGAGTTTTTCTTGTCCCGAATCACCAATTTCCGGTAACATCATTTGTCGGTTGTAGCGTAAAAAATCTTGAATAATACTCATTTTTTTTAGTCTTAAAGTTGAAAGTCATAAAGTTAAAAGTCAAAAGAAGATAAAAAAAGTAAGTTGAGTTCTTTCGACATTAAGACTTTATGACATTTGACTGTATATTTTATCCCAATCCTTCCAAACAGGTTCGTAGCCCATACTCGAAATAATTTTTGCAATCTCGGCAGCCGAACGTTCATCGCTGATTTCAAATTGTTCCAAAGATTGCGGATCAACAACATAACCGCCGGGATTGGTTTTTGAACCGGCACTCATGCTTGTAACGCCAATAGGAATGATACTGTTTCTGAATTTTTCATTCTCCCGCGTAGAAATTGAGATCTCTAAATCTTCATTCCACAATCGATACGCGCAAATGAGTTGGGTTAAATCTTTATCATTCATGATAAAGTTGGGCTGAATGACTCCTTCTGCTGGACGCAACCTAGGAAAAGAAACTGCATATTTAGTTTGCCAATAGGTTTTTTGTAAATAATCCAAATGTAACGCATTGAAAAAACTGTCCGTGCGCCAATCTTCCAATCCTAATAACACGCCCATGCCAATTTTGTGAATGCCCGCAGTTCCTATTCGGTCCGGTGTTTCCATACGGAAATCGAAATTTGATTTTTTACCTTTGGTATGGTATTGTTTATAAACCTCCTGATGATAGGTTTCTTGGTATACCAAAACCGAATAGACACCGGCTTCATGCAATTGGGCATATTCTTCGGTAGAAAGCGGTTGCACTTCGACTGAAATAGTAGAAAAATCATTTTTTATTTGCGCAATTGCTTTTAGAAAATAATGAATATTTACCGTGTAATTGGCTTCGCCTGTTACCAACAGAACATGATCGAAACCAGCACTTTTTAAGGCTTCAACTTCTAATGTGATTTCGTTTCCAGTGAGGGTTTTTCGTTTTATTTTGTTATCTAAACTAAAACCACAATAGGTGCAAATGTTCTGGCACTCGTTACTCAGGTACAAAGGAGCATACATCTGAATCGTTTTGCCAAAACGTTTTTTGGTTAACTCGTGACATTCTTGAGCCATTTGTTCCAAATAATCTTGTGCAATAGGCGAAATCAACGCCAAAAAATCGTCTAGATTCCGTTTGTTTTTAGCCAATGCCTGTTCTACATCTTTTGCTGTAGTTTGGTATATTTTGGTTTTGATGGTATCCCAATCGTAATTGTCAAAAACCGATTTAAATGTTTTCATTTATTAGATAATGAGTTAGTTTTACTTTGCTCCATATTTTTATATGGCTATGGCTCCCTCTCCTTTGGAGAGTCCCGAGGCTTCGGGAGGGGAGAGGATTACTCATATAAAAACGCCGTCAGCGGACTTGAAGCCATTGCTCGATTATGTTGCTGAGCGATTTTTGCTTCGAATGCTTTTCGTCCTGCAATTACGGCTTCTTTAAAGGCTTCTGCCATCAATTTGGGGTTTCCCGCTACGGCAATAGCTGTGTTTACCAAAACCGCATCTGCCCCAAGTTCCATCGCTTTTGCAGCATCGGATGGTGCGCCAATTCCTGCGTCAATAATTACTGGAACTCTACTTTGTTCGATAATGATTTCTAAAAAATCGATAGTTTTTAATCCTTTATTACTCCCAATTGGCGAGCCCAAAGGCATTACCGCTGCTGTTCCTGCGTCTTCCAGCCGTTTGCATAAAACAGGGTCAGCATGAATATAGGGCAAAACAATAAATCCCAATTTTGCCAATGCTTCCGTTGCTTTTAAAGTTTCTATTGCATCAGGCATTAAATATTTTGGGTCGGGATGAATTTCGAGTTTGAGCCAGTTGGTCTCTAGTGCTTCCCGAGCCAATTGCGCCGCAAAAATGGCTTCTTTGGCATTTCTTGCACCAGAAGTATTGGGTAATAAGTTGATGTGTGGGTGTTTTAAGTGTGATAAAATTACATCTGTTTCAGTTTCTAAATCGACACGTTTTAGCGCTACTGTCACTAATTCGCTTCCTGATGCTAAAATGGCTTCTTCCATTTGTTGATTGGAACCGAATTTCCCTGTGCCTAAAAACAAGCGGGATTCAAAGGTTTTATCTCCTATTTTAAATGGTAACATATAGTTTTTCGTTAAGTTGATTGATCAATTGAGATGGATTTTCGCTTTGAGTAATTAAACTCGAAACGGCTATACCGTGAATTCCTGTTTCCATTAGACTTTCAACGTTTTCCAGTACGATGCCCCCAATAGCGTAAATAGGAATATTGATGTTTTTCGTTTTCATTTTTTCGATAATCGTGCGGTAGCCTTCAAGTCCTAAAATTGGGCTTAGATTTTGTTTGGTTATTGTAAATTGAAACGGACCCAAACCAACATAATTGCAGTTTTCTTCTGCCCTTTGAAGCACGTCTTCAAAAGTGTTGGCGGTGCCGCCAATGATTTTTGTGTTTCCTAAAATAAGGCGCGCTTCCTCAATTTTCATATCACTCAAACCCAAATGAATGCCATCAGCATCCAATTGCTTTGCTAAATGGACGTTGTCATTGATGATAAAAGTGGATAAATATTCTTTGCATAACATTTTTACGGCTTCCGCCAAAGTGAAAGCATCATCTGAATAATTTTTTTTGAATCTCATTTGTATCCAATCGCAACCATTATCTAATGCTTTGTGGATGTTGTATAATTGTTCTTCGACTGTATTTCCTTGCGAAATGTATTGTAATTTGTTATACATAATGATATCCTAATTTGGTTTGGTTAGATTGTAAATAGTTTTCTATATAATTTTTGGCATTAGTACAGGCAGTTTTCAGATCCTGTTCCAAAGCTATATTGGCTGTAATGGCTGATGATAATACGCAGCCGGAACCGTGTTTTTCAAATACTAAAACTTCTTTCGGCGAAAGCCTGAAGATTTCATTTTTTAGATATAAATAATCAACACCAATTTCGGCTGGATTATGACCGCCTTTTAGTAAAACGGCGCAATATTCCGAAAGGTTTTCTGCAATTGTTTCTGCATTAATTTCTTCCGAAGACAGTTGTAAAATCTCATTGTAATTGGGTGTTATCAAATCAATTTCTTTCAATATTTCAATCAAAAAAGCTTGGTTTTCGATGCTTATAAAATCGAATTCGGTAGTGGATTTCAGAACGGTATCCCAAACGATTTTTGTTTTTGGCGAAAGCCTTTTTACGGCAAAAACAATTTCTTTTAAATAATCCAATGAAGGAACAATGCCAATTTTTACTGCTTTGATACTATAGTTTTTGAATAGCATTTGTATGGAATGCAAAACAAAATTTAAGTCTGTCCATTGCATTTCGTAGAACATGTTTTCGGTTTGAATGGTATTGCCAGTATTCACAGCAAAACCATACACGCTATGTTGCTCGAATGTTTTCGCATCTGCTAAAATTCCTGCGCCTCCCGAGGGATCGAAACCGGCTATTGTTAATACGAAAGGGCGATCTGCTGACATAGTTTGAAATTTTCTATTGGGTTATTGCTGTTCCAAATGGTGCCTAAAAGAGCGATGTCGTCAAAACCATTTGCTAAAGTCTGCTGAATGTTTTCTGCTGAAATTCCGCCCAATGCGACGAGTTTTGTCGAAAAATTGATTCTATTTTTAATTTCTTCCAAATAATTGATTTTAGAAACATAATCTGGCTTGGAAATACTTGGATAGATTGGGCTCAAAAACGCATATTCAAAATCGTTTTCCAAGGCGTTGAAATCTTCTATACTGTGCGTTGCCGTTGAAATAATCCTTTCAAGGTTTGAAACCCTGAAAGGGTTGGTTCTTTCCTTTTCGGAAAAATGAAATCGGTTAATATTCAATTCATCTGCCAAATGATGATGGTTGTGTAAAACCAATTTAGTTCTAAACTCCAATCCGATTTCCGATAAAAACGCTTTCATTTCCGTTTCCGAAAAATCGGGTTTACGAACGTGCAACAACTCCAATCCTTCGGCAAAAAGCGAATGGATTAGGCTGATTTCGTTTGGAACGGATATTGGATTGCTGATGAGAATCATAGTTTATTGGATGATTGATAATAGGTAATGTTGTTATTCTGAGGAAAGAGGAATCTCCATAAAATGAGCGACGAAATGAGATTCCTCTTTCCTCGGAATGACAAAAAGGAGTAGAAATTATTGTCTAATTCCTCTTTTAACTATAAATCTCTTTCCCGCTTTCTACAAATTCTTGCGACTTCTCTTTCATGCCTTTCTCCGCTTCGGCAACATCACGAATTTCGTGTGAGATCTTCATAGAGCAGAATTTTGGTCCGCACATGGAACAAAAATGAGCCACTTTTGCACCATCTGCCGGTAATGTTTCATCATGAAATTCTCTTGCTGTGTCTGGGTCTAACGACAAGTTGAACTGATCTTCCCAACGGAATTCAAAGCGCGCTTTGCTCAAGGCATTGTCACGGTATTGTGATCCCGGATGTCCTTTGGCTAAGTCGGCGGCATGAGCCGAAATTTTATAGGTGATAACACCGTCTTTTACGTCTTTTTTGTTGGGTAGTCCAAGGTGCTCTTTTGGGGTTACATAACAGAGCATCGCACAGCCGTACCAGCCAATCATTGCTGCTCCAATAGCAGAAGTGATGTGGTCATAACCTGGTGCAATATCAGTGGTTAATGGACCTAAAGTATAAAATGGTGCTTCATCACAATGCTCCAATTGTTTCTCCATATTTTCTTTAATCATATGCATGGGTACGTGACCAGGACCTTCAATAAATACTTGAACGTCGTGTTTCCAAGCAATTTTTGTCAGTTCGCCTAAGGTTTCCAATTCGGCAAACTGAGCGGAGTCATTGGCATCGGCAATAGAACCTGGACGTAATCCATCTCCTAATGAAAAGGCTACGTCATACTGTTTCATGATTTCGCAAATCTCCTCGAAATGAGTATAAAGGAAGTTTTCTTTGTGGTGAAACAAACACCATTTTGCCATAATGGAACCACCACGGGAAACAATGCCTGTAACACGTTCCGCAGTTAAATGAATGTAACGCAATAGAACACCGGCATGAATGGTGAAATAGGAAACGCCTTGTTCGGCCTGTTCGATTAACGTATCACGATAGACTTCCCAAGTCAAATCTTCAGCAATGCCATTTACTTTTTCCAAAGCTTGGTAAATAGGCACGGTTCCAATTGGTACCGGAGAATTTCGGATAATCCATTCTCTGGTTTCATGGATGTTTTTTCCGGTTGACAAATCCATAATCGTATCAGCTCCCCAACGGCAAGCCCAAACCGCTTTTTCCACTTCTTCTTCGATGCTTGAAGTTACAGCGCTGTTTCCGATATTGGCATTAATTTTTACCAAGAAGTTACGCCCGACAATCATGGGTTCGCTTTCGGGATGGTTAATGTTGTTTGGGATAATGGCGCGACCTCTGGCCACTTCGCTGCGCACAAACTCAGGAGTGATTTTAGATTTTGGCGTATTGGCTCCAAAGCTGTTCCCGCCGTGTTGGCATTGCATGGCCTTGGTTTGTTCGTTTATTAGCTCCAAGCGTTGGTTTTCACGAATGGCAATGTATTCCATTTCAGGAGTGATGATGCCTTGCTTGGCATAATACAATTGGGAAACATTGGCTCCTTTTTTGGCGCGCATGGGTTTGTGTAAATACTCAAAACGCAATTCGTTCAATTTCTCGTCATTCAGACGTTGTTTCCCGTATTCAGACGAGATTTCAGTTAATTCTTCTACGTCATTACGATCCAAAATCCATTGTTCGCGAATGCGTGGCAATCCTTTTCGAATGTCAATTTCGATATTTGGGTCGGTGAATGGACCTGAAGTATCATAAACCGTAACAGGAGGGTTTTTTTCTATTCTTCCGTTGGATAATTTAGTGTCTGCTAATGCAATTTCTCGCATCGCTACTTTTATGGGATGAATGGTTCCGTCTACGTAAATTTTTGTAGAATTTGGGAAAGGAGTTCTTGAGATTTTTTCTTCGTTATTCATTTGTTTGAATTTTATGATTTTAGGAGTGTTGTATTCTGCTAGGGATAGTAATGGAAAGCCCGTAAAGTTGAAGGCCAAATAAAACAAGGATTAGTGAAGCGACCGTAAGGAAGCTTTGACTAAGACTATGTTTTATAGGGCTGCAACTGCGGACTTGAAATGGATAGCCCGCCCGAGCAGCCAAACTATCCTCCTTGAGTTGCAGAGATGATGAGAATGTCGTCGGTTTCTTGTAAAGGATGGGAATTCCAGTTGGATTTTGGAATAACGGTATTGTTAATGGCTACGGCAATCCCATTTTGTTTGATGGGAATTTCCAAGTCAAGAAGTGCCTGAACAGTTAGACTGTCAGTTGTAAATTGTTTGGTTTGATTGTTGATTTTGAGCTCCATTCCTTTTAATTTTAGAAAATTATAGAGATGCACTGCCGTGCGTCTCTACTTTAGGAATGGCTACAAGTACACATAAATGTACTAGGAGTCATCTTACTTTTCCCTACGCTAGTATGAACTAGATCAGGTTCAGAGGGTAATTCTCAGCCTACAATGTTGTAGACACCCCTAAAGTGTGAAGCAAAAATAGGATATTATTTAATACGGAATTCCTAAAGTTTAAAAAAAAATGAAACTTTTAGGACTTGTTTTGTTATTGACTTTTAAAAAGTTACTTTTTTTCCAGCAATCTGCTACGTGATCATCAACCATTCCAGTGGCTTGCATGTGTGCATAAACTACGGTAGAACCTACGAATTTAAACCCGCGTTTTTTTAAATCTTTGCTGATTGCATCAGAAAGCGGAGTAGTGGCAGGAACTTCTTTTAAGGATTGTCGGTTGTTTTGAATTGGTTTTCCATCGGTGAATTCCCAAATGTATTTGCTAAAACTGCCAAATTCTTCCTGAACTTTCATAAATGCAACTGCATTCGAAATTGCTGCGCGAATTTTTAACTGATTGCGAATAATTCCGGCATCTTGAAGTAGCTCTTGGATTTTATCTTCGGTATAAAGTGCGACTTTTTTATAGTCAAAATCATCAAAAGCTAATTGGAAGTTTTCTCTCTTTTTTAAGATGGTAATCCAACTTAAACCCGCTTGGAAGGTTTCCAGTATTAAGAACTCAAATAATTTTTGGTCCTCATAAACGGGAACACCCCATTCTTCATCATGGTATTTTTTATATAAATCGCTTGAAGAACACCAACCACATCGTATTTTATCTTCCATAATTATTCCTTTTCAGAGGCTAAATAGTTTTTTATTAAATAGTGACCCAAATAAATTAAAGGAGTCAATAGGATTGCAATTCCAAGTTTGAATGTATAACCCGTCAATGCGGAAGTTATAAAAGTATTAAAGTTTATTTTTCCGGGCAACCAAAAAGCAATTCCAAGTACAATAAAGGAATCGAATAATTGTGAAATTATGGTGGAACCCGTTGCTCTTAGCCAGATTTTGCTATTTCCTGTGCGGTTTTTGAAAAACCAAAAAATAGTCACATCAATCAATTGAGAAACCAAGAAGGCAATGATACTTCCAACAATTATCCACATGCTTTGCCCAAAAACTGCAAAGAATTGATCGTCGTTTACCGGACTTATTCCTTTTGCTGCGGGGATACTTATGGCTAAAAACAAGAGGATAAAAGCGTAAGCAATTAAACAGGCAGTGATTAAAGAGAGTTTTTTTACTCCTTTTCCTCCAAAGTATTCATTGATTAAATCGGTGGTCAGGAAAACAATTGGCCAGGGCAAAATACCGATACTCATTACAAACGGACCTATTTGTATGAGTTTCCCGCCGATTAATTCGGCAGTAACAGCATTGGTAATAAAGATTCCGGCGAGGATAATAAATACGTGCTCTTTTTTGTTTTTAAACATAAAAAATAATTAGTACTCAAATTTAGTATATTATTTTGAAATTTATGTTTTATAAAACAGACGGTAGTTGATTTTTAAAAAAAAAGAGGCTGTCTTTTTGGACAGCCTCTTGCATTGATTTCTTAGTTACTATTTTACCACCAACCTAAAACGTTGTAAGTGAAATTTTTTGGCTGACCGCTACCATAGGCAACACCTACATCGCGATATGCTTTGATCAGATCTTTTTGCAAACCAACTTCTTTTTCATAGTTTAGATTCCATTCTCTTTTATCAATTTCAAGAATCCTTTTTCCAACTCTGCTAGAAAGTGCTTTTACTTCATTAAAACAAGCAGCACTAGGGTCAATTGAGTTTAAGATTTCACCAACTGAAACTGCCGTGTCATAATCTTGGTTTGCATTCCATAGATGATTTGCTTCGGCTAATTTTACAGAACAATCTCTGTTGATTTTTTTCTTGTAAATAGCAGGGATTACAGCCATTGTTTTGTTGTAACAATCAGTACATTCAACTGGAACGGAAGTAAGTTTGAAAATAGCTTCTTCGTACAAGTTTTGTTTGTCAAGAAGTTGTACTTCCTTGATTAACTTATTACAATTAGCATTATAATAATCTATAATTTTGTTTTTTGCATTGGTTACAAATGATTGAATTCCGGTATCGTTTTGATTAATAGATTTCATCGCATCGATATATGCTTTTGTTTCATTAGTGCCAACACCTTTTAATGTTAACGATTTGCTGGCGAATTTTTTACCATCAATTCCATCACCTATGTATAATGTTACATCTAATGTCAATGCTGTCATAGGAGGAGCAGTTGCCGTTATATCTTTAGTCATAACATTTGCATTAGCAGTGATGATAAATCTAGAATTAAAACTAGAATTAGCGATGCCATTTGTGCTAATAATTTGATTCAATTTATTAGTTAGCATATTTGTTGTATCCTCGGGCATGCTTTCTTGTGATGGCATGTATGCTGTAAGTGCAATTTTTCCTAACTCATCAGATTTAGCTGCGTTTTGAGCTATAGAAACAGTTGTAAAACTTACTATTGCTGCAAAACTATATATGAATTTATTAATTGATTTTTTCATGTTTTATTATTTTTATTATTTTTCGCCTAAAACTATTACTGCTTGTCCTAAACCTTTCATCGTTAATTTGTTAGGAATTGTGTAAGGGGCTTTCTTTAAAAATTCTTGTAGGCTTTTGGCAAAACCTCTTGCATCAATCGCTTTTCCGGTTGTATCATAAAGAGGAATTCTTACTTGTTCGAAAAGGATCATGTTTTCTGTAGCGTCACTAGTGCTAAAACGTCCTTTTACTGAATTTGCTGCCATCCAATCCTCAATAACGGAGCTTAATTCTTTTCCGTCGTATTCTTTTTCTAAATCACCAGTCCAAGAATCGAATTTTTTCACTCGGATGATAATTTCTCTTCCGTTTTCAAACATATCATCAAAATGTTTTTGAAGTGATACGTTGAAATTATCAATGTGTGCTAATGCCGATTCTTCTAATAGTACCGGTAACTCTGCTGAGAAAGATGGCGCGCCAGTACCTGTTGCTGTCGCAATCTCTTTATCAGTGTATGAGTCTAACCCTTGTAAAGTGAAATTTACAGATTTTTTTGGCCCAGCAGTGTTTAGGGTCCAGGTTAATTGCATGATGATATCAGCTTTAGCTACTTTTTTCAATTTGTCTACAGGACTTTCAACAACTCCAGCACCAGATTTTGAAGTTAGCATTGCATTTTCAGCGCTTTCAGATTCCAATGTTTTGATGGCAGATTCCATGTTTTTTAATGGAAAACCTCTTTCTGCCATTAAACCGTTGATTTTACTTATTACAGTTAATAAATCGGCATTTTCTTGAAAAGCCCTTTTGTAATCTGGTATTTTCACTTTGGTGCCTTGATTATTAAATTCCATCATATACCCATTTTTATTACACCAGACGTCACTTGGCACCACCATGATTGTTGGTTTTTTTGCTTGAGCATGTGATAAACTTACTGTAAGTATAAACAGTATAGCGAATATTTTTGTTGTTATTTTTCTCATTGTATATAATTACTTTATTATTTAATAATCCCGTCAGCAATTAATTTGCTTTTTAATTCAGAGCGTAATACGCTTACCAGTAATCCATTGGTAACACTTTCTCTGGCTTTCCTTCTGTCACGTCTAATTTGTTCGCCAATTCTTTCCGCTTTTAATGTAATGAAGTTTAGGTATTGACCGCCGTCTGAGAAAAATTTGTTAAAATAATCTTCATACTTTTCTTCAGCATTTACTTCAGTGATTAGCGGTTTTTTTAAGCAATCTTGCTTTCCTTCCAGAATACTTTGAAAGATTACATCTCTTACTGCATTTTTTTTAGCTTGTTCCACTGCGTCAGCCCTATTTCTCCCGTTTCCCCATGTTTTTAGGGTCAAAGATCCATCATGTTCAATGCCCATGCACTCGGTCTTGTAGATATAGTTTCCAGATATTTTTTTCTGGGAATATATAAACGTTAGAGTGAAAAGGAAGATGATTAAAGTTAATTTAAGTTTCATAATTTTTTATTTTTTAGGGTTAAAAACCAGATGAAAGTCCTCTAATTATTCCAGCAGCTTCTAAATCACGTCTTAAAGCATCTTTAGATACGGATACGATTACTCCTATTTTATATTCTTTACCTACTTTCATTCTGTCTGAAGCATCAACCATTCCGTCCGTTGATTCAGATACGAATTTCATGTATTTCCCGCCTTCTTCAAAAAAAGGTTCGAAGAAATCCATTTTTTCCATTTCAATGTTAGGGTTTGTAGTCATAGGTTTTTGGGATGAACAACCTCTGCCATCACCACCAAATCCTTTGAAGATTATACCATGAACTGCATTCTTTTTTGCTTGTGTAATTGCTATGCTTGGTTTTTTAGAATAGGACCAAACTTTTATTAGGTAAGTTCCATCAGTTCCTACACCTGCACATTCTATCTCATATCTCCATGCTTCGGTTGCTTTGTCTGCTTTTTTTTGTTTCCCGGACTGCGCAAAAGTTGATGCTGATGCAATAAGCATTAATAATACTGTAAGTATTTGTTTTTTCATATTTATTTTAATTTCAAGGGTTAAGTGTTGGTATTTAGTTGTTTGTGTTTAATTTTTTTTAATACTGTAAATATTGTTAATGTTTTTTATAGATACAATAGTAGCCCATAATAATTCATACGTAATACTTATTTTATTTAGGTTTTAAAATGAAAAGAGAAAAGTTGATAGAGAGTTTATACTATTATTTTCCTTTTTTCTGAACCAAGAGCATTCCTGGGTAGAAATCTTTACCGCTAACTTTTTTGAAGTACGTTTTGTCGGTTGTATTGTTAGGATTTTCGACATCGGCTCCGTAACGATTATCCCAAATAGGGAAAGTCGTATCTACTTTGATTACGCCAACGCTTACATATTTAGGAATACCATCTTCATCCATTTGTTGTTCCAGAACATCAAAAACTGACTTGTCATTCAATCCTTCTTTTAGTCCGATTTTTGCTGTGAGCGGCTCGTTTGTATATATTGGTGTTTTGGTTTTGAATTCATCGTGATTTTTTTGAAGTTTCACAACTACGGCATCAATTGCTTTCATTGTGGCTCTTTCAACCAATTTTACATCTGTTTTATTAGTGAAAATTGAAGATTGTACATCGGCCCATGAATCGTCGGTGCCAATATAAACCAATTTGAAAATATCAGTTTCATCAAATGCTTTTTTCTTCGCGGGAGTTATACTTTTATCTGTGGCCCAAAAGTCGTTATAGAATTTTGCTGCGACTTCTTCATTCCAATCCAATCTATATAAATGGGCCTTTGTTTTAACAATATATCCTTTACCGGCCACAGTAACACCTAATGAGGCAACACTAGAAACAGTTGATAGTGTTGATGCACCCGGAACATAACTTGCCACTGTACCTATAGCACTTAACCATCCACTAGCTTTTTTTGCTACTGCTTCTTTGTCAGTGTATTTGAACTCGTTGATCAATACAAAAGTATTTTTTATTAGGTCTTCACCAGCATCGCCTAGCATAGTTAGTCCTCTTTTACTGGCTCTTGCTTTAGCGATGTCAAGTACTGTGGCATCATAATTACCTCTTGATTTAATCAGATTCATATTGAATCCTCCTTTTGGGGAGCGGTCGAACCATTTTGCAACTAATTCCCTTGCTATGTCATTTGTTCCTTTTTCGGCTTGTTTAATTTGGTCTTTAGCTTCTTGAGGCATAAGGTCGACAAGTTCTTTTTGATATCTTTGGTTATCAAATTGAACCCTTTTGTCTACGTATTCTGTTATTTTTTTCTTTTTGGTAACTCCAATTTCCTTTGCTTCATCTTCGAGTTTTTTTCTTTCGGCTTGATATTCTAGCAGGTATGGGGATTGTGTCATGCTACTTAAAATTCCTGTCGAAGTTGAAAGGTTACTGTTTACTGATCCCGGGCTTCCATTAGGTGATGAAGTGGGTATGTTACCTGGCAAGTTTTCTAAAACCCTTTTGTCTAAATTATGGTTGTTGAATTTGTCCGGAATTTTGCTGGTTACAAAGTATTTTTTAATGGAATCCGCATAAGGCATGTTAGGCGCTTCTACCATCATTGTATAAAGAGAACTTCTTCGATACTTAATTTTTAATGGATTTGATTCTGGCGCTTCCTCAACAATTGGTTTGTCAACTATTTCAGGTTCGTCTTTCAAAACGTCTTTTTTAACTATGGTTTTTTTAACGCTTTTTTTGTTTGTTGTTCCCTTTTTAACTTTTGACTGGGCATTTAATGTAGTGATTGTAAAAATTAATAGTAAGGCAGTAAGTAATTTTATTTTCATAAATTTTGGTTTTGATGAAATCTTGTTTGCTGACAAAAATAGAATTTAGTTTTTTAGGATACAATACTCATTTATAGGGATTTTTTAAAAACTAAATTTGGAATTTTTTTAATGCACGTTTACTGAGAAATGTATTATTAATATTTTATTTTCCTTTTTTCTGAACGATTAACATGCCTGGGTAAAAATCCGAGCCGCTTAGTTTCTTAAAGTAAGTTCTGTCAGTTGTACTATTTGGATTTTCTTCTCCAGCATTATATTTATTATCCCATATTGGAAATTCGGGGTCAATTTTTATAGTCCCTACATCTACATATTTTGTTTTTCCATTTTCATCAATTTGTTTTTCAACAACATCAAAAATTGATTTTTTTGTCACCCCTTCCTTCAATCCAATTTTTGCCGTAATAGGTTCAATACTATATAATGGCGTTTTGGTTTTAAAAACATCATGTTCTTTTTGGAGTTTAACAATAGCTTCATCTATTGCATTCAATGTCGTTTCGCCTAGAATTTCAATTTTATTCTTTTCAAAATCTTCTATGTCTTTCATTGAGTAAAAGGTTTTTTTGTAAATCACTTGAGATTTATTTGAACCTATATATTTTAATTTAAAAAGTGTAGTTTCATCAAATGCTTTTTTCTTTTCGGCTGTTATTGATTTGTCGTCAGCCCAGTATTCTGAGTAAAATTGTGTCGCAATTTCATCGTTCCAGTCTAATTGATACAAATGAGCTCTAATGTTAAATATAAAATGCTCAGCTTCAATAGGAGTCATTTTTGAAAACATTGAATAGGCTTTGTTTTTTTCATTTCGTTTTGCCTTTTCAATATCAAATTGATGGTTGTAAATAAAATGAGAATCATAAACCAGAACAAATGTTTTTTGGATTAACTCTTCACCGGCATCAGCAATAGAACTCATTCCTCTCTTGGTTGCTTTCGCAATTGAAACATTTAAATTGGAAGCATCATAATTGCCTCTTGACTGGACTAACTCCATATTAAATCCTCCTTTTTTAGATCGATTGAACCATTTTGCGACTAAATCTCTGGCTACATTATTCTGGTCTAAATAGGATGTAATCTCTTTTTTTTCAAATTTCAATCCTCCGTCACCTGTAAACAGCATGTCGTTATTTCCTTGATGTGCTTTTTTATTAAGTAATGATTGGTTTTCTTGTATTTGAAATATTCTTGATGGTAAATTATGATTGTTGAATTTTTCAGATAAAGCTGATTTTTCGAAGAAATCTGCTAACATTTTTCTATATGGATGGGGATATTCATCCATGATCAATGTATGTAAGGATATTCTTCGGTATTCTTTTTCTTCTTGGGCGTTTGATTTTAGTGTGCAACAAAGTAATGAAGCAATTAAAAGATAAATACTTGTTCTAGAGATATGTTTCATTTTTAAAAATGTATTAAAATCAGCGTTCCGTGAATAGAGTTAGAGATATTTTGATCTACAATAGTACTGTTATTTTTTTAATTATAGTGTAAGATTACTTTCTTCGTGGTTATGGTTTTGGTAAATTTTGTATTTTTTATCAAGAAAATAAGACTCTGCTTGGGATTGTATAAAATGTTTTATTTTAAAAAAATGCAAATTGATTTGGAAGAAATGTCAGAGAAGATTTTATCTTTCTAAATTGTATAATTCAGGATGGTTGAGAATTAGGTTTTATAATTTAAAATAGAAAAACCCCATTTCGAAGTAATTCGAAATGGGGTTTTTTATATAAATCTGAAATCAAATATCGTTAATCTGAAATCAAAAATCAATTTATCCTAAAGCAGCTCTTTTGAAACCTGTAACGATAAGATCTTTATCTAAAGATTTTACATAATTAGCAACGCTTAATTTGTTGTCTTTGATGTAATCTTGGTTTACTAAAGTGTTGTCTTTAAAGAAACGAGCCAATTTACCTTTAGCGATATTGTCTAACATTGCTTCAGCTTTTCCTTCTTGACGTAGGATGTCTTTAGCAATTTCGATTTCTTTAGCGATAGTTTCTGCATCAACACCTTCTTCGTTTAATGCAATAGGAGCCATAGCTGCTGCTTGCATAGATACGTTTCTTGAAACTTCTTCAGCACCTTCAACATTTGCAGATAGCGCAACTAAAGTAGCGATTTTGTTTCCAGAGTGGATGTAAGATCCGATGAATGCACCTTCTAATTTTTCGAAAGTTCTAATTTCTAGTTTTTCACCGATAACTCCAGTTTGCTCGATTAATTTATCAGCAACAGTAATTCCGTTGAAATCAGCTGCTAAGAAATCTTCTTTAGTATTGAAGTTCAATGCTAAATTAGCCATTTCAGTAGCCATTTTTACAAAGTTTTCATTCATTCCTACGAAGTCAGTCTCACAGTTCAATGTGATTACAACTCCAGCAGTTTTGTCAGCATTTACAACAGCAATTGCAGCACCTTCAGTAGATTCTCTATCTGAACGGTTAGCAGCTACTTTTTGTCCTTTTTTACGTAAGTTTTCGATTGCTAAATCAAAATCTCCGTCTGCTTCAACCAAGGCTTTTTTGCAGTCCATCATACCTGCGCCAGTGATTGTTCTTAATTTATTTACGTCTGCAGCAGTAATTGTTGCCATATTGTATTATTTTTTAAGGTTAAAAGTAAAAAATTCCAAGTATTAAATCCAATTTCCAATTTTATTAAATTATCAACTTTAGGTTTCTAATTTTTTATGGAGAGGAATTTAAAACTTGGAATTAAATGTTTATTTATTCTTCAGTTGCAGTTGGAGCAGCTGCTTCTACAGCAGGAGCTACTTCTACAGCTTCAGCAGCAGGAGCAACAACTTCAGCAGTAGCTTCAGTTTCTTTATCAGAACCTCTATCAGAAAGTCCTTCAACAATTGCAGCTGTAACTAAAGATAAAATTTTATCAATTGATTTAGAAGCATCATCATTTGCAGGAATTACATATTCTACTTCACGAGGATCAGAATTTGTATCAACCATTGCAAAAACTGGAATGTTTAATTTTTGAGCTTCTTTTATTGCGATGTGTTCCGCTTTGATATCAACTACGAACAATGCAGCTGGTAGTCTAGACATGTCAGCGATTGAACCTAAATTTTTCTCTAATTTAGCACGAAGACGATCTACTTGCAAACGCTCTTTTTTAGAAAGGGTCATGAAGGTACCATCTTTCTTCATTTTATCAATAGTAGCCATTTTTTTAACAGCTTTACGGATAGTTACGAAGTTAGTTAGCATTCCACCAGGCCATCTTTCAGTGATGTAAGGCATGTTTGCAGCTTTTGCTTTTTCAGCAACGATGTCTTTTGCTTGTTTTTTGGTAGCTACGAATAATATTTTTCTACCTGATGCAGCGATTTTTTTCAAAGCTTCATTCGCTTCTTCAATTTTTGCTGCAGTTTTATATAGATTGATAATGTGAATACCATTACGCTCCATATAAATGTAAGGAGCCATGTTTGGATCCCATTTTCTAGTCATGTGTCCGAAGTGAACACCTGCTTCTAGTAATTCTTTTACTTCTACTTTGTTTGCCATTTTTGTTCTAGTTTACGTTCTGTTGATTAGCAATGAATAAATGGCGGTTTCCCGGCTTTATACATTTAGATGCTAAACTATTTCCTACCTCGGTAGGAGAGCAACAACAACTTTGTTTTTTTAAATTCAATAATAAAGGAACGATGTCTTGTCCCATTTGAACAAGACAGGTAATATTAACGTTTAGAGAATTGGAATCTCTTACGAGCTTTCTTCTGACCGAATTTCTTACGTTCAACCATTCTTGGATCTCTTGTCAATAAACCTTCTGGTTTCAAGATAGCTCTGTTTTCAGCATTTACTTCACACATAACGCGTGCCAATGCCATTCTTACAGCTTCTGCTTGACCAGTTGAACCACCTCCGTAAACGTTAACTTTTACGTCAAAGTTGCTTACATTTTCTGTCATAGACATAGGTTGTAATACTTTGTACTGTAAAGTTGCAGTTGGGAAGTACGTTTCGAATGCTTTTTTGTTTACAGTGATTACTCCTGTTCCTTCTGAAACATAAACACGTGCAACAGCGGTTTTTCTTCTACCGATTTTGTGAATAACTCCCATTACTTAAGATCGTTAAGGTTAACTGTTCTAGGTTTTTGAGCGCCTTGTTTGTGCTCTGATCCTACAACAACATTTAAATTTCTAAAAAGTTCAGCACCTAACTTGTTTTTAGGTAACATTCCTTTTATCGCTTTTTCAACTAGTAATGCAGGGTTTTTTGATTGCAATACTTCAGCAGTTAAAGTTCTTTGTCCTCCAGGGTAGCCAGTGTGACGGATGTAAGTTTTCTCTTTCATCTTGTTTCCTGTAAGGTTGATTTTTTCTGAGTTGATAACAATTACGTTATCTCCACAGTCAACGTGCGGCGTATAACTAGCTTTGTATTTACCTCTAAGGATCATTGCGATCTTTGAAGCCATACGGCCTAAGTTATGCCCATCAGCATCTACAACAATCCACTCTTTTGTAACGGTGGCTTTGCTTGCTGATTGTGTCTTGTAGCTTAATGCGTCCATAATATTATTTTAATTAAACATTCCATCCCCAATAAAGGGGTTGCAAAAGTACAATTAATTATTTTAAATACAAATACCTTAAAAGATTATTTTTCACTTGTTTTAGTACTGATTATCAACTGGATATTTGAAATAATATTCTGTGATTGAATTTGTGTTTCTCTCTTCTTCGTGAGTTGAATTCAATGGGCTGTGGTTTTTATGTGCTTTTATTGTATATTTCTAGTTTTTCAGAGGTAAATTTTATATTTTATTGGCTATTTTTGTCATTTAAACAGTTAATATTCTAATTATATATATCTTGTTACTGTTTTTACTATATGAATTACGACAAATATCTCCCTTATGAAAGCTAAAGCAACATTAAAACAAATCGCAAAAGAACTGAATGTTTCTGTTTCTACAGTTTCAAAAGCACTTAATGATAGCCCGGAAATTAGTGAGCTGACGAAAATTAAAATTAAAGAATATGCTAAACTTAAAAATTACAAACCCAATGTAATTGGTCTGAATCTCAAAAACAGAAAGACAAAAACCATTGGTGTAATTATTCCAAATATTTTAAATTCTTTTTTTGCTAAAGTATTTAGCGGTATAGAAAAAATAGCGGATGAAAAAGGATATAATGTTATTATGTGTATCTCTAATGAATCATTAGAAAAAGAAGCACATACACTTGAAATGCTAAGTAATGGGACTATTGATGGATTTATTGTTTCCGTTTCTGAAGAAGCACAAAAAAATCATGAGTACAATCATTTCAAAGAAATTATTAATGATGGTACTCCTATAGTTATGTTTGATAGAATTGCCGATGGGGTGGAGTGTGATAAAGTTGTAGTTGATGATTTCGATTCGGCTTTAAATTCTACGCAGCATTTAATAAATATAGGATGCAAGAACATCGCTTTGTTTTCTTCTGTAGATAATTTAAGTGTTGGTAAATTAAGGGCCGAAGGGTATCTTAAGGCATTGGAAAATAATAATATTCCTGTAAACGCTAATATAATTCTTAGAACGGATTCTGAAGACAATTTGAAAAATAAAATTGAAAGTATTTTTGATAACAATACAATAGATGGTGTTTTTGCTTTGGATGAAAATGATTCGGTGGCCGCATTAAAAGTAGGTCTTAAAAAAGGATTTAAAATTCCGAAAGAACTTTCTATTATAGGTTTTGCCGATGGAATTCTAGCTTCTAGAAGATTATCTCCAAGTTTAACGACGGTAAGCCAGCATGGAATAGAAATAGGCGAAGTTGCTGCTAAATTGCTTATCGCGAGATTAGAATCCAAAGAAGAGCACGTTCCTTATGAGACGGTAGTAATCAAAACAAAATTGAAAGAAAGAGAGTCAACAAGGAAGTTGTAGATTATTTTTAAAACGTCATTTAGTAAATTAGAAGAAACTGGAAATTATTACCACTAGAATTATTAATAAGTTAGCAACAGTATTAGAACAATGATACTAAAAAGAGCTTTTGAAAATTTGTTGTACATTGTACCAATAATTATAATTTCAAATATTATTTACATTATTTATTCTTCACAATTTCCGGGTGGTGTTGCTGGAATGGCACCTTTTGTTTTAATTATTAATAGCATTATCAGCTTTATTCTTTCGTTTATTGTTTATTTATTCATTTCCTTAAAATTCAAATTAAGCCAACTTAAAAGCATATTGATTTTTATTTTTATTTCATTTCTTAATCTTCTATTATATTTTAAGGTTAATCCATTCGATTATGAAGTTGAAAAAACATATAGAGATTTAAATTCGTGGCTTTATATTTCAATACTCATTCCGTCATTTTTAATGATCACAGTAAAGAAATTAATGGACGAGTAAAAGTAATTTAACTAATTTAAAATGAAAAACCACCAACTATTTTTGACCAAATTACCTGGTTTTGAAATCGTCTGTCATAGAATTCAACTTGCTATGCTGTTTTTCGATATTTCAATACTTTCTGTCCAAAGTGTAAAAGGGTCAAAATCTATGATTTCTTCTTTCCCCCAAACTACGGTGTCGTATTTTACAAAAACTTGATTGAAAAATGAAGTGTCTTTCAAAGGTTGAAATACTGGGTAATTAAGATAGGGTAAAACAGAGAATTCTTTCCAGATTTTATTGTCAAATTCTAGCTCTAATTTATAACCAGGTTTCGGTATGGCAGTTATGATTTTTGGAAACATATCAATTATCTTAAAGGTTCAATTTTAAAAATAGGTTCTCCTTTTATGGCTAAACTCCAGTCTGCCATTAAATCTTCTTGACGAATTTCAATCCAGGCTTTTACAAGTTTTGTTTTATTTACGGGCAGTTTTCCGTCTAATAATTCTCCGTCAGGAATTGAAAATACTGCCTCAAACTCATTATATTTTACGTGAATATGAGGTAAGTTATGTTGCTTATTGTCCAAATAATACATCGAAATAATTAATCCGTAGAACAAGCTGATTACTGGCATAGTGTTTTCTTTTTAACAAAGTTACAAAATTCTAAACTCTAAATTAATGCGCTTCCAGCCAATCTTTCCCTGCTCCTAAATCAACATCCAAAGGTACATCAAGTTTAAAGGCATGTTCCATTTCGTATTTTATCATCGGTTGGATTTTTTCGAGTTCCGAATTGTGCACGTCAAACACAAGCTCATCATGAACCTGTAACAACATTTTGCTTTTCCAGTTTTCGGAGGTTAGTTTTTTATGAATATTAATCATCGCAATTTTAATGATGTCGGCGGCACTTCCTTGAATTGGTGCATTTACCGCATTTCGTTCTGCGCCACCACGAACAATGGCGTTTTGCGAATTGATATCTTTCAAATAGCGACGACGTCCCAGAATTGTTTGCACATAACCATTGTCTCTTGCAAAATCTATTTGTTCCTGAATATAGGATTTTAATCTTGGATATGTTTTGTAATACGCTTCAATCAAAGCGGCACTTTCACTTCTGGATAAAGAGGTTTGATTGCTCAATCCAAAAGCCGAAACTCCATAAATAATTCCAAAATTCACCGTCTTGGCATGACTTCGTTGCTCGCG
Organism: Flavobacterium rhamnosiphilum; assembly: GCF_004349195.1. GTDB lineage: Bacteria > Bacteroidota > Bacteroidia > Flavobacteriales > Flavobacteriaceae > Flavobacterium > Flavobacterium rhamnosiphilum. The sequence continues at coordinate 621,473 of NZ_SMLG01000001.1, forward strand.
AGTCACTTCTTCGAGTGGAACATTAAATACTTTTGAAGCTGTAGATTTGTGAATGTCTTCGTGATTTTGGAATGCCTTAATCATGTTTTCTTCACCACTTAATGCCGCAATCACACGCAATTCTATTTGAGAATAATCGGCAGAAACCAAAGTGTAGTTTTCATCTCGGGCTACAAATGCTTTTCTGATTTGTCTGCCGCGTTCCGTACGAATCGGGATGTTTTGTAAGTTCGGATTATTTGAACTCAAACGGCCTGTTGCGGCAACGGTTTGCATGTAATCCGTGTGGATGCGTTGCGTAATTTTATCTACTTGGTTTGGCAAAGCCTCGACATAGGTGTTTTGTAATTTCACCAATTGTCGCCAATCGAGTATGTCTTTCACTATTGGATTTTCGGCTGCTAAATAACTTAAGATTTCCTCCCCTGTTGCGTATTGACCGGTTTTGGTTTTCTTTTGTTTGGCTCCGCCAATTTTCAATTTGTCAAATAAAACATCACCCAGTTGTTTCGGGGAAGCCAGATTGAATTTCTCGCCCGCAGTTTCGTAAATGTTTGTCTCCAATATTTTAATGTCGTCGTCTAATGTTTTTGACAGTGATTTCAAGAAATTCACATCTACACGGATTCCTTCTTTTTCCATGTCAGCCAAGACTTTTACCAATGGAATTTCGATTTCTTCAAAAAGTTTTTTGGTTCCTGTTTTGTCTAATTCCAAGGTGAATATTTCCTTGAGTTGCAAGGTTACGTCAGCATCTTCAACGGCATACTCTTTTATTTCTTCCAATGCAACATCACGCATTGATTTTTGGTTTTTTCCTTTTTTACCAATTAAAGTTTCAATGGATTGAGGCGAATATTTTAAATACGTTTCTGATAAAATATCCATGTTATGACGCATATCCGGATTGATCAGATAATGTGCAATCATGGTGTCGAATAATTTTCCTTTTACGGTAACATTGTAATTAGAAAGAATCTTTAAATCGTATTTTAAATTTTGACCAATTTTCTCAATGCTTTCATTTTCGAAAAAAGGAATGAATTTTTCAATTAAAGTTTGCGCTTGGTCGCGATTTTCCGGAAACGGAACATAGAATCCTTTTCCTTTCTCATACGAAAATGAGATTCCAACCAATTCAGCATGCAAAGCATCCAAACCGGTTGTTTCGGTATCAAAACAAACGGAAGATTGGTTTTGTAAATTTTGCAACAGCAATTTCAGTCCTAAATCACCTTGAATTATCTGATAAGAATGTTCTGTGTTTTCTAATGAGTTGTAATATTGATGACGTGTTTCTTCTGAGGAGTCATCCTGTAGTGTACTTCCAAAAAGGTCGAATTGCTCTTCGTTTTTTGGCTGTGGTTTTTTGTACAATTTGGTTTCGTCAACGGGATTATTATTGGTGGATGCAGTTCCGCCTTTTTTAAATATGGCATCAAATTGTTCTGCCATTCTTCTAAACTCTAATTCATTGAATAGTGCATCTGTTTTTTCTACATCGGGAGTAGATAATTCATAATCCGTTTCGTCAAAAATAACCGGACAATCCAGTAAAATTGTCGCCAAAGTTTTGGATAATAATCCTTTCTCTTTATTGGCTTCAATGTTCTCTTTCATCTTTCCTTTTAGCTTGTCAGTATTAGCCAGAAGGTTTTCCATGGTTCCAAATTCTTTCAAAAGTTTCTTAGCGGTTACTTCGCCTACGCCAGGAAGTCCTGGAATATTATCGGCAGCATCACCCATCATTCCAAGAAAGTCAATCACTTGGTCTGGTCGTTCGATTTCAAATTTTGCTAATACTTCCGGAATTCCCCAAATTTCTATTCCATTTCCCATTCGGGCAGGTTTATACATGAATATATTCTCAGAAACGAGTTGTGCAAAATCCTTATCTGGGGTTACCATAAAGACTTTGTAGTTCTGTTTTTCTGCTTGTTTAGCAATAGTTCCAATTAAATCATCAGCTTCATATCCTTTTACTTCTATAATAGGAATATGCATGGCTTTTAGCAAATCTTGGATATAAGGAATAGCAATTTTAATAGCTTCGGGAGTGGCATCACGATGGGCTTTGTATTCTGGAAATATATCATTTCTCAATTGACTTCCGCCATTATCAAAGGCAACGGCTAAATGGTCTGGTTTTTCTCTTTTAATTACATCCATCAATGAATTCATAAATCCCATAATGGCCGATGTGTCCATTCCTTTAGAATTGATTCTTGGATTTTTTATGAAAGCATAATAGCCTCTAAAGATTAAGGCGTAGGCATCAAGAAGGAAAAGGCGTTTTTGTTGTGACATGATTGTGATTTTGTAAAGTTTTCAAAAGTACAAAACTTGTCAGATAAAGGAGTGAAATATTTCTTATGATTCATGTTTGAGTCCTTTTTTTTAGTTTTCTAAAAGTTGTCGTTAAATAATTTTGCAGTCTATTTTTTTTGATGAAAAATTATGGGATAATGATTTGAAAGAAAATAATTATAAATTATTAAAGGGCTGTGATTGCGAAATATATAATTATAGGAATATAGTTATACATCAATAAAAATAATGTTTTTAAACGATTATTTATGTATTTAAACGATATTTTTATGTAAATTTATACATGGAATTTCTACTCCAATGAGGTTCATTGATATTTAATCTTTAATCAGTTGTTATGAAAAAAAATTATTTTTCTAAAAAGGTGTTACAAGCCTGTCTGTTATTTTTCATGATAATAACTGCGAATGTGTTTGCCCAAGTAGGCATAGGAACTATCACGCCCCATGCAAGTTCAGTACTGGATGTTTCATCAACAACCCAAGGAATGTTGACACCCAGAATGACAACTGTACAAAGAACTGCTATTGTGACTCCAGCCGATGGTTTAATAGTTTATGATACAGATTTAAAATCTTTTTACCACTACAATTCTACTTTAATATTATGGATTAGACTGAATAGTGAAGCGAATGGCAGATTGAAGTTTAAACGTATAAAATCTACGGATGTCCTAGCGACAGTTTTGGCAGCGGAGAAGACCGCAGGAGGTAATACTAAGTATCTTTTGGATGTTAATACTTATTATGAAATAAATGGAACCATAAATGTAGATTTACCGATTGATTTAAATAATGCCTATGTTTCTGGCATGGATGCAAATGAGGATGTATTGGTTAGAACATCTGGAAATCTGTTTGACGGTGCAACAGGAGGAAGTATTAGAAATGTAACTATTCAGGTTACCGGAGGAGGGAAAGTTTTTAATTTGAATGGAGCAATATCACAAAGTTTAATTATAAGAGATGCAATAATCGCAGGTTCTTCTAATGTAGGTTCTATAACTGGTTTCGGATTAGTTTTTGTCAGTATCGTTCAATTTGTGGGTAATGCTGCGGGGATTACGTATGATACTATTGGCAAATTATTAATAAATAATGCAGCGTGGTTCAGTAATAATACAGGTACTTATGAAAAATTGCAAGGTACATTTGGATTAGTCCAGAAGCAAGGTGGTTTTAGTGAAGTAACTGGAGCGTCTATTGGATTAGATGTGTCGTCTAATCCAGTTATAACCGGAGATGCCGTTATGGAAACAGTGGTTTTTACAGGAGTACTTACAACAGGGAAATACGTGAAAGGATATACAGTGGGTAGCTATACGGGATATAGTTTTAATGATTTTTGGACCGTACGTTCTACAGGAATTCCAAATGAGGGAGATTCTTATGCAACCGGAAATTTATATTTGAACAGAACTATTACTTCTCCAACAATCCAACTTACAGATACGAATGGAGCCTATAAAGTCCCAGGAACGACAATTTCAACGAATTTGTTTAGAATAAGTGGTTCTACAACTAACAGGCTGGTTTATTTAGGTAGAAAGGCAAGAACTTTTACGGTTGCGGCTTCAGTTTCCTTCGAAGGTGGAACCGGCAGTGCTGATCTTTTGTTTTATTTCGTGAAATTTGCTTCTGGCGGAACTCCTTATACTTTTATAACTTCTTCAGAAACCTTTATAGATTCTAATACAGCAAATGTGCAAAGTTTTTCTGTTTCAGGGACCATCAGTCTTGCCAATGGAGAATATGTTGAATTGTATGCACAGCGGTTAAATGGAACAAACAAAACATTTACATTTCGTTCTTATAATATGTCAATGAAATAAAAATAATAAAAAGGAATACTTCTTTACAATTTATAATAGTCGCATTATTTAGTTTTTAAAATAATGCGACTATTTTGATTAAATTCTGCTTTTGTCGATTTATACAATTTTAAAGCATCAAGAGCCAGTATAGGATAATCAACCGTTAAATTTTAATTAATAAGAAACCGTTTTGATGAATTGTTTTGTTATTTTGTTTAAAATTTTTTTAAAATGATCTTTCGTATCGTATTCTTGTGCGTAATCCTTCTTGTTATTGAGCTTTATACTTTTCAAGTATTAAAAACTTTAATAAAATCAAGGCCAGTTTTGTTTTCAATTCAGATTATAAGCCTGTTGGTTTTAGTATACATTGTTTATTCTTTGATGCAATTTGACCGTAACTCAGGGCAAACCAAGCAATTGATGGTTGTCATGGGTTTGTTGCTTATAGTTTATGTTCCAAAACTAATTTTGACATTCATATTAATGGGAGAAGATATCTTTAGAGTAGGTACCGGAGCTGTTAAGTATTTTGTTAATTATGATAAAAATGCAGATTTTCTGAATTCAAGAAGAAAATTTGTCAGTCAAATAGGATTGGGATTAGCAGCAGTTCCTTTTTTATCTTTAATATATGGAGTGACTATTGGTAAATACAACTATAAAGTCATCAAGCAACGTATATTTTTTCCTGATTTGCCTGATGCTTTTGATGGTTTTACGATTACTCAAATATCGGATGTTCACAGCGGCAGTTTTGATAATCCCGAGAAAATTAATTATGCAATAGATTTAGTCAACGAACAAAATTCAGACATGATTCTGTTTACCGGAGATATTGTGAATACGGATGCCAAAGAAATGCATCCTTGGATAGAAACCTTTAATAGAATTAAAAAACATGAATATGGAAAATATTCGGTTTTAGGGAATCACGATTATGGCGAATATATAACTTGGCCATCAGAGGCAGCAAAAGAGGACAATTTTAAAGCCATTAAGGATTTATATGGACAAATCGGTTTCAAATTAATGCTAAACGAACATACTTTTATTGAAAAAGGAGATGCTAAAATTGCATTAATTGGCGTAGAAAACTGGGGACATAATTTCAAAAAAGCGGGTGATATCAACAAAGCTTCTCAACATGTAAATAAAGAAGATTTTAAAATTTTGATGAGTCATGATCCTTCACATTGGGAACATGAAGTGCAACATCATGAGAAAAATTTCCATCTTACGCTTTCAGGTCATACACACGGAATGCAGTTTGGAATAGAAATACCAGGTTATTTTAAATGGAGTTTGGCACAATATGTTTACAAACAATGGGCGGGATTATATGAAAACGTAGGACGGTACGTTTATGTAAATAGAGGTTTTGGTTTTCATGCCTATCCGGGCAGAGTAGGAATCATGCCGGAAATAACGGTCATCGAACTAAAAAAGGGTGTTAATGTGGCATAATTCGTTTAAAATGCTACATTTGTATAATAAATATCTCTTTTTAGTGAATTTTAAAAATTAAATTTTTGGTTTTATGTCAAAATTTGGAGAACTTATAAATACTCAAGTACCTGTGTTAATAGACTTTTACACAGAATGGAATGAGCCTTCAGTTTCAATGCATCCTGTAATTAGAGATGTGGCAGCCGCTCTTGGTGATAAAGCAAAAGTCATAAAGATTGATGTGGATAAGAATCAAGAATTAGCCGATGCTTTACGCATTAAAGGCTTGCCTACGTTGATGATTTACAAACAAGGTCAAATGATATGGAGACAGTCCGGAGAATTAGATGCGAACACTATTATTAGTATTGTTCAAGAACAATTGTAGCGCATTTCAGTACAACACCTCACAATTATAATTATTTTCTTTTAAATAAGCTAATGCTTTCGGCAATACGTATTCTAAGTTTTTAAAGGCTTTTATACTGTCGTGGAAAACAATAATACTTCCTGGTCTTAGATTTGATGTTACATTTTCTAAGCATTGTTCCTGCGATAAAGTTTGATCAAAATCAGCACTTAGGACGTCCCACATAATTATTTTGTAGCCAAATTTTCGTAGTTTTCTTGATTGAGATACTTTTATCTTCCCATAAGGCGGACGAAATATTTTAGACTTCAGATTAGAAGTACTATTTTTTTGAATAGTTGCTTCGCATCGTTTAGTGTTTTCAATATAGGCTTCAGTTGAAGTTTTCCAACCGTTCAAATGATTAAAAGTGTGATTTCCTATGGAATGACCGTCGCTAATGACCTTTTTGAATATTTCGGGGTTTTTATCAATATTATCTCCAATGCAAAAAAAAGTAGCTTTTACATGGTGCTTTTTTAATTCATTCAAAACCCATTCTGTAATTTCTGGAATAGGCCCATCGTCAAATGTGAGGTAGACTGTAGTATTGCTTCCAGTATTGGAAACATCCCAAGTATAATTAGAGAATATTTTTTTTATAATCCAATTCGTCTTTATCCAGTAAAGTTTCATTTTTTAGTTTTAAAATTAAAAAAAAATAGCGACATTTTTCAATATCGCTACCTTTTCTAATCAGAATCTTTTTTGTTTGAAGTTATTCTTTTTCGCGTCCAAAGCGGTCAAACATTTTAATGTAAGTATTGAATACAATTCTATTTTTATTATAAAAATCTAAATCGCCATTTTCTTTCATTACCGTTAAAAGACTTCTGTATCGCTCAATATCAGTGATGATAGGAATGGCAATGCTAGTTTGCTCAGAAGATTTTAGATTGCCATAATAATTAAGGTTCTCTCTGTATTTTAGTATTAATTTGCTCAACAATTGTTGTGCTTTTAATTTCTCATCGATTTTGTAATATCCGCCAGCGAAAGGTTCTAGTAATGAATAATAGTCAAAATATTCCAACGGCATTTTTGTCATTGCCAAATCGATAATGTTTTTTGCTTTATCTTTTTGTCCTTCAACAATTAATTGATTCATTAATCTGGAAAGGTTGGTTCTGTAGGTTATGCTGTTTCTACGGGTTTCAGGGTCGTGATAAATTTTTGGACTTTCGCCATTACCCCAATCCCATTTCATAACTTTAGCATACATTTTATCAGAATCTATTTGTCCCATATCAAGAGGACTTGCATCTTTTGGTAGCGCTGTTCTTATTGGAACCAGTTTGTAAACCATTCCTTCTAATTGAAGATACTCTTTCATCCAGATATAATCTTCACTGTCAAATGCACCACCGCTAAAATAGATTGGTCTTTTCCAATTGTTATTAGCAACAATATCAAGCATCATCAATCTGTTTTTGTACAATGCATTTCCTTTGATATCCAAGTCAATGTAAGGCACAATAGAATCATTGTGTTTAGGATTAACTACTTTGTTTTGTATAATTATATTTTTGTCAACAGGGATTCTGATTTTGTTTGTAGGGTAAAAATGGATTGTTTGTCCGTTTTGCATGTCTACAGTTGATTTTGGATTTTTGATAAAATTGATAAAATCTTTTATATCCCAACGACTTTCAACTTTTGGAATGTGAGCTACATAGTCCAGTTTGTCTCCTACATATTGATCGTGTGTAAATGAAATAGGCAAAGGATCTGATTCGTATGTTTTAGTTTTCATCTGATCGATATACCAATCCGTCATGAAAAGGCTCGTGTTTACAATTTTAACATCCGTTCTCACTTTTTCGATTTCTTGTGCGTACCAAAGCGGGAACGTATCATTATCGCCAATTGTGAATAAAATAGCGTTTGGATCACATGATTCCAGATATGCTTTTGCCATTGCAACAGCAGTATGTTTTCCGGAACGGTCGTGATCATCCCAGTTTTGAGAAGCCATAAGAACCGGAGCTGCCAATAAACTGGCTGCGATAATAATTGGGCCTGCCAGTTTTGGGGCTAAATATTTCGTGGCACTTTCGTACAATGCATAAACACCAAAGCCTATCCAAATGGCAAATACATAAAAGGAACCAACTAAGGCATAATCTCTTTCTCTAGGCTCGAAAGGTCTTTCGTTTAAGTAGATTTTTAATGCTATTCCGGTAAAAAGGAATAAGGCGAGTAGTACATAGAAACTTTTCAAATCCTTATTGGCATGATACATTAAACCGATTAAGCCGAGAATAAACGGTAGAAAGAAATATACATTTCGACCTTTGTTGTTCAATACATCCGAAGGTAAATTGTCTTGACTTCCTAAATGGAGTTCGTCTATAAAAGTTATGCCACTAAGCCAGTTGCCATCCAGATAGTCGTATTTTCCCTGAATGTCATTTTGTCGACCAACAAAATTCCACATCAAGTATCTCCAGTACATGTAGCCAAACTGGTATTCAACCATGAATCCTAAATTGTCAGCAGTTGTTGGTTTTTCAACAATTAAATAATCACCATAACTTTTCAGGAACGTAACATAACCTTCGTTGTCAATTTGTTTTTGAGCGTAAGCTTGTCTGAATTCAGTTATTATTTTTTCGGTTTCGTTTTTTAGCTGAGCAATCGCTTTGTTGTAATCTTCCTCACTCAATTGACTCGGATCGATGCCGTATTTGGCTAAATCATCCTCGTACGGATAATCAGGATTTAATCTGAATTGAGGTGGATTTGTAAAATTCATGTAGTTCTCGATGTGATCACCGCTCCACATTCTTGGCAAAATAGTTTTTTGATTGTCATCCGTATTTTGCTCGGCATTTTTGAAATTATTCGTAATAATATATTTCCCAGTCTTATAATCTCTTTCGTAATTGGGCGCTTTGTCCAGGTAAGGATTGTTTTTGTCTAAACCAGCAAAACCTTCTGTGTATTGAGGACCATAAAACAAAGGATTTACACCATATTGTTCTCTATTGTAATACGCAAGAACTTCAGCTGCATCAGAGGGTTTGTTTTCGTTGATTACCGTATTTGCATTGGCACGTATCGGTAACATTGTCCAAGTAGAAAAACCAATCAGGATAAAAAGCACACATAAAATTAGCGTATTGGATGTTGCTAATCCTTTGTTGTTGGTGTATTTTAAACCAAAATAAAACAAAATAACAAGTAGTATGGTTACAAATATTGTTCCTGAGTCAAACGGCAATCCTAAACTGTTGACCATAAAAACTTCGGTTTTGCCAAAGAATCCCATAGTCATAGGGAGTAGTAATTTGAATATAAATAATAAAATGGCAATAACAACAACATTTGCAATGATGAAACTTTTGAGGGTAACTACTTTATAGTTTTTGAAAAAGTAAAGGAAACCTATCGCTGGAATTGTTAATAGTGCCATGAAATGGACCCCGAATGAAAGTCCAACAACAAGAGAAATGATTAAAAGCCATTTATTTCCTCTGGGTTTGTCCATGTCCTGTTCCCAACGTAAACCCAACCAAAATAATAAGGCAATAAATAAAGATGCCATGGCATATACTTCGGCTTCAACAGCATTGAACCAAAAACTATCAGAAAAAGTATAGGCTAAAGCTCCAACGAATGAACTTCCAAGAATAACAATGTCATTGTATTTATTTGTTTGCTCCGCCTGTTCGCCTTTTTGGCTCGGGTCAGAAAATCTTGAAATCAGTTTCTTTAAAATTATAGAGGAAGACCAAAATAAAAATAAAATGGTAAATGCACTCGAGAATACAGACATCATATTCACCATTAATGCAATTTGTGTGTCATCTGAAGCAAACATGGCGAAAAAGGCACCAATCATCTGGTATAAAGGCGCTCCCGGGGGATGGCCAACCTCAAGTTTTGCAGCTGTGGCTATGTATTCGCCACAATCCCAAAAACTCATGGTGGGTTCAACAGTTAAAGTGTATGTTAATAATGCGATTCCAAATGTAAGCCAACCAATAATTGTATTCCATTTATTGAAATTGAATGCTGCTTTATCCATGTACTAAAATTTAATTTAATTTTGAGTTACAAAGAAAATGTTTTTTTGTTTAAACTTGTTAGCATTAACACTATTTTCTGGAAAAGTATTACAATTTAATAACGCATTGATTCTAAAGGTTTTTGAAGTTATTTTGAATTTTAAACGAATTTTTTTTCATAAAAAGGCAAAAAAAATTTGTACAAACTAAAATTTAGTTTAAATTTGCACTCGCTTAGCAGCAATGCTGGTCTATGGTGTAATGGTAACACAACTGTTTTTGGTGCAGTCTTTCAAGGTTCGAGTCCTTGTAGACCAACGTAAAACCTCTCATTTATTGAGAGGTTTTTTTATGCAATAAATCCAGCAGATTGTTTTTGGAGTTTAATTTATTGAAATGCCTGTGGTGGCTATGAGAGTCGTGTTTAGGCTGTTTTGATTTATTTTTTGGATTAATTAAATCTTGAAAGTTATCACTGGCTTAACGGTGTGATTTACCAGATCTTCACTGATGCTTCCATTGAAAAAATGAGCGAATCCTGTTCTTCCATGTGTGCAAAGACCTATTAAATCGGCATCAATGCTATTGGTGAAATTGATAATTCCATTTTCTATATTAACGTCATTGTAAATGTGTGTGGAGTAATTTTCGACCTCAAAAGAGTCAATGAATTTTTTCATTATTTCTTCGGACATTTTGGTGGTTTTAAAGCTATTGGGCGTGCAAATCATGACTAAGTATAGATTTGCATTAAATATTTTGGCAAATTCTATCATTTTTTTGAAAGGTTTTTTGGTTTCTTTCGAAAAATCAGAAGCAAACACAAAGTTGTTGAATTTAAAGTCACGAATGTTCTTTTTTATAACCAGTACCGGGATTTCTGAGAGTCGTACCACTTTTTCGGTGTTGGATCCGATGAGTACTTCTTCTATGCCTGAAGTTCCATGTGAGCCCATGATAATTAAATCAATTTCATTTTTTTTATTAAAAGATAAAATACCGCTGAAAGCTCTTTCGAATTGTACGGATGCGTTTACTGAAATTCCATTTAAATAGGGCTGTTCCTTGATTTTTTGGAGTGTTTCGTTTGCTTTTTTTATAAACAACATTACTTCGGGTATGCTGCTTCCGCCGGTTACGGCATCATTCATCTGGTTAGGCAATTCTAATAAATGCAACAAAAAGATTTCGCAATTGTTTTTTTTCGCAATTATGGCGGCCACTTTTAATGCGTGTTCTGCGTGTTCAGAAAAATCGGTAGGGACTAAAATTCGTTTCATAACTATAAAGCGTTAAATTATGATGAAAATTGTTATTTTAATGCTACATTAAAGATAAGAAATTATTTTACAGCAATCGATTATTTTAGTTTATAAAAAAAACACTATATTTGCACCGTTATTTATTAAAATCTAGATAATGAGGGGACTAAATGTCCCCTCTTTTTATAAAAAATATGACATTTAAAGAAAAAGTAAATACGTTGTTGACCGAAGGCCTATTAGAAAAGCCGTCAATCTTTTTGATAGACCTTGTCATTACTGATGCTTTCAAGGTTATTGTGACTTTGGACGGCGATAATGGAGTGGCGCTTCAAGATTGTATAGATGTGAGTAAATTCATTGATAATAATTTGGACAGAGAGGAACAAGATTACTCTTTAGAAGTAGCTTCGGTAGGAGTTGGTTCTCCGTTAAAATTAGTAAGACAATACAAGAAAAATATAGGTCGAACATTGATTGTGAAGACTTCGACTGAAATTATTGAAGCAGAATTAGTGGATGCTAATGATGATTTTGTAATTTTGTCTTGGAAAGCAAGAGAGCCTAAAAAGATAGGAAAAGGGAAAGAAACAGTTCAAAAAGAACTTAAATTGCCTTACGTAGATATAAAAGAAGCAATTGTTACAGTAACATTTTAATTAAAGAATTCGCATGGAAAATTTAGCATTAATCGATTCATTCTCAGAGTTTAAAGATGATAAACTTATTGATCGTGTAACGCTTATGGCAATTTTGGAAGATGTATTTAGAAATGCATTGAAGAAAAAATACGGTTCAGATGATAATTTCGATATCATTATAAATCCTGATAAAGGAGATATGGAGATATGGCAAAGAAGAGTGATCGTTGCGGATGAAGACTTAGATTTTGATCATCTTGAAATCACTTTAACTGAAGCTAGAAAAATAGAACCTGATTTCGAAATTGGTGAAGAAGTTTCCGAAGAAGTGAAATTAATTGATTTGGGAAGAAGAGCAATTTTAGCTTTACGTCAGAATTTGATTTCTAAAATCCATGAACATGATAACACGAATCTTTACAAACAATTTAAAGATTTAATAGGTGATATCTATACTGCTGAAGTGCACCATGTGCGTCCAAGAGTTGTGATTTTGGTTGATGATGAAGGGAATGAAATTATTTTACCAAAAGAAAAACAAATACCTTCTGACTTTTTCCGTAAAGGAGATAATGTTAGAGGAATAATAGAAAGCGTTGAATTAAAAGGAAATAAACCTCAAATTATTATGTCTAGAACTTCTGAGAAGTTTTTGGAAAAATTATTTGAACAAGAAATTCCTGAAGTATTTGACGGTTTAATCATGGTTAAAAAAGTGGTGAGAATACCAGGTGAAAAAGCAAAAGTAGCCGTAGATTCTTATGACGACAGAATTGATCCGGTAGGAGCTTGTGTGGGTATGAAAGGATCTCGTATTCATGGAATTGTTCGTGAATTAGGAAACGAAAATATCGACGTTATCAATTATACAAGTAACATACAATTGTATATAACGAGAGCATTAAGTCCTGCTAAAGTTTCTTCGATTAAGATAAATGAAGAGACAAAAAGAGCAGAAGTTTTCTTGAAGCTTGAAGAAGTTTCAAAAGCTATTGGTCGTGGCGGACACAACATTAAATTAGCAGGTTTATTGACAGGCTATGAATTAGACGTTATTCGTGAAGGTGATGTTGCTGGTGCAACTGCTGATGAGGATGATGTTGAATTAACTGAGTTTTCAGATGAAATTGAAGACTGGGTTATTGAAGAATTTGCAAAAATTGGTTTGGATACAGCAAAAAGTATCTTGAAACAAGATGTAGAAGATTTAGTAAGAAGAACAGACCTGGAAGAGGAAACGATTCTGGATGTAATGAGAATATTGAAAGAAGAATTTGACAGTTAGTCAAATGTATCTTCAACGATAAACATGCCACTTTACAATGAATTCTTGCTCGGTAGGTATCGAGTTGGGAGTAAAGTGAGGAATAACAAAAAAGGTAATAATAAAAAGGTTTTATGTCTGAAGAGAGAATTATTAGAATAAACAAAGTTTTAAGGGAATTGAATATTTCTTTAGAAAGAGCTGTGGATTATCTAAAAGATAAGGGGATTGCTATTGAAGCAAATCCAAACGCAAAAATTTCTGATGATGTATACAATGTCTTGTGCGGTCAGTTTGCAGGTGACAAAGGGAATAAGGAGGCTTCTAAAGAAGTAGGGGAAGAGAAAAGAAAAGAAAAAGAAGCTTTGCGTTTAGAACGAGAGAAAGAAATCGAAGACAAACGTAAAATTGAGGAAGAGCGCGTAAAACAACAAGAGGTTATAAAAGCGAGAGCAGTTATAGCTGGTCCGGTTCAAGTGGGTAAGATTGATCTTAATCCAAAAAAACCTTCCATCGTTGCGCCTGTAAAAGCTGTTGAAAAAACAGAGGCTCCAGTAGCTGATGTACCTGAAGTAAAAGCTGTCTCAAAAGAAGTTTCACCTGAGAAACCGTCAACTGAAAAACCGTCAACTGAGAAACCTGTTTCAGACAAAAAAGAGGTAAAACCTATTGTTGGGATAAAAGAGGTTAAAACAGAAACTCCTAAAGAAGTTCCTGCTGAACCAAAAGTGGTTGCAAAACCCGAGGCAGTTAAAGTTGATGAAGCGCCTGTTGATGAAACCATCACTACGCAATATCAAAAACTATCGGGAACTACTTTAACGGGGCAGATAATTGATTTATCTCAATTCAACAAACCGAAAAAGAAAAAAGAAGAACCGAAAATCACTCCGAATAAACCGGGTGCTCCAGGTTCGGCTGCAGCCAATGCAAATAAAAATAAGCGTAAAAGGATTGCTCCTAAACCGGGCGCTCCAAGACCGCCTGCAACACCGGGAGTTCCTGGTGCGCCAAATCCTAACAAGATTACACCTAATACTGGTGGCGGTGGATTCAATGCAAACAGAAGCGCTAGACCTGGTTTTGTAAAAGGAAACAGACCTGCTATTGTTGCAAAAGTGGAGCCTACCGAAGAAGAAGTTAAAAACCAAATTAGAGAGACTTTAGAAAAACTGCAAGGTAAAGGTGGTAAATCTAAAGCGGCTAAATATAGAAGAGATAAAAGAGATACACACCGTCAGAAATCTGATGATGAGCAAAGAGCCATTGACGAAGGAAGTAAAACTATTAAGGTTACTGAGTTTGTTACTGTAGGTGAAATTGCTATCATGATGGATGTGCCAATTACTAAAGTTATTGGTACGTGTATGTCACTTGGAATCATGGTTACCATGAACCAACGTCTTGATGCAGAAACATTGACTATCGTTGCTGATGAATTTGGTTATGAAGTTGAATTTATCACTGTAGACATCGAAGAAGCAATTCAGGTTGTTGAAGACAGAGAAGAAGATTTAGTTTTCAGAGCGCCAATTGTAACGGTAATGGGTCACGTCGATCACGGTAAAACATCGTTACTGGATTACATTCGTAAAGAAAACGTAATTGCAGGGGAGTCTGGAGGAATTACACAACATATTGGTGCCTACGGAGTAACGTTGGATAACGGACAAAAAATCGCATTCTTAGATACACCGGGTCACGAAGCGTTTACTGCGATGCGTGCGCGTGGTGCTCAAGTTACCGATATTGCTATTATTGTAATTGCTGCTGATGATGACATCATGCCGCAAACCAAAGAAGCAATTAGCCATGCTCAAGCAGCTGGAGTTCCTATCATATTTGCTATCAATAAAATTGATAAGCCAAATGCTAATCCTGAAAAAGTAAAAGAAAGATTAGCCGGTATGAATTTACTGGTAGAAGATTGGGGTGGAAAAATTCAATCACATGATATTTCTGCGAAAGTAGGAACAGGTGTTAAAGAATTATTAGAAAAAGTATTGTTAGAAGCGGAACTTTTAGATTTGAAAGCAAATCCAAATAAAGCGGCTTCTGGAACTGTTGTTGAAGCTTTCCTTGATAAAGGAAAAGGATATGTTTCTACGATATTAGTTCAAAACGGAACGTTGAAAATTGGAGATTATATGTTGGCTGGTAAGCATCATGGTAAAATTAAAGCCATGCATGATGAAAGAGGGAATATTGTAACTGTTGCGGGTCCTTCGACTCCGGTTTCAGTTCTTGGTCTTGATGGAGCAGCAACTGCGGGTGATAAGTTCAATATTTTTGAAGACGAAAAAGAAGCGAAACAAATTGCTTCAAAACGTTCTCAATTGATGCGTGAGCAATCCGTACGTACACAACGTCATATTACATTGGATGAAATTGGACGTAGAATTGCATTGGGTCAATTTAAAGAATTGAACATTATCCTTAAAGGAGATGTTGATGGTTCTGTTGAGGCATTGTCTGATTCGTTCTCTAAATTATCTACTGAAGAAATTCAAATCAATATTATCCATAAAGGTGTTGGAGCAATTACTGAAACTGACGTAATGTTGGCTTCTGCTTCAGATGCGATTATCATCGGATTTAATGTTCGTCCTGCTGGAAATGCAAGACAATTAGCAGACAAAGAAGAAATAGATATCCGTTACTACTCTATTATTTACGCCGCTATTGATGACTTGAAAGATGCAATGGAAGGAATGTTAGCTCCTGAAATGAAAGAAGAAATTCTGGGTACTGCTGAGATTAGAGAGATATTCAAAATTTCTAAAGTGGGTTCAATTGCAGGTTGTATGGTAATGGACGGTAAAATTGTCAGAAGCGCTAAAATGAGAATTATTAGAGAAGGTGTAGTTGTCTTCACAGGAGAACTTTTGGCACTGAAACGTTTCAAAGACGATGTGAAAGAAGTAGCTAAAGGATACGATTGTGGTATTCAAGTAAAAGGATACAACGACATCGAAGAAAGAGATGTTATTGAGTCGTACCATGAAGTAGCTGTTAAAAAGAAACTGAAATAGAATTTCAATATGTTTTAAACCAAAAATCCCGATTCGTCGGGATTTTTTAGTTTTGGTATGTTTTAATTAACGCTAGTGGTGAGTTGGAGAGCATCGAGAGTCCTTTGGGTTTTATATGGGCGTGGCACCAGCTAGAAAAAAGAGCCAGCAACATGCCGGTCATTGCCCTTTTTCCTAGCTGCTGTCGGGCTATCCGCGCTACAGGGTAGCTAGCTCCTATCTCTAACGCGAGCACAAGACCTTTATCAATAATGAGGAAGTTTTTCTTTTTCAAGACCTATTAATGCGTTTTAAATAAGTTGTCCTCCAATATTTTTATAAGAAAAATAGTTTATATTTGATTTCGAATAAAACAAATTAGAAAGTATACTGCATAGCAGTGTTTTTTAAGTTAATTTCTCAAATAATTAAAAAATCAATACTTTGAATATGTTCCGGTTTTATAAACCTGCGTGTATTTATGAGTTAATGGCAAGTGTAAGACTACCGTGCGCAAACAGAACCAACCGACAAAACTTTAACTTCTCAAATAGTCCAACAACAGAAATGCCGTAACTTTGTATCTATGGACAAGTTGACCGAAGAGCAAAGAAGAAGAAATATGCAAGCGGTTAAAGCGACAGGTACAAAAATCGAGGTTGCTTTAGCGAAGTTTCTTTTTGCCCGAGGGCATCGTTACCGAAAAAACGACAAAACCGTCTTTGGAAAACCCGATCTAACATTCAAAAAACTAAAAATTGCTGTGTTTGTGGACGGAGAATTTTGGCACGGAAAAGATTGGGAAGAAAATAAAAACAGACTCAAAACCAATCAAGAATTTTGGATTAAAAAAATTGAACGTAATATTGAACGTGATAAAGAAGTCAACCAAAAATTGTTAGAAAATGGATGGACAACTTTAAGGTTTTGGGGTAAAGACATCGAGAAAGATTTACTAAATTGCGCCATAGAAGTTGAAAATGCAATTAACGAAGCAAAAATGGATTTAAAAGAAAAAATATCGCTCGAAGAGATTAAAGGAAAACAATTCAGAGTTAGAATTGTAGAACCTGAATGCAATAAGGAAGCGGTTCTGACCCATTATATGCACAACAGCAAAAATGGAGTTTCTAAATTCTATAAAAAAGATGCCGTAGAATACACTAAAGAGATTTTACAATACAAATATCCCGAGGAAACCATTACAAATTTAGTAGCCGAAGAAGCTTTACAATACGGTATTTTCGACACTTTTTCAATCCCTTTTCCACCAATAGAAAACCCTAAATTCAAATTCATAGATTTATTTGCCGGAATTGGCGGTTTTAGATTGGCTATGCAAAATTTGGGAGGCAAATGCGTGTTTACAAGCGAATGGGATAAAGAAGCAAAGAAAACATACCGAGCCAACTTCGGAGAAACTCCATTTGGCGACATCACAAAAGAAGAAACTAAATCTTATATTCCTGACGGTTTCGATTTGGGCGTTTCCCTATCGGGTCGGGCTTTCCGTTGCAATCTTTTTGTTCGTTCCTCTCAAAAAGGATTTCCACTTCAATCCCTAACGCAAACCGTAGCATAATATGGAAAATTACAAATCAATCACAAGAGAAGATTTTATGAAGTTTTTTCGTGATGATGAAAAGCTAAATGAGTTAACACCCGATGATAGAATTGAAATTTTCAGAACAATTTTATTAGGTTGTTCTGATTTTTCTAATCAACTTTTTGACGAAATATTATCTGATTATTGTGTAGATAATCTCGAAGTAATTGAAATAAATAAAAATGGCAAACACTAATAATTGGACACGAGAAGAAACTATTGTTGCGTTTAATGTTTATTGTAAAATACCATTTAAAAGCAGTAGTAAAACGAATGCTGTAATTATTAAATATGCCAATATTATAGGTCGCTCACCTTCTGCTTTAAATATGAAAGTTGGGAATTTTGGACGTTTAGACCCAGAATTAAAAAAGCAAGGAATAGTTGGTTTAGTAAATGGAAGTAAACTTGAAGAAGATATTTGGAATGAATTTCACGGAAATTGGGAGAAATTAGCCTATGAAAGCGAGTTATTGATTGCTAAATTCCAAAATAAAGCAATTGAAGAAATTGCAGATTTCGATTTAGAAAATTTACCACAAGGGAAAGAAAGAGAAACAATTATTAAGGCAAGAGTTAACCAATCATTTTTTAGAAGTACAATTTTATCATCATACAATCAAAAATGTTGCATTACAGGATTATCAATTCCAGATTTTTTAGTTTCAAGTCATATAGTACCTTGGTCAAAAGATGAAAATAATAGATTAAATCCCCACAATGGATTATGTTTAAATTCGATTCACGATAAAGCATTCGATAAAGGTTTTATTACAATTACACCCGATTTTAAAATTAAACTATCTGATTATTTTAAAGATTTTTCTAAAGAAAATGCCGTCACCGATTTATTTTTAAAATACGAAAATCAGTCTATTATTTTACCTAATAAATTCTTTCCATCAAAAGAATTTTTAGATTATCACTACCATAATATTTTCAAGAAATAATTGTAATTCACGACCAAAGAACAAACCAAACAGCAGAATTAGGCTTTAGTATTAAATCCCAATTAGGCGGTGATGCCACACTTTTAAATGCTGGAAAAACGACCAATTTTATTTATCAAATTTTGGATTTCAAACCAACTGAAAGCGAAATAAAAGCAATCAACGAAATTGATACAAGAAGTAAAATTAAAGACAGAATTGAAGCGGTAAAAAACGCAGGTGGAAAATTAAAATTCGTAACGCTTGAACAAGATGTTTTTAAAAATAATTTAGTGCTTATTGACAGTTTATTACCAAACATTGTAGCAGAAATTATTAAGACGTTTTTCACGTCAGCTTTAAGTTCTATAAAAGACTTAACCGAAAACATCAACAAATCAAATCCATTAAACTACGACACTCAATTTGCACATACATTTTACGACTATAAAGTAAAACGCTTCTTGACTGATGTTGCTTTAGGAATGACACCTTCAAAGGTTTGGACGGGAATTTATGATGCAACAGGTGGATATTTAGTTGTAAAAGAAAACGGAGATATTTTGTGCTACCATATTTACAACCGTAACCAATTTGAAGACTATTTATTTGTAAATACAAAGCTTGAAACTGCAAGTAGTACTCGACACGATTTTGGAAAAATATTTGAAGAAAACGGACAATATTATTTCAAGTTGAATTTGCAAATACGATTTAAATAACAGGCTGAAAATAACGCCAGACGCCCAACAGCGGTTTTGATATAGTGGGGTTTTAGTGGAATTGCCGTTTCGCGTTAACTTTTCTACAAAGCCGAAAATTGAAAGGTTACGAACTCAACCGCCATCTCAAAGCAGCTAACCGTTGTACAATAAATCACTAAAATTAATAATTCGAATTAAATTGATAAAGTATTTAAAATATCTGATTTCACTCTTTCTGGCTTTTGGCCTGATGGTTAATGATGGTGCTTTAGATTCTCCATCAAATTCAGTAGATTATTATCAATTCTCGAACGTAATTATCAGAAGAGAATGGAGTTATAAGAGTTCCAAATTATACCTGTTCAATCAGATAAAGTCGTCTAAAAAGACTTCATATTCAATTTTCTTAACATACCTTAAGTTTAAAGATGTTTATAATCTTCAAATTCGGGTTCTTCTAAAATTACGAACGCTGCTGTATCAAAAAGTAAGTTTATTTACAATGCAACACGTCTTCATAAATGAAATGATTACTTCAAGACACTCCTGTGAAAGTTTATACATAGCCTAGAAAATTTCTTTTCTAAGCATTTATGCAATTCAATGCATAAGATGATAAAACAAATGTCTAATCATTTATCATTTACAAAATGTATAAACACATTAATAAAACACGTTTGGAGCAATCTAAACGCCCTATTCATTGGGCAAAAAGAAAAATTATCCTAATTATTACGGCATTTATGATCGGAATGTCAAACGGAATGAACGTGGGAGATAATACGATTAACGGAAATCAAAATCACACGGAGCAACAACATAAAAAAGATTGATTTGATTGCTATAAACACCTTGTACAAAACAAGTTTAGCCGAATTTGGCAATAATTTTTTATTTGAGGTCAATCTTGCATTTGCTTCAATAACAATAATCCAAAAATTAAATGGTATTGTAGTCTAAAACCCGAGCTAAGTCTGAGTGATGACGTCAAGCGGTCTAAAAAATCCGATGGTGCCGATGTTTCAGCGGTTCGATGGCGGTTTTGCAAACCGTGCCTACAATGAGGAGTATTCACAATGAAATAAAAAGAAGAAAGCCATTCGTGATGAATGGCTTTCTTATGTGAAAAAAGGAATTGTAGCGATAGCTTATAAATTTAAAAACGGTACGCTTTTATTTGTTAGGCTTTATTAAATGTACATTGCTGTAGCTTTTTTTAATTTCAATAAGATTTCGTTCTGCTTCAATTCGTGTTTTGAAATTCCCAACCCAAACTTTGTAATTCGGAGTGAAGAATGTAATAGTACCATCTATGTCTCTGAATTCTTGCTTGAAATCATTCAATGTTTTTTTTGCTTTTTCGCTGTCTCCACTGAAAATTTGAATTTTATAATAGTCATTTACAGTGTTTGTAACATTTGTTTTTCTCTTTTCATTCAATAATTGTTCAAATTTAGAGTCTTGATTTACTCTGATGTTTCCGTCTTGAGCGTTTGCATTACAATAGGAAATAAATAAGGTAAGAGAGATAAAAAATGCTTTTCTAAGGGCTAAAATTCTCATAATGTGATTGTTTTTGTGCAAAAGTACTATTTAATGATTGATAGCAAATACTAAATGTTATTTAGAATTGATATAAATTGAAATTAAGACTATTTTAAGGTTTTGAGAATAGTTCTTAAGTCGTATTTTTGTCCAAGTTTTTAAATAAAGGATCAGTTTTTATAATTCAATTAGAAAAAACTGTGCCAATTTTTAGTAGATAATCATTATACTATATGAAAAAGGTGGGTAACCATAATTCGATCTCAAGGAAATTATTTTTTAGCATAGCTTTGATGCTATCTTTTTCCTTTACTTCATTTGCTCAAGAAGCTACACCTGCGGCCGATGCTTCAGCTCCGGATGCTTCAGCTACTTCGCAAAGTGCAGACCCAGTAAAGGGTAAAGAGCTTTTTAACGCAAACTGTGCTGCATGTCACAAACTTGATGCTAAATCAACAGGTCCTGCTCTTAGGGGGGTGTCTGCTAAATATGATGCTGCATGGCTTCATAAGTGGGTTCGTAATAGTTCAGACTTAATTAAATCTGGCGATGCTCAGGCTGTTAAGGTTTTTGAAGAAAATAATAAGGCTGTAATGTCTGCTTTTCCTCAATTGTCAGATGGTGATATTGATAATATCATTGCGTATACTTCAGAGCCTAAAGCTGAAGTTGCTGCTCCAGGACCTGGTGGTGCTGAAGTTCCTGGTAAGCCTGCTGTAGACAGCGGAATTTCAAACAATATTATATTAGGTGCTTTGGCGCTTGTTATGGTTATTCTGGTTGTGATGTTATTTTTGGTAAACAAGGTTTTATCTAAAGTGGCAAAAGCAAACGGTATCGAGACAGCTCCAAAAGCTCCAACAACTCCTATATGGAAAGCATTTGCCAGAAATCAGTTTTTGGTTTTAGTTACGGCAATATTCTTGCTTTTGGCGAGTGGTTATTTTGTATATGGGTATTTAATGCAAATTGGTGTAGACCAGAATTATCAGCCTATTCAGCCTATTCATTTCTCGCATAAAATTCATGCCGGAGATAATGAAGTTAACTGTAAATATTGTCACTCTGCTGCAAGAGTCAGTAAAAATGCTGGAATTCCTTCTTTGAATGTTTGTATGAACTGTCATAAGAATATTGGTGAAGTTGCTGAAACTACTGCTACTCCGGAATACAGTAAAGCATTCTATGATGAGCAAATCCAAAAATTATATACTGCGGTTGGTTGGGATAAAACAACTCAAAGTTATACCGGAAAAACGCAGCCTGTAAAATGGGTTCGTATTCATAATTTACCTGACTTCGTTTATTTCAATCACTCTCAACACGTAACTGTTGCCGGAATCGAATGTCAAACGTGTCACGGTCCGGTTCAAGAGTATGAAATTCAAAAACAATTTGCTCCATTAACAATGGGTTGGTGTATAGATTGCCATAGAAAAACGGATGTTAAAATGGAAGGCAATGAGTACTATACTAAAATTCATGATGAACTTTCTAAGAAATACGGTGTAGACAAATTGACTGCAGCGCAAATGGGAGGTTTAGAATGTGGTAAATGCCACTATTAATCAAATTATTAAGATTTTAATATTTATATATGTCATCAAACAAAAAATACTGGAAAAGTGTTGAAGAACTAGACAAAAATAGTTCTATTGTTGAGGCGCTTAAAAATAACGAATTTGTTGAAGAAATTCCTACTGATGAATTTTTAGGAAATAATGACGCTTTGTCATCTTCATCAACATCACGTCGTGATTTTTTAAAGTACGTTGGTTTTAGTACTGCGGCAGCTACGCTTGCAGCTTGCGAAGGTCCTGTGAACAAGTCAATACCTTATGTGCTTCAGCCGGAACAAATCATTCCTGGAGTGGCGGATTATTATGCAACTTCTGTTTTTGATGGATTTGATTTTGCTAATCTTTTGGTAAAAACTCGTGAAGGGCGTCCTATTAAAATAGATAATAATACTATTGCCGGAGCTAAGTTTAGTGCTAATGCAAGAGTTCATGCGTCTATTCTGTCTTTATATGACAGTATGCGTTTGAAAGAACCAAAAATTGAAGGTAAAAATTCAACTTGGTCTGCTGTTGATTCTAAAATTAAATCAAGTATAGCTGATGCTACCGCAAAAGGTGGTCAAGTAGTGCTTTTGACAAATACATTGGCTAGTCCGTCAACTGAAAAGTTGATAGCTGAGTTTATCGGTAAAAATCCAAACGCTAAACATGTTGTTTATGACGCTGTATCTGAATCTGAAGCATTAGATGCTTTCGAAACTGTATACGGAGAAAGAGCTTTGGTTGATTATGATTTTTCTAAAGCTTCGCTTATAGTTTCTGTTGGAGCTGATTTCCTTGGGGATTGGCAAGGTGGAGGATTTGATTCAGGTTATGCTAAAGGAAGAATTCCTAAAGCAGGAAAGATGTCACGTCATTTCCAATTAGAAGCAAACATGACTTTGTCTGGTGCTGCTGCTGATAAGCGTTTACCAATGTCTACGGCTAATCAAAAACAAGCATTAGTTCATATATATAATATTGTAACTGGTTCTTCTGTTGCTGTAAGTTTAGAAGATAAATTTAAAGCAGAAGTTACAAAAGCGGCTCAACAATTGAAAGCTGCTGGTTCAAAAGGAGTATTGGTATCGGGTATTCAAGATAAAAATGCTCAATTGTTAGTTTTAGCTATCAACCAAGTGTTGGCAAGTGAAGCTTTCAGTACTTCTGGAGTAAGACAAATCAGAAAAGGATCTGATGCAAAAGTTACTCAATTAATCAATGATATGAAAGCGGGAAGCGTTCATACTTTGATAATGAGTGGTGTTAATCCAGTTTACACTTTAGCAGATAGTGCTTCTTTTGTTGAAGGACTTAAAAAAGTAAAAACATCAGTGGCATTTTCTTTAAAAGAAGATGAAACGGCTTTAGTAAGTACTATTGCAGCTGCTGTACCTCATTATTTAGAATCATGGAATGATGTAAGTATTACAAAAGGTACTTACGGAATTACTCAGCCTGCAATTCGCCCTCTTTTTACTACGAAACAATTTCAAGATGTATTGTTATCTTTAAATGGACTTACAGGTACATTCTACGATTATATTAAGGCTAATGCATCAACAATAATAGCTGGTTCTTCTTGGAACAAAGTTTTACATGATGGTGTTTATGTTGGAGTTGTTCCAACGGTATCTGCAGGTTCTGCTGATTATAGTGCTGCTGCAAATGCTTTAGCAAAATCAAAAGCGTCGCAAGGATTGGAACTTGTTTTATATACTAAAACAGGTATGGGAGATGGACAGCAAGCGAATAACCCTTGGTTGCAAGAGTTTCCGGATCCAATTACAAGAGTGTCTTGGGATAATTATGTTACTGTTTCGAATGCAGATGCTAAAAAATACGAACTTTCTAATGAAATTGTAGCAAATGGTGGTTTGAACGGAAGTTATGCTACTATTACTACTGCCGATGGAGCTAAATTAGAAAATGTTCCGGTAATAGTTCAGCCAGGTCAAGCTGTTGGAACTATTGGTTTAGCATTAGGTTACGGTCGTAAAGCGGCTTTGAAAGAAGAAATGATGGTAGGTTTAAATGCCTACTCTTTATATAAAGGTTTTGATAATGTACAGTCTGTAACATTGGCGAAAGCTGGAGGAGAACATGAGTTTGCTTGTGTTCAAGGTCAGAAGACATTGATGGGAAGAGGCGATATTATAAAAGAAACTTCTTTAGAAATCTTCAATACAAAAGATGCTAAAGAGTGGAATGAACAACCAATGGTTTCATTGGATCACAAACTCGTTGAAGCAACTAAAGTAGATTTATGGGATTCATTTGATCGTTCAACTGGTCACCATTTTAATCTTTCTATTGACTTGAACGCTTGTACTGGTTGTGGTGCTTGTGTAATTGCTTGTCATGCAGAAAACAACGTTCCTGTTGTTGGAAAATCAGAAGTTAGAAGAAGTCGTGATATGCACTGGTTGCGTATTGACAGATATTATTCTTCTGAAAGTACTTTTGAAGGAGATAACGAAAGAAAAGAAAATATCGCAGGTTTATCAAGTTCACTGTCTACATTTAATGAAATGGAAAAAGCGGGTGATAACCCACAAGTATCATTTCAACCTGTAATGTGTCAACATTGTAATCATGCACCTTGTGAAACGGTTTGTCCAGTTGCTGCAACTTCACACTCTCGTCAAGGTCAAAACCATATGGCTTATAACAGATGTGTTGGTACGCGTTATTGCGCTAACAACTGTCCGTATAAAGTGCGTCGTTTTAACTGGTTCTTGTACAACAAAAACA
Organism: Flavobacterium rhamnosiphilum; assembly: GCF_004349195.1. GTDB lineage: Bacteria > Bacteroidota > Bacteroidia > Flavobacteriales > Flavobacteriaceae > Flavobacterium > Flavobacterium rhamnosiphilum. The sequence goes on from NZ_SMLG01000001.1 coordinate 646,757, forward strand.
GTGAATTCGATTATCATATGAATGACGATTTAGGACGTATGGTATTGAATCCAGATGTTAATGTTCGTTCTCGTGGAGTTATGGAAAAATGTTCAATGTGTATTCAAATGACACAAGCGACAATTTTGAAAGCAAAAAGAGAAGGAAGAGCAATCGTTGATGGTGAATTCCAAACTGCATGTTCAAATGCTTGTTCTACAGGGGCAATGAAATTTGGTGATGTAAATGATTCAGAAGCGGAAATAACTAAATTAGCTGCTGACGAAAGAATGTATCATTTATTGGAGCATGTTGGAACAAAACCAAATGTGATTTACCACGTTAAAGTTAGAAATACCTAGTACAAAAAATAATTAATTAAGAATCAATATAAAGGATTATGTCGTCTCACTACGAAGCAACCATTAGAAAACCCTTAGTTATAGGTGATAAATCTTATCACGATGTAACTGTAGATGTAGCTGCGCCTGTTGAAGGTAAAGCAAACAAACATTGGTGGATTGTATTTTCAATCGCATTAATAGCCTTCCTTTGGGGACTTGGCTGTATCATTTACACCGTATCTACAGGTATTGGAACATGGGGATTAAATAAAACTGTAGGATGGGCTTGGGATATCACGAACTTTGTTTGGTGGGTTGGTATTGGTCACGCAGGAACACTTATTTCGGCGGTATTATTACTTTTCCGTCAACGTTGGAGAATGGCAATTAACCGTTCTGCAGAAGCAATGACAATTTTCTCCGTTATTCAAGCAGGTTTATTTCCAATCATTCACATGGGGCGTCCATGGTTAGCGTATTGGGTTCTACCAATTCCGAATCAATTTGGTTCTCTTTGGGTAAACTTTAACTCGCCATTACTTTGGGACGTATTTGCAATTTCAACGTATCTTTCGGTTTCATTAGTATTCTGGTGGACTGGTTTATTACCTGATTTTGCCATGTTACGTGATAGAGCTATTACTCCTTTTAATAAAAGAGTGTATTCTATATTAAGTTTTGGATGGAGCGGTAGAGCAAAAGACTGGCAACGTTTTGAAGAAGTATCTTTGGTACTTGCAGGTTTAGCTACTCCACTTGTACTTTCAGTGCATACTATTGTATCGATGGATTTTGCTACATCCGTTATTCCAGGATGGCATACTACAATCTTCCCTCCGTACTTTGTTGCTGGAGCGGTTTTCTCAGGATTTGCAATGGTAAATACCTTGCTTATCATTATGAGAAAAGTATCTAATCTAGAAGCTTACATTACGATTCAACACATTGAGTTGATGAATATCGTTATCATGATTACGGGTTCTATTGTTGGGGTTGCCTATATAACTGAATTATTTGTTGCATGGTATTCTGGTGTAGAGTACGAACAATATGCTTTCTTGAATAGAGCAACCGGACCTTACTGGTGGGCATATTGGTCAATGATGACTTGTAATGTTTTTTCTCCACAATTCATGTGGTTCAAAAAATTAAGAACAAGTATCATGTTCTCGTTTATAATTTCGATAGTTGTAAATATTGGAATGTGGTTTGAGAGATTTGTAATTATCGTAACTTCGTTACATAGAGATTATTTACCATCTTCTTGGACAATGTTTTCACCTACATTTGTTGATATTGGAATTTTCATTGGAACAATAGGTTTCTTCTTTGTATTGTTCTTATTGTATTCAAGAACATTCCCTGTAATTGCACAAGCAGAGGTAAAAACAATTTTGAAAGGAACTGGAGATAATTACAAAAGAGAAAGAGAAGCAAATAAAGATTCACATCATGAGTAATAAAGTAATATACGCCATTTATAATGACGATGATATATTGATGGATGCGGTTAAAAAAACCAGAGCAGCTCATCATCATATTGAAGAAGTTTTTACTCCATTCCCGGTTCACGGTTTGGATAAAGCTATGGGAATTGCACCTACAAGATTAGCTATTTGTGCTTTTCTTTATGGTTGTGTTGGAATCTCGGTAGCAACAGCTATGATGAATTATATTATGATTCAAGATTGGCCACAAGATATTGGCGGAAAGCCAAGTTTTAGTTATATTGAAAACATGCCTGCTTTCGTTCCAATTATGTTTGAACTTACGGTATTTTTTGCGGCTCACTTAATGGTTATTACTTTTTATATGAGAAGTAAATTATGGCCTTTCAAAGAAGCAGAGAATCCAGATGTAAGAACTACAGATGACCATTTTTTAATGGAAGTTGCTGTAAATGATAATGAAGAAGAATTAGTTTCTTTTTTCCAAAGCACGGGAGCTGTAGAAGTTAAAGTAATAGAAAAGCATTAATTATAGATATGAAAAGCGTATATAAAATAACACTTTTATTTGGCATAACTATTTTAGTTTCATCTTGCCATAATAATGCGGAACCAAACTATCAGTATTTTCCAAATATGTATGAGTCAGTAGGGTATGAAACTTATTCTGAATCAAATGCATTTAAAAACGGTAAAGAAGGTCAACTTCCAGCTGAAGGGACTATTAACAGAGGATTTGAACCTTTTGAATATGAAAATTCTACCGCAGGGTATGAGTTAGCAAAAGCAAATCTTAAATCTCCTTTGGATTCTTTAAGCAGAGACTCTGATAAAGGAAAGGAGCTTTTTGAGATATATTGTACCAGTTGCCATGGTGCTTCTGGAAACGGTAAAGGAAAGCTTGTAGAAAGAGAAAAATTTCTGGGTGTTCCTAGTTATAAAGATAGAGTTATCACTGAAGGAAGTATTTTTCATGTTATAACTTATGGTTTAAATTCAATGGGTTCACATGCTAACCAATTGAGTGCCCATGAACGTTGGTTAGTTACTGACTATGTTCTAAAACTAAAAAGCGAATTATAATTGTTGAACAAACTGATCGTAATAGATATGTATACATTTTCAAGTAAATTAAAAACTTTTTCTTTCATCTTAATGGCTGTAGGTCTTTTAGGAATTGGATATGGTTTTTTAACTGCACCTAAAGATATTCAAGAAGTTGAAAAACTTCTTGCGGCCGAAAGTCATGGTGGTCATGGTGAAGCTAAACATGAAGCGACAACTGCTGCTGAACCTTCGCATGAAGCTGCTGCTAGTCATAGCGAAGCTACCGAAGAGAAAAAAATGGAAGAATCTCATGAAGCTGTAGCTCCAACAGATGATACTACTAAAGTTGCTGAAGCAGCACATGCTGAACCAGTTCACGCTGAGGCAGCTGTTAAAAAAGAAGGTCATGATGTTAGTGAAGAGGCGGAACATACTGAGCATTTGAATCATGTTTTACACCAACTACAAAACAAACCTTGGTCTGCTTTATACGTTGCTTGTATTTTCTTTATGCTTGTTTCTCTTGGAGTTTTAGTGTTTTATGCAATTCAACAAGTAGCTCAGGCTGGATGGTCTCCAGTATTATTTAGAGTTATGCAGGGTATAACATCTTATTTACCTGTTGGTTCTGTTATCTTTTTTGTTATTCTAATATTATGTGGTTTACATTTTAATCACATGTTTATATGGTTAGATCCTGAAGTTGTTGCAAATGATAAATTAATCGCTAATAAAACAGGTTATTTAAATTTTCCTTTTTGGATTGTTAGAGCTGCTATATTTTTGACTGGTTGGAGTTTATATCAATATTTTTCAAGAAAAAACTGTTTGGCGCAAGACGAAGCAAATGATGACTTGTTTTACAAGAAAAACTTCAACATATCAGCGATGTTTTTAGTTTTCTTCATCGTGTCGGAATCTATAATGTCTTGGGATTGGATAATGTCTATTGATCCTCATTGGTTCAGTACATTATTTGGATGGTACGTATTTGCTAGCTTCTTTGTTAGTGGAGTTACAACTATTGCTTTAATTACTTTGTACCTAAAATCTAGAGGATATTTAGAGCATGTAAATACAAGTCATATACACGATTTAGCAAAATTCATGTTCGGATTAAGTGTTTTCTGGACGTATTTATGGTTTTCACAATTCATGTTGATATGGTATGCAAATATCCCTGAAGAGGTAACGTATTTTATTACCAGAATTGAATTGTATAATCTTCCATTCTTTGGTGCTGTAGTAATGAATTTTTTATTCCCTTTATTAATATTAATTAATACAGATTTCAAGAGAATTACTTGGGTACTAGTTATGGCAGGAATTGTAATACTAGCAGGTCATTATATTGATTTCTTTAATATGATTATGCCGGGAACTGTAGGAGACAGATGGTTTATTGGTGTACCAGAGATAGCATCCGTTCTTTTCTTCTTAGGATTATTTATTTATGTTGTTTTCACAGCGTTAACTAAAGCTCCTTTGTTGGCAAAAAGAAATCCTTTCATAGGAGAAAGTAAACATTTTCATTATTAATATTTAAAGAAAAAAACAGATGACAAGTTTGTTGGTAATTATAGTTTTAGTTTTATTAGCTGTTGCTTTATGGCAATTGACTAAAATATTCGACCTGACGCAAGTTGGATCTAATTCAGATAGTTCAGAAATAGCTACAGATAACGATAATAACGTTCAAGGTTATTTGATGTTTGGGTTTTTGGCTTTCATTTATATTTTTTCAATTTACGGATTGTTTAAATGGGGACCTCTTGTTCTTCATACGCCGGCTTCTGCACATGGTGGTGAAGTAGATAATTTAATGAATATTACATGGGTTCTTATCTTTATAGTTCAGGCTATAACTCAAGTATTGTTGCATTATTTTGCTTTCAAATACAGAGGAAAAAAAGATCAAAAAGCACTTTATTTTGCGGATAATAATAAGTTAGAAGCTATTTGGAGTGTTATTCCAGCTGTAGTTTTAGCAGGTTTGATTCTTTATGGTCTTTTCGCTTGGACAAATATTATGTTTGTTGATGAAGATGAGGATACTATAGTTATTGAATTGTATGCACAGCAGTTTAACTGGAAAGCCAGATATTCAGGTAATGATAATGTATTAGGGAAAGCTAATGTTAGATTTATTGAAGGTGCAAATGCAGTAGGTGTTGATTTAGCTGATCCATATTCACAAGATGATATTGTTGTAACAGAATTGCATATTCCTAAAGGAAAAAAGATTCTTTTCAAAATGCGTTCTCAAGATGTTTTGCATTCAGCGTACATGCCTCACTTTAGAGCACAAATGAACTGTGTTCCCGGTATGGTTACGCAATTCGCTTTTGAACCGATATACACTACAGCAGAATATAGAGAATTGCCATTTATGGTAGAAAAAGTGGCTAATATTAATGCTTTAAGATCTAAAAAAAGTATTGAATTAGTAGCTAAGGGCGAAACTGCTTTAGATCCTTACACGTTTGATTACTTATTGCTTTGTAATAAAATTTGTGGAGCATCTCATTATAACATGCAAATGAAAATTATTGTAGATACACCTGAAGACTATAAAGCATGGTTGAAAGATAAAGCTACAATTGTAAGTGAAGTAAAAGCTGCTATGGCTGAACCTGCTGCTGCTGATGGAGCATCTGGTACAGATTCTACAAAAGCAAAAGATACTGCAGCAGTTGCCGTAACGGCCATGAAATAATTAATAAGAAAAATTTAAAGTAAACATATATGTCAGCAGAAGGTCACGATCACGCAATAGATCACGAACACGAACATCACCATAAAGACACTTTTATTACTAAATATATTTTTAGTATTGATCATAAAATGATTGCCAAACAATACCTAATTACGGGTATTATTATGGGAATTATTGGGGTAGGAATGTCTATGCTATTTAGAATGCAATTAGCATGGCCAGAAGAATCATTTAAAATTTTCAATATTTTACTTGGTGATAAATTTGCTCCTAACGGAGTAATGACAAATGATATTTATTTGGCTTTAGTTACTATACATGGAACTATAATGGTATTCTTTGTATTAACGGCCGCTTTAAGTGGTACTTTTAGTAACTTGTTGATACCACTTCAGATTGGTGCACGTGATATGGCATCTGGTTTTATGAATATGATATCATACTGGTTGTTCTTCTTGTCAAGTATAATCATGGTTAGTTCTCTTTTTGTTGAAGCTGGACCTGCATCTGCAGGATGGACTATTTATCCACCCTTGAGTGCTTTGCCACAAGCTATCCCTGGTTCAGGTTTAGGAATGACATTATGGCTAGTTTCAATGGCTATCTTTATTGCATCTTCTTTAATGGGTTCTTTAAATTACGTTGTAACAGTAATTAATTTAAGAACTAAAGGGATGACTATGACTAGATTGCCTCTTACAATTTGGGCTTTCTTTGTAACAGCAATTATTGGTATCGTTTCTTTCCCGGTTCTTTTATCAGCAGCATTATTGTTGATTTTTGATAGAAGTTTTGGAACTTCATTCTTCTTATCGGATATTTATATTGCTGGAGAAGTTTTACATTATCAAGGTGGTTCGCCAGTATTGTTCGAACACTTATTTTGGTTCTTAGGACACCCTGAGGTTTATATCGTTTTATTACCTGCTTTGGGTATTACTTCGGAAGTTATTGCAACAAATTCACGTAAACCAATTTTTGGTTACAGAGCGATGATTATGTCAATTTTGGCAATTGCTTTCTTATCAACAATTGTTTGGGGTCACCATATGTTTATCTCGGGTATGAATCCATTTTTAGGTTCTGTATTTACCTTTACAACATTATTGATTGCTATCCCTTCAGCTGTAAAAGCGTTTAATTACATCACTACACTTTGGAAAGGTAACTTGCAATTGAATCCGGCTATGCTGTTTTCAATTGGTTTAGTTTCTACATTTATTACAGGTGGTTTAACAGGAATTATTCTTGGAGACAGTACACTTGATATTAATGTGCATGATACGTATTTCGTAGTAGCTCACTTTCACTTAGTAATGGGTATTTCTGCTCTTTACGGAATGTTTGCTGGTATTTACCACTGGTTCCCAAGAATGTTCGGAAGAATGTTAAACAAGAATCTTGGATATGTACACTTTTGGGTAACTGCAATCTGTGCTTATGGAGTTTTCTTCCCAATGCACTTTATCGGATTAGCTGGTTTACCAAGACGTTACTATACAAACACAAACTTCCCATTATTTGATGATTTGCAAAACGTAAACGTTTTGATTACTACATTTGCATTAATTGGTGGAGCTTTTCAATTGGTATTTTTGTATAACTTCTTTAGTAGTATTTTCTACGGTAAGAAAGCGGTTCAGAATCCATGGAAATCGAATACACTAGAATGGACAGCGCCGGTTGAACACATTCACGGTAACTGGCCAGGTGAAATTCCTCACGTATATCGTTGGCCTTATGACTACAGTAATCCTGCACACGATGTGGATTTTGTACCTCAAAACGTTCCAATGAAAGAAGGTGAAGAAGTTTTACACCACTAAAATATAAAGAAAAGCCTCTGCGAAAGTAGAGGCTTTTTTTATGGCGTTTTGGTATTACTTAGTCTTCGGAGTATTCTTTTAGATAGTAACTTTTTTAATTTTTATAGCATTTAAAATTTAAAATTTATAATTCAAAATTGCTTTGCTATCTTTGTTACATGAATGAAAATTTAGACCCAACATCAAACGGTTACAATTCGGAAGAACTTGATCTTGAAAAAAAATTAAGACCGCTTTCTTTTGATGATTTTGCGGGGCAAGACCAAATATTAGAGAACCTGAAAGTTTTTGTCCAAGCTGCAAATCAACGAAATGAAGCACTTGACCATACGCTGTTTCACGGCCCTCCCGGTCTAGGAAAAACAACCTTAGCTAATATTCTTGCTAATGAATTACAAGTTGGCATCAAAATTACTTCTGGTCCAGTTTTAGACAAACCCGGAGATTTAGCAGGTTTATTGACTAATCTGGAAGAAAGGGACGTTTTGTTTATTGATGAAATTCATCGTTTGAGTCCTATAGTGGAAGAATATTTATATTCTGCAATGGAGGATTTCAAAATTGATATCATGATTGAATCAGGACCAAATGCAAGAACAGTTCAAATCAATCTAAATCCATTCACATTAATTGGAGCCACCACGCGTTCCGGTTTATTGACCGCTCCTATGAGAGCTCGTTTTGGAATATCTTCCCGTTTACAATATTATACCACAGAGTTGCTCACCACAATCGTGGAAAGAAGTGCTGCTATATTTAAAATGCCAATATCAATGGAAGCAGCCATAGAAATTGCAGGTAGAAGCCGCGGAACACCACGTATCGCTAACGCATTGTTGCGTCGTGTGCGTGATTTTGCCCAGATAAAAGGGAATGGCACAATTGACATAGAAATTGCTCGTTACGCCTTAAAAGCGCTTAATGTTGATGCGCATGGTCTGGACGAAATGGACAATAAAATTCTAATCACAATTATCGATAAATTTAAAGGTGGACCGGTTGGGTTAACTACTTTGGCAACAGCCGTATCCGAAAGCAGCGAAACAATCGAGGAAGTCTATGAGCCTTTTTTGATACAGGAAGGATTTATCATGAGAACGCCACGAGGCAGGGAAGTCACTGATAAAGCCTATAAGCATTTAGGGAAAATAAATACAAACATTCAAGGCGGACTTTTCTAATTTATTAGGAATATTAAAAGTTAGGAAGTTAGCATAAATTTCAGAAGACCTAATAAAAACAAATCATAATTTAAAATAGAAAGTAATCAAATGAAAACAAAGAGATTAACAGATCTGACAGAACAAGAATTAATTATTGAGCAAAAGAAGAGAAAAAGTATTAGCACTTCATATTCTTTTATTATGGGAATGATGATTGGAATTACAGTTTATGGTTTTATAAAAAATGGCCTTTCATTTTTTTCCTTATTGCCAATAATATTTTTGCCAATTTTTATAATGAATTGGAATAACTACAAAGAAGTAAAAAATGAAATCAAATCCCGGAATATAACATAAAATGTCTGAAAACTGTTTAAACTGTGTAAATCAAATAACAAGTAATTTTTGTGCTCAGTGCGGTCAAAAAGCAAGTGTTCATAGATATTCTATCAAACATTTTATTGAGCACGATTTAATTCATGGAATTTGGCACATTGACAATGGGATTTTTTTTACAATTAAAGAATTATTTACACGTCCAGGTCATAGTATAAGAGAATATATTAATGGAAAAAGAGTAGGATATTTTAATTTTGTAACATTGTTGGTCATTACTATTGGTATTTCCCATTTTTTAGGTGAATTTTCCCAAGTGAAAATTTCTGATTTATTGCCCGAAAGTAGCAAAGCTGCAATGAATGAATTTCAAGAATTTACACAGAAAAATCCTAAATCTACTTTACTTTTAACCATTCCTTTGTACTCTATTTTCAGTTTTCTATGGTTTAGAAATTCGAAACTCAATCTGACCGAACATTTTGTTTTAAATTCTTATAAAACTGTTGCAGAATCATTAATTGCTTTACTATTTACAATAACGACCATTTTCTATACCAATATTAAAGGGTTGACTACAATTTATAGTATTATTGGTCTATTCACGTTAGTTTATGCGTTTTATTTTTATAAACAATTTTTTTCAGATTATGGTTATTCAAAAAAATCATTGATTATAAGAAGTGTAGGTGTTGTGTTTTCTTACATATTATTATCGATATTTGTGGGAGTAATTATGGGGATTATGAAATATGGAAAATAAAGAAACGTATGCTAACAGCCATTTTGAGCTAGCTGGAATTTAGTGGAATTATCGTTTCGTTTCAAGTTTCGTTAAGCCGACAACTGAAAGGTTAGGATATTCAGCCATCTCAAAGTGGCGAATCGTTAAGTGTGCAACTCATAACCCATAACTCCTAACGCCTAACGCATAACCTTTAACTCCTAACGCATCAACAATAAATTAAAATACACACAATTTATCAAATCCGAAGCGCAACGTCTCGGCTTCTTATCTTGTGGAATATCCAAAGCTGGTTTCTTGGAACAAGAAGCGCCACGTTTAGAAAACTGGTTGAAGAACAACAGAAACGGTCAAATGTCCTATATGGAAAACCATTTTGACAAGCGCCTAAATCCAACTTTACTGGTCGATGATGCTAAAAGTGTCGTTTCGCTGTTGCTAAATTATTATCCTGAAGAACTACAAAATCAGGATTCTTATAAAATTTCAAAATATGCTTACGGGCAGGATTATCATTTTGTAATTAAAGAAAAACTTAAAGAATTTTTATTCTCCATTCAATCAACAATCGGAGAAGTTTCTGGACGTGCTTTTGTAGACTCCGCACCAGTGCTCGATAAAGCTTGGGCTGCCAAAAGTGGTTTAGGTTGGATAGGGAAAAACAGTAATTTACTGACACAAAAAGTAGGTTCTTTTTACTTTATTGCGGAACTCATTATTGATTTAGATTTAGACTACGACAATCCTACAACGGATCATTGTGGAACTTGTACCGCTTGCATTGACGCTTGTCCTACGGAGGCAATAGTTGCGCCTTATGTGGTTGACGGCAGCAAATGCATTTCCTATTTCACGATTGAATTAAAAGAAAATATTCCTCAAGAAATGAAAGGTAAGTTTGATGATTGGGCTTTTGGTTGTGATGTATGTCAGGATGTGTGTCCTTGGAATAAGTTTTCAAAAGCGCACAATGAACCTTTATTTAACACAAATTCGGCATTACTCTCCATGTCCAAAAAGGACTGGATAGAAATAACCGAAGAAACATTTAGGGCCGTATTTAAAAATTCGCCATTAAAAAGAGCAAAGTTTCAGGGGATAAAAAGGAATGTTGATTTTCTGGAATAACTTTAAAATTCAAAGCAAAATTGAGAGAATTGATTTCTTCTGATGATATATTTTAGTGCTGAAAAATATTTTTGTTATTTGAATGTATATTTTTTTTAACTTTATAACTCACTAAATGAATCAATTATGACGGTTAATCAAATTTTAAGCACTAAAGGAAAGGAAGTTCATTCAATACTTTCTACTATCACTGTATATGAAGCTTTGAAAGTGATGGGAGAAAAAAATGTTGGAGCAGTTTTAATAATTGAAGATAATGTTTTGAAAGGTATTTTATCTGAAAGAGATTATGCTCGAAAAATTGTTTTGAAAAACAAATCTTCAAAGGAAACTTTCGTTCATGAAATCATGGAAAAAGATGTGGTTACAGTAAAGCCATCGGATAATATTGACTATTGTATGGAATTAATGACCGCAAAAAGAATAAGACATTTGCCAGTTTCAGAACATGATGTGATTATAGGTATTGTCTCTATAGGCGATGTGGTAAAAGCGATAATCGAACTTCAAAAAAATACCATTCAATATTTGGATTCTTATATCAGCGGAAGCAAGGCATAAATTCAAAATTTAAATTAAGTATATAAATAGCTGCAAAATTAATGCAGCTATTTTTTTTATATAAATTAGGGAGGGACGATTTTTTGTAAAAGAATAGGGTAAATGCTGACTTTTTAAATCAAGTCTTCTATCTTTGCAGACTAGAATAAAATCTAAAAACAATGGACAAAAATAGCAAAAGAAGAGAAGCATTATTATACCACGCAAAGCCAACTCCCGGTAAAATTCAAGTAGTTCCCACTAAGAAATATGCAACACAAAGAGATTTATCTTTAGCATATTCTCCCGGTGTAGCTGAGCCGTGTTTAGAAATCGCGAAAGACGTAAATAACGTTTATAAATATACCGCAAAAGGAAATTTAGTTGCCGTAATTACAAATGGAACTGCAGTCTTAGGATTGGGTGACATTGGTCCGGAAGCATCAAAACCAGTAATGGAAGGTAAAGGATTATTGTTTAAAATTTTTGCTGATATTGATGTGTTTGACATTGAAATTGGAACAAAAGATATTGAAGAATTCATTCAAACAGTCAAAAATATAGCACCAACCTTTGGAGGTATTAATCTGGAAGATATTAAAGCGCCGGAGTCTTTTGAAATTGAAAGACGATTGGTCGAAGAGTTGAATATTCCTGTGATGCACGATGATCAGCACGGTACAGCCATCATATCATCTGCGGCATTGTTGAATGCTTTGGAATTAGCAGGTAAAAAAGCGGAAGATGTAAAAATGGTCGTTTCAGGAGCAGGTTCTGCGGCGCTTGCATGTGCTAATTTATATGTTTTATTGGGTGTGAAATTAGAAAATATTTTGATGTTTAATAGTAAAGGCGTTTTGACAAAAGACAATCCGTCACTATCAGTTTTACAACAAAAATATGCCCAAGACATAAAACCGATAAGTCTTGAAGAAGCATTAGTTGGTGCAGATCTTTTTTTAGGATTGTCATCAGGTGATATCATGACTCCAAAAATGTTGCTTGGAATGGCCGAAAATCCTATCGTTTTTGCGATGGCAAATCCAGATCCGGAAATAGATTATAACCTTGCTGTTGCCACACGTAAAGATATTATAATGGCAACAGGACGTTCTGATTTTCCTAATCAGGTGAATAATGTTCTTGGATTTCCTTATATTTTTAGAGGCGCATTAGATGTTCGTGCTACCAAAATAAATGAGGAGATGAAAATGGCGGCTGTAAGAGCGCTTGCTGCATTAGCAAAAGAATCGGTTCCGGAACAAGTGAATATTGCTTACGGAGCTACTAAATTGGTTTTTGGAAAAGAATATATTATTCCTTCTCCGTTCGATCCTAGATTGATAACTGTTGTTGCACCAGCTGTTGCAAAAGCAGCTATGGATTCCGGAGTAGCATTAAACCCTATAACCGATTGGGCAAAGTATGAAGAAGAGCTTTTAGATCGTTTAGGGAATGATAATAAAATGGTTCGATTGATCGCTAATAGAGCTAAAATGGATCCTAAAAAAATTGTTTTTGCTGAGGCAGACCATTTAGATGTCCTTAAAGCAGCACAAATTGTATTAGAAGAAGGGATCGGTTTTCCAATTTTATTGGGAAACAAAGAAACTATTTTAGAATTAAAAGAAGAACTAGGCTTTTATGCTGATGTTCAGATTATAGATCCAAAAATTAAAGAAGAGGAAGCTAGAAGAAACAAGTTTGCCACAACGTATTGGACATCCAGACAAAGAAGAGGGATTTCATTATTGGATGCTCAGAAGTTAATGCGTGAAAGAAATTATTTCGCGGCCATGATGGTCAATGAAGGAGAAGCAGATGCATTAGTAACGGGATACTCCAGAAGTTATCCATCGGTAGTAAAACCTATATTACAGCTTATCGAAAAAGCACCTGGCGCTTCTCTAGTTGCCACTACAAATATGATGATGACGGCTCGTGGGCCAATGTTTTTGTCGGATACCGCAATAAACATTAATCCATCTGCAGATGATTTAGCTAAAATTGCCATCATGACTGCAAAAACAGCCAGAATGTTTGGAGTAGAGCCGGTAATTGCGATGATATCCTATTCGAATTTTGGGTCTTCAACGAATGAAAGCGCATCAAAAGTGAGAGAAGCTGTTGCTTATTTGCATAATAATCATCCTGAGATGATTATTGATGGTGAACTTCAAGCAGATTTTGCATTGAACCCTGAAATGTTAAAAGAAAAATTCCCTTTTTCTAAGTTAGCTGGAAAGAAAGTAAATACCTTGATTTTTCCTAATCTGGAATCGGCTAATATTACCTATAAATTATTGAAAGAATTGAATAAGGTAGACTCAATAGGACCTATTATGTTAGGAATGGGAAAACCGGTTCACATATTTCAATTAGGCGCAAGTGTTGAGGAAATGGTCAATATGGCTGCAATTGCGGTCATTGATGCGCAGGAGAAAGGAAAGAAAAAAGCAAATTTAATTTAGTTTAATAATTTGTAAATTATTAGCGAAGTTAAATTGATGAATATGATAAAATTATGTGCTATTTTTATTATATTTGATGATATATTTAAGAATTAATGATAGCACATTTACAAGGAAAATTAGTAGAGAAATCGCCCACGCAAATAATTATTGATTGTGGAGGAGTTGGTTATCATGTAAATATTTCTTTACATACTTATTCTTTGCTTCCAAATACGGATTTTATAAAAGTATATACGCATCTTCAAATAAAAGAGGATGCGCATACACTTTTTGGTTTTGTGGAAAAGTCAGAAAGAGAGATTTTTAAAATGTTGTTATCAGTCTCCGGAATAGGAGCGAGTATAGCAAGAACGATGCTTTCTTCATTAGACCCAAAACAAATTACTAATGCAATAGCATCTGGTGATGTGGTAACCATTCAATCTATAAAAGGGATAGGGAGCAAAACAGCGCAAAGAGTAATACTGGATTTGAAAGATAAGGTATTAAAATTGTATGATTTAGATGAAGTTTCTATGTCACAAAGCAATACAAATCGAGATGAGGCGTTATCAGCTTTGGAAGTTTTGGGATTTTTACGAAAATCTTCAGAAAGAGTTGTAGAAAAGATTGTCAAAGAAGACCCAGAGGCTTCAGTGGAATCAATCATCAAGAAAGCTTTAAAAAACTTATAGAGGTATTCAAGTAACACGAGTTGTATGCATAAAATTTGTATTTTTTTGCTTGTATTATTCTGTGGTTTTGCATCGCAAGCCCAAGTAAATCAAGCGGCTCAGGATACCGTTAAAACTGGATTTTCTACCGGAAAAGTCCAGTTAAAAAATCCAAAGAGTATTCTCTCAGCCTATACCTATGATCCAATTACAGATAGGTATATCTACACTAATTCTGTTGATGGATTCTCTATCAATTATCCCATTATATTAACGCCAAAAGAATATGAAAAGTTGGTTTTGAAAGAATCAATGCGCGATTATTTCAAAAAAAAGGGGGATGCTATTGATGGGAAAAAAGAAGGCAGTGAAGAAGCAAAAAAAGACTTATTGCCAAGATATTATGTGAAATCAGGGCTTTTTGAATCTATTTTTGGAAGTAATACCATTGATGTAAAACCGACCGGATCTATAGAAATTGATTTAGGAATGCGGTATACAAAACAAGACAATCCCTCTTTTTCGCCCAGAAACAGGTCGAATCTTTCTTTCGATTTCGATCAAAGAATAAGTATGAGCTTGATGGGTAAAGTAGGAACGCGACTCAGTGTAAATGCTAATTACGATACGCAATCAACATTTGCTTTTCAAAACTTAATGAAGTTGGAATATGCACCTTCAGAAGACGATATTATCCAAAAAATAGAAGTTGGAAATGTAAGCATGCCCTTGAATAGTTCTTTGATTCGAGGAGCGCAAAGTTTATTTGGTGTAAAAACACAATTGCAATTTGGAAAAACGACCATTACCGGAGTTTTTTCAGAGCAAAAATCACAAACGAAAAGTTTAATTGCTCAAGGTGGAGGGACAATTCAGGATTTTGACATGTTTGCATTGGATTATGATAATGACAGACACTTTTTCTTATCCCAATATTTTAGAAATAGATACGATAAATCATTAAAAAACTATCCTTTTATAGACAGTAGAGTTCAAATTACCCGACTGGAGATTTGGGTGACCAACAAACAAAACAGATTGAATGTTGGTATCGGAAACACTAACAATAGTAACAATTTAAGAAATATTATTGCACTTCAGGATTTAGGGGAAGCGCAATTTACTGGAATACCAGATGATGAAGTTGTGGTTATAAATCCTTCGACAGGATTTTTTAATACAGTTCCAGTTGATTCCCCAACAGAGAATAGTAATAATAAATATGATCCTAAATTTATTGGACAGTCAGGTTCTTTTTTAACACAAAATATTAGGGAAATTGTTACTGCAAAATCAGGTTTTCTAAGGAATAATGATGGTGATAGTACTAATGATGCTTTTGAAGGAAGTGACTATTCTAAATTAGAAAATGCTCGAAAGCTAAATCCAAATGAATATACCTATAACCCACAATTAGGGTATATTTCATTACAACAGAGACTGGCTAATGACGAAGTTTTGGCGGTTGCCTACCAATATACAATCGGAGATCAAGTGTATCAAGTGGGTGAATTTGGAAATGACGGGGTAGATGCAACTGTGGTAACGGGTACTAGTCCTTCAAATCAAGCCATTATTTCTCAAAGTTTGATTTTGAAAATGCTGAAAAGTAATTTGACCAATGTTAAAAACCCTGTTTGGAACTTGATGATGAAAAACATCTATCAAATTCCGGGTGCTTATCAAGTAAAACAAGAAGATTTTAGATTTAACATTCTTTACACGGATCCATCGCCTTTAAATTATATTACTGAAGTTCCGGGAAGTCCTTTTCCGCCGAATCCATTGCCTCAAAATGAAGTTGCCGAAACGCCTTTGTTGAAAGTGTTTAACTTGGATAAATTAAATTATAACAATGATCCTCAAGCTGGAGGCGATGGTTTTTTTGATTTTATTCCGGGCTTAACGATGGATGCCCAATACGGAAGAATCATTTTTACTACTAAAGAACCATTTGGAGAATTATTGTTTTCTAAATTATCAAATGGAGGTGAAAATTATAACAATGTTAATTCTTATAATGAAAACCAAAAGAAATACGTGTTTCGTAGTATGTATCGAAATACACAATCTGGAGCTTTACAGGACAGTGATAAAAATAAATTTTTATTAAGAGGAAAATATAAATCATCTGGTGGAGACGGAATACCAATTGGGGCTTTAAATGTGCCGCAAGGTTCTGTTGTGGTTACTGCTGCAGGTAGAGTTTTAGTGGAAGGAATTGATTACAGTGTAAATTACCAATTAGGAAGAGTACAGATTTTAGATCCGTCACTTCTAGCCTCCAATACACCTATTGAAGTGTCTTTAGAAAACAATTCCGTTTTTGGTTTGCAGACCAGAAGGTTTATGGGCGTAAATGTGGAACATAAAATTTCCGATAATTTTTTGGTTGGAGGGACTTTTCTTAAAATGACCGAAAGACCATTTACTCAAAAATCCAGCTTTGGTCAGGAATCAGTTAACAATACTATTTTTGGATTCAATACTAATTTTTCAACTGAAGTTCCTTTCTTGACTCGATTGGTGAATAAGTTGCCAAATGTTGATACCGATGTGCCTTCTAATCTTTCCGTAAGAGGTGAAGTTGCTTTTTTGAGACCAGATTCTCCAAAAGCGGATCAATTTCAGGGGGAGTCTACCATTTATGTAGATGATTTTGAAGGTTCCCAATCGACCATTGATATGCGTTCTCCGTATGCTTGGAGTCTGGCATCAACACCGGAAAGAAACGCCATGAGTACGTATGATTTCAACGCCGATGCCAATGATTTAAGTTATGGGTTTAAAAGAGCCAAATTAGCTTGGTATTCAATTGACCCTATATTTTATACTCAAAAGCCAGCAGGAATTTCAAATGAAGATTTGTCGTTCAACAATACCAGAAGAATTTTCAGTGAGGAATTGTATCCTTTGACGGATATTGCTCAAGGGCAATCACAAGTCGTTAATACATTAGATTTAAGTTATTATCCTTCTGATAGAGGACCCTATAATAACAATTCAAATTCAGCTGCAAATCCAAGTGATAATTTTGGGGGAATTATGCGGTCGTTAAATTCGACTAATTTCGAACAAGGAAATGTAGAGTATATCCAGTTTTGGGTATTAGATCCTTATGTAGGAAACGGTCAGGTACCACAATCCAATACGGGGAAAATTTATTTCAATTTAGGGGAGATATCTGAAGATGTTTTGAAGGATGGAAGAAAACAATATGAAAATGGACTTGGGCCAGATCAGATATTGGTAAACCCTCAACCGCTATGGGGAGATGTTCCAGCATCTCAATCATTGATTTATGCTTTTGACACTAATGCAACAAATAGAACAAATCAAGATATTGGTCTGGATGGTTTGGTTAATGCCAATGAAGGATCAGTGTATACTAATTTTGCCTCAGAGTTAGATCCTGCGGCAGATGATTATACGTATTATTTGAATGCTTCAGGAGGAATTTTAGACCGATATAAAAGATATAACGGTACTGATGGAAATTCAGCGGTTGATATTAATGATCCAAACAGAGGGTCATCGACCGTTCCGGATGTTGAGGATATCAACAGAGACAATACTATGAATACCATCAATGCGTATTATGAATACAGTATTGTGGTTCAGCCAAACATGAATGTGGGGCAAAATTATATTACCGATATAAGAAATACGCAAGTGACTTTGCCGGATGGTTCGACTACTGATGCGAGATGGCTGCAGTTTAAAATACCGGTTTCACAACCGGAGAACACGATAGGGAATATTTCTGATTTTAGATCCATACGCTTCATGAGGATGTTTATGACGGGCTTTAGTGAAGAAGTAACCGTTCGTTTTGGCGCACTGGATTTAGTAAGGGGAGAATGGAGAAGATACGCCAATACGCTTGATCCTTTGGATACAGATGTTACTGATGACAATACTAATCTAGATGTTTTGGCTGTTAATGTTCAGGAAAATAATGAGAGATGTCCAATAAATTATATTGTTCCTCCAGGTGTGCAACGGGAACAATTGTACAACAATAATACGGTTATCAATCAAAATGAGCAGTCATTGGCGTTGAGAGTATCTGGAAACGGATTAGAACCGGAAGACTCCAGAGCCGTTTTTAAAAATGTGAGTATTGACATGCGTCAATTCAAGAAATTGAAAATGTTCTTGCATGCAGAATCATTGCCAAATGAAATTGTACTTCAAGACAATCAAATGGTTGGATTTATCCGTTTTGGAAATGACTTTACTCAAAATTTCTATCAAATTGAAATTCCTTTAAAAGTAACGAGTCCGTCTTCTGCTTCAAATTCAGATTGTTCTCCTTTGAGCGCTGAGGAAGTTTGGCCTGAAGAAAATGAGATTGATTTGTCATTGGCTTTATTGACTGAAATGAAGATTAGAGTTCCAAAAGATGCTTTGCCATTGGATGGGGTGTATTATCCGGATGACCACTTAGACATTTTTCCTAATGGTGATGGTAATACTGGCTTGAAGCTGGGAATTAGAGGGAATCCTAACTTTGGCTTAGTGCGTACGCTGATGGTTGGTGTGAAAAATAGCGACCTGCGCGATGATATCAAAGGAGAAGTTTGGTTCAATGAACTTCGCTTAGCGGATATGGATAATCAAGGGGGAATGGCAGCTGTATTGAATATAGATACAAATTTCGCAGATTTTGCCACGGTTTCTGCTTCAGGTAAAAAAAGCACCATTGGTTTTGGTACTTTAGAACAAGGGCCAAACGAAAGAAACCGTGAGGATACAGAACAATATAGTATTGTGACCAATGTAAATCTTGGGAAATTATTGCCTCCAAAATGGCAAATTAACCTGCCTTTTAATTATGCTATTGGCGAAGAGACCATAACTCCGGAATACGATCCTTTTAATCAGGATATAAAATTAAAACAGTTATTGGATTATACCACTGATGAGGCCGAAAGAGCAAACATTAAAAATAGAGCTGTTGATTATACAAAACGCAAAAGCATAAATTTTATAGGGGTTAGAAAAGAGCGCGGTCCTGAGCAAAAACAACGTGTGTACGATCCGGAGAACTTTACTTTTTCCCAGTCTTTTAATGAAGTGGAAAGACATGATTTTGAAATTGAAGATTACGTTGACCAACAAGTAAATTCGTCGGTGGATTATGCCTATACTTTTAAACCAAAATCAGTAGAGCCTTTCAAGAAGACAAAATTCATGAAAAAAAGTAGTTATTGGAAATTATTAAGTGATTTCAATTTTAATTATTTGCCTTCAAATATATCGTTTAATACTAATATCGTCAGACAATACAACCGTCAACAATTTAGACAGGTAGATGTAGAAGGAATTGGGCTGGATCCTTTGTATCGAAGAAATTTCGCTTTCAATTACCAATATGGATTTAATTATAATTTGACTAAATCTTTAAAATTAAATTATACGGCTTCTTCCAGTAATATTGTAAAAAATTATTTGAATGAAGACAATGAGCCTATCGATACTTTTACAATTTGGGATAGTTATTGGGATATTGGAGATCCAAATCAACACATGCAACAATTGGTTGTGAATTATGAAATTCCAATCAATAAAATTCCATTATTTAGTTTTGTCAAAGCCAATTATTCCTATACGGGAGACTACAGCTGGCAGCGTACTTCTAATGCATTGTCTCAAATAGAAATTGATGATGTTGAGTATAATTTAGGGAACACCGTTCAAAATGCGAGTTCAAGCAATTTGAATGCAACTTTCAATATGGATATGTTGTACAAGTATTTAGGACTGACAAAAAACATGAACAAAACGGTACCAAAACCTAAAACAACTGCTCCAAAACCAGGTGAGAAAATAGTAAATACAAATGCTAATCAAGTACCGAAAAACAATGAATTTGTAGATGGTTTTATAGGTGTTTTAACCAGTATTAAAAATATCCAGATGAACTATACCTATAACAGCGGTACGGTTTTACCGGGATACACGCCAGGTGTAGGATTTCTTGGGTCGTCAAGACCGTCGTTAGGGTTTGTTTTTGGTAGTCAGGATGATGTGCGATATGAAGCTGCCAAAAATGGTTGGCTAACTAACTATCCTGATTTTAACCAAAATTTTTCTCAAGTGACCAATAAATTATTTAAAGCCACGGCAAATGTAGATTTGTTGCCGGATTTAAAGATTGATCTGACATTAGACCGCGCTCATTCTGAAAATTTCTCAGAACAGTATGATGTAACGGATGGGGTGTATAATTCTAGATCTCCTTATAATACAGGTATTTTTTCAATTTCTACGGTGTTGATAAAAACTTCATTTTCGACTAGTGATGAAAATTCATCGGTTGCATTTGATGATTTTAGAATAAACAGACTTACGGTAGCGAATCGATTAGCAACACAACGTGGGATTGATATTAATAATCCTGGTAATTTGGACTCAGAAGGATTTCCATTAGGGTATGGGAAGAACAATCAAGCAGTATTGTTACCGGCATTTTTAGCGGCTTATTCAGGAGGAAATGCCTCAGATGTTTCGTTGGGAATTTTCAGGAATTTTCCAATTCCAAACTGGTCGATAAAATACAATGGTTTGATGCGTTATGGGCTATTTAAAAAGAATTTCAAACGTTTCTCATTGCAACATAATTACAGGGCTTCTTATACGATAAATGCGTTTAGATCGAATTTTGAATATGACAAAGCGCCAGGCGGAGTGGATGCGAGTGGTAACTTTTTCAATCAAACCATAATGTCAAATGTTAACTTGGTAGAACAATTCAACCCATTGTTAAGAATGGATTTTGAATTGAAAAGTTCGTTAAAAGTATTGGCTGAAATCAAAAAAGACAGAGCATTGTCAATGAGTTTTGATAATAATTTGTTGACCGAAGTTAAAGGGATAGAATATGTGGTAGGATTGGGGTATCGTTTCAAAGACGTGATTTTCTCTTCCAGACTGGCTGATAGTCCAACAGGGATAATAAAAAGTGATATCAACTTGAAAGCAGATGTATCTTATAGAAACAATCAGACGATTGTGAGATATTTGGATTATGATAACAATCAATTGGCGGGAGGGCAGAATCTTTGGTCGTTAACAGTCAAGGCTGATTATTCGTTTAGTAAAAATCTAACGGCTATTTTCTATTATGATCACTCTTTTTCGAAAGCGGTAATATCAACTTCTTTTCCGTTGACAAATATTCGTTCCGGAATCACACTTCGTTATAATTTTGGAAATTAATTTTTCGAAAAGGGGACAATTTTTGAATAGAAGATTATTACATTTGTGCCATAAAATCTAAATTATCAATAAATAATTATCAATTACAATTTATATGAACATACCAGTAAATTTAAAGTACACTAAAGATCACGAATGGGTTAGTATTGATGGCGATACTGCAACAGTAGGAATCACTGATTTTGCACAAAAAGAATTAGGAGATATCGTTTATGTTGAGGTAGAAACTTTAGACCAGACTTTAGACAAAGATGAGGTTTTCGGTACAGTGGAAGCAGTTAAGACTGTTTCTGATTTGTTTCTTCCATTAGCAGGTGAAATTATTGCCTTCAACGATGCTCTGGAAAGTACTCCGGAAAGCGTTAATTCTGATCCTTATGGAGCTGGATGGATGATCAAAATAAAAATTGCGAATATGGCAGAGGTAGATGATTTATTGTCTAGTGAATCTTACAAAGAGCTTATTGGTGCCTAAACAAATATATTTTTTTGCAGCTTTATTGTGGGCTGGAGTTATTGCTTTTTTTTGTTTAGTACAGTTGAATAATGTTCCGCTAGGGAATGTTTCAAATCTGGATAAATTGGTGCATGTTTTTTTTCATCTTGTTTTAACGATGCTTTGTTTTTTGTTTTTTCAAAAACACACAAACGATATAAACAGTTTAAAACCCATAATAATTTCTTTTCTGTTTTCCGTTTTTTTTGGAATAGGTATTGAAATTGCGCAAGAATTATTAACCGCTACCAGGCATGCAGATGTATTTGATGTTTTAGCAAATCTATCTGGTGCAATTTTAGGAGTAGCTTTTATTCTTTTATTTGATTTAAAAACAAAAGTCAGATAAAATTCAATTTAAATGGAGTCCCACTTTGGTGGGACTTTTCATTTTATAGCTAAATGTTTATTTAGTTTGGTTTGTATTTTTTTAAAAGCATGTAAAAACTTCATTTCTAGCGTTAAAAATACAAAATAGTGATATTTTATAGTAAACTTATGTTCATATAAAATGTATTTTTGTGAGGCATAATCTACTCTAATTAAGAAATCAAAAGCGCATGAATATTAAGCAATATTTAGATTCTACCTATTTAAAAACGGCAGAACAAGCGGGACTCAGCGAAAAAGAAAATACTTTGGTAGTCAAAGGATTTATCCAAGAAGCCATCGAGGAACATTTTAAGCTTATTATGATTCGTCCTAATATGGTTTCTTTGGCGAAAAAAATGATTGTTGAAACAAATTCAGTTGTGTCAATAGGAACTGTAATTGATTTTCCGGAAGGTAAATCTTCATTAGAAAACAAACTTAGCGAAGCTCTTCAAGCAATACATGATGGCGCCGATGATTTAGATTTTGTATGCAATTATGAAGCTTTCAAAAGAGGAGAAGTAGCCTTGGTAAAAGAAGAAATTCTTAAATGTACCCAATTAGGTTTAGATAATAACAAGGTAGTAAAGTGGATCATTGAAGTGGCGGCTCTAAGCGATAAGGAAATTATCCAGTTGTCAAGTTTGATAAAAAATGTAATTGTTTCTAATTTTAAACAAGAACTTTTTGCTTCGGTTTTTGTGAAGTCCTCGACTGGATTTTATAAAACAGAAAATAATTTACCAAACGGAGCCACTATTCCCTCGATACTGATGATGCTAGAAAACGCATCGCCCCTTCCTGTGAAAGCTGCAGGTGGTGTAAGGACTTATGAAGAAGCGGTTGAGATGATTCAACTGGGGGTGAAAAGAATAGGTACATCAGGAGCGAAAAGTATTGCTAACGGACAAAATTCACATAATGAATATTAAACGGACAAAAATTGTAAACATGAAAAAAGGATTGTTGGCTTTATTTTTATTTTCGTATTCCTTTTTTGCCTATTCCCAAGATTTAAATAATAGTTTGGTACAATCTGGCAATTCGGCGGAGCGATTTCCTGTTTTTCCTGATTGTGTAAATTTACAATCGAAAGTATTAGAAAATTGTTTTTACAATCAAGTTCAGGATTTTGTTTTTCAAAATTTTCAAGTTCCGGATAATTTAAAACAAAATAATTTTAAAGGGAACGTAAAAGTTCTTTTTGAAGTGGACAGTAATGGTATTTTTAAAGTGATTTATGTTGATGCTGTTGATGAGGCATTGATAAAAGAAACAAAAAGGGTTTTTGAGACATTTCCAAAAATAGAACCGTCAACGTATAACGGAAAACCAACCTACTCCAAATTTACCATAACTATCGCCATACCTTTAAAAAGCAGGGAAGAACTTGAAGCTGAAGCTTTGGCGAAAGCCGAAATTGTTTCAAACAACAAACCGAAACGTACTGAATTGGATAGTATTGTATATAAAAAATTTACTAATCCGGAGTTTGAAAGCCATTTGAATGTTCCTTTTTCGCATAGTTATTACGCGCAGTTTGATGGTTCCTTAAATCAAGTGGGAAGTAATAATCATACGGCATCAAAACCATATACCTATGCTGAGGTTTCAAAATATTATGATCTGAAAGCAGTTAATGAAAAGATAAAAAAGAAAGCTTCAGGTTGGTGGACAAGAAAATTATGGAATGAGAGTACGGTAGAAATCCAGGGCGAAGGATATTGGTTTACCTTAAATCCTATACTTGATTTGCAGGTTGGTAAAGCTTCTAAAACGGAAGCGTCTTACACCTATATGAATACTCGCGGAATCAATTTTAGAGGAGGTTTGGGTAAGCAACTTAATTTTTCTACCACGGTTTTTGAAAGTCAGGGGCGTTTTGCAGATTACTTTAATCGTTATGCTGAATCTATTAAACCCGCAGGAGGAAATCCTGCTATTATTCCAGGGATAGGAATTGCAAAAGATTTCAAAACGGATGCCTATGATTTTCCTTTGGCGGAAGCCAATTTGACTTTTGCACCCAGTAAATACATTGATTTGCAATTGGGTTATGGCCGAAATTTTATTGGGGACGGATACCGTTCTTTGCTGGAAAGTGATGGCGCCAGTCCGTATCCTTATTTTAAATTGAATACTAATTTTTGGAAAATAAAATATACCAATACCTACATGTGGCTCAAAGATGTTCGTCCTGAGGTGACATTAGAAAGAACGTATGCCACAAAATTTATGGCAAATCATTATTTGAGTTGGAATGTTTCCAATAAATTAAATCTTGGTTTCTTCGAATCGGTGATTTGGACCAATACAAATGACAGAGGATTTGATGTGAATTTTGTAAATCCTATTATCTTTTATCGTTCGGTTGAGTTCGCTTCTTCTGCAAGAAGTGGAAATGCTGTTTTGGGATTGACTTTTAAATATAAATGGAGTAATCAAATCAATTTTTATGGACAGTTTATTCTGGATGAGTTTTCTCTTGGAGACATCAAAGAAAGAGACAATAGTTGGAAAAATAAATACGGTTATCAGTTAGGCGTTAAGTATTATAACGCTTTCAAAGTTGATAATTTACTGTTGCAATTAGAATACAATCACGTGCGTCCTTATGTGTATTCTCATAGTATGCCAATCACAAATTACGGTCATAATAACCAAAGTATTGGGCATCAATGGGGAGGAAATTTCAAGGAATTTATTGCTATTGCGCGCTATCATAAAGGAAGGCTTTTTGCTGATGCAAAAGTTACTGTGGGGACTCGAGGACTGGATTTTGACACCGCTGAAGACAGCTTTAATTACGGAGGAAATATCTATAAAGATTACGATGAAAAAAGACCGTTTGATAGTGGTGTGAAAGTGGGGCAGGGAAATAAAACGGCTGTTTTTATTGCTGATTTTCAAGGTGGTTATTTGGTGAACCCGGCTACTAATTTGAAAATTTTCTGTAGTTATATTTACAGAAGTTTTGATCCTACAAAAAACACCGAAACAACTTTCACTGAAAGTACTAATTGGTTTACTTTAGGACTGAGAGCTGATATTTTTAATTGGTATTTTGATTATTAATCTTTTTGTGAATTGTTTTTTGTCAAATCCCTTTTGATACACTACTTTTGCAAAAGTTTTTAAAAACAAACAAACTCTAGTATTGAACGCAACACAAAATACATTTTCATTAAAATCCATTTATATTGATTTCCGAGAGATCACTAAGGCACGTTTAGCTATTAGTGTTGTGTTTTCGTCTATTGCGGGATTTATGCTTGGGATTTATGATTTGCATTCATTAGATTGGATGGTTTTATTAAAATTGGCAGTTGGTGGCTATTGTATGGTGGGAGCATCAAATGCTTTTAATCAAGTTATCGAAAAAGACCTTGATGTCTTGATGGATAGAACGAAAAATCGTCCCGTTCCAGCTGGCAGAATGTCTCAGGCTACAGCTTTGATTATTGCGAGTCTTTTGACTATTGTTGGAATTGCGTTGCTTTATACAATCAATCCAAAAACCGCTATGTTTGGCGCCATTTCAATATTTTTATATACAAGCGTTTATACTCCTTTGAAATCGATGACTTCACTGTCTGTTTTTGTTGGAGCTTTTCCTGGAGCAATTCCTTTTATGTTGGGTTGGGTTGCTGCAACAGGAGAATTTGGAATAGAAGCAGGAACTTTATTTTTAATTCAGTTTTTTTGGCAATTTCCGCATTTTTGGGCTATTGGATGGTTTTTGTATGAAGATTATGAGAAAGCAGGTTTCTTTATGTTGCCTACAGGTAAAAAAGACAAAGGAACAGCCTTGCAGATTATTTTATATACGGTTTGGTTAATTTTAGCGTCACTTTTACCAGTTTTAGGATATACTGGACGTTTATACATAACGCCAATTGCTGCAATTGTTGTATTTTTACTGGGACTATGGATGCTTTTTTATGCTGTTCGGTTATACAAATTAAGAACTGCAAAAGCGGCTAGAACACTAATGTTAGTTAGTGTTTCTTATATTACATTGTTACAATTGGTTTATATATTTGATAAATTTTTAAGATAGTTATGGAAATGATAATGACAACTGAGGAGCAAAAATCCAGAACGGCAAGATCCTATAAATTGATTTTGTTGTTTGCAATGGTAAGTATGACCATGATGTTTGCAGGACTTACGAGTGCTTTTGTAGTGAGTAAATCCAGAGCAGACTGGTTGAAGGATTTTCAATTACCAATAGCGTTTTATTACAGTACTGTTGCAATAATAGGATGTAGTGTTACTTTTCATTTGGCTAAAAAAGCGATTCAGAAAAACGATCAAAGTAAAACGACAATTTTTCTTTTGACGACATTAGTTCTAGGAATATTGTTTGTAATTTTACAGTTCGTAGGATTTGGGCAAATAGTGGATAATGGGTATTATTTCACTGGAAGTGGAAGCTCAATAACCACGACTTTTTTATACGTTGTTACGGTTGTGCACTTGATTCACCTTGCTGGTGGCGTGATTTCACTTCTAATTATAATTTATAATCATTTTAAACAAAAATACAATTCATCTCAAACCCTTGGAATTGAACTAGGTGCAATGTACTGGCACTTTCTTGACTTATTATGGGTTTATTTGTTTTTGTTTTTATATTTCTTTAAATAAGAAAAAAACGTAAATTTGGGAACTTTTTAACGAATAACTTTTATGGAAGCGACAGTTACTACTGCAAATAGTGAAGAAAAAACTTGGGGAGGCGGCAATGAGCCAATGGGAGCAAGTTATGGCAAATTGATGATGTGGTTTTTTATCGTATCAGATGCTTTAACGTTCTCTGGATTTCTGGCGGCGTATGGTTTTTCTCGATTTAAATTTATTGAAACTTGGCCGTTGGCCGATGAAGTGTTTACGCACTTCCCATTTATGCATGGAGTATCTGCTCCGATGTATTATGTGGCATTAATGACTTTTATTTTGATTTTCTCATCTGTAACAATGGTTTTGGCTGTTGATGCAGGTCATCAAATGAAAAAAAATAAAGTAGTTCTTTATATGTTTTTAACCATTATCGGTGGTTTGATTTTCGTAGGATCTCAAGCATGGGAATGGAAAAACTTTATTAAAGGAGAATACGGTGCTATTGAAACAAAAGGAGGTAGTTTACTTCAGTTTGTTGACAAAGACGGACACCGTGTAGCTTTAGCGGATTTTGCAGCTATTTTGCCTGAAGAAAGAGAACAATTGACAAGAAGTAGCGCGAATTGGTTTATGGATGAACCAAGTTTGCCTTCTTATTCAGTTGCCGAAGTTCAAGCTGGTTTCAAAGCGCATCCTGAACTTTTGATCAGAACTGAGGTAATAACCAAAGAGAAGAAAAAAACAATTCTTTCAAGAGAAGAGTCTGAATTAAGATTGAGTCAAGCACACTACGTAGTTGAAGGTGCAAACTTGAAAAGAAACGAATACGGAAGTAAATTATTTGCTGACTTCTTTTTCTTTATCACTGGATTCCACGGATTCCACGTTTTTTCTGGAGTAATCATAAATATTATCATATTTTTTAATGTGCTAATTGGAACTTATGAAAAAAGAAAAAGTTATGAAATGGTAGAAAAAGTGGGTCTTTATTGGCACTTTGTCGATTTAGTTTGGGTATTTGTATTTACAGTTTTCTATCTAGTTTAATTTTCAAAAAGTAATTATCATGTCACACGAACACGTATCTAACATAGGTAGAATCTGGAAAGTTTTCGGAATATTATCTGCCGTTACAGTAGTAGAAGTTTATTTGGGTATTTTGAAACCGGATTTTCTTTTCATGAATGATTTTTTAAGTATGAATTTGCTTAATTGGATATTCTATGCTCTTACGATTTTTAAAGCCTATTACATTGTATATGCATTTATGCACATGGAAGGTGAAAAAAGTTCTTTAAGAAGTGCAGTTGTTTTTCCAGTAATTTTTCTGATATTATATTTACTCTTCATTCTTTTGACAGAAGGGGATTATATTTATGAGGTTTTTAAGAATTCTACCATTAAATGGAATTTTTAACAAGATATTAATTCAATAAAAGGGTACGCATTGCGTACCTTTTTTTATTTTTGTACTTTAATAGTATTATTACAATGAAAAAAAATATTGTCCTTTTCGTTCTTTTTATTTTGCCTATAGTTGCCTACCTTTTTTTTGCTTCGGGTGTGAACGGGTTTACTAAATTACCAACAATAACTCCTAATACCGCTGATTTAGGTAATTGGCAATCTTTAGATGGTCAAAAAGTTAGTTTGAATGGCAAAGTAACGATTCTCGGTTTTATGGGTACTGAACTTTTAAAAAACAGAGGGAATCTTTTCAATTTAAATCAAAAAATTTATCAAAGGTATCATGAGTTCAAAGATGTTCAATTTGTGATGATTTGTCCAACTGGAACTGAAAAAGATGCTAAAAAAGTGGTCGATGCTTTGGGTGCTTTTACTGATGTTGCCCAGTGGCGCTTTGTATTTGCATCAACGGAAGATATTAATACCTATTATGCTCAATTAAAATTGGTGGAGAAATTAGATGAGAATTCCGGTACGCCAAAAGTCTACATCATTGATAAAAAACGAAATCTTCGAGGCAGAAAACTAGTGAAAGATACTAAAGAGGGATATAGTACATTTCATCCAGCGGAGTTGAGTAACGAAATGCTGGATGATTTTAAAGTCATTCTTTACGAATATCGTGCGGCTCTTAAAAAGAACAATAACGCCACCAGAAAAATTTAATGTTTTATGTTTAAAAATAAATCATATATAGGTATCTCTTTTATTATTTTGATTTTCGGCATTTACGCTGTTCCAAAAATTGTAGAGAGAATTAAAAACGATAAAGTGGTTCAAGGGGATAGACTGGACAGTGTTAATCCGGCAATTGCAGAAGAAGGACAATTAATTAAAATAGGACCTGCGCCAAAATTCGAATTAGTAAATCAAGACAATAAGAAGATTAATAATGAAACCTACAAAGGGAAAGTGTATGTCTTGGAATTTTTCTTTACTACCTGTCCTACCATTTGTCCAAAAATGAATGAAAGTATGTTAGTTTTAGAAAAGAGTTTTTTCGGTAATCCTAATTTTGGAATTGTCTCTATTACTATTGATCCAGAACATGACACTCCAAAGGTGTTAAAAGAGCACGCAAATCTTTTGGGAGTAAAATCCTCTAATTGGAATTTTTTAACCGGAGACAAAGCCTATATTTTTAATTTAGCCAATAAAGGGTTTAATCTTTATGCGGGTGAAAACAAAAAAGTTGCAGGTGGTTTCGAGCATTCAGGATTGTTTGCCTTGATTGATAAAAACGGAAATATCCGTTGTAGAAACGATGATTTTGGAAATCCAATTTTATATTACGATGGTTTAGATAAAAAAGGGGTAAGAAACATTCAACAAGATATTAATATTTTATTAGAAGAATAATAATGGAAAACATTTCGTTAGAACAAAAATTCAGCAAGCTCATCATTGCAGTTTCAATTTTAATACCAGTTGTGGTTGCCATACTTTTTGGAGTAAAACTAAAAGATTTTGGATATAATGTTGAGCCACTTTCTTTTTTGCCGCCAATCTATGCTACTACCAACGGAATCACGGCGATAGTTTTAATCGGTGCAGTTATAGCTATTAAAAATGGTAAAAGAAAACTTCATGAAAGATTGATGACTTCGGCGATTGCTTTGTCTGTTGCTTTTCTTGTCATGTATGTTGCGTATCATATGACTTCTGATTCAACAAAATTTGGTGGTGAAGGAACAATTCGATACGTTTATTTCTTTATATTAATTACGCATATTGTTTTATCGATTGCTATTATTCCAATGGTTTTAATAACGTATGTTAGAGCATTGTCGCAAAAATTTGATACCCATAAAAAAATCGCAAAAATTACTTTTCCAATTTGGTTGTATGTTGCCGTTACCGGAGTAGTTGTTTATTTAATGATTTCACCATATTATGTATAGTAGAAAAATAATTAACAATTGGCAATTGGCAAAAAGGTCAAAAAGTATTTTTAACTATAGTCTATTGCTTATTGCCCTTTGTTTATTTTCACAATCTGCAAATGCGCAATGCGCCATGTGTCGCGCCGCATTGACCAGTGAAGGTAATACAACAAAAGCAGCAGCGGTAAATGACGGAATCGTTTATTTAATGGTAATTCCATATCTGCTTGTCGCAGGAATTGGTTATGCCATTTACCGAATGAAAAAGAAGAAATCCTAAGGGTTGAAAATTTCAAAAAAATCTCCAAATTCCATTTTATCAGAATGCCTCCCTTCCCTTTGGGTAGGGCTGGGGTGAGGACTTTTATTTTAATCCATCTACGGACACATTCACTGTTCCTTTTACTTTTATAAAGGCAATAATAGCTTGATTTGTCAATTGAATTTTTTGAAATTGAATCTCCTCCATTTTTCCGTTTACAAAAACACCTTGCATAGGAGAGTAGTTTTTTAAATAAGTCATCATGCTTTTTTGACCTTCTTCGAGATTTGGTTTTATGGAGTAGCGACAACTTTGTTCTATTTTTCTTAAAATTAATCCTTGCGCTAACCAATTAGCAGTTCGCATTAATTTATTTTTTGTGTCTAAAGCATAATCCAATTGGTCAAAATATACTTCTTTGGTTTTGTCGTTATATTGCGGAAAACCGGCTAAATAAATGGTTCCGTTTACAGATCCCAATACATCTAAAGCGATTATCATTTTCCCATTTTTGTGCCAAATAGCAACATTCTGAACTTTTACTTTCTTGGATCCTGAACCAAATTCTTGCCCGGAAAAATTCTTAGTCATTAGTTTTGATGCTTCCAGATAGGTAGAAACAGCGACAATGTTTGCGGTAATTTCCTGAGGTATTTTGGAGACAGGTTTTAAAACAATTTTGCTGGCATTAAATTTAGATTCGGGTTGCTTTCCTATTAATGTTTCCATGTTGCATTTCATTCCCATTTCCAGTACAAAAGTGTCATTTTTGAGTTTGGCATTGGTAGAATAAATTTCAATAGGAACAATTCGAAGCCAACTTTCATAAGTATCACTCATTTGAAAAGGAATACAAATTTTCTCTAATGCAGCCAAAACATTTGGTTTGAAATCCATTGACTTTGCAATAGCATCATCAATTTTCTTTTCAATTTTTGATTTGAAAAGCTTTATTCCCGGATTGATAAGATAGGTTACAGGCACATTTTTTCCAAAAACAGTCATCGTAGGACTCTCATTCCAATCCAATGATTTTAGTTCCGTTTTGGTATTCATTTTCCAATTGGTCAAACCTACATCACTGAGCAAAGTGACCACGCCATCAAGATTAAATTCTTTAGTGTTGTATAATTCAACTCCCATTTTCTTTGTTCCAATCCTGTATTTTACAATAGCTTTCAAAGGTAAAACCGTTCTGATTTTTTGGCCATTGGCACCGTTGTCATTTTTGATTGTGATTGGTGCTAATTTCCAAATCTTCATTTCAATGTCATCATCTTCAATAGTGTTGTCTTCATAGATCAAGCCATTTAGGAGTGAATTTGTTTGGTTTTCGATATCCTTCAGTTTTACACTGATGGGTAAATTGATGAAGGAAGGAGTGTTTTCGTAAACTAAAGGAGTGGCATCGTCCGGTTCTGGTTTTAAAGTAGCTATTTTACTGGTTGTAGAGCAGCTTGTAATCAGTACGATAGACAGAATTATAAGTAGGGTTGAAAAATATTTATGCATTTTATTTTAGTTTGATGGGGCAAAATTAGCAAAACAATTCTTTTTTAGGATTAATGTGTAACATTTTCACAACAATTAAGTCTTATGATTAAATTCCTGATAAAGGTATTAACGTTTTCTTATTACAATTTCTTTTAGAGAAGAATTAATATTGTTTTAAAATTAACATAATTATGATTGAAATTAAAGATTTACATAAATCCTATAAAATGGGGAGTTCCGAATTACATGTGTTAAAAGGAATTAATTTCAACATTAAAGAAGGGGAATTAGTGGCTATTATGGGGTCTTCCGGTTCAGGAAAATCTACACTGCTTAATATTCTTGGAATACTTGATGAAGCTGATTCTGGGAATTATATTTTGGATAGTGTGCCAATAAAAAATCTCAATGAGACTATCGCTTCAAGATATCGCAACAAATTTTTAGGTTTTGTTTTTCAATCTTTCAATTTGATTAATTATAAAAGTGCTTTGGATAATGTGGCAATGCCATTGTATTATCAAGGTATAAAAAGGAAAGAACGCAATGAAATTGCGATGAACTTTTTGGAGAAAGTAGGTTTGTCTTCACATTCACATCACTTACCAAATGAACTTTCCGGTGGACAAAAACAACGTGTTGCCATTGCAAGAGCATTGGCGTCAAATCCCAAAGTATTATTGGCCGATGAGCCTACAGGAGCTTTGGATACCAAAACATCTTATGAGGTTATGGAGTTGATACAAGGAATTAATGACGAAGGAAAAACCATTTTGATTGTAACGCACGAGCCTGATATTGCTGCCATGTGCAAAAGAAATGTGGTTTTAAAAGACGGTTTGATCATTGATGATAAATTAGTGGCACAAGTTAGAGCTTCTTCTTATAAAGATGGCTTAATCATCGATGATAAATTAGTAGAACAAGTAAGAGCATCCGCTTATGTTTAATGTAGAACGCTGGCAGGAAATTTTTGAGGCAATTGCCAAGAACAAACTGAGAACTTTTCTCACGGGAATTTCTGTGGCTTCTGGGATTTTCATATTAGTTATTCTTTTGGGTGTGGGCAAAGGACTTCAAAACGGGATTGAAAAACAGTTTGAACGTGATGCTGATGGTATAATTGAAATTTGGACAGGAACTACAGCCAAAGAATACAAAGGATTGAATCCTGGAAGACAAATTCAATTTCGCAACAGCGATTATGATATTTCAGTGCAAAAATTCGGAGATTTATTAGATAAAAAAGCAGCTACCTACAGTTTTTGGAATGGTGTAATTGTTTATGGTAAAGAAACGGGGAATTATCAATATAGAGGTGTTTATCCAGATTATCAAGCCATTGAAAATGCAACAATCGTTAATGGAAGATTCATTAATAACAATGATTTAGTAAGCAGTGAAAAAGTGGCAGCCATTGGACAAAAAGTAAAATTGGATTTATTTAAAGACAAGAATCCTATTGGAGAGCAAATTGTAATTAACAATATCAATTTTAAAGTGGTTGGTGTTTTTACCGATCCAGCTGGAGAAAGAGAAGAATCCAGAGTGTATCTGCCAATAACGACGACACAAAAAGCTTTTGGGATTGGGGACAGAATTAGCAATTTGTCTTTTACACTGACAAAAAAGGCTACTTATGAAGAAGCTTTAGCGCAATCAAATAAGTTTACAAAGGAATTAGATCAATTGTTAAAAAGTAAAAATACAATTGCACCTGATGATGAAAGTGCCATAGGAATTAATAATTCCATAAAAAATGCAAAACAATTTTATGATTTAAATCTGTATATCCGATTGTTTTTTTGGTGGGTTGGAATTTGTACCATAATAGCTGGAGTCGTTGGGGTAAGTAATATTATGTTGATTATTGTAAAAGAAAGAACTAAAGAAATTGGTATTAGAAAAGCACTTGGTGCATCTCCTATTTCTATCATCGGAATGATTTTGCATGAATCCATTTTTATTACGACAATTGCAGGGTTTATAGGGCTTTTATCAAGTTTGTTGTTGCTGGAATTAGTAGGTCCGCAAGTATCAAGTGATTATTTTCTGAATCCCGAAGTTGATTTTAGTATTGCTTTGACCACCTTGATATTATTAGTTGTTGCTGGTGCTTTAGCTGGATTTTTCCCGGCATACAGAGCCGCCAAAATAAAACCCATTGTAGCACTTAGAGACGAATAATTATGTTTGACAGAGATAAATGGAACGAAATTTTAGAGGCTTTAACGGCTAATACATTCAGGACGATTCTTACGGCGTTTGGTGTTTTTTGGGGAATATTTATTTTGGTAATATTACTCGCCGCAGGAAATGGATTGGAAAATGGCGTTAAAAAAGGTTTTGACGGAATTGCAACCAATACCATGTTTATGTGGTCACAAACTACTTCGAAACCGTTCAAAGGATTGCCTGCAACCAGACAATTCGATTTTAAAAACGCCGATGTTACTGCTTTGAAAGAGAATTTTCCGGATTTATTATACGTTTCGCCCAGAAATCAATTGGGTGGTTATGAAGGAGCAAATAATGTAGTCAGAGGAACAAAAACGGCAGCTTATACTATTTATGGAGATTACCCGGAATTGATTAAGCAAGAATCAATGGATATCATAAAAGGACGTTTTGTGAATCAGCAAGATATTGTATTGAAGCGTAAAGTTGCGGTTATTGGTCAAGGTGTCATAAGCGAAATGTATGAAAAAGCAGAAGAGGTTATTGGAACTTATATCAAGGTAAATGGAGTTAATTTTATGGTTGTGGGTGTTTATAACTCAAAATCTAGAAATAATGGAGATGCTGAATCCGCTCAAAAAAATATTTTTATGCCATTTACGACTTTTCAGCAAGCCTTTAATTATGGAGACACAGTAGGGTGGATGGCACTTACAGCTAATGATGATGCATCAATTACAGAGTTAAAGCCTAAAATTTTAGACTTCATGAAATCCAGACATTCGATACATCCTCAGGATGACAGAGCGATTGGGAATTTTGATTTGTTTCAGGAGTTTAGCAAAATACAAGGCTTGTTTTTTATTTTAAAATTCATCGCTTATTTTGTAGGAACATTGGTATTGCTTTCCGGAGTAATTGGGATTTCTAATATCATGCTGATTGTTGTCAAAGAACGCACAAAGGAAATAGGAATTCGAAGAGCATTAGGAGCAACGCCGGGTGCGATTCGTTCTCAAATATTATCAGAAGCTATTTTTCTGACAATTATCGCAGGAATGTTTGGGATTGCATTGGCCACAGGATTATTAGCTGTTATCAATATGGTTTTAGAGTCTATGCCAAGTGAAGGAATGATGTTCGCCAATCCAAGTGTGGATTTGACAGTTGTTTTTATTGCTTTAGTCATACTCATTGGTTCCGGCTTATTTGCAGGATTAATTCCGGCTCAAACTGCCATAAACGTAAAACCGGTAGACGCATTAAGAACAGAATAAAATATCAATCAAAAATTATATAATCGATTAAACAATAAGCAAAATGAAAAAAGGATTAACCGTAACTATTTTAATTACAATCGCACTAGTGTTCTCCGGTGCCTTGTATTATTTGTATGCCAAGAATCAGGAATCTCCAGTTGTTTTTGAAACCGATAAGGCAGAAATAAAAACGATTGTGAAGAATACGATTGCAACCGGTAATATTGTTCCAGATGAAGAGGTGCTTATCAAACCTAATATTTCAGGTATTATTGAAGCTGTTTACATTAAAGCTGGGGAGAATATAAAAGCTGGTGATTTAATTGCAAAAATTAAAGTTGTTGCCAATGTATCTAATTTGAGTAATTCTCAAAACCAGGTTCAAACATCCAAAATTGCTTTGGATAATCAAGAGAAAGTGTTTTTAAGACAAAAAACGTTGTTTGATAAAGGCGTTATTTCTGCCAATGATTTTGATGCGGCACAATTAGCGTATAAGCAAGCGAAACAGAATTATAGCGCATCTAAACAAGGATATGACATTGTGAAAACAGGAACAACTTCAGGACTGGGAAGTTATGCCAATACTTTGATTCGTTCCACGGTAAATGGAATGGTGCTGGATGTTCCCGTAAAAGTAGGAAACCAAGTAATTGAAAGTAATAATTTCAATGAAGGAACAACAATAGCAAGTGTTGCCGATGTTGGGCGTATGATTTTCGTTGGAAAAATTGACGAATCAGAAGTAGGTAAAATAAAAGAAAAATTACCAATCGAAATTACTGTTGGCGCTATTGAAAACAAAAAGTTCGATGCCGTTCTACAATATATTGCCCCTAAAGGTAAAACAGAAAATGGAGCAATTCAATTCGAAATAAAAGCATCTTTGACGAATAGAGACGATACTTTTATCAGAGCAGGTTTAAGTGCAAATGCCTCGATTATTTTAGAAAAAGCGGATAAAGTTTTAGCGATAAAAGAATCTTTGATTCAATTTGATAAAAAAACACAAAAACCCTATGTAGAGGTTGAAACCGGCGTACAGAAATTCACAAGAAAAGATTTAGTCTTGGGGGTCAGTGATGGGATTTATGTCGAAATAAAAAGCGGAATTAAAGCTTCGGATAAAATTAAAGTATGGAATCAAGGGCTGAAAAACGAAGAAATGAAACCTTAAAAATACACTCAAAAAAGAATTTTAGTTTTTAAAAAAATGTTAAATATGTGTAGTACCTTTGCTACACTTTCATTCAAAATATATGAAAAAAAATAGTTGTATCAGTTTTGTTTTTATCGTGCTGTTTGGTTTGTCCGTTCAGGGACAATCCAAAAAATGGACTCTGGAAGAATGCGTAAAATATGCCATACAAAATAACATCTCAATCAAACAATCCGAATTAGATTCTAAAACGGCAAACATTGATAAAAAAGGGGCGATTGGGAATTTCCTTCCGTCACTGAATGCCAGTGCTTCTCATTCCTGGAATATTGGGTTGAATCAGGATATTACAACGGGGCTTTTACAAAATCAAACCACACAGTTTACCTCCGCAGGTGCCAATGTTGGAGTAGATATTTACAAAGGATTACAAAATCAAAATACGCTACGCAAAGCCAATCTTTCAATAATAGCGGCCAAATATCAATTGTTGAAAATGCAGGAAGATGTAGCATTGAATGTTGCTAATGCTTTTTTACAGGTGCTTTTTAACAAAGAAAACTTAAAAGTGCAAAAAGAACAATTGGGAATTAATGAAAAGCAATATGCACGCTCGGAAGAATTAGTGAAAGCAGGATCTATTCCGCGTGGGGATTTATTGGACATAAAAGCTACTGTGGCATCAAACAATCAAAATGTTATTACTGCTGAAAATGCATTATTAATTTCAAAATTAAGTTTGGCTCAATTATTACAGTTGAAAGACTTTGAAAATTTTGATGTTGTTGATGATACCGATGTTAAAGATGAAAATAATATTATGGCACAATCTCCGGCGGCCATTTATGATAAAGCCAAAGAAGGCAGAACAGAATTGAAAATTGCCAGAACTAATTTGGAGATTGCCCAAAAAAATGTAGCAATTGCCAAAGGAGCTTTTCAACCTACTTTGCAAGGTTTTTATAGTTTTAGTTCTAGAGTTGGGTATAGTGACAGAGTTGTGGGTTTTCAACCAAATACTTCAAATCCTACATCTGTAGTTGGGTATGTGGAAGGTACAAATCAAAATGTTTTACAAAATAATTTTTCTCCCGTATTAGGAAAAGCTTTGCCTTTCTTTGATCAATTTAGTGATAACAAAGGACATTCTTTTGGGGCTCAGTTATCGATTCCTATCTTTAATGGATTTTCAGCCAGAAACAATGTAGAGCGTTCTAAAGTAAGTTTAGAAAGATCAAAAATTGCTGTAGAGCAACAAGATTTAGATTTGCAAAGAAATGTTTTCACTGCATTTGCAGATGCTAAAGGCGCTTTGAATGCGTATGAATCTTCGGTTGTGGCACTTGAGTCCAGACAAGGAGCGTATGATTATGCCAAAGAAAAATACGCGGTTGGTTTGATGAATTCTTTTGATTTCAATCAGTCACAAACCTTACTTACTAATGCACAATCAGATGTTCTTAGAACAAAATACGATTATATTTTTAAAATTAAAATATTGGAATTCTATTTTGGAATCCCTCTTATCAAAAACTAATTTATCATGTCAAAGAAAACAATTTATATCCTAATAGGTGGAGCAGTAGTAATCATTGCTGCTTTGATAGCGCTTTCAAAATCAGGAGCTATCGGAAATAAGGACAAGGGAACTGAAGTTGAAATCGCCCAAGTTAATCCTGTGACTATTGTTGAAACGGTTTCGGCTACAGGGAAAATTCAACCAGAAATTGAGGTTAAAATTTCATCTGAGGTATCAGGAGAGATTATTTCTTTAAACGTAAAAGAAGGACAAGTTGTAAAGAAAGGAGATTTATTGGTTAAAATAAATCCAGATTTGTATACTTCAGGTTACAATCGTTCGGTTTCCAATTTATCAGGAACCAGAGCAAATTTGAGTCAGGCAGATGCTTCGTTCAAGGAATCTAAATCAAGTTACGATAGAAATAAAACATTATTCGAAAAAGGAATTATTTCAAAGTCAGATTGGGATAAAGCAGTTGCGTCTTATGAGGTGGCTAAAGCAGCTAAGCAAACCGCTTATTTTAATGTTCAAAGTGCCTCGGCAACTGTAAATGAAGCCAAAGACAATTTAGGACGTACTACAATCTATGCACCTGCGGATGGAACTATTTCGATGTTAAACGTAGAATTAGGGGAACGCGTTTTGGGAACGCAACAAATGACTGGAACGGAAATTTTGAGAGTAGCCAACTTAAATAATATGGAGGTTGAAGTCGATGTCAATGAAAATGATATTGTAAAAATTAAAGTGGGAGATGAAGCGAATGTTGAAGTTGATGCTTATCTAAAAAAACAATTTAAGGGTGTTGTAACTAGTATTTCTAATTCGGCCAGTTCAGCTTTGACAGCAGATCAGGTGACTAATTTTAAAGTTAAAGTGAGAATTCTTAAAGAATCGTATCAAGATTTATTAGAGGGAAAACCGGATACATATTCTCCTTTTAGACCTGGAAT
Source organism: Flavobacterium rhamnosiphilum (assembly GCF_004349195.1). Taxonomy (GTDB): domain Bacteria; phylum Bacteroidota; class Bacteroidia; order Flavobacteriales; family Flavobacteriaceae; genus Flavobacterium; species Flavobacterium rhamnosiphilum. The sequence continues at coordinate 686,048 of NZ_SMLG01000001.1, forward strand.
GACTGCAACTGTTGATATCATTACAGAAACAAAAACGAATGTATTGTCTGTGCCAATTAGTTCAGTAGTGGTGAAATCAGATACGACAGCTGTAAAAGAAATTAAAGTGGAAGATCCTAATGAAGAACAAAAAGGAGCTGCACCTAAAAGTGACAAGAAATTTGAATGCGTATTTGTAAAAGTAGGCGATAAAGCTAAAATTAGAATTATCAAGACCGGAATTCAAGACGATACAAATATTGAGGTTTTAACAGGTCTTAAAAAAGGAGATGTTGTTATAACCGGACCTTATACTACCGTTTCAAAGGACTTAAATTCTGGGGATAAGGTAACGTTAAAAACGGATAAGGATAAAGAGAAGAAGTAATTTTTTTTTAAAATTCCATAAAACAAATCTCAAATTCCAAGTTTTATAACGAGATTTGTATTGTGATTATATTTTATCATAAAGTAAATCACCCAAACTTGTCATTCCGACGAAGGAGGAATCTCATTATGTGATTCCTCCTTCGTCGGAATGACAAGTTTGGGAAAAATGGAAATAAAATAATTATGATTTTATGATTCATATCCTAAATCTAAAAGCCTAAATAAAATTGGAATACATTCTCAACATCGAAACCGCTACGAAAAACTGTTCAGTTGCTCTTGCAAAAGACGGTAAAACAATTTTATGCAAAGAAATTGCCGAGGAAGGTTATTCTCATGCAGAACGATTGCATGTTTTTATTGAGGAAATTATAAAAGAAGCAGGAATTACGCTTAATGATTTATCTGCCATTGCCGTGAGTCAAGGTCCAGGTTCCTATACCGGATTGCGAATAGGAGTTTCGGCTGCTAAAGGACTGTGTTATGCACTGGATATTCCATTAATTGCGGTAGATACTTTACAAGCTTTGGCGTCACAGGTAACCATTTCCAGCGGATTAATCATTCCCATGATTGATGCCCGAAGAATGGAAGTGTATAGCGCTGTTTTTGCTCCAAATTTGGAACGAAAAAGAGAAGTTCTTGCCGAAATAATCACTGAAAATTCCTTTGAGGATTTGAAGGAAACACTTTATTTTGTTGGGGATTGTGCCGAAAAATGCAAGTCAGTTTTGACCAAAGAAAACTATGTTTTTCTTGACGAAATTGTATATCCTTCTGCCAAAGAAATGAGTGCGATAAGTTTTGATAAATTTAAAAAAAGCGACACTGTAGATGTCGCTTATTTTGAACCGTATTATTTGAAAGACTTTATGATTACGACTTCAAAGAAGTAATATCTTTAGATTAAGAATTATCTTGGGATGATTCTCTTACATAAGGTTGAATGACAATTCCGGCAGTGTCAAATGCTTGTTTACAGCTTTCTAAAGTTTCAGAGAAAACGTTACCATAATCTTCATTATTTGCCCACGGTCTCACCGCAAGTTGAATAGCATTGTCGGTTAAGTTTTTTACAGAAACTTCGGCAACAGGAGTTTGAAGTACTTTTGGATTATTTTTTAAAATGGCAGTAATTATTTCTTTCACTTTTTTAATATCCGTATCATAGGAAATGGCAATGGTCAAATCGGCTCTTCTGATTTTTTGTAAAGAATAATTGATAATGTTTCCATTTGATAAAGATCCATTGGGTACAAAAATAGTCTGGTTATTAGCCGTAATTAATTTGGTTACAAATATTTGAATTTCGCTGACAGTTCCGGTCACTCCTTGTGCTTCAATGGTGTCATTTACCTTAAAAGGCTTAAAGAGAATAATCAGCATACCGCCTGCAAAATTCGATAAAGAACCTTGAAGTGATAAACCCACCGCAAGTCCCATGGCACCAAGAATGGCAACAAAAGAGGTGATTCCTACTCCTAATTTTTCGAGGAAAGTTACAAACAATAATATTCTTAATACCCAAAGTAAAATATCGGCAAGGAATTTTGTTAGGGTAGGATCTAAGTCCCTTTTTATCATTAATTTTCTGATGAATCTATTGATAAGTCGAATGGCGTAAAGGCCAACAAATAAAATGACAAAGGCAGAAATAACTTTTGGCGAATAATCAATCAATACAGTGATAAATGTATTGGCATAATCAGTTAACTGATTTGGATTTAAGTTCATTTTTTATATAATAAAAAACCTTCCCAAAAGAGAAGGTTAAGTTTGAAGTGCAAAAATACAAATAAATTATTTTCTTATAAATTAATCTGCGTCTTCGTCTGTTTTATTTATAGTTTTTTTAGGAGTTTCGATAGTGTCAGCATCACCGTCATTTGCTAATTCGTTTGCTTTTTCAGAAACGGTTTCGGCAGCATCAGTAGCGATTGTTTTAGTTTCACGTACTATTTCTTCTACTTTGTCTGTGGCTGCGACAGTTTTTTCTTTTACGGATTCTGCTGCGTTTCCTAAAGCATCACCAGCTTTGTCAGAATGCCCAGTGACAGTTTCTTTGGCTTGGTTAGCAAAACCTTCTACTTTATCTATAATTGGAGCAGCAGTTTCTTTTACTTTTTCAAATGTTTCTTCTACAAAAGTTTCTGCTTTTTCAAGATAAGGAGTTGCAGTTTCTTTTGCTTTATCGAATGTTTCTTCTGCAAATGTTTCTGCTTTTTCAAGATAGGGTGCTGCAGTCTCTTTTGCTTGTTCAAAAGTAGTTTCTGCTTTGTCAGCTAATTCGCTGGCAGTTTCTTTGGCTGAGCCAAATAAATTTTTAAAAAATGAAGATAGTCCCATGGTATTTTTATTTGATTAGTCTTACAATATTAAACAATTTTTTCTACGATTGCTTTATTAAAACATTAATAATTTGCTGAAAATCAGTATTTGGTATCAAGCAGGTCCTGTTTTGGCACAGATAAAACAGCGTTTCCTTATTTATATAGCGTGCTGATAAAAAAGGAAGACTTGATGTTTTTTGGGTTCCAGCCAAAACAATATTGGGAATATACATGCTGTTTATTTTTGCGCAATACTCTAAAGCCAATTCTCCACAAATGGCTAATTCTTTGTTCTGTTCCGAAAAATCCAACCCCAAATCCATCCAGTTTGAAAATGCAGACGGGTAATCGACACCAGGAAGTATAGCAAGTAACATGTTATGGCTGACTTTTTCGTAATAAGAATTATTGAAATAAATGCTCAATTGATACAAGTTTTTTGCCATCACTGAATTGGATGCAGGAATTACATTATCTTCAGTTTCATAATGTGTGGTTATTAAAGCTTCATCCAGATTTGATGTAAAAGCAAAAAACGATTTTTTTTCATCATAAAAATGTTCCAAACTATAATCGGTCAGTTGTTTGGCGTCATGGAGCCATTTCTCGTCAAAAGTTACTTCGTACAAGGCGATAAAGGCTGCAATTACAAAACAATAATCTTCCAGATAACCGTTGATGGTACTTTTTCCGTTTTTGTAATTGTGAAATAAATTTCCCTCGCTTGACCAAAGATTCGTAGTTATGAAACGAGCATTTTGCAAGGCTGTCTCTAAATATTTTTTGTCTTCCAATGCTTTGTAAGCATCAACATATCCTTTTAACATTATTGCATTCCAGGAAGTCAGACATTTATCATCGAGTCTTGGTTTAGAACGCTTTTCTCTTTCGTTATACAGTAGTTTTTCCCAGTTTTCCTTTTTGTTTTCAAGTGTAGCAACAGGAATGTTATTCTGTTTTGCAATACTTTCTAAAGTTTGATTTTGAATCAGAACATAATTTTCGTCTTCCCATAATCCAAAACTATTGCAATTGAATACCTGACTGAATAAATCAAAATCTTCCTTGATGATCGCCTTTAATTCTGGGATTTTCCAAACATAAAAAGCACCTTCTTCCAGATGATTATTTGAGTTTAAACTGTCAGCATCCAACGCAGCATAAAATCCGCCTTCAGGATTCATTAATTCTTTTTCTACAAAGCGAAGTGTTTTTTCTATAACCTCTTTGTACAATTGGTTTTTAGTCAGTTTATACGCATCGCTGTATAAAGAAACCAATTGTCCATTGTCATAAAGCATTTTTTCAAAATGGGGAACATGCCATTTCATATCTACTGAGTAGCGTGAAAATCCACCGTCAACGGTATCAAAAAGCCCTCCATACGCCATTTTAGTTAAAGTAAGATTTACAAAATCCAGTAAACCGGCATCATTCTTTTGATAGCCATAACGCATTAGGAAATGATAATTATTGGGCATCATAAACTTGGGCGCTCTTGCCATTCCGCCAAATTCCCAATCGAAACTTTTTTTCCATTTTTCGATTAAAGAGGCAATCAAATTTTGATCTATTTCTGTTTCTGATTCTTCGTTTTGTACAATTCCGATAGCTTTAATTCCATGATGCAATTTTTCGGCATAATCAATCATCCTTTCCGGCGCTGATTGATACATTTTTTGTAATTCATCAAGGGTTTGTGTCCACTCGTCTTTTCTAAAATAAGTTCCGCCCCAAACCGGTCTGCCATCTGGTAGTGTGACTACGTTTAAAGGCCATCCGCCACGACCGGTCATGATTTGAACGGCTTTCATATAAACGGCATCAACATCCGGACGTTCTTCTCGATCGACTTTGATATTGATAAAATGCGCATTCATGACTTGAGCGACGGCTACATTTTCAAAACTTTCGTGTTCCATCACATGACACCAATGACAAGCAGAATATCCGATGCTTACGATGATTAGTTTGTTGTTTTCTTTGGCTTCTGTCAATGATTTTGGATTCCAAGCTTTCCAGTGAACAGGATTGTTGGCGTGTTGTAATAAATAAGGACTGGTTTCTTGTGAAAGTAGGTTCATATTTTTTGTTTTTTAGCCCGATAGTCCCGAAATCTCGGGAAATAGCTTTTAAAAATAAAAAAAGCGTTTCAAATGAAACGCTTAAATTTTGTTTTTTTAATTTCACTATTCGAGTTCGAAAGTTAATTTTAGGTTTACTCTGTATTCTGTGACTTCACCTCCACTTACAGCCGCACTGTGGTCTTTAACGTATACAGAACGTATGTGGTTTATGGTTTTAGCCGCCTTTGCAACTCCTTTTCGAGTGGCATCTTCCCAACTTATATCTGAACTGGAAAGCACTTCAATTACTTTTAATACTGACATAATTTTTATTTGTTAAGTTAAAGATTAAATGTACCTATTTTATTTAAAACTTCAATTTAAAACGGTAATTATTTTTATATAACTATAACATTGTCAGCTAGGTGTGTGTTTTAAGTTTTGCTTATGCGTTTATGGCTTCCACTTTAATTCCTTCGTCATTTAGCATGCTTTTCAGCATGTTTTCGATACCGCTTTTTAAAGTAAATGTTGATGATGGGCAGCCACTGCAGGCGCCTTGTAATATCACCTTTACGGTTTTGTCAGTTTCGTTATAGGAATCGAATGCGATATTTCCACCGTCAGCTTGTACGGCAGGTTTTACGTATTCCTCTAATATGTTGATGATTTGTTGTGAAGTGACATCCAGATTGTCAAACTCTTTTGCTTTAGTGTCCTCTTCTGCTGTAACGGCTTGAATGAAGTTTTCATCTAGAACTGTTCCTCCGTTTTCGATATATTGCTTAATGAAACTTCTTAATTCCAATGTTATTTCCTGCCATTCATTGATTTCATATTTAGTCACTGAGATGTAGTTTTCATCAATGAAAATCTCTTTTACATAAGGAAATTTAAAAAGTTCTTTTGCTAATGGAGATGCGCCTGTTTGATCGATATTTTTGAATTCGATGGAGTTCTTGGTCAACATTTTGCTCACTACAAATTTCAATGCTGCTGGATTTGGAGTGGTCTCTCCATAAACGGTCACAGGCTGTTTTTTGGTTTTGTTTTCATCTATAGTAATGATTGTCCCGCCATTGTTTACAAATGTTTCCATTTGTTCCGCTACGGCATCTTTGACATCGTCCCATTCTACAATACTATATTTTTCGATTGCAATAAAATTTCCAGAGATGTAAATTGTTTTTACAAAGGGAAGATAAAACAATTGTTGCGCTAGTGGAGACGTTTTAGCTTCGTCAATGTTTTTGAATTCAAAACTTTCATTTTGTGTTATAAAATCTTGAAATTCAAACTTTAATATGGTTGGGTTTTGTGTTTCTTTTATGGTAACTTTGTTCATGACTTTTAAATTTTTACAAATTTAGTAAAGTTATTTTCTACGAATAACTATATTTGATTTTTTAATGAATAAATTAACTTTAGTTTAATTTTTAGATAAGTTATTTGTCTTAGTTCCCATAAAACTTTTATTGATTTAAAATTATTCATTCCTATTAAAAAGTAATTAAATGTATAATAAAATTAGATTTTTATCGTCCCTTTTTTTTATATCCTATTGTTCTTTTTCACAGGAAGGAATTCCTGTTTATTCGGATTATCTTTCAGATAACTATTATCTAATTCATCCTTCAATGGCAGGTGCTTCAAATTGTGCCAAGATCAGGTTGACCGGTCGTAAACAATGGTTTGACCAGGAAGATGCTCCAGAGCTTCAAACATTAAGTCTTAATGGTAGGGTAGGTGAAAAAGCGGGTGCCGGAATTATACTTTTTAATGATAAAAATGGCTATCATTCCCAAAAAGGAGTCAAATTTAGTTATGCCTATCATCTTATGTTTTCAAGAGATGAGGTCGATTTGAACCAATTGTCTTTTGGTATTAGCGCAGGATTAATTCAAAGCCAATTAGACGAAACGGAATTTATGCAATCAGGTGATTGGGATCCAATTATTGATGGAACTGTCGTACAAAAAGATTCTTATTTTAATGTAGATATTGGAGCATCTTATAACTACTTGGATTTTTATGCTCATGCTACGGTGAAAAATGCCATAGAAACCAGAAGAGATATTTATACAGAATATGAAAGTGACAATCTAAGAAAGTACTTATTGAGTGCCGGTTATATCTTTGGTAATAGAGAAAAATTATTATGGGAACCTTCTCTTTTGTTTCAAATGGTGGATCAAACGAAAGAAAAAGCGATTGACATCAATTTAAAAGTCTATAAAAGTCTGGATTTTGGAAAACTTTGGGGCGGATTGTCCTATAGAAGAAGTTTTGATGGTGCCGAGTATATTGATGGAAATTCTGTTTCGAAACAAAAACTGCAATATATTACTCCAATTGTAGGAGTTAATTATGACAGATTTATGTTTGCCTATACGTATTCTCAATTGTCGGGAGCTGTTAAGTTCGATAATGGGGGCTACCACCAAATTACTTTGGGAATCGACTTGTTCTGTAAACCAGTGAAATACGATTGTTATTGTCCAGCAATTAATTAATTATTTACTTTTTACTCATGCTAATTAAATCTGTTAACGGTAAGTCACCTTCTATTCCGGAGGATTGTTATGTAGCCGAAAATGCAACTATTGTAGGTGATGTGACCTTTGGCACAAATTGCAGTGTTTGGTTTAACGCGGTAATTAGAGGGGATGTAAATTTTATCAAAATTGGTAATAAAGTAAATATACAAGATGGAGCAGTTATTCATTGTACGTATAAAAAGCACCCAACTATTATAGGAAATAACGTTTCTATTGGTCATAATGCCATTGTACATGGTTGTATCGTTCATGACAATGTATTGATAGGAATGGGAGCGATTGTAATGGATAATTGTGTGATCGAAAGCAATTCTATTGTGGCGGCTGGAGCGGTTATTACCCAAAATACAGTTGTAGAATCAGGTTCAATCTGGGCAGGAGTTCCTGCGAAGAAAGTGAAAGACATTGATCAGTCTGATTTTGCGGGTGAAATCGAACGCATTTCGAATAATTACGTAATGTACTCGAGTTGGTTTAAAGAGGAATAATAGGTTGCTTTTTTAGAAATTCTTCTTCTCAACCGTATATTTATTTCCTAAAATTTCAGTCAGAACTTTTGGATTTGTATTTGTATAAAATACGGGTTCGCTATTTTCTGCCGATGAAAAACCTACTTTTTCTCGTAATATATTTTGTGTCTGTTTAGCTACAGCTTCACCGGAATCGATAATCTGAATGTGTTCCGGAAGTATTTTTTTGATTTGTGGAATCAGATAGGGATAGTGGCTACACCCTAATACTAGATAATCGATGTTGGCTTCAATCATAGGAGTGAGGTAGGAATGAAGCAATTTAGTCATCTCTGGTGAATTGATGTCTCCATTTTCAATTAGCTGGACCAATCCGTGGCCCACTTGCTCGATTATTTTTGTGTCTTGGTACTTTTCTGTAGTCTTGTTGAAAAGCGCACTGTTCAGCGTGCCTTGTGTAGCTAGGATTCCTATTATTTGTGTTTTAGAATGCGTAACTGCGGGTTTTATTGCAGGCTCAATACCTATAAACGGAATGTCGTATTTAGCTCTTAACTCTTGGATTGCATTGGTAGTTGCCGTATTACAAGCTACCACAATTAATTTGCATTTCATCTCCAGGAGAAAATCAGTATTTTTCATGCTTAATGCAATAATCTCTTCTTTTGATTTTTGTCCATAAGGGGCATTTTTACTATCTGCCAGATATATGGTTCTTTCATTGGGTAGTAATTGATGGATTGCTTTCCAAATGGAAGTTCCGCCAATCCCTGAGTCAAAAATTCCTATAGGTTGATTATTGCTATTCATAAAAACAAAGTTACGTGCTGGAATTTGAATTTCCTAAAATTTATTTTAAACAAAAAAAAACTGCTCAAGCCTAAGATAAGGGTGAGCAGTTTTGTACGAGTATTGATTTTTTTAGAAACCTAAATCTTTTTTTACATCCATAGTCAAGTTTGGACCATCAGCAAGTAAAAGACTAGAACCATCAAGAACATATTGGAATCCTTTAGCTTTTCCTACTTTTTGAATTGAAGCTCTTACTTTTTCCATTAATGGTTTTACGATATCAGATTCTTTTTGTTGCAATTCTTTTTGAGCATTGTCTCTAAAGTCAACAATTCTTTTTTGCATATCTTGAACTTCTTTAGAACGCTCACCATTTATTGCTTCAGTAACTGTAGCAGCTTCAGCTTCGTATTTTTTCAATTTTCCTTGGTATTCTTCAACCATTTTTTTGTAATCAGCATCATACGTAGTACTCAATTTATCCAATTGTTTTTGAGCGTCTAGCATTGCTGGCATTTTTGTCATAATCTCACTTACATCAACATGAGCAGTTTTTGCTTGTGCATTAATTGTTTGGTTTGCTCCTAAAATAAAAATGGCAGCAATAAATAGAGTTTTAATTTGTTTCATCGTTTTTAAAATATTTAATAATTAATTTTTGTTTGTATTTTCTTTTAATTTTTCTTCTTTGGCTTTTCTAATTGCTTCTCTGTCTTCCAGTATTTTTTTTCTTTTTTCGTCTAATGCTTTCTTGCGATCCTCTAAAACTTTCTTACGATCTTCTAATGTTTTCGCTTTTGCAGCCGCTTGTTTTTGTTTGGCCTCTTCAACTGTTTGTTTAGCGTTGTCCTTGTTCGGGTCATTGCTAACTGCTGTGTCAGTGCCGTCTATTTTGACATTTGCAGAAACCGTGCCATTTTTTTTAGCTTCTCTGTCGGCTTGAATTTGTTTTCTTTTGTCATCAAATTCTTTTTTCTTTTGCTCCTGAAGCAATTTTCTGTCAGCAAGTATTTTATCTCTTGTTGCTTTTTTATCATCCAAGAGTTTTTGTCTATCCGCTAATGCTGGATTTTCATCCAATGCATCTTCTTTATTTTCTTTTGCTTCCTCTTCTTTTAGTTGTTTTTTAGTCAACTGCTCTCTTTTTTCTGTACGGTTCAATACGCGTAAAATTTGATCGCTGATGTCAAATCTTTTTGCTGCGAACAACATGGTCAAGTCAGAAGTTTTGTCAAAGATGAAATCATATTTTAACTGTTCTGCAATATCTTGAACTGCAGTAAAAACTTGATCTTGTATTGGTTTTACCAAAACGGATTTTTGTATCATCAAATCTCCATTGGCACCAAATCTTTTTTGTTGATACTCTAAATTTTCGTTTTCAAGAAAATTAATTTCTGTTTCTCTTTCGTCAATGAGCTCTTTTGTCAATAAAGCTCTTTCTGCTTTTAAAGCTTCCTTTAATTTATTGATTTCAATTTTCTTAGTATCAATCTCCAATTTCCATTTTTCGACCTTTTGCTCTAATTGAGCCTTTGCTTCCGTATAATCGGGTACATTTTGTAAAATGTATTCCATATCAATGTAGCCTAGTTTAGTCCCTCTGGTTTGCGCGTTTATTGTTTGCACAACGACTAGCGCTAAAAATAGATATAAAAATTGTTTTCTCATAACGGTACTGTATTAGAAAATTTAAAATCAATTTTTTTTAGAACTGCTGTCCAATGATAAAATGGGTTTCCCATCCATTAGCTTTTGCTTGTCCTGGCAATGTATCAAAACCGTGACCAAAATCAATTCCCAATAAACCAAATGCAGGCATAAATACACGTAATCCAACTCCTGCAGAACGATTTAACGCAAAAGGATTATAACTTTTGAAATCCTTAAACGATGATCCCGCTTCCATAAATGCCAATGCATAAATCGAAGCCGATGATTTTAACGTTATCGGATAACGCAATTCCATTGAGAATTTATTAAAAACAGTAGCTCCAATTTGATCTCCTGTCTCATTTACAGGCGTTAAGGAGTTGTTAGGATATCCTCTCAACTGTACTGTTTCTCTACCATCCATTGAATAATTCGCCAATCCGTCACCACCTAGATAGAATCGTTCAAAAGGAACAACACCTCTGTCTTGATTGTATGCTCCAAGGAACCCAAATTCAGTCAAAGTTCTAAGTACTAATTTACCATAAATTTTTGTATACCAATCGGCTTTAAACTTTATTTTATAATATTCTAACCAATTAAATTTCTTTTGATCGACTTTAGATACGTCAGCGGCAGCCTCTTGATAGGTTGCTACCCAGTTTCCTTTACTGTCAATATAATCTCCTATTTCAACAGTGTTCCCATTGTCATCTGGAACATTCGAACGGTCAACAGTGTTTTTTAATTTGTACTCTTCTTTATCGCCTAATGTTGCATAATCTGTTCCGTTTAGCAATGAATAAGGAGGAGTTAATTTAGCTGAAATACTAAACTCCGATCCGTATGTTGGAAAAATTGGATTTAGACCTTTATTGCTTCTTGTTAATCCTATGGTGTAGGCTAAATTTCTTGATGTTCCATTTCCAAATGTGAATAATCCGGTATTGTAATTATTTAAATCATAATGTTGGTAACTTAAAGATTGTGACAATACAAAGAAATCATCTGGAACAGTCAGTCTTTTTGCTAAACCAACAGACAATGTCATGATATTGAAACTTCTAGTTTTATCCGCTTTTTGTGTAACAAAATTATTTAAAAATTGTTTACTATACGATAACGAAGTACTAAATTGTACTGGTTTTTTTCCGCCAAACCAAGGTTCTGAAAATGAAACGCTATACGTTTGAAAGAAAGTACTGGCTTGTAAACGTAAGGAAACTTTTTGACCATCTCCCATAGGCAGTGGCTTATAAGCATCTTTGTTTAACATGTTTCTTGCTGAAAAGTTGTTGAACGATAGTCCAAGAGTACCAATGAAACCGCCTCCGCCATAACCTCCTTGAAGTTCAATTTGACTCGAACCTTTTTCTACAAGATTGTATTCAATATCAACAGTTCCCGCTCCTGAATCTACATTCTTGAACTTTGGATCAATCGCTTCCGGATCAAAAAATCCTAGTTGCCCAATTTCACGAACGGTTCTAACTAATTCTTCTTTGCTGTATTTTTCTCCTGGTTTTGTTCTTAATTCACGATAAATTACACGGTCATTTGTTTTGTCATTTCCAACAACAGTAATTTTGTTGAAATAAGCGATTGGTCCTTCAGTGATTCGTATTTCAAAATCAATGGTGTCATTTGCTGTTCTTACCTCAACGGCATTTATATTAGAAAATAAATAACCATTGTTTTTATATAAATTGTCAATGTCTTCGCCGTCAGGTTTTGATGCATCTGCAATTCTTTTTTGTAGCAGAACACCATTGTAAGTTTCCCCTTTTTTAACACCTAATATTCTACTAAGATATTGATCAGGATACACCGTATTTCCTAAAAATTTAATGTCTCCAAAGTAATATTTATTACCTTCTTCTACATTTATTTTAATTGATAATGCATTCTTTTCTTTATCAAAAGTTACAGAATCCGAAAGTATTCTGGCATCTCTGTATCCCTTTTCCTTATAAGCTGAAACTACTTTTTCTAAATCAGTTTTGTATTTATCTTTTATAAACTTTGATGCTTTTAGAATGCGAATAGGATTTTTTTGTTTCGTTTCCTTCATCGCTTTTCGCAAAGCTTTGTCTGACATTTTTGTGTTTCCTACAAAATCAATCTTTTGAATTTTTACTTTTTCACCCTTGTCAATACTAACAAGCATATTTACTTGGTTTACAGTTGAAGTATCTTTAACAGTGTTTATGTTTACTTTAGTATTATAGTAACCATCTTTTTTGTATTTGTTCTCAATGTAGTTTTTTGTAGTGGTAATCAGGTTTTCATTGACTACTTTTCCTTTATTTAGACTGTTGTCTTTTATTAAAGCTTCTGTTTTGGTTTTCTTGACACCTACAAATTTTACCTCATTCAATTTAGGTAGCTCTACAATATTTAGATCAAGATAAATACTGTCATTCTCTATTTTATTTACATAAAATGAAATTTCATCAAAGAGACCCAGTTTCCCCAGTTTTTTTATAGCAGCACTGATTTCCTCCCCGGGAACTGTAATTTCTTGCCCTTTTTGTAAGCCTGAAAAAGTAACAACGGTCTGGCTGTTGAAACTGATGTCTCCAACTACTGCCACATCAGCTAAAATATATTTTTTCCCCTGATCAAAAGGAACTCTTTCTTGAGCTTTAACTTGTGTAAAACTTCCAAAAATCAAAACGGTAAGGACTATTTTTATGCTTTTATTTAACACTAAAAAATTATTTAATTTGTTCACTTGTTTTTCCAAATCTACGTTCTCTTTTTTGATAACTAATGATAGCCTCATATAAATCTTGTTCTTTAAAGTCTGGCCACAATATGTCAGTAAAATATAATTCTGAATAGGCAATCTGCCACAACAAAAAGTTACTTATCCTATGTTCTCCACTTGTTCGTATTAATAAATCTACGTCAGGTAAATTTTGCGTGTAAAGATGCTCATTAATAATGGAATCGTCAATAGTGTCTATTGAAATTATATTATTTTTAACTTTATTACAGATGTTTCTGACTGCACTGACAATTTCTTCTCTGGATCCATAGCTTAACGCCAAGGTCAATGTCATTTGTGTGTTGTCCTTAGTTTTGTCAATTACATCAAGAAGTTCTTTTTGTGCTGATTTTGGTAATTTTTCTAAATTACCAATAGCATTCAGTTTGATGTTGTTTTTTTGAAGTGTTACAAGTTCTTTTTTCAAGGAGTTGATGAGCACTTTCATTAAAGTTTCAACTTCTAGTTTTGGTCTGTTCCAATTTTCAGTGGAGAAAGCATATAAAGTAAGGAATTCGATGCCGAGCTTGGCACTGGCTTCAATGATTACTTTAACGGATTTTGTTCCGCTTTCATGACCTAATGCTCTTAAAAGTCCTTGTTGTTTTGCCCAACGGCCATTACCATCCATTATGATGGCCAAATGTTTTGGCAAGTTATTCTTGTTGATCGTCTCTAGTAAATTCATTTTTTTATTCTGCACAATAACAGGGTTTATTTCCAAAGGTATACGTTAAAGTAACTCCTGAAAAAACATACCAATCATTATTATTTATATTTCCAAATCGGAGTGTTTCCAAATTTTCATTTTTTGGATTGCTTCCGTCTATATTATCCGTCAAAGTATATCTTGCGCCAACTTCCGCAGCCAATATTAAACTAGGAGTAATATTCGATTTTATTCCTAAAGTCATTGGCACTGCAAATGAACCTGTGTTTTTATCTTTTTTAGTTTCGCCGTTCAATATATACAATTCATCGTGCCTAAAATAACTTATGCCTGAATGCACATAAGGAGTGATTTTAGCACTTGAATCATGAAGATCAAAATCAAAAAAGTTGAATTCAAGGCCTAAAGATACTTCTTTTATGCCGTTTTCAAAACGATAGCCTCTTTGGTTTCTACCGGCTTCTTTTGAATCTAAATCATTTGAAACGATTTTTGATTGTGTATAGGAAAATCGATAAGCATGTCTGGCACTTTTATTCCATTTGTATAGCAATCCAAAAGCAGGTTCATTTGGCGAAACATAGGTAGTAGGGCCAACATCTCCTATAAAATTACTTCCGCCTAAAAACACACCAACCTCATGTATCTGAGCATGGAGAGCCATTAAAGGGAAAAAGCAAAAAAATAAATAAAATTTTTTGTTCATTTAATCAAAAATTGCGTGCAAATATAATAATTATCGATTCGATTCAATACCCATTGCGTTAAATGTGTGTTTTTTTAATAATTAACTGCTAAACGCACACTAAATGAATATTTGTTTCACTAAAACGGGAAAAATTGATAAAATCGTATAGCGTTTGATTAAAATGATTTAATTCCTCTTGTCTTCTCCCCAAAGTAATTTGCTGCGAAGTGTTTTCAAAAATGTTTCTTCGGGAATTTCGACCATGTTAATTTGAAAAGGGGTTTTCTTTAAGGTCAGAATCGATTCGTTTTTTATTGAGGTAACTCTGGAGTCTAATGAAACTAAATAGTATTCCTCTCTTCCCGAAATTTTTAATCGGATTTCAGTTTCATCAGGGACTACAAGTGGTCTGGCAGTAAGGTTATGAGGAGCAATAGGAGTAATGACTAAGCTTTTTACATCAGGGGTCAAAATGGGGCCACCACAGCTAAGGGAATATCCTGTGGATCCTGTTGGTGTTGAAATGATTAAACCGTCAGCCCAATAGGAATTCAAAAACTCATCATTCAAGTAGGTGTCAATCGTAATCATCGAAGTGGTGTCTTTTCGACTGACCGTAATTTCATTCATGGCAAAATTGATTTCTTCAATGGATTCATTCGGAGGCGAGCACGTTAAACTCAATAATGCTCTTTTAGAAATCGTATATTTTTTATCGATAACAAATTGCATAAACGATGCAATATTTTCTTTTTGTACAGAAGCTAAGAAACCTAACCTGCCTGCATTTATACCTAGAATTGGTATGCCGGAATCTCTGACTAATGTTGCGGCTCTTAGTATAGTTCCGTCTCCACCTATGCTTATCAGCATATCAAAACTAGCATCCAGTTCCGTATGCGATGTGAACGTTTTATATTTTTTTTCTACAATCTTCCGCTCGTTAAGCATCAACAAAAAATGAGACTCGATAATCATCTCTACATTGTTTTTGTTAAAAAAAACAAAGATGTCGTTTATGATGGGTTCTGTACTGTTTTGATAATATTGACCGTAGATAGCTACTTTCATCTTTTTGTTTAATCGTTTAATGTTGATATGTTTATTTTGGCATTTAATCGATTAAACAAATAATCGGTTAAACGAAAACTATATATTAAGGTATTTGTCTAAATAGTCAGAACGCTCCTTTAAGTTATTGATGTAATTATCTTCTTGATGTTCCGATATGATTTCATAATTGTACCTTCTAAAAGTTTGAATTATTTCATTCATCGCGCCCAAAGTTATTTTTAAAGTTACTTCAACGCTCTCCACATCCGCTTCAGAGATGAACAGCCCTAAAAGTTTTCCGTTATTGCTTTCTATAATTTGAGTAATTTGACTCATAGAATAATCCAAAATTCCTTTTTTGACAACAATAATTCCGCCTGGTTCTTTTAAAAATGGTGTTTCATGAAAAAATTTCATGATGTCCTCTATTTCATAATACCCCATGTATGTATTGTTTTCGTCCAAAACGGGAACTAAATTGGTGTGGTTTTTTGCGAAAACTTCCAAAACATCCAGCCACATCGTATTGGTTCTGGTAAAAAATCCTTCAAGGGTAAATCGATAATCAGACGCTTTTTTATCACTGTCAAAAGTCTCGATATCTTCGGATGCAATACTGCCAATATAAACGCCCTCTTCGACAATTGGGAAATGCGAAAAGTGTAACTCACTAAAAAAGTCTTGAATAGCCGCAATAGAATCTTGGCTGTCAATCGCTTTAAAGTCATTGGTGATATATTCTGTAATTTCTGTCATAAATCAATCGGGAATATTTCATGCAAAATAATCAAAAATAAGCAAAATCTCCTAAGTTTTACTTTGTATTTTTGTTTCAATAAATACTAGTATCAAAATCAAAAAGTGTTCTAATGACAAAATTAAGTGTAAACATCAATAAAATAGCTACTTTACGAAATGCTCGTGGAGGAAATGTTCCCGATTTATTAAAAGTAGCCACCGATATTCAAAAGTTTGGTGCCGAAGGAATCACCATTCATCCCCGTCCGGATGAGCGACACATCCGCTATCAAGATGCCCGAGATTTAAAGTCTATCGTTTACACCGAATATAATATTGAAGGAAATCCAGAGAAAACATTTATCGATCTGGTACTCGAAATAAAACCTACTCAAGTGACTTTGGTGCCAGATGCAATCGATGCCATAACGTCAAATGCGGGTTGGGATACCATAAAACATGCTGCGTATTTAACCGAAATCGTTCAGGAATTTCAACGCAACGGAATCAGAACTTCCATTTTTGTGGATCCAGTGTTAGAAATGATTGAAGGCGCGAAAAAAATTGGAACCGAAAGAATCGAATTGTACACCGAAGCATTTGCACATCAATACAGTTTAGGAAATCCAGATGGAATAAAACCGTATACGGAATCAGCAATTTTGGCTAACGAATTAGGGTTGGGAATCAACGCAGGTCACGACTTGAGTTTGGATAACATTCAGTTTTTCAAACAAAACATTCCGGGATTACTCGAAGTTTCTATCGGGCATGCTCTAATTTCCGAAGCCATTTATCTGGGATTGGATAATGTGGTGAACATGTATTTGCAAAAATTAAAATAAGAAATAAATTAAAACAATTATAACCTGATGCAATTGGGTTGTAATTGTTTACTTTAGCATTTTTCTTATTAAAATTCAGTGTTGAAGCCAATTGTTTTATTTTGTTTATTATGTTTTTCTAATTTGTTTGCACAATCCAAGGCTACAATAGTTGGGAAGGTGAAATCTTTTGAAAACGAAAATTTAATAGGAGTACGTATTTCTTTTGATACTAACAATCAGCATTACTATTCCATAAGTGACACTTTGGGTTGCTTTACGGAGGAACTTCCATCGGGATTAGTTAAAATTGCAGTTAATCATTTTGGTTACCTTGAAAAAACTTTAAGTTTTGATTTTAAAAAAGACACCATAATTTCTATTATATTAGAAAAGGATGTTTCGTTTTTAAAAGAAGTTGTAATATCTAATAATAAAAAAAATGGAATTACAAACCTATCTGGCGGTAAACTGTCTTTTAATTTAAAAGAATTAGCTACAGTTCCAACAGTTCTAGGAACTACAGATATAATCAAAATTTTACAACTCACCCCAGGAGTGCAAAACTCTGGGGATGCAAATGGTTATTTGTATGTAAGAGGAGGTGATCCCGGACATAACTCAATATTATATGATGGAACACCAATTTATGGAATGTCACATTTGCTGGGTGTTTTTCCTTTTTATAATACGGATCATATACAGGAAGTTGAATTTGACAAATCAAGTTCCAATGCAAAATATGGAGGGCGTTTAAGCTCAACGACTTTATTAATTCCTAATAGAAAAATCCCTTCACAATTTACAATTCAAGGAAATATCGGCTTACTGGCTTCTCAGGCTACTTTGAGCATTCCGATCAGCGAAAAATCTGGGATTACTATATCCGGAAGAAGAACATATATTGATGAAATAATCGCTCCTATATTAGATTCAGGTTCAGAAAATAGTGATGTCCAAGATATGAAATATGGATTTTCAGATGGTAATTTAACTTTTATTACAGAAGTTTCTAAAAATAGCCTGTTAACTGTTTCGGCTTTTTCAAGTGCCGATAAATTACAAATAAAAGACACCAATTTAGCCTTATATACCAGTTTAAAATGGAGTAATTTAAATATATCTCCTACTTTGTTTACTAAGTTATCTTCTAAAACAAGTATGTCGAATGCTATTTATTATACGCGATATACAAATGAGTTGAATATGGAGCAATCAACCATTCAAATGGGTGTTTCCTCATTTGTTGAAGATTTCGGATTTGCAAATTCGATTAATTATTTGGTTAAAGAAACTCCTTTCGAGTCGGGTTTGCAATATGTTTATCATAATTTACAACCACAAAAAATCCAAATTGAAAATTTAAGTACTACCAATAATACAGAACAAAACAATTTAATTAAAGCTAACGAATTTGCTGTTTTTACAACTGCAAAACCAAAATTACTTGATAATTTAATGGCAGAATTAGGTTTAAGGATTAACTATTATAATTCAGGGGCAAAATCATATTTACATTTTCAACCTCGTGTTGTTCTGAATTATTATAGGAATAGGAATCTTTCGTTTTATGCGTCTTATAATAGACAAAATCAGTATTTAAATTTAATAACGACTTCAAGCGTAGGGATTCCTACTGATTTTTGGATTGCAAGCTCAGATGGTATTCCCGCGCAATCCTCTAATGAATTTGCTTTAGGCTCAAATCAAACGATCTCTAAAAGTATTACATCTTTATTTGGGGCATTTTATCGTTCAATGAATCATTTACTGGAATATCCTTACGGAGTCACACAGTTTAATGAAATTTCCACATTGAAAAATGATTTGTTGGAAGGGAAGGGAAAAGCATACGGATTAGAAATGATGCTGAAAAAAAATAATGGTAAGTTTAAAGGATGGCTAAGTTACACTTTGAGTTGGTCTAACAGAAATTTTGAAAAGCTCAATAATGGAAATACTTATTATGCTAAATATGATAGACGCCATAATTTATCTTTGGTTGGAACGTATGATTTAAATTCAAAATGGAATTTTGGTGTCACTCAGATTTTCAGTTCAGGAAATCGTTTTACAATGCCTACATCTTGGTATTTTATAAATAACAATCCGGTCAAAGAATATTCGGAGTATAACAATGCTCAAATGCCAAACTATATTCGAACGGATTTTTCTGTTAATTATTTTTTTATAAAAAACGCTAAAAAAGAAAGTGCACTGAATTTTTCTATTTACAATACTTTCAATATCGAAAACCCTATTTATGTTGTTTTGAATGTGGTTGTCAATGAAAATAAAGATAGTGTAGTTGTCAAGCCTGAAAAAAAGGTTTTGTATAGAATACTTCCTTCCATAAGTTGGAGATTTAAATTTTAGATGATGAAAAAGTATAGTTTATTTCTTTTGATGATTATTGCGTGTAGTTGTAACAATGACAGTTTTAGTGATGGAATTAAGTTGGAATCAAAATTAGCGGTAGAAGGCTGGATTGAAGAAGGAGATGTTCCGCAGGTAATATTATCCAGTACGATACCGATAAATGATGTTGTTGATTCTACAAATGTTTTGGATCACGTAATACGTTCGGCAAAAATAACGGTTTCTGATGGAGAAACGGTAGAAGTTTTACGTGTTAAAAATGATGATAATCGAGTTCCGCCGTTTGTATATTTTGGAAAAGAAATAATCGGGAAAGCGGGGAAGACTTATACCTTGAAAATTGAGTATTTAAATAGAATAGTAGTAGCTACTACAAGCATTCCTAAAACAGTAGCGATTGCAACGGCAGAGTATGTAAAAAAGAATGCCACGGATACTACCGGATACGTTTTTATAAAATTTGATGATCCTGTGAATGAAAAGAATTATTATCAGGTTGCTACAAGGATAGAGGAGCAAGAACCTATTTTTGTTCCTGCTTTTTACGGTAATCTGGATGATGAAAAATTTAAATCTCATTCCATTTCAATGCAGGTAAATAGAGGCGTATTACTCTTTCCTAAAACTAAATTCAAACCCTATTTTACCGACGGTGATTTAATTTTCGTGAAATTAAGGACTATGAATAAAGAAGCATTCGATTTCTGGAATAGTTGGCAGAATGAAATTGTAAATAGCAGAAATCCTATTTATCCATCTAATACAAGTCTGAAATCAAATATTAAAGGCGGGGTTGGTATTTGGGCTGGCTACGGTCAAAACACGATAGTAGTTAAAACACCTCCAAAAAAATAAAGCCAATCTAGGAATATCCCAGATTGGCTTTAGATTTATTATTAAAAAATAGTTCTATCTTTCAAAAGCTTTCAAGAAATCCTCAAATTTAGTTTCAAGTTTATCAAATCCTGTCGAAAAATAGGAGCTCATAGCAACTTCAGTACTGTCACCAAACTTCAAGTAAAGCACTTCGTCGTATTGTTGAATTTTTACTGCTGTGCCTTTTGGGACTCCATTGTTCCAGTCAAATTCCCAGCTACCGCCATATTTGATGTTGCTTGCATCATTTACCCATACTTCGTATTCGCTAGTATTAAAACTATATCCTATGTCTGAACGTTGAATTACATCGGCAATTTTAGTTCCATCTTTTTTAGATACTAAAATTAATTTTACGTTTTTATTATGGTTAGAAGTTTCGCTTTCAGAATTTTTAATATTGTAAGCATTTAAATCTGTATAATACGTTTTCTTTTGCCTGTCAGGATAAACCAAACTTTTCTCTAAAGCTTCGTCATCTTTAGCTTGCCCAGCGATATCCATTTCGGCTACAATGATAAAGTTATCCATGATTTGAACTAAACCATTTGCTTTACCTTGGTATTGAGTAACAGCATCATCTTTTAATAAATTATCAATATCAGCAGTGCTTCCTGCGGTAAATGAAACTAAATTTTTTCCGTTATAAGTGAATGAAGATTTAGCCGTGTTTTGAGTTGCTTTCTTACTCCCGCTGATTTCATAAGTATAGCCATCGTTTAAAACCATTTTGAAGCTAGATTCATCTGGAGTTTCTACAGTACCGGTGTATTTTGCAGTTGTTGCAAAAGTAGCTGCTTGAATACCGTCAATTGTTAAAATTGCATCTACCGAAGTTGGTAAGAAAATCTCATCATTTATTGTAGTTCCAGATTGCCAATTATAACTGTCTTCAAGTTTTACTTTTATGGTTGAAGAGTTACTTTTAGAAGATAATGATGCGTTGTTAGCAGTTTGACTTGCTTTTGCAGGAAAAACAAATTTCAATTCAGTAGTTGATGTCGTTTTAACCCAGATTTTTGTTGAATTATTCCAAGTGTAAATGCCATACACGCCAGAAACATTTAGAATGTCTTCTATTTCGTTGTCGTTTTTACCATCAAAAATATCAACAGAACTAATGTTTAATAAATCACCTAAATTTTGAATGGCTTCAATAGCTCCGGATGTTTTGGATTTGTCCATTTGAACTAGCATCACATTGGCTTCGGCCTCTAATTTTACTTTTTGTTCTGCTGGAGTTAATTTTGAATAAGGCTGTTTAATAATGTTTGCAATTTGTTCCGTTAGACTTCCTTCAGGAGCATTAACAGGTTCGTCACTGCTGCAAGAGACGGTAAGTTGTGAAATAATTACTGAAAACAAGAGGATTTTTTTAATCATGGTAAAAGATTTAAGTTAGGGATGTATTTAATCAATTTTTTTGATTGATATTGTTACGTTTAGATTTTGTTTTTTTTAACAAGAAAAAATCTAAATATTTGCCCAAAATTAGTGTTATTTAATGATCTCACAATACCCACTTTTAGTGATATTCATTCACAACCTAACATTAGAATAGTCGTTGGATGAGATTAGTTTAATTATCTTTGTAAGATTTCTTAGAAATAAATACTTAATACCTAAAAAATGCTTTATTCAAAAATAGAAGGATCAGGTCAGCCGCTTTTAATCCTCCACGGATTCCTGGGAATGTCAGATAATTGGAAAACACTCGGAACACAATTTGCGGCTGATTTTCAGGTTCATATGCTGGATTTACGCAATCACGGCCGAAGCTTACATTCCGAAGAATTCAGTTATGAAGTGATGGTTCAAGATGTCTTCGAGTATTGCGAAGCCAATAATTTAGAAAACATAAATGTCATCGGGCATTCCATGGGCGGGAAAGTAGCCATGCTTTTGGTAACAACGCATCCGGAATTAGTAAGTAAATTAATTGTGGCTGACATCGGGCCAAAATTTTATCCGCAACACCATCAGGATATTCTGGCGGGATTAAACGCCGTTGATTTTTCAATAAAACCAACTCGAAACGAAGTCGAAGCAATCATGTCACAATATATTCCTGATTTTGGAACCAGACAATTCTTAATGAAAAATTTGTTTTGGCAAGAGCCGGGACAACTCGCCTTCCGATTTAATCTGGAAGTTTTTAACAGAAAAATGGATGAAATAGGAGTTCCGTTACCCGAAGGATACATTTTCGAGAAACCAACGTTGTTCATTCGAGGTGGAAATTCCAGATATATTTTGGACAGTGATTTCGAAAACATAAAACAGCATTTCCCTGATTCAAGCATTGAAACGATTCCTAATGTAGGGCATTGGCTTCATGCCGAAAACCCGACTGAATTTTATCAAAAAGTAAGTTCTTTTTTGAAACAAACGTAATAATTTTAAATTTTCACTACATTTATTAAAATTTTAAAACAAAAATTCATGAATTTACTGATCAAAATTCTTATTACTTCTGGTTTAGTATTGCTAATTGCGAACTTTATGCCGGGTGTTCATGTAGCGGGATTTACTACAGCATTAATCGTTGCAATAGTTCTTGGGTTACTTAACATATTCATCAAACCGATATTGGTAATACTTACATTGCCGGTTACTATTATTACTTTAGGATTGTTTTTATTGGTAATTAATGCATTGATGATTTTGTTATGTACAAAAATTGTTGGCGGATTTAGTGTCGATACGTTTTGGACGGCCTTGTTTTTTAGTATCATATTGTCAATATTACAGTCCATAATGAATGGGATATTAGGGGAAGGAAAATAAGGATTTGTTTTTAACACGTATTTGTGAATGAATTAATTTACAGTATTTGTAAATTTTATACCTTTGCCATCTATATAAGATAAACAATGTCTAAAAAGTTTTACATAGTGTTATTAGTTGTGCTTGGTTTCTTTATGACACCAAGCGCGGCTTTTGCATGTGGAACAAAAACAGAGAAGGCATGTTGCAAAAAAGAATCTTCTTCCAAAAAGGAGAAAAAAGAATGTTGTAAAAAAGAACAGTCTTCAAAAGAGAAATCTCATGAAGGTTGCAATGGAGCTTGTAAGGATGTTTCTTGTAGTAGCTCAACTGTTTACTTGGGTTTGACTTCATTGTTTTATACCGAATTGAATAATCAACTTTTCAGTTTTTCTACTGAAAAACAAAATTACTATTACTCAGAAATCTTCATTTCTTCCGATTTCCGTTCTATTTGGCTTCCACCTAAAATAAGCTAAATTTCTTTATGACAGCCAAAAGACTGTCCAATTCAAAGCATTTATGCTTTACAATCATTAAATTTTAGTCGAATACAATTTGAAATGTAGCGAAACATGCTATTGTTTTCAATATTTTTTTGCGACTAATTCACCTCAAAATTAGTATACAATGAACTCAATAAAAAGAATATTGATGGCAATAACCCTATTGCTTTCAGTTGCAAGTGCAAGCGCGCAAATTAAAAATGCTAAAACAGAAACGGAAAAAATATACGGAAACTGTGGTATGTGCAAAACGACTATTGAAACTGCCGGAAATCTTAAAAAAGTAGCCAAAGTGGAGTGGAATAAAGACACCAAAATGGCAACACTTACCTATGATTCCACAAAAACGAGTCAGGACGAAATATTGAAACGCATTGCTTTAGCAGGTTATGACAGCGATAAATTTCTTGCCCCGGATGATGTTTACGAGAAATTGCACGGATGTTGTCAATATGAAAGAGAAGCAAAAGTAGCCGTTTCAACTGAAATGAAATCAGAAACCGTTGCTGCAGAAAATCACGCAAACCACGCCAATCACTCTGATGACGCGGTTGCAAAACAACAAGTGGATACTAAATTAAAAGCTGTTTTTGATGCCTATTTTCTTTTGAAAGATGCTTTGGTAAAAACTGACGGAAACAATGCTTCTTTAAAAGCGAAGGATTTATTAACGGCAATCAATTCCGTGAAAATGGAAACTCTAAAATCGGAGGAACATATTGTTTGGATGAAAGTTTTGAATGACTTAAAAGAACATTCAGAGCATATTGGCGATACAAAAGATATTTCTCATCAGAGAGATCATTTCATGGATTTATCAAAATCAATGTATGAGTTGATAAAAGTGGCTAAATATGAAACTCCGGTTTATCTTCAGTTTTGTCCTATGGCAAACGGTGGTAAAGGCGCAAACTGGTTGAGTAAAGAGAATGCGGTTAAGAATCCATATTACGGCTCTCAAATGATGACTTGCGGAAAAACGGTAGAAACGATTCAATAAGTGTTTAAAAAGAATATAAAATGAAGAAAATAATTCTGCTATTCAGTTTAATAATCAGTATTTCGACGGCAAATGCGCAAATGAAAATTGGAGATAGTTTACCTGATTTTCAGCTTAAAAATAATAAAGAGGCAACAATAAATTTGGCATCTCTGAAAGGGAAAACGGTCTTAATTGATTTTTGGGCTTCTTGGTGCGCACCTTGCAGGCTGGCGAATAAAAAGTTGGCTCCTTTATACAATCAGTATAAAAATGAAAACTTCGAAATCGTTGGAATATCATTGGATACAGATAAAACGAAATGGAGGAATGCCATTCAAAAAGATAAATTAGCGTATGAGCAATTAATCGATTCTAAAGGTTTTGATGCTAAATCTGCAATTTTGTTTGGCGTAGAAGAATTACCCAATTCGTATCTATTTGATGCATCAGGAAAATTAGTTGCCATAAATCCAACCGAGGAAGAAATAATAGTACAAATAAAAAAATAAAGCAAAATGAAAAATATAAATTTAAAATTCATTGGTATCGCTTGTTTGGTTTTAATAACAAGCATAAAATCATATTCTCAAATTTCAAAAGCAGAGATAATTGCTACAGGTTTAACCTGTTCGATGTGTTCCAATGCTATAAACAAACAACTGAAAGCAACAGTTGGTGTGGATAGTGTGAGTACTGATTTGAACACAAATACATTCACGGTTTATTTCAAAAAAGAGAGTAAAGTAAAGCCAAGAGTACTGAAAGAAGGTGTTGAAAAAGCAGGTTTCTTTATCGGTTCGTTAGTAATTACTGTACCTACAGAGAACTTAAAAATTGAAGAGGATAAAACCATTTCATTAAACGGATCCACTTTTGTTTTATTGAATGAAGAAATTAAAAAAAATAATGGGGAAACAAAATTGAAAGTTTATGACAAAGGATATGTAACTCAAAAAGAGCATAAAAAACTGCTTAAAACGTTTTCAAAAACAGCGTCATATCCATTAGAGAATGAAGACGATTACCATATCAAAACTGTAATTTAATGAAAAAGTTTTTAATCGTATTTACGTTTTTTCTTATTCAAGGAATAACGGCTCAAGAACTTTTTGTAGTCACTGATCCGGCAAGTAATATTCCTGCGGGTTCATTAGGCATTCGTCTGGGACAATCCATTTTTAAAGAACAAATGAAATCAGGATATAGTTATCATTTAATGCCCGAAGTTACTTGGGGTATCAATAAAAACTTGATGGTTAGAACCTCCGTATTTGTAAGCAATAGAGACAATCAGTTGGTTACTGAAGGAGCTAGTTTTTATACTAAATATCGTTTCCTTTCCACGGATGATTTACACAGTCATTTTCGTATGGCAGCATTTGGAAGATATAGTTTTAATAATGCGGATATTCATCAGGAACAAATAGAAATTATGGGACACAATACTGGTTTTGAAACTGGAATTGTAGCTACGCAACTTATAAAAAAACTGGCGATAAGTGCTTCTGTTAGTTTTGAAAAAGCGTTTGATAATAAGCCGGATTACAAATATCCAGCAGCACAAAGTGATAACGCTACCAATTATACATTATCGCTTGGAAGATTGATGTATCCAAAAAAATACACTAATTTTAAACAAACAAATATCAATACAATGGTCGAGTTTGTTGGACAAACATTAAACGAAAACGGGAAATCGTATTTAGACATTGTACCGTCAATTCAATTTATTATAAACAGCCAAGCGCGTATTGATGTTGCTTACAGACAAGAATTATACAGTTCTATGCTGCGTTCTGCGCCAAATGGATTTTATCTGAATTTAGAATATAATTTTTTCAATGTTTCAAAATGAAATAAAGGATAATCAGTGCCAAATGGGTTTTCAAAAAAGGCAGTCGTCAAAAAATGGCGTAATTAGTCGCAACAATTAATAAATTTTTTAAATGAAAAATACAATCCTATCAATAGTCACATTCGCATTAGTGTTAGTTTCTTGTAACCAGAAAAATAAAGAATCGGAAGTCAGTAATCCTGAAACAACTGGAACTTCTTCGGAATTGTATGCGTGTCCGATGCATCCTGAGGTTACAGGTAAAAAAGGAGCAGAATGTCCTGAATGTGGTATGGAACTAACAGAGAAAGTGACGCAAATGCCAAAAATGGAAAAAAATAATCCGATTGCTACAGCTGTTAAAACGGAAAATACTGCTGTAACCACTAAAACAATTGCTGAATCTTCGTTTACAATTAATGAAATAGTAAGCAGCTATTTAAAGCTTAAAAATGCATTGGTAAAAGATGATTCTAAAGGGGCTGCCAATGCTGGAAAAGCATTATATGCTACTTTCAACAAAGTGAATTCTAATACCATTTTAGATAAAAAACTGAAAAACAAATACAATGATATTGTTGCTGAAGCGAAGGAGCATGTGAAACATATTGGTGATAACGCAGGGAAAATGGATCATCAAAGAGAATATTTTGCCCTGTTGAGCAAAGATATGAATGATTTAATAAAAACTTTTGGAACAGATCAAAAGCTATATCAAGCGTATTGTCCAATGTATAATGAAGGAAAAAACGGTTATTGGATAAGCGAAACCAAAGAAATTAGAAATCCGTATTTCGGTTCTGAGATGTTGAATTGCGGTAGAATTGTAGAAACTGTAAAATAAGATTTTGAGATTACATATAAAAAATATGGTTTGCAACCGATGTATAATGGTAGTGAAGTCTGAACTGGAAAAGTTTGGGCTTCATACTGTTTCGGTTGAATTAGGGGAAGTGGAAATTCTCGAAGACTTGAATAAAGGAAAAGAGCAGGAGCTTAATGAGAAATTATTGGTCTTAGGTTTTGAAATTATCGATGATAAAAAAAGCCGAGTGGTAGAAAAGGTAAAAAATCTGATTGTAGAATTAGTGCATTTCAAAGACAATCGTTTTAAAACTAATTTGTCAGATTATATAGTAGCAGCCATTGGGCAAGATTACAGCTATATCAGTAATCTGTTTTCGTTGCAAGAAATCACTACTATTGAGCAATATTATATCCTTCAAAAAATTGAAAGAGTCAAAGAATTAATTGTTTATGACGAATTAAGTTTAAATGAAATTGCCTTTCAACTCAATTATAGCAGTGCATCACACTTAAGTAAACAATTTAAAAAAGTAACGGGTTTGACACCTACTTTTTTCAAAAACTTGAAAGAACAGAAACGACATCCTCTCGATAATCTATAAAAGATACAAAAGAGAACCAGAATTGTATAAGAGTTAAAGTTGTATTTAGGAGGAACTTTGTATAAATAATTTAATATACAATATCATGACGCATACATATAACATTACAGGAATGAGTTGTGACGGTTGCCGTTCCAAAGTCGAAAAAACATTGAATGCTATTGATGGAATTCAGGCGACAATTACTTTGGATCCGCCAATAGCGACAATAACAATGGATAAACACATTCCGACTACTCAATTACAACAGGCTTTAACTGCCGCCGGAAACTATACAATAGCAATGAATAATGGGGTTGATTCTCACGGAACGACCGAGAAGCCCATAGAGAAATCGTGTTGCAGTTCGAATAAACAACAAGAGAAATCAATAGTAATTTTACCCAGTAATGCGCAAGGCAAATATTATTGTCCGATGCATTGTGAGGGCGAAAAAGTCTATGATAAACCGGGAAGTTGTCCGGTGTGCGGAATGAATCTGGAAAAAGTTCCAGAATTGAGTTTGGCAAAAACAATGTATACCTGTCCCATGCATCCCGAAGTAATCAAAGACGGTCCGGGTTCTTGTCCGATTTGCGGAATGGATTTAGTGCCAATGGAACCTACCGATTCTGAAGAAAATAAGGTGTATAATGACTTGGTGCGCAAAATGAAAATAGCGGTAGTTTGTACGGTTCCAATTTTCATTATTGCCATGTCTGATATGATTCCGAATAATCCATTAATGAAAATTATGGATACAGAAAAGTGGAATTGGGTGCAATTAGTGCTTTCGCTTCCTGTCGTTTTTTATGCCTGTTGGATGTTTTTTGTACGTGCTTGGAAATCAATTATTACTTGGAATCTCAATATGTTTACGCTTATCGGAATTGGTACGGGAGTAGCTTTTCTGTTTAGTTTAGTCGGATTATTTTTCCCAGCTGTTTTTCCGGATGAATTTAAAACCCATAACGGAGTCGTTTCGCTCTATTTTGAAGCAACAACGGTGATATTAACATTGGTTTTATTGGGGCAATTACTCGAAGCGAGAGCGCACAGCCAAACGAGTGGAGCGATAAAAGAATTGTTGAAATTAGCACCAACCGAAGCTGTTTTGGTACGCGATGGAAAAGACACAGTCATCTCCATTCACGACATCAAAAAAGGAGATTTATTGCGTGTGAAACCTGGAGATAAAATTCCGGTGGATGGAAAAATCACCGACGGAGAAAGTACTATTGATGAATCGATGATTACAGGAGAACCCATTCCTGTTGATAAAAAAATAGGCGACAGCATTAGCTCCGGAACGATTAACGGAAATAAATCCTTTGTGATGATTGCCGAAAAAGTTGGTTCAGAAACCTTGCTTTCGCAAATTATACAAATGGTAAATACGGCCAGCCGTTCGAAAGCGCCGATTCAAAAATTAGCCGATAAAATAGCTAAATATTTTGTGCCAATTGTGGTCTTTGTTTCGGTAATTACTTTTTTTGTTTGGTCACAATTTGGTCCTGAACCCGCAATGGTTTATGGGTTTATCAATGCAATTGCCGTATTGATAATTGCCTGCCCTTGTGCTTTGGGATTGGCAACGCCCATGTCAGTGATGGTTGGTGTTGGGAAAGGAGCGCAATCGGGAGTTTTGATAAAAAATGCCGAAGCACTGGAAAACATGAACAAAGTTAATGTTTTGATTACTGATAAAACAGGTACCATCACGGAAGGAAAACCTTCTGTTGAAAAAGTATTTTCCCTGCAAAATGACGAAAATGAACTATTGCAAAATATCGCTTCCTTAAATCAGTACAGTGAACATCCTTTGGCGCAAGCCGTAGTCAATTTTGCGAAAGCAAAAAACGTTTCATTAATCGAAGTCAAGGATTTTGAAGCAATTTCCGGTAAAGGAGTGATTGGGACAGTAACCAATAAAAAAGTGGCGCTCGGAAATGAAAAATTGATGAAGCAAGTGAACGTCAGGGTTTCGGATGAATTAGAAAATAAAATCACAGCCGAGCAAAAACTCGGGAAAACCGTTTCTTATATTTCAGTTGACGGAATTGCGGTAGGATTTGTATCGATAACTGACGCCATAAAAGCAACAAGCGTCGAAGCCATAAAAGAACTGATGCGTCAGGGAGTTGAGGTAATCATGCTTACCGGAGATAATGAAAATACCGCAAAAGCAGTGGCGACACAGTTGAATTTAAGTTCGTTTAAGGCGAGTTGTTTGCCTGAAGACAAGCTCAAGGAAATTAAACGATTACAATTCGAAGGGAAAATTGTAGCGATGGCAGGTGACGGAATCAATGATGCTCCGGCTTTGGCGCAAGCCGACATAGGAATTGCAATGGGAACCGGAACGGATGTCGCCATTGAAAGTGCGAAAATTACCTTGGTAAAAGGCGACTTACAAGGAATAGTCAAAGCCAAGAATTTAAGTCATGCCGTGATGCGAAATATCAAGCAAAATTTATTCTTTGCCTTTTTCTATAATGTGTTGGGAATTCCAATTGCCGCAGGCGTTTTGTATCCGTTTTTTGGCGTTTTGCTTTCGCCAATGATTGCGGCTTTGGCCATGAGTTTCAGCTCGGTTTCAGTAATTGCAAATGCGTTGCGATTGCGTGGTTTAAAACTTTAAACAAAAATATTTAAGAGTTTCTTTGAAAATTAAAAAACATGAAAAGAACTAAATTACTAATTTTATTCCTAGTGCTTATTTCTCCTTTTGCAAAAGCAGAAAATAAAAATGGAAATACCATTTCCAGAAAAGCATCTATTCTTCAAACACAGCCTGTAACGTACACTTGTGTGATGCACCCGGAAATTCATGCGAATAAACCCGGAAAATGTCCCAAATGCGGGATGGATTTAATCAAAGAAAAAGTTAAACCAGTAAAAAAATCAGTTGCCAAAAAACAAGCACCAAAAGCAGTTGTTAAAAAACAAAGACCTGTAAAAGCAAAAGTTGTTCAAGCAAAAGCAGCAAGTGCTGATTTGCATCAAAATCATACAGAAGTTCCCGCAGATAATGCTAAAGTTAAAGAAGAACCAGTAAAAAGAATAGTTAAAAATACCCCTTCAAGAACCGTTCGTTACGATTTATATGTTCGGGATACGATTGTCACTTTTGGCAATACCCCCAAAAGAGCGATTGCGGTAAACGGACAAATCCCGATGCCGACACTCACCTTTACCGAAGGCGATATTGCTGAAATTTATGTACATAATGAGTTGGATGAAGATACGTCGTTGCATTGGCACGGATTGTTTTTGCCCAATAAAGAAGACGGCGTGCCTAATTTGACCCAAATGCCAATCAAACCGCATACCACGCATAAATATACGTTCCCAATTATTCAGCACGGAACGCATTGGTATCACAGTCATACGGGTTTGCAGGAACAAATAGGAATGTACGGTTCCTTTATTATGAATAAAAAATCGGATGATCCTACTTTCAGAAAAGGAATTGATGATTTACCGACGATTCCAATTATTCTGAGCGAATGGACGGATTTGAACCCGAATAATGTTCATCGGATGTTACACAATGCGACAGACTGGTTTGCGATTCAAAAAGGAACTACGCAAAGCTATGCTGAAGCTATAAAAGCGGGACATTTCAAGACAAAAGTCACGAATGAATGGAAACGAATGAATGCCATGGATGTAAGTGATGTGTATTACAATAAATTCCTGATCAACGGGAAAAATGAAAGTCAATTTTCGCAATTTAAAGGAGGCGATAAAGTGAGATTGCGAATTGCGAATGGTGGTGCTTCTACCTATTTTTGGTTGAATTATGCCGGCGGAAAAATCACCGTTGTTGCCAGTGATGGCAATGATGTGGAACCTGTTGCAGTCGATCGATTAATCGTTGCTGTCTCTGAAACGTATGATGTTGTTGTAACGATTCCAGCGGATAAAACGGCATTTGAGTTTTTAGTCACTTCGGAGGACCGGACGAAATCGGCTTCGTTGTATTTAGGAGATGGCATCAAGCAATTGATTTCGCCTTTGCCTAAATTAAAGTATTTTGAGGGCATGAAAATGATGAACGGCATGATAAAAATGAATGGAGATTTAGACGATATGGGCATGCAAATGTCGCTCAACCAAATGGACATGAATGTGGTGATGTATCCTGAAATTACTGGGAGTAGTCAAAAGTCGAAAGTCGAAAGTCAAAAGGAAGAGGAGCATGCCAATCATAATCAGTATGACTCTAATGCACTTTCTGATATTGTCACATTGAACTATGCGATGCTGAAATCACCCACTAAAACGACATTGCCAAAAGACGCACCGGTAAAAGAATTGCGGTTTGAATTGTCAGGAAACATGAATCGGTATGTTTGGAGTCTGGACAATAAAGTAGTTTCGGAAGCTGATAAAATTTTGATAAAGAAAGGCGAAAACGTCCGAATTGTACTCTTCAACGGTTCGATGATGCGCCACCCGATGCATTTGCACGGACATGATTTTAGAGTGCTCAACGGAAAAGAAGCATACGCGCCGCTGAAAAACATCATCGATATTATGCCGATGGAAACCGATACGGTTGAGTTTAATGCGAATGTTAAAGGCGATTGGTTTTTCCATTGTCACATTCTCTATCACATGATGGCTGGAATGGGAAGGGTTTTTAGTTATGAAAATCAAGAGCCAAATCCTTTGATTCCAAATCCAAAATTAGCGCAACGCAAATTATTCGCTGATGACAGAGCCTTTCACGTGATGGCCGAAAATGATTTTGCCACCAATGGAAATGACGGAATGTTGATGATTCAAAACACACGTTGGAGCATTGGTACCGAATGGCGTTTGGGTTACACCAACCATCACGGTTATGAAACCGAAACCCATATTGGACGTTATATCGGGAAAATGCAATGGCTGATGCCGTTCATCGGTTTTGACTGGCGGTATCGAAAAATGGAAATGGGAGAAATGGAAGAGAATCTTTTTGGTCAAACCAATACCAAAGACAATCGCGCTGTTTTCAGTGCTGGAGTCGAATATACGTTACCCATGCTCATCAAAGCACAAGCCGAAGTATTTACCGACGGCAATTTCAGATTGCAATTGGAACGCATGGATATTCCGGTTTCCAAAAGATTGCGCATGAATTTAATGTGGAATACGGACAAAGAATACATGGCGGGTTTGCGGTATATTGTCAAGAGAAATTTTGGAATTACCACGCATTATGACAGTGATATGGGACTTGGTTTTGGATTGAGTTTGAATTATTAATGAATTGAAAATTGAAATTTTAAATCAAATACAAATCTAAAGGTTAAGCTGTTTCAACTGTCACTTCGAGTGATTTTGTACATTAATGCGATAGCTTTAATGTTTAAAATTGTATCGAGAAGCCTTCAAGACGTAAGGGCTCTCGATACTTCGTGAAATTTTTTCTATCGTAAATTATTACTCTTCCGAAGCGTCGGGACGAACTGACGAATCCTTAACTTAATGTCATTGAGCTCATACAAGCGTTTGTGGTTGTTTTGCTTATTCCGTGCTATAGCGTGATTTGTTTCGAATCATTATATTCAATCCAAGATTTCATTCTTCCGATGTACATTTTTAGGTAATTTTCAGTCAAAAATATATTTGACCAATCAAATCGTTGCGATTGTACCCCAAGATAAAAAATCCAAATGGCGGCTCCTGCATCAGGAATCATTTTTATTTCTTCTTCGGATAGCGTTCTTATGCTTTGATAACCCTTTAAAAAACTTTGAACTTTCAGTTCGTATTCGTCTTTATTGCCTTCGATATGGAATAGTTGTTTGCAAAAATAGGCAACATCAAAAATCAACAGGCCGTTTCCACAAAAATCAAAATCAAAAATGGTTGCTTCGTTTTGGTCTTTAACGCTCATATTGTCATACCAAATATCCATATGAACAATTCCTTCTGTGACCTTTGTGAAGTCAATTTTGTCAAAGGTTTTACTGATTTTTTCGCTTTGCTTTTTTATGAATTGCATTTCAGCTATTGACTCTGGAAAATAGTGTTTTGCATATTCATACGGCAATTGAACCAAGGTTTTTACATCGTAATTGATACGATCTATTTTTTTGTTAGCAGTTATCGTATGAATTTTTGCCATAAGCGAACCAATAGAGAAACAAGTCGCTGCGTCCATGAATCGTATTTTTTCTCCTTCGGCAAAGGAGAAAAGTACGGCGTGACGTATTCCTTCCGGTGCGTTTATATCTTGTATGAAATGGCCTTTTTTGTCTGCAATAGGAAAAGAAATGCTAATGTGGTTTTCTTTTAGAAGAAGCAACAGATTGATTTCTTCCTGAATTTGAGTTTTTGAACGCCAGTTGTAAAAGTAAACGCGCAATACATATTTTGTTTTGTCGTCAGCAATAAAATAGGTGTGATTAATCCCTGTTCTAAACAATTGGCAGGTGCAGTTTTCGTTCAGATCGTATTTTTCTGTAACAAATTGTCCTAAGGCTGTGGCTGAAAGTGTCGATGTTGTAACCGGAAAATGTGTCATTTTTTTTAAATTGTGGGTGCGGATTGCAAATCTACATTATCATTTAGATTTGCAAAGTACAATCAATAATAAAATGGTTTAAAGTCTGGAGAGTTAATCAACAGTTCCACATTTAAAAGTGTCATGTTCTATATTTAATTTTTTAAACATCATTTCAAAGTCCTCTATTTTAGTATTATATTCTGTTTTTCCGTATTTAAGATAAATTGTTGTTTTTAAGTCACCTCTGATTATAAATTTCTTTTTATATGGTTTACATTTTCGTCCATAAAATTTCATGTAAATTCTATTATCGACAATGTCTTTAGGATTAATATAAAAAATGTCAATTCCATCAAAATCAGTACAACATTTTGCTTCGATTCTTTTATTGCCAGAGTATATTTCAGTAAATGTTCCAATTAAAGTGTCTTTAGTATTTTTTTCAATGGTTAATAAATCAATTTTAAAGTCCTTTTTTAAGTTTTTAGTTTGCCCAATTACAGATAGACTAAAAAGTATGAATACTATGTAAATAATCTTTTCCATTTCAACTGTTTTACAACATTTATTAGCTTTTATTTTCCTTGTCTCGTCCTGAAAAAAGTTTACATATTTACACTTTTTGCTTATTATTGTGGGCGGGCGCAAAGTCAGAGACATTTGCGCAGCGTATGCGACAAATTTATTCTTTGAATTAACACTTTGCGGAGCTGGGGGGACATATTACAATAGTGACATTTATCCATATCTATTTCCATATTCTTAATTTTGTATGAAAAAAACTTCTTTTAAATCGTTGTAATTTATTGACATTGTCAATCTTAAATCTTTTAGTTCAATAATCATTTTTTGTTCCGTTATTTCTTCTGAAATAATTCTATAACATTCTATTTTTGTATCTTTTGGCAAATTCCACAGCCATTTTTTTGCATTGAATTCAAGTTCAATTATTTTTTCGGTTAAGGTCGCAAATTTTTCTCCTGAAGTTTTGTGAATAAATATTGCATAGTTTTCTTTCTCCATTTTTAATTACAATTTATTATATTTTTATACGATTGGGCACCTTTACTAAAAACCTCATTATCTGGTTTTTCACAAATAAAATCAAAATATTCAATTTCGAACTCTTTTTCGGATTTAGCATTTAATATTTCATCAAATGTTTTGAAAAAAATTACGGGGTCATAATTTGGTTTTGAATAGATTAAGGTTTTTATATTGACATCACTGTCACCTTCATTTAAAACATAACAACGCTCATCTCCAAAAGTTAAGTTCAATCCTTTTTCGGTTGTTTTAGGAAAAATCAACATTTCTGTATGATATTTATCGCAACTTTCTATAACGTATATGTTTGGAAAATAACCAAAAAACATAATTCCTAAGTAAGCCAATATTAAAGCACCTGAAAATACAATGTAATTTGCTTTTTTAGAATTTTCTTTATCATCGACTAATACACCTAATCGATAAAGTAGAAATACAAAGATTGAAATTATTATTATCCAGAAATATATTTTAGAAATTGTCATATTTTTTTGTTTTTTAGTCAATTTTGGCAAAATAGCCGCCAACTCGTTTATATGTGTGATAAAACCTGCGCTGTGCGAAGTCTCCCGACTTCGTACCCATATCTATATGCCGTTAACACTTTACACTCACTATATTATTTGCTCATTATTGTGGGCGCAAAGTCAGAGACGTTTGCGCAGCTTAAACGACAAATTTATTCTTTGAAAGAACACTTAGCGGAGCTGGTGTTTTTATTCGTCACAAATATAATTTCGTGCGATATCAATTGTAGTTTGAGGAACTATTCGTTGTTTCAATTCTTGTATATCATCTTTAAATAAAACTTGTCCAAAAGGCTGCTTCCGTTTTCGAGTAAAATCTTGTTCATTCATTTTATAATCGGATATTATTTTTTCACTAAAAATCGCTTTTCTCAATTGTTTAATTATCGATATTGAGTCCTTCGGCATATTTTACACTGTTAAATTACAGTTTAAATATAAGAAAAATAATACAATTATACTAATCAAACACAAGTTAAATCACTATTAATTAGCGAAATGACTCCTTAACTTAATGACATTGCGCTCGCGCTAGCGGGGGAGCTGGAGTCTATTTTATTGCTTTTTTATAAATTAGAATTTCATTTACTCTAATAAATCTATCATTTACATCTCTCATCCTTTGATTTGGTTTTAGAATTATTAGATTACTATCATTAATTTCAATAACGTCTAAGTTTTCGCATTCTTGGAAAATAGTATCATTCTCACTGATTATTTTATTAGGAATTAATGATATTGTAATTCCTATTCTATTTTCATTTCTATTAAGGTAGAACTTCCCACTTGAGTTTACTCTAAGATCATCACTGCTATATTTTTTAGTGTAATTTCCATCCTTAAAAATAATATCTTCATTATAATTTTGTTCTTGTAAAATCCATTTTCCGTTGTATTTATTTTCTTCAATGGTTTGATTACAACTAACGACAGAAAATAAGAATAGCGAAAAGAACGATAGAATAATCACAATATTTAAATTAATTGGGCGACTTGTATTTATCATATTCAACTCCATTTGTATGTTTTAAGATGAGTCATTTTGAGTTAGGATTTTATTGTATGTCGCCTAACGTTCCCGCGCTCTTGCGATGGTGGGGATAAGTAAGCCTTATTTTCGGTTAAGCACTAATTTTACAAGTACAAAACCGTCTTTAAATTAAGCCTTAAACCCCACTATTGCAAAGCGTGTGTTAGCGGTTCGTTGTTCTTTTCTGTCGTTACATTCTGTCATAAATTGGTCTTGGTATTCGTTTCAAAATTGTCGCAATAAGTCGCCATCTTTTTGTAACATAAACTATTTTCTTTTTCCCATTTATGGCACCAAATATTTGGCGTGTTGCTTTGTCAACTGTTGCTACCCAAAACTGTCCTTCACCTTTTGCCATATCAGTATCTACAAATCCTGGTCTTATGTCTGTTACAAAAATAGGTTGTTTAAGTTTGGTCGCCTTTTGTCTTAATGCTTCTAAATAATTTATTTGAAAGGCTTTTGTTGCATTATACGATGGAGCTTGACGACTACCACGAAGCCCTCCAACAGAACTTATTGCTACTAAATGTCCAAATTTTTGTTTTTCAAATAAATTGAATGCCCAATTTGCAATACAAGTGAAACCTAAAACATTTGTGTCAATGGTTCGTTTTTCAATTTCAAAATCCAAATTGTCGTTAAGGTCGCCTGTTCCTGAACTAATTATTAGCAAGTCAAGTCCACCAAGTTCAGTTTTTAATTCGTCCAATTTTTCAACAGCTATTTTTATGTCTGTAATGTCAAATGTTTTAATAAAATACGAATTTGGTTTTTCTGATTTCAGTTTTTCAAGAAGTTCAGTTCGTCTTCCCGTAATTCCAACTACATAATTATTGTCTGACAACAATTTAGCAAGTCCTTTTCCAATTCCCGATGTCGCACCAATTATTATTGCTTTTTTCATTCTGTATGTTGTTCGTTTTTCTGTCGCTCTACAATGACCGCTAACTAGTATATACTACTGACGATTTCAGACTTATCCACCCTAAATTGGGCTGCTTTGTCTGACAAGCGTCAGTGTTTACTTGATTTCAAATATATAATAATTATCTTATAATTATAAAAGTAAATTTATATTGTTGAATACCACAGCCCGCGTGAAGGATGGAAGTGAAAATCCTTTTATGAAGCGAAGCGCAATAAAAGATTGCAACGAACAGCCTGACCCGTAGTTTTTACGGAGGGGCACGCCCAAATTATTTTCCTTTTCTAACCTCTGATTTTGTCAAATAACTGCCTAAAATTCAAAATGGTAAAATACTTGTTTGGGTTGCAAAAATTTTATAATTTTGCAACCCAATTTTATTATGTAAATTAAAGAAGAAGATGGATATCAAAAGAGTAGCAATAGACGCTGTGAATGAAACAATTGTAATGACTGTTGTTCACATGGATTACAAAGGACAAGTTGCAAAAAGAATAAACGAAAAAATGCCTTTGGCAACTGTTAAGGGATTTAGAAAAGGAGCGGTGCCTAAAGATCTTGTTGAAAAACAATACGGTAAAGCGATCAAACAAGAAGAAGTTCAGAAAGTAGTTGATTTGGCTTTGGAGCGTTTCGTACAATCGGAAAGATTAAACCTTCTTGGAACGCCACTTGCTAAAGTAAACGAAGATTTTTCTTGGGATGCTGAAGAATTGGTTTTTGAATATGAAATTGGTTTAGTGCCAAACTTCACTTTAGACTTAGATGCAAAAAATGACATTGTAAAATATGTGGTTACTGCTGATGCTAAATTGATCGACGGTCAAGTGGAAAGAATCCAAAAACAATTTGGAACTGCAATTCCTCAAGAGGTTGTTGCTGCAGATTCAGATGTAACAGGAACATTCACAAATGAAGAAAAAGGAATTAATAACGCTACAACTATTGCTTTGGATCTTTTCAAAGATAAAGCGACTTGGGATAAATTCATCGGTAAAAAAGTGGGTGATGTAGTGACTGTAAATACGAAAGGTTTATTTGAAGACGATCATCAATTGATGGACGTGATGAAAGTAAGTCATGATGACGTTCACGGTTTAGATGTTGATGTAGCTTTCACAATCGAAGCGATCAACACTGCTGAATTAGCGGAATTAAACCAAGAATTGTTTGATAAGCTTTTTGGAGCTGGAACTGTTTCTTCACTAGAAGAATTGAAAGCGAAAATCAAAGAAGATGCTGAAAATCAATTTGCACAACAAGCGGATCAAAAATTATTAGGTGATGTTACTGAGTTCTTAATCGAAAGCACAAAATTTGATTTACCTTCTGAATTCTTGAAAAAATGGTTGCAAACTGTTGGTGAGAAAAAATTATCTCCTGAAGAAGCTGAAGTAGAATATGCACGTTCTGAAAAAGGATTGCGTTTTCAATTGATCGAAGGTAGAGCAATGGCGCAAAGTGATATCAAAATCACTTTCGAAGATTTGAAAACATTCACTACAAAAAATATCCGTCAACAAATGGCGCAGTTTGGGCAAACAAATCCTACTGACGAAGAAGTTCAAGGAATTGTGGCTAGAGTTTTGTCAAACCAAGACGAAGTAAAAAGACTTTCGGACCAAGTTGTTGCTGAAAAATTATTGGAATTGTTCAAAGAGAAAGCAAATCCTACAACTAAAGAAGTAACTTACGAAGAATTTATTGCCGCTTCATACGGAGAATAATTTCTAAAAAAATAAGTATATTTGAGCGTCAAAAGAATAATTTTTTTGGCGCTCTTTTATTTGAATTAATATAAGGAGCCAATCCAGCTGTACGTTACAAGTTTTTTCTTTCGTTTAAGTTTTTTAAATTCCTGCAAGAGCTTCTTTCAGTCGCTTTGCAAGAATAAAAAAACTAAAAAACGGAATTCAAAAAGCTTTTCACTGCTATCTGGGCTAAAAAAAGCAAGAGATAAGATTTGAGTTCCAACACAAACTCATAACTCATAACTCATAACTCATAACTTAAAAAAAAATGAACTACGGTAAAGAATTCAAAAAATTTGCTACAAAGCATCAAGGAGTAAACTCCATGTATTACGATAAAATCGTAGGCGCAATGACTCCTAAAAACATGACTCCGTATATCATCGAAGAACGTCAGTTGAATATTTCACAATTAGACGTTTTCTCCAGGCTGATGATGGACAGAATTATATTCCTTGGAACAGGAATTGACGATCAAATCGCAAACATCGTTCAGGCACAATTATTGTTCCTTGAAAGCGCCGATGCTTCTAAGGATATTCAGATTTATTTGAATTCTCCGGGAGGAAGCGTTTACGCAGGATTGGGAATTTATGACACGATGCAATACATCAAACCGGATGTAGCAACTATTTGTACCGGAATGGCAGCTTCTATGGGAGCGGTGTTGTTATGTGCAGGAGCATCTGGAAAGCGTTCGGCTTTGCCACATTCAAGAGTAATGATTCACCAACCATCAGGCGGAGCGCAAGGAGTTGCAACAGATATGGAAATCAACTTACGTGAAATGTTGAAACTGAAAGATGAGTTATACAAAATT
Organism: Flavobacterium rhamnosiphilum; assembly: GCF_004349195.1. Lineage (GTDB taxonomy): Bacteria > Bacteroidota > Bacteroidia > Flavobacteriales > Flavobacteriaceae > Flavobacterium > Flavobacterium rhamnosiphilum. The sequence goes on from NZ_SMLG01000001.1 coordinate 726,368, forward strand.
ATCTCTCACCACTCCGGACAAACTTTCGAGAAAGTGCACGGTGATAGCGAGCGTGATTATTGGATGATTGCCGAAGAAGCAAAAGCATACGGAATGATTGATGAAGTTTTAATAAGAGGATAAATAAGTGTTCAGTGTTCATGTTTTTAGTGTTCAGTTTTTAGGAAGTTCTTCTATTTATAAACTGAGCAACTGATTACTAAATACTGATTACTGATTACTAAAAAAAAATGGCAAAAGTAGTATTAGAGTGTTCGTTTTGTGGAAGAAAGAAGCCAGAAACCAATTTATTGATTGCTGGTATCAATGCACATATTTGTGATAAATGTATCGAACAGGCACACGGAATTGTTTTAGAAGAATTAAAATCAGGCGGAAGTTCAAAACTGGTTGGAGATTTGATTTTGAAGAAACCAAAAGAAATCAGAGCGTTCTTGGATCAGTATGTAATTGGACAGGACCAAACTAAAAAAGTAATGTCCGTTGCGGTTTACAATCACTACAAACGTTTGATGCAACAACAATTGGACGATGAAGTTGAGATTGAAAAAAGTAACATCATCATGGTGGGACAAACAGGGACAGGAAAAACATTGGTGGCTAAAACCATTGCGAAAATGTTGGATGTGCCTTTGGCTATTGTTGATGCGACAGTTCTTACGGAAGCAGGTTATGTGGGAGAAGATGTCGAAAGTATTTTGACTCGTCTACTACAAGCTGCTGATTATGATGTTGCCAAAGCGGAACGCGGAATTGTATTCATAGACGAAATAGATAAAATTGCTCGTAAAAGTGATAATCCGTCTATTACACGTGACGTTTCCGGTGAAGGTGTACAACAAGCTTTATTGAAATTATTGGAAGGAACTGTTGTGAATGTACCACCAAAAGGAGGACGCAAGCACCCAGACCAAAAATTCGTTGAGGTAAATACACAAAACATTTTGTTTATTGCCGGTGGTGCTTTTGATGGAATCGAAAGAATTATTTCAAAACGATTGAACCGTCAAGCCGTGGGTTATTCTACTTCAAAAAATGTAGATAACATTGATAAAGACAATTTGTTGCAATACATTATCCCAAAAGATATCAAAGATTTTGGATTGATTCCGGAGATTATTGGTCGTTTGCCCGTGTTGACACACATGGATCCTTTAGACAGAGAAACCTTGCGTGCGATTTTGACACAACCTAAAAATGCGTTAATCAAGCAATACGAGAAATTATTTTTGATGGACGACGTAGAATTCACCATTACAAATGAAGCGTTGGATTTTATTGTTGATAAAGCGTTAGAATATAAATTAGGAGCTCGTGGATTGCGTTCTTTATGCGAAGCCATCTTAACTGATGCGATGTATGAATTGCCAAGTTCTGATACTAAAATATTAGAAATTGACAGAGAGTATGCGAAAGAAACGTTGAATAAAAATTTATTGAAACGTTTGGAAATTGCATCGTAATTTGAGTTCTCGAAAAGATTAATCTTTTCTAAAAATAGTAAACCTGTTCATTCCATTGAGCAGGTTTTTTTATGGATTATTGCTAGCTTTTTTTTAATTATATTTTTCATGTATTTATATGTGGCTGATTTTAAATAATTTGTAAATTTATAGCTGAAAATTTAAAAAAGAAACTTGAAATGATAACGGTACAAAGTACAATAAACGCTTCAATTGAAAAAGTCTGGGAATTATGGACTGCTCCGGAACATGTCATGAAGTGGAATAATGCCTCTGAAGATTGGCATACTCCTTTTGCGGAAAATGACTTGAAAATTGGAGGAAAGTTCAAATACACCATGGCTTCAAAAGACGGTAAAATGCGTTTTGATTTTGAAGGAATTTATACTAATGTAGTGGATTCTTCTTTAATAGAATACGAAATGGCAGATGGGAGAAAGGTGAAAATTGTTTTTGAAAGTCAAGAGAATGGCGTCGTACTTACAGAACAATTTGACCCAGAAACAGAAAATACCGAAGCATTGCAACAACAAGGCTGGCAGGCAATTTTGGATAACTTTAAAAAATATGTTGAAAATTCAACCCTTTAAAAACAAACAAAATGACAAAGCAAATATGGCTTAATTTACCGGTAAAAGAGGTGGCGAGATCAAAAGAATTTTTCGCTAAAATAGGTTTTTCTTTTAATGAACAATACGCTACTCCGCAATCAACATGCCTGTCAGTTGGAGCTTCTAATTTTGCGGTGATGCTTTTTGAGGAATCGATGTTTGAAGGTTTTGTTCAAAATAAAATTACAGATACGCAATCAAGTTCCGAACTATTAATTTCAATTGATGCAGAAAGCAGAGAAGAAGTGGATGAATTTGCAAAGAAAGTAGAAGAAGCCGGAGGTACAGTTTTTGCTAAACCTGCAGAAATTCAAGGTTGGATGTACGGTTGTGGTTTTGCAGATTTAGACGGACATCGCTGGAATATGTTATATATGGATTTTAGTAAAGTACCAAAACAGTAGGGTTTAAGTTAATCTAAAAAAACACAAAATGACAACACTGGAATTTAAAATTGAGATCAATGCTCCAAAAGAAAAAGTTTGGGACGTTTTATGGAATGAAGAAACATACAAACAATGGACGTCCGTTTTTTGTGAAGGGACTTATGCGGTAAGCGATTGGAAAGAAGGCAGTAAAATTCATTTTTTATCTCCAAATGGAGACGGAATGAACAGTGTTATTTACAAGAAAAATGATAATGAATACATGGCTTTTAAACATTTGAGTGAAATTAAAAACTTTAAGGAAATGCCTGTTGATGATGCCACTCAAGAATGGACAGGTGCTATGGAAACCTATCGGTTAACCGAAAATAATGGTCTGACTGTTTTAGCCGTTAAAATGGATTCAGTCGAAAAGTATGTCGATTATTTCAAAACCACATTTCCAAAAGGGTTAGATATGCTAAAGAAACTTTCAGAAGAAAAATAAAATATTAATTTAAAATTACAATCATGGCGTCAATTAATCCGTACTTAGTTTTTAATGGAAATTGCGAAGAAGCATTTCTATTTTATCAATCTGTATTTGGTGGAGCATTCTCTTATATTGGCAGATTCAAAGACATACCGCCAAATACCGAAGGATGCGAATCTGGTTCTGAAGAAGATAGTGAAAAAATCATGCACGTTAGTTTACCAATCGGCAAAGGAGCAATCTTGATGGGAAGTGACAACAATTCGTCAAGTAAAGAGGTGGTATTTGGTCAAAATATTTCTGTTTCAATCAACACCGAAAGCAAAGAAGAAGCCGATAAATTGTTTAACGGACTTTCGGCTGGAGGAAGGGTCACGATGCCAATGAGTCAAACATTCTGGGGTGCTTATTTTGGAATGTTTACGGATAAATTTGGGATTAATTGGATGGTGAATTTTGATGAAAACGAGAAAAAATAATTAGCATTAAAACAAATCCTGATTTGCTCGTGGATTGCGTTTTTCTCAAAAATACAAACCTGTTCATTGATTTGAGCAGGTTTTTTTATGGTTAATTTAAACTATTTGTTATTGTTTAAAAAAAGGAACATTATTTTTTTTTATCAACGCCAGATTGCCGATTTTTGTCCATTCTAAATCAAATAATTATAACATGCAAGTAGAAGATAAAGAGGTTATTTTATTAAAAGTTTCTGGTCAGGATAAACCTGGGGTAACTGCTGGTTTAACATCCATTTTGGCCACTTATGATGCCATTATTTTAGATATTGGACAGGCAGATATTCATGATACCCTTTCTTTAGGCATTTTATTTGAAATAAAAGCGGGTTCTTCTTCCGGACCTGTTTTAAAAGATTTATTGTTTAAAGCATATGAATTGGGGGTTAAAGTTAAGTTTATTCCAATTTCTATTGCTGATTACGAAATTTGGGTAAAAGCGCAACGCAAACAACGCTATATCATAAATGTTTTGGGAGAAACATTAACGGCTGTACAATTAGCGGCTGTGACCAGAATATTATCGAACCAAAATTTGAATATTGACGCTATTAAAAGATTAACGGGCAGGGTTTCTATTATTGAAAAAGAAGAATTTCCTCGTTCTTGCGTACAATTATCTGTGACGGGTAATATTGTCGATAAAACGTTGATGACGGCCAGTTTCATGGAAATTTCCAGAACTTTAGATGTGGATATTTCTTTTCAAGAAGACAATATGTATCGAAGAAACAGACGTTTGGTGTGTTTTGATATGGATTCTACCTTAATTCAAACAGAAGTAATTGATGAATTAGCTGAATTAGCGGGTGTGGGTGAGCAAGTAAGAGCCATAACTGAGTCGGCTATGAATGGCGAAATAGATTTTAGTGAAAGCTTCAAACAGCGTATGGCTTTGTTAGAAGGCTTGAGCGAAGACGTGCTGCAAACAGTTGCTGAAAATCTGCCCATAACAAAAGGAGCCCATCGCTTGATGAAGGCCTTGAAGTATTACGGATATAAAACCGCTATTTTATCAGGAGGCTTTACCTTTTTTGGAAAATACTTGCAAAAGGAACTAGGTATTGATTATGTTCATGCCAATGAATTGGAAATTAAAGACGGTAAATTGACTGGTAATTATCTCGGTGAGATTGTCGATGGTCAAAAGAAAGCAGAATATCTAAAAGCTATTGCAGAAAAAGAAGGCATTCACATCAACCAAACTATTGCTGTAGGTGATGGTGCCAATGATTTGCCAATGTTGAATTTGGCAGGTTTAGGAATTGCTTTTCATGCCAAACCAACGGTAAAAGAAAATGCAGCTACTTCAATCTCCAGCCTGGGTCTCGACGGTGTTTTATACCTCTTAGGCTACCACGACAGGCATATTGATATGATGGAGGAGGAGTAAAAGTGCATAATAATAATAATAATAATAATAATAATAATAATAATAATAATAAAATAGGCTGTCCCTAAATTACTTTTCGGACAGCCTATTTTTTATACTTTAGCGGTAAACACTTTTTCAGGTTTTTCCAATGTTTGTTTTTCGGGAGATTTACAAATTCCTCTTGCACCACAACTCATACGGTGCGGTCCGCAGGAATTTAGAAAAAATAATGCCATCAGGATGTAAAATATATTTTTCATCTTTAGTCTACTGTATTATCTCAAACTGCATGCTTTTCAGTTGTTCCAAATAATCCCTTTGGTTAGAAAGTCTTGGAATTTTGTGTTGTCCACCCAATTTGTCTTTGTCTTTTAGCCAATCATAAAACAAATTTTTACGGGCTACATTTATTACTAACGGGTTTAACGTCATGTTGTTGTAGCGCTTTGCTTCATAATCTGAATTTAAAGATTGTATGGATTCATCTAATGCTTTCTGGAATTGAGATAGATCGGCCGGATTGTCTTTGAATTCGATCATCCATTCGTGAGCACCTTTTTCTTTACCTTCCATAAATATAGGGGCAACGGTATAATCGACTACTTCCGTTTGCGTCATTTTACACGCTTTGGCAATAGCCTGATCCGTATTTTCGACCATCAATTCTTCGCCAAAAACATTAATGTGATGTTTGGTTCTTCCCGTAACCCTAATTCGGTACGGATTCAATGAGGTGAAACGAACGGTATCACCTATCAAATAACGCCATAAACCGGAATTGGTAGTGATCACCAAAGCATAATTTTTGAAAAGTTCTACATCTGCCAATCGAATCGTTTTTTGGTCTGGTGTTCCAAAAGTATCCATTGGAATAAATTCATAGAAAATTCCGTAATCCAGCATCAATAATAAATCACTGGAATAATTTAAATCCTGAATAGCAAAAAAGCCTTCGGAAGCATTGTATATTTCGTAATATTTAAACTCTTTTTTCGGAAGTATTTTTTTGTACTGGTCTCGGTAGGGTTCGAAATTTACACCTCCGTGAAAGTAGACTTCCAAATTAGGCCAAAGTTCAAATAAATTTCCTTTTCCGGTTTCTTCCAGCATTTTATTCATTAAAACTAACATCCAAGAAGGAACTCCGGCAAAACTGGTTACATTTTCATTTTTTGTTTCGTTTATAATCGCAGCAATTTTTGTTTCCCATTCGCTCATAAGGGAAATTTTGTTGCTTGGCGTACTGCTGAATTCAGCCCAAATAGGCATATTTTCAATTAATATGGCAGATAAATCTCCAAAGAACGTATTGTTGTCTTCATAGATTTGGGAACTTCCGCCAAGACGCAGACTTTTTCCAAGAAAAAGTTCTGAATCTTCGTTGTTATTTAAATACAAACACAACAAATCCTTGCTTCCTTTATAATGACAATCTTCCAGTGCTTCATTGCTCACTGGAATAAATTTACTTTTAGCATTTGTTGTTCCGCTTGATTTGGCAAACCATTTTATAGGTGTTTCCCAAAAAACATTTTGTTCTCCTTTGCGGGTTCTTTCAATCAGTGGCTGTAATTCTTCGTAGGTTGAAATAGGAATCCTTTCGGAAAAAGCCGCGTAGGAATGTATCGAAGCATAATCATATTCTTTGCCTAAAGCAGTATTTTTGGATGACTGAATTAAATTCATAAGCAATTCTTCCTGAACCTCATTTGGATATTTTAGGAAAAGTTCGATCTGATGGATTCTTTGTTTTAGAACCCAGGAGGCAAACGAATTGATTATGGTTAAAGGCATATAGATTTCAGATTGTTGATTAACGATTTTAAATTTCATATTTTTTCCTATTGGAAAAAGGCTGAAATTTAAGATTTGAATATCGATTGACAAATACTAACTTTGTCAAAGTATCAAAAATAGTGTTTTTTTATAAAAAACAATTCTATATTATAGTAAAGATTTCAACTCAGAAATGAATTCTAATAATATGAATTCTAAAATTTGCACTGCTAAATCTAAAATCAGAAATCGTTAATCAACAATCTAAAATCACAATGACATACGAAGGTGTACTTGTAAAAATGCAAACCGAATTTGGAAACCCAATTCAATATTATTTGGTTTTTGAAAATAGCTTTTTAAACGTGAATCAATTGCTAAACAAAAGCCTTGAAATTAATTTCGTAGGGTATCAATGTTTGAATTGTGGAAAGAAGAAAAAAATATTCCGACAAGGGTTTTGTTATGATTGTTTCTATTCTAGTGCTGCTGTTGGGGATTGGATCATGAAACCGGAGTTAAGTACTGCCCATCTTGGAATTCAGGATAGAGATTTGGCTTATGAAGAAAAAGTACAATTGCAACCGCATATTGTGTATTTGGCTTTGTCGAGTGAAGTAAAAGTAGGAGTGACCAGAAAAACCCAAGTGCCTACACGATGGATCGATCAAGGAGCAACACAAGCCATTTCGATTGTGGAAGTTCCTAATCGTTACTTGGCCGGAATTACAGAGGTAGCCTTGAAAAATCATTATGCCGATAAAACCAATTGGCGGAAAATGTTAACCAACAATGTAGAACAAATTGACTTAATTGCAGAACGATTGAAAGTGGAGGATTTAATTCCTGCCGAAGCTAAGGAGTATTTCTATTCGCAAAAAAATGATTTGTATGAGATGCATTATCCTGTTTTACAATACCCAAATAAAGTAAACAGTTTAAGCTTGGATAAAACACCTCAATTTCAAGGAAAACTAACGGGTATAAAAGGGCAGTATTTATTGTTTGAGGATGGAACTGTTTTTAATATTCGTGGTTCTGAGGGCTATGTGGTAAGAGTTGAGGTGTAAAAATTTGTGTGCAGAAATGTTTAACTTCTTAGAGTAGACTCCCTCTCGATAATGTGTGTAGGGAGTTCAATAGTTTGATGCGTAACGGGAAGGTGTTCTTTAATTTGCGCTATTTCATTTATCAAAATAGAGGCGGCGCGTTGACCAATATCATAACCAGGCTGGTCAATCGTTGTGAGTTTTGGAGAAATTACGGTTGACATAAACCAATTGCTGAAACCAAAAACAGCAATTTGTTCCGGGATTTTGATTTGTATTTCGTTAAGGTATTTTATAATTCCGATAGCAACCAAATCAGTGACAGCAAAAACGGCATCGACATCTTTATGGTCATTAACCAGTTTTTGGGCATTGGCATAACCATCTTCAAAATCGGCGTTGTGATCGCATAAATAAACCAGCGAAGGATCATAAGGAATATTGTGGTCTTCCAGTGCTTTTTTATATCCTAAAAAACGATCAATTGAATTTTGAGGCGTATAAGAACCTCTAAAATGGGCAATTTTTTTATATCCTTTTTCTATTAAATAAGTAACGGCATCATAAGCTGCTTTTCGGTCATTAATGACCACTTTGGAGCAATTTACCAGTTTAGCAATTTTATCAAACAATACTACGGGAGTGTTCTTTTTTATGGCTTCATTAATATGAGAGAAATCGTCTGTCTCATTTGATAGCGAAATCAAAATGCCATCAACTCTTTTTTGTAACAGCAATGCAATTTGCTTTTTCTCTAGCTCATATTTTTCATTTGATTGCAAAATGATAACGAGATATTCTCTGTTTTCGGCTTCGTCTAAAATACCGTTCAAAACACTTGAAAAAAAATGATGCACCATAGTAGGAATAATTACCCCAATGGTTTTGGTTTCGTTTGTCCTAAGGTTTACTGCATTGACATTGGGTTTGTAATTCATAGAAGTTACCATTTCAAGAACTTTTGCTCGAGTGGTTTCACTAACATCAGTATATCCTTTTAATGCTTTTGAGACCGTAGTGACAGAAATTCCTAAGGCTGTTGCAATATCAATAAGTCTGGTATCATTCATAATAATAAATGTAATAAAACTAATTGATAATTAGTTAAATTTATTCGTCGAAAACGTTTTCGGTAAAATCGAAAACGTTTTCGGTAAAAAATCAGCATCTACCTAACTAAATAGGCTCTAGTTTTACCCCACAATTAACTAACCAAATAACAAATATCATGAAACAGTTCAATTATCACCCAGTTGCATTATTTTTAATGCTGCTGGTGTTTATTCTTCCAACAATGGCTTTTTCACAGGAAAAAAGCAGTATTTCTGGACAAGTATCCGACGAGAACGGGCAAACCATCCCAGGTGCAAATGTCATTATTCAAGGAACTTCAAAAGCGGTGAGTACGGATGCTGACGGAAAATATACATTTTTAAATCTTTCTGCAGGAAGTTATACTATTCTTGTAACAAACATTGGATACAAATCAACTCAAAAGAATGTTTCTGTTAAGGAAGGCGAAAATCTAACGGTGGATTTTCGCATCGAAGCTGAGTCGCAAAGCTTGAAAGAAGTGGTTGTCACCGGTTCATCAAGCCCAAGATCAAAATTAGAATCAAGTATTGCAATTACGACTATGGGAGCTAAAGCAATCGAGGATAGAGCGCCAATTAGTACAGCAGCTATTCTTCAAACCATTCCTGGTTTTGTTGTTGAAACATCGGGTGGAGAAGTGGGTAACAACCTTTTTGCAAGAGGAATTCCATCAGCTGGAGCATATGAATATGTACAAATTCAGGAAGACGGTTTACCAGTTTTTGAAGACGGTGCTTTGCAGTTTGCCAATGCTGATAACTGGTATAGACTTGATGAAACTGTTAGTAAAATGGAAGCCGTTCGTGGTGGTTCAGCATCTATTTTTGCATCGAATGCTCCAGGGGGAATTATCAATTTTATTTCAAAAACGGGACAAAATGATTTTCAAGGAAGAGCGAAACTTACCGTTGGAGATTATGGTTTATTCAGAACAGATCTTAATTTAAGCGGAGCATTAGTTCAAGATAAATTGTTCTTTAATGTTGGTGGATTTTACAGAGTCGATGATGGAATCAGAAAAACTGGTTTTACAGCAAACAAAGGTGGACAAGTAAAAATGAATTTGACTTATAAGTTTGATGATGGAGGTTATTTGAGATTAAACTATAAGAAACTAGATGACAGAAATACATTCTATTTGCCAATTCCATTAAAAAGTAACAATGGAAAAGTCGAAGGAATAGATGGATTTGATCCCAATTACGGTACTTTGACTTCTGCAAATTTCTCGCATTTAAGTGTGCCACAATACGGTGGAGGAACCTTTAATGCCGATTTAGAAGATGGTGTACATCCAGTTGTTGATGCTATTGGAGCCGAATTCAAAAAGAAAGTTTCGGAGAAAGTTACCTTAAAAAATGCATTCAGAAGCACTAAAATAGATTTGAATTACAATGCTATTTTCAGCACCGGTGGGCCTTGGTCACAAACAGCTTACGCAACAGATGTGCAAGGATTAGCTCCTGCAGATACTGGAAACTTGAGTTATACTTATGTAGACAACGATGCGGCATTAAATGCAAATTCATTGATTATGAGAGCCGATCATTGGTACATTCACAAACAAATGGAGAATTTTGCCAATAATCTATCTTTCGGTTTCGATTTGAAGCCTGTTAATCTTACTGTTGGCTACTATTATTCAAATTGGAAATCAAATCAATACTGGAACTGGAGTAACTATTTGGTAGATGTTACCGACAATCCAAGATTGGTAAATGTAAATAATACGGCAACTGGAATATCCCATACTTGGAATGGAATCGAAAGAATTACTTGGCTTGAAAGAGATGCACAAACCAAAGGGAAATTAAATGATGTTTATGTAGATGCCGAAATTCAGGCAACGGATAAATTGACATTTAATGTGGGTTTAAGATATGATAAAAACCAATATTCAGGATATAGGGACAATGCTCGTTTCTTTGCCGAAAATCTAGGTGTTTTAGATAATAATACTGCCGATGACGCCGTAACTACAATTCAGGGAAATCCTTATACGTATTGGAAATATGATGTAAGTGAGATCTCTTATACCGGAGCAGGAAATTATAAGTTTAATGATAATATGGCATCTTATTTAAGATACAGCCACGGTTTTAGATCGCCAATTGAGGAATCTTTTTATGACAATGCAAATGATTTAAGTAAACTGGAAAACACTTTTGTCAATCAATTGGAGTTGGGTTATAAATATGCAAATTCGTTTCTTTCGGTGAATGCCAATTTGTTTCACATGAATTTAAAAAATGTTGCCTTTACAGACATATTAGCCGATGGGTCGTCTGAAAATAAATTTGCTGATGTAAACAATTTAGGTTTAGAAGTAGAAACAAATGTAAAATATAAAATGACGAGATTGAACTTTAACTTTACTGTTCAAAACCCGGAATATGATAATTTTACCGGTACAAATGCTGATGGAAGCACTTTTGATTACAACGGAAATGCTGCCCGTCGAATCCCTAAATTCTTCTGTGCCGTAAGACCGGAAGTTGATATTACGAAGAGATTAACCGCCTATGTTCAATATTCTTATTTTGACAAAAAATACACCAACCAAGATAACAAACAAGTTTTACCTGCTTTCAAGGAAGTTGGTGCGGGTCTAAATTACAAAGTAAATAATTTACGATTTGCCCTTGATGGTTCCAATCTGTTTAATGAAATTGGTTTAACCGAAGGGAATCCTAGACAGACAACATCATCTGCTAGCGATGTGTTTTTGGCAAGACCTATTTTAGGACGTGCTTTCAGATTCTCTGTAGCAATTAACTTTTAGTTTTGTATTAATTAGTTCAGCCAAATGTTGTTTTTATAACAGCATTTGGTTTTTGCTACATTCGTCAGTAAATCAATAGATTATTATGAAAAAAGTAGGAATAACAACAGTGCTATATCTCAATTATTTTGTGTTTGCCATTTTGCTGAACAGCGTTGGAATTGTGATTTTAAAAGCGCAAAAAAATTATGGTGTAAACGAATTGCAGGCCAGTATTCTGGAGGCTTTTAAGGACTTGCCCATTGCAATTGTTTCATTTTTAATTGCTTCTTTTTTACCTAGAATTGGTTATAAAAAAGCAATGCTTATTGGGTTGGGATTGGTGGCTTTTGCCTGTATTGCCATGTTTTATGGTAATTCCTTTGATTATGCAAAACTGCTTTTTGCAACTGTTGGTGTGTCTTTTGCACTGATAAAAGTATCAGTCTATTCGTTAATTGGCACAATAACCGAAAATCAAAGGGAACACAATGCATTAATGAGCAGTGTCGAAGGAGTTTTTATGATAGGAATTGCATTGGCTTATTTTTTATTCCCAGCTTTCAATGATGAAGCTAATCCAGATTCCTGGCTTAATGTATATTGGCTTTTGGCTTTGTTATCATTACTCTCGTTTGTCTTTTTGTTTTTTACAAAAATAGAAAAGCCAACAGAAATTTCAGGTGTGAATTTAGCGGATGATTTTTCGCAAATGTTCAAATTGATGACAAAATTATTGGTTGTTGTCTTTGTTGTCAGTGCCTTTTTATTTGTAATGATCGAGCAAGGAATTATGTCTTGGCTGCCAACATTCAATGATAAAGTACTTCATTTATCCGAGAACAATAGTATAATGATGGCAAGTATTCTGGCCATTTCATTAGCAATTGGGAGAATTTTAGCCGGCGAAATCACCAAAAGAATAAATTGGATTTGGGTATTGAGTTTTTGTATTGTATGTGCCATGTTGATTGTAATTTTCGTGCTGCCAAAAACGGTTGGACTTGAAGTGAAAACAATCGATTCGTTTCGTGATATACCATTAATTGGTTTTGCATTTCCACTTGTGGGGTTATTTATTGCGCCTATTTATCCGTTGCTCAATTCGGTTATATTGAGTGCTTTGCCAAAAAAACTACATAGTTCAATGACAGGTTTAATTGTTGTCTTTTCAGCACTTGGTGGTACATTAGGTTCCAGGATTATCGGTTGGTTGTTCCAGAATCAAGGACCGGAAAATGCATTCTATTACACCTTAATTCCAATGTCATTACTATTGATTTCTTTTTTTATTTTAAAAAAAATAACTGCTAAAAATGAAATTTAAACTAAACATAGATCAAACACTTCAGAGTTTATTAGCTCAGGAAGATACGGATGGCGACAAAAAAATTACGATTGATGATCAAGGTCCAAAAAGTTTTTTATTGGAAGACAAAAACGGAAATTCGATACAGATAGAAGGAACCTATCATCTTTCCAATTTATTGCAGGAATTGGCTTTGTCTAAAAAATACAATTCTGTTTTTGCCGAAATTGACATTTCTGAAATAATTGAAAATCCTGTAAGTCGCATTTCTAGAAAAATAAAAAATTTATATTGGGAAGGGCTCACCAGAACTATTGACGCAAAAGGAGTTGCGAAAATTATAGAAGATGAAAAGATAGAGAACTCAATTTCGTATTTATATGTTCCTAAAAAGGATGATATGGCTTTTGAGTATTTTAAAAACCTGGAAAAATCGATTCCAAAATTAAAAGTCGTTCAGTTGCCCGAAAATATTTCATCAGAATATGAGCTGACCTTAAATAAAAAGCCGGGAATCTTGGCTTTGGCTTTGCAGCAAGAAGGCAGTCAAACAAAAGGGGTTCCGTTTGTGGTTCCAGGCGGGCGATTCAACGAAATGTATGGCTGGGATAGCTATTTTATAGCAATGGGACTTTTATTAGACGATAAATTGGAGCTTGCCATTGCCATTGCCGAAAATTTTAAATACCAGATTGACCATTATGGTAAGATTCTCAATGCGAATCGAAGTTATTATTTGACACGAACACAACCACCGTTATACACCTCTTTGATTGTTGCCATTGTGGAAAAATCAAAGCCAGAAGCATCTTGGATCGAAAAACATCTTAAGACTGCTATCAAAGAATACCAAACGGTTTGGATGGAAGAAGGGAAAAGGCTTAGGCCAAATGGATTAAACCGATACAAGGCGGAAGGAATTGGTCTTCCGTTTGAAGTTGAGGTGGGGCATTTTGATGATGTTCTTGAAAAATATGCTTTGTTGTACAATTTGCCTTTGCGTGATTTTGAAAAAAAATACCTCGAAAGAGAAATTGTTGATGCCAATCTTGATGCTTATTTTGTTCACGATCGCAGCATGCGCGAAAGCGGGCACGACACCACCAATCGCTTGGTCAATGTTTGTGCCGATTTGAATGCGATAGATTTGAATAGTTTACTTTATAAATACGAAACGGATATTGCTTTCTTGATTGAAAATGAGTTTGATAATCATTTTCAATATGATAAAAACATAGTTTATTCCAGAGAATATTGGAATAAAAAAGCCGCTTTTAGAAAAGAAAAAATTGACGAATTGTGTTGGGATAAGGATAAAGGAGTCTATTTTGATTATAACTTTATAACAGAAGAAGCACATCAATTTGAAGCAGCTACAACTTTTTATCCGCTTTGGGCAAAATTATGCAGTACAGAGCAAGCTGAAATTTTGGTAAAGACAGCATTGCCAAAATTCAAATTAAAAGGGGGAATTGCAGGAAGTACCAAAGAAGCGATTGCCGATATTGATGTCGATTCGCCGCAGCGCCAATGGGATTACCCTTTTGGATGGGCGCCGCATCAAATAATTTTATGGGAAGGATTATTAAATTATAATTATGTAGAGGAAGCTCAAGAAATGGTTTACCGCTGGTTGTGGCTCATCACAAGAAACGCCGTAGATTTTAACGGAACCATTCCTGAAAAATTTAATTTAGAAACGAGTTCTCATAAAATTTTAGCCGAATACGGTAATGTAGGCACAGCATTCGATTATATTACGGAAGAAGGTTTTGGTTGGATGAATGCCTCGTATCAATTTGGATTGAGCATTCTAAGAACAAACCTAAAACAAGAATTAGAAAAACTAACCGATCCAGAGGATTTGTTTTCGCAACGAACAAAAAACATATTTTCCATTAGATGATGGAACGGTTTTTAATATCCGTGGTTCCGAAGGATATGCGGTAAAAATCAACGTATAAAAATTCCATAAAAAAGCAGGAATCTCAATTTTAGAGATTCCTGCTTTTTTGTATGATGAAAAACTATTGCTTTATATCAAATTATTGTTGTTGTACTTTAGGCTCTTCTGTTTTTTTCTTTTTATTAAACAATCCATTTAATAAATCTTTAGCCTTAGTTTTTACCTCTTCCTTAGTTGCGGGAGTTGCTGGAGTCGCCGTTTTTGTAGTATCTCCTGGTTTCTTGTTTTTATTAATGAAATCAGTCAAAGCCGAAGTTCCTTGTTTCACCAATCTGTCTTTTTGTTGGTTTACTAGTTGAGTGGTCAATTTAGTTACTGCACTGTTGATGTCAGTTGTTATTTTTGGATTCGTGAAATTCCCAACTAATATCGCATTTATCGGAATGCTTTGCAGTTTTGCAGCGTCAGCAGGAGATAATTTCGCAATTAGCGCATTCGCTTCTGAACCCAAATATTTTGCGGGAACATCAAATTTTAGATTGTAATTCATGCTTTGGTCAAAACCATGGGTTCCTCCAATAGTTGCTTTAATGTCTTTATACTTGATGTCAAATGGTTTTACATTTACTTTTCCGTCCTTGAACGTAACCGCCGCTTTCAAATCATTCAAATTGATTTTACTTACATCAATGAATTTTAAGTTAGAACCTAAAGCGGTCAGCAAAGTCGAATTACTTGAGTTTACTGTCGTAGAAAGCAATTGTCCCAATAAATCTCCGGTAAGCGTTTTCAAGTCAGGAGTTAGTTCTGTTGCATCAAGATTTCCATTCAATTTGATATTTGAATTTAATTTTCCGTTGATGATTCCGGCGATTGGCGCAATTTTTTTCAGCATATCCAGTTGGGTGAAAGACTGTGCAATATCGACTTGATTTAATTTTAAATCCATATTGAAAACTGGTGTTTTTCCTTTTGTGGAAACAGCTCCATTTACACCAATTGTTCCACCGAAAATAGATGTTTTTACATTTTCTAAAGTCACTTTTTCGTCTTTCACGATTAGTTTTCCCGATACATCTTTCAGAGTCAAATTATCATATAAAACCGTAGTCGCTTTTGCGGTAAGCGTACAATTTAAGAAAGCAGGAATCTTCATTGCCTCTGCTTTTTTATCCCGAACCGTCGGGGTCGTTTTAGTCGCGGTTTTAGTGGTTTCACCGGTTGTCATAAAATCATCAACGGCTAATTGTTTAGAATTCATGTTGAAGTTTCCTTTCAATTCTTGGTTTCTAAATATAAACCCGTAAAAATTCTCTAAAACTCCCGTTACACTTATATCGCTTTTTCCTGTAGTCGCATTCAGTTGTTTCAAATTGACTTGGCTGGGATTAAACTGAACTAGGGCAGTGCTGATGTTCATTGTTTTGCCGTTCTCATCCACATAATTGAAACCTGAAAGACTCATTGTTCCCGCATTATTGATGTTTTGATACTGACTTTTCTCTACAGATTGCATATCAAATTTTGTAGTCACATCGGCCTTTAAAACCCCTGATAATGGCTTGTCCAGTTTTATAGGATACGCTTTGGAAAGATTGGCTAAATTGATAGTTCCTTTTAAAGCGGCATCAACAATTGCGTTTTGTGTTATGTTTTTGATGTTGGCTTTGGCATTAAAAACGTCTTGATCTATTTTGAAAGAGAGCTTGTCCAAGTTGACATACGTATCATTTAGAATCCCTGTTTCGTTTATAATTTTAGTGTCAATAACGATATTTTGAACCGATTTTGGTAAATTAGGATATTGAAATGAAGCGTTATTGGAAGCGATTTCAATATTGAATTTTGGCACCGTTGTGTCAGAATACAAGCCTTTTGCAAAACCCACTACGGTAAAATCGCCGGTTGTTTTTACGTTGTCCAAACTCGAGGCATAGGCTGCAGGGATAATTCCTAAGAAATTTTTGAAGGATGAAGTTGGGGTTTTAAATTTCAAATCATATTGTTGACCCGTTTCCACCATTTGAATAAAACCATCAAATTCCAGTGGCAATTGATTAATTAACGCTTTGTTTTCTTTGAAGGTATATTTACTTTTTTCTAAATCGATTCCCAAAACTGCGTCCAGAGTCAAGGCAACATTTTTCATGTAATTGACTTTGTCCATATCGAGTGATACTTTCGCCGTTGATTTGGTAACCAAATCTAATTTTTGGGCTGCAAAATCCCCGGTTCCTTCGTGGTTTAAACTGTCGATTGCCATTTTTATTTTTGAACTTTCGTCAAAATAGCGGAACTTGAAATTCTCAATTTTATAATCTTGTATTTTTAATGATAACGGACTGCTTTTTCCATCGTCTTTGGTTTTGTCATCTTTCAAAGCAATGTCGTAATTCCCGATTCCGTCTTTATTGAAAATGATATTGATTAGTCCATTTTTCGAAGTGATTCCGTCAATAGACATCGCTTCATTTTTACCTTTAAAAAGTTCTTTGATAGACATTTTTAAATTCAATTCGCCTAGTGAAATCAAAGTGTCACCTTCAAAAGGAGCTTTGTTTATAATGACTAATTTTCCCAGTGTCACATTCGCATTTGGAAAATTTTTGAATAAGCTTAAATCCGCTTCTGCAAAAGTGACTTTGGCATCTACTTTGGCATTGATAGCTTCAGAAATTTTAGCTTTTATTTGATCTTTAAATAGATAAGGCGCAGCAAATAAAGTCACGACGAGTAGGATAATCAGAATTCCAATGATTTTTAAAACTTTCTTTACCATAATTTAATTTCTTTAGATTCTATACGTGGAGCAAAAACAGCGCCTTGTATTCTTTTACAAAAATAGTATTTTTAGGACAGAGTAATTTTCTTGGTGTTTTTTATAAACAATAATTTAACTTTATAGTATAAAAAAATCCGTTTAAGCAATTGATTAAACGGATTTTCTAGTGAGTTATAAAGTTCTTACTGAATATTAATTTCAAAAGGCATTAGGGCTTGAACTCCTTTTTGCGCTTGTAATTTTTTTATTTGTTGCATAATTCTATAGTTTTCTTCTCCAATTTCTTCTTTTATAAAATCTTCTTTAGATTTTGCAAAAGGAAGATTAGCTAAAAGATCATTGAAGTTTTTATCGTATTCCGGATAATTTTGGGTGCTGTAGCTTTTTATTTTTGCCAAAGAAGCAGCTTTTGCAATTGCATCATCTAAACCTCCAATTTTATCTACAAGTCCAATTTTCAGGGCTTCTGAACCTGTCCAGACTCTTCCTTGTGCAATAGCATCAACTTGTGCAAATGTCATTTTTCGACCTTGAGCTACATGCGTAACAAAAGTTTTGTAAATATGTTCAACACCTTCTAATGTAACGGCTTTGAATTTTTCATCAATTGGAACAAAAGGACTATAATTTGCTGAGTTTTGATGTGTTTTAACTTGCTCGGTATGAATTCCTATTTTAGTGGCTAATGGAGTGAAATTAGGTAATATTCCAAAAACGCCAATAGAACCGGTGATTGTATTTTCTTCGGCAAAAATGGTGTTGGCATTACAAGCAATATAATACCCGCCTGAAGCTGCATAATTCCCCATAGAAACGACTACCGGTTTTATTTTTTTAGTCAATTCAATTTCTCTCCAAATCAAATCTGATGTCAAAGCGCTTCCGCCAGGACTGTCGATGCGAAGTACAATCGCTTTTACATTTTTGTTTTTTCGAGCCTCTTGTAACGAGCGACGCATAGAACCTTCTCCGATGACATTGACATCACCTTCGCCACCCCTAATTTCACCTTGGGCATAAATAATGGCTATTTCATCTTTACTGTCGAAAGTTTGCGAAGTAGTGGCTACTTTTTGAGCATAATCACAAATAGATACTTTATTGTATTCTTCGTCATTGGCTACTTTAAGTGCTTTTCGGATGGCGTTGTGGTACACATCTTCATAGGCAACAATGTCAACCAATTTCTGGGATTTTGCCATTTCCGGAGTTCGAGCTAGAAGTCCATTGGCAATTTCATTCAATTTAGCCACAGATATATTTCTGCTTTTAGAGATGTCACTAGTGATTGAATTCCAAACTGAATTTAATAATGCGGTAGTTTGTTCTCTGTTGGCATCACTCATTTTATTTTCTAAAAACGGCTCAACAGCACTTTTATATTTTCCATGGCGTATTACTTCCATTTTTAATCCTGATTTTTCCTGAAAATCTTTAAAGAACATAAGTTCAGCAGAAAGGCCTTTGAAATCCATATCTCCAACAGGATTTAAGTAAATTGGGCTGGCAACAGAATTTAGATAATATTCTTTTTGTGAATACGAATTGGCATAAGCCATGACGAATTTACCTGATTTTTTAAAGCTTTCCAGAGCATCTCTTAATGCCTTGCTTTGCGCCATACCTAATGACGAAGCATTATTTAGGATAGAAATGCCTTTAATGTCGGCATCCGTTTTTGCTTCTTCAATAGCATTGATAATGTCTGATAAACCTATTTTTTTGTTTTCTGAAAAAATAGTTACCCAAGGGTCTTTGTATTTTCCGGCATAGTCGTTTCTGATGTCTTCCAAATCCAATTCGATAACAGAATTATTTTTTACCGCAACACCTTCAGATTCACCACCAAAAATGGCTCCAATGAGAATAATTCCAAAAAAGAACAACATGAAAAAAACAAAAATACCTATAATGGTAGCTAATACATTTCCTAAAAATTTCATAATTATATTTTTTTAATATGTCGTAAAAAAGATTGAAATGTTACAAATAATTGTTTGTACTTTCTAAGTTTAATTATCAACACAGGATACAAATATATTGCTAATTCTAAAATTCTTTTAGTTAATTTGCACCTAATTATGAAATCACAACATCAGGTCATTTTATCTATAGGTAGTAATCAAGGCAATCGTTTGGAAAATATCGAACGTTGTTTGGAATTGATACATCAAGAAATTGGTACTGTAATCAAAGTCTCCAGATTATATGAGACTCCAGCTTGGGGTTTTGAAAGTGATGCTTTTTATAATTGTGCTTTGGTTTTGCATACTTTTAGTTCCGCACATAAAATTCTGTCTCAGGTTTTAAAAATTGAAAAGCGATTGGGTCGTTTGCGGAATAAAACACATGAGTATCAATCACGCACGATTGATATTGATTTGATTGCTTTCGATTCAGAAATTATTGCTACCGAAAAACTCCAAATTCCGCATCCCTTAATGCAAAACAGGAATTTTGTTTTGTTGCCCATTCAGGATTTAAATTTAGATTGGAAACATCCTATTCTTCAAAAAAATATTTCGGAATTATTGACATTGTCTCCAGATGAAAGTGTTTGTACAGTGGTTCAGAATTTAGTAAATCCTTTGCAGAATATTTCTTTAGAGCAATTTAATTATGTCGCTTTCGAAGGGAATATCGGAGCGGGAAAAACCACTTTGGTTACGAAAATTTCCGAGGATTTTAATGCGAAAACGGTTCTGGAACGTTTTGCGGACAATCCATTTTTACCCAAATTTTATAAAGATCAAAACCGATATGCGTTTCCGCTGGAAATGTCATTTCTCGCTGATAGATACCAACAATTGTCTGATGATTTGGCGCAATTTGATTTGTTTAAAGACTTTCTGGTTGCCGATTATCATATTTTTAAGTCTTTGATTTTTGCCAAAATAACACTGGCCGAAGATGAATATCGTTTGTATCGTAATCTGTTTGATATCATTTACAGAGAAATGCCAAAACCGGATTTGTATATTTATTTGTATCAAAATTCAGAAAGGCTGTTGCAAAATATTAAGAAACGCGGCAGAAGCTACGAACAAAAAATTCCGGCCGAATATTTGGATAAAATCAATAGCGGTTATCTGGATTATATTAAATCGCAAACTGATTTGAATGTTTTGATTATTGATGTTTCTAATAGGGATTTCGTAAAAAATCAAGAAGATTATCTCTATGTTTTAGATGAAATTAAGAAGAAAATAGACTAATTTCAGACTTCTTAGATTTTTAGACTGTTAGATTTTTTATTCTGGAAAAATTAGATAAGGTGGGTAAGAAATGTAGTGTATTGCTACCTTATTTTTTCGTTTTATCATAATCTAAGAAGTCTAAAAATCTAACAATCCAATTGTCCAGAAATCCAAAGATCTAATCGTTAAATTGTTTAAATAAATCCCAAACCACAATCCCTGCGCTTACTGAAATATTTAAAGAATGTTTAGTGCCTAATTGAGGAATTTCGATGCAACCATCACACAAGGCAACCGCTTCCTGAGAAACTCCATGTACTTCGTTTCCAAATACCAAAGCATATTTTCTGCCCTTTTCGATTTTAAAATCTTGGAGAAAAACAGCACTTTCTACTTGTTCTATGGCAAGTGTGGTGGTGTTTTCTTTTTTTAATTTTTCAATAACGTCAAGAACATTTTCATTATGTTCCCAAGCGACAGTTTCAGTAGCTCCTAGTGCTGTTTTGTGAATTTCTTTGTTTGGAGGAATGGCAGTGATACCACACAAATATATTTTTTCAATCAAAAATGCGTCGGCTGTTCTAAAGACGGAACCAATATTATGCAAACTGCGGATATCATCTAATACTAAAATCAGGGGTGTTTTTTCAGATTGTTTAAATGCTTCGATAGATTTTCGATCCAGTTCGCTGTTTTCTAGCTTTCTCATGTTTGTGTAAATTATTCAAAAAAAAAGCTTCCGAAGTTAATGGAAGCTTTTTTGTGTATTTAGTTAAAATTTAGCTTTTTGAAGGTTCAGCGGCTAAAACATTTCCTTTTATTGTAAGTGTTTTGGTAGGAACAACAGCATTAGTGGTCAATGTTACTGTTTTATTAAATGGTTGACCTGCTCTTGAAGTGTCATATTTTACTCCAATAACTCCTTTTGCTCCCGGAGCAATTGGTTCTTTAGGATAAGTAGGAACGGTGCAACCACAAGATCCTTGAGCGTTAGTAATGATTAAAGGTTTGTTACCGTTATTTGTGAAAACAAATTCACGTTTACCATCAGAGTTGTATGCAACCGTACCGTAGTCAATAGTTTCAGTTACAAAAACCATTCCTGCACCATTTACTTTTGCAGTAGTAGCTTTAGTATTAGTAACTTTTAATTTTTTTGAAGTTTCTTGTGCATTAGAAGTAACTGCTCCTAAGACAACTAGCATAGCTAGAGTAATTATTTTTTTCATATCTATTTCGATTTAAAAGTATTTACAAATCTAAAGAAAAAATAGAAATTATGGATCAAATCTTTCTTAAAAATAGTTTAATTTTTTGAACTCGTTATTTATTTGTTTTAAAATCTATAAATTCGCTGATAATTTTTCAATTTTAAACAGCAATACAATTGGCATCTAAAGATAAAGTAGTTAAGGAAACTCCGTTAATGAAGCAGTATAATGAGATAAAAAGAAAGTATCCGGATGCTTGCTTGTTGTTTCGCGTAGGGGATTTTTATGAGACATTTGGAGAAGACGCAGTTCGTGCTTCAAAAATATTAGGAATTGTCTTAACTAAGCGTGGAGCGGGCTCTGAGACTGAAACAGCGCTGGCTGGTTTTCCACATCATTCCTTGAATACCTATTTACCAAAATTAGTCAAAGCGGGACTTCGTGTAGCAATTTGTGACCAGCTCGAAGATCCAAAAATGACTAAAACTATCGTGAAACGTGGTGTTACTGAATTGGTAACTCCTGGTGTTTCTATGAATGATGAGGTTTTGCAATCTAAAACCAATAACTTTTTAGCGTCCATTTTCTTTGCCAATAAATCAATAGGAATTTCCTTTTTGGATGTTTCTACAGGTGAGTTTTTAACGGCGCAAGGAAATGCAGAATATATTGATAAACTGTTGCAGAATTTTAATCCAAGTGAAGTTCTGATTCCCAAAAATAATAAAAATGATTTCCGGGAAATTTTCGGAGAGGATTATCATAGTTTTTATCTGGAAGATTGGATTTACAAAGAAGACTACGCATTCGAGACCTTAACCAAGCACTTTCAAACGGTTTCTTTGAAAGGATTTGGAATCGAAGAATTGAAAGAAGGAATTATTGCTTCGGGAGCCATTTTGTATTATTTATCCGAAACACAGCATAATAAAGTCCAACATATAACGGCGATTCAGCGTATTGCCGAAGACGCTTACGTCTGGATGGACCGTTTTACGATTCGCAACCTGGAATTGTATCACAGTTATAATCCAAACGCGGTGACGCTACTGGATGTTATTGATAAAACGCTTTCGCCAATGGGTGGTCGTTTGTTAAAAAGATGGTTGGCATTGCCGTTGAAAGACAGTGTTAAAATAAAAAGCCGTCATCAGGTGGTTTCGTATTTAAAAGAAAATCAGGATGTTTTGAAAAACATTCAGAATCAAATCAAGCAAATTTCTGATTTGGAGCGTTTGATTTCGAAAATTGCAGCCGGAAAAGTATCTCCTCGCGAAGTGATTTATCTGAAAGAATCCTTGGATGCTATTATTCCAATAAAAGCTTTGGCGTTAGAAAGTCCGCAAGAAGCAGTAAAAGTAATTGGTGACAGTTTGCACAGTTGTGAATTATTGCGTGAAAAAATCAAAACGGTTTTAAATCAAGATGCTCCTGTGGCGATTGCCAAAGGAAATGCGATTGCCAAAGGAATCAATGCGGAATTAGATGATTTACGGGCGATATCAACTTCCGGAAAGGAATTCTTGGAAGGAATTGAAAAACGAGAATCACAATTGACGGGGATTTCATCGTTGAAAATTTCCTTTAATAACGTTTTTGGATATTACATCGAAGTTAGGAATATGCACAAAGATAAAGTTCCTGTGGAATGGATTCGAAAACAAACTTTGGTTAATGCAGAGCGTTATATTACGGAGGAATTAAAAGAATATGAAACTAAAATCCTGGGTGCCGAAGAGAAAATTCATAAAATAGAAGTAGAATTATTTGAACAATTGGTGAGTTGGATTGCCACGTATATCAAGCCGGTTCAAATGAATGCTAATTTGGTGGCGCAACTGGATTGTTTGTGTTCTTTTACACAGTTGGCTATCGAAAATAAATACATCTGCCCTGAACTAGACGAAACATTCGAACTGGAAATCAAAAACGGAAGACATCCTGTTATCGAAAAACAATTGCCGGTTGGGATGCCTTATATTGCCAATGATGTTTTCTTGGATAGAGAAACGCAACAATTGATTATGATAACGGGTCCTAATATGTCTGGAAAGTCAGCTATTTTGCGTCAAACGGCTTTAATTGTGCTCTTGTCTCAAATGGGAAGTTTTGTTCCGGCAGACAGCGTTAGAATGGGAATTGTAGATAAAATATTTACCAGAGTAGGAGCGAGTGATAATATTTCGATGGGAGAATCTACTTTTATGGTCGAAATGAATGAAACTGCCTCTATCTTGAATAATATTTCCGACAGGAGTTTAGTGCTTTTAGATGAAATTGGAAGAGGAACGAGTACCTATGACGGGATTTCTATTGCATGGGCAATTGCAGAATTTTTGCATGAACATCCTTCGAAACCGAAGACATTATTTGCAACACATTACCATGAGTTGAATGAAATGAGTGAATCATTGCCTAGAATTCAGAATTATAATGTGGCCGTCAAAGAATTGAAAGATACGGTACTTTTTATTCGAAAATTAGTAAAAGGAGGAAGTGCTCATAGTTTTGGAATACATGTGGCGAAGATGGCCGGAATGCCTCAGATCGTAATTTTGAAAGCGCAAAAGCTTTTAAAGAAATTAGAAAAAAATCATTCCAGCGATGCGCTGAACGGAATTAAAGCTGCAAAAGACGAAATGCAAATGAGTTTCTTCAATTTAGATGATCCTTTGTTAGAGGAAATCAAAGAAGAGATCATAAGTCTGGATATAAATACCATTACTCCTATGGAAGCGCTGATGAAACTCAATGAGATTAAAAGAATGTTGACCAGAAAATAATTTATTTTGTTTTAAAGTTTACGGTATCAGAACATTAACTTTAATCTGTGATTTTTTTATAAAAAAGGCTTGTATAATTCAATAAATGTCCTAAATTTGCATCCGCAATACGGAACAAGTATCGCGGTTCTTTCTAAGAATTGAAAATGCGAAAATAGCTCAGTTGGTAGAGCGCGACCTTGCCAAGGTCGAGGTCGCGGGTTCGAGCCCCGTTTTTCGCTCCAACACCACATAATGCTCGGATGGTGAAATTGGTAGACACGCTGGACTTAAAATCCAGTGAACAGCAATGTTCGTGCGGGTTCAAGTCCCGCTCTGAGTACTAAAAAAGCTTCAAACTATGTTTGGAGCTTTTTTTATTTATAGGAATTTGTAATTGAGAACAAAAGAGAATTTTACAGAAGTGAATTCTAAGCTCTATGTTTAGAATCTGAAATCTAAAATCCGCAATCTAAAATCTAAAATTTCATGGGGGCTTTTGTGATCAGTAAAAGATACAACGACGAGTATAAATTTGTTTTCACTTCCAGGAAGGGGAAGGTTGTTTTTACAAGTTTAAGTTATGAACTCAAGTTTGAGTGTGAAGAAGATATTGAAAAGTTTAAAACAACAATTGAAACCGCTGACTTTTTAAAATTTAAGTCTTCCGGTGGGAAATTCTATTTTAAATTGATGTTGAAAGGGAATCATTTTGCAACAAGTAGAAAATATACCACATCGTTACGTTTGCAAAAAGGAATCGATGAAATTGTGCGATATGGATCAAATTCAGAGGTGTTAGATTTCTCTGGAAATGATTTTATTTTTTCGGATTAAAGGTTTTTGAATTAATTCGTAAATAAAAAAAGAGAGTCGTGTAAATTTAATTTACACGACTCTCTTTTTTTATTTGCACTTCTCCTTCTTAAAGGATTGGAAATGTCGCAAATTAAAAAAGCCATCTCGCATAGCGGATGGCTTTAAAATTTTTAGAATTTGAGTTCTAATTATTTTTTTGCAGCTTCAGTAGCAGTTGCAGCAGCTTCAGTAGCAACAGCAGCAGCAGAATCAACAACAACAGCAGCAGAATCAACTACAGCAGCAGCAGAATCAACAACAGCAGCAGCAGAATCAACTACAGCAGCAGCGTCCTCAGCAGGAGCATCAGCTTTTTTACATGATACAACAGTCAATACAGCAACAGCAGCTAAACTTAAAAATACTTTTTTCATCTTAATTTAATATAAAAGGTTAATTATTAATTCGTGGCAAAGATATAAATTTTTTAATATGTAAAATATTTTTTTATTTTTTTTTTAAAAAATAATATTTTTTGTCAACGCCGAAACAAATTACAATTATTATGCCAATTAAGTCAAATAATTAATAAATGCTTTATATCGTTGTTGAGTCCTTGGTTTTACTTTAAGTTTTTCTTTTTCAAAGGTTTGCTTTTCTTTGGGTGAACCAGTTTTAGCTCACTGATCAAGTTTTTTGCACCCGCATATTTATCCATAATAAAAAGGACGTAGCGTATGTCAACCATAATGTTTCTGCAAATACTCGGGTCGTAATAGATATCACTCATGGTTCCTTCCCAAACCCTGTCAAAATTAAGTCCTATCAGGTTTCCGTTTGCGTCTATCGCTGGGCTTCCTGAATTACCTCCAGTAGTGTGATTGGTACCAATAAAGTTAACAGGCATTTTGCCGTTTTCTCCATAGGGTCCGTAATCTTTGGTTTTATATAGATCGATCAATTTGGATGGAACATCAAATTCATAATCTCCAGGGATGTATTTCTCCATTATCCCATCTAAATAGGTTATTGGTGTGTAAAGTGTAGCATCTTTAGGTTCGTATCCTTTTACTTTTCCATAAGTAATTCTTAATGTGCTATTGGCATCCGGAAAAATTCTACTGTCTTTATTCAATTCCAATTGCGCTTTCATATACGTGCGTTGAAGTGCTGTAATCTTTAAATTGATTTCGTCGTATTTTGGTGCAACTTCTTTCGAATATTTATCAGCCAATTCTTTTACCAGCAGGAAACCTGGGTCATTGTTTAAATTCGTTAAAACGGTTTGCGTATCGCCGGTTAGCAATTCTTTCAGACCTGCGTAATTTTGAAGTTTGGATTTGCTGTAAATTTCCGAAGCCAAATTTTTGGCATTTACATTCACTAAGCTTTGGGGTAAAAATTGTTTTGGAGATTTGGTAGCATACAATTCAATCAATTGCTCAAAAACTTTTTCATCAACAATTGCATTAAAATCTTTGTAGAAGGTTTCCTGGCCGGTTTGTAAATTGTTTTTTCGGTCTGTAAAAGATTGCTCTCCTTTGGTTTTGTAAACTTGTTCCAGCTGATACAATTTGTAACCAACGCTTAGTAATTCTGTGTTGAGCTGTACAACTTCCGCAAAATAATCTCTGGCAGAGGCATATGGTGCTATTTCTGCGTAGTTTTTTTCAAAATCAGTCAAAAGTGTTCCGTATTCTTTTTCTTTGCCCGCTTTTGTTATTTTCTGCTGAAAGACTTTTTCAGATTCTCTTTTAATGGCAACGGCATTTGATTTTTTTAATCCTTGGGTTTCACCAATCCATTTTTTCCAATAATTAGCAATCTTGGCATATTTAGAGGCATACTGAATTTTAATAGCATTGTCTTTTCTCATGAAACCATCAGCCACTTTCAGGGCTTTGTCTCTAATTTCGATTTTCCCCGGATTCAATTCGTTTACAATTTGTTCAATCGCAACAGAAGGTAAATATTCATTTGTTTTTCCTGGATAACCAAAAACCAATGTAAAATCATCTTCGGCTACACCATCAAGTGAAATCGGCAAGAAGTGTTTAGGAGTGTAAGGAACATTGTCTTTCGAATACGCAGCCGGACGATTGTTTTTGTCAGCATAAATTCTAAACAATGAAAAATCTCCCGTATGACGCGGCCAAACCCAGTTATCAGTATCAGAACCAAATTTCCCTATTGAGGAAGGCGGAGCGCCAACCAAACGGACATCTGTAAAAGTTTCTGTTACAAAAAGCATGTATTGATTGCCTTCATAAAACGTACGGATTTTATTTTCCTGCCAATTTTCCTTTGGTAAAGAATTAGTAAGTGCCGTAATGTTTTCTTGAATTTTCTTTTGTTTTTCGGATTCACTGGTGAGAGAAGCAGTTCCTTCTAAAACTGATGTGGTTACATCTTCTATTTTTACAATAAAAGCGACGGTTAAGTTTTTATTAGGCAATTCGTCTTCCATTTTGAAAGCCCAAAATCCATCAGTAAGATAATCATGGTCTACTGTAGAGTGCGATTGAATTTGTGAAAATCCGCAATGGTGATTTGTTAAAATTAATCCTTTTGGAGAAATAACTTCAGAGGTACAACCACCATTAAAGTGTGGAACGGCATCTTTTAAACTCGATTGATTGACATCGTAAATCTCTTTGACAGACATTTTCATGCCTAAATTTTTCATTTCTGTTTCATTCATTCCTTTCAAAAGCGAAGGAATCCACATGCCTC
Source organism: Flavobacterium rhamnosiphilum (assembly GCF_004349195.1). Classification (GTDB taxonomy): domain Bacteria; phylum Bacteroidota; class Bacteroidia; order Flavobacteriales; family Flavobacteriaceae; genus Flavobacterium; species Flavobacterium rhamnosiphilum. The sequence continues at coordinate 754,572 of NZ_SMLG01000001.1, forward strand.
CCTGCTGTGCTTGCGTCTGAATGACAAATAATAATAAGAATAATTTTAAAATTTTCATGGTATTAAATTTAGGGTGTAATTTTATTTGATTTTGTGTTTCATCAATTTTCTATTGTGCAACTCAAAATCGTGCGCAAGATACAATTTTTGTGCTTTTTCGTTGTGCTGTTCCACTTCCAGGTAAATCAGTTTTAACGATAGTTTATGACTTTCACTTTGAATGAATGCAATGGCTTTACTGCCAATTCCTTTACCTCTCGCTTTTTCAGTCAAATACAATTCGTCTAAAAAAGCAATTTTTCCCTGGTATTCAAAACTAAAAACAAAGGTTAGGATAATGTAGCCTACAATTTCATTATCGGATAAAATGAGCCATGATTTCCCCAGATTTTCATTGGAAATAAATTCCTGAAATAAAGCTTTGGAAACGTCAATAGCAATGGGATAATTATCAATTGCATAAAACTCTTGCATCATGGTTACAATCGCTTCAATATCAGAAAGCGCTAACGGTTTAAATTGGGTCATTCAAAATATGTTTTAAAATAATGGCAGTAGCCCCTTTATTCATTTGTACAAAAGTGCTGCACATATGTCCTTTTTCTTGTCGGATGTCATCATTCAGGATGAGGTTTGTAAATGCTTCGTCCAGCTCTTTATTATTGTTAATAGAAATACAAGCTTCCATATTTACCAGCGCTGTTGCTTCTGCAAAATGCGAATAGTTGGGTCCAATGAGTATTGGAACACCAAAAGTTGCCGGTTCCAGTAAATTGTGAACTCCGGGATTCCCGAAACCGCCACCTACATACGCAATATCTGCATAGCTATAGATTTTGGTCAAAATACCAATCGTATCAATGATAAAAACATCGAAATCAGCGAGATTCTGTCCTTCTTTTTCAGAGAATAAAACAGTTTTTTTGGTGATACTATTTTTTAATAGCTGAATTTGTTCTTCTTTAATATTATGTGGCGCAATTATAAACTTGACATTTAATGTATTCGAATTAATAAAATCTACTAATAGATTTTCGTCTTTTGGCCAAGAACTTCCCACGACAATGGTTAATGTATTGTCTTTAAACTGAGAAATAAAATCCAAGGAATTGTCTTTTTCTAAAATTGCGGCAACTCGGTCAAATCTGGTATCTCCGGAAACGGAAACATTAGTTTTACCTAATTGTTGCAGTAATTTTTTTGAAGTTTCATTTTGAACAAAAAAGTAAGTGAATGTATTTAATGCTTCTCTGTAAAAGCCGCCGTACCATTTGAAAAACAGTTGGTTTTTTCTAAGAATTCCAGAAATTAAATAGGTTTTGGTGTTCAGTTTTTTGAGTTCGGCTAAATAATTTGGCCAATATTCGTATTTAATAAAAAACACTAAATCCGGATGAACGAGTTTCAAAAAATTCTGAGCATTTTTCTTGGTGTCCAAAGGCAAATAAACCGTGACATCAGCAACGGTATTGTTTTTGCGGACTTCATAACCAGAAGGCGAAAAAAAAGTAACCACGATTTTGTGTGATGGGAATTGTTCTTTTATTTTTTCAATCACGGGCAAGCCTTGTTCGTATTCGCCTAAGGAGGCAGCATGAAACCAGATTGTTTTATCAGTGGGTTTTATTTTTTGTTCCAAAGCAGGAAAAACCACTTTTCGACCATCTACAAAAAGTTTCATTTTTGGACTGAAAAGAGCTACGATTTTTAATAAAAAACCAGCAATTTGAACAATTAGATTATAGAGAAAAAGCATCATTGAAATTTTGGGGCTAAAATACGTTTTCTTTATGTTTATTTCTTCCGCAGCAATATTTAAATTTTGGTTATCAGGAACCCATTTTTTTATTTCATCAGAATAATATCTTTTTTTAATGTGGGTTTCATTGGTTTAAACTCATAAATAACTATTTTTGTTCTTCGTTTTAAGAAAGTGTTTGCTGTTTCTTAAAACCTTAAAATAACGTCACCCTGTGCTCAGTCGAAGGGCGAACTTTAAACAAAATTTCAATGAAAAAAATCCAAATGGTTGACCTGAAAAGTCAATATGATAAAATTGCAACCACTGTAAATGCTTCTATTCAGGAGGTTTTGGACACAAATACTTATATTAATGGACCTCAAGTTCATCAATTTCAAAAATCTTTGGAAGAGTATCTGGACGTAAAACACGTAATTCCTTGCGCTAATGGAACCGATGCCTTGCAAATTGCGATGATGGGATTGGATTTAAAGCCTGGAGATGAAGTAATCACTGCCGATTTTACTTTTGCAGCGACAGTGGAAGTGATAGCTTTACTGCAATTGACACCGGTTTTAGTCGATGTGGATATGGATAATATGAATATTTCTATCGAAGGAATTAAACGCGCCATTACGCCAAAAACCAAAGCAATTGTTCCGGTACATTTATTTGGTCGTGCCGCTAATATGGGCGCCATTATGGCTTTGGCCAAGGAGCATAATCTATATGTTATAGAAGACAATGCACAAGCGATTGGAGCTAATTGCAAGTTTTCGGATGGAACAAAAAAGAAAGCAGGGACAATTGGTCATGTGGGATCTACTTCATTTTTTCCTTCTAAAAATTTAGGATGCTATGGAGATGGTGGAGCTATTTTTACAAACGATGATGCCTTGGCGCATAAACTTCGCGGGATTGTAAACCACGGAATGTACGAGCGGTACCACCATGATGTAGTAGGAGTAAATTCACGATTGGATAGTATTCAAGCAGCAGTTTTGAATGCAAAATTAGCATTGCTGGACCAATATAACGAAGCGCGTAGAACAGCAGCGGCAAAATATAATGCTGCCTTTTCGGGTCATTCTAATATTACAATTCCAGAGTTTGATTTAAATGGTGACGATCACGTTTTTCATCAATATACTTTGCGAATCATTAATGCCAATAGAGATGGATTGATGCAATATTTACTTGATAAAGGTATTCCGTGTGCCATTTATTACCCAATTCCATTGCATTCGCAGAAAGCATACGTGGATTCTAGATATAAAGAAGACCATTTTCCAGTGACAAACCAATTGGTTAAAGAAGTAATTTCGTTGCCAATGCATACAGAACTGGACGATGAGCAAATTAAATTCATAACGGACAGTGTTTTAGAGTTTTTGAAATAATATAGAGACGCGATTTATCGCGTCTTTTTTATGTGGTATAAATATAAAGGAGATGCGACAAATTGCGTCTGCATAAAAAAAAGTAATCATGAAAATATTAGTTACAGGAGGTTTAGGTTTTATCGGTTCGCATACTGTTGTTGAATTACAAAATGAGGGTTTTGAAGTATTAGTTGTGGATAATTTATCTAATACATCATTGAATGTGTTAGATGGAATTCAGAGTATTACCGGAAAAATTCCCGCTTTCGAAAAGTTAGATCTACGTGAAAAGGATAACGTTCAGGATTTTTTCAAAAGGCATCATGATATTTCAGGTGTAATTCATTTTGCAGCTTCAAAAGCAGTAGGTGAAAGTGTCGAAAATCCGTTGTTGTATTATGAAAATAATATCAATGCATTGGTGTATGTTTTACAGGAATTGCAGAAAAAACCAGAAGCTAATTTTATTTTCAGCTCGTCTTGTACCGTTTATGGTCAAGCCGAAAAAATGCCAATTACCGAAAACGCACCAGTACAACAGCCAATTTCTCCTTACGGGAATACTAAAAAAATTGGAGAAGAAATCATCATCGATGTGGCTAAGGTAACCAATATCAATGCGATTTTATTGCGTTATTTTAATCCAATTGGAGCGCATCCTTCTACTGAAATAGGAGAATTGCCTATTGGAGTTCCTCAGAATTTGGTGCCATTTATTACACAAACCGGTTTTGGATTGCGTAAAGAACTAGCCGTTTATGGAGATGATTACCCAACTCCAGACGGAACAGCGGTACGTGATTATATTCACGTAGTCGATTTGGCGAAAGCCCATGTAATCGCTTTGCAGCGCTTATTGAATAAAAAAAATACTGCCAAAGTAGAAACATTCAATTTAGGTACAGGAACAGGAAGCTCTGTTTTAGAAGTCATCAATACTTTCGAAAAAGTAAGCGGTAAAAAATTACCATATAAAATTGTTGGTCGTAGAGAAGGCGATATTACAGAGGCTTACGCCAATACGGATAAAGCCAATACTGTTCTGGGATGGAAAGCACAATCGACGCTTGAAGAAGCGATGGCTAGTGCCTGGAAATGGGAACAGAAAATTAGAAAATAAAAAAGAGGCTGTCATTGACAGCCTCTTTTTTTGAATTATTTTTTTGCCGCTTCTTTCAATTTTTCAGCGGCTTGATTCATTTTGTCAGCCCCTTTTTTAAGAACTTCTCCTGCTTTAACCTTGGTGGAATCAGCTGCAGCGTCAACTTTTACAGCTGCTGTATCTATAGCTTCTTCCATTTCATTGCCAACGGCTTCTGTAGCCTCTTTTACTTCGTCTTTTGTTTCTTTTTTGCAAGAAGTCATTAAAGTTGCAATACATGCTAATCCTAAAAGTGCTTTTTTCATTTTTTTCATTTTAAAAAATTAAAATTGATTTGAACTCGTTTTATAAAGATAAAAAAAATCCTCACAAACAAGAGTTTGTGAGGATACTATTTTAAAGCAGTGATTGAATACTAATTATGCATTCGCAGTAACCGCTTCTTTATCAATTTTGCCAATCAATCCGGCCAATACTTTTCCAGGACCTACTTCAGTAAATAAAGTAGCTCCGTCTTTTATCATTTGTTGTACAGATTGTGTCCATTTTACAGGGGCTGTCAATTGAATGATTAGGTTTTTCTTAATTTCGTCAGCATCAGAAACTGCGCTAGCCGTTACATTTTGATATACCGGACAAATAGGAGTAGAGAACGTAGTTGCCTCAATAGCTGCAGCTAATTCTTCACGAGCCGGTTCCATCATTGGAGAGTGAAAAGCACCGCCAACTGGTAATAATAAAGCGCGTTTTGCACCCGCAGCTTTCATCGCTTCACACGCTTTTTCTACTGCTGATGTTTCTCCGGAAATCACTAATTGTCCCGGGCAGTTGTAATTTGCAGCCACTACAATTCCGTCAACTGACGCGCAAACTTCTTCTACGATAGAGTCAGCCAACCCTAAAACGGCTGCCATAGTAGATGGTTTTATTTCGCAGGCTTTTTGCATTGCCAAAGCTCTTTGTGAAACTAATTTTAATCCGTCTTCAAAAGATAATGCTCCATTTGCCACTAAAGCAGAGAATTCACCTAAGGAATGTCCCGCAACCATTTCTGGTTTGAAATCCTCACCTAACGTTTTTGCTAAAATCACCGAATGCAAGAAAACGGCCGGTTGTGTAACTTTGGTTTCTTTCAATTCCTCAGCTGTACCTTCAAACATGATGTCTGTGATGCGGAAACCTAAAATTTCGTTGGCGCTCTCGAATAATTCTTTTGCAAGAGCAGAATTTTCATATAAGTCTTTACCCATTCCTGTGAATTGTGCGCCTTGACCTGGAAATACGTATGCTTTCATCTGTAGTTTTTTAGTGTTGTTTCTTTGTCTAAAGGAATACCAAAAGACATTTCATGTTTTTAATTAAAAGATTGAAAAATTAGTTTCAATCGGAATGCAAAAATACTATTTTTTGCGGTATTGTAAATAAGGTTCCTGTTTTCTTTAAAATTGACACTTTTTTTAGTGTAACATTTAGGAGTATTAAAGACTAATATTGAAATATATAAAGACTGAATATCATGAAAAAAATCTTCTCAATTGTTTTTTTACTTCTTTTGGGTTTTTTACTTTTTTATATCAACCTGCCGGTAATTAATTATGGATTTACGGGTTTCGCTATTATTTTGTTGTTATTAGTTATTCTTGGGGTTTTATTTTCTCTTGGGTTGACAGTTTCGCAGCAAACCAAACAGGTCAAGATTGTTTCCAGGCCAAACAAAGTTTTGTACGTTTTGGCAGGAGTACTTTTAGTGTATTGTATTGCGCTTCCTTTTCTGACCAGCCTAAAAATGTTCAGAAGCGATTCGTATCAAAAATTAATAGGCGAGGTTAAAAACGGACAAAAAATAACAAATCATATTGCCCCAATTTCGATTGATAAAATCCGTGTGGTAGATGAGGAATTAGCGCATCTTCTGGGAGAGAAAATTTTAGGTTCCCAACCCGCTTTGGGAAGTCAAGTAGAATTAGGTGATTTTTGTATCCAAAAAGTGAATAACAACTTGTACTGGGTTGCACCATTATTGCATTCGGGTTTTTTAAAATGGTTTAACAACGAAGAAGGAACTGCGGGATATGTTATGGTTTCTGCAACCAATGAACGCGATGTAAAACTAGTTCAGAATGTGGGAGGGACAGCCATTAAGATTAAGTACCAACAAGGTGCTTATTTTCAAAGTGACATTCATAGACACGTTTATTTTAATGGAAATGCTACTGTTGGTCTGGCTGATTTTAGTTTTGAGATTGATGATGCTGGAAATCCGTTTTGGATTGTCACTAAATATGTGAAAAAAATTGGTTTCTCAGGAAAAGAAGCTACGGGCGTTGTTGTGGTTGATGCGCAATCTGGAGCTATAAAAGAATATTCAATTGCTGAAACACCAAAATGGGTAGATCGAATTCAGCCTTTGGATTTTATAGAAGATCAATTGAACGATTGGGGTGAATATGTTCACGGGTATTGGAATTTTTCTAATGCGGATAAACTCCAAATCACTGAAGGATTGACATTGGTTTACGGAAAAGACAATAAATCCTATTGGTATACCGGATTGACTTCGGTTGGGAAAGAAGAATCTGCTGTAGGTTTTGTACTTGTGGATACAAGAACCAAAGAAACTACCTTTTATAAACAAGGTGGTGCCACAGAATTTGCTGCTCAAAGTTCAGCGCAAGGGAAAGTTCAGGAAAAAGGATATAAGGCATCTTTACCTATTCCGTATAATATTAATAACATTCCCACGTATGTGATGACACTTAAAGATGACGGTGGATTGGTTAAAATGTTTGCGATGGTTGCCATTTCAGATTATACGATTGTTGGTGTGGGCAATACGATGCGAGAAACTTTGACTTCGTTTAAAAACGTCTATAATATGGCGGATAACAAAATAAATCCGAATAGTGTTTCCAATAAAAAATCGCTGAAATCAGTTGTAACCCGAATCCAAAATGATGTAAAAAATGGGAATAGCTTTTATTATTTCAAGGTGAAAGATTATCCTAATATTTTCGTAGGTTCCTCACAAATATCCAATCAATTGCCGGTAACAATTGTAGGCGATAGTGTAAATATTTCTTTTGATGTAGACTTGGAAGAAGTGATTGATATTTCGAGTTTTGAGAATAGCAATCTGAAAGCGAGTATGAAATAGAAGTAATTAAAAAGGGCTTAAAGAAAATTCTTTAAGCCCTTTTTTTATTTTTTTGGTAGTAATTTGAATGAGGTGACTTTGAATTTATTGTCAACCACTTTACCAACTACTTCCGCTTTTCTTACAGCAGCACAAAAACCATCACTGGCATGCGCATCACCATGAGAGTCGATAGAACTACCGTCAACGAAATATGATTTTCCATCAATGCGAACGGCTAATTCACAACCGTGTCCTTCCATCCCAAATTGGCATTGTCCGCATGAAGCTTCGACAATTTGAGGTTTTGGTTCTTCTTTTTTATCCTGAGCGCTTGCAAGTGTTGCAGAGAATAAAATAGCTAAGTATACTATCTTTTTCATAAATGATTAAATTTTACTTTAGCTAAGATACTGGTTTTTTTTATATCGAATAATTTTTAAACATATAAATCCACAATAATCTGGAAAAGCGAATGTTGAAAGAAGACATTGCAATAATGACAACAGCAATAATTGGAATGATTCTCAAATCAAAAGTTTCCTTGAAGAAAAATTGGGCGATAAAATAGGTTGCAATGCCTTGTGCCACTGTCAAACCGTAATTGACATACATAGCACCAAAGAAATAGCCAGGTTCCTTCTCGAATTTAAACTGACAATGAGAACAATATTCATTCATTTTAGGAAATCCGATATTGAGAAAAATGTTTTTTTCTTTGAAAACTTTTCCTTCAAGGCAATGAGGACAGTCATTATTCAGGATGTGAGCAATAGCGTGTGACATTTTTATTATTTTTATCAAAGGTATTTCTTATCCACGTCATGGATGTTTTCTATATTCGCTAATTGTAGCACAATAAAGACATTGAAGAGCCATGAAAAAGTATCCTATTTATAACATTCAGCGGTTTAACTGTAATTCAGTGAGTAGTGATTTGTACATTAATACCTTTAAAAATCACTTAATCAATCATAGTTTTATTGAGGAACCACACCGACATAATTCGTATGTTTTGGTCTTTTTTACCAAAGGTTCGGGAACACATGAAATCGATTTTGATGTGTTTACGATTCAGCCGGGAAGTATATTTTTTTTGCAGCCCGGGCAAATGCACCACTGGGATTTATCGGATGATGTAGAAGGCTTTGTAATTTTCTATTCGCAGGAAATGTATAATCTCTATTTTGGACAAAAAACCATCGGCGACTATCCATTTTATTCTTCGGTGGACAATAAACCTGAAATGGTTTTTGATATAACCGAATCGAAAGCAATTATGCCTTATTTTGAGAGTTTAATTTTAGAAGCTCAGGCAAATCAGCTGTTGAAGCAAGATAAAATTATGAATCTATTGGATATTATACACATTGAAATTGCCAGAAAGTATAGTGAAACACATTTCCATGAAACACATTCGTATAATGTGAAAATTAAAAATTTTGAAGTGCTTTTAGAGCAAAACTTTAAAACAGAAAAAGCACCTTCTTTTTATGCTTCAAAGCTTACTATTACTTTAAAACACCTGAACAGGATTTGCAATGAAATCCTGCAAAAAACCACTACAGAAGTAATTACAGATAGAATCATACTCGAAGCCAAACGTATGTTGATGGATAAAAAGTTTACTGTCAATGAAATTGCAACGGAATTAGGCTATGATGATTATTCTTATTTTACACGATTATTCAAAAAAAAGACAGGAAAGACTCCATCCGCATTTCGTATTACTAAAAGGTAAGGTTTACCATGTATTGAGTGAATGATTCAAATTGAGTAAAAAAAGTTAGCCACGAATTCCACAAATTCTCGCTAATTTCTTTAAAATTATAATGAATTAATTCGTGGGATATTCGTGGCAAAAACACACAATTAATGTTAGTATAAAAGGAAATTACGAATTTACCGTTACTAAACTGGCAGCTTTTTTAGCTTTTTCTACCACTTCTTCAATAGGAGTTTCTAAACTGTCATTTACTAAAGCTACACCCATTCTTCGGTATGGTCTTGAAGTTGGTTTACCAAAGATTCTAAAATCAGTTTTAGGTAAAGAGGCGATTTTTTCGATGCCGGAATATGTTGGATTTGTTGAATTTTCTGAAGCTAAAATTACAGCACTCGCTCCCGCTTTTTCTAATGTGATTTCGAAGATAGGTAAACTTAGAATAGCTCGTAAATGCAATTCGAATTCATTGAAATTTTGTGTTCCGGCTAATGTTACCATTCCGGTATCATGTGGTCTTGGTGATAATTCCGAGAAATAAACGCCATCATCGGCTAGGAAAAATTCCACGCCAAAAAGGCCAGCGCCACCCAAAGCTTCGGTTACTTTTTCGGCCATATCTTGTGCTTCATACAAATCTTTATCTGAGATTTTGGCGGGTTGCCAACTTTCCTGATAATCGCCACGCTCTTGCCTATGACCAATTGGGGCACAAAACAAAGTGGGATTGTTATTTTGAACTACTGTCAATAAAGTAATCTCCGAATTGAATTTTACAAAGGCTTCTACAATTACTTCCACGACATCGCCACGGGAACCTTCCACGGCATAATTCCATGCTTTCTCAATATCGGCTTCGGTTTTTATGGTGGATTGTCCTTTTCCGGACGAAGACATTAAGGGTTTCACGACACACGGCATTCCAACGGCTTCAACACCTTTTTGCAATTCCTCGGCAGTGGTGGCGTAGCGATAATTTGCAGTTTTTAAACCTAATTCCTTTGAAGCTAAATCACGAATCGCTTTTCGGTTCATGGTGAAGTTTGCTGCTTTCGCAGAGGGAACTACGGTAATTCCTTGCTTTTCGTAGTCATAAAAACGCTCGGTTCTGATGGCTTCGATTTCTGGGACAATAAAATCAGGTTGGTGTTTGGCAACAATTCTATCTAAAGCGTCACCATTCAGCATATTGATGACTTCAAAATCATGGGCAACTTGCATAGCGGGCGCATTTTCGTAACTGTCAACCGCAATTACGATTTGCCCGATGCGTTGTGCGGCGATTGTAAATTCTTTTCCTAATTCGCCTGAGCCGAGAAGCAGTATTTTCATTTTTTTGAAGTTTCTAGTTTAAGGTTTTATCTTGCTTCACGTTAGGAATGCAATTTAAAACTGAAGCAAAAATACTGTTTTTTGAAATTTTTGTGAATGTTTTTTTTTCTAATTATTTTTTTGGTATACTAAGAATGACAAGGTTTGACTACGGTTGAATTGCCGTTGGTTTTAACCAACGGAGTTTAAAATTTCACACACTATTGGCTTTAGCCAAAACAGATAATTCATTTTGGCTAAAGCCAATTAATTTAGACATTGCAATCCGCTGGTTAAAACCAGCGGCAATTAATAATAAACAATATTGTGATTTCAATGATTATGCGTTGTTATAATGATTTTTTGTGTTGTAGATTCTTTCTAATCTCATTTTTATATGTAAATAGTAGAACGTAATCGCAGATTTATATGTTGTATGCTGTTTTTGAGCAACGGAAACTGAAAAAGAAAAAACTGTAACATATTTGAAATTCTTCGACATATTGAAAGCAAATAAAGTGCTGTATTTTAACATTTTAAATAGAATATTATGAGTAGTCGAAGAAGTTGGTTAAAACAAACAAGTTTAGCATTTGTAAGTTTAGGAATTGTTCCATTGGAAAGTTTTGCTATTCCAAAAACAGAAAATTCTATTAACGAAGAAACTAATTTAAACCCAATTCGTTTAAGGTCAAATGAGAATCCATATGGTCCTTCGGCATTAGCAAGAGATGCAATGTCGAAAAACATAAATAGCAGCAATCGTTATAATTGGGATTTAACATCGGAATTAATTTCAAAAATTGCTGAAAAGAATAATCTCGTTGCCGAAAATATAATATTAGGTGCTGGCTCAACAGAAATTTTAGATTTAGTTGCCCGATATTGTGCTATAAATAAAGGAAGTTTTATTTTAGCTGACCCAACTTTTAATTATTGGACAGAAATAGCAGAAAAATTAGGGCTTAAAAAAATCACAGTTCCATTAACAGAGGATAAACATCATGATTTATCAGCAATGTTGAAAGCAATTGAACCCGACACAAGAATGATTTATATTTGTAATCCAAACAATCCAACAGGGACAATTTGTGAAAGAGAAGCACTTGTGAATTTTATAAATGAAGCAACTAAAAAAGTAATCGTTTTAGTTGATGAAGCGTATATTGATTTTACGAACCAAAAATCACTTGTAAATTTAGTAAAAGAAAATAAAAACTTAATTATTGCTAAAACTTTTTCAAAAATGTATGGATTAGCTGGAGCAAGAATTGGATACGGAATTGCAAATTCAGGGACTATTGAAAAAATTAGTCAGCTACAATCCTGGAGTAACGGAAGTGTAAGTGTAGCATCCGTTTCGGGTGCATTAGCGTCAATTAAAGACGATAAATTCGTATCGGAAACCTATTTACTAAACGAAAAAGCAAGAAAATATACAATAGAACAACTTGAACGGTTAAAAATACGATGCATTCCTTCTCATTCAAATTTCGTCTATTTTTCATTGGCTAATTATAATAAAGACTTTTTTGAGCGATTAGAAAAGAACAATATAACAGGTACAAAAATCTACGAAGAAAATGGAAAATGGTCAAGAATTACAATTGGAACTATGAAAGAAATGCAACAATTCATTAAAGTATTGGAGTAAAAAAATGGTTTTTGCATGAGGGATAGGAGTGGAAATCCTTTTTATTCCCGCAGCGATAGCGAAGGTAATAAAAAGATTGCAACGGATAGCCCGATCCGCTTTTTCAGCGGGACATGCCCATAAAAAAATAGTTTAAAGTGTAAAGCGGTAAAACTTTAAACCTTAAACTATTTTGAAGTTGAAATAAATTTATATTATGCAGGAACCTCGGTTAATGTTACCGCTTCTTTTATTCTGCGTAATGCTTCTCTCAATAATTCTTCGCTTGTGGCGTAAGAAAAACGGATACAATCCGGGTTTCCAAATGCGTCACCTGTTACGGTTGCTACATTGGCTTCGCCCAAAAGATACATAGAGAAATCATTCGCATCTTTGATGAAAGTTCCTTTTAATGTTTTTCCGAAGAAAGAAGAAACGTCTGGGAATACGTAAAATGCGCCTTCTGGAACATTGATTTTTACTCCTGGAATGTCTTTCAATAATCCAACCACTAAATCTCTACGGCTTTGGAAAGCGTCAACCATGTGTTTCAATACGCTTGGATCAGCATCTACAGCGGTAATAGTCGCGCGTTGTGCAATACTGTTGGCACCGCTTGTTACTTGACCTTGGATTTTGATACAGGCTTTTGCAATGAATTCTGGTGCGCCAATATATCCGATTCTCCATCCTGTCATAGCGAAAGCTTTTGCTACTCCATTTACGGTAATTGTTCTTTCTAACATTCCCGGGATGGATGCGATACTGCAAAAAGTTCCAGAGAAATTGATGTGCTCGTAGATTTCGTCAGCAACAACATAAACGTTTGGATGTTTCTCCAATACTTTTGCCAATGCCGTTAATTCTTCTCTGTTGTACACAGATCCACTTGGGTTACAAGGAGAACTGAACCACATCATTTTTGTTTTTGGTGTGATTGCTGCTTCTAATTGTTCTGGTGTGATTTTAAAATCAGTATCTACAGAAGTTGGAACTTCTACAGGAACTCCACCGGATAATTTTACGATTTCGAAATAAGAAACCCAGTAAGGAGCGGGTAAAATTACTTCGTCACCGTCGTTTAACATTACTTGTGCAATGTTGTATAACGATTGTTTTGCTCCTGTTGAAACTACGATTTGAGACGGTTTGTATTCTAAATTATTGTCTCTTTTGAATTTTCTACAGATAGCTTCTTTTAATTCTAAATATCCTTCTACTGGAGAATAGGTGCTGTAATTTTCGTCAATCGCTTTTTTAGCTGCTTCTTTGATGAAGTCCGGCGTATTGAAATCAGGTTCACCTAAGCTTAAACTGATGATGTCTTTTCCTTGTGATTTTAATTCTCTGGCCAAAGCTGCCATTGCTAATGTTTGAGACGTAGATAAATTGTTTATTCTATCTGATAATGGATTCATTTTTTAATAGGTTGTAGTTAGTTTATTAATTAGGTAGAGATGCACTGCAGTGCATCTTTACAGCGTGCATCTCTACACGTTGTGTCTTTGTATGATTATATAAGTTCTGGTTTCATTCCCAAATCTTTCAAATGCTTGAAATGTGCAATAACGGCACTTCGCATCGTTTTATATTCATAATACGGCAAGTTGCATTCCTGCGCAGTTTCTTTTACAATTTTTGCAATTTTACCATAATGTACGTGACTGATATTTGGAAAAATATGGTGCTCAATTTGGTGATTCAATCCGCCAGTATACCAGTTTACGATTTTGTTTTTTGGAGCAAAATTCGTTGTGGTAAACAATTGGTGAATCGCCCAAGTATTGTCCATTTCCCCTAATTCATTTGGAGATGGATTTGTTGTTTCTTCAACAACGTGTGCCAATTGGAACACAACACTTAGAATTAAACCAGCAGTGTAATGCATCACGAAGAAACCAATTAATACTTTCCACCATGTGATTCCAATAACGATTGGTAACACGATCCAGATAGAAACATAAATTACTTTCGTGATAATTAAAGTCGTCCAAAGTATTTTTGGGCTTTTCGCTTCACCGTAAGATAATTTTCTTTTCAAGTAGCTTCTCATCTGTTTGAAATCAGTTGTAATAGCCCAGTTGAACGTTAGTAATCCATATAGAAAAACGGAATAATATTGTTGAAAACGGTGAAAATTATACCATTTTGCATCTTTTGTAAAACGGATAACACGTCCGGCATCTAAATCCTCATCATGTCCGGGAATGTTTGTGTAAGTGTGGTGTAGCACATTATGTTGCACTTGCCAGTTGTATACATTTCCTGCCAGAACATAAATAGTTCCGCCCATGAATTTGTTGACCCAATTTTTATTGGAATAAGAACCATGATTTCCATCGTGCATCACATTCATTCCTACTCCAGCCATTCCAATTCCCATAACAATCGTTAACAGAAGATGTGCCCAAAATGGCATGCCAAGCGTTAGAATTAAAAAATAAGGCGCAAGAAAAACAGAAAACAGAATTATGGTTTTCAAATATAGTTTCCAGTTGCCTGTCTTTTGGATGTTATTTTCTTTGAAGTAATTGTTAACCCGTGAGTTAAGTGTTCTAAAAAACTTTAGACTATCTTGCTTAGCAAATGTCGGAGCATTATTGTTCATATGTATTTAATAAAGTTCAAAGGTAATTATTATAAATTTTTGGATATACAAAATTGGCATAAATATTTTAACTCTAAAGTATTACTTTTGTTAAAAAATTATAAGATGGACGAGATTCTTAAGTATTTTCCTAATTTAACTGATATTCAGAAAGAACAGTTCGAAAAACTGGATTTTTTATACCATGATTGGAATGAAAAAATTAATGTTATTTCTAGAAAAGATATTGATGCTTTGTATACCAAACATATTCTGCATTCGTTGGGAATAGCTAAAATTATAAAATTCGAACCAGGAACGTATGTTCTGGATGTTGGAACTGGCGGAGGATTTCCTGGAATTCCACTGGCGATTCTTTTTCCGGAAACGCGTTTTTATTTGATTGATGTTATTGCCAAGAAGATAAAAGTAGTTCAGGCTGTTGCCGAAGGATTGGGATTGAAAAATGTAAAAGCGGAGCAAATGCGTGCTGAAAATGTAAAAGGAGATTTCGATTTTATCGTGAGTCGTGCCGTGACGAATATGCCGGATTTTGTTTCTTGGGTGAAAACCAAAATCAAAAAGAATAGCAAACACGAATTGAAAAACGGAATTCTGTATTTAAAAGGAGGCGATTTAACGGAAGAATTGAAAGATTTTCCAAAAGCCACAGAATACAATTTAGCTGATTTTTTCGAAGATGAATTCTTTGAGACTAAGAAAGTGGTGCATGTGCCGTTGAAGTTTACGGTTTAAAGTCATTGCGAGGAGTTGCGAGGTACGAAGCAAAGCAATCACAATAAAAAAACAAACCCCATAAGAATTCAAAATTATCTGAATTCTTGTGGGTTTTTTAAATCTAAGGTATTTATTAAATTTCTTTTAAATAGTTCAGCCAATTTTCTTTATAACTACTTCCGATTGGGATTTCAATTATTCCAATTTCTACTTCATTCTTTGTATAAGCTCTTAATTTTTTGACGTTAATAATAAAGGAGCGATGAATGCGAACAAAATCTTGATTTAATAATTTTTCAAAAGAAGAAATGTTGAATTTAAGATGGTAGGATGTTTTGTTTTCAAGATGAATGGTGATGTAATCTTTGAGGCTTTCTATGTGTGAAATTTCATCAAAAATTATCTTGATGTTCTTGTTTCCACTCGCTACAAAAATGTGCTTTTCTGTAACTGTATTTTCTTCTTTTTTTGGAGTTTGCAATTGCTTGAATTTTTCTATTGAAACAAAAAATCGATCAAAAGTGATGGGTTTCAAAAGGTAATCAATCACATTGAGCTCATAACCTTCTAATGCATATTCTCTGTAGGCAGTTGTGAAAATTACTTTAGGCGGATTTTTTAGTTTTTTCAAGAAATCATTTCCCTTGAGTAACGGCATTTCAATATCCAGAAATAGCAAATCTACCGTATTTGATTCTAAGAAAGTGTATGCTTTCAAGGCGTTTTCAAAAGAAGCGACCAATTCGAAATTGTCGAAATGGGCTAAATGAGACGTAATTAATTCTCTTGCCAAGGGTTCGTCGTCAACGATGATGCATTTGTATTTCATATTGAAATATTTAGTGTTAATCTTACCAAGTACTTTCTTTGAGTTTCTTCTATTTCTAACTGATGCTTCTTTGGATATAATAAATCCAATTGCTTTCGGACATTTTCGAGTCCAATTTGTTCTTTGTTATCTATACTCGCTGTTTCATTTTGCGGTTTTGTATTTTCGATGCTAAAGATAATTTGCTGTCTTTTAGTTTCTAAATTCATGCGGATTACTGCTTTCTCGGTTTCATTGATTACGCCGTGTTTAAAAGCATTTTCTACAAAAGTCAACAGAATTAGCGGCGAAATTTTGCTGTCTTCGTGAATGTCTTTGGTAAACGAAATGTCTAGCCTGTTTTCATTATAGCGTAATTTTTCTAATGAAATATAGTTTTCCAATAAGTTGATTTCCTTTTTTATACAAACAAAATCATCATTGCAACGGTACAAAACAAAATCTAATATTTCGGATAATTTGGCAATTATTTCGGGTGCTTTGTCATCTTTTTTGAGTGTCAAAGCATAGAGGTTATTTAGGGTATTGAATAAAAAATGAGGATTCAATTGGTTTTTAAGCACTTTGAGTTCCATTGATTTTTTTTCTTCTTCTAGCTTTAAAAGACGTTGTTGTTTTCTGTTGAAGCTTATAAAGCCCATTATGATAATTGGATACGTTATAAATGAGAACTCTCGGAATATCAATTTAAAAGAAGTTAATCTTTCAGGAACGGTCATCTTATGCCCAAGCCAATCATCAAAAAAGCCAGGGAATTTTGGCTCGAGATAGTAATACTTCAATATCATTAAAAATGCAAAGACAAAATACAACCAGCTTATGGATGACAGTATAAAAAGGATGTGCTTTTTTTTGTTTAGCAAATTTGGAATAATCCAATAAATTAATCCGTAAGCTGCAATTGCTTGGACAAAAATTTTAAAGCTATAAATAAAAATAAAGGAATAATATCCGATGTCCTCTGACTTGCCGTTGATATATAGTAGCATAAAAGATAACCAGAATAAGCAATGGCTTAGAACTCTTTTTGGATCTATGTTTTTGAGAAAATTCATACTGTGTTTTAGGAGGCGGCAAGTTAGCAAATTATCAAAGCATACTTTATGTAGTATGACGAATAATGATTTTTGGCTTCTAAAAACTGCATTTGAGCCCATGAAAATGATTCTACTCAATAATGGACTCTTTGAATGCTGAAACAGCCTTTTTGACTGCTGATAAAAATTGGGATGATGTTGTTGTGCTATTTTAGCTTAAAAAAAAGTTAGTCATGATAATCAAAATCATTCTATTATTTGTGTTGTTGCTAGAAAGTCTAGTGAAAAAGAACGTGTCTTAATGTTGCCAAGAAGTAATTAAAAACCAATAAATATCTGTACATGAAATCAATTTTTAAAAATGTAATGACCATCATAATGGTAGTTTGTTCTCTAAACTTATTTTCACAGGAAATTAAACAAGAAATTGGATGGAGCGAAACTTCAAGATTAATAAAACCAACTCTATTTGCAGATTTAGGCGAAACGTGTACAACGCCGGACGGAATGGCTTTGGATAAAAAAGGAAATCTCTATTTGTCTGTTTTAAATCCTACTTCATTTGAAAAAAATGGAGCCAAAATTTTAACTTTCGATAAAAATGACAAGCCAGTAACTTGGTTTGATCAATTGCCGCTTCATCCAATCACAAAAAGAGTGCATCCGATGGGAATGGAATTTGGTCCTGACGGGAATTTGTACTTAATGGATAATCAATATTTCGCTGGAAAAGAAAATTTTTCGAGATTAATTAGGGTAGTTGTCGAAAATGGAAATCCTAAATATGCGGAGGTTTTGGCTGAAGGTTTCAACTTTGGGGAAGCTGTTAGATGGTCTAAAAATAGAGTTTATATAACGGATGCTTTGGGTGATAAGAAAAGAGAAAGCAGTATTTATAGCTTTTCATTAGAAGAATTGAATAAAGACAAAATAATTTTAGATGCGCTAACAAAATCAACCCATTTAATCAGTTTATTTACCCTGAAACCCGAAGTGACAAAAAGAACCATCGGAATTGACGGCATAGCATTCGACAAAAAAGGGGATTTGTATGCAGGGAATTTTGGAGATGGGGTGATTACAAAATTCGAATTCACAAAAGAAGGCAAAGTAAAATCTAAAAAAGTAGTTTTTGATTCCGATAAATTAAAATGCTGTGACGGCTTTTTTTACGATGAGAAAAGGAACTCTATTTTCATAGCAAATTATGACAACAATAGTGTTCATCAACTGGATTTAAATACCAATACGATCTCTTTGATTTGGGAAAATGGTAACAATGATGGTGCGGACGGACAATTGGATAATCCATGTGAAACCATCATTTATAAAGGTAGATTATTAGTAGTTAACTATGATACTTTTAAAGGCTTGAAGAATACAGAAATAGATGATTTTCATACAATTTCTAGTTTTAAGTTGTAGATTTTAAATTAAGAAAATCACTACATTTGATTTGATAAAATTAATAGTTTGCTCTATTTAGAATATGAATCCGTTGAGTAGAAAAATAAGAACACTTATAAAGAACATAATGAAAACATTTTTAAATTTTGCAGTTATTTTTTTGGCTGTACTAAATTCTTTTGGACAGCAGACAAAAGTTGCTAAACAGGAATATCTAAAAAGTGCCTATGACGTACAGGACAGTGTTATGATTAAGACCCGAGATGGCGCATTTATATCGGCAATGGTGGTGCGAAAAAAAGGAATCACTACTTCAAAACCTGTTATTCTTCAATATACCATTTATGTAAGGGACAAAGGCAGAGATATTAAAACATTAAAAGAAGCAGCAGATAAGGATTATGTTGGAGTCATAGCCTATACAAGGGGTAAACGGTTTAGTCCAAACGAAATATTTCCTTATGAAAATGACGCCAACGATGCTTATGATGTTATTGATTGGATCAGTAAACAAGAGTGGTGTAACGGAAGTGTAGGGATGTATGGCGGTAGTTACAATGGATTTACGCAGTGGGCGGCTTGTAAAAAAATGCATCCTGCACTTAAAACAATTGTGCCTTATGTAGCAGCGGGTCCAGGCATGGGCTGGCCATCAGAAAATAACGTTTTTGTAAATCCCAATTACGAATGGTCGTTTTATGTTGGGAACAACAAATATTTAGACACCATTGCAGGGAACGACAGACAGCGTTTCAGAAAAATGCAAAACAAGTGGTGGGAAACCGGTGTAGCTTATAAAAAATTAGATAGTATTGATGGTACAGCTAATAAGTTATTTCAGCGATGGATAAGTCATCCCTCATTTGATGGATATTGGCAGAAAATGGCACCGTATGGAAAAGAATTTGCACAAATAAATATTCCTATTTTATCCATTGATGGATATTATAACGACTCCCAGAATTCAGGGTTATATTATGTGAGAGAGCATTATAAATATGTCTCTAAAGCGAATCATTACCTTATTATCGGTCCCTATAGTCATTTGGGAGCTCAACGGGAAGGTGATGCTGTGTTGAATGGTTATAAAGTGGATTCAAACGCATTAATCAATACCAAAAAAATAACCTATCAATGGTTTGATTATATTCTGAAAAATGGACAGAAACCAGAAATACTGAAAGACAAAATTAACTATCAGGTAATGGGCGCAAATGAGTGGCGAAGTGCCTCTTCTATTGATAAAATGGCTAATGGTTTCTTGAAGATGTATTTGAGCGATAACAAATCAGGAAATTTTTATGCTTTAAATTCCCAAAAACCAGTTCAGAAAAATTATTTGTATCAGGAAGTTAATTTTGCAGACAGAGCAACACAAAATAACGATTACTATCCTGATCCTATCATCAGAAAAGAGATTGATACGAGCAATGGATTTATTTTTATAAGTGAGCTATTGAAAGAATCGATGTTAATTAATGGTTCGTTTTTGGGTGAAATAAAAGCAAGTATCAACAAAAAAGATATGGATATTGGTGTCACCTTATATGAAGTAATGCCAAATGGGGACTATTTTCATTTGTCTTATTTTATAGGTCGCGCCAGTTATGCCAAAGACATTACAAAAAGAAATTTGTTGAAACCAAATGAAATAGAATCTATTCCTTTTTCGAATACGCATTTGGTCAGTAAGCAATTAAGCAAAGGCAGCCGTTTGCTTGTGGCTATCAATGTAAATAAGAATCCATTTTCTCAATTAAATTACGGCACAGGCAAAGAGGTAAACGATGAAACCATTGAAGATGCCAAAGAACCATTAAAAGTAAAATGGTATAATGATAGTTATGTAAAGATTCCTGTTTGGAAATAGCAGACAGATGAAAAAGTTAATTTTGCAAGTTTAAAATTTAAGGCAAACCTTAAAGCTTTTTGTACTTTTGAATTCAGTGATTAATCGAAATTTAGGATAACAAAAATAAAACAAATAGCAAATCAATTATGACAAAGACAACACTAATACTTCTTTTATTCCTAATCAGTACGCTAACTTTTGGGCAAACTAAAACTGAAGATGATTCAATTAAAACTGTTATTGAAAACGCTTATATAGGCGGAATACATAATGGCGGATCAATTGAAGAAATAAGAAAAGGGTTTCATCCTACATTTAAAATGCTAAGTTTGGAAAATAATGACATTTCGCCGCTTTCATTAGAGGATTGGATAATAAGAATTGAAAACGGGCGAAAACAAAATGTAGGAAACCCAACAGTAAAGGCAGAATGTGAGTATTTAAGCATAACTACCTCAGGGAATGCTGCGACAGTGGTTTTAAACTTATTTAAAAATAAAAAGAAAATTTTTACGGATCATATGATACTCTACAAATTTTCCGAAGGTTGGAGAATTGTTTCAAAAGCATATTATAGAATGCCTCGATAACAAAGAATTAATAAATCACTAATCGTCAAATAAATCCTAACTAAAATCTATATATGAAATCGGCATAATTCAATCCTGAAGCTTCGGGACGCAAACTATAATGAAGAATGACGATGCCATATTTCTATAAAAAACAAATATTATCTACATATGAAATTAATTTCCATTTTTATTGTATTTCTGGTTGTTGGCACTTTGAAAGTTCAAGGTCAGACAGCCCAGGATACGCTTGATATCAAGAAAGTGGCACTTGCTTATATTGAGTCTCAACATAATCCAAATCCCAAGCAAATGGAAGATGCTTTACATCCTCGAATAGTAAAGAGGTCGGTCTTCAAAAGCAAAAAAGCAAAAAAAGATTATATTTCTGAATTCTCAGCCGAAAACTTGGTTATTCTTGCAGAAACCTATAATGCCAATGGTGATAAGTTCCCGAAAAACCCAAAGAAAGAAATTAAATTACTTGATGTGTCTCTATTGACAGCATCTGTTAAGCTAATTGCTGACGAATGGTTTGACTACATGCACATAGTGAAGACTAATGGAGAGTGGAAAATTATTAACGTTCTTTGGCAGTATAATAATGTATCAGAACATCAATAGCATTAAAAACAAACCCCACAAGACTTCAAAATTATTTGAATTCTTGTGGGGTTTAAATCATAAATCGTTAATCTGCAATCTTTATTATCCTAAAAATGGATATCTGTAATTCTCTGGAGTAACAAAAGTTTCTTTGATAGTTCTTGGAGAAACCCAACGCAATAAGTTCAATACAGAACCTGCTTTGTCATTAGTTCCTGAACCTCTTGCTCCACCAAATGGTTGTTGTCCTACAACTGCTCCTGTTGGTTTATCGTTGATGTAGAAATTACCTGCGGCATTTTCTAAAACTTTCATGGCATATTCAATCGCATAACGGTCTTGGCTCAAGACAGCTCCTGTCAATGCGTACTCAGAAGTTGAATCCACTAATACAAGCGTTTCTTCCCATTTAGCATCTTCGTATACGTAAATAGTCAATACTGGTCCGAATAATTCGGTTTCCATTGTGCTGTATTTTGGATTTGTAGTTACGATAACGGTAGGCTCAATAAAATAACCAACAGACTTGTCGTAATTTCCTCCTGCAATAATTTCAGCATCAGCATCTTTTTTAGCTTGGTCAATAAAACCGGCTAATTTGTCAAATGAACCTTCTGAAATTACTGAAGAAACGAAATTATTTGTGTCTTCTGGAGATCCCATTTTCATGGAAGCTAAATCAGCTACTAATAATTTTTTTACTTCTGGCCATATTGATTGTGGTACATACGCTCTTGAAGCAGCTGAACATTTTTGTCCTTGGTATTCGAAAGCTCCTCTGGAAAGTGCCGTAGCAACTTGAGCAGGAATAGCAGATGAATGTGCTACAACAAAATCTTTACCTCCAGTTTCTCCTACGATTCTTGGATATGTTTTGTAGTTGCTGATGTTTTGTCCGATTTTTCCCCAAATGTCATTGAAAACACGAGTTGAACCTGTAAAATGGATTCCTGCGAAATCACGACTTCCTAATAACGTTTCAGAAATCATGGCAGAGTCTCCATAAACTACATTGATTACACCATCCGGTAATCCTGCTTGTTTGAATACTTCTACGATTACATTTGCAGAATAAATTTGTGTAGCACTTGGTTTCCAAACAACAACATTCCCCATCAATGCTGGAGCAGCTGGTAAATTACCGGCAATGGCTGTAAAGTTAAAAGGAGTGATGGCGTAAACAAATCCTTCAAGTGGTCTGTGCTCTAATCTGTTCCAAACACCTTCTGATGAAGTTGGTTGTTCGGCATAAATTTGAGTCATGAATTGTACGTTATAACGTAAAAAGTCAATAAATTCACATGCTGCATCAATTTCAGCTTGATGTACTGTTTTTGCCTGAGCAATCATAGTTGCTGCATTTATTTTTGCACGGTAAGGTCCGGCAAGCAATTCAGCAGCTTTTAAAAATATTGACGCTCTGTGTTCCCAAGCTAAATTAGCCCATTTCTTTTTAGCTTCTAAAGCAGTCGAAATGGCTTTTTCTATATGTTCTTTATTTGCTTCGTGATACTGTCCCACAGTGTGTTTGTGGTCGAAAGGAGGGTTTATTGATTTCGTTTTTCCTGTACGGATTTCTTCTCCTCCAATGTACAAAGGAACATCTACTGTTTCATTATACATTTTATTGAAAGTGGCTAGAACTTCTTCTCTTTCCGGACTTCCTGGAGCGTATGACTTAACGGTTTCGTTAAACGCTTTTGGGACGTTGTAAATTCCTTTTGGCATATTAATAGATTTTAATTAGAATCAAAAATTGAGCTGTAAAGGTAACAATAATTCATCAATCAGAGAATCTGATTGAAAGTTAAAATTCTAATAAAACAGTTGAAGTTTAATTCAAAGCAAACGGAGCACATAACCTGAAAGTAGGAACAATGACTTTGAAGTTCTTTGTAGAGGTGAAGTTAATCATGTTGAAATATCCTTTCATCGCGCCATAAGGGGAAGAAAGCAAACAGCCAGAACTGTACGTGTGAAATTCACCAGGTTTTAAAACTGGTTTTTTTCCAATAACACCTTCTCCGTCAACTATTTCTATGGTGTTTAAAGAATCAAAAATTTCCCAATGACGAGAAATCAATTGAACAGAATCTTTACTGTGATTTTCAATTGTGATTACATAACTAAAGGCAAAGTGAATCTTGTAGTTTTTGAAGTAAGTTCCTTCAAAACTAGTCAAAACTGAAATTTTTATACCTCTTGTTATTTGAGAAACCATATTAAATGGGATGAATATGTGTTTATTATTGACAAATTTACAAAAAATTGATCTCGTTTTGTCAAATTTTTGAAAAGTTTTTTTAGTTGGTGATATTTAATGAATTTGCTATTCCTTTCCCGACAACTCTATCGTATCGATCCGTATTCTCTCTGTAATAAACCAGAATTGTGTAATCATTTTCCGTTTGATAAAAATTCCCGTCAATTGCATTTTCATAGTCAACAACTCCTTTGTCATCAGCAACAATGTATTGATAGTTTGTAAATCCCTGTTTAACTAAAATTGCTTTCTCATAAACTCCTTTTTCGGAATTATAATCCATTTTGTATTCGGGAGCCAGATTGTAATTATTGAACATTCCGCCAACATAAATATTCTTTTTTAGTCTAAAAGTGGGAGCAGAAAGGCTGAAATAAACCCATGCATAATCCGCTTCGATTTCGGGATTAGCGGCATTTATGTTATTAACAACAAAATCGCCATTGACATCTTGGGTAAAAGAGTAAGGGAAATTTGTTCTTGCTGCATTCGTGTATAAATAAGAACCGTAAATAGCAGTATTAGAATCTATACGTGATACATTATTACTTGCGGATCGTATGTCTTTATTTTCAAAAAACAAAAACTCATTTCCTGCCCAAAACTGTGTTTCAGGATCATATTTGTAAATCAGGTCATTCCCAATGGTGTATTGTGGAACCACATTTTTTATGGCAGTGTTAAATTGTCCGTTTTGAAGCAGAACGACTTTAACGTTTTTCATAGGATTTTGAAATGTAATTACGCTTGATTTTATAGAGAATTCTAAATTGTGTTTCAGTTCTATGTTACTTGCTGTTCGTGCTCGTTTCACCTGCATTGGAACCGTAACAAGATCTTCACATAAAATGAATTTTCTGGAAAACACGACTTCTTTATTTTCATCTAAAACTTTAATGATATAATTTCCACTGATTCGCAACTGCTGTGTAAACTGATTGGGAATTGATAATTTGTAGTGCGAATAAATTTGTAATGTATTGAATGAATTCGTGTAATCTTGAATTCTTTGATTGTCAAAGCCTTGTAAATATTCATTTTTTGGAATTCCGGTAGGAATCCAGTTGTAATCGCAATGGATTATTTCGTAATAATAATTGGCTTCATTGCCAAAAAGGTCGTCAAACTGCAATTGAAATCCTTCTCCTAATTTAAAAATTGGAATCACATTCCGATCACTTTGTAAAAAAGAAATCGTTTTGATATTGTAGGGCGGAGCAACTTCTTTTTCTACTTGTGCAGCGGCAGGATTTACTGAAAATACAAAAAGAAAAAAGGTGACTATTTTGAAAAAAGATTTTATCATTTTGTAGTACTTAAGATTTTGTAAATATAAGGAATACTCCTCGTTTTTATCCGATAATGTAATTTCAGACTGCAAATATATTTTGTATGTAATTTCTGTTAATTAAAACACAATATTTTTAAATGTTAAGAGTTATCTTATTATTTTTACTTCAAATATATCTAACCCTATGAGAAAAATCAACAATTTAGTATTCGGAATCATGCTGTTTCCATTAGCTGCTTTTGCACAGCAAATGGATTATTCAAAAGCAATTCCATTCGATCCAAGTGTAAAAACCGGAAAGCTTGAAAACGGCTTAACCTATTACATCAAGAAAAATGCCAAACCAGAGAAAAAAGTGGACCTTAGGCTGGTGGTGAATGCAGGTTCTATCCTTGAGGAGGATGATCAACAAGGATTGGCTCACTTTATGGAGCACATGTGTTTTAATGGAACTAAGCGTTTTCCTAAAAATCAATTAGTCGATTATCTTCAAAGTATTGGTGTAAAGTTCGGGCAACATTTGAATGCGTATACCAGTTTTGATGAAACGGTTTACTTTTTGCCAATTCCATCTGACAGTCCTGAAAAATTAGAAAAAGGATTTCAAATTATAGAGGATTGGGCTTTCAATACCGTTTTGACACCAGAAGAAATCGATAAAGAAAGAGGCGTAGTTTTAGAAGAATACAGATTGGGTTTAGGTGCCCAAAAAAGAATGTTGGGGCGCTACATATCTAAAATGATGCATGAATCCCATTATGCGGAGCGTTTGCCAATTGGTCAAAAAGAAATTTTAGAAAAATTCAAACACCAATCGTTAATTAATTTCTACAAGGATTGGTATCGTCCAAATTTGATGAGCGTAATTGTTGTTGGTGATATTGACGTAGCAGAAATGGAGAAGAAAATCATTTCTCATTTTTCAAGTTATAAAAATCCAGCCAAAGAAAAACCTAGAAAATTTTATGATGTTCCCAATCATAAGGAAACTTTCGTAGCTGTTGAAAGTGATAAAGAAGCTTCAAATGCTCAAGTTCAATTGGTTTATAAAGATTATGGAGCTCCAAAACCAATCGTGAATATTGGAGATTTTAAAAATTACATTGTTGAGGGATTATTCTCTACGCTTTTAAATACGCGATTGGATGAACTGACCAATTCAGCCACACCTCCATTTACCTATGGATATTCTTATTACGGCGGCACTTGGGCCAGAAATAAAAAAGCATATCAGTCAGTGGCTATGTCTCAAGAAGATAAGCAATTAAGTGCTTTGAAAGTATTGGTAACTGAAAATGAAAGAGCTAAGAAATTTGGATTTACTCAAGGTGAGTTAGATCGTTCAAAATCAGAATTTCTTGCTTCTATTGAAAAAGCATACAACGACAGAGATAAAACGAATTCAGTGAATTTTGTTGGAGAATACCAAGCTAATTTCTTGGAAAATGAGCCAGTTCCTGGAATCGAATGGACGTATCAAACGATGAAACAATTGATGCCTTTGATTGATTTGAAAGACGTTAATGGTTTAATTAAAGATTATGTAAAAGAAGACAACCGTGTCATTATTCTTACTGGTCCTGAAAAAGAAGGATTGAAAAAAGTTACAGAACAAGAAGTTCTGGATGCATTGAAAATTAATACGGATGATATTAAGCCTTATGAAGATGCTGCTGTTGCTACAAGTTTATTAAGAAACGAAGTTAAACCTGGTGCTATTGTTAAGCGTGAAAGTAATGCTAAAATTGGAACAAAAACGTTAGTGTTGTCTAATGGCGTTAAGGTGACCTATAAGAATACAGATTTCAAAAATGATGAGGTTCTTTTTGAGGCAGTGAGTCTTGGAGGATCTAATTTATATTCCAATGAGGATATGAAAAAAGTTCAATTCGCAAATGGAGCTTTGGCGGAAGCCGGATTCTCAGGACTAAAATTGAATGATATCAATAAATTCATGACGGGTAAAATAGCTAGAGTAAATCCATATATAGGTGGAACTACTGAAGGTTTAAGAGGAAATGCTACTCCTAAAGATCTTGAATATTTGTTCCAAATGACGTATGCTTATTTTACTGATTTGAACTATGATCCTGAAGCTTTTGAAGGCTTTAAACAAAAACAGTCTAGTTTCTTTAAGAATATGGCTTCGCAACCACAAAACTATTTTCAACAAGAGTTTTATACTTATTTAAACAAAGAAAATCCAAGATTCAACGGAGTTATGCCAACGGATAAATCTTGGGCTGAAACAGATTACAAGTTAGCGTACAATAAGTACAAAGAGCGTTTTGCCAATGCGGCTGATTTTGAGTTTTATTTCGTTGGAAATATTGATGATAAAACTATGGAAGCGTATTCCATTAAATATTTAGCGTCTTTGCCTGCTACTGATAAAAAAGAGAAAACGGTAGATTTAGGATATAGATTGCTAAAAGGAGATTTGAAAAAAGTGGTTAATAAAGGAGCTGATCCTAAAAGTAACGTAACTATTATGTATTATGGAGATGCAAAATATTCTGCGAAAGATGCAATGGCTATTCAAGCACTTGGAGAAGTTTTGACCATAAAATTAATCGAACAATTGCGTGAAAATGAAAGCGGTGTTTATGGTGTTTCTGCAAGAGGAAGCATGAATAAAGTTCCAAATGGGTCATACAGTTTTACAATTGGTTTCCCATGCGGACCAGATAATGCCGAAAAATTGACAGCTTCTGCTTTGAAAGAACTTCAAAACATTATTGATAATGGACCAGATGAAAAAGATGTGGCTAAATTTAAAGAAGGTGAATTAGCTGATTTCAGAAAAGATAGTAAAGAAAACAGATACTGGTTGTCTAATTTCACCAGATCTTATATCAATGGAAATAGTGCTGAAGAAGTCTTGAAATTTGAAGAATCTGTAAACGCAGTAACGGCGAAGGATATTCAGGATATTGCAAAAAAATATCTTACAAAAGATAAAGTAATTGGAATGTTGATGCCGGAAAAAAAAATAAACTAACTCATTCATTTATAAACTAAAAACCTGCTAAAATTAACTTTAGCAGGTTTTTTTTATGGTAAAAATTATTTAAAACAAACCGGAATAATTTCCCCTTTGGCCAAACAATATTTTTCTACTAATTCGGGGGCAATTTTATTAGTGTAATCTTCTTCAATTACTTTAAAACCGATACTTCTCAATTTATCAAAATAATCACGACCGTAAATACGAACGTGATCGTATTGTCCAAAGATTTTGGCGCGTTCTTTTTGATCTGTAATGGTATCATCAGCAAAAGTTGTTGCTCTGGATAAATCCTGTGGAATTTGTAAAATTGCCATTCCGCCCGGTTTCAAAACCCGATACAATTCCTGCATCGCTTTAGTGTCATCTGGAATATGTTCTAAAACGTGATTGCAAAGAATAACATCGTATTGATTGTCCTCAAATGGTAAATCACAAATATCAGCCTTTACATCCGCTAATGGCGAAAATAAATCGGTTGTGGTGTACTCCAGATTTTTCTGGTTTCGAAACAATTTATAAAAAGCTTGCTCTGGTGCAAAATGCAATACTTTCTTTTTTGCTGCCGATGTAAAAAAATCAGTTTCTTCATTCAAATACAACCATAATAAACGATGTCTTTCCAGGGAAAGTGTACTTGGTGAAAGCACATTATTTCGTTGTGTTCCATATCCATATGGCAGAAACATTTTGAAGCTTTTCCCATCAATTGGATCAGTGAATGTAGTTCCTTTTAGGGCTAATGCTAGAACTGGTCGTGCCACATAACTTAAACGAATAAGTATAGGACGCGGAATGGTATTGAGTATTAATTTAAAGAGTTTTTTCATTTTTGTTTCAGAGAGATTCGCTTTTACAACTTTAGATTTTCTTAAATGATCTTAAATCACTTATATGTTTCAAAAAAGGTTAAACATATAAGTGATTTAAGATCATATAACTTTGGGTTTTATTCTTGTTAGGCTATAAATGATTTATAAAACTAAAGGCTCTCTTCTAAATTCATCTTCCTCATTACTCACAATTCCCAGAGCTTTATAAACATAAGCAAAGGTGGATAAAATCTCTGGTTTTCCATCGATAATCGCAACATCATGCTCAAAATGGGCACTTGGTTTTCCGTCAGCAGTCGTTATTGTCCAACCGTCTTTGTGTTGTTTTATGTTTCGGGTTCCCAAATTAATCATAGGTTCAATAGCTACAACCATTCCTTCTACAAAAAGTTTTCCTCTTCCTTTTTTACCATAATTAGGCATTTCGGGATCTTCATGCATTTTTTGGCCTAAACCATGTCCTACTAATTCACGAACCACACCATAACCATGTGCTTCCGTATATTTTTGAATTGCATTTCCTACGTCTTCTACGCGATTTCCAACTCTTAATTCGCGGATACCTGCGTACAAAGATTCTTTGGTTACCTGCAATAATTTTTTAGTTTCCGGAGCGACTTCGCCAATTTCAAAAGAATACGCATGATCGCCATGGTATCCGTTTTTGTATGCGCCACAATCTACCGAAATAACATCACCGCTTTTTAAAGGCGTATTGTTTGGAATTCCATGAACCACTTGAGCGTTTGGGCTCATACAAAGTGAATTTGGAAAACCATATAATCCAAGAAAACTGGGTACGGCTCCATGATCACGAATGAATGCTTCTGCTAATTTGTCCAGATATAAAGTGGTGATTCCTTCTTTGATTTCAGAAGCAATCATTCCTAATGTTTTTGATACGATCAACGCACTTTCGCGCATTAATTCTATTTCTTCACGTGATTTTACAATAATCATAATTTCGAATTTTCAGTTTGCAAAAGTACAATTTTATGAGAACTTTTAATGTCAAATATTTGATAATAAAAAAGCTGCTCCAATTAGAACAGCTTTTATTTGTTTTATTTAAATCGTATTTAAATATTTTGATTCAAATTACTTCTAAGTATTACAACAAAGAATGGCAAGTCATCACAGCAGGTTTTTCTACCCCCATTAATTCCAAGATAGTTGGAGCGATATCACCAAGAACTCCATCATGAATGGTTTTCAAGTCTTTGTCTACCAATATAATTGGAACTGGATTTGTTGTGTGGGCCGTATTAGGGCTTCCATCAGGATTAATCATCGTTTCGCAATTTCCATGATCTGCAATTACGATGGTCGTATAATTATGGGCTAATGCTGCTGTGATTACTTTTTCGACACATTTGTCAACCGCTTCACAAGCTTTTATAGCAGCACTCATGATTCCGGTATGTCCCACCATATCGCCATTGGCAAAATTAAGACATACAAAATCTACTTCTTCTTTCTCCAATTCAGGAACCAGGGCATCTGTCAATTCAAAGGCACTCATTTCCGGTTGTAAATCATAAGTAGCTACTTTTGGAGAGTTTTTCAAGATACGGCTTTCACCAATAAAAGGCAATTCTCTCCCGCCGGAAAAGAAAAAAGTCACGTGAGGATATTTCTCCGTTTCGGCAATACGGATTTGTTTTTTATGCGCTTTTTCTAAAACTTCACCAAGAG
This sequence comes from Flavobacterium rhamnosiphilum, assembly GCF_004349195.1. Taxonomy (GTDB): domain Bacteria; phylum Bacteroidota; class Bacteroidia; order Flavobacteriales; family Flavobacteriaceae; genus Flavobacterium; species Flavobacterium rhamnosiphilum. The sequence continues at coordinate 785,311 of NZ_SMLG01000001.1, forward strand.
TTTCGGTAATGTTATCTTTATTGTAAACGACTTTTACATTTTGGTAGGTTTCGTCATAATTGGTAAGCGTCACATAATACAAATTCAATTTGTGCATGTTTTGCTCATGACAATCCATTTGAGTCAATACTTCCGTTAATTCTCTTCCTCTGTCCGTTCTGAAATTAAAGAAAATAACAACATCATCTTCTTCGATTGTGGCTAATGGTTTGTCATATTCATCGACCATAACTATTGGATGAATAAATTCATCAGTTACATTAATTTCGTAGCTTTCTTCGATGGAAGCAACTGCATTTTTAGAAGGTGTTCCTGCGCCGTTTACCAATAAATCATAGGCAAGTTTTACTCTTTCCCAACGCTTGTCTCTATCCATTGCATAATAGCGTCCGATCACCGAAGCGATTTTTACGGAAGTATTTGCGATATAATTTTCTAAATCCTGAATGTATTTTTTACCTGATTTAGGATCCACATCACGACCATCAGTAAAAGCGTGAACAAATACATTTTGTAATCCGTATTGTTGTGTTGCATCAATCAAACCACGTAAATGGGAAGTATGAGAGTGAACACCACCATCAGAAACCAGTCCTAAGAAGTGTACTTTTTTATTATTTTCTTTAGCATACGTAAAAGCATCAACCAATACTTGTTCTTTTGCCAATGTGTTATGTGCTACCGCGAGATTGATTTTGGCTAAATCCTGATAAACAATTCTACCAGCTCCAAGGTTCATGTGTCCCACTTCGCTGTTCCCCATTTGTCCTTCCGGCAAACCTACATTTAAACCATCGGTTCTAAGTTGAGCGCTTGGGTAATTTTTATAAAGACTGTTTATAAAGGGAATATTGGCATTATCGATAGCTGACACTTTCGGGTCAGGAGATTTTCCCCAACCGTCCAAAATCATAAGAATTACTTTTTTGTTCATCAGAAATTAATTTTAGGCAAAGATAAAGCATTTTTAAAAATGTTCCTTTCGCCTTAAATCACTATTATGCATTTGCAAGATATGGATGCCAAAAAATAACAATTCTGTTTTCTAATGTGCGTTTTTTTTAATTAACGACATGTTTTTTATGGAATTAAAGTCGATGAAATATTTTACGCTTACCGAAAAGACATGGCTGAGAATATCATTGTTGAGCAGGTTATTCACGTTTTTTCTGAAATTTTTGTTGATTTCGCTTTCCCCATTGAAGGCACTGTTTCTGTATAAAACGGATACCTGACTACCCGGAGCAAACCACCAGGAATAGGATAAGTCGAAATTCCAGGAGTTAAAACTGGCGTTCTTGTTTTGGGTATAACTTGGGTAATCTGTAAGTCTGCCGTTTTGTTCCAGGTATAAAAAGTTTTTGTTTTCGGCATAGGACCAGTAATGGCGCAGCGCAATATTGAAGTTCATTTGGCTGTTTATGGAATATTTTCCCGTAAGGGTGTTGGAATAGGTTACCACATTTCTGTTGGCGAAAACAACGGTGTTGTGGGGCAAGTCTGCATTGTTTTCGCTGTTGTCAACATATCCCTTATCATTGTTTTGTCGGTTGAAATTGAAACTGTGTACCAATGAGAATCGGTCATTAAATCGAAATCTGGGGCTTAAAGATATCTCATATGAATTTCTGTCTTTTTGATCATTTTTCACATACACCCCTTCTATATCTAATGCAAATTTATAATTGTAATTTGACGATATATAACCCCAGCCATTTACCGATTTTGGATTAATAATGAATCGGTCTTGTGTTTGAGGACCATAGTAGTCGTAAGATTCAAATGGACTATAGTTTGTTCCAAAGCCAAAATTATGATTTTTTTTAGTTGTGAAATGGGCATTCACATTTATATTGTTTACTTGGTTTTTACCTGTTTCTTTGTGGAATTGGGCATACATATTATAATTAATTCTAAAGCCGTTCAGGGTTTTCGTCGGGTTTAAAATCCTGTAGTTGGCATTACCTTTAATGTTGTAATAATTAGTTTCATTGTTAATTCCCAAATCATCAATGTTGTAGTCTTTGGTTACCATTTCACCACCTATAAAGAAACGATATTTACCGCTGTTTTTACTCAAATTTAATTGTGAGGAGAGTCCTTTTTGGTCTTCAATAGCATTTATGAAACTGTATTTAATGTCACCGGAGAGACCGTAAGTGTTTTTTTTAGTGTTTAAATTCCAAACTAAAGCTGAAACATTTCCATCACGAAAGTTTCCATCTCTTGTTACATTTGTATTCACAAAGCTGACAGACGAGTTTTTTAGAAAACGTTGGTCCAAAACAACTACATTATAATTTGTCAATGGATCTATTAGTACTCTTCGGTACTGTCCAGTTTTTGTATCACGAATGGTTACTGATGTATTCTCTGTAACTGCATTCAAAACACCAATGCCTAATCCGTTTTTTGTTCTGCCTGAAATTTTTATTGCATTGATTAAGCTTACTGCATTAGGGTATTCTTCAATTATCTCATCAGTGGTTTTTTCGATATTTCTATTTTTAACGAAAGGCCTTCCGCCAATTCTTCTGGAATACAATAGATTTCCTTTGTTGAATAAATCGGTTCCTTCAGTGAAAAAAGACCTGTTTTCATCAAATCTTTGTTCGAAAGGTCCTAAGTTCAGTATTTTATTATCGTATTTTGTCTGTCCAAAATCAGGAACCAATATGGCGTCCAGCGTGAAGGCATCGTTTATTCCGTATTTGATATCCATACCGCCTTTGATTGTTCCGTAGGTTTTTTGTTCTGCATTGGCATTTACATAGAAAGAAGAATAAGGTAACAGGAAAAGGCGAGTAGGGGTTTTTATATTTTCAATTCCTTCAAAAACACCCGCTTGTTGGGTAAAAGATCCAATTTTTGCATCGATAAAATTCCAAGTGTATTTTTGACGATCCCGTCTGATTTCCCTGAAAAAATTTAAGCCCCAAGTTTGCTTTTTTTCTCCCGAAAAACGTAGGGCGGCATAGGGAATGCGCATTTCCACAACCCAGCCAAAATCGGTGATGGTGGCTTTGCTTTTCCAAACGGCATCCCAAGAAAAATCTTCATCTTGGTCATTCCCCTCTGTTGCCACACAATCCAATTGTCCATTGGATGCGGTGACATAAAAACGAAAGTCCTGTTGGCCATCGTTATATCCATTGATGAAAACGCCAAAAAAATCGGAGGTTCCAAGGTCATCACGTTGCGAGATTTCTTTTAATATTTTATCAGGCTCATTGTCATACAATAAGGCGGCAACATAAATGGCATCATTGTTATATAAAACTTTTACCTCGGTCTTTTTGTTTTCTGGGATTGGTTTGCCGTTATCGGGCTGGAACATGATGAAATCATTGGCTATTGAAGCCGTCTGCCATGTATTTTCGTCTAATTTTCCGTCAATTTCAATTTTTTCCGAAATGAATTTCGTTTGTAAGACTTTTTTTTGGCTGTAGCCAAAAGCATATAGTAATAGAAAACAAAGCAATAAGTGATTTTTCATGAAACTGTTGATTGATTGATGTAAAATTAGAAAAACCAAAAACAGCTTCAAAGGGAGAAATCACCGATCCACTGAATAGTTTGAATGAATAGACTCCCTTTTCAATCGAATGTTACAGTTTAATCTGAAAAATTAAAATTTATTTTTCACTGCATTGTAATCAATAAAATAGCGAATGCTTATAGAAAGTACATTGGTAAGATCGCTGTTAAAAATACTTTTAAGATTTTTAGACAAATCCTTTTCGACTACACTGGCTCTTTCTAATCCATAGTTGCGGTACAAAACGGATATTTCACTTCCCGGAGCAAACCACCAAGAATAGGATAAATCAAAGTTCCAAGAATTAAAATTCCTATCAACGTTAAGTGAATAATCATTGTTAGGCGTCAAATATCCATTGTCTTGTAAGGTGAAAAAAGCATGGTTCTTGGAATAAGACCAGTAATAACGTGCCGTTAAATTAATAGTCATTTTATTGTTCAACGAATATTTTCCGGTAAGGTCATTTTGTGCAATTTCTCGATTGCGTTCAGCAAATATGGCTCCGGTATCGTCAAAATCGACTAATCCTCGATCATTATTTTTTTTGATATAATCTAATGTATAGGAAATAGAAAGTTTGTCATTGAATCGGTATTTTGGACTGATGTAAAAACCATAATTCGCTCTGCCCTTCTCATTGAATTTTGTGAATGAAGGTTGAAGCACTATGGAAAAAGGATTATTGTCATTTGAAGCGAAATTTATAGCGCTAAATACTTTTTCAGGTAGGAATACGTATATTCTTTCGTAATCGCGATAAAAATCGAAAGTTTTAAAAGGTGTGGCTTCTAAGACAAATTCGAAATAATCATTCTTTAATGTTGTTGCTTTAATTTCAGTTCCAATAGCACCAGTTTGCAGTTTTCCGGTGGTGTTTTCGATTTCCAAATTGACAAATTGGTTCACTTTGAATGTATTGAAAGTTTTTGTTGGGTTAACGATTCTGTAACTGCCACTGGCATAGGCGTTATGGTAATTGGTGTAGAAAATTATTCCCAGATCATCTACATCATAATTTTTGGAGATGTATTTTCCGGAAAATAGGTATCGGTATTTTCCACTGGTTTTTCTGAAATTCAATTCTGCTTTATAGCCATCGTAATCTTCAATGGTATTGATAGTGCTGTATTTAAAATCCCCGTATAAATTATAAGTGTTCTCCTTTGTGTTCAAATCAAACAATAATGCCGAAACATTAGCATCGCGAAAACTACCATTACGAGTCGTATTTGCATTAACAAATGAAACTGATGAGTTTTGGTTGAAACGTTGATCTAAGACCAACATATTATAATTGGTAAGTGGTTGAATTACTTCTTTTCTGATTTCGCCAGTGTCATTATTTAAAATAGTTGCTTTTGTCTTTTCAGTAACGGCATTCAGAAATCCAATACCCAATCCTTTTTCTGTACGACCGGATATTTTCACGGCATTCAATAAATCTACCGTACTTGGAGAGTTGGTTATTTCTTCATTATTAGCTTTTGTTGGTTTTGAAATTGGTTCTCCTCCAATTCTTCTGGAATAGAATAGATTTCCTTTGCTGAACAAATCAGTTCCTTCGGTAAAAAAAGGTCTGTTTTCTTCCAACTGTTGTTCGAAAGGCTCTAAATTCAAAATGGCATTGTCAAATTTTGTCTGTCCAAAATCAGGCACCAAAATAGCATCTAATGTAAAGGAATCGCTTATACCGTATTTTATGTCCAACCCAGCTTTTAAAGTCGTGTCAGAACCAATATCACTTTGTTGATAGTAAGCAGATGAATATGGAATCAGGAAAAGTCGGGTAGGCGTTTCTATGCTTTCAATTCCTTCAAGAATTCCCGCTTGTGGAATTACAGCGCCAATTTTAGTGTCAATCCTGTTCCAAGTATATTTTTGTACATCGCGCTTGATTTCACGCATGAAGTTTAAACCCCAAGTTTGTTTATCGGCTTTTGAAAATCGTAAAGCGGCATAAGGAATTTTCATCTCCACAACCCAGCCAAATTTAGTGAGTGTTACTTCGCTGTCCCAGATGGCATCCCAAGTAAAATCTTCAGAATCTTCCGTTGCTAAACAATCCATTTGGACTCCAGCGGCACTTACAAAAAACCGAAAATCTTGTTGACCATCATTGAAACCATTGATAGAAACGGAAAAATGATCAGAAACTCCAAAAACATCTCGATTTGTTATTTCTTTCTGAATTTTTTCCGGCTCATTGTCATAAAGCAATGCCGATATGTAAATGGCATTGTTGTCATACAGTACTTTTACTTCTGTTTTTTTATCATTGCTGATTGGTTTTCCATTATCAGGTTCAAACATTATAAAATCGGAAGCAACTGATGCTGTTTCCCAAACTTTCTCGTTTATCTTCCCATCAATTGTTATATTTTCTGTGATAGATTTTGCTTGAAGTGACTTTTTTTGGCTATAGGTTTTAAAGCTAAAGAGAATTAAAAAAAAAAGAGATAATGAATAAAATTTTGACATAAAATTAAGATTTTGGGTACACAAAAATAACAAAATTAACATAGGAAGTGATTTTTTTTAGAATTATTACTCAATATTTCATCAAGTTTTTCGTTCTAAATGGACTAAAATTATGTTAAAAATGTTTTGATCGACATTTTTTGACGTACGTTTGCAATCCTGAATTAATTTATAACTTAAAGATAATCAATGATTTATAGCCTATTCCCTACTATTTTGTTTATGCTGTTTTCTTTCTCTTCGAACAAAACAAGCTTTCCTGAGCCAAATGATGTTAAACCAGTAGTTTATGCCAAAACGGTAGAATCTAGTGTTGACACTAAAATTGAAATAGCATACAGCAATTTACATTCTGATAAATTTGCTTTGCCTAAATTAGAAAGCTTCGCTGAAGCTTTAAAAGGGTATTATTCATTGAAAGAAAAAGGATTAATTAAGAAAGATATCTTAACCTTAATTGATTTTAGCTTGTCTTCGAATACCAAAAGACTTTGGGTAATTGATCTAGTTACCGGAAATGTGTTGTTTCATTCTCTTGTTGCGCATGGAAGAAATACAGGAAATGAATTTGCTTCTAATTTTTCAAATTCAGCTGAATCGTATAAAAGCAGTTTGGGTTTTTATGCCACAGGTGAAATTTATAATGGCAAACATGGAATGTCACTTAAATTAGATGGTTTAGAAAAAGGAGTTAATGACAATGCAAGAGCAAGAGGTGTGGTGATGCATGCTGCTGATTATGTTTCTAATTCATTTATAAAAAACAACCACAGGCTGGGAAGAAGTCAAGGCTGTCCTGCAGTGCCGGTAGAATTGTCTAAAGAAATTATCAGTACAATAAAAAACAAATCATGTTTCTTTATTTACCATCCGTCAAGAGTTTCTAAATTTGGAGCACAATCAATTTCTTAATTTAGTGTATAAGTCAGCATCTAGATTGTAAATATCATCTCTAAAAATCAGTTTGTTGTTTTCGCTCCAAGCGGTCCAATATAATAAGTGGAAAGAAACTTCTTTTTTGATTTTTACAAATTTTGTTTTTTCGTTTTGTAGGATTTCTGTAATTTTATCCAGATTCCAATTGACGGCATCGTCCAGTAAATATTCGGTTAATTCTAATGGATCATCTACTCTGACGCAACCCGAACTCAACGAACGATCTATTTTGTCAAAATAGTCCCTGTGATTGGTATCGTGTAAATAAACAGAGAAACGGTTTGGAAAAATAATTTTAACCATTCCCAACGAATTAAAAGTTCCCGGACTTTGCACATAGCGATAACTTCTCGCGTGTGATAATTGCCATTCGTAAGGACTTACGATTCTTCCATTACTGTCATATACCTTAATATTTGATTCCGATAAATAGCTTCGGCTTTTTAAAATGGCAGGAATAACATCTTCCCGCAAAATGGTGGGAGGAACAGTCCAAGTTGGGTTAAAAACAACCTGAGTTAATTTAGACGATAAGATTGGTGTTTTTCTTTTGGCTCTTCCCACTATTACCCGGTGCGTTCTCAGTGTATCTCTATCTTTGACTAACGTCAATCTGTAGTCAGGAATATTAATGATCACATATTCCTTTCCCATTTCTTTTGGATACCATTTCCAACGCTCAAGATTTACGATAATTTGTTGCATTCGTTGTTTTTTGGAAAAATTGAGGGAGGCAATTGTTGCTGGTCCAATTATCGCATCCACCGCTAAACCATGACGATTTTGAAATTTTTCTATGGCAAGTATTGTTTCTTCGTCGTAAATAGATGTTAAACTGTCATTAAATTGTAACTCTTTCCAATAAATTAATCTTTTTTTAATGTCAATTATCGAAGGAGTTGTGTCGTTTGGAGAAATTATTTGTGCGATTTTTAATGTTTTGAAATTGTCTTTAGGAAACGTATTAATCAGTCTCAATGCTTTTTTTAATCTTTTGTAAACAATATGATTGGGTTTTAATTGCTCTATTTTATCTGCTAAGGAGTCACTGTCCAGTAAATGTGTCAAGGTCTCATTTATGTTAATGTAGTTCTCTTTTAAATCCCAGTTTTTGTAGAGTTTTCTGGGATTCAGTGTTCCGTTAGTCAAATGTATAATGTATTTTTGAAAACTAGAGGTCAGTAAAATGTCATATTTAGCTAAATCAGAATCGTTTAGTGTTGCTGATTTTTTTTCAAAATCACTTAATGTTTTTACTTTGTAATCTTCTGGATTTAGTCCTTCCTCATCAGATTTAAGGAGTTCCTCCAGAATTATTTTTCTGTTTTCCTCAGATTGCCAAATTGTTCTGTAATTAGTAGATTTATAAAAAGCGGAAAGTGTTTTGTTGTTAAAAGAAGTTAGTAAAGTAGAGTCAATTCTAATAGATTTATCTTCGGGTAGAACAGGGGGATTTGAAATTTCTTTTTTCAATATCACCTCGCTTTTTAGTTCTGCCTTTTTGCAACTAATAGTTACACAGAGTAATAGTATTAGAAATAACGCGTTCATCATTCATTTTTTTTAAACATGACAATGTGTTCTCCGACTCCTTTTATTTCAAAAGGCAATCCTTTGACTTGGTATCCCATTTTTTCATAAAAGCCAACAGCTTCTTTTCGGGCATTGAACCAAATCAAATTTGAATTTTGATTCATGCAATATTTCTCAGAATTGAGAATGAGTTGTTCACCAAAACCTTTTTTTTGATGCTCTTTTAAAACTGCCATTCCTCGAATTTGAAACTGCTTTTCTGCAGCAAATAAATCGTTTTTTACTTCGAATAATGAAATGACACCTGCCAGATTTTCGTTTTCATACAATCCAAAATGAAGGGTAGTTTCTAAAATATCCCCATCAAAATGACAACTTTCAATTGGTTTTTCAGCCCGAAGTACGGGATGTCTTACTGGAAATGTTTCTAAAGCGGTAATTTTTTTGATATTTTGCATTATTTTTTTAAATGTTTTTTAAGCGTAATAAAGGTATAATAATTTCATAATAAATTCTTTATGATTTTTATATGCTTTGTTAAAAAAGGTTCTGGGGGTAAGTTTGAGACTTTTTAGGAAAAAAACTTGCATTGAAGCAAACTTATTAATTATATTTGCACCGTTGTTAATGCGAAAGTAGCTCAGTTGGTAGAGCTCCAGCCTTCCAAGCTGGTTGTCGCGAGTTCGAGCCTCGTCTTTCGCTCTAAATTTCAAATTTTAGTTTGAAATTTTATTTTACTGTTATAATGCGAAAGTAGCTCAGTTGGTAGAGCTCCAGCCTTCCAAGCTGGTTGTCGCGAGTTCGAGCCTCGTCTTTCGCTCCAAAAACCTCAAACTTTTGTTTGAGGTTTTTTATTTTAAGGTTGTGCGAGTCCCGAAGTTTCGGGATATCCCGTGAACGAAGTGATACGGGAAGCCTCGTCTTTCGCTCTTTAAAGCCGAAACTTAATTGTTTTCGGCTTTTTTTTGTATCATTTATTTTTAGGATTACTTTACAAAACTTAAATCAGTTCCGCTTTCCAGTTCTTCAGGTATTTGATTTTGTCTAAACAGTCGTGCTGTCAAATCACCTTTCAAAGTAATTGTATCGCCTTTTACGTCCAGCCAGCTTCCTTCTCTCAATCCTAAAACGGGTACAGAATTATAAGCGTGGAACTCTTTTATTCTGGTTTCACGAGTTTCTCCCATGTGTTTGGAATTGGTATCGGGATCTAAGTAATGCGGATTTAAATTGAAAGGGATTAATCCCAGAGTTTTAAAACTTGGAGGATAAACAATCGGCATGTCGTTTGTCGTTTGCATCGTTAATCCACAAATGTTGCTTCCTGCGCTTGTTCCTAAATACGGAGTTCCATTTTTTACAACATCAGAGAGTATTTCCATGCTGTTGTTTTTGTATAATTGTGACACTAAAACAAATGTGCTTCCTCCGCCGGTAAAAATTCCTTCTGCATTTTTTATAGCCTGTGCGGCATCTTCAAACTCATGGATTCCGATCACTTTTTTGTTTATTTTGGCGAAAGCCAAGCTTACCATTGCGGTATATTCCTCATGAGAAATACCGCCGGGTCTGGCGTAAGGGATAAAAAGAATGGTGTTGCAATTTTGAAAATGCAATTGCAATTCAGGTAATAAATAGTCTAGGTAATTCTGGTTGGCAAGAGTAGAAGTACTTGCGATTAGTATGTTTTTCATTTTTGGTGCATAATTTGTGCTAAAGGTATTAAATCAGTCTTTTTGATTTCATATTTTTAATTAACATTTTTTTACCAACTCATTAGTAATTAATTTGGAGCGCATTAAGATACTTTTACGAGGTGTGAATAACGGATTTAAAAAGGGATGATTAGAATTGTGTACTTATATTTGGCTTTTGTAGCAACGAATGTTGTAGCACAAGAAACTTCTCGAATAAAATTGAAAGGAAAAGTGACTTCTGACGTTTCTGTTTTAGAAGGAATTTATGTGATAAATGTAAAAACCGAGCAAGCATTAGTTACAGATAAAGAGGGGAATTTTTCTATTTTGGCTAAAGTTGGGGACACATTACTGTTCACTGAAGGGCAGTTTAAAGAGGTGAAAATTGGCTTAACCCAAAAGGATTTTGGACAAGAAATAATTGAGGTAAAAATGATGCCCATAGTAAATCAATTACGAGAAGTTATTGTAAGAAACGGTATCAATGCGGTTTCAATGGGGATAATTCCAAAGGGACAAAAAATATACACTCCGGCAGAGCGAAAGTTATATACTGCCAGTAATCTTAATGCCACTGCTAATGCGGGCACTATGATGGGTGGTTCAATCTCGGCTGATCCATTATTAAATTGGATTTCAGGAAGAACTAAAATGCTTAAAAAAGAGGTTGAAGTCGAAAAGAAAGAATCGTATTTGAGGCAATTAGAGAATATGTTTACCGTCGATTATTTTGTGAGTAAATTAAAAATACCATCTGAATATGTCAAAGGATTCGAATATTATAGTGTAGAAAACGAAAGGTTTGTGACCGTTTTAAAATCTAAAAATGTGACAATGACTACTTTCTTGATTGGAGAATTAGCCACTAAATACAAAGAAATAATCGCCAGTGAAAATTAAAAGTACCCTACAGTTTATTGTCTTTTTGTTCGTGCAAGTTGCCTTTGGTCAAATGGACAACGGAAAGGAACTTCGAGGAAAAATTATCGCTGATTCTGTTGCGGTTGATCGCATTACGATTGAGAATGTAACAACGGATAAAACTGCTTTTTCGGATGTGAATGGTTTCTTTACTATAGCTGTAAAAGAAGGCGATGTTTTGGTATTTACTGCAGTTCATTTAGAAGGTCTCCGCAGGAAAATTAACAAGCAGGATCTGTTGCAGGAAGTTATTACAGTAATGATGCTTCCCAAAAGTATTATGTTGAATGAAGTTATAGTGAATGAATCTTCTATTACTGCAGAGAGTTTAGGAATTATACCTTATGGACAAAAAAAATATACACCTGCCGAGAGAAAATTATACACTGCAACCTCTGGTGGAGGTATCGATGGATTGCTGAATGCAATTTCAGGTCGTAAAGCCATGCTTAAAAAAGAGATTGTAATTGCGAAAAAAGAACAATTATTAGCTAGAATCGAAGTTCTTTTTGAAGATGAATATTACATCGAAACCTTGAAAATCCCCACAGATTACATTAAAGGGTTTCAATATTACTGTATTGATGATACTGGTTTTGCGAATGCATTACGATCTAAAAACAAGACAATGGTCATGTTTCTAATTGTAAAACTTGCCGAAAATTATAATGAAATTATTGCGGGTGAAAATAAATAGAATTCTATCGGTAGTTTTGTTTTTAATATACCAAATGTCTTTTGGACAAACTGCTGGTGAAAAGGTGCTTCATGGTAAAATTAGTGCGGATTCAGCTTATATAAGTGGAATAAATGTCTTAAATTTAGTAAATGAAAAAACAACCGTTACAAATAGTGATGGAGAATTTTTTATTTTGGCAAAAGCCAATTATTATGTTGAGAAAAAATAATACTTATAAAATAATCCAAGATGAAAACTAAAATAGGAATCCTTTGTTTGCTTTTCTTTTGCCAATTTTCTTTTGGTCAAAATGAAAACAGAAAGTCATTGCACGGTCAATTTATAAATGAATCCGCTTTGGTGGACAACGGATATGTTTTTAATTTGAATTCAAAAACGAGAACCTTTATAAGTGATCAAGGTTTTTTTGATATTTTGGCGAAAGCCAAAGATACATTGCTGGTCTCAAGCGCTTCTTTTAAGTCTAAAAAAATTGTGATTCAGGACAAAGATTTTTCAAAACCTTTGTTTGTAGTCAATTTAGAAACGCAAACTACACTGTTGAAGGAAGTTATTGTGAAGCGCAAAGCGGAGATAAAACCAATAACTGGAAGTTCTCAGGGAATTGTCGACATGCAATTTTTTGATGATGCGAAATCTTCACCTGTGAATAGAACCATGCCTTCGGACGGAACCATAGAAAATGGAATGGATTTTGTTAGGATATTCAAAATGGTTTCTAAATTATTCAAGAATGATTCGACAAAAAGAACCGATTTGAATCCTGATGTGGATTTTTCTGATGTGGTTTCTAAAGGGATTGATACTTATTTCTTTACAAATACGTTGAAGTTGAAAAACGAGGAAATTGGACTTTTTCTGGATTATTGCGAGAATGATCCAAAATCAAAAAGCCTTTTGAAACAAGAAGACGAATTCCTACTAATTGATTTTTTAATCACCAAGAACGAAGAGTTTAAAAGAATTGCTACTTTTGGAAAATGAAAAAAACAATCTTAATTACTTTTTTTGGGTTATTATTTTTAACGTTGACTTCTTTTAGTGTCCATAAATTTTATGTGGCATTATACCAAGTAAATTACGCTCCCCAAAAGAAAATGCTTCAAATCACCGCCCGCATTTTTGTTGATGATTTGAATAATGCCGTTGGGAAAAAGTATGCTAAAAAAATCAATTTGGGTTCTGAAAAAGAGACAGCCGAAGATTTGGTTTTATTGAAAAAATATTTCAGCGAAAAATTCTCCATAAAAATAAATGGACAATCGAAGTCCATGAATCTTTTAAGCAAAGAAATGGATGGGGATGTACTCATCTGTTACTTAAATATAAAGGAGATTTCTAAAATTAATTCACTCGAAATTTATAACACAGTTATCATAGAAGGAAATTCAGAGCAGCAAAATATTATGCATTTTAATGTGGGTGGAATAAAAAATACATTACTATTTAAAGAATCCACGTCCAAGGGAATGTTAAAATATGAATAAATTTAAAAACATCTGTTTTAAATTATTATTTTCACGCACTGAATAACCAGATTTTTACCTATGAAAAAATTTACATTATTATTACTTCTTCCGGCAATTTTGTTTGCTCAAGAAAAAACGGCACCTGTTACGCCAAAACAACCAGGAAAGTACGATACCAATAAGTTTAGCCAAATGTATGATTTGTTAGCAACGCCTAACATGTTTCGTACTGCTTCTGGAGCTCCGGGTCCTGCTTATTATCAACAGCAGGCTGACTACAAGATAAATGTAGAACTTGATGACAAAAAATCTAAACTAACTGGGTCGGAAATGGTTACTTATTATAACAATTCTCCTGACACTTTAGAATATTTATGGGTTCAGTTAGACCAAAATCAAGCTGCGAAAACTTCGCAAACGCCATTGGCGGAAAGCCAAAGAATGGAGCAGGTTTTTCCTGCTGGAAACTTCGCAAACAAGTTTTTAAAACCAGAATTAGAGCGTGGATTCAACATTGAGTTCGTGAAAGATGTAAAAGGAAATCCTTTGTCGTATTCGATCAATCAAACCATGATGCGTATTAATTTAGTAACTCCAATGAAACCTGGTGAAAAATTTACTTTTTCTATCAATTGGTGGTATAATATTAATAATTACAGACAAGATGGTGGTCGTTCAGGCTATGAATTATTCGAAAAAGAAGGGAATAAATTATATGTAATTGCTCAGTTCTATCCTAGAATGGCAGTTTATAATGATGTTGAAGGATGGCAGAATATGCAATTTTGGGGAACGGGAGAATTTACGTTGCCTTTTGGAAATTTTGATGTAAATATTACAGTGCCGGCAGATCACGTTATGGAAGCTACCGGTGAATTGATGAATAGAAGCGAAGTCTTTACTACAGAGCAAGTAAAAAGATACGAACTGGCTCAAAAATCATTTGATAAACCAGTTGTAATTGTTACTCAAGCGGAAGCGGAAGCAAGTGAAAAAGGTTTTTCAGAAAAGAAAAAAACATGGAAATTCAGCGCTAAAAACGTAAGAGACTTTGGTATTGCTACGTCAAGAAAGTTTATTCTTGATGCAATGGCAGTTAAATTAAATGAGAAAACGGTAATGGCAGTTTCAGTCTATCCTAAAGAAGCAAATCCGCTTTGGGGAGAAACTTCTACAAGAACTGTGGTGCATACTTTAAAAAGTTATTCATCTCACACATTTGATTATCCTTATCCAAAAGCAGTTTCTGTATCAGCGGAAGATCAAGGAATGGAATATCCAATGATTTGTTGGAATTATGGTCGCCCTGACGAAAAAGGAGTGACAAGTGAACGTACTAAAAACGGAATGATTGGCGTAATAATACATGAAGTAGGACACAATTTTTTTCCTATGATTGTAAATTCTGACGAACGTCAATGGTCTTGGATGGACGAAGGTCTTAATACATTTATGGAGTATATGGCCGAACAAGAAATGGGGACAAATTTCCCTTCAAGTCGTGGACCGGCAAGTAAAATTGTTCCTTACATGAGTGGAGATCAAAAATTCTTGGAGCCTATTATGTCTAACTCTGAAACGATCGTTCAATTTGGTGCTAATGCTTATGGTAAGCCGGCAACAGGTTTAAATATTCTTAGAGAAACAATCATGGGAAGAGAATTATTTGACCATGCTTTCAAAGTATATGCAAACAGATGGAAATTCAAGCATCCTACACCAGAAGACTTTTTTAGAACTATGGAAGATGCATCAGCAGTAGATTTAGATTGGTTTTTCAGAGGATGGTTTTACTCTACTGATTTTGTAGATATCGGAGTGAAAGAAGTAAAACAATATTATGTGTCTGAGACAGCAACTAAAGAATTAAAAGACGCCGTAGTAAGAAGAGGGCGTTTTGGTCAAGAAAAAGGACCTTTCGTTTATTTAGTTCCTGGAACAAGTGAAGAATTGTCATCAAAAGATAAGAAAGCATTGGCGATTGAAGATGTAAATTTACTATCTGAGTATGTAAACCAAAACTTTTCTGCAGATGAAAAATCAAAATTAAAATCTCCTAAGTATTTCTACGAAGTAGAGTTTAACAAGCCAGGAGGAATGTTAATGCCAATTATCGTTGAATTGACCTACGAAGATGATACGAAAGAAACCTTCAAATATCCAGCTCAAATCTGGAGAAAAAACAATGATACGGCTAAGAAAGTTTATGCAACTGAAAAAGCAATCAAGAAGATTCAGTTAGATCCAAAATTAGAAACTGCTGATATTGACGTAACCAATAACGCTTGGCCTAAAGAAGAAGTGAAGTCTAAATTTGATTAAATAAAGACAGGAAATGAAAAAAGACTCTGAAAAGAGTCTTTTTTTTATGAAAAAATTAAAAGTCAAAGATTCAAAATTAGGTATCTTTGCAACAATAAAAAATAAGAAATATGTTTGGCATAGGAGGAGGCGAATTAATTTTTATCATGTTTATAGTACTCATGCTTTTTGGGTCGGATAAAGTACCGGAAATAGCCCGCACGATGGGTAAAGCAATGGCACAATTAAAACATGCTACGAATGACATAAAAAGTGAGATTCAAAAAGGAGCGGAAGCTAATGGATTAGATACGCAAACACTAACCGATTTAAGAGGAAATATTACATCGGAAATCAATAAAGCGAAAGAAAACCTATTGGGAGATACGTCTCAAATTAGCGATATAACCTCAGAAATAAATAAAGCCAAAGACAGTTTACTGGGCGAAACAACCACTCAAATCGAAACAACTAAAGAAGTTATAGAAGATGTTACAGGACCTATAAAACGTCAGATGTAATGTTAGAAAAGTTACTGTCTTTAGATACGGAATTGTTTGTTTATTTGAATGGGTTAGGGTCGGAAACGTATGATGGACTTTGGTTATTTATTACCAGACAAAGCAACTGGACTCCTCTTTTTTTACTCCTTTTGTATGTTATTTATAAAAAATTAGGAGTTAAACAAACCTTGTATTTATTGCTGTTTGTAGCAGCTTTAATCACAATTACAGATCAAACAACAAACTTGTTCAAGAACGGATTTCAAAGATTACGCCCTTGTAATAATCCTGAAATCAATTCCTTTATACGTATAGTTCAAGAACGCAAATCATTCAGTTTTTTCTCGGGACACGCCGCTAATTCAATGGCAGTTGCAACATTTTTGTATTTTAATTTTAAGGACAAAATCAGGTTTTTTGGCTTCCTGTTCTTATGGCCACTCATCTTCGCTTACAGTAGGATCTATCTGGGATTGCATTATCCATTGGATATTCTTACAGGCTATTTCTTCGGATTTACTTTTGGATTTTTGATGTTCAAAGGATACAAAATTGCACAACAAAAGTATTTCCCACAATAATAATTTTAGAATTATTTAGGAGCTATTTCCTGCTATTCGCTGTATCTTTTCCTTGTCCTTCTTCCTTCTCAGTCAGAATTACAAGAAAAAGGATGCCGCTTCTATCAGGGCTAGGGCATTTATTTTTTAAGGGAGTATCCTAAACTAAAGAACTCGACTTACCGTTAATCCATCACGAATAGGCAACAAAACCGTTTCTACTCTTGGATCAGTTGCTAATAACTGATTGTATTCCAGTAATACTTTTGTGCTCAAATCATTGGGTTGCAACGGTTCCAGAACTTTCCCGCTCCACAACACATTATCCGATAAAATAATCCCTCCTTTATTCATTTTTGGAACAATCAAATCAAAATAGTTGAGGTAATTTTCTTTATCAGCATCAATAAAAACCAAGTCAAATTTTAAGTCAAGTGTTGGAATGATGTCAATTGCTTCTCCTAAATGTTGTACAATTTGTTTCCCCCAAGGTGATTTGTCAAAATGTTTTCTTTGAAAATCAACTAATTCTTCTTTGATGTCAATCGTGTGCAATTGTCCGGTTTCCTGCATGCCTTCGCACAAGCACAACGCCGAATAGCCGGTATAAGTGCCAATTTCCAGAATATTTACTGGTCGAATCAATTTAGACAACATACTCAAAACCCGACCTTGAAAATGTCCGCTCAACATTCGCGGCAGCAGAATTTTTTGATAGGTTTCCTTATTCAGAGCTGCCAGTAAAGCCGGTTCTTTTTCAGAATGTTGCTCGATGTAATCTTCTAATTCTTGGGAAATGAAATGCATTATTTTAAATTTTTCACAAAATTACAAATAACCAAATTCACAAATAACGAAAACCTCAAAATACTTACTAACTTTGCACCATGGAAATCGAGAAAAAAGACATACGATCCTTATCAAAAGAACAACTACGAGATTTTTTTGTCGCTAATAACGATAAAGCCTTTCGTGGAAATCAAGTTTACGAATGGTTGTGGAGTAAAGGCGCACATAGTTTTGAGGATATGACCAATGTTTCTAAGGGAACACGTACGATGCTGGAAACACATTTTGTTATCAATCACATCAAAGTGGATACGATGCAGCGCAGTGAAGACGGAACCGTGAAAAATGCTGTTCGTTTGCATGATGGTTTGGTGGTGGAATCGGTTTTGATACCTACAAACACAAGAACTACAGCTTGTGTTTCGAGTCAAGTAGGTTGTAGTTTAGATTGCAACTTTTGCGCCACAGCGCGATTAAAAAGAATGCGAAATCTGGAACCGGCTGAAATCTATGATCAAGTAATTGCCATTGATAAAGAAAGCCGTTTGTATTACAATCATCCGTTGTCGAATATTGTTTTCATGGGAATGGGAGAGCCACTTATGAATTACAACAATGTGTTGAAGGCAATCGAAATGATTACTTCCTCGGAAGGTTTAGGAATGTCGCCTAAACGAATTATGGTTTCGACTTCGGGAGTTCCTAAAATGATTAAGAAATTAGCAGATGATGACGTGAAATTCAAATTAGCGGTTTCGCTACACTCTGCAATCGATGAAATACGTTCCCGAATTATGCCGTTTAGTGCTAATTTTCCTTTGGCAGATTTACGCGAATCATTGGAATATTGGTATCGAAAAACTAAAAGTAAAATCTCCTACGAGTATGTCGTTTGGAAAGATATCAATGACAATAAAGCTTCAATAGATGCTTTGGTGAAGTTCTGTAAATACGTTCCTTGCAAAGTGAATCTGATTGAATACAATCCAATCGATGATGGAGAATTTCAACAAGCTTCTGAAGAATCAATTAATGCGTATATAAAAGCACTGGAAGCGAGCGGTATTGTAGTAAAAGTGCGTCGAAGCCGCGGAAAAGATATTGATGCTGCCTGCGGTCAGCTGGCAAATAAAGAAGCATAAAAAAAGGAGTTCAATTTTGAACTCCTTTTTTAGTTTTTAACCTCTTTGGGGAGATTGAGCCAATTTTTTAATTACCTAAATGAATTACAGTTGCTGTACCTCCATCTATGGATAACATAGCCATATGGTCACATTCTCCTGTTCCATAATTAATTGTCGCATAGTGCGAATTTTTTGAAAGTTTTAATGTGCCAGACACAGGATATGGTGCTGGATTTTGTTGTAAACTACAAGCGGTTTTATGAACCAATGGTGTTGCTGCTTCTATTAAAGAGGTAAAAACAGATCCATTTGGATGTGTTGTCGTAAATGTTCCGTAAGTAGAATGCACATCATCCGTTGGGCTTGTATGGGTAGAAAATCCAGCAGTCATTTCTCTTATTCTTTCTCCGTTACGGATGTAAACTCCAGCCGTTGTGGTAAGTTTCATGTTGGTCATGGTAAATGTCGTTTTTGGATGTATTATAACTCCATCGCTTAGCATTTCTCTTTTCCATGTGGATGTTCCTTCTAGTTTACGGTCATTTACATAAAATCCATCAAAAGTGACAGTCATGTATTTCGGGAAAGCGGTTCCGGTAGTGCGGGTCAATATAATTTTTCCTTTTAGGGAATGTCCTCTAAATAAACAAGCTGAAGTTGCAGTTCCAAAAGTAATGGTCAATTTTCTAATTTCAGCTGTTGAGCCTAAATCGCTAACTAGTGCACATTCAGGTTTTATTGAATAGTAATCTCCAATAGTTCTGCCAGTTGCAGATCCTTCTTTTGCTTCGTATTGATCATCAGCAATAAGGGATACATCGTCTATGACATCATCCATATCCTGATTAGCGGCAACATCGTTACTGGTTACGCTTGCTTGTTGTGCAGGGGTATCTGATTCCTTTGTGCAACTTGTAAATGCAAAAATGCTCAAGGTCATTCCGATTAATAAAAATTTTGTTTTCATAACTGTAGGTTTTTGGGGTTTGGTTTTAATTAGATCGTCAAATATACAAAAGATTTAATCATGTTTTTAACGTAAAAACAAGCTAATGTTTAGTGAATTTAATAAAAAAATACAGTATCTGTTTTTTTGATGTAATGAAGAATGCGTCTTGTTGTATATAAAAAAAATAACTAAAATACTTACTTATATTTAGTGATGTTTTTTTATTTCAAAAAATGTATATTTGAATTCTAAATGAATGTCACCTCTAAAATAAAACAGCCCATTTTCAACGAAATGGAACTTTTTGAAAAAAAGTTCTACGAATCGATGACTTCCAAAGTGGCTTTGTTAAATAGAATTACCTATTATATTGTAAACAGAAAGGGAAAGCAAATGCGTCCGATGTTCGTTTTTCTGACTGCAAAAATGGTTTCGGGAGGTATTGTGAACGACAGAACCTATCGTGGTGCCTGCGTTATTGAGCTTATTCACACAGCGACATTAGTTCACGATGATGTAGTGGATGACAGTAATCGCAGAAGAGGTTTTTTCTCCATCAATGCGCTTTGGAAAAATAAAATTGCGGTACTTGTGGGTGATTATTTATTGTCCAAAGGGCTGTTGCTTTCCATTGATAATGGAGATTTCGATTTGCTTCGAATTATTTCTGTCGCAGTTCGCGAAATGAGTGAAGGTGAATTACTTCAAATTGAAAAAGCCCGAAGACTTGATATCACAGAAGATATTTACTATGAAATCATTCGAAAAAAGACAGCGACACTTATTGCTGCCTGTTGTGCTCTTGGCGCAAGATCCGTTATTGAAGATGAAGTTCAGGTAGAAAATATGCGAAAATTTGGAGAACTCATTGGGATGGCTTTCCAAATAAAAGATGATTTATTCGATTACACCGAAGATGCCATTGGTAAACCTACCGGAATTGATATCAAAGAACAAAAAATGACTCTGCCTCTCATTCACGTTTTGAATACGTGTACTTCTAAAGAGAAAACATGGCTTATCAATTCCATTAAAAACCATAATAAAGATAAAAAACGCGTCAAAGAAGTTATTGCTTTTGTAAAAAACAATAACGGATTGCTTTATGCAGAACAAAAAATGATAGAATTTCAGCAAGAAGCACTTTTGCTTTTAGATAGTTATTCTGATTCGGAGTTTAAAGATGCGCTGATTTTAATGGTAAATTATGTGATTGAAAGAAAAAAATAATTATTTTTTTTAAATAATTTTCTCTCGTTAACTATTGATTTTATTGACTTTTTTGGTTTTCAATTTGTAAAAACAAAAATGTTTCTATTTAAGATGCAACCTTTTTGCAATCCAACTCGTCTATGCTAATAGAAGTCAGGTTCAATATCAAAAATCAATTGCAATAGCAATGAAAAATATTGAAATTGAAATTGCCATTGAAATTATTTATGAAAGTAATCAACTTACATCAGGAGGAAAATGAATTAATCCAGTTAGCTGTCGAAAATAATCGGCAGGCGCAACAGCAGATTTATACCAAGTTTTCTCCAAAAATGTTAAGCGTTTGCCGCCAATACATAAAAGACATTCATCAAGCCGAAGATATTATGATTACTGCTTTTATGAAAGTGTTTACGAATCTGAATAATTTTCAGCACAAAGGAAGTTTTGAAGGCTGGATTAGAAGAATCATGGTCAACGAATGTATTTCTTTTATCCGAGTTGAAAAAAAGCTAAAATATAGTGAAGATGAAACCTATTTTGAAGAAAGTTTTAATAACATCGAAAGCCAATTTTCAATAGCTGACATTCAATTTTTAATAGACAGTTTGCCGGATGGCTATAAAATGGTTTTCAATTTATATGCTATCGAAGGATATAAACATCACGAAATTGCAACTATGTTAGGGATTAATGAAGGAACATCAAAGTCGCAATTGTCACATGCCAGAAAAATGCTGCAAGGACAGATTAGCAAATTAAAAAATTACAGTTATGGAACCGAATAAATTAGAAACACAGTTCAAAGAGCAATTGAATTCTCGGGAGATCAAACCATCAGAAATGGCTTGGAGCAAATTGGATGCGATGCTTACGGTTGCTGAAAAACCAAAAGCTAAATTTCCTTGGTTGTTTATAGCTGCCAGTTTTGTTGGATTTCTATTGATAGGAACGGTTTATTTTGGTCAAAAAGAAAATACAATTGAAAATCAGAAAAATGAGATTGTTATTCAGAATTCAGTTGCTCCAAAAGCTACTGTAGTCCCTGATAATAGTATAAAACTAAAAACGGAGGATGAAAAAGGTTTAGTTGCCAATGTTGTCCAAAAATCTACTTCGGGAACTAACAAAACTCCAATTTTAAAAGAAAAATCGATAGACGTTAACAATAATTCAAATCAAAATCAAGCAGCAGAAGTTTCAATTAGTAATCAAAAAACAGAACAAAAATTAATCAAATCACAAATCAGCGATGTTACAGTTGACGAACTGTTAGCAGTTGCTGGAAATCCTTCGAAAAAGGAAAATCAATTGAATCAAAAACTGGCTGTACATGTAAATGCCGGTAATTTACTTTCGCAGGTAGATGGAGAATTAGAACTTTCCTTTCGAGAAAAAGTAATTAGTAAAGTAAGCAAGAATTTTCAAACCATAAAAGTGGCTCTAGCTAATAGAAATCTACAATAAATCAATCATCAATCACCTTTAAAACCAAATCATCATGAGAAATTTTACAATTTACTTAGTAGTACTGTTATGTCTTTTTGCCAGTAGAATGCTAGCGCAAGAATCTTTTGAGACAAGAGCAAAAAAAATTGCCGAAAAGATTGAAAAAATCACCAAAGAAGAAAAAGAAACATTAAAATTAGAAGTGGAGGAAGTTAATGTTCAATTAGAAAAAGGAGTAATTACTAAAGAACAAGCTGATTTAAAAAAACAAAGATTGGCTCAGGCAAGAGCAACAATAATTGAAAATAAAGTAACAGTTGCCCAAGAGGAACTGAAAGATTTAGTGCAACAGAAAGTTGATGGCAAAATTAATAACCAATCATCTGATGTCCAAAAATGGGAAGGGGCAATAATTGTAATTGGCGAAAATAATGATTCTATAAGTAAAAATAAAACGGAGATTAATATTACTTCAATGAAAGTGTATCAAGGCCAAAAAGAGAAAAATGATCGCCAATCAAAAAGAACAACATCTCAAGTGGTTTTTGCAGCAGGATTAAATAATGTTGTGACAAATGGGACCACAGATAAATCGGATTTTAGATATTGGGGTTCACATTTTTACGAATGGGGTTTAACATATAACACCAGAATTATAAAAAGCGATAATCTTTTGCATTTAAAATATGGATTTTCTGTAATGTATAATAATCTTCGTCCTACAGGCAACAGGAGTTTTGTAGTGAATAATAATCAAACGAATCTAGAAATAAACCCAATTCATCAAGATGAATCTCGTTTTAAAAATGTATATTTAGTGGCACCAGTTCATTTAGAGTTTGATTTTTCGGGTAAAAAAATAAAAGAGAACAAGCCATTTTTTAAAACGCATCAAAGTGTCCGTTTTGGAATAGGAGGTTATGCAGGAATCAATTTGAAATCAAAGCAAATTATCAAGTATGATGACAATGATTTAAAAGCTACGGAAAAAACCAAAGGGGATTTCAATACCAGTAATTTTATCTATGGTTTGAGTTCTTATATAGGCTACGAGGTCACGAGTTTATATGTGAAATATGATTTGAATCCTTTGTTTAAAGACAATGCGGTGAAACAAAATAACGTTTCCTTAGGAGTGCGTTTCGATTTTAATTAGAAATTGTTTTAGTTAGTTTTTTAAGAACCCTTTCAGAGTTTCAAACGCTGAAAGGGTTTATATCTTTAAAAACTTTGTAACTTTGACCTTTTACAACTTTGACCTTATATTAAATTGATTTCAAAAGCCACTATAGATACTGTTTTCGAAACTTCTCGTGTAGAGGAAGTTATTGGCGATTTCGTACAATTAAAACGTGCGGGAAGCAACTTCAAAGGATTAAGTCCGTTTTCTGAAGAGCGTTCTCCATCGTTTATGGTTTCGCCAGCTAAGGGAATTTGGAAAGATTTTAGTTCTGGAAAAGGAGGGAATTCTGTCGCTTTCTTGATGGAACACGAAAAATTCACGTATCCGGAAGCCATTCGCTATTTAGCCAAAAAATACAATATCGAAATTGAAGAAACCGAGCAGACGGATGAAGAAAAATCCAATACTGATGTTCGAGAAAGCATGTATTTGGTTTCAGAATTTGCAAAAACCTATTTTCATAATACACTTTTAAACTCTGAAGAAGGGAAAGCAATTGGCTATTCTTATTTTAAAGAACGCGGTTTTACCAATGAAATCATAAAGAAATTTGGATTGGGTTATTCCCCGGAAGCTTGGGATGCTTTTACCAAAGAAGCATTAGGGAAAGGATATAAATTAGAATTTCTGGAAAGTACGGGTTTAACAATTGCAAGAGAAGACAGGCCATTTGACCGTTTCAAAAGTCGTGTGATGTTTCCAATACAAAGTATGTCAGGAAGAGTACTCGGTTTTGGAGGAAGGATTCTTACCAATGATAAAAAGGCGGCAAAATACCTGAACTCACCAGAAAGTGAAATTTATCATAAAAGCAAAGTTTTGTATGGTATTTTTCAAGCCAAACAATCCATTGCGAAATTGAATAATTGTTATTTGGTCGAAGGATATACGGATGTAATTCAGTTCAACCAATCCGGAATTGAAAATGTTGTTGCTTCCTCAGGGACCGCTTTGACGCCAGATCAAATCCGATTGGTAAATAGATTGACAAAGAATATTACGGTTCTTTTTGATGGAGATGCTGCCGGTTTACGCGCTTCGATTCGAGGAATCGATTTGATTCTTGAAGAGGGAATGAATGTGAAGGTATGTACATTTCCTGATGGAGAAGATCCGGATAGTTTTGCCAAGAAAACGTCTTATGATGATTTAGTTTTATACCTCGAAAATAATGCGAAAGATTTCATTCAGTTCAAAGCATCGCTTTTGATGAATGAAGCCAAGAATGATCCCATAAAAAAAGCGGATTTAATTCGAGATATGGTAGTCAGTATTTCGAAAATCCCAGATAGAATTCAACGCGAAATTTATATTCAGGAATGTTCCAGAATTATGGATATTTCGGAACAAGTGCTTGTCAGTACCTTAGCGCAATTAGTTCAAAAAGATGTTGTTGAAGTTGGGAAAAAGCAAAAAAAAGAGCAATTGCAGAATGCTTTTGACTATGTTAAAAATGAAGATACAGTTGAGGCGGATAAAGTAGATTCTCTGTATCGATTTGAACGTAAAATAATTGAAATCCTGTTGCTTTATGGTAATAAAACAGAAAAATTTGAAGAAGTTCTATTAAAGTCAAATAGTGATGGAGAAATTATAGACGTTACTGAAGTTAAAGAATTAAAAGTTTTTCAGAAAATATATTTGAGTTTGCAAGATGATGAAGTAGAATTTGCAAGTCCTATATTTAGAGAGATTTATAAAAATTTAATAGATTATTATTTGCAAAATGAGGATTCTGGACTTGAAAAATATATCAATCATTTTCAGTCAGGTATTCCAGATGAAGTAACTAATATTATAATGGAGGATGAGAAAAATGTATTGCATAATTGGGTAGGTCAAAATATTTTTCCTAAAACCAAAGATGAAATGTTAAATCAGGATGTTTCAGATACATTACTTACTTTAAGATGGTTTTTACTGAGTGAAATTATAGAAGAGTTAAAAAACTCAGTCTCTAATGAACCAGATTCGGATAATATGGAGTCGCTATCTTTAGTGATGAATTATATCGAGTTAAGAGGGAAATTTTCAAAAAAATTAGGAAGAGTTGTGGTACGCTATCATTAAAGGAGCATGATTTTTTCACTCCATAATAATTAAAAAAGCTCTGTGTCATCTGAAGCAAATTCAGATAATACAGAGCTTTTGTTTATGGTGATGGATTACAATGTATTAATCCATTCTTTTTCAAGAAAAATAGAGAGAGTTATGCTGTGGTATTCTTAAACGATCTCTAAAGTTTTTGCTTTGTTTACCAAGTCTACTAAATTGGTAACATTTAGTTTTGTTAGTAATCGTAATTTGTACGTACTAATTGTTTTTTCATTGAGTTTCAGAATTTCAGCAATCTCATGATTTTTCTTCCCATCACTTAGATAACGTAAAACTTCTACTTCTCGATTGGAAAGCTTACGATATAAGCGCTCGCTCTTACTTTGTTTTGCAATTAATGCTAGATTTTTCTTTACAGTCTCATTCATGATTATCTTGCCTTGGTGGACTTTGATAATCGATTGGCCTAGAGTTTCTAACTTTTCTTTTTTGTGGATAAACCCAGAAACTCCCGCTTTAATAGCATTGGGTGCATAAATTTGTTCTGAAAGACCACTGAAGATAATAATTTTAGTTTTTGGAAAATTTTTCAAGATTGCTTTAACCTCAAAAATACTGGAAAGACCTTCCAGTTCCAAATCTAAAATCAATACATCAATTTCTTTAGTTAAAAGGATATCCCGTACCATCAAGAAATTACCTACATTGGCAACTATTGATATCTCTGCATTATCTTTAAAGTAAGATTTTACTCCAAAATGCACAACAGGATAATTATCGGCTATACATACTTTAATCATGATTTTAAATTTTTAGAATTAATTGTTATTGGAAGTGTAAAATTAATAAATAAATTCTGTAATTAATTGTAAATCAATATAAAATGTGACTTCTTTATTTTTTTGGGATAAAACAAACAGGAATTGCGGTCATTTTATGTTGATTAATAGTATTTAATCGCTTATAAATTTCGAAAACAACTTTTTCTCTTCCTGAAAAAGCATTCGAAGATTGTCCGGCTTCATCTTGGGTCATTGCCCATTCCAGCTCGTCATAACTGGCTCCTAATTGATCTTCATCTGTTCTTTCGTCACCAAATAATCCATCAGTAGGGGATGCATTTAAAATAGAATCCGGTACTTTTAAGTAATTGCCCAAAAGAAAGACTTCAGACTTCATTAAATCAGCAATAGGACTCAAATCAACTCCGCCATCACCATATTTTGTATAAAAACCCACTCCGAAATCTTCTACTTTGTTTCCAGTTCCTGCCACTAATAAGCAATGAATGCCGGCAAAGTAATAAAGTGTTGTCATTCTTAACCGTGCTCGGGTATTGGCAAGTGATAAATGAACTTTATCGGAATCTGAAATATAGGGTACAGCTTTCTTGAAAGTTTCGAAAACGGAGCTCAAATCAGCTTCAATACTGGATACATTAGGAAATCTTTTTTTTAATTGTTCAATATGTTCCCGTCCACGGGTTATGTGACTTTGTGCCTGATGGATGGGCATTTCAACGCATAAAACTTTTAATCCTGTTTGTGCACATAATGTTGAGGTAACTGCCGAATCTACTCCTCCGGAAACCCCAATTACAAAACCATTCACTTTTGCATTTTCGGCATATTTTTTTAACCAATTTACAATATGGGTATTCACTTTTTCAACCTGTAATGTACTTTTTTTAGTCATAATAGTTTACATTTTAAAAATCAGGAATGTATATTTGCAAAATCAATTTGTTGCGCATTCGTTTCCTTAGATTCTTTGGACACAAATTTAATTAATATATATGAAAAAATATCTGTTTCTTGTAGTCTTTTGTCTCTTTATTTTATCCTGTGACAAGAAAAATAAAGTTGAAAGTGCCGTGACAGCAATTCCTTTAGAAGTAAAAGTGGAACGCTTTGACAAAATATTTTTTGAAACTCCACCTCAGGATTTAGAGAAAGTAAAAAAAGAATTTCCGTTTTTTTTTCCTCCGGGAAACGATAATAGTGTGTGGTTGCATAAAATGCAAGATCCGATGTGGAGAGAATTGTACACGGAAGTTCAAAAAAAGTATGCTGATTTTCAACCTGTAAGAATAGAATTGGAGTCACTTTTTAAACACATCAAATATTATTTTCCTAAGACAAAAATACCAAAAGTAATCACTATAATCTCTGAAATGGATTATAAAAACAAGGCTATTTATGCGGATAGTTTGGTTGTTATTTCACTTGAATTGTATTTAGGAAAGGATCATAAGTTTTATCAGTTTCCAAATTATTTGAAACAAAATTTTGAGGAAAGACAAATCGCTCCAGATGTAGTTTCGAGTTTTTCGGAACGTCAAATTCCGCCTGTTTTGGACAAAAATTTACTTAGTCAAATGATTTATTATGGAAAGCAATTGTATTTAAAAGACTTACTTTTGCCGGATTATACCGATGCCGAAAAGATGGGATATACTCCAGAACAGATAACATGGTGTCAAGAAAATGAAAGTTATATGTGGCGTTATTTTATTGAAAAAGAAATGCTTTACAGTAATGATCAAAAGTTAATTTCCCGGTTTATAAATCCGGCACCATTTTCTAAATTTTATTTAGAAATTGATAATGAATCACCAGGGCAGGTTGGTGCCTGGATAGGATGGCAAATGGTACGTTCTTATATGAAAAATAATGAAGTGCCTTTGGTAGATTTATTAAAAACCAATGCAAAAGAAATATTTGTGAAATCAAAATACAAACCCAAGAAGTAATGTCGAATAAAAATACATCAGAAATTAAGTTTCTAATTGAATTGGATGAAAACCGTGTTCCGGAAAAACTACTATGGTCTGCCAAAGACGGTGGAGTAGAACAAGAAGAGGCAAAAGCAATTATGTTGTCTATCTGGGACAGCAAGGCAAAAGAAAGTATGCGAATTGATTTATGGACTAAAGATATGCCGGTTGACGAAATGAAAATTTTCTTTCACCAGACTTTAGTGGCGATGTCCGAAACATTCAAACGTGCTACAGATGACGAAAAAATGGCAGATACCATGAAAGATTTCTG
Source organism: Flavobacterium rhamnosiphilum (assembly GCF_004349195.1). GTDB lineage: Bacteria > Bacteroidota > Bacteroidia > Flavobacteriales > Flavobacteriaceae > Flavobacterium > Flavobacterium rhamnosiphilum. The sequence goes on from NZ_SMLG01000001.1 coordinate 813,761, forward strand.
CGATTATTTTGCAGAGAAATTGGAGTTGACGAAATGATTATAAAAAAAAAGAGCTGTTTGTCTAAATGGCTCTTTTTTTGTTTGTGATGGATTTCTTTTTTAAATCTTTTAATATTTTTTTTAAGGAAACAATCATTAATCTATTTGAACTTTTGTGAAAAGAAATGTTGTCAATTAGTTTATCTGATTTTTTAGTTTCCCATACTGATTTTTGTTTTGTTGCACTGGCTGTTCCAATCGCTCTTTGTGAATAGATAATTTCTTGTGAATTTAAATCGTATATTTCTAAACTCACTTCGCTTTGATTGGAGCCTTTTGAATTTTCATCTTCATATAAGCCGATAGTACCTATTTCGTCCTTATTTTTCTTAGAAGAGATATTGATAAAATAATCAAAACCAGTTCCGATTTTTAGTTCTTTAAGTTTTTGTTTATTTGGGTTTAATGGTATTTGATAAGGTATTAATAAGCCGTTGACGTTTTCTCTGTAAAAATAACGATCATTTAAATTATCTTTAAAGAAAATAGTAGCTTCATTGGTTAGTTTTTCGACATTATAACCAGGGCAGTCTATTTGGTTAAGCAGCCATTTTCCATTTGTGAAATCAACACCTGTTTTATAATCGATATTAGTTAAAAGGTAAGTGCTGGTTTTGCAAGAAGCAAAAAAAACTACAATTATGGCTAAATTAAGAATTGAGACAATATTTTTTTTTGTCATGTTTTTTTGCTGCTTAAAAATGTTTCTAAAACTGACTGTTGTTTTTGAAAACTTCTTGATTCACTTCGTCAATATAAGAAAGTAATTCTTCTTTTCCTGTAGATTCTGTTGCGGAAGTAACAAAGTAATGCGGCATTTCGGCCCAATTGTTAGCAAACATTTTCTTTTTGTACGCTGCAATATGAGAATCGATTTTTACTTTACTGATTTTATCTGCTTTGGTGAAAACGATACAAAAAGGAATCTCACTTTCGCCCATATAGGACATGAATTCAATATCTATGGTTTGCGCTTCATGACGAATATCAATCAAAACAAATGCGCAAACTAATTGTTCTCTTGTTTCAAAATAATCAGTAATAAACTCCTGAAAAATTGATTTCGTTTTTTTAGAAACTTTGGCATAACCGTAACCGGGTAAATCGACAAGAAACCAATTGTTGTTAATCAAAAAATGATTAATCAATTGTGTTTTTCCCGGTCTTCCTGATGTTTTAGCTAATTTTTTTTGATTCGTTAGCATGTTAATCAAAGAGGATTTTCCAACATTTGATCGGCCAATAAAAGCATATTCCGGCAAAAAGTCTTTGGGACATTTGGCTACATCGGAGTTGCTGATAACAAATTCGGCGGTATTAATTTTCATTTTTTCTAGGTGTAAAATTCTCCTTTTATAGAATTAGTGTGCTGATAAATGGGTATGGGTTAACCAGTCTTCTAACAAACGATTAAATTCATCAGGATGCTCCATCATGGCAGCATGACCGCATTTATCTATCCAATATAAGGTAGAATTAGGTAATAATTTATTGAATTCTTCTGCAACATCCGGAGGTGTAACTTTGTCGTTTTTTCCCCAGATTATACAAGTTTGAACATGCATTTTTGGCAAATCTTTTGCCATATTATGACGAATGGCACTTTTGGCAATTGTCAGTGTTTTTATCAATTTTATTCGGTCATTTACAGATTCGTAAACTTCATCAATAAGTTCTTTGGTGGCTACTTTTGGATCATAAAATACATCTTCAGCTTTTTTCTTGATGTATTCATAATCACCTCTTTTAGGATAACTGTCACCCATTGCGCTTTCGTAAAGTCCAGAACTTCCGGTTATTACAAGCCCGGCTACTTTTTCAGGATACATTTTAGTGTGGTACAAAGCAATATGACCACCTAATGAATTTCCTAAAAGAATTACCCTGTCTAACCCTTTGAATGTGATGAAATCTTTAACGTATTTTGCAAAACTTTTTACATTCGTTTTTAAAATGTTTTGAGTGTATATCGGTAAATCTGGGATTATTATTTTATATCCTTTTGTAGAGAAGTAACTTGCAACGGCGTCAAAGTTGCTAAGTCCACCCATAAGTCCGTGTAAAATGACAATTGGAGTTCCTTCGCCAGCTTCATAATAGCTGTATCTACCTTCTTTTTTATAGTGTTTTTCCATTTTTTTTGAATGCGGATTTTCAATTTTGACAAATATAGGATTTAATAAATAAAAATGAATTTTTACAACAATTTTTAATTGTAAAATTATACATGTTGATGTGAAAACAGGCTTTTCTTTTTGAAGTATTTCAGCTTCAGATTTTAATTATTTTGAACCTGTTCCTACCATTTTAAATTGAAATTTCATGGTATTTCGCCTCCTTTTTTTTATAACATTACCTTTCTTACAAATAAAATAAAAAGATGCTAACGTTCTGACTGTCCAAAAATTAAGGGTTTTTGCTCAAAAGTGGTTAAACTTATTAACAAAGTGGGATATAGTGGTAAATTGTGGTAATATTTTTTATATTTTTGCTCAACATCATTTAAAACTTTTTGCTTGGATACAATTATAGGAACATATGAATGTAAAGTCGATGCTAAAGGAAGGTTGCTGTTGCCAGCACCTTTAAAAAAGCAATTGGCTGCTTCACTTCAAAACGGTTTTGTTTTGAAGCGTTCCGTTTTTCAGCCTTGTTTGGAATTATATCCTATGCAGGAGTGGAATTTGATGATGCAAAAAATCAATAAACTGAATCGATTTGTAAAGAAAAACAATGATTTTATCCGCAGGTTTACTGCTGGGGTTAAAGTTGTTGAAATTGATGCTTTAGGTAGATTATTGGTTCCGAAAGATTTAGTGATGTTTGCGAGTATTGCTAAAGAGGTGGTATTCTCGTCAGCAGTGAATATCGTTGAGATTTGGGATAAAGATTTATACGAAAAATCAATAAATGGTGAAGATGTTGATTTTGCAGATTTGGCAGAAGAAGTAATGGGGAATTTAAATGACGACGACAATGGAATATCATAATCCGGTTTTGCTTCAGGCATCAGTAGATGGTTTAAATATTAAGCCAGATGGCATTTATGTAGATGTGACTTTTGGTGGAGGAGGGCATTCAAAAGAAATTTTGAAAAGACTCGGGCCAAACGGAAAGTTGTTTGCTTTCGATCAGGATGAAGATGCTTTGGCGAATGCCCTGCCTGATGAAAGATTTACGCTTATTAATGAGAATTTCCGTTTTATAAAACGGTTTTTGCGTTTTTATGGGGTGAAAAGTGTTGATGGAATCTTAGCAGATTTAGGGGTTTCGTCTCATCAATTTGATGTTCCGGAAAGAGGTTTTTCTACTCGCTTTGATGCAGGATTAGATATGAGAATGAGTCAGAAAAATGATTTGAATGCCTATCGGGTTGTCAATGAATATGATGATGCAAATTTGAGAAGGGTGTTTTTGGATTATGGTGAATTGAAAAATGCACCTGCTTTGGCAAGAACAATTATAGAGGCCAGAGAGGAGCAGCCAATAAAAACAACCGATGAATTGAAAGAGGTTTTAGCGAGATTCTTACCGGAAAGAGTTAGGAATAAAATATTGGCTCAAATCTATCAGGCTATCCGAATTGAAGTGAATCAGGAAATGGATGTTTTGAAAGAGTTTTTGGAGCAATCCTTAGAAATATTGAATCCGAGTGGCAGATTAAGCGTGATATCGTATCATTCATTAGAAGATCGATTGGTGAAAAGATTTATGAAAAACGGAATGTTTGAAGGGGAACCTGAACGTGACTTTTTTGGTAATTTTTCAGTACCATTTAAAACTGTTGGGAAATTAATTGTTCCCGATAATGCTGAAATAAAAGAAAATAATAGAGCAAGAAGTGCCAAATTAAGAATAGCAGAGAAGAGATAATCCCCACCCAGCCTCCCCAAAGGGGAGGAGCCAAAGTGGGGAAATAAATACTAACTTTTAACATTTCGGCTCCCTCTCCTTTGGAGAGGGTCGGGGAGAGGACAGACAAATGAAAAACGGAGTTTACAGCCTATTGAAAGCGAGGTTTCTTATAAATGATGATGCGGTAAAAAACTGGCGGTTTATTGTTTTTGTAATTCTGTTGGCGATTGTTATGATTGCTAATACTCAACGATTTGAACAAAAAGTATTCCAGATTGCCGAGTTGACAAACCAAGTTAAAGAGTTGCGCTCAGAATTTGTGGACAGACGCTCAGAATTAATGAAATTAAAAATGGAATCGACTGTTTCTGAAAAAATGATAGAAAAAGAAATTTTCCCGTCAACAGTTCCTCCAATAAAAATAAAGGTTAAAAAAGAAGAAGAAAAAAGCTTTTTCAAAAAAATATGGCAGTAGAAGATAAATACATATCGTACAGAATTTATCTGGTTGCATTCGCTATCTTTTTGATGGCAATTGCCATTGCTGTAAAGTTGACAAATATTCAATGGGTCGAAGGGGATTATTATAGAAAATTAGCCAAGGAAAGAACCGTTAAGAATTTTGTGATTCCAGCTAATAAAGGTAATATTTATTCAGCTGATGGGAGCCTTTTGGCTACTTCCATTCCTAATTATGAAATACGTTTTGACGCTGTAGCTCCAAAGGCCGAAGCATTTGAAAAAAATGTTAAGTCATTGTCGGATTCGTTAGCATCAGCTTTAGGAAGACCATCTAATTTTTTTGAAAACGAATTAAGAAAAGCCAGAGCTAATAAAAACAGGTATTATTTAGTTGCTCGTAAATTAAGTTATACCCAGTATTCTAAAATAAAAAGTTTTCCGTTGTTCAATTTGGGTGCTTACAAGGGCGGAATTATAATTGAACAAGAAACAGTAAGAGAACATCCAATAGGGAAAATTGCCGAGCGTACTGTTGGTTACGAGAGAACTTCGCATGGCGGAGCACTTGATGGAAAAGGAATTGAATGGGCTTTTAGAAAATACTTGAATGGTAAAGACGGTAAAATTTTAAAACAAAAAATCGCAAAAGGGCAGTGGAAACCCATTCGCGATATCAATGAAGTTGACCCTCAGGATGGCTATGACGTAATATCAACAATCGATGTTTATGTTCAGGATATAGCACATCACGCGTTATTGAAACAGTTGGAATTGTATGAGGCGGATCATGGTTGTGTGGTGGTTATGGAAACGAAAACGGGTCATGTAAAGGCAATTTCTAACTTAGGAAGAGCGAACGACGGAACCTATTATGAAACCACAAACTATGCAGTTGCTGAATCACACGAGCCGGGTTCTACTTATAAATTAGCGGATTTAATGGCACTTCTTGAAGATAAAAAAGCGGATACCAGTACTGTTTACGACAGTAAAGGTGGAGTTGTGGTTTATTCAGGAAAAAAAGTAAACGATTCCCATAAAGGAGGCTATGGGAAAATTTCTCTGGCAAGAGGTTTTGAACTTTCATCTAATACGGTTTTGGTTCAGGCAGTTTATAATGCGTATAAAAATGAGCCTTCAAAATTTGTAAATCATCTTAATAATTTTGGATTAAATAAAACTTTAGGACTTTCGATTAAAGGGGAAGGAGTGCCTTATATTCCGCAGCCAAGTGATAAAAACTGGTCAAATATTTCACTGCCCTGGATGGCCTTTGGATATGGGGTTCATATTACGCCATTGCAAACATTAGCTTTTTATAACGCGGTTGCCAATGATGGTGAGATGGTAAAGCCTCAGTTTGTTTCTGAAATTAAAGAATGGAACAGAACCATCAAAAAATATGAGAAAGAAGTATTAAATCCAAGAATTTGCTCTCCAGAAACGATTTTGAAATTACAAGCAGTTCTGGCAAATGTTGTAAAAAAGGGAACGGGTTCAAAACTCTATTCGAAAGATTTTTCTATGGCAGGGAAAACCGGTACAGCTCAAGTTAATTATGGAAAAAGCGGCAGATCTGGAATGTATTATGCTTCTTCATTTGTAGGGTATTTTCCGGCGGATAAACCCATGTATTCTTGCATAGTTGTGGTTCATAGACCTAATACAGCGCTTAATAATTTTTATGGTGCAGACGTGGCAGGTCCCGTTTTTAAGAGAATCGCACAAAAGATTTTTACTGATGCGCCTTCAACAAATGAAATTAAAAACCTAAATAGGAAGATTGCAAAGCAAGAGAATAATTATGATTCTTATTTTGTTAAATCAGAAAAGAAGTTGCAGTTAATTCCAAATGTGAAAGGAATGTCTGGAATGGATGCGGTCGCTTTATTAGAGAATTTAGGTGTAAAAGTAAGAGCTATTGGAGTTGGTAAAGTGAAAAAACAATCGCTTGCTGCGGGTCAGAATATTGTAAAAAATACAACTATACTATTGGAATTATCATGAGTATATTAAAAGATATATTATACAAAGTAGCTATCGAAGCCGTAAAAGGTTCGACGGATATTACTATTAATAAAATGGATTTCGATTCTAGAAAAATCGAGTCTAATGATGTTTTTATTGCTATTCGTGGTTCCATTTCTGATGGTCACGATTTTATAGAAAAAGCAATTGAGCAAGGCGCTGTAGCAGTTATCTGCGATACATTTCCGGAAAATATTGCTAAAGGAATTACCTATGTTCAGGTAAAAGATACGAATTCAGCCCTCGCATTTATGGCTGCAAATTATTTTGGAGATCCTTCTCAAAATTTGAAATTGGTTGGAATTACGGGAACAAACGGTAAAACGACCATTGCTTCTTTGTTGTGCCAATTGTTTAAAAAAGCAGGTTTTAAAGTTGGATTACTTTCTACAGTAAAAATTTTGGTTGACGATGTTGAATACAAAGCGACTCATACGACTCCAGATTCGATTACGATAAATCATTATCTGGCGGCAATGGTCGAAAACGGGGTTGAATACTGTTTTATGGAAGTGAGTTCTCATGGGATTCATCAAAAAAGAACCGAAGCGTTGCATTTTGTTGGCGGTATTTTTACCAATTTGTCTCACGATCATTTGGATTACCATCCAACTTTTGCAGAATATAGGGATGTGAAAAAATCGTTTTTCGATAATTTGCCAAAAACAGCCTTTGCATTGTCTAATATTGATGATAAAAATGGGCAAGTGATGTTGCAGAATACTGTGGCAAAAAAGTTGACCTATGCCTTAAAATCGTATGCGGATTATAAAGCGCAAATTCTGGAAAATCAATTGTCAGGTTTGTTGTTGAAAATAAACGGGAATGAAGTTTGGGTGAAGCTGATAGGAACATTTAATGCCTATAATTTATTGGCTATTTATGGAACTGCGATTGAACTTGGAATGGAAAGCTTGGAAGTGCTTCGGTTACTGTCAGATTTAGAAAGTGTTTCGGGACGTTTTCAGTTTATTGTTTCCGCTTCAAATATTACGGCGATTGTGGATTATGCCCATACACCGGATGCATTGGAAAATGTGTTGAAAACAATTAATGACATTCGTACAAAAAACGAACAATTAATCACGGTTGTAGGTTGTGGAGGAAATAGAGATAAAACCAAGCGGCCAATTATGGCTGGCATTGCTTCTGATTTGAGTGATAAAGCAATTTTTACTTCGGATAATCCAAGAAACGAAGATCCAGAAGTTATTATTGCTGAAATGGAACTAGGCGTTGCTCCTCAGAATTATAAAAAGACATTGACCATAACCGATAGAAAACAAGCTATAAAAACCGCATGTCAATTGGCTCAGCCCAATGATATTATTTTAATTGCTGGAAAAGGGCATGAGACATATCAGGAAATAAACGGCATCCGTCATGATTTTGACGACATGAAAATAGTTAAAGAAATATTAGACCAACTCCATAAATAGAAAAATATGCTGTATTACTTATTTGAATATTTAGACAAAATATTAGATGTTCCTGGAACAGGTGTTTTTCAGTACATCACTTTTAGATCTGCATTAGCATTGATGCTTTCTTTACTGTTGTCTACAATTTATGGTAAAAGAATAATCCGTTTTCTGCAAAAACAGCAAGTGGGAGAAACCGTTCGTGAACTTGGTTTAGCAGGTCAAAACGAAAAAGCGGGTACGCCAACAATGGGAGGGTTAATTATCATATTTGCCACTTTGGTTCCAGTTATACTTTTTGCAAAACTGCATAACATATACATCGTTTTGTTGATTGTGACTACACTTTGGATGGGGACAATTGGTTTTATAGATGATTATATTAAAATTTTCAAGAAAGATAAAGAAGGTTTAAAAGGAATATTCAAAGTTGTAGGACAAGTAGGTCTTGGTTTAATAGTGGGAACTGTTCTTTATTTTAGTCCGGCGGTTACCGTGCGTACCGATACTTCTACATCAGATATTTTTAGAATACCTACAGAAACGGTGATTTTGCCTGCGCCAGTTGAAGAAAAATCTACTGCTACGACAATTCCTTTCTTTAAAAATAATGAATTTGATTATGCTGAATTATTAGCATGGACTGGCGAAGGATATGAAAAATGGGCTTGGTTAATTTTTATTCCGGTTGTTATTTTTATTATAACGGCAGTTTCTAATGGTGCCAATTTAACAGATGGTATTGATGGACTTGCCGCAGGGACTTCTGCTGTTTCAGTTCTGGCGTTAGGAATATTTACGTTCGTTTCTGGGAATATAATTTTCTCCAATTATTTGAATATTATGTATATCCCTAATTCGGGGGAAATGACAGTTTTTATTGCCGCATTTGTGGGATCGTTGATTGGATTTCTATGGTATAACTCGTATCCGGCATCCGTTTTTATGGGTGATACGGGAAGTTTGACTATTGGTGGAATTATTGCAGTTCTGGCAATTGCCGTTCGAAAAGAAATGCTGATTCCTTTATTATGCGGAATTTTTCTTGTCGAAAATTTATCGGTGGTTTTACAAGTAAGTTATTTCAAGTATACCAAGAAACGTTTTGGCGAAGGCCGAAGAATCTTTCTAATGTCCCCTTTGCATCATCATTATCAGAAAAAAGGCTATCACGAAAGTAAAATAGTAACACGATTCTGGATTGTTGCCATAATGCTGGCCATACTATCAATTGTTACTTTAAAATTAAGATAATATGAGGCTAGTGATCTTAGGCGGCGGAGAAAGTGGTATCGGTACTGCTATTCTGGGTAAGAAAAAAGGATATGAAGTTTTTGTATCTGATTTCGGAAAGATAAAAGGAAATTACAAAGAGGTTCTTATCATTAATGGAATAGTTTGGGAAGAAGAAAAGCATACCGAAGATTTGATTTTGAATGCTGATGTGGTTATGAAAAGCCCGGGAATTCCAGATAAATCTCCAATAGTAAAAAAGCTTGTTGAAAAAGGGATTCCAGTATTATCTGAAATTGAGTTTGCGGCACCTTTTACAGATGCAACCATAATAGGGATTACCGGTAGTAATGGGAAGACAACTACCACAATGCTTACGCACCATTTGCTAAAATCAGCAGGATTAAATGTAGGACTGGGAGGAAATATTGGAAAGAGTTTTGCCTGGCAAATAGCGGATAATAAATACGATTCTTATGTGCTGGAGTTAAGCAGTTTTCAATTGGACGGAATCCTAAATTTTAAGCCACATATTGCCATTATTACAAATATTAGTCCGGATCATTTAGATCGATACGATTACAAATATGAAAATTACATTGATTCAAAGTTTAGAATTACGATGAATCAAACTGAGGAAGATTACCTCATTTATGATGCCGATGATGAGGCCATTGCAGAATGGTTTAAAACACATACAACAAAAGCCAAATTAATTCCTTTTTCATTGACAAAAACTTTCAGCGAAGGAGCTTATATAAAAAACAACAAAATGGAAATTTCAATCAATCAGGAAGAGTTTACAATGGACACAGAACATATTGCCTTAGAAGGAAAACATAACATGAAAAACGCAATGGCAGCAACCTCTGTGGCAAAATTGATGCAGATTAGAAAATCTACAATACGTGAAAGTTTATCTAATTTTCAGGGAGTAGAACACCGTCTTGAAAAAGTATTGAAAATTCAAAATGTACAGTACATAAATGATTCAAAAGCAACCAATGTAAACGCTACTTTTTTCGCATTAGACAGCATGAATACACCTACAGTTTGGATTGTGGGAGGTGTAGATAAAGGAAATGATTACAATGAGTTGATGTCATTAGTTCGTGAAAAAGTAAAAGCTATTATTTGTCTTGGTGTAGATAATAAAAAAATTATTGATGTTTTTGGAAATGTAGTTGATATGATGATTGAAGTTGATAACATGAATGATGCTGTGAGAATGGCGCAACGATTATCAGAAAAAGGGGATACAGTTTTATTGTCACCTGCTTGTGCCAGTTTTGATTTATTCGAAAGCTACGAAGACAGAGGGAATCAGTTCAAACAAGCAGTTAAAAATTTATAATAAGTATAAGGCATACGATTTTAAGCTTTAAGAAAAATTAAAAATGAAACAACTAGTCAACAATTTAAAGGGAGATAAAGGGATTTGGTCATTCGTGGCCTTATTGGCCTTGTTTTCATTTATGCCTGTTTTTAGTGCTAGTAGTAATTTGGCCTATATCGGTCAAGGAAACGGAAATACATTAGGCTATTTAGTAAAACACATAGCGCATATAGGCATTGGTTTTCTAATTATATATTGGGTTCATAAAGTGCCGTACCATTATTTTAAGGCAATTTCCAAAGGAGCTTTGTATGTTGTTTGGCTGTTATTGGCATACACATTAAGCAAAGGAACTGTTATTGCTGGTGCCAACGCGAGTCGGTGGATTCAGGTGCCATTTATTGGAATAACATTTCAAACATCTACCTTAGCCTCTATCGTGTTGTATATATTTGTAGCCCGTTATATGTCTAAAACCAGAGAAGTTCCTATTTCTTTCAAGTCCTCAATTTGGGAGCTTTGGGTGCCAGTGTTTATTACGTTAATATTCATTCTTCCAGCCAATTTTTCTACTACGGCATTAATTTTCTCCATGGTGCTGGTGTTGGTTTTTATTGGGAAATATCCGTTGCGTTATATCGGAATTGTAGTAGGTTCAGGAATTGTGTTTCTGGCATTTTTTATCCTTATTGCCAAAGCGTTTCCAGATGCTTTTCCTAACCGTGTCGATACTTTGATTAGTCGTATTGATAATTTCACTAGCGATAAACCAGGCGAAGATGATTATCAAATAGAAAAAGCTAAAATAGCCATTGCTTCCGGAAAAATATATGGATTAGGACCAGGAAAAAGTATTCAAAAGAACTTTTTGCCTCAATCTTCCTCCGATTTTATTTTTGCCATAATCGTCGAAGAATATGGCCTTATAGGTGGTTTAGGAGTATTGACGTTGTATTTATTGTTATTGTTTCGATTTGTAATAGCGTCACACAAAGCCAATTCATTATTCGGGAAATTAGTAGTTGTGGGATTGGGTTTTCCCATGATATTTCAGGCAATGGTAAATATGGCTGTCGCGGTTGAATTATTACCCGTTACGGGACAAACATTACCCTTAATCAGTAGTGGAGGAAGTTCAATCTGGATGACTTGTTTTGCACTTGGAATCATCATTAGTGTTACGAAAAAAGAAGAAGAAATTGCGCAGGAATTGAAAGATGCTGCCAAAAGAGAAGAAGCACTTCAAAAATTAATTGACAGGGAATTAGAAGAGGAAGAGGTTGTAGCTGAGAATTATTCGATAGAAGATAAAGCTAAAAATCCTATGCATGCGGTTTTGAATAAATAAGTCGTTTTAGAAAATTAGAAATTAATAAAAATGAAACAGTATAAATTCATATTAAGCGGTGGCGGAACGGGAGGGCATATCTATCCGGCAATTGCTATTGCAAATGAATTAAAATCTCGTTTTCCTGATGCCGAATTTCTTTTTGTAGGTGCCAAAGACAAAATGGAAATGCAAAAAGTACCTCAAGCAGGTTACAATATTAAAGGACTTTGGATCTCAGGTCTGCAGCGTAGACTGACATTTGATAATGCTCTTTTTCCAATTAAGTTGCTTTCCAGTTTATTAAAAGCAAGAACAATAATCAAACAGTTCAAACCAGATGTGGTTATTGGAACAGGTGGTTTTGCAAGTGGTCCGCTATTACAAGTAGCTGCTATTGCAGGAATTCCAACAGTGATTCAAGAACAAAATTCCTTTCCGGGAATTACCAATAAACTGTTGAGTAAAAAAGCGAACAAAATTTGTGTTGCTTACGAAAATTTGGAACGCTTTTTTCCAAAAGAGAAAATGATTTTGACTGGAAATCCAGTGCGTCAGGATTTAATTGATATCGAAAGCAAAAGAGATAGCGCCATTCAGTTTTTTAATTTAGATCCAAATAAAAAAACATTGTTGGTTCTTGGTGGAAGCCTTGGAGCTAGGAGAGTAAACCAATTAATCGAAAAAGAGTTAGCCAATATACTTTCTCAAAATGTTCAGGTGATCTGGCAATGCGGAAAATTGTATTTAGAAGATTATAAAAAATACAATTCAGCAAATGTTCAGGTTGTCGCTTTTATTGAAAGAATGGATTTAGTTTATGCAGCAGCAGATATTGTTATTTCTCGCGCTGGTGCATCATCCGTTTCGGAGTTGTGTATTGTGGGCAAACCGGTAATTTTTATTCCGTCCCCGAATGTTGCCGAAGACCACCAAACTAAGAATGCGCAAGCCATAGTCGATAAAAAAGGCGCGTTAATGCTCAAAGAATCGGAGCTTGACTCACAATTCAGTCTTGTTTTTGAAGTCTTACTGAAAGATCAGGGAAAGCAAAATCAGCTGAGTGAAAATATAAAATTATTGGCTATGCCAGAAGCAACAAAACAAATTGTTGATGAAATTGTAAAGCTAATAAAATAGCAATGTCAATATCAATTGCAATATAAAATTGCAATATGAAATTGCATAGTAAGATTTTTGAATATTGAAATTGCCATTGAAATTTAAATTGAAAAAATGAACTTAAATCAAATACATAACGTCTATTTTATCGGAATCGGAGGCATTGGGATGAGTAATTTGGCTCGTTATTTCAAGAATCTGGGCAAGAACGTCTCGGGTTATGATAAAACGCCATCGGCTCTTACTAATGAATTAATAGAAAGTGGAATTTCAATTCATTTTGAAGACAGCATTGATGCGATTCCGAAAGATTTTTACATAGAAAATACTTTGGTAATTATTACGCCGGCAGTTCCTAAGACGCATTCAGAGTGGAATTATTTCCTGGAGAGAGATTTTCAAGTAAAAAAAAGAGCAGAGGTTTTAGGAATAATTACAAAAGATACCTTTTGTTTTGCAGTTGCCGGAACACATGGAAAAACAACGACATCTGGGATTTTAGGGCATATTTTGCAGGAGAGCGGTGCTGATGTTACTGCTTTTATTGGTGGAATTGTTGAGAATTATAATTCGAATTTAATAGGAAGCGGAAAAACAGTAACTGTTGTTGAAGCCGATGAATTTGATCGTTCATTCCTGCATTTGCATCCAAATATTGCCTGTATAACTTCTATGGACGCGGATCATTTGGATATTTATGGAACCAGTGAAGCAATAGAAGAATCTTTTCTTGAATTTGCATCAAAAATAGAAGATAAGAGTAATCTTTTTATAACAAAAGAATTACCAATAGAAGGCATAACCTGTGCTGTAAATGAAGATGCAGTTTTCAAAGCTTTTAACGTTAGAATAGGAAATGGCAGTTATGTTTTTGACGTACAAACACCTACGGAAGTGATCAAAGATTTGCATTTTGGTTTGCCGGGAAGACATAATTTAATGAATGCATTAATGGCTATCGCAATGGCAAAATTATTCGGCACCCCAACCGATGCCATTGCAAAAGCCATTGCATCATTTAAGGGAATAAAAAGAAGGTTTTCATACCAAATAAAAACAGAAAGTAAAGTTTATATTGATGATTACGCACATCATCCAACGGAGATAAACGCAGTACATCAGGCGGTTCGAGAGTTGTATCCAAACCAAAAAGTTTTGGCAGTTTTTCAACCCCATTTGTTTAGTAGAACGAGAGATTTTGCAGATGATTTTGCCAAAAGTTTGTCGGCTTTTGATGATATAATTTTATTGGATATTTATCCGGCCCGTGAATTGCCAATGGAAGGAATAAACTCACAGTGGCTGATGGATAAAATGACAAATAAGCATAAAAAAATTGTAAATAAAGGTGATTTGATAGCAACAATTTTAGCTAGTGACGCATCGATTATTGTTACAATTGGAGCTGGAGATATTGGAGAATTAGTACCATCAATTAAAAAAGCGATAAATGAAACTCTTTAACTGGACAAATATTCGATTATTACTGATGTTTGTGTTGGTAATTTTTCTGTTTTCATTTACGTCAAATCGTAATGCAGGTAGAAAATTGACCAAATCTACCGTTGTTTTTGTAGGAGATAACGCTCCTTTTGTGAAGCAAGAAACGGTTGATAAATTGTTAATAGAAAATAAAAAAGATGCATCAAGCATTCAAAAAGTTAATTTAGATTTGAATAAGCTGGAAACAACTCTCAATGCACAAGAAATGATTGAAGAATCAGATGTATTCGTGAGTATTGACGGTGTGTTAAAAGCAGTGGTGAAACAAAAGACTCCTATTGCTAGAGTTTTTGACAAAAACGGTTCTTTTTATATTGATTACAAAGGAAATAGAATGCCCTTGTCAACTAATTTTACAGCTAGAGTTCCACTTGTTTCAGGGGGAATAAATAAAAAAAATACCGAAGATTTATCCGATTTATTTCGCTTAATCTATGACGATGCGTTTTTGAAAAAAAACATCATCGGAATTCAAATTATGCCTAATGGAAGCTTAAAAATGCTCAATAGAAATTTTGAATATCAAATTGATTTTGGTAGAATGATAAATGTAGAGCGTAAATTCAAGAATTATAAAGCTTTTTTTCAAAAAGCGGTTTTAGATAGTTCGTTGTATAAATATAAAAAAATTGACCTCCGATTTACGGAACAAGTAGTTTGCACTAAATAATAGATAATGGAAAAAGAGAATATTGCAGTAGGTCTAGATATTGGGACAACTAAAATAGTTGCCATGATAGGCAAGAAGAATGAATATGGGAAACTAGAAATTTTAGGTGTAGGTAAATCTAAAAGTTTAGGTGTGGCTAGAGGTGTGGTAAATAACATCACTCAAACCATACAATCTATACAGCAAGCAATACAAGAAGCCGAAAACAACTCAGGCTATAAAATAAAAGATGTAGTGGTAGGAATTGCGGGACAACACATCCGTAGTATTCAGCATACAGATTACATCAGCAGAAACAATCCCGAAGAAGTAATTGGAGGGAATGATATTCAGCTTTTGATTGACCAAGTGAATAAATTGGCGATGTTACCCGGCGAAGAAATTATACATGTTTTGCCACAAGAATTTAAAATTGACGGACAATCTGAAATCAAAGAGCCTATCGGAATGTACGGTGGAAGATTAGAGTCTAGTTTTCATGTTGTAGTGGGACAAGCTTCATCGATTCGTAATGTAGGCAGATGTATTCAAAGTTCTGGAATCGAATTGTCAGGTTTGACATTGGAACCATTGGCTTCAGCTGATGCCGTTTTGAGTCAGGAAGAAAAAGAAGCTGGAGTTGCGCTTATCGATATTGGTGGTGGAACAACAGATTTGGCGATTTTCAAAGATGGTATCATTCGTCACACAGCCGTAATTCCTTTTGGAGGAAATGTGATTACAGATGATATCAAAGAAGGATGTTCGATCATTGAAAAACAAGCTGAATTATTGAAAGTTAAATTTGGATCAGCTTGGCCAGGAGAAAATAAAGACAACGAAATTGTTTCTATTCCAGGATTAAGAGGCAGAGAGCCAAAAGAGATTTCTTTGAAAAATCTATCTAAAATAATCCATGCTCGTGTTGTGGAAATTGTAGATCAGGTGTTTACTGAAGTGAAAGCTTACGGACACGAAGATCCTCGTAAAAAACTAATTGCAGGAATTGTACTTACTGGTGGTGGTGCACAATTGAAACACATCAAACAGTTAGTGGAATATATCACAGGAATGGATACGAGAATAGGATATCCAAACGAACATTTAGCGGGGAATTCAGATGAGGAGATTTCAAGTCCTTTGTATGCAACTGCAGTTGGATTGGTAATGAAAAGCATTGAGAATAAAACACAGAGTGCGGTAAGAATGGATGCCATTGAACAACCTAAAGCTGCGGTATACAGACAGGCAGTTGTTCAAAATCCGGTGGTGAATGAAATTCTTGAAAAAGAGGAAGACGAAGAGGATGAAAACTCAAATGAGAAACATAATTCTACCGTCAACAGGATACAAAGAAATTTCTTTGACCGTTATGTTGACAAGATTAAGGATTTCTTAGATAATGCAGAATAATTTAGAAGTAATAAAAAATATTGTTTTTTTTCCTTTTTGCCCCAAGTAAAAAGAATTAAAAATCAAAAAATAATATAAATATCAAAAACCAAATAAAATGATGAGCAACTCAGAATTTGGAAGTATTTCATTTGATTTACCAAAGAACCAATCAAATGTAATCAAAGTTATTGGTGTAGGTGGAGGCGGAAGTAACGCCATAAATCACATGTTTAAACAAGGGATTAAAGGCGTAGATTTCATCGTATGTAATACGGATTCTCAGGCCTTACAAAGCAGTTCTGTGCCTAATAAAATTCAGTTAGGAGTACATTTGACTGAAGGGCTTGGTGCTGGAGCAAACCCAGATGTAGGAC
Organism: Flavobacterium rhamnosiphilum; assembly: GCF_004349195.1. GTDB lineage: Bacteria > Bacteroidota > Bacteroidia > Flavobacteriales > Flavobacteriaceae > Flavobacterium > Flavobacterium rhamnosiphilum. The sequence goes on from NZ_SMLG01000001.1 coordinate 830,505, forward strand.
AACAATCCGCTATTGAAAGTATTTCTGAGATTGAAAAAATGTTGGATAGAAATACTAAAATGGTATTTATCACTGCCGGAATGGGCGGTGGTACAGGAACTGGAGCTGCACCTGTAATTGCACAATTGGCTAAAGAAAGAGATATTCTTACTGTAGGGATTGTGACATTACCTTTCTTATTTGAAGGGAAAGTGCGTCAGGAACAAGCGTTAATTGGTATTGAAAAATTACGCAAACAAGTTGACTCTTTAATTGTTATCAACAACAATAAATTAAGAGAAGTGTATGGAAATCTTGGTTTCAAAGCTGGATTTTCAAAAGCGGATGAAGTTTTGGCTACAGCCTCAAGAGGTATTGCCGAAGTAATTACGCATCACTATACTCAAAATATCGATTTAAGAGATGCTAAAACAGTATTGTATAATAGCGGAACGGCTATTATGGGATCTTCTGTTTCTTCAGGTGAAAATAGAGCTAAGGAAGCCATTATTGCAGCTTTAGATTCTCCATTGTTAAATGATAATAAAATTACTGGTGCCAAAAACGTATTGTTGCTTATCGTTTCTGGAACTAATGAAATTACAATTGACGAAATTGGAGAAATCAATGACCATATTCAAATTGAAGCGGGACATAATGCAAATATTATCATGGGGGTTGGTGAAGACGAATCGCTTGGAGATGCTATTGCAGTGACTATTATTGCTACAGGTTTTGATATTGAACAACAAAACGAAATAGTAAATACAGAGCCAAAAAAAATTATACACACATTAGAAGATGAACAGAGAAGTGTTCATAATCTAAGTAATAAAACGGTTGCTGCTTTTGATTTAAATACAGAATCTCCAGCTTCTAATTCAAGCGAAAGAATAGTTTTTGATTTATTGGAAGATACGGTAGTTGCTCCTGAGCCAGTGGTAACGGCGCCAACTATTAATAAGGAAGAATTGATGGTAATGTCTGAATTTATTAAAAATTTAGATGTGACTTTCGAAATTGTTTCTCCTATTACTGACATTGATTTTACAATTTCAACACCTGTTGCTGAAGTTAAAGAAGTAAAAGCAGTACAGCCAAAAGTTATTGAAAGACAAGAGCAAACTGCTTTCTCTTTTGATTTGCCACTTTTCAAAGCGGAACCGGTAGCGCAGGTTGAAGAAAAAAAAGTGATGTTTGAATTGACGAATGAAACTCGTGATATCAAAGTAAACGAAGCAGTTCAATTTGTTCCCGTAACAGAATTGACTGACAATGGAATTATCAAATATTCTCTTGAAGAGTTCATGGAACCAGAGCATGATTTCATGGCTAAACCAGTTGCTAAAACTCCGGAAGTTGTTATTCCGGCTGAGTTAAACATCACGATGAAACAAGTTGATACGTCAGTAAATGCACCTGTTGACTTTGATGCTATTTCTCCTATGGAAATGACAATCGAGGAATCATTGCGAATGAGAGCTGATGAAAGAAGAAAAAAGCTAAAAGAATTCAATTATAAGTTTCATAACAATGTTTCTAAAATTGATGAATATGAAAAAGAACCGGCTTACAAAAGATTGGGAATAGATATTTCAAACAACCAAGCCAATAATACAAATTCGAGAATTTCTGTGGGAACAGACAGCAACAACGATCTACAGTTGCGTTCTAACAACTCGTATTTACATGACAACGTAGATTAACTAACACAAACCAAAATGAGGTAACCCGAAAATTCATTTAATTTTCGGGTTATTTTTTATCATTGCGAGGAGTTCTGATAATTATCAGAACGACGAAGCAATCTGTTGTTGTTAATTACAGTAAATTTCTTTAATTTTGTCGGGTCCTAATCCAGCTGTCGTTTCAAGCTTTTTGTCAAAAATGTTTTTTTCTACGCCCTTAAAAGAGCTCCTAAAGTCGCTTTTTAAGTACATGAAAAAATTCATTTTCTCCTAAAAAGGCTTTCCACTAGCATCTGGGGCATTAAAAAAAGTAATCAGTTTGCACTATTCAGTTTTCAGATTGAACAGCAAATTTAAAATTAAATATTATTATGAGTTTATCAGTACAAATCATGGACGATATTAAAACAGCCATGAGAGCCAAAGATACAGTTGCCTTAGAAGCTTTAAGAGCTATTAAATCTGAAATCCTATTAGCGCAAACCGCTACAGGATCTAAGGAAGAAATAACGGAAGACGATGAAGTTAAATTGCTTCAAAGATTAGTAAAAACCCGTAAGGAAAGTGCTAGAATTTTTACAGAACAAAACCGTTTGGACTTAGCTGAACCAGAATTGGCTCAAATTGCAGTAATCGAAAAATTCTTGCCGGCACAATTAAGTGAAGCAGAAGTAGAAGCTGTGATTGCAAAAATTATTGCAGAAACTGGTGCGTCAGGAATTGCTTCAATGGGAAAAGTGATGGGATTAGCTGCAGCACAATTAGGTGGAACTGCCGAAGGAAAAACGATTTCTACACTCGTTAAAAAACTATTGACATAAATTAGATTTTTAGATTATTTGATATTTGGATTCTTCCAACAATCTAAAAATCTAGCAATCTGAAACTGGCTGCGTAGTTCAACTGGATAGAATATCAGATTTCGACTCTGAGGGTTGCAGGTTCGAACCCTGTCGCGGCCACAAATACAAATAAAAATGCTTCAAAAAAATCAAGTTTGCTTGAAATTCTTTTGAGGCATTTTTTATTTTAAAGCGGTTATAAAATATGACAGAACAACTTTTTATTTCAATACTTTTTGGAACATTATTTCTCCTGCTTTTAATTTTTAGAGTAGTTGAACCGGCTTATATTTTACTGTTTAATAAACCACTTTATATCCATTGGTATCCTTTCTCCAAAAAATTAAAACCAAGCCAACGCCAAATTTTAGTAAATGATTTTCCATTCTATAATAGGCTTTCTTCTAAAAGGAAAACATATTTTGAACATCGAATAAATGAGTTTATTACTAAGTATGAGTTTATAGGCAAGGAAACTGTTATTACAGAACAAATGAAAATGCTGATTGCGGGAACGTATGTGATGTTGACTTTTGGGATGAGAAATTATCTTGTTAGTTTGTTCAATAAAATAATAATTTATCCTTCAAGTTACTTTTCTACCGTGAATCAAGCGTACCATAAAGGAGAATTTAATCCCAGAATGAAAGCGGTAGTTTTTTCGTGGGAAGATTTTTTATTAGGGCATTTAACATCAAATGATAATATTAATCTGGGTTTGCATGAGTTCTCTCATGTGTTGCATTTTCATTGCTTAAAAAGTAATGATCCAAGTGCTATTATCTTTTTTGATGAATTCAATGAAGCCGTAAAATATTACAGCGATCCGGTTTTAAATAAGGAGTTAACTCAGAAAGATTATTTTAGATTGTATGCTTATGAAAATCAATTCGAATTTTTATCGGTTATCTTGGAACATTTTTATGAGACACCTCGTGTTTTCAAAAGGGAGCATCCAGAACTATATGCACATATTTCAAGAATGATTAATTTTAAAGAAGAATATTTAAAATAAAAATGGCGCTTCAAGCGCCATTTCTTTTAGAAGTTTGTTAGCTTCTTCAGATCTTGTATCGTTTGCGTTGGATTTTCCGCTTTGAAAACAAAGCTTCCGGCTACCAGAACATCAGCTCCGGCTTCCACTAATTGTTTTGCATTTTTATTGGTTACACCACCGTCAACTTCAATGATTGTAGTTGCTCCTTTTTTAGTGATTAACGCTTTTAGCTTTTCAATTTTAGCATACGTATTTTCTATAAAGGATTGTCCTCCAAAACCTGGATTCACACTCATGATACAAACTAAATCAATGTCGTTGATTACATCTTCCAGTAAGTCAATATTAGTGTGTGGATTGATCGCAACTCCAGCTTTCATTCCTTCGGCTTTGATGGCTTGTAATGTTCTGTGTAGGTGTGTACAAGCTTCATAGTGTACACTTAGAATATTAGCGCCTAATTCGGCAAAAGTTTTAATGTAACGATCAGGATCTACAATCATCAAGTGAACGTCAATTGTTTTTTTTGCATGTCGGTTAATGGCTTCCAAAACTGGCATTCCATAAGAAATGTTTGGAACAAAAACGCCATCCATGATATCAATATGAAACCAGTCGGCTTCACTGTTGTTGATCATTTCGATGTCGCGTTGCAGATTGCCAAAATCGGCAGCAAGCACTGATGGTGCAATAAGTGTATTCTTCATTGTGTAGTTGTTATGTAGAGACGCACTGTGGTGTTTCTTTACAGTTTTGTTGTTTGTGCAAAAGTAGTTTTTTTGCAGCAATTGACGAAAATTTTTTTATAGGGACAACTCGCGAGTTGTCCGTACATTGCGTAAGGGATTGAAGTGGAAATCCTTTTTATTTTTTTTTTTAGATAAAAAGATTATAACGAAAAACCCGACCCGAAGTTTTTACGAAGGGTTACGACAAAAAAAATAAGGATGCGATTGCTTCGTTCCTCGCAATGACAAAAAATAAAACTCCGGTAATCAGCCGGAGTTTCAATCATCAATCAAAAAACGAACAGTTAATCAGACTGCTGTTTGCTTTAATATAGCCGAAAATCAAAAGTCATAAAGTGTATTGCTTTTTACTTTATGACTTTCGAACTTATGGCTATTATCCTAAATAGGTTTTTAGTATTTTACTTCTAGAAGTGTGTTTTAATCTACGGATTGCTTTTTCCTTGATTTGACGCACACGCTCACGAGTTAGGTCGAAAGTTTCTCCGATTTCTTCTAATGTCATTGGGTGTTGATCGCCAAGACCAAAGTACAAACGAACAACATCAGCTTCTCTTGGAGTCAATGTTTCTAATGAACGCTCGATTTCGGTACGCAATGATTCGTGGATTAATTCTCTGTCTGGATTTGGTGATTCACCTGAACGTAAAACGTCATAAAGGTTAGAATCTTCTCCTTCTACAAGAGGTGCATCCATTGATAGGTGACGACCAGAGTTTTTCATGCTCTCTTTTACGTCATTTACGGTCATGTCTAGCTCTTTTGCAATTTCTTCAGCAGATGGTGGACGCTCGTTAGATTGTTCTAGTAAAGCGTACATTTTGTTGATTTTGTTGATAGAGCCAATTTTGTTCAAAGGCAAACGAACGATACGGGATTGTTCAGCCAATGCTTGTAAAATAGATTGACGAATCCACCAAACGGCATACGAGATGAATTTGAAACCACGTGTTTCATCAAAACGTTGTGCTGCTTTTATCAATCCTAAATTTCCTTCGTTAATCAAATCGGGAAGGGTTAACCCTTGATTTTGGTATTGTTTTGCTACCGAAACTACGAAACGTAAATTGGCTTTTGTCAATTTCTCTAATGCTTTCTGGTCACCGGCTTTAATCTTTTGTGCTAATTCTACCTCTTCGTCAGCGGTAATAAGGTCAACTTTTCCAATTTCTTGTAAATACTTGTCTAATGAAGCAGTTTCACGATTGGTTACCTGCTTGGTGATTTTTAGTTGTCTCATGTTTTTTTGTCTCCTAAATTTTAAGTGTACAAATGGTTATACGTATGGAGTCTCAAAAAAGTTACAATAGTTTCTAAAATAATTTAAT
>NZ_SMLG01000020.1 GCF_004349195.1 Flavobacterium rhamnosiphilum
ACAAAGTAACAGACCTATTATTTTGTAGTTTTTTTTCTATATTTGAATTGTAGGTAAAATAAATTGTTATATTTCAAATATATTTTCAAGATAAGTCAAAATAATGCAGCAACCAGTTTTTCGAGATCTAACGATTTTGAACTGGTGAAAGAGTTAGCGCTTACATTGATAAAGTGCCAGAGACCTAATCAGTCATGGCGAAATGTAAATGAAAATGCAGATAGCTACTCTAATTAAACTGTATATATAACAAGTTAATTTACAAAAATTAACTTAAAAGTGAATAATAATTTGGAAAATAACTTATAAGTGAATACTTTTGCACATATAAAACCAATAGCACAATATAATAAGGTTTCTTATTATTCTGTTTGTATAGAAAATAATGAAACTTCTCTTTTTGAGGAGTTTATAGCGTATCATACAATCACTAACAAAGAGAAATTAAACCATGTGTTGGATTGGATTAAACTAATAGGAAATAAATATGGCGCACAGTCTCATTTATTTAGACCCGAAGGAGAAACTGCTGATGCTTCGGCATTACCTCCCAAAGGTATTGAGAGAAAACCTCATTACACCGAGTACGGCAAAAAGAAAGCAAACAATATCCGTCTGTATTGCTTAAGAGCCAATGAAAATGTAGTGTTTTTATTTAATGGCGATATTAAAACTGCCCATTATGCACAAGATTGTCCAAATGTTCGAAAACATTTCAAATTAGCAAACAAACTTACAAAAGCGATTGACAGTGCTTTTGCAAACAAAGACATCGTTTGGAACGATGATTGTACAGAAATCAATTGTGAAGATGATTTTAAACTACAATTCTAAAAAATTATGAAATTTCCCCAAAATAATAGTATTGACACTTGGCTTGATGAAAATGGAAGCCCTGAAATAGCAAAACTTGTAGAAAAGAATCTTGCTATTGCTAACAAAATTCAAGAATTACTTAAAGATCGAGGTTTAAAACCCGCTGATTTAGCACGTATGCTTGAGAAAAAGCCATCTGAAATAAGCAAATGGCTAACAGGAACACACACTTTTACTACCAAAACAATTACTAAAATAGAAACAGTATTAGCTGAAGACATTATTCATATCGAAGCTCAAAAAGAATACGTTTATTTAAAAGTTCATGTCAATCAAGAAGAAGAATTGGAAGATACACTATTTGAAAATTCAGAAGTTTTTGCTACAGAAAACAGTTTAGATAAGAAAGTATCATAATTTATGGATAATAATAAAATCGTACCATCTAAGATTCATTTAAATAATATTAGATGGGAAAAAGAAAACACCATTTTGGTTTCTGAAAAATTAGAGAAGAAACCTACTTACGATATTAATATTGCTCATAACATGATGCATAACTTGGAAAAAGAGGTTGTTAAAATCAAACTTTTTTTGGATGTTAGCGCGGTTATTGACGGAAAAACTATAAATCAAGGCGGTAATTATGAGGTTGATTTCTTTTTCAAAATAGAAGATTTGAAAGATCATTATCAAATAAATAATGAAAAACCATTATTTAGTGGCGTTTTTGTCTCTACCCTTTTAGGAATTTCCTATTCTACTTTAAGAGGTATGGTATTTACTTTATGGAAAGACACATTCTTGAGTTCAATTATTTTACCCGTTATTGCAGTACCTGACTTATTAAAAAGTAAGAAATAATCAAACTAGAAAACAAGACCATAAAGTATACCATCTGCTCTTCGAGGTCTGGAGACTCCACTAATAGAGAGTATATTATGAGTTTAGTCAAACAAGCAATCTTATAAATTAGAACCCTCCCGATTAAAAAATCGGGAGGGTCGAAGGTTCGAATCCTTCAGCCTTTTACAAATAAAAAAATATGAGATACGTTTTAGCATTTTTTCTGCCATGGTTATCCTTACTATTACAAGGTAAAATTGTATCGGGCATCTTTTGCCTAGTTTTACAAATCACAATTATAGGTTGGATACCTGCTTGTATATGGGCTTTTAGTTCCTTAAACAGAATGTACGCCGATAGAAGAACAGATAAGATTATAACGGAAATGAAAAAAGCAAATTAAATCCAAACTCTTAAAAGCAGCTAACAGCTCCGCATCCTCATGACTAGAAACCATGCTCTTCGAGTTCTCCCGACTTCGAACTATGTTATCCCAAACCTGATGGCGTAATTGCATTCCGTGGCTGTTAATGAAAAACGTACAACCCGAGTCGGGTGCGAAGTACGAGCGGCTGGGGTCGCGATAGGAAAATTTGTCCGATAATTTTCGGTGTAAAAATATTCAGGCTTGAAATCGAAGATTCATGAATACCAAAAAACAATAATAACCCATGAATATTTTTTGTTTCTTTTGAAATCAAAGATTCACGAACTCCAATAAATTATTAACTCGTGAGTAATCAAGACAAAAGAAAAATTGTTCTTCAGAAATAATAATAATAATAATAATAATCCTCTTCAGACCGCCCTTATAGTTTTCATACCAAAAAATCACGGTAAGGATTTAAGCATTGGCCGTAGGGAGTGACCCCGGAGCCGAGTGTGAAACACGAGCGGCTGGGGTCGCGATAGGAAAATCCGTCCGATGATTTTTGGGATAAAACTATTCAGGTTTGAAATCGAAGATTCATGAATACCAAAAAACAATAATAACCCATGAATATTTTTTGTTTCTTTTGAAATCGAAGATTCACGAACTCCAATAAATTATTAACTCGTGAGCAATCAAGACAAAAGAAAAGAATCTCTTCATAGACAAAAATAGAATAACAGCAGTAAACGTACAATTATACCCTTTTCAGACCGCCCTTATGTTTTTATACCAAAAAATCACGGTAAGAATTTCAGCGCCGGCCGAAGGGAGTGACCCCCGAGCCGAGTGTGAAACACGAGCGGCTGGGGTCGCGATAGGAAAATTTGTTCGATGATTTTTGGTGTAAAAATATTCAGGATTGATTTTTTGTTTCTTTTGTATCAAGACAAAAGAAAAAATTCTATTTATAGACAAAAAATAGAATAGCAACAGTTTTTTGTTTCTTTTGAAATCGAAGATTCACGAACTCCAATAAATTATTAACTCGTGAGTAATCAAGACAAAAGAAAAGAATAACCATTATAAAAAAGAAAAGCCCATTCCTTTCGGTTTGGGCCTTAACTTGGTCTAACTCTTGGTCACAAAACCAAAAAAAACTACTGCTTGTACTTCTTAAGTATAAATTTGAGCGCCATAGATATTCCAAAACTGACTATGGCTCCAATGGCAGCCAATAAAACAGTTTTCAAAACATCCTCCGAATCTAAATTCGGCACAACACTCAAAAACGTACCACCGGCGGTACCCATCAAAGTGGGATTACTCGTTGTCATCCTGAAACTGCTGTGAGGCATTCTCATTGATAGTGGTAATCTGACTAATTACTGATAGTACACCACCGGCAACGGCCAAATACCCTCCAATGGAACTGACTACAATAGGCAAGGCAATGGGTGCAGTCAAAATAACACCGCCAACCGCCGCCAATGCCAATCCGATATTGCGAAGCACTCTAAAAAATTTCGATGTTGGAGCTTTCGCTCTTTTTACTATATTCATAATATTTGATTTTTTATTCCCTGTCATCCTGAGCGGAGTCGAAGGATTAAGATTGAACAATTAATGAAACTATTGCGGATTGCTTCAAAGCGGTATAAACCATTTTTTTCACGGTAGTAAAAGCCTGTCGGGATTGCAAACCCAAACCGGCCCCGGAAAGTTCCGTTACAGGAGCAATACAACCATTCAATTGGTTCAAGGCATTATTAGCAGGATGCAACAAAATAGAACTTCTGTTTTTTACAGCAACCACTTCAATATGCCATTGAAATTTCCGACTGTATCGCTTTCGCAATAAATAGTACCCTTCCGGAATGCAGGAAACGCCCTTTTCATTTTCTCTCCAAGGCAATTCAATGGTATAGCAGAGAAATTGGCCGTCACAAGCAAGTTTTCCGTTAGTTCCTTCAGGCAAATAAGTTCTGGACAGTACCAAAACCATCTTACAATCCGCTTACTTGAACCAATGATAATGGATTGTAGGAACCATTTTTCAATGGATACATTCTACCATTTACCTCTTGATAATACTCCACTCCTAAAGCCAAAAATAACGGACTTACGCTGTTTGGACTTACCGAATTCAAATGATTGATGACAACAGTTGGAGTCATATCCCATAGAAGAATGGCCGTTTCTGAACTGGTAACAACGAAAGTTTCTGCTTCAAAATTAATTTCAGCCCCAGCTGAAATAATTTTAAAATGAGTAGTTCCACTTGGAGCTGCAATCATATTCGCTGGGATAAATGAAGCCAAATCAACAGTGATTTCCCCTGTAACTCTGTCAATCGCTCCCACAAAAGGAGCAAACAAACTGGTTCCCAATTTCCCACCGATATTAAACTCAAAGCCTGCTAACAATTCCGCCTCGCCATCAATGACGTTACGCAATCCACGCTCATTAACCAAATCCGCTTGGATCACTTTGACCATGGCTTGGGTAAGTCGGCTCACCATTCTGCTGTCGGCAGAATTCAAAAGCAAGGTTCGCAATGCCATTCTCAAAGTTTTACCTGCCTTCCCTGCCCTACCAAATTCAGAACCATTTTCACGTGTCCGCTGAAACGCAGGATCGTTCGCAATTCTGCTCGCATCAACTCCACCTTTCTCACGCGCCAAATGGCCATCTTTGGTTTTGTAAAAAGTAATATCCCCGATAGTACCTTTCAATTTAATTATGCCTTTCTGTCTTGCCATAATTGCTAAAATTTAAGTTTAAAAATAATTGAACTGCTCTTTCATCCTGAATATTCGTTGCAACTAAATCTGGAATGATTACAGCAAAGGTTCGCTCAATTAAAGCACTTTTCAAAAAGCAGATGTCAATAATGGTACTAAAAAGCCTATAATTACCTATTTTAGTCAATTCATAAGTAATTAATTTTCATAACTTTACAAATAATAGATACAAAAAAATCCTCGATTGGGGTAAACAACAAGAAAGTCCATAGACTTAGATAATGCATTAAAAATAAAAAATGTGATTGCAAGTAACATCAGGGTATGTATCTATCCGAAAGATGTACAACGTATTACAGGTAAAACATACAGACAAGCAAGGTTGTATCTGCATAAGATAAAAGCCAACTTGAATAAAGAGCCACATCAACTACTTTCAATAGAGGAATTTTGTGACTATTCAGGGCTTCAAATGGAACATGTTTTACGTTGTATAATCGGATAGCATTTAAAGCAATTAAAACAGCCGACGTACTTCACATAAGATGACAATACATGTTCAATAAGCAGTTCAAATAATAATGCAGCGACTGAAATTATAATACAAATCATCTGATTTAACCCGTTGTGTAATTATCAGCCTGCACTGAGATTTTGCCGAAAGGTCGAAGGACACTACTCACTAACAACGATTCACTTCTCACTAACAACCATTCACTAACAAAAAAAAATATGGCAAAAGTAATAGCACCCTTCTTAATCAAAGGAACGATAGATGATATAAATTTTGTGGTGACAGCTGACGGAGAGAACTATGCCCGAAGGAAAGGAAATACGGGGGTAACCGCCGAAGAATTTAAAAAAAATCCTATTTTCGACAGAATACGCAATCAGGGACAAGAATTCGGGCAATGCGTCAAAAAAGCAGCCCTGTTTCGACAACTTGCCGTCCGTTTTAACACCTTAGCCAAAGACGGAAGTGTCGCGGGCAGAACAAACAAACTACTTTTTGAAATTCTTCAGGAAGACACCACCCAGCCACAAGGAAAAAGAACACTGACAGAAGGATTAAAAACCAGTGAGGGCAAGGAATGTTTATTGCTCTTTGAAAGCAACAAACTAAGACCGCTAAGAAAAGTACTTAAGATAAGAGAACAATACAGTCCCGAAAAACAAACCGTAACATTTACCGATTTCTTAGCTAAGGAACATTTAGATTGGCCGGAAGAAGCAACGCATGTCCTTTTAGCAACAGCAACAGCCAACTGGGATTTTGAAAACGATTCCTTCCAGACCTGCTACAGTAGTGAATTGATACTCGATAAAGAAGCGGAGAAACAAACCATAACGATAGGTACGGAGAAGCCTTCAGGAAATGAGCTTCATCTGACATTCCTTTTCATAGGATTTCTAAAACAAGATCGAAAAAAACAAATAGTCTTACATCGAAAACACAACACAACAACGGTAATTGCCTATCGCACAGGTCAAACACATTAAAATAAGTTGAAGTTTAAACCACATAGGAGAAACATAGTGTTTATTCCTGCAAAAATAAATTTTGACGATGATAAGAGTTCACAATAGAAAAAAAAGCATTGGCTTTTTTCTATGTCATCTAAATTTCGACTGTTCGGAACAGATTTAAATCAAAAATTAAATTAATTTCTATGTTTCTCCTATGTGGTTCAATTTTTAATGCGTTTGACCTGCTTATCGCACCCCTCAACCCTAAAAAATCGTCATAACAAGGTGTAATGGAAAAAACAAAGTCGTTGCATTCATTTCTATTGCCCAAACTATTTGCAACAGTTGTTACAACTGGGCTTTGCTTATTCATTCGGCATACCTGTCAATCCGTTCTCAGCTGATCCGTTCTCAAATTCAATTAACTTCCTTGTAATCTTTAGACCCTTAGCAAGCCACGGAACGCCCTGGCAGCATAATAGGATTCTGCACCGTTATGATATACGAAGACATTGCCGTAGCGAAAATCAGCAAAAATGGCACCACCAAGTTTTCTGATTTCAGAAGGTGTTTTCACCCAGCTCGATGTTTTCGTATCGAAATTTCCAAGTTGCTGCAACGCTCGATATTGCTCCTCCGTTAAAAGTTCAATGCCCATGGCAGCAGCCATATCAGTAGCGCTAGTTGCCGGTTTATGTTCTTTTCTTGACTCCAGCGCTTCGCGGTCGTAACAAACACTTCTGCGGCCTTTAGGACTTTCCGCTGAACAATCATAAAAAAGGTATTCACCCGTCTTTTCATCATAACGGACAACATCCGGTTCACCGCCAGTTCTTTCCATTTCATGGAGCGACCACAGCTTTTCAATCCCGAAGTTTCGGGAGGCTTCCAGCCTTGCTTCTACTTTAGCCCATTCAAGACCTTTATGGCGGTTTATGTTTCTCTCAAAACGGTCCTTTAATGTGCTGAGTAGCGCTAAACGTTGTTCTGGTGACAATTCCTTTTTATTTTCCATTCTCATTAGGTGTTATTTTAATTGGCGTACAATCTCTTGCAATTGATTATGTACTATGCCAGTCTCTATGTCATTAAGTTAAGCCATTTTGACCGTCACTTCGAGGCTTAATTTTTTCACAAAAAAACAATATAAAATGACATTCATTATGTCACCCTTAGCAGAGTCTGCCTTGAGTTTTTATCGAAGGGTCGAAGTGCTACGTAATAAAAAAACATCAATGATAGTAATTTTAAACAGTAATGCGACAGCTTTAATGTTTAAAATCACTCGAAGAGACGAAAATTATCATCAAAAACCAATTACACCCAACGAGTTAAAATAAATCGATATAAAACTTAAGTCCCAAAGTAATTGCGTAGCCTCTACTAGTTGCAGGTATCTTGAATTAGTGGGTTGACGTTTTTGAAAATACATTAATTACTACAACACCTGCAACAATCAATACTAATCCAATGATTGCAGCTAAATCAGGAATTTCTTTAAAAAAAATTACTCCAACTAAGGTAATAAATACAATTCCAATTCCAGACCAAATAGCATAGGCAACACCAATAGGAATAGTTTTCAAAGCTAAACTAAGGAAGTAGAATGCGCCAATATATCCAATGGTTGTGATTATGGTCGGAATTAATTTAGTAAACTGTTCGGAAGTTTTTAAGGCTGAAGTCGCTACAATTTCAAAAATAATTGCAATAGCTAAAAATAAAAAGCTTTTCATATTTAGGTTTTCTACAAAGTTAACTTTTGTATTTAATTAAAAATACTACCCAAAGTTTTAATGTCGTATTTGACAGTTCAAGAGCACTTGTCGATTGACGAAGGGCGACCGAAGGAAGTCTTTATCTTATCTGAAGTTGTGAGATGTTTTCATACTTAATAATTTATGATTTTACAGGAAAACACAAAACAAGAATATTAAAATCTTCTAATCCTATTATCCATCAACTTCAGATACTTTTCTTTCATGGCATCTGATAAAAAAGATATTTCTACAAGTTCAGTCCATCTGGATAGACTTTTATTCATATCAGATAAAATGATATCAATTGTTTTGTCATTAAGTTCTAAACGTTCTTTTGCGTAATAATCTATCCATTCCGTTGACTTGAAATTATTCTTTTTACCTTTGAGAGATAGCGCTAATTCCTCCTGTGGATTTTTAATGGAAATAGAAGAATTTAAAAAATCATAGACTGGAGTCAAGGTTGTTTTTCCTGCTTTAGTTAGTACTGAAAAGTTCTTTAAGTGCATATCTTCATTCCCTGTTATGAAACAGAATAAAACTCGTTTAAAGAAATCAGCTTTGGCTATAGCAGGAAAGGTACAGTACTCGTCAATTACTTTAACCAACTTTTCCATGGTGTAATCATACTTTGTATCTCTTGAATTACCGGTTAATTGTGCAAAATCCTCAGTGGCATATTTTTTTCCTTTACTGTATCTGTCAAATCTTTTTATAAAATAAGAAAGACTGCCATCCTTTGAATAAATCAATCCATGAAAAGGTACTTCCAGTCCATATACTTTTGCCATTTTCATAGTTACATCTTCATTTTCGGGTAATTCTGGAAAAATATCATTTTGAGGTTTTATAATATAGTTGCCAAACTGATCTACAATTTCAAATTGTTGATTTACAACTGAAATAACGGCACTTAATTTGGGTTGAACTCCTTGAATAGACAATTTCTTGGCACGATTAGCAGCTTCTTGTCTTTGTTCGGCTGCAGTAAATGGCAAATCACTTAATGCGGTAAGTTTAGGAGCAATCATTCGAAGTCCTTTTTCACTGTATTTTTCAGTGCCACATAATTCGTAAGTTATTGGGCATCTATTCTCCATCTTTCAATTCTTTTACCGTTACTGCTCCCACCAAATCATTTCCTGTAGCTACAAGTTGGGAAAAATAATCGTTTTTATCAATTTTACCGATTTTCAAAAGCCCCTCAAGCATTATACCTTCTGGCAATAATCCTTCAAAAAAAGAGGGGAATTTTGCAAAGGAATAATTTTTAGTAGCCAATGGCATAGTCAATGATACCGGTTCTCCTTCATAATTGTCATCATAGGCAAATTGATAACCGCCAGTACTATCTTCAATCAACACTCCTGCCCTTTTATCATGAACCAATATTATTGCTTTTCTCATAATTATTTATGGATTGGACTTTTAAATTGCACTTCAATATTTAATACTTTCAGTATAGCTAAAAGAGTACTCCAACGAACCGTTTCTTTATTTTTCTCAATATCAAAAACGGTAGTCTTCCCTACTCCTGCCAGATTAGCCAATTCTAATTGTGTCAATCCTGCTTGCTTACGATGCTCTTTTATGAAGAGGCCTAAATTAAAATCATTCATATTTTACCTTTTTAGCAGTAAAAATAAACAAATATATGGTACAGCATGGTGTTTTTATTATAAAAATGCTGTTTTTTACTGTTATAGCAGTAAATTATACATGAATCATAGAAAAATACTTAAACAAACAGATATAATTTCATTTTTTACTGTTATAACGGTAATTTTAGCAATCTATTCTCTATTACAAGTTCCCTTGAATGCTATAAAATAGACTGCTTCAAACAATGCATCCCAATTTCTTTCTCAATAGCGCTCAAAACGCCTTATGGCTTGCAGCATAGTGAATTCCGTTCTTGACTCCTTTAGAGCCGGAATAAAATGAAAATTAAAACATAACTTCCTAGTTTTCGGCTCCCTTTTTGGTTGGGGTAAAACGAAAATTAAAACAAAAATTCCTGATTTTCGGCTCCCTTTAGGGTCGGGGTAAAACATAACTTCCTAGTTTTCGGCTCCCTTTAGGGTCGGGATAAAACGAAAATTTTATAAGGTATAGAGACGAACATTTTTTTATCCATATCATTAATTTTTCATCAACTTAAACATAACACTTTAGACTTAAAAAAGTTACGCGTTTGAAACTGTAATTTTCCAATGTTTGTTAGTAATGCTCAAATTTACTTTAATTTTTTTTGTCGTAAATATTTACGAAACTTGCGACAATAACACACTCATAAAAATACAAAAAGTCAAGAGTCGGAGATAATTTCCCCGCTATTCTTTAATCATTTTATTCGGTTTACCAATAATGGATTATTGTCCTGAAAACATTTTGTCGGATCGTTTTTGCATTTCCTCAAAACTCACATCTTCTTTGTGGGTTGTTATCATCCATTTATATCCAAATGGGTCCATTACATGTCCAACTCGGTCTCCATAAAACATATCTTCAATTGGCATTACCACGGTGGCACCTGCATCGACAGCTTTCTGAAATGCTTCATCTGCATCTTTTACATACAATCCAAAAGACATTGGGTTTCCACCAATAGTTTGAGGGCTTTTATTCCCCCATTCAATGTTTTCGTCTGCCATCATAAGTAATGAACCTTCAATCTCTATTTCGGCGTGACCAATTTTTCCATCGGGCATCAGTAACCGGCCTCGTTCTGTTGCACCAAATGCTTTTTTATAAAAGTCAATTGCTTCGCTACATCCTTTTACGGTTATGTAGGAATTCAGCGAGAATGCTCCTGGATAAATGTGTGATGTTTTCATATTTTTAAGTATTATATTTTTTGCTATTCAAATTTGTTTCGCGTAGGCACACAATTTAAAAAAAACGTAATGTATTGTAAATTAAAACAGTACCAGTTTCACAAACTCAAAACTCCGATTAATAATTAACCTTAAAAATACAAAAAAAATTTAAATTATAGGACTGTCCGCTTTGCGGACTAACTTTATTTTTTTGCCAAATATTTAAAGGATTTCTCCAATAAATCTAATTCACTTTTTCTTTAATCTGTGAAAATCCTTTAAATCTGTGGCAAAAATTATTGCTGATATGAGTGAACATTAATGCGACAGCTTTAATGTTCAAAATTGTATCGAGAAGCCCTTACTATCAAAGGACTCTCGATACTTCTCAGAAATTTTCTATCGCAAATTATTACTCTCCCGAAGCGTCGGAACGAACTGACCAATCCTTAACGTAATGACATTTACCTCGAGCGCAGTCGAGAGAAACTCTTCCAATAAATCATATCAAACCATTCCAAAAAACACCGTTCAAACACACTCGTTTTGTCACCTCGAGCGCAATGTCATTAAGTTAAGAGATTTTAGATTGAAGATTAACGATTTCTGATTTGGTGTTGGTAAATATTAAGATTGTCAATTTTACGGGGTCTATCACATCTGAAATCAAAAATCGTTACCCGAGCCTGAAAGAGCGAACTGGCGAAGCAATCAAAAATCAGCAATCATTTCATCAATTTTCCCTTGACGTAATGACATTGACCTTGAGCGCAGTCGAGAGGAGCTGCCAACCAACCGCCTGATAAAACTATTTCAACATAACACGCATTCATCTGTTCTAGTGAACAGTTATCTAATAAAATGAAAACAAATTTGCATTAAAAACGAAATAATAATAATAATAATAATAATAATAAACCCGTTGGTCTAATTATTCAAAACGTCAGTTCGAGTGTTTTTTGTGGAGTAAAACGGAACAAAAAATGTATCGAGAACCGTTTTTTAATACTAATTACACCAGGGTTAATAATAATAATTAAGTGTTGCAGAGGGCAATCTAAAAAATTTAAATATGTAAGAAAAATTGTTATTTATAAAATAATTTTTTATTACTTTTAATTAAAATTAAACACTATGTCAAAAGTGATAGCACCCTTCCTAATTAAAGGAACCATAGAGGATGCAAATTTTGTGATCACAGCTGACGGAGAAAACTATGCTAGAAGGAGAGGAAGAACGAGAGTAACAGTCGAAGAGTTCAAAAACAATCCTGTTTTCGACAGAATACGCAATCAGGGACAGGAATTTGCACTACACTCCTCAACCCTAAAACGGACCACTGAATGCCCACCACTAAACACCGATCACTGAACACTCAAAACTGAACACTCAAAACTAAAAACTGACCACTTTTACTAATTTTACACTATGTTAACATTCTTCCGATCAAAGCCCATACTTAAAGATTTAATTCCGGATCATCACATTGATATTCATTCCCATTTGTTGCCGGGTATTGATGACGGCGCAAGAACTTTTGAGGATACGCTGCGACTTACTCAAGCGCTTCAAGGCATGGGAATTTCACAATTTATTACGACACCACACATTATTCAACAGGTATGGAAAAATACCCATGAACAAATTCTGGAAAAAAAAGCAGCAACTGTTTTAGAACTGGAGAAGAACAACATTACAGCTCCTTTTCATGCAGCTGCTGAGTATTTGATTGACGATCATTTTGTACAACTTTTCCAATCTGGCAATTTGTTGACTTTAAAAGACAATTACGTTCTAGTGGAAATATCGTATATCAATGCACCAATTCAGTTGTATGCTGTACTATTTGATTTACAGATAGCAGGATACATTCCAGTATTGGCACATCCGGAACGGTATTTATTTTATCATAATAATTTTAACGAATACCTGAAACTAAAAAGGGCGGGCTGCCTGTTTCAGTTAAATTTATTGTCGGTTGTAGGGTATTATGGTGCTGCAATTACTAAAACAGCGGAGCAATTACTGCAAAAAGGAATGTACACCTATGTAGGTTCTGACGTACATCATGACAACCACATAGCTGCCTTCAATCAAAAAGTAAAATTAAAAGACGTAGCACCGCTAAAAGAAGCCATAGCCAACAATCAATTTTTTAAGTTTGCGTGACCTATTTTTATATAAAAATGCAACTTCAAAATTTTCGGTTCCCTTTAGGGATGGGGTAAAACGAAAATCGTAATACTTTATCCTATAAACTCTAAATTTTCGGCTCCCTTTAGGGTTGGGGCAAAACGAAAATAAACTACCTCGGGGCAGAGCCCC
>NZ_SMLG01000021.1 GCF_004349195.1 Flavobacterium rhamnosiphilum
CGCACTGACTCCGGGAACCGCGCAAATAATAGCGGTTACCAACGGAACAGTTAACATCACGGCGGCAGGTGCAATCACCTTTACCCCAAGTTTGAATTACAATGGAGCGGTAAGTTTCCCGTATGTAATCAACGATGGAAACGGAGGAACTGCCACAGCAAATGAGGAGATCACGGTAATGGCAGTGAACGACAACCCAGTAGTTGACAATGACACCAATGTAATGTTGGAAGACGGAACGCCAGCCACTGGAGATTTAACCGATGCGGGAGATACAGATCCTGATGGAACGACTTTATTGATGAATACCACGCCAGTAAGTGGTCCAAGCAACGGAACCATTGTCATCAATGCAGACGGAACGTACACATATACACCAAATGCTAATTTTAACGGAACGGATGTTATCACCGTTGAAGTGTGTGACCAAGGAATGCCACTTCCTGCAAATTGTGTAAACCAGACTTTGACCATCACGGTAACTCCGGTAAACGATGCGCCGGTAGTTGACAACGATACCAATGTAATGTTGGAAGACGGAACACCAGCCACGGGAGATTTAACCGATGCGGGAGATTCAGATCCTGACGGAACGACTTTATTGGTGAATACTACACCGGTAAGTGGTCCAACTAACGGAACCATTGTCATCAATGCAGACGGAACGTATACCTACACACCAAATGCTAATTTTAACGGAATGGATGTTATCACTGTTGAAGTGTGTGACCAAGGAGCTCCACTTCCTGCAAGTTGCGTAAACCAGACTTTGACTATCACGGTAAATCCGGTAAACGATGCTCCGGTGGCCACCTTAACAAATTCAACAAGCATTATTAATGACGGTACCGCCAAAGGGGTATCGACTTTAACCGGGACGGATACCGATGGAACAGTAGTTAGCTATATTATAAGTGTTTTGCCGGTTCCTGCACAAGGAATAGTATTAATGAATGGAGTTCCGGTAACGGTAAACCAAGTGTTAACTCCGCTTGAAGCCACTAAATTAACATTTATACCGGCAGCAGGCTTTACAGGAACAGCCACATTTATATATATGGCAACCGATAATGGCAATGCGGCAAGTATTCCATCAACGGTGAATATTCCGGTAGGAAATACACCGCCAACAACTGATGACATACCGAATGTAGTCTTGGCAAAAGACGGAACGGCGCAAGCTATTCCAGCTTTGACAGGAAACGATGCAGATGGTGCAGTGATCGCTTATGTAATTAAAAATCTTCCAGATCCAGCATCAGGGGTATTGACTCTAAATGGCGTTCCGGTGACAGTGGGACAAGAATTGACAGTGGCCAATTCAGCTGCATTAAAATTTACTCCAAATGTGAATTTTGTAAGTGATAACGCCAGTTTCACAATAGCGGCAAAAGATAATGGCGGATTGGTAGATCTTAGCCCAGCGACAATATCCATATCCCTAAAGGAATTGCCTGGTATTGCCATCATTAAAACGGCAACTTTTGATGATAATGACAGCGATGGTTTTGCGCAGGTTGGAGAAACGATAACCTATAAATTTGAGATTTCAAATACAGGAAATGTGTCATTGACGAATGTTGTAGTAACCGACCTTTTACCAGGTATTGTCCTTACAGGAGGACCAATATCATTGGGTGTGGGGCAAACTGACACTACTTCATTTGAAGGGAAATATAAAATAATTCAAGCTGATATTAACAAAGGAAATGTTGTAAATCAAGCAAAAGTGACTGCTATAAGCCCTATTGGAACTTTAGTAAGCGATCTTTCTGATAATGAAACGGTTACTGATGATAAACCTACGGTTTTGGGAATTACAGGTTGTGCTATAAAAGTATTCAATGCTATTTCTCCCAATGGAGATAAGAAGAACGAGCGATTTTATATCCAAGGATTAGAATGTTATCCTGATAATACGGTTGAAATTTATAATCGCTGGGGAGTTTTAGTATTCGAACGCGATCATTATAATAATGAAGACAGGGCATTTAAAGGAATCTCTGAAGGACGTGTAACGGTAAAGGAATCCGATGGATTACCTACGGGAACCTATTATTATGTTCTGAAATATAAAGACAGTGAATCCAATACGCATCAAAGGGCTGGATATTTATACCTCAATAAATAATTAGTCAAAACAAATTTAAATGGCTTAGTATAAAACTAAGCCATTCTTAAAAGTAAAATAAATGAGAAAATTAGTTTTAGTTTTTATGTTTTTTTCGATTGCAAGTTTTGCACAGCAAGATGCGCAGTTTACGCAATACATGCACAATACCATCAATATTAATCCTGCATATGCAGGTTCAAGAGGGGTTATAAGTATTTTTGGACTATACCGTACCCAATGGGTTGGACTGGATGGAGCTCCGGAGACAAGTACTTTTTCATTAAACACCCCATTAAATAATAGTAATTTAGGATTAGGAGTTTCGTTAGTAAATGATAAAATCGGTCCTACCAATGAAAATACCTTATCGGCAGATTTGTCTTATTCCGTTCCCACATCAGAGGCCTTCAAACTTTCGTTTGGTATCAAGGCAACAGCCAATTTATTTAATCTGGATGTTAATAAATTAAATCCAGAAGATCAGGATGACCCAAATCTTCAAAATTTCAACAGTAAATTTTCACCTAACATCGGAGCAGGAGTTTATTGGCATTCTGATAAAGCCTACATAGGTTTATCGGTGCCAAATTTCATCGAAACCAATCGTTATGATAATAATGAAGTTGCGGTATTCAAAGACAAAATAAACTATTATTTAATGGCAGGTTATGTCTTCGATCTGGATCCTTACATAAAATTCAAACCAGCGATACTGACCAAAATGGTTCAAGGTTCGCCTTTGCAAGCAGATGTTTCGGCTAATTTTATGTTTAATGACAAATTTGTAGTTGGAGTTGCTTACCGATGGAGTGCTGCATTAAGTGCTATGGTTGGATTTCAAATAACCGATGGTTTATATGTTGGTTATGGATACGACCGAGAAACAACCAATTTAAGGAACTATAATTCAGGATCACATGAAATATTCCTGCGTTTCGAATTGTTTAATAATTACAGCCGAATAACTTCACCTAGATTCTTTTAAGGATTCCAATTATGAAAATTAGAAATTTAATTTATACCGTTTTTTTAGTTTTATTTGTTTTTAAGGGAGTTGCGCAAACGACACGTATCGCTAATGCCAATAAGCAATACGATAGTTACGCTTATGTTGATGCAATTGCCACGTATGAGCGCATAGCTGAGAAAGGCTACAAAGACGAGAAGATGTTTCAAAAGCTGGGCAATGCCTATTATTTCAATGCAGAATTAGCGAAAGCATCAAAATGGTATGCCGAACTTTTTGCGATGAATCAAGAGCAAGAAGCCGAATACTATTACAGGTATTCTCAATCGTTAAAATCAATTGGCAAATACGCTGAAGCAAATAAAATCCTGGAGCAATTCAATAAGAAATCAGGCAATGATCAAAGAGCCAAATTATTCGCGAGTAATAAAAATTACCTTGAAGAAATCAAAGCCAATTCGGGACGTTATGATGTAGCTGATGCGGGAATTAATTCCGGGTTTTCGGATTATGGAAGTTCGTTTTCGGGGAACAAATTGATATTTACTTCTGCACGCGATACAGGTGGTGTTTCCAAGAAAGTATTCAAATGGACCAATCGGTCGTTTACGAATCTTTATGGGTCTGAAGTAAATACAAATGGTGATCTAAGCGAACCAAAACGATTTGGTAACAGAATAAATTCAAAATTCCACGAATCGACACCGGTTTTTACTAAAGACGGCAAAACGATGTACTTTACCAGAAATAACTATTTGGACGGAAAGAAAGGAAAAGACAGTAAAATGGTGACTTTATTAAAGTTGTATAAATCTACTTTGGATCAACAGGGACAGTGGACTAATGTAATGGAATTATCTTTCAACAGCAATCAATACAGTGTGGCGCATCCCGCACTTAGTCCAGATGATAAAACCTTATACTTTGCATCAGATATGCCGGGAACATTTGGACAATCGGATTTGTTCAAAGTGACAATTAATGACGATGGGAGTTACGGAATACCGGAAAATCTTGGAAAAAGCATCAATACCGAAGGCAGAGAAACGTTCCCTTTTATATCAGAAGACAATGAATTGTATTTTGCCACTGATGGACGGCCAGGGCTAGGTGGATTAGATATATTTGTTGCCAAAATAGAAAATGATAATGCCTTTAAAGAAGTAAAAAATATAGGAGGTCCTATAAACGGATCCCAAGATGACTTTGCATTTTTAATAGACAGCAAAAGCAGAAAAGGCTTTTTTACCTCCAATAGAGAAGGTGGTAAAGGGTATGACGACATCTATGCTTTTACTGAAATCAGAAAACTAACTTGTGAACAAGTTTTAACAGGAATTATTACTGATAAGGAAACGGGATTGATTCTTGCCAATGCGAAAGTGAGCTTATTTGACGAAAAATTTCAATTAATCAAAGAAAGCATTGCAAATGATCGAGGACAATATAGTTTTGAGGCAGCTTGTGGCAAAACCTATTATGTAAGAGCCGAAAAGCCTGATTATGAAACAAAAGAGAGAGCCATTACTGTTGGAGAGATCAACGGTAAAACCGATTTGCCATTGGCTTTGACAAAAGCAATATGTAAAGTGGCTGTTGGAGATGATTTGGGTAAATGTTTCGGAATAAAAATGATTTATTTTGATTTGGATAAATCGTTTATTCGCAAAGAAGCGGCATTTGAATTGGAAAAAATTCTGGATGTAATGAAACAATATCCAAAAATGAAAATCGATGTGCGTTCGCATACTGACAGTAGACAAACAGCCAAGTATAACGAAGCATTGTCTGATAGAAGGGCTAAATCAACGATTGCATGGTTAATAGAAAACGGCATAGAAGTCAGTCGATTGACCGGTAAAGGCTATGGAGAAAGCCAATTGGTAAATACATGTTCTGATGGTGTGAAATGCATTGAAGCAGAACACCAAGCCAACAGACGCAGCGAATTTGTTGTTGTTTCGATGGAATAAATAACCAGTTTGACTATGAAACAGCCTTTCCTTTCGGAGAGGCTGTTTTTAGTTAACACAATGATTCGTTTCTTTGGATAAGACCAATAAGTGGATTTTCTTTAAATGTAAAAAAAACTGAATGAAGCTAATTTTGGAACCATTCAAGCAGGGCAAACGCAGGGGTGAATACGGTTGAATATTTGACATAAATTCCACAAATTAGCACAAATTAATCGGTGTGAATTTGTGGAATTTGTGTCAAAAAAAGTTGAATTAAATCTATTGGCTCGATAATTCTCATCAAATAGTCAACTTTTTAAACTCGTGCGTTTGCCCTGGTGATTTCAGTTGTTGACAATGCCTTCGGTTTTCTGGAACTTGAAAGACGCAATTTTATTGTTTTTAAGATTGAAATGCTGCTTTTACAGTTATCGGAAAAATGTGATTTTTTATAAAAAAGGGAATAAAGAAAAGACGAGAAAAGGACTCTAAATTTTGTGTTGCGTTGGCTTAATTTCAATTTTTTTGCGTTTCGGATTAGAGGCGATTGGAATGCTGTTAGGGTTTAATGAACAGTTTGTTAGGGTTTATTTTTTAGTTTTTTAGCCTGTTTTTTACTCTTTTTTTTATGTTTTTGTGTAAAAGGTGTCTTTTGTCGATTTTTCTTGTATTTAATCAGATATAAGTAGTTAAGTTTGTCGTGTTTGTCTATGTTTGCGCTCCCAAATCCAAGGATAAACTTAGCTGTCGATGAATATGTGTGATTTTAGATTGAAACTGCTTACTTTTTATAAGCAATTATTTATTGTTGTTTTATTTTTTGTCTTTGTCCCTGTTAAGGCAAATGTGTTGTTTGCAGCTACTTCTGCAAGTCCTTTTTTTCAAGGAATTTATTTAAAAAATTACACCGCAACTAGTTCCGTTTCTAAAGCGGCAACAGTTTGCAAAGCGGACTGGTATGGCTGCGCTGCGCTATGCCAAAATAATTACGTACCAAGAATTGATGCGGAACACAACGACTTGTGATAATCCTGTTTGCATTAAGACCATCAAAATATTCTTCTGTTTCGATTATAAAGACAAATGCCTCTGTTGAGAGAAGATTTGTGTTTAAGAATCAGATCCTTAATAATTTTATTTAGAAATTTAATATCATTGCTTATATGTGGAATTTTACTTTAAAAGCCCATCGTTTTTTAATTTTTGTATTAGCTGTTATTTTATTTTTAATTGCCAGTCCTATTAGTGCGCAGTTATGCGGAACTCCAGGGGGTGATGGCCCTGTTACTTTATCAAGTTCCTTAAATACCTATTATCCTGTTGCGGGTGATATCACTTTGATGCTGGTACTGAATACTTTTTGGAAGGACATAAGGGTCACAATTCTAACAAGGGTTTGGTTTTTTGTGGAATTTATTGTTATGCCTAACGAATACTTAATTATAAATGTGGTTTAGTATGCCTTTTTGTATAAAAAGGATAAATAGCTAAATGATGGTGATTTATATTTTATTAAAAAACAGAAAATAAAGTTTTGATGAAAATGAAAAAAATATATTATATACTGATACTTTTATTTACAAGTTTTAGTCAGTTAGTGTTTTCCCAAAGTAGCAACTGTAGTACTGCGACTCCAATATGCTCAGAAAGTGGGGTTACTTACCCAGCTTTAATAAATAATGGACAGGCTCCTTCAGGGCCTAATTATGGTTGTCTAGGTAGCACTATTAATGCTTCTTATTTTACAATTACTGTAGGTATTTCGGGGGATATCGTGCTTTCAATTTCAAATTCTCCTAAGAATAGAGATATTGATTGGGTTTTATGGGGAGCTTTTAATGATAGTAATGCAGCAGTTAGTAGTTGTGCCACCTTAGGTCAAGGTGGTAGCAGTGGTTCTGTTATTGCTTGTGATTATGGTAGTTCTCCTTCAGGAACAATAACTGTCAATGGGGCAGTAGCTGGAAAAGTTTATGTACTGATGGTTACAAATTTCTCAGACAAGGATACTGATATATCTATTACCGAAGGGAGTGGAGGCGGTAGTTTATGTTGTCCCACTGCGGTTACCATGCCTCAAACTGTACTATGTCAAGGGCAAACTATGACTTTAGCGCCATCAACAGGTGGAACTTGGACTTCTAGTAATAATTCTGTGGCTACAATAACGAATTCTGGAGTGGTAACTGCTATTTCAGGAGGTACAGCTTATTTTACTTATACGAATTCTGGGGGCTGTACTACCTCTACACAAACTTTTACTGTAAATGCGTTGCCAACTATATCGGGCACATCAACGGTTTGTATTGGATTAACCACTGCATTGAGCGGTTCGGGTACTCCCGATGCTACGACCCCTTGGTCTTCGGCAACAACGTCAGTTGCTACAGTAAGCAATACCGGAGTTGTTACGGGAGTTGCGGCAGGAACAAGTGTCATCACTTATAAAAACAATAATGGCTGTACTCAAACGGTAACAGTTACTGTAAATGGCTTGCCAACGATATCAGGTACTCCAACGGTTTGTGTTGGATTAACGACTGCATTGACTGGTTCAGGTACTCCCGATGCTACGACCCCTTGGTCTTCGGCAACAACGTCAGTTGCTACAGTAAGCAATACTGGAGTTGTTACGGGGGTTGCGGCAGGAACAAGTGTCATCACTTATAAAAACAATAATGGCTGTACTCGAACGGTAACAGTTACTGTAAATGGCTTGCCAACGATATCAGGTACCCCAGCGGTTTGTGTTGGATTAACGACTGCGTTGACCGGTTCGGGTACTCCCGATGCTACGACCCCTTGGTCTTCGGCAACAACGTCAGTTGCTACAGTAAGCAATACTGGAGTTGTTACGGGAGTTGCGGCAGGAACAAGTGTCATCACTTATAAAAACAATAATGGCTGTACTCGAACGGTAACAGTTACTGTAAATGGCTTGCCAACGATATCAGGTACCCCAACGGTTTGTGTTGGATTAACGACTGCATTGAGCGGTTCGGGTACTCCCGATGCTACGACCCCTTGGTCTTCGGCAACAACGTCAGTTGCCACAGTAAGCAATATTGGAGTTGTTACGGGAGTTGCGGCAGGAACAAGTGTCATCACTTATAAAAACAATAATGGCTGTACCCAAACGGTAACAGTTACTGTAAATGGCTTGCAAACGATATCAGGTACCCCAACGGTTTGTGTTGGATTAACGACTACATTGAGCGGTTCGGGTACTCCCGATGCTACGACCCCTTGGTCTTCGGCAACAACGTCAGTTGCCACAGTAAGCAATACTGGAGTTGTTACGGGAGTTGC
The DNA here is from genome assembly GCF_004349195.1 of Flavobacterium rhamnosiphilum. Taxonomy (GTDB): domain Bacteria; phylum Bacteroidota; class Bacteroidia; order Flavobacteriales; family Flavobacteriaceae; genus Flavobacterium; species Flavobacterium rhamnosiphilum. The sequence goes on from NZ_SMLG01000021.1 coordinate 8,345, forward strand.
GGCAGGAACAAGTGTCATCACTTATAAAAACAATAGTGGCTGTACCCAAACGGTAACAGTTACTGTAAATGGCTTGCCAACGATATCAGGTACCCCAACGGTTTGTGTTGGATTAACGACTGCATTGAGCGGTTCGGGCACTCCCAATGCTACGACCCCTTGGTCTTCGGCAACAACGTCAGTTGCCACAGTAAGCAATACTGGTGTTGTTACGGGAGTTGCGGCAGGAACAAGTGTCATCACTTATAAAAACAATAATGGCTGTACTCAAACAGCGACAATTACAGTAAATCCATTGCCAACGGCAAGTATTTCTGGAACAGTAGCTGTATGTAAAGACGGCACGGCGCCAAATGTAACCTTCACGGGAGCAGCAGGAACGTCACCTTATACCTTTACTTACAATGTAAATGGAGGAGCAAATACTACTGTAACCACCACAATCGGTAATTCAGTAACTGTTGCAGCGCCAACAACAGCAGCAGGTACATTTGCTTATAACCTGGTAAGTGTTCAAGACGCGAGTTATACAACCTGTACTCAGGCACAAACAGGAACAGCGACAATTACAGTAAATCCATTGCCAACGGCAAGTATTAGCGGAACATTAAGTGCTTGTTTAACAACTACATTAACAGCAGTAACGGATGCTGTTTCTCCAACTTATATTTGGTATAAGGATGATGTTGTTATTGGTGGTCAAACAGCTTCAACACTTGTTGTTACAGCAGATGGAGATTATAAAGTAAAAATCACAAATACTTTAACTGGTTGTGAGCAGACTTCGGCTGCTTCAACGGTAAAGGTTGAGGATAAAATTGCTCCTACTGGAACAGCTCCGGCAGGAATTAGCCTAATTAATGCATGTTATGTGGATGCTACAACTGTGCCGACCGGTGTTCCTGCGTTTGATGCTACAACCAGTATTGTAGGATATGCTGATAATTGTGGAGGAGCTGTAGTTGCTACTTTAATGAATACAGTTGTAACAGGAGATAATTGTAGCTGGTCTGCAGTTTATACTTTTAAAGTTTCAGATCCTAGTGGAAATGAATTAACAGGGCAAACAATTACACATACAGGTGGAGACACTACAAGCCCGGTAATCACTTTGGCTGGTGCAACAGCA
>NZ_SMLG01000022.1 GCF_004349195.1 Flavobacterium rhamnosiphilum
GCTTTACATAGGAGTAGCTGTTGGCGGGTAGCCCATTTTACTTTTCAGTTCCATCATAATTATATTCTTCAAGTGTCCACTCAATTAACACTTCATTGACCCAATCAACGAAACTATCATTACAAGTTTCAACTTCGGTTAAGTTTTCGTATTTAAAATCGTGTTGCCAAAAAACAATTGGACAAATTTCATTTTCAATTCGAGAAAAATCAAGACAATAATGATTTCCATAACCATCAGGAGAAAATGGTAAAAAATATTTTGGTATTGGATTTTCAACTTCTGAATGTTCAAAATTGTAAACTTTGTCAAGTGAAGCATTTAAAAACTCTTCTCCAAGTCCATTAACTTCATTTCCGAATAAAGAAAAACCATTATTTTTTTCAATAAACCACTTAAAATCTTTCGGCAGTTTATATCCAATTATATTTTCAAACTCTTCAATTCGATTGTCTATTATTGGGCTTCCTAAACTCAAAATAGAATCTGAGAATTTTATTAAATTTTTATATGTAATCGAAATTTTGTCTTCCATTCTTTTCTTTGGGTTTTCGCCAACTTATATATATATCTGATAGTGTCCGACATATCTACCCAAAATAGATTTGCTATGTCTGACAAACGTCAGTATTTATTTATTCTCAAATATATAATAATTATCTTATAAATCATCAAAAGGGCTCTTAATTTGTCGTATCCCTTTGGCGGGTCAAAAGCTATTAGTAAAAAGTCAGGACAGGCTATGAGGCTTAAATCTTATCCCCATTATAAAACAAAAAAAAAGATGCCTCACAGCATCTTTCTACTCCTTCCTCCTACTCTTCCAGCTATCATTATAATGCCTACTCCTCAAATGCTCATAAAACTTCCCTCTCAGGTAAAGACCCACAAACCACTACTCCTATTATTTCATACCATTCCATACCTCAAATATAGAAGTAATAAGATTTCCTTCTTTAGCATGAAATCAAAAACTCCGCTTTCGACAAGTATTAATCCCGAATTGATAAGTATTCCATACCGCTATAAAACAGAAAAAGACACCTCCCAGCATCTTTTCTATTTGTCACTATACAAATTATTTATTCCTTACCCCTTTTTTCCAACTATCATTATAAGAATAATTTTTGCGCGTAGCTTTTTTAAATAATTTGATTTATTTCTTTGTATATCTTTATTGTTTCTTCTGTTTTTACACCTAATTGTTTACCATAATTTATAATTGCACCTGCGAATAATTCCAGCTCATTATTTTTCTTTTTTGAATTTACGTCCAATTGTAATGATGTAGGGGTCGCATAAGGAAAAGAAAGTCCTTTTTCAAAAGTCTTACTTATTATGTCAGCAGGTAAATCAATTTTGATTTTTGTAGTGATTAATTGAATTTCCTCCATAATTTGTGTTGCTCTTTGTTTAAGAAAGCCTTCTTCACCAACTTGTCCAATAGATTTATTGTATCTCGCAGAAACCAAACCAAAACTCGCAATAAAGAAAAACTTCGTCCAAATGTCTACAAAACTATTTTGCTTAAAAGTAATATCCGCGCCACTATTCTTGAAAAGGTCGATTATCCATTTTGTATCAGTTTCTTGATTCACAGGATCTTTTCCAATAATTATTTTTCCCGTATTTCCTGTGTGTTCTACAATTCCTTTTTCTTTTATGTGCGAGGCAACATACACACAAGAAGGTAAAAATGTTCCGTTTTTAATTATATGTCTTACTCTTTCGTAAATGTCGGCTCCATTCATTAAAGCCATTACGGTTGTGTTTTTGGTTATTTTGTCTTTTATTTGATTACAAACATTTTCTAAATCATATTCTTTTACACAAATCAATATCAAATCCGATTCTTCAATTTCATCAAAGTTGTTAATAATGTTGTTTGGTTTTGCAACAGATTGAGTATGTTCTGATGAGAGTAGCGTAAGTCCATTTTTTTTAACTATTTCATAAGTTTCATTTCTTGCTACAAAAGTGATTTTGTAATTAGGATTGTCTTCAATAAGTTGCGCTATTTTAAAACCAAAATAGCCACCCACGCCACCAAGTCCGATTAAAGTTATTTTCTTTGAATTCATAAATTTATATTATTTTAGAATACAAATTTCTTGATAAATAAATTAAAACTTCTTGTCATTTGACAAGAAATTAAATTTTGGAAATTTCTTTTCTAATTCGGCTTAAAGAACTGTCAGTTATACCCAAATAAGAGGCGATAATTTTTAAAGATGCATTTTGAAATATGTTTGGATGTTTTTCCAAAAGTTTTGTATATCTTGAGGTTGCGGTTTCTTTTACCATTTCTAACATTCTATCGTGAAGTTTATAGTAGTTAATTATGAATAATAGCCGACTAAACTCTCTGAATTCGGGAATATTATGAAAGTTGTATTGGACATTTTCTAAATTTGTTTTCCAAAAAATGCAATTACTTAAGGTTTGATAATTTTCTTTTACAGGTTTTTGTGTAAAAAAAGAAAGAAAATCATTTACAAAACAAGGGGCTGAAAAGATATTTGTAGTAACTTCATTTCCATTATTATCAAAAGTATAGGAACGAACGAAACCACTTTCTAAGAAATAAGTGTCTTCACTGATACTATTTTCTTGTAATATAAACTCGTTTTTAGAAAGTTCAAACCTGTCAAATTTTGATGCAATCTTTTCAGCAATTTCAATTTTCATTGGCAAAACTGATTGAATGTAAATTTCCAAAATTTCTGTTTTCATTCTATATTTTTTTGTCGTTATATTTCTATTCTTTGTGGTAAAGTTACGCACAACTCATTTATATATGCGACTTCCAATTACAAACATATCAATAACGCTATTAACAAAAAAAAAGACACCTCATCAGCATCTTTCTACTTCTTCCTCCTACTCTTCCAGCTATCATTATAATGTCTATTCCTCAAATGCTCATAAAACTTCCCTCTCAGGTAAAGACCTATAACCTAAACCCTACGGACCCTTATTATTTCATACCATTACATACCTCAACTATAGAACGCATCGATAATTACTCTTTACCATCAAATAAAGAAACGATTCATTACTCACTTTTCACTGTCATCCAAAACTTGTTGAAGGACAGCACTCACTATTCACTCAAAAAACACCTATTCAATTCCCGAATTGAACACTATACTTTTAGCAAATAAAAATTACATTATATAATTTTGTCACCACTTCCCCACTCCATTCCGACAAATCTTCACTAATACAACACAATGGATACGCAACAAAACCAACAACGGATTAAGGCGATTTACCAAATGCTTTTTGAAATGGCAACCGGCAACCTCTCTTTCAGAATTATCAAAACGGATCAAAACGACGAAGTCGGCAAACTGTCTGAAATGCTTAATAAGCTTGCTGGAGAAATGCATGATATTTTACTTCGATCAGGTTATGTTAACCCACATTATAGTTATCAAAACTTGGTACAAACAACATTTATCTTAGACGATAACTTTATAATCAGCAGTTTTAATGCACACGTACCAGAAGCACTATACTATGAATCTGAAGAATTATTTCAGGCAGACTTTGGAAAGTTTATTGCACCACAGTCCTTCAGTATTTGGAATCAAAAAAAGATGGAAGCGTCACTAGATGATAATTACCACAGCACCGTTCAGCTTATTTTTATTATGGCTAATAATAAATTACTTCCTTCTTTTTGTACCATTTCACGATTGCGCTACAGTGACAAAATAGTAATAAGCTCAATTACTACCATCTTGCAAGAATTGTTGTCAGACGCAAAGTTTGTAATAAAAACAAATCCAAAAAAACAATCCGAAGCTGTGGTAATGCAAAGTATTTATGATTACATCTTAAATCACTTGGAAGAGCCCCTTCCTACCCTAAAAAAATTGGCTGCTATGTTTGCCTCTGAAGAGCACAAGCTAAAGATAGGTTTCCGTAAGTATTTCAATACTAGCGTATACAATTTTTATCATTTGGAGCGCCTTAAAAAATCCCATCTACTCATTCAGCAGATAACAATCCCTTTGAAGGAAATTGCCTTTATGTGTGGTTTTAGCACCTACCTCAACTTTTACAAGGCGTTCAAAAAGCAGTACGGTTACGCCCCTAGTGACCTAAGCCGTCCATCTGAGTAAAGAGAACCCTGTTTTATGGAACTTTCTTTTTAGTATAACGAAAAGCCTGATTTGCATAAGTCAACCAAAATAACAGTTGCAACTTTACAATATCAAAACTACTAAAATGAGTAAAATCCAAAACTTTAAAAGCAATTTCGTTCTCATTATTAGCTTCCTTACAGCGCTTCTTTTCATGTACGCTGCAAGCAGCAAACTAATCGATTTTGAGAACTTCCGAATCCAACTTGGACAGTCGCCATTGCTAAGTGCATTCGCAGCTTGGGTTGCAATTCTGGTACCTGTAATTGAAATCCTAATTGCAATTGTACTATTCATTCCTAAATTTAGATTTTTTGGACTGCTGTCAGCTTTTGCATTAATGATGATGTTTACAGCTTATATCTACATAATTTTAAATTTCAGTGCCTACATTCCATGCTCCTGCGGTGGCATCCTTGAAAAAATGACATGGAACCAACATCTGGCTTTTAATTTAATATTCGTCGCACTATTGGCTGTAGCGGTTATTTACGGACCCATAAACTACAAAAACAGAGGGATCAGTCCGACAATGAACACTAAAAGAAAAATTTGGGTCTTGATAATAACTGCAGCTGTAGGAAGCACTGTAGTAGTGATGCTATTCCTGTTATCAGAAAACATCATCCAATATCACAATAATTTCACCCGTCGCTTTCCGCAACATGCCGCACAGGAAAGATATAAAATAGATCTTTTATACAACTCCTACTATTTTGCCGGAACAGGAAACGGAAAAATATATTTGGGTAATCGTACTGCCCCGCTTCTAATTACAATAATCGACTTAAAAACCAAAACTACAACCTCTCACAAAATCATTTTAAACCAAACTGACCTGCCTTTTCGAGTTCCGAAAATCCGTGTTTTCAATCAGAACTTCTTTGTGTTTGAGGGAGCAGTTCCTTATATATTTAAAGGAAGTATTTCTAATTGGATCGCGACACTAAAAATTAATTCCGGTACTCGTTTCTCACAGGCAGAACCGATAGATTCTATAAATCTAGCGGTTCGGTACAAGTCGCCTCAATCAGGAGAAAACCTGCTTGGAATTCTTAACTCATCAGATAGTTTGACAGTTAGATACGCACCAGATATTCTGCAGAAACAAATGGATGGTGTTTTTGATACCGATGGCAGCCTCCATTTTAATACCAAGCTGAATAAAATAGTATATGTTTATCGATATCGCAATCAATATAGTGTCACAGACAGAAATCTGGTATTGCAATATCGTGGCAATACCATAGATACCATTTCAAGAGCTCAATTAGAAATTGCAGAAGTCGGGAAAAGCAAGGTCACTAAATTAGTAAAACGGGCACTTGTTGTAAATAAAAGCAGTGTCGTCAGTGGCAATTACCTGTATGTCAACTCGCTTCTACCCGGGCAATATGATGCTGAAAGTGTTTGGAAAAACGCAAGTATAATTGATATATATGACCTGACAAAGAAAAGCTACCAATCTAGTTTTTACGTTTATCATATCAAAAACAAAAAAATGAGAAGTTTCATTGTCGTGGACAATCATTTATATGCATTAATTAATAATCATTTGGTATGCTATGAATTTCTGGATGACCTCATTCCTAAAAATTAAACAACAATATATACTGGCCAGTGTTCAGGGGTAAGATTGAAAACCTGTAAAAGAGTAAATCATAACTATTAAATATTTTTATTATGAGAACAATTTTTTTAAAAAAAATGATGATGCCTTTGGCAGTAATGGTTCTGGGAGTTGGTGGTGCATTTACTACAACTTCAATGAGCAGCACAGAAGCCCTTTCACACGTAACAGGGTACAAATTCATTTCCTCGCAAAACAAATGTCAGACAAGCACAATGTGTGACACTGATGACACGGGAACGATCTGTACGAATGGTGGTACGCGCC
>NZ_SMLG01000023.1 GCF_004349195.1 Flavobacterium rhamnosiphilum
CAGCTGGGGGCTTCTCGATACAATTTTAAACAGTAATGCTATCGCAATACTGTTTAAAATCACTCGAAGTGACGGTTGAAACAGCTTAAATTAATTACATTGTGCTCGCACAGCTGGGGGGTAAAAAATAGTAATGGGTAATTATTTTACAATAAACAGATTGCAAAATAATTACCCATTAAAATAAACAAACTTCAATTATCAAGAAGTCCAAAGAAGTATCCTACTTTCTATTTCAAGGTACTACTATCCACTCTTGATGGTGTATCTTTTCCGTTAACAATAGTAGAAGCACTAATCGCAATGGCTTTAATGATTTGTGTCATGTTAACCATATCAAGAGTTTCTATTTCATCACTTACTTTGTGGTAATTCGGTTCGCTATCCATTTTAGAAGTAGAAATCGTATGTGCAGGAACACCCAATTTCGCTAAAGTCGCATTATCTGAACGATAGAATAATTGTTGTTCCGGGTAAGGATCCGGATAAAATTTAAACGCTGATCCTTGTAGATTTTTCTGAAGTATTTCCCCCATACTAGATTTTTCAAAACCAGTGATGTAAGCCGAATTTTTACCCCATTTTGATTCCGTTCCAATCATTTCCAAGTTAAACATAGCCATTACTTGCGCAGGGTCTAATTGTTTCGAAAAATATTGTGCGCCGTAACCACCTATTTCTTCAGCTACAAATGTGGTAAACAGTATCGTACGCTCATTATTATTTAGTTTTTTAAAATACTTGGCCAGCATGATTACGGCTGTAGTTCCAGCGGCATCATCATTGGCACCATTATAAATAGAATCGGTAGCATCGTGCTCCACTCCTTCTGCCGGGGAACCCACACCTAAATGGTCATAATGTCCCGAAAACACAACATATTCATTGGGTTTGCTTTTGCCTTTCAAAACGCCTACTACGTTATTCAATGCTTTTTTTGTAATTGTATTAGTGCCTTCTATTGAAAATTGAGTTGCTTCAGTAGTACCAAAAACAAACACAACCGTATTTCCTCCAGGATTAGCAGTCATTTGCGGAATGTGTTTCACATTTTGGATTCGGGTTTTAAAAGAAGCATCCACAAGAACCAAAAGATTTTTTTCGCTCTGGTAATATTCGTAAAACTTCGGACCAAATTTATCTCCAGCATTTATTTTTACAACTTGAACATCGCTTTTTTCAGTCAAAGCAATTTGCGGTTGGTAGGAAAAAGAAACCACATCTGCTTTGTCTATCGCTTTACCATCAATCAGCACCTTTAGGGAAACATTTTTAGACTCGGTCATGGAAAATTCCTGCTTGAAATCCTTCGCTCCGTTAAATGTTTGCAGTCCTATTTTCTTAAATTCAGATTCAATATAAGAGGAAGCCTTATCGATACCAGGAGTAAACGCTCTTCGGCCTTGCATATCATCCGCCGAAAGCACTTTCTCTATCTTGGTAACGTCTTTTGTATTGATAATTTTATTGATGTTCTGGGCCTGCAACATACAAGCCGAACAAAGTACAAGGGCACTTAAAACAATTTTTTTCATAAATTATAGCATTTAATAACAATAGATTCTACAGTAAGAGTGCAGTATTGAAAATGTGTTACAGTAAAACTACTAAAAAGGTTTAGGACCTATTTACAATTTGGAGCAGAATGATTGAAGTTTTCAAGAACGAAACCTCCTGCTGTTCGCTGTATCTCTACACTTCGTTACGAGGATGCCGCTACCATCAGGGCTAGGAATCACGAACTTTTTTCATAATACCGTTTCCACAATCTGGTCATTACTTCGTTCCGATAGCTATCGGAACGAAGCAATAACACTTAAATAGGCCTCTCAAAAGTAAGAACTAACTACAAATACTCTTTATGGAAAAAGCTTATAATTGGTTCATGAACCGCGTTACAAACGCTACGTTTTGTATTACAATTAAGTTGCTACTCGTTGAAAACGAGCACCAGATGGGTACACTTTATGAATACTCAGATTAGAAAATTATCTATCAGAATAGAATTGAATAATACAAATTTAGTGCTGTTTTATCAGCATCTATACTTATGCAATCAATGCTTTATTTTTTCAAAAAATAGATTTTTAATCCTATCAGAATTTATATGAAACCCTGTAATATTTTGTTGCTTGTCACGAACAAAACGAATACCGCCAAAATTCCTGGCACTACTTAGGAACAAGTCCGCCTGAATAGGAGTGAGACTTATTACGGGTTGATTTTTGTTACTTGTAAATAAGCCTTTTTCATTTTGAGACAATGTGTATGTTGTCTTTAACGCATCGCTGTAAAATGTGCCTGTAAACTCGCTCAAAGCGGTAGAAGAGTGGTTTATAGGGTTGTAGGCTTCATATACATATTCATCACTTTCACCAGAAGTATAAATCATTTTCATGTTACCAGCCTCTTTACGAAATTTCACCATGATAACATCATCGCCATCAACCACCATTTGGAAAATATTTTCTGATATTGGCACTAATTGGCTTTCGTCATTGCTGCCTAAAGATTGGTAACGTAAAGTGTCATTTTTTACATAAACCCTACGAGCCGCCACTCTTTCATTGTCCCAATAATAGCCACTGTATGTTTCTAATTGTTGGGGTGTCATTTTTATGGTTTTAAGCTTACTGAAATCAATACTTGGGGGTTGGGGAAATACATCCCCAAGCGCTTCAATAGCCATATTCATGGCAAGGCTACCATTGTATCTATTGTTGTTGCCAAGTACAAATGAAGTGACATTTTGACGTGGAAATATGAAAATATTACTTGCATAACCGCCCTCTAAGCCAAAAGCCCAAATTTTTGGAACGCCCCGTCTTGCATGTAGATGCTGTTGTCCGTATAATAATCTTCCGGCAGTAGGGTTAAAAGTGGTGGTGCCATCATTTAAAGTAACGGGGGAAGTCAGTTTTTCAATTAATTTTTTGCTGCCTACTTTGGGGCTCTCAAAATTGAGATACCAACGACTTAGATCTGCTGCCGAAGTGTAAAGATTGGTAGTTCCAGTAATGGAATTGTTGCTATGACTATTCTTTAACCCGTTTTTACTGGCTTGATAGGAAATAGCCACATTGGGTATCATCATTTCACTATCATCACAAAACAAGGTATTGGTCATGCCTAGGGGTTGAAAAATATGTTCCTGAGAAAAGGCTGCCAGGGTTTGCCCTGTAATTTGCTTTACTACTTCAGCCAATAAAATGAGTCCTGATGAAGTCTGAGAAAATTTTGTACCCGGTATGTAATCTAATTTCTTTTGTTGAAAGATTAAATCCAGCGCATCTTTTTGTGTAAAAACATCTTTATCTCTCCACCCAGCAATTTCTTTTAAGGCCAAAAAGTCAGGCAAACCACTCGATTGACTTAGCAAATGCTTGATGGTTATTTTGTGTTCAAAATCAGCTAATTGAGGAATGTATTTATGAACATCATCAGATAAAGACAATTTACCTTGTTCTTCCAGTAGTAAAATGGCAAAAGCTGTAAATTGCTTCGACATGGCACCAATTTGAAATTTGGTGTCGGTGGTTATGGGTGATTGATGAGTTACATCGGCACTGCCAAAACCTTTTAAATATACAACTTGACCGTTTTTTAGTAAGCCTGCTGCAACGCCCGGTTTAAATGGATCATTATCCCACTCAGAAAAGACCTTATCTAAGTTTGTAGTTGTTTGTTTTTGTATTGGAGATATTTTTGCTTCCATAAGTGCTATAATCTCCTGAGCCATTTTTGTTCCAGAGCTAGGATCTTGTCCAGTTACAAATCTTCCATCTACAACAACAAAACTGTCCCAACCTTTTTCAGAATACACAAAGTTACCTCCATTGTTTTTTATGGCTTGGTCAATAGCAAAAGGAAATGTTTTGTAGTATTCTTTTTCCTTACTTTCAAACTTGTCCGGAAAACCAGTTATCTTTTTGCCATGATACAGCGATTTTCCAGCATCGTCTTTCAGGTAGGCTAGACCAGCGGTACCGTGACAAATTGCGGAAACCACTCCATTCTGGTTGTAAATTTTCCTTGCAATGTTTTGAATTGTTTGGTTTTCGGCCACGCCAAACATGGCTGCTCCGCCACCATTAAAAAAAATAGCACCATACTCTTCAGTTTTGATGTCTGATGGCTTTAAAGTATGCGCTAATTTGTCCATAAAGAAGGCATCATAAAGATGTTTTTTCTGAATACTGTCAGAAGAATTGATATAGCCAATCGGAATTGCCCCTCCCTTGGGACTGATGAAATCAACAGTGTATCCCGCTTTTATAAATATATCATAAGGAATGACAATTTCTTCAAAGTGATTGGAAGTACTTATTTTAGTGTTTCCATAAAACTCCTGATTTGATGTTACAAACAAGACTTTTTTTTGCGAATAAACAGATGTAATCCATGAGCTGAATAAAATGCCCATAAAAATTGCGAGATAAAATTTAGATCTATACATAAATGAATTTTTTTATGAGTCCAAATGTATAGTTCCACGATGCCTTTCAGTACCTAGTTCGCAAAATAGGAGTCTGATTTTATAGATTCGAACTCATCTTGAGCGTGATTTTTGATATTCTGCGGGAGTTAAGCCGGTTATTTTTTTAAATGCAGTAAAGAAGGTTGATTTTGAGTTAAAACCACTATCATAACCTAAACTTTCAATTGTATAGTTTTTTTCGGTTTCTAATAACTTTTTTGCTTTTTCAATTCTATATTCTTTAATGAGATTTGAAAAAGATTTACCTAATATTTCGTTTACATACTGAGATAATATGTGCTTTGCTACTTTCAGTTCTTTTGCGGCTTCTTCAAGGCTGAAATTTGGATTAAGAAAGAGTTCTTTTTTAACTATTATTGATAGTTTTTGGTCAATTAGATTCAGCGTTTCCGCGTCCATTTCTTTGTTTTTGTATTTCTCTTTTTCTTGAAAAAAAGTGGATTCAGTACTATTTCTAAAAATTAAAAGCAAGACAATTAAGTACAAAATAAATGTAAATGATAAAGCTCCAACTATATAAGATGTGTAAGGTGCGGTAGTATATGCTAACCATATAGATGTAACCCCCAGATAGACGCTAAGGAGCCATACATCTATTTTTTTTAAACTTTCTTTCTCTTTGAATTTTTGAATAATCGGCTGGAGGTATTTTAAGGAAAAAATAATGTAAAGCAACCATTGGCAATATATTGCTTTTACAATCCATCTACTCCAAACTTCACGATGTTCAACATAAGGATAAAAAATCCCTAAAAATGTTATTACTGTCAAATAAGGTATTACATGCTTTGTCCAATTTGGTTTTTCATCTTTTCTATATGATTTCAGATATAAAAAAAGAAATGGACCAATCAGAACACAAGCCGAAAGCCCAACCTGAATAAAAATATTGGATAAGTGCGGATTAAAGTAGAAAAATACGGATTTAATAATTCTGATACTTAAAACCAGCAGTAGTAAGGATAAAAAATAGTTTGTAAAAATTTTCTTTTTAGCATTTATGGCAAAATATAATGAAAGTAAGAAGCCATTAAAAGCTCCTAAGGCGCTAAAGAAGAAAAGTAACTGATTTGATTCTGTCATTATTTAGTTAAATTAATAGTTGTTTACGCATCAATTATCAGAGTAAAAAACACTTTGAAAACCAATTGTCCAAAGAACAAGTATTGTCTTTTTTCATTCAATCAATTTTGAAGTGTCTCACAAAAAAATATCAGCTAACTTGCACATAGCGCTGACAATATTCGACTTATCACCCCTAAAAAGGGACGCTTTGTCTGATAAACGTCAGTGTTTAGTTATTTTCAAATATATAAATTAATACCGAAAAAACTGATTGAAAATATTCTGGTTTTATATCTTTTTTTAAATTAACTTCTTTTAATTCAGGGATTTTAAGGGAAACCGTAAATGCTGTTTTTACCAAAAAAACTACAACTTTTAGGGTTGTAGTTTATTGGAATGGGTACGAAGTCGGGAGACTTCGCACAGCAATCCCGACTCTTAAGAACGTTATTTTTTTAAG
>NZ_SMLG01000024.1 GCF_004349195.1 Flavobacterium rhamnosiphilum
AGATTTATCTGGACTCACACAATATACGATGAAGAGTTTGATCCTGGCTCAGGATGAACGCTAGCGGCAGGCTTAACACATGCAAGTCGAGGGGTATAGTTCTTCGGAACTAGAGACCGGCGCACGGGTGCGTAACGCGTATGCAATCTACCTTTCACAGAGGGATAGCCCAGAGAAATTTGGATTAATACCTCATAGTATAACGACTCTGCATGGAGATGTTATTAAAGTCACAACGGTGAAAGATGAGCATGCGTCCCATTAGCTAGTTGGTAAGGTAACGGCTTACCAAGGCAACGATGGGTAGGGGTCCTGAGAGGGAGATCCCCCACACTGGTACTGAGACACGGACCAGACTCCTACGGGAGGCAGCAGTGAGGAATATTGGACAATGGGCGCAAGCCTGATCCAGCCATGCCGCGTGCAGGATGACGGTCCTATGGATTGTAAACTGCTTTTATGCAGGAAGAAACACTCGGACGTGTCCGAGCTTGACGGTACTGTAGGAATAAGGATCGGCTAACTCCGTGCCAGCAGCCGCGGTAATACGGAGGATCCAAGCGTTATCCGGAATCATTGGGTTTAAAGGGTCCGTAGGCGGTTTAGTAAGTCAGTGGTGAAAGCCCATCGCTCAACGGTGGAACGGCCATTGATACTGCTAAACTTGAATTATTAGGAAGTAACTAGAATATGTAGTGTAGCGGTGAAATGCTTAGAGATTACATGGAATACCAATTGCGAAGGCAGGTTACTACTAATGGATTGACGCTGATGGACGAAAGCGTGGGTAGCGAACAGGATTAGATACCCTGGTAGTCCACGCCGTAAACGATGGATACTAGCTGTTGGGAGCAATCTCAGTGGCTAAGCGAAAGTGATAAGTATCCCACCTGGGGAGTACGTTCGCAAGAATGAAACTCAAAGGAATTGACGGGGGCCCGCACAAGCGGTGGAGCATGTGGTTTAATTCGATGATACGCGAGGAACCTTACCAAGGCTTAAATGTAGATTGACCGGTTTGGAAACAGACTTTTCGCAAGACAATTTACAAGGTGCTGCATGGTTGTCGTCAGCTCGTGCCGTGAGGTGTCAGGTTAAGTCCTATAACGAGCGCAACCCCTGTTGTTAGTTGCCAGCGAGTCATGTCGGGAACTCTAACGAGACTGCCAGTGCAAACTGAGAGGAAGGTGGGGATGACGTCAAATCATCACGGCCCTTACGCCTTGGGCTACACACGTGCTACAATGGCCGGTACAGAGAGCAGCCACTGGGTGACCAGGAGCGAATCTATAAAACCGGTCACAGTTCGGATCGGAGTCTGCAACTCGACTCCGTGAAGCTGGAATCGCTAGTAATCGGATATCAGCCATGATCCGGTGAATACGTTCCCGGGCCTTGTACACACCGCCCGTCAAGCCATGGAAGCTGGGGGTGCCTGAAGTCGGTGACCGCAAGGAGCTGCCTAGGGTAAAACTGGTAACTAGGGCTAAGTCGTAACAAGGTAGCCGTACCGGAAGGTGCGGCTGGAACACCTCCTTTCTAGAGCTTGAATGTTAGTTACTTCGGTAACACTTTCAAGAAAGAAGACGAAAGTTCGAATTGGAAACAAATATTAAAATTTTATTACTCTTGCTGTTAGTTCAAATAATACCATTTAAGAATAAGAGTGTCTCGTAGCTCAGCTGGTTAGAGTACTACACTGATAATGTAGGGGTCGACAGTTCGAGTCTGTCCGAGACAACTATTTAACTTAAATAAAAGAAGAAATTCTAGAGTTGAGGAGTTATGAATGTTATTCATAATTCATAATTCACAATTCATAATTAAAAAAGATTGGGGGATTAGCTCAGCTGGCTAGAGCGCCTGCCTTGCACGCAGGAGGTCAACGGTTCGACTCCGTTATTCTCCACAAGAAAGTACAAAGAGAAAAGTACAAAGTATCAAGACGTATGTCTTAATACTTAATACTAAAATCTTACTACTTGTTAAAGTTCATTGACATATTGAGATAAGAAAATAATAAAAAGTAGAAAGCATTTTTTGCTTGTTTATCATTAGACAAGTAAAAGAAACGGTCCTAATTAATTTTAGGATTGGTACAATAAGCAAAATAAGGGCGTATGGGGGATGCCTTGGCTCTCAGAGGCGATGAAGGGCGTGATAAGCTGCGAAAAGCTACGGGGATTGGCACACACGATATGATCCGTAGATACCCGAATGGGGCAACCCACTATGTTGAAGACATAGTACACCGATAGGTGGGCAAACCCGCTGAACTGAAACATCTAAGTAGGCGGAGGAGAAGAAAACAAAAGTGATTCCGTAAGTAGTGGCGAGCGAACGCGGATTAGCCCAAACCAATGTTGTTACGGCAATATTGGGGTTGTAGGACCACGCGATTTGTTGCGGATAGAATTAGAATTTACTGGAAAGTAAAGCCAAAGAAGGTGATAGCCCTGTATAAGTAATAGAAGATAACGATAGTGGTATCCTGAGTAGGGCGGGACACGAGAAATCCTGTCTGAATTTGGCGGGACCATCCGCTAAGGCTAAATACTCCTGAGAGACCGATAGTGAACCAGTACCGTGAGGGAAAGGTGAAAAGAACCGTGAATAACGGAGTGAAATAGATCCTGAAACCATACGCTTACAAGCGGTCGGAGCCCTTTCGTGGGGTGACGGCGTGCCTTTTGCATAATGAGCCTACGAGTTAACGTTGCTGGCAAGGATAAGTGGTTAAGCCACGGATCCGTAGCGAAAGCGAGTCTGAATAGGGCGCTTTAGTCAGTAGTGTTAGACGCGAAACCGTGTGATCTACCCATGGGCAGGTTGAAGCTGTGGTAACACACAGTGGAGGACCGAACCGGTTGACGTTGAAAAGTCTTCGGATGACCTGTGGGTAGGGGTGAAAGGCCAATCAAACTCGGAAATAGCTCGTACTCCCCGAAATGCATTTAGGTGCAGCGTTATGCGTAAAGTTATATAGAGGTAGAGCTACTGATTGGATGCGGGGGCTTCACCGCCTACCAATTCCTGACAAACTCCGAATGCTATATAATGTTTCATAACAGTGAGGGCTTGGGTGCTAAGGTCCAAGTCCGAGAGGGAAAGAACCCAGACCATCAGCTAAGGTCCCCAAATATACACTAAGTTGAAAGAACGAGGTTTGTCTGCCCAGACAGCTAGGATGTTGGCTTGGAAGCAGCCATTCATTTAAAGAGTGCGTAACAGCTCACTAGTCGAGCGGACGAGCATGGATAATAATCGGGCATAAGTGTATTACCGAAGCTATGGATTACCTATTTATTTAGGTAGTGGTAGGGGAGCATTCTCACAGGGTAGAAGGTGTATCGTAAGGTATGCTGGACCGGTGAGAAAAGAAAATGTAGGCATAAGTAACGATAATGCGGGCGAGAAACCCGCACACCGAAAGACTAAGGTTTCCACAGCTATGCTAATCAGCTGTGGGTTAGTCGGGACCTAAGGCGAACCCGAAAGGGACAGTCGATGGACAACGGGTTAATATTCCCGTACTACTTATTACTGTGATGGGGTGACGGAGTGATGAAAGCGCCGCGAACTGACGGAATAGTTCGTTGAAGTACCTACCTATAAGCTGCGCAGGCAAATCCACGCGGCTTGGGGAAATACGATAGTACACGGAGACTTCGGTTGAAGTGATAGTGCGCCTAAGGGCTTCCAAGAAAAACCTCTAAACTTCAGGTAATGAGTACCCGTACCGCAAACCGACACAGGTAGTCGAGGAGAGAATCCTAAGGTGCTCGAGAGATTCATGGCTAAGGAATTAGGCAAAATAGACCCGTAACTTCGGGAGAAGGGTCGCCAGCAGCAATGCTGGCCGCAGTGAAGAGGTCCAGGCGACTGTTTATCAAAAACACAGGGCTCTGCAAAATCGTAAGATGAAGTATAGGGCCTGACACCTGCCCGGTGCTGGAAGGTTAAGAGGAGATGTTATCTTCGGAGAAGCATTGAATTGAAGCCCCAGTAAACGGCGGCCGTAACTATAACGGTCCTAAGGTAGCGAAATTCCTTGTCGGGTAAGTTCCGACCTGCACGAATGGTGTAACGATCTGGACACTGTCTCAGCCATGAGCTCGGTGAAATTGTAGTAGCGGTGAAGATGCCGCTTACCCGCAGTGGGACGAAAAGACCCTGTGCACCTTTACTATAGCTTAGTATTGACCTTGGATAAATGATGTGTAGGATAGGTTGGAGACTGTGAAGTGGCGTCGCTAGGCGTTGTGGAGTCATTGTTGAAATACAACCCTTTGTTTATCTGAGGCCTAACCCCGTAATGCGGGGGACATTGCTTGGTGGGTAGTTTGACTGGGGTGGTCGCCTCCAAAAGAGTAACGGAGGCTTCTAAAGGTTCCCTCAGTACGCTTGGTAACCGTGCGTAGAGTGCAATGGCATAAGGGAGCTTGACTGAGAGACATACAGGTCGATCAGGTACGAAAGTAGAGCATAGTGATCCGGTGGTTCCGCATGGAAGGGCCATCGCTCAAAGGATAAAAGGTACGCCGGGGATAACAGGCTGATCTCCCCCAAGAGCTCATATCGACGGGGGGGTTTGGCACCTCGATGTCGGCTCGTCACATCCTGGGGCTGGAGAAGGTCCCAAGGGTTGGGCTGTTCGCCCATTAAAGTGGCACGCGAGCTGGGTTCAGAACGTCGTGAGACAGTTCGGTCTCTATCTACTGTGGGCGCAAGAAATTTGAGTGGATCTGATTCTAGTACGAGAGGACCGAATTGGACAAACCTCTAGTGTATCTGTTGTCACGCCAGTGGCATCGCAGAGTAGCTACGTTTGGAAGGGATAAGCGCTGAAAGCATATAAGCGCGAAACCCACCACAAGATGAGATTTCTTTTAAGGGTCGTGGGAGATGACCACGTTGATAGGCTATAGATGTAAAGGCAGTAATGTCATAGTCGAGTAGTACTAATAACCCGTAAGCTTATGTACGCTTTTCC
>NZ_SMLG01000025.1 GCF_004349195.1 Flavobacterium rhamnosiphilum
CGGTTGTAATTTTATCGCAGGTTTCGATTTTTTTTCTCTAATATAGCCTCCGATTTTTGTTTTAATTTTTCTAGTATTTCATTGGCTCTGTCATTTTGACCAATAAATGTCAAACACTTAGCATATTGATAATAATATTCAGGTTCTAAATCAATGCTTATGGCAAATAATTCACAATACCATTTAGCAGCTTTGTCAAAATCTGCTTTGAAATAATAGGAATCCCCGATTTTTTTAAAAATATCTATTGATTTATATCCTTTTGCAGCAATCCTTTCATAGGTTTTTATGACATCTACATAAGCATATTTATCACTTACTTTATCGGTTACATAAAATTTTGAATTTTGAGCATTCCCTTTAAAAGAAAACACACTTACTATTGTTATACAAAGAAATATGCAGTTTTTCATAATACTTGTTTTAGAAGAATCTTGGGGTTGTGATTTTGTTTTTGTTACTGAATAATTCATATCGTAGGAAAATTTCATGCGAACCGGAATTATAGTTGTCTAAATTAGTTGTTTCAAGATCATATCCGTATCCTATATACAAACCTTCCGTAGCCTGAAAACCGACCATTGCACTCATCGCAGCACTCCATCTATACGCAATTCCGACCACAAACTTCTCGTTGAACATGAAATTTCCGGATATATCTACCTGAAGCGGAGCACCTTCAATCATTTTGGTGAGTAGGGCGGGTTTGAATTTTGCAAAATTACTTAAATCAAATACATAACCGGCAATTAAGTAGTAATTAATTTTTTCTTTAAAAATAGCCACTTCATTATCATCATAACGGTTGGTTTCTATAAAATTAGGAACAGAAAAACCGACATAGGCTTTGTCAGAATGATAATAAATACCCGCACCGATATTTGGAGTAAACTTATTGTTGAAATCATGCAAACTAGGATCGTCATCAACAGGGTTTAATCGGTTGACATTCAAATCGAAAAGATTCGCAGTGGCTTTAACTCCAAATGAAAGTTTAAAAGTCTCAGAAGTAAGAACAGTATAGGATAAATCAGCTGAAATCGTATTTTCAGTCGTAGGCCCAATTCTATCATTTATAACCGATACCCCCAATCCTAAATTACTTCCGTTGAGTGGAGTATTCATAGAAACTGCGTTAGTCACAGGAGCTCCATCGAGTCCTACCCATTGGGTACGATGTAAAGCAAATATACTCAAAGCTCCTCTCGATCCTGCATAAGCGGGATTGACATTGATTGTGTTGTACATGTATTGTGAAAATTGTGCGTCTTGTTGCGCATAACTTACAACTCCAGTAAACAGCAAAGCGAATAATAGTATTCTTGTCTTCATTTGGTTTATTGTTTTAAACCTGAGGGTTGTTA
Source organism: Flavobacterium rhamnosiphilum (assembly GCF_004349195.1). GTDB lineage: Bacteria > Bacteroidota > Bacteroidia > Flavobacteriales > Flavobacteriaceae > Flavobacterium > Flavobacterium rhamnosiphilum. The sequence goes on from NZ_SMLG01000025.1 coordinate 1,365, forward strand.
GCCCTCAGGAGTTAGATTTGAGTTAAATTTATCTGGTAAGGTATAAATACCCGGATTTTTTATTGGTCTGAGTATTGCCTCCAACAACAGAAGTATAATTCAAGATATAAAAGTAGGTTCCAGTTGGTAAACCAGAGGACTGACTAATGGTTGTTCTTCCTTCAGAAATACCTCTAAAAACTTTAGTTACATTATCATAGCCTCTAGTTTCAAAAACCAATACGCCCCAACGGTTATAGATTTCAACTGTATTGCCAATATAACAGGTGTCCTCAATGTTTTCTATTGTGAATACTTCATTAATTCCATCACCGTTTGGAGAGAAAGCATTATGGACAATTATGTCTCGACATGCCTCGACAAAACAGCTATTATCAACACTCATTAATAACCTTATACTTCTGGAATTGGTTCCTTCCCCAATTTTATATTCAAAAACATAAGGATTATTTTCGGGAGTAATAGCAAGACCAAAAGGAGAGACTATACTGCCTACTAAGTGACCAGTGCCACTTATATCTGTCCAAGTTCCATTTGTAGGGGTATTGGCTGGTAAATAATCATTTAAGTTACGAGTTTCCGTGCTTGAAGTACAAGCAGCAGAAGGTATTCTTATTATATTATTTAACGGAGTAACAGTAGGAGTGTCGTTATCGACCGTTGTACCCGAAGTATCCGTTACATTATTTCCTTTCGGATCCTTACCAATTGCTAAAGCCGAGTTGGTCACTTTTCCTGTATTGATATCACCTTGAGTAATGGTATAAACTCCGGTCACAGAACTAGTAGCACCAGGCGCTAGAGAAGCAATAGGATTACCAGTCATAATCAAATCTTTCAATGTCATTGATAGATCTGTGATATCGACATTGGTTACCGTCACATTACCTCTATTGGTCACTGCAAAAGTATAATTGATTTTTTCACCCACCTGGGCGAAACCATCATTGTTGGTGTCGCTAAAAACACCGGTTTTCACTAAAGCGATTCCTGATTCGGTAATTTCAAAAGAAGGGTTTGAAGTACATCCGTTGTTGTCAGTAATTGTAACACTATAAGTTCCTTTAATTAAATTTACAATATCCTCTGTTGTAGCTCCATTAGACCATGAATAGCTGTAAGGGGTTGAACCACCAGAAACGGTAAGGTTTATAGCCCCATTATTGCAACCTACACAGTTATTGTTATTCATGGTTGTGGCAATAGCACTTAAAACAGCACTTGGTTGGCCAATTGTTACGTTACAAGTAGTTTTGTAGCCTAGTTTATCGGTAACAGTAACGGAATGATTACCTGCGTTTAAAGCTATTGCTTGTGCTGTAGTTTTCCCATTATCCCATAAGTAAGTATACTCTCCATTACCGCCAATGGCTGTAACAGTAGCTACACCATTACTATCTCCGAAACATTTGGCGGGGGAATCTTGAGTTATGCTACAGGATAAAACATTAGGTTCAGAGATTCTAATCTCGCAAGTTGTTTTACATCCTTTAGAATCTGTAACTGTAACAGAGTGTAATCCAGCATTAAGTGCCACGGCTTTTACTGTAGTCTCACCATTATCCCATAAGTAAGAGTAACCTCCATTTCCCCCAAGAGGAGTGACAGTGGCTTCTCCATCGCTTAAACTATTAGCAGAAACGGATTTGTTTTGTGTAATTGAACACGTTAATACGCTTTGAGGTTCAGTGATGGTTATTTGTTCGGTATCGGTACAACCTTTAGAATCGGTCACTGTTACGGTATAAGTTCCAGCAGTTAATCCAGATGCCATTGCTGTACTTTGTACAGGATTTGTGTTCCAACTGTAAGTGTATTCGGCAGTACCGCCAGTCGCGGAGGCCGTTGCAGATCCAGTAATATCCCCTTTGCAATTTACATTTTGCACGGAACCAATAGCGGCAAGAAGCGCACTTTGAGGTTCAGTGATGGTCACTTGTTCGGTATCGGTACAACCTTTAGAATCGGTTACTGTTACGGTATAAGTCCCAGCAGTTAATCCAGATGCAATTGCTGTATTTTGAACAG
>NZ_SMLG01000026.1 GCF_004349195.1 Flavobacterium rhamnosiphilum
AAACCTGTATCTCAAACCCTGATGGTGGTTCCATTGGTGAAGTGGCTGAAGCCGGATTTACTTATTCATGGATTTCTTCTCCAGTTGGATTTACTTCAACTGCAGCAAATCCAACGGTTAATCCAAGTGTGACAACTACTTATACCGTAACTAAAACGCATACCGCTTCAGGTTGTAGCGATACCGATGAGGTGACTGTAACGGTGAATAATACACTGCCAAATGCAGTTGCAGGGAATGATGTTCAGATATTATGCAGTGAAACTACTGTACTATTATCAGGATCTTCAAGTACTGAAAATGTAACATTCTCTTGGGTTGCTAGTAATGGTGGAAACATTGTTTCCGGTGCTACAACAGCTACGCCAACAGTAAATGCAGCCGGTACATACACCTTAACCGTTACTGATCCAGTAAATGGATGTACCGCTTCTGATGTGGTTCAGGTTACTAATCAAGCTTGTGAGGGATGTACTTTAGGATATTGGAAAAACCATACTAATAGATGGTGTTCAAGCTATACTCCTTCAATGTTGTTTGGAGATGTGTTTGAAGATGCACCGTCGAAACTTGCTGATTTAACTTTATTGAAAGCGCTGAATTTAGGTGGTGGAGGTATTTTTAATTTAGCTCGTCAAGGAGTAGCCGCTTTATTGAATACTTGTAGTGATGAAGTTGATTATCCTGCGCCTTATTCTAACAATCCTCAATCGGTGATAGATGCCGTTAATGATGCTTATTCAGCCGGAGGAAATGCACCAGGCACATTAGCAACTCAATTGGATATTCTTAATAATTCAGGATGTCCATTAGGAGGAACTCCTGCTACAAAAGAAGGAGAAGGCTTGGGTGATAAAGCAAGTTTTGATGCGTATCCGGTTCCTTTCAAAGACCAACTTACTATTAGATATAATTTTGATTATGTATCTGATGTAAAAATCGATGTGATTAATTCACAAGGTGTTTCAGTACTTTCAAAAATGGATAGTAATAGTTATTTGAACAAAGAAGTTACACTAAGTCTTAATTCTCATGTAGATAGATCAGAAGTGTATGTTGTAAAAGTAACTACCAACAGAGGAAGTAGTGTGAAAAAAGTAATTTCTTCAAAATAGGTTGTTAATAATCATCTAGTCCAAAAAATAAAACGGATTAGAGTATAAAATTAAACCTCGAAAGTTTTTGCTTTCGAGGTTTATTTATCCTTTTTATAATTGTTTAAAGTTGTTTTATAAAGCCCCTTTTTGGTCGATAAAAGGATTTAGTTTCCTATACTAAAAATATCCTTTTGATGATGGCGTACTTCATAAACTTTTATGAAGGTTGGTTTGTATCTTATTAATTTTTAATGCCCCGGTTTGTAACTTCCTTTTTTTTCTAATTTATGGTATTAAAATTACACTATATGAAACAGGACTTTTCAATTTTTCGAAAACCCAACATCTACATGCGCTTTCTTATTAATACTATGGTCTTAAAACCATATTATCATGAAAAAAATTATTTCTTATACGATACAAAGTGTGCAAGACTATTGCCGCACTTTTTCCTGTTGCTTCAAGACAGGCTTCTCGAGTCTTAATATTATGACTCCTCTTAATCGACTGTCAAGGCTATGGCTCCGTTGTTGGCGCCAGTCGCTTGCTATGCCCCTTATGTTTGGGGTAATCCTGATGGCGGGGTATACGGCAAATGCGCAGAAAACTGAACCTGGTAAAAATATACGAGGTATAATACCTATAAAAACGCCCTTAAAAGGGAATGGGACTGCCGGGCATGGAATTGACGGGGATGCCTTCGCACATAAAACTGCTGGGTACGAAAATGTAGGTGACTTGTTTGACGCTGAACATCCTACTAAAACTGGTCATGGTTTACTTCATCCATTTATCCCTGAAGTCTTTTATAGACCCACCCTTCCTGGAGAATCTCCCAAACCGCAAATTCCTGTAACCATTCAGTTGGCGGATGGTGTTGAAAAAACAGATAAAACTATTTTCGCAACAGACGCTAAAATAAATATGAATCCAAATGACTATTTATGGAAAGCAGGAGCTCCTCCTTCTAAAAATGAAATCCAAAATTGTGGCGTTCATTTTGAGTATGGCGATTCGAGTATTTTAGGTGGTGATCCAAATGGTCCGTCAACTGGTAGATTTCTAGGAGTCGATACTGATTTGTGGTGCCTATTTGCTGGGGACCGCCAGTTTAACGACGGTAGCAGTTACTTAGATTTCGAATTTCTACAGGCATCCTTAACAATGGAAGGTGCCATCGAAGGCGACCCAAATCTTGTGACTGGTGTTAGACCAATCACTGGGGGAAGTGGTAAGTTTGCTTCTGAAGGACCCCATGGTGGTCGTACAATGGGTGACTTGTTGGTCACCATTGAGTTCACCATTGGAGGCGAATTTGCCAACATTATTATCAATAAATGGTCATTTATAAAGAATGATAGTAAAGGTAAACCAATTTATGAATATGTACTTCAAGATAATGAAGATCCACTTTTAAAGAATGCTATCTTTTGTACTAATAACACAGAATTAACCCATGTGCCCTTCAATGCATTCGACAGATTTGACCCCGTAGCACAATTGTACTACTATGAAGAAAATCAATGGGCCGAGGGTGCCATTAATCTGACAAAATTGTTTGATTTGAACAACAAACCCTGTTTTGTTCTCAGCACTGTGTTTATTAGAACAAGAACTTCGGGATCTTCAGGATCTTCCCAATTAAAGGATTTTCCGGGAAAACCCATTCAGTTGAATTTGGACTTGCGTAAACTGAAAATTGTATGCGCAACTGATCCTAAATTACCAGAATGCAGCACATCTGCGGCAATAGAAGCAGCTTATAATACTTGGGTAGCTGGTTTCACAAATTCAGGTGGAGCAGCTCCAGTAGGAACTAACATAGGAGATATTCCGAAATTGACCGATTTACCAGCTTGCGGAGGACAGTTGAGTTTCACCTATGAGGTAACTGATCTTTGTCATGAGGATCCTTTAACGTGTACCAGTACTTTTACTCTTGATAAAGACCTGACCAAACCAGTGATTACCCCGCCTACTGATTATTCATTGACAGGATGTAATACGGATTGGCCAACAACTGTTAGTGCTACTTGGACAGACAATTGTGGCATTGGAGGTCTTAAGTTAGGAAATGTGGCAGGAGTTGCCGGTGCTGTACAAACTAGTACAGATGGCTG
>NZ_SMLG01000027.1 GCF_004349195.1 Flavobacterium rhamnosiphilum
GAGCTAACCCGTTTGTCAACCAATACCAATTACGAAGAATATTAAAAGAATTGCAAGAAATAGAATTTATAGAAACAACCGGAAAAACTTCAGGAGTTAAATATATTATCCATAAAAACAAATTAGCATCTACAGAAGATAAAATCAGCTATTCCAAATTAAAGAAGCAAGAAAAAGCCAGGCAGATTGAAGCAATTATCAGATACCTTGACAGTGCAGATGAAATAGACAATGAAGCTGCCAGAAAGTTGCTTAATCTGCCGGACTCGGATGTGTCCTATATTTCAAGACTTTTTGCTGAAATGATAGAAAAGGGATTTGTAGAAATTGCAAGAGAGATAAAACACAACCAAAGAACTTATAAAATTAAAAAATGATTGCAAAGAAAAAAATACTGATAATCAATAGTTTACAGGTGTTTTCTTTGCAGGTTTCTTTGCAATTTTGCGAACTTTCCGTAAAGAATATCGATGTGTTTTGGGGCTGTTAGAATACATTTTCTTTACAAATCCTTTGCGAAAAGATTAGCTTTTTTAGTAATGTTTCAAACAAAAAAGTATTGTATATCAATTTATTACGATACAGATCATTTGAAATCTTGTTTGCAAAAATAACAACTTTTTTGAGCCTTTCAACAACTTTTGCAAAGAACAATTGTATAAGTAGTGTTGATTATTTTTCAGGTTCAGGAGGTATTAATCAATGTAAAAACTCTCTCTTAGTTTAATTCCAGAAGATTGGGTTTGGATTCAAAAAAAAACTTTTTAAAATAATTGAATCTAATAGCTTAATGTATAGTTTTGAATTATTAAGGTATAAATGAAGTTGTTTTCATTTCAATTGCTATTGTTTTTGAAATCTAATTTTGGTTTATTTTTGAGTGGTGGTAGATTTCTCATTGACAGTCACGGAATGCAATATTGCGACATCAGGGATACTTTGTTTTTTGTGTAACTGCGGTGACTATATTTTATATTTACCGCAAAAATGCGGTGATAACTGTACGTTAATCACCGCATTTATAATTAAAGCGATATTGCAGGTTATAAGTTGTGAACTAGTAGCTTACTAGTAAAAAAGAATAGCATATCTTATAATTAGTTGTACTCATTTATTCTATTTTTAAAGCGTTAAACCAGTTGTAAAAAGCTTCTAGGTTATTTTTTTTATTTTGTAATTTTTTCAATTTTTTCCATCAACATTCCAAACCTTTCTTCTCTTACCAATGGATGGATGTGCATGGCTAAAATTTCGTTTGCTTGAGGATGGTTTTTTATGGCGTTTATTTCTTGTTTTATGTATGTTCTAACATCTTCATCGGCAGCGAGTATTTCTTCTACAATTGAGGTTCTGTTGTCTAATAGGTAGATGATGTCTTCGTAATCGTGGCTACCGTAGAAATCATTCGCACCTCTGTCTTTAAATGCTTCTAATTTCGTAGCAAGGAAATAGGGTGAAGGTAAAATGTTTATGCTAACTCTTTCAGGCAATTCAATTTGTTGAAGGTATTTAAAGCCTGGTTTGTACCATATATTAGAAACTCCGATGCTACTGTCTTCTGCAGGCATTATGTCTATTGCTATTTTATCATATTTGTATGAACAAATCGAATGTCCTTCAGGATCTGGATAAAATTTTAATTCTGCCAAGCGTTCTTGCATTTGCGCCCATTCGTTATAGTTAGCTAAGTTTATGGTCATGTCTATATCTGAAGTCGGTCTGATTTCTTCTGCAGCTGGGTCATCGGTGTACAAGCTAATCACTGCTCCACCAATGAATACCATTTTCTCTCTCAGTTCTTCTAGGCCTATCGCTACTTGAGCTACTAAAGCTAGATTTATTATTTTATTATGCATTTAATATTCTTTTTTCCAGTTCTTTTTTCGCTATTTCTTTTTCTCTTACTCTACCTACTCTCAATGCATCGACCATTGCCAGTAGTTCGTATAGTATGTTGTCTTTTAGTACTGCTTGTACTACTGTATTGTATAACGGTTCGATGGCCTGACCTCTCTCATTTCCTCTAGCGTAAGGCCAAACATATTTTTCTGAGGCATTTATAATTTTATTTAACGGTTCTGCGGAATGTGCTGTTAGTACACCTCTTACTATTGGTCCAGGGTGTTGTGGAAACGCATAGCTTATGCCATGGATGATGAATTCATTGAATGCTATACGGTTTACTTTTTTTCTTGCGTCATCAATTAAGCCTGCATATTTGGAACGATTGAGAGATTGACTGACTTCTGATTGGCTCATTCCCAATTCTTCTGCCAGTGTATGGTGAAACCAGACTTTGTTTCCTAAAGCGATAATCTTTAGAAGGATTACTATGTCTTGTGGCTTTAGATTATTTTTTATTTGTGCCATTTTGTTTATATTGCATATTGCGATATGCAATATTACATAATTTTGCACTATAAAACAATTGTTTACGATTTTATATCGCATATCGCGATATGCGATATAAGGGTGTGTCTATTAATCCTAGTTATTATACATAGAGACTTTTTTGCAAACCCGCGATCGGGGTTTGTTTTAGATTGGTGAGGTACTTTGTGGTCACGCAGCATGTTCTAAATACATTCACAGAAAAAGTCGGGAGACTTTTATCCTAATTTATGGTTTTCTAGAGTTTTATCAAAATCGCCAAATGCTCACATAACTGATGTTAATATCATTAAAGGAAAAATAACTCAATTAAGAGTTTTAAATCCTGAGATTTTACTAATAACAAACGGTCATGACTTGGTAAATACATTCTCAAACTATTTTAAAAACATTTCAGGAATTAAAGGTCTTTCAGATGAAAATATTGCACGTATTTTAAGAGTTACATTTAATATAAATCATCTAAAAAAAACATTATTGTATGCCAATCTAGAAGAATGGTGTGGTAATAACAATACAACGATTTTTACCGAATAAGCCAGTGCCTAACAGCTGTTTTGCCCCGCTAGCGCTCGCC
>NZ_SMLG01000028.1 GCF_004349195.1 Flavobacterium rhamnosiphilum
CACTGATAGTCGTGGAACTTTCAAATACAACGAAGCATTATCCGATAGAAGAGCTAAATCTACTATAAAATGGTTAGTTAAAAACGGGGTTAACAAAAACAGATTAATCGGTAAAGGTTATGGCGAAAATCAACTCGTAAATAAATGTTCCGATGGAGTCGAATGTACCGAAGATGAACATCAACTCAACAGACGTAGCGAGTTCATAATCACTGAACTATAAATATCCTGCAATATAAAAGTAGTTAACTCAAACCTAAACCTCGGAAATAAAATTTTCGAGGTTTTTTTATTAAAACTATTTAAGTACAAATTCCAGTGGTATTGACCACCCAATTCCAATTTAAAGTTCACACCCAGAAGTATTTATTTTTTAGTCTAAAAAAAATCACATCTATAATTTTTTTTCTATTTTTATTAACTCCTTTTTAATAGTAATTCTTCTTTCTCTTAACTTTTCTTTAGAACAAATTTTAAATTACTAGGGTACAACTTACTTAAAACGAAACAAATGTTAAAATTTTAATATAAAAAATTACATTTCAACGAGTATTTAGGTCACTCGTAGAAAAAATAAATCAATAGTATTAATTCTTTGTAACTTTGATTGTATATATAAATAGCCTGTTAAATATTTTTTAAAACAGATAATTACCATACGAGGAAAAGCTTTTTTAACCCCAAAAAAGAAAGCTTTCTTCCCTGAAAAAATTTAGAAACACAGCTAAATTTTAAGAATTTAATTTTGGAATATAAATTTATAATTGATTCAAAAAAGTGTTAATTAAAATTATACAGATTAAACTTCATTTTAAATAGTTTAAAAAAAACTGACAATTACTATACAAGAAAAAGATTCTTTAACCCCAAAAAAGAAAACTTTCATTCTTGAAAAAATTTAGACCTACATCTAAATTTTAGATTTCTAATTTTGAAATAATAGATTTATTATTGATTCAAAAAAGTGTTAATTAAAATTTTACAGATTAAACTTCATTTTAAATAGTTTAAGAACAAAAACAGAAAATTACCATACGAGGAAAAGATTCTTTAACCCCAAAAAAGAAAGCTTTCATCCCTGAAAAAATTTAGAAACACACCTAAATTTTTAAAAATTATTTTAAAAGAATAGACTTCTAATTAATTCAAAATGTTTTACTAAAAATCGACAAAAAGGCTATTCTTCTTGGTTTTATTCAAATTTTCAAATAGAAACCACCACTTGTAATCTACAGTATTAGCTATTTCTAAACATTATAATTAAACAGAAAAATTAATACCACAAAATCAATCCATAAATAATAAATTAAAACTTGATTGTATGAAAACAGAAATTACCTTCCTTTTACTGACCTTCTTCATGTTGGTTAGTAATAAATATTCTCCATTTGATGCCCCAAAGTCTTGGACTGACTTAGTTCAAGCTATACTGTTGCAATCCAAAAAAATCATGCTTTTTGATCTATTAATCAACTTCCTGAAAAAACCTTCCGGAAGTATTGATTTTATTCCTTTGAACGTTGAAAATCGTGTAAAAGCACTTCGACCTTCAACTCCTACAACTACTCTCACATGTGAATTTTGCTATTTACAACCGTCTCACTTTCTAACGATTTAAAACAAATCAATATGAAATCAAATTTTACTTATTCGACAAAATTATTTACGCTTTTAGTCTTAAGTTTTTTTAGTTTAACAGCAGTTGCCCAAACTGCACCTGTTATTTTTCCATATAATGGTTTTGGTATTGATGGCGACCTTAAGGCAAATATCCCAACCTCAAATATAGGTGACTGGATACCTGGTACAGGTGGCTCTGGAGAGCATGTATTCAATCTTAATGGGACTGCCATAAATACAGCCACAACCTATAGGTTTCTAGATTTATTTGATACAACTAGTGATAATATCTTTACTGGTGGAGGAAAATACAACGATGACCCAACTACTCTATGGAATTGGACTACCAGTAAAGCTGGCGGGAAAGGGGATATAAATAATGTTTTAATTCATTTAGGAACTGGCCCAAATATAATTGACCCTACAAAAACTGACCAATGGTTAATTATTGCAAGTGATCGATTAGTTACAACTGGAACAAGTTATATCGATTTTGAATTTTTTCAAAATACATTAACGGCTAATGCAGGTGGTAGTTTTACTTTAGCTGGAGGAAGAACTGTTGGCGATATTTTGCTTGCGGTAGAATACTCAAATGGGGGTAGCATAGCAACTGTTAAATTTTATACTTGGAATGGCACTGACTATGCATTGGTTATCGATCCTTCCACCAATGCTTTTGGGAAGACTAACATCGGGATAGTGGATACTATGACTGGAGGAGCATTTGGCTCAAGTCAATATAGTACTTCTCAGTTTGTTGAAGCTGCAATAAATATAAGTGCCTTTTTCGCAGTAAACAATCCTTGCGCAGGAGCGGAATTTGGCTCTGTTTTAATAAAAACAAAATCTTCAGATTCTCCATCGGCATCATTAGATGATTTTGCAGGTCCATATCCTGTAAAATTAGTTTTAGGAACTGCAACTATTAGTTATGGTGATGGCAGCTTTTGTAAAAATGAGGGTTCTGTAGACGTAACCTTGAGCGGAGTGACAGGTGGAACATATTCTGCACCGGCAGGTCTAAGCATTAACCCAACGACTGGAGCCATTAATATTACTGATAGTACACCAGGCACTTACACAATAACTTATACATTTAGCACAGGAGGCTGTCCAAAAACTGTTACTACACCAATAACCATTAATACTCTACCTAATGTTACTATTGGATCCATTGTTAATGTAAATTGCAAAGGGGCTACCACTGGATCTGCAACGGCTTCCGCAACTGGCGGTACTGC
>NZ_SMLG01000029.1 GCF_004349195.1 Flavobacterium rhamnosiphilum
TTGTGGGAACATATTGACGGCTTCAACTCCTGATATTTCAACCACTCCTGCCTGTGAAGGAACCATAACCTATACTTACACATTCACCGATTGTAAAGAAAACACACACAACTGGGTTTATACTTATACCATTGAAAGAGCCGACTTCACAATGCCTGACAATGACGGAAAAACCGTAGCTTGTACAGCTGATATCGTTGCTCCGACAGTGCCTGCGGTTACAGATAATTGTGAAAATACATTAACAGCTTCGACTCCGGTGATTTCAACTAATCCTACTTCTGAAGGTAATGTGACTTATACGTATACTTTCACCGATTGCGAAGGAACGGCACATAACTGGGTGTACACTTACACTATAGATGATACTATTCCTCCTACAATTCCTGTTCTAGCTGATGTTTCCGGTGAATGCACTGTTACAGTAGTTGCACCTACAACCACTGATAATTGCGCTGGAATTATAACAGCTACCACATCTGATCCGTTAACTTATACCTCAGAGGGCACATTTATTATCCATTGGAATTTCAATGATGGTAATGGAAACAACATTATTGTAAATCAAAATGTAATTGTTGATTGTGGTGGTGTTGTATTGGCTTGTGGAAAGATATTAGTACATAATGCCTTCTCGCCAAATGGTGATGGAATTAATGAGGTATTTGTAATTGATAATATTGGGGATGCCTGTAATTCTGACAATACAGTTGAAATCTACAACCGTTGGGGAGTATTAGTTTTTGAAACCAGAAACTATAATAATGAAAGTAATTATTTTGACGGCGTTTCAAGAGGTAGAACGACCATTAGCCAGTCCTCTGGTTTACCAACTGGAACTTACTTTTACATCTTGAATTATACTTCTGTTGATAATGATGGAAAAATCATAACTAATAAAAAAGACGGGTATTTATACCTTACTAAATAATTAAATAAAATACCTGAGGGCTTTTTTGTCCTCAGGTTTAATAAAGATAATATGAATAGCCCTATTTCTTGAATGATAAACAGTAATCAAATTTATCAACTGACCTGCCGGATTCTTATAAATGAGTTCGATAGATAATTTAAAATAATAAATATCTACTATGAAAACAAAATTATTTTCTTTCGTTTTGATGTTTACAGCCATTGTAAGTTTTGCGCAACAAGATGCTCAATTTACTCAATACATGTACAACACAATTAATATTAATCCAGCTTATGCAGGATCTAGAGGTGCTTTAAGTATTTTTGCTTTACATCGTACACAATGGGTTGGACTCGATGGAGCTCCAGTGACTAACGCTGTATCTGTGAATACTCCATTCAGCGGAAGCAATTTAGGTTTAGGGGTGTCAATTATAAATGATAAAATTGGTCCTACGACTGAAAATACGATTTCAACTGATTTATCCTACACTGTTCCTACTTCTGAGACTTTCAAACTTTCATTTGGAGTTAAAGCCACTGCGAATCTTTTCGATTTGAATGTGAACCGATTAAATCCTGTTGACGACGACCCTAGTCTGCATGGTTTCAACAATAAATTTACTGCAAATATTGGTGCGGGTATTTATTATCATTCTGATAAAGCTTATGTAGGTTTTTCAATTCCTAATTTCATCGAATCAAATCGCTATGATGATAATGAAGTGGCTATATTCAAAGAAAAAATAAACTATTATTTGATTGCCGGATATGTATTTGATATAAATAGTACCATAAAATTTAAGCCAGCCCTATTAACTAAAATGGTTGAAGGTGCTCCTATTCAAGCAGATTTATCAGGTAATTTTATGTTCAATGATAAGTTTATGGTCGGAATTGCTTATAGATGGAGTGCTGCGATGAGTGCAATGGTTGGTTTTCAGGCTACTGAAGGTTTGTATATAGGATACGGATATGATCTTGAAACTACTAGATTAAATAACTATAATTCCGGTTCCCATGAAATATTCTTGCGCTATGAAATATTTAAAAATAATGGTAAAATCACAACCCCAAGATTCTTCTAAAAACAATTATTATGAAAAACAATATACTCCTTTACGTAACAATAGTAAATGTTTTTTCTTTTAACATTTATTCCCAAAAAGAAAAATTTTATGTAACCGATAAAATAAGTGATAAATATGCTTATGTAGATGTCATAAAAACCTACGAGAGGGTTGCACAAAAAGGTTATAAATCAGTAGATCTGTTTAAAAAACTGGGAGATTCCTATTACTTCAACGCAAAGTTGGACAAAGCCGCTGAATGGTATTGTGAATTATTTGCCATGAATACTGATTTAGAACCTGAATATTATTATCAATACGCTAAGTCTTTGAATTTTATTGGTCAAAATGATAAAGCCAATGAAATACTAGAAAAATTAAAACAAAAATCGGGGGCTATATTAGAGAAAAAAAATCGAAACCTACGATAAAATTACAACTCC
>NZ_SMLG01000002.1 GCF_004349195.1 Flavobacterium rhamnosiphilum
GAAGCGGGTGCAAAAGTACAACTTCTTTTTTCAACTGGCAAGAAAATTTTGAAGTTTTTTTTAGAAATATTTCTATCTCGTTTTCTTCTCTTTTCTCATCAATCTGTCAAGGAACTTTGCGCGTTTTGCGGGGTGCAAATGTAACATCCGTTTTCTAATCTCACAAGCTTTTCGCAATCTTTTTTTGAAAATAAATTTCCCGTTTTGATTACTATTACTTGCCAGTATTTAAAAGAACGTCTGCGTCATTGCGGGTGCAAAACTACACCCTTTATTCGCTTTTACAAGCTTTTTTAAACTCTTTTTTTAATCTTTTCTTAACCTAATCTTTAAAACGCTGAAAACATGATTCTTGAATCTCAAAGTTTTTTTAAACAAAACCCCAATCTTCTTCGGAGAAGGTGACTTTATGAGTAAAAAACAGCGGAAGTCATTATATATGCGATCATATCTTGCCTTCTTCTTTTATAGAATCCTTCAGGATATTGTGATTTATTGCCTTTTGACCGGATTACGACTTACCAAAACTACTTTCTTAGCCCCGATAGCAGTAAAAATCCTTTTCTATCGTTTCTTTTACGAGAGAAAAGATTACTTCACTATACTTTTATTTTAATCGGAGTTCAGTGAATTTCATTTGAAACGAATAGCAGGAAACAGCTCCTAATGGAAACATTTGCCCTTTACCTATATATAATGAGTACCAATTTTGTTTTTAGACCTAATTGAAGCAACAAACCTTACATATATATTGTATGTATTTTTGTAATGGTCTATATTTGCATTCTTAAAATAATAAACGATGATTAAGATTACTTTGCCCGACGGGTCAATTAAAGAGTTTGCTCCTGGGATTACTCCTATGGATGTTGCCAAGAGCATTAGTGAAGGATTTGCCAGAAATGTAATTTCGGCTTCTTTTGATGGTACAACTGTGGAAACCACAACTCCTTTGACGACGGACGGCAGTCTTATATTATATACCTGGAATGACGAAGGCGGGAAAAAAGCTTTTTGGCATTCGACTTCACACGTAATGGCACAGGTTCTTGAGGAAATGTATCCTGGTATCAAACTAACACTTGGACCAGCAATATCCAATGGGTTTTATTATGATGTGGATTTTGAAGATCAGAAAATAACTGATGCTGATTTTAAAAAGATAGAAGACCGTGTTCTTGAAATATCAAGAGGGAAACATGAATTCAAACTGCGTCCTGTTTCTAAAGCAGCAGCTTTAGAACTATATAAGGATAACGTTTACAAAACAGAATTGATTACAAATCTTGAGGATGGAACCATTACGTTTTGTGATCATGACACTTTCACAGATTTATGTCGCGGTGGCCACATTCCAAATACTGGAATTATCAAGGCAATGAAAATTATGAGTGTTGCAGGCGCTTACTGGCGTGGTGATGAAAAAAACAAACAACTGACTCGTGTTTACGGAACTTCGTTCCCAAAACAAAAGGATTTAACTGAATATCTAGAATTACTGGAAGAAGCGAAACGTCGTGATCACAGAAAATTAGGTAAAGAACTGGAACTGTTTGCTTTTTCACAAAAAGTAGGCGCAGGTTTGCCATTATGGCTGCCGAAAGGTGCTGCTTTGAGAGACCGTCTTGAACAGTTCTTGAAAAAAGCTCAGAAAAAAGGCGGCTACGAACAAGTGGTGACTCCGCATATTGGTCAGAAAGAATTGTATGTAACTTCAGGGCATTATGCAAAATATGGTGCCGATAGTTTCCAACCTATAAGTACTCCAGCTGAGGGAGAAGAGTTTTTATTGAAACCGATGAACTGCCCTCATCACTGCGAAATTTACAATGTACGTCCTTGGTCATACAAAGATTTACCAAAGCGTTATGCCGAATTTGGTACTGTTTACAGATACGAACAAAGTGGTGAATTACACGGTTTGACTCGTGTAAGAGGGTTTACTCAGGATGATGCGCATATCTTTTGTACTCCAGAACAACTGGATGAAGAGTTTAAGAAAGTAATTGATTTGGTACTATATGTATTTGGTTCTTTAGGCTTCGAAAACTTTACTGCTCAGATTTCATTGAGAGACAAAGAAAACAGAGATAAGTATATAGGTACAGACGAAAACTGGGAAAAAGCAGAAAATGCAATTATCAATGCTGCTGCTGACAAAGGTTTGAATACTATAGTTGAATATGGCGAAGCAGCTTTCTATGGCCCAAAACTGGATTTCATGGTAAAAGATGCTTTGGGAAGACAATGGCAATTAGGAACGATTCAGGTAGATTACAACCTGCCAGAACGTTTTGATTTGACTTACAAAGGATCTGATAACGAATTACACAGACCGGTGATGATTCATAGAGCACCATTTGGATCTATGGAACGATTTATTGCGATTTTATTAGAACATACAGCAGGAAATTTCCCTCTTTGGTTAATGCCGGAACAAGCTATAATATTGTCTTTGAGCGAGAAATATGAAATATATGCGAAAAAAGTTTTAGATTTGCTAGAAAATCACGAAATTCGCGCCCTCATTGACAACAGAAACGAGACAATAGGCAAGAAAATCAGGGATGCAGAAATGCAAAAAACCCCGTTTATGTTGATTGTAGGCGAGGAAGAAGAGAAAAATGGTACTATATCTATCCGTCGTCATGGACAGGAAGGAAAAGGAAATATCAGCGTTACAATAGAAGAATTTGCTGCTATTGTAAACGAAGAGATCAATAAAACATTAAAAGTATTTACAGTTTAACTTAAATTATAAAGTCATAGCAATAAGAAGCAACAGAGGTTACCAACCTCGCGTAGAAAAAAAAGATGCCCACAGAATAAACAGCCTTATTCGTGGTGTACAAGAAGTAAGACTTGTAGGTGAAAATATTGAACCTGGAGTTTTTAAACTTTCGGAAGCTTTAAGATTAGCTGACCAATTTGAATTGGATTTAGTTGAGATTTCACCAAATGCGGATCCACCGGTTTGTAAAATCATGGATTACAAAAAATTTGTTTACGAGCAAAAGAAACGTGATAAAATCCTAAAAGCGAAATCTACACAAGTAGTCGTTAAGGAAATTCGTTTCGGACCTCAAACAGATGAGCATGATTATGAATTTAAGAGAAAGAATGCTGAGAAATTCTTAAAAGAAGGGGCGAAATTGAAAGCGTTTGTTTTCTTTAAAGGTCGTTCGATTATCTATAAAGATCAAGGTCAAATCTTATTATTAAGATTAGCTACAGATCTTGAAGAATTTGGTAAAGTCGAAGCGATGCCAGTTTTAGAAGGAAAGAGAATGATTATGTTCATTGCTCCGAAAAAGAAGAAATAAGTCTTAAAGTCGAAAGTCATAAAACCGAAAGTCATAAGCTGACTTTTAAACTTTAGACTTTTAAACTTTAGACTAAAAGATAGTAAGTAAGAATAAATTAAAACACTAGGAAAAAATGCCTAAAATGAAAACCAAATCTAGCGCCAAGAAACGTTTCAAAGTTACTGGTTCTGGAAAGATTAAAAGAAAGCATGCTTTTAAAAGTCACATCTTGACTAAAAAGTCTAAAAAACGTAAATTAGCTTTGACACACTCAGCGCTAGTTCACAAAACAGATATGAAAAGCATCAAACAACAATTAAGAATTATCTAAGATCAATTGTTAGTTGTTAATTATTAATTGTTCACTCATGGTCTATAATTTATAATTTACAATTTATAATTATTTTAAAAAATTCTTTAGGTTAAAACAATTTAAAATAACCTTGGAGTATGGCTTTTAAGTTCTCTTGATTTAATTCGGGGCGCCTGCTACAAAAAAAACAGTAAAATTATGCCAAGAGCGGTAAATTCAGTTGCTAAAAGAGCAAGAAGAAAAAAAATAATGAAGCAAGCCAAAGGTTTCTTTGGTAGACGTAAAAACGTTTGGACAGTTGCTAAGAATGCGGTAGAGAAAGCAATGTGCTACGCTTACCGTGACAGAAAAGTGAATAAAAGAAATTTCCGTGCTTTATGGATTCAACGTATCAACGCTGGAGCTAGATTGGAAGGAATGTCTTATTCACAATTCATGGGTAAAGTAAAAGCTAACGGAATCGAATTGAACCGTAAAGTTCTTGCAGATTTAGCTATGAACCACCCAGAAGCTTTCAAAGCAGTACTTAATAAAGTAAAATAAACGTTTTATCAACTCAATTTAGATTACTTACTTATATAGAAACCTCAATCGAAAGATTGGGGTTTTTTTGTTTTTAACAATCTATTCTAATTAAAAAATATACAACTAATCTCAAAAATTTATTCTATTTTCGTAAGGATTTTTAAAAAATTAGACGTGATTCCTATCATTTTTCATTAAACTCAAATACTATGACTAAATTAAAACCCACACTCCTTCTTTCTTTAGTGTTTTTATTTATTACAAGTTCCACATTTGCTCAAGAAAAAACCAATCGCAAAAAGAAAAACAAAAAAGAGATTGCAGCTGCTAAATTAGATAGCATTAAGGCGAAAAAAACTGCTACTGTTTCTATAAATGATAAAATAAAAAGCTCTAAAAAAATTGAAGGCTTGTTTACCATGTATCAGGATACGGTTACCGGAAATATGCAACTTTACATTAAGAAAAACCAACTGAATAAGGAATTTATTTATCAAAGCTATTCCATGAATGGACCAACGGCTTTGTTTTTAAATCAAAGTATGCATCGTGCAACAAGTATTTTCAACATAAAGAAAGCCAATGACAAAATTGAATTTGGATTAGTAAACACCGCTTTTTATTACGACAAAAAAAATGCCGTTAGTAAAACAGCCGGTACTGATATTTCAGAAGCAATTTTCTTAGCTGAGAAAATTGTAGCACAAGACAGTACTGGTTTCTTAATTGTTGCTGACGGACTTTTCTTAAGTGAAAAATTAGATCCCGTGAAACCAACAATGCCTCCAGGAATACCTCCGGGAGCAATTTTCAACCTTGGTAATTTCAATTCAGCAAAATCAAAATACCATAGCATCAGATCATTTCCTAATAATACTGATGTAGTTGTAGATCTGGCTTATGATAATCCAGCACCTTTAAATGGCGGTGGAGATGACATTACTGATGCACGATATATTCGTGTTCGTATGCAACATACATTTTTAGAAATACCAGAGAATAATTTCAAATCCAGACAGGATGACCCTCGTATTGGATATTTTGGGCAAACTATTAACGACCAAACCAGTATAAAACCAACACCTTATAAAGACATTATCAATCGATGGTATTTGACAAAAAAAGATCCTACGGCAGCTCTCAGCGAACCTGTAGAGCCTATTGTTTGGTGGGTTGAAAATACAACCCCTGTTGAATATCGTCAAACTATTGTTGAGGCAGGTAATCGTTGGAACCAAGCTTTTGAAAAAGCAGGTTTCAAAAATGCTGTTGTGATGAAAATACAACCTGACACTATTGATTGGGATGCAGGAGATGTGCGTTATAATGTTATTCGTTGGGTTGCTTCAGCAAATCCAAATTATGGTGCAATTGGACCCAGTTTTGCCAACCCAAGAACAGGACAGATTTTAGGTTCTGATATTACAGTAGAATGGAGTTCAGGAAGCAGATCGCCAATTTATGATGAATTGTTTTCGGCGAAAAGTATTCAAAATCAAAACAATCTAAACACCTATTTTCATTCAGATGGGCATCTTTGTACGATGGCAAGTGAACTAAAAAGTCAGTTTTTGACAGGTGCAACTATAGCAGAAGCTTATGATGAAGATCCAAAAACTATTTTAAAAGTTCATAAAGAGTTTTTATATTATTTAATCTTACATGAAATGGGTCATACTTTAGGCTTAAATCACAATATGAAAGCAAGTCAAATGTTAAGTCCTTCTGAACTTAATGACACTTCAATTACAGAAAAAATTGGTTTAATTGGTTCTGTAATGGATTATCCTACTATTAATCTTTCTTTGGATCGAACAAAACAAGGAAACTATTTTACTACAAAACCCGGACCATACGATCTTTGGGCCATTGAATATGGATACAAAGAATTTGATGAAAAACTGGAAGAAAATGAGTTAAACAAAATTCTTAGCCGCAGTACAGAACCAGGACTTGCTTTTGGTAATGATGCGGATGACATGAGAGCATCGGGAAAGGCGATTGATCCACATGTAATGATCGAAGACTTGAGTAGTGATGCAATAGGATATGCCGAAAGCCGATTTAAATTAGTCAATACTGTAATGCCTAAACTCAAAGTAAAATATAGTAAAACTGGACAGAATTATGCAGAATTACGCTCTAGATTCAGCATGCTAAACGGACAAAGAAGAAACATGATAGCTGTAGTAAGTCGCTATATTGGCGGAGTATATGTTGACCGAAGTTATGTTGGGCAAAATACAACTGAAAAACCATTCACCCCTGTGTCTGAAGCTGAGCAAAAAAGAGCAATTGAGGTATTGAATAAATATGCATTTGCACCAAATGCATTTGAAGCTGACGTCTCTTTATACCCTTATTTACAATTACAAAGACGTGGATTTGGATTCTTCTCTTCTACAGAAGATCCAAAATTGAGTGGCATATATCTATCCATGCAAACTGATGGAGCGCTTTCACACATTCTGCATCCTACAACATTGCAAAGAATTTCTAACACTAGTCTCTACGGCAATACGTATTCAGTAGCAGAAGTTATGAATGATTTAGTTAGCGGAATATTCAAAGCTGATTTAGTTGGAAAAGTAAATATGCACAGACAATACCTTCAAACTTATTTTGTTAAACAGGCTATAGAAATTTCGGATATAAATTCTTCCAGAAACTCTTATGATGATATTTCGAAAGCTGCCGCAAGACAAACATTGAAAAAAATTAAATCAATACTTCTTACAGCATCTTCCATAGATGAAAGTACCCGAGCACATCGCGGCAACCTTATTTTCCTAATCGATAATGCACTTTCCATAAAATAATTTTTTAAGCATAAAAAACTCCCATTCTAAAAATCAGAATGGGAGTTTTTTTTAACTATAGTTTAGTCCTTTATGTTACTATTGTTTTAATTATTTATCAATAATATATTGCGTAATGATTTTATAGGATGCAAACCGGAACACTCTAAATTGCTTAGTAAATAGTTTCAATGTTTTAATTAATTTCTGTATTTTCGGAAAATGATTCTACGAAAGTTAGCCTCCATAGTTTATTTATTATCATTGTCGTTCTTTTTAGTGCTTCATTCTTGTGAAAAAAAGGTGCAAAACATTCCCAAGAAAAAACATAATACAGCTGAAATTGATCGGCTGACTGACCTAGGAGACAAATATTTTGAAAAATCAGAATACGATAGTTCCTACTATTATTTTAATAAAGCAAAATCAGCCTGTGATGAAAAAAAAGATGTTTCTAAAATCATCTATTCAATATCTAATTTGGCTACCATCCAACAAAACCAAGGGGATTATTCTGGTAGTGAAACTACAGCTATGGAGGCCATTCCTTTTTTAGAGAAAACTTCAAATCCCAACTACAAGTGGAACATTTATACTATATTGGGTAATAATTATTTATGTGTATATGATTATGGAAATGCTCTTTATTACTACAATAAAGCATTAAATTTAAAAACTGATGAACTTCGAAAATCAGATATAAAAAATAATATTGCATTTGTAAATCTACAAATGAAAGAATTTAAAAAGGCGGCTACTATACTGGAGCCTTTAATTACCAGAAGAGAAGTATTGAATGATTCATCTAGTTATTCAAGAATATTGACAAACCTAGGGTATTGCTATTTTAAAATAGGTAATTCTAAAGCATTAAATTATTTAAATAAATCACTTCAAATAAGACTTAAAAGGAATGATATTGGTAAAATTTCAAGCTACGCTTATCTATCCGAATATCATCACAAAAAAAATAAAAATTTAGCAAATGACTATGCATTATTAGCCTATAATGCTGCTACAAAATTAAAATGCCCAGATGACCGCCTCTATAGTTTAAAATTATTAATTGAACTCAATACAGGAAATAAATCCAAAGAATATTCTATAAAATACATACATATCAATGATAGCATTACTAAAGTAAGACAAAAGGCTAAGAATCAATTTGCCAAAATAAAATACGATTCAAAAAAAGAAAAAGATGAAAATCAGAAACTAAAAGCCCAAAAAATACTTCAATTAGAGCAACAAAAAAACAGAAATCTATTATTATACTTAGTGGTCGGAATTATAATTATGATAAGTGTTTTTATAACTAATCTACTATTAGCCCGAAATAAAAGAGAAAAGATTAAAGCTGCTTACAATACCGAAATTCGGATTTCTAAAAAACTTCATGATGAATTGGCTAATGACGTGTATCACACTATGGCTTTTGCGGAAACACAGGATTTATCCACCAGTCAGAATAAAGAAATATTACTGACCAACCTGGATACTATTTATTCCAGAACACGAAATATATCCCTAGAAAACAGCACCATAGAAACAGGAACATTATTTGTATCCCATTTGAAAGAAATGATGTCCGGATTCAATACAGATAAAGTAAATGTACTGGCTAATGGAATGGATTCGATTGATTGGTTGACAATAGAAAGTAATAAAAAGATTATTGTTTATCGTGTGCTTCAAGAATTACTGGTTAACATGAAAAAGCACAGTCAATGCAGTTTAGTTGTACTGACTTTCAAAAAAAATGGAAATAAATTACAGATAGATTATACGGACAACGGGGTTGGAGCAACATTAGACCAATTAAATTTAAAAAATGGGCTTCAAAATGTGGAAAACCGTATTCAGGCTATAAAAGGAACAATTACTTATGACACTAAATCCGATAAAGGGTTTAGAATACATTTTATTTTTCCAATATAATTCTAATTCACCTGCTTAATCAAGTTTTAACTACCAAAGTTTAAACAGTATAATTATCTAAAACACTGATAATAATTTAATTGATGCATAGAAACTGAAAGTTCCAATTCTTCCTCTAAAACTATACTCTAAATTGTCTTGAAGATAGTTTCTATATTTTAATTAATTTCTTTATTTTCGGGGAATGATTCTAAAAAAGTTACCCCCAATAGTTTATTTTTTATCATTGTCATTCTTTTTAATACTTTATTCCTGTGAAAAAAAGACGCTAAACAATCCCAAGAAAAAACACAATACAGCTGAAATTGATCGACTAATTGATCTAGGTGACAAATATTTTGAAAAATCAGAATATGATAGTTCCTATTATTATTTTAATAAAGCAAAATCAGTCTGTGATGAAAAAAAAGATGTTTCTAAAATCATCTATTCAATATCAAATTTAGCTACCATTCAACAAAACCAAGGGGATTACTCTGGTAGTGAAACTACAGCTATGGAGGCGATTCCTTTTTTAGAAAAAACTACAAATCCCAAATATAAATGGAATATTTATACCATAATGGGTATTAATTATTTATATGCATATGATTATGAAAATGCACTTTATTACTACAACAAAGCATTAAATTTAAAAACTGATGAACTTCGAAAATCAGATATAAAAAATAATATTGCTGTTGTATTCATGGAAAAGGAAGATTATAATACAGCAATAAAAATTCTACAACCTTTATCTTTAAAAAAAGAAGTAATTAATAATCCTGAAGCATTTTCCAGAGCAATCGATAATTTAGGATATTCCTATTTTAAAGTAGGTGATTCAAAAGCAATTAATTATTTGAATCATTCCTTAAAAATAAGAACGCAAAGAAAGGATGACTGGGGACTGATTTCAAGTTATTACAATCTTTCTAAGTTTTATCAAAAAAACAATCCAAATTTAGCCATAGATTATGCCCTAATAGCTTATGAAAAAGCAACAAAACTAAACAATATTGAAGGTCGATTGCTAAGTTTAAAATTATTAATTGAACTCAATACAGGAAATAAATCCAAAGAATATTCTATAAAACACATACATATCAATGATAGTATAAATAAAGTGAGACAAAAGGCTAAGAATCAATTTGCCAAAATAAAATACGATTCAAAAAAAGAAAAAGATGAAAATCTAAAACTAAAAGTCCAAAAAATTATTCAATTAGAACATCAAAAAAAGAGAAATCTAATATTATATTTAGTTGTGGGAACCATTACTGTAATCAGTATTTTTATAACTAATCTACTATTAGCCCGAAATAAAAGAGAAAAGATTAAAGCTGCTTATAATACCGAAATTCGGATTTCTAAAAAACTTCACGATGAATTGGCTAACGATGTCTATCAAACCATGGCTTTTGCTGAAACTCAAGATTTATCCACAAATCATAATAAAGAAATATTGATTTCCAATCTAGACACCATTTATTCAAGGACACGAAATATATCCCGAGAAAATAATGCTATGGAAACCGGGCCATTATTTATATCTGATTTGAAAGAAATGATGTCCGGGTTTAATACCCAGGAAGTAAATGTGATAACTAATGGAATGGATTCAATCAATTGGATGGCATTAGATAGTAACAAAAAAATCATCATTTATCGTGTTATCCAAGAATTGTTGGTCAATATGAAAAAACACAGCAAATGCAGTTTGGTTGTTCTAACTTTTAAAAAAATAGGAAACAAATTACAAATATATTATACGGACAACGGGGCCGGAGCAACATTAGAACAATTAAATTCAAAAAATGGACTCCAAAATGTGGAAAACCGTATTCAGGCCATAAAAGGAATAATTACTTTTGATACTAAATCTAATAAAGGATTTAAAGTGCAATTTATTATTCCAATATAATACTCGATTCTATGTTCCATAAAGTTTTAGTAGCCGAAGATTTAGACAGTATCAGTATCGCTGTTGTTCAAGCACTAGGGGAAATCTCCATCTTAGAAATTCATCATGCCAAATACTGTGATGATGCTTTTTTAAAAATAAAAAAAGCGCTTCATGATAATCAGCCTTATGACTTATTAATTAGTGATTTATCATTCAAGCCAGACCATCGAGAAAATAAGCTCTGCTCCGGAGAAGAGCTAATTGAGGCTGTAAAAAAAGTACAACCTGACATCAAGACAATAGTATTCTCTATTGAAGATAAATCCTTTAGAATAAAATCACTTTTCAATAACTTAGGAATTAATGCCTATGTATCTAAAGGACGGGACAGTATTCCTGAGCTCCAGAAAGCAATTCAACGCATTTATAACAATGAAGAAATCAAACTATCGCCTGAATTATCTCATGCTTTAAGAGACAAATCACTTTTTGAAATTGAATCCTATGACATTGCGCTTTTGAAATCATTATCTAAAGGTTTAACTCTTGAGGATATTTCATCGGAATTTAAAGATTCAGGAATCATTCCAAATGGCAGCAGTAGTCTCGAAAAACGAATAAACAGATTAAAAATATATTTCAAAGCCAGCAATAATGTGCATCTTATTGCCATTACCAAAGATTTAGGCTTGGTCTAATCTTGTTACTACTTCTTTCCAACAAAAAAACTGTATAACGATAAATTGAATCCATTTAAAAAAATTAATAATTTCAAATTGTAGAAACTCATTAATTTTGCATTTTTTTTAAAATAATCACCCCTTTTACGGTTTCCCGTAAAGAAATGATTTCTAAAGATATTAGGTTTGGCCAATACAACTTTAAATCATATAAAATGGCTGATTTTACAAGAGAAGACTTAGCATTTGCTGGATATTCACAAACTATTGATATAGAAAACGATCCTAAAACTATTGAAGTTCTTGATAGGATTTGTGTTAATAAAACAGAAGAATTTGAAGTAGTACATTTCTGCAATCAGTTTCTAAAAAAATACAAAGTTCCTCAAACAAAAGCAAGTTTTCAAAAAGCAGAAAGCTTTTTACAACATCCCTCTTTAGAAAACGAAATCTACCGACTACAATTATTAGACTGGATTGCAAGCAATTGGGTAAAACAATAATAATCTTTTATTTTAAGGTGTCTAATTCAGAATATTTTATAAGCTGAGACAGCCTATATAACATTCTTGTATTTAATTTTCTAATGGTTTACGGTTTCCCGTAAGACAATCACTTTTATCACCCCTAATTTTGATGCCATAAAACAATTTAAGTTATGAAGAAAAACGAAACCAAATCCCTTTTGAACGTACTCGAAAAAAATAAAGAGGAACTTATCTTAGATAAATGGGATCAAAAACTCAATGATTATGATAATTATGTCAAAGAGTATCTCATTCATTATAAAAAATCACTTAAAGGCAATACACTTTCATTATCAAGATATCCTTATTTAAAAGTTAAGTCTGAAAGCTTAAGCAAAAAACTCAATAAAGGAATAAAAAAAGAGCTATTAACAAAAAAACAACTTACAAAAGTTTTCAAAATCCGAAAGAAAATTGTGAATGCATGTTCTAACTAAATATAGTCTTAAAAAGAATAAATGAAAAAAATTATATTCATAGGACTATTGCTATTTATGGCTCTATTCTCCTGTCCCTCAAAACAACAGCTACAAATTCATCTCAACAATGTTCATAATGATAATGGGTTATTAGAAGATAAAGACAACACTAAAACTTTAATTCTCAAAGAAAAGGCAGACATTGATCTTTTTACTAAATCAGGAAAAACGAATCCAATTCAAAATCGTATTGGCATTTCTATAAACCAACGACTAATAAAAAGTCCCTCCAGACACCGAAAAGGAAAAATTATCTACATCCAAAAAAACACAAAAACTCATAATACTGAGTTTGAATAATACTTATTTATATTTTTTTACCCCAAATGAGGAAAACCGTAAACTAATGATTTTTTATGGAGGTAGGTTTACACAAATTAAAATACGAAATCAATGAAACCCTTAATTATTTTGAAATCCAATCTATTATTTTCAATACAAATTGCTATAATGTTTTTGGGTACCATTTGTATCATTTATTTGGTATATAAAATTTGGAAAAGGAGATAAAATAAAGAAAACCATAAAGTGATGTTTTTTTTTTATGGTTCAGGTTTGAAGTCAATCAATTAACTAAATAACAAACTATGGAATTAACGAATCAACTCAAATCATTAGCCGATAAAATCAATCAGTTAAAAGATAAAATCGAAACCGAAGAATCTACTAAACATGCATTTGTATTGCCGTTTATCAACATGCTGGGTTACGATGCCTTCAATCCGCTGGAAGTTGTTCCAGAATTTACTGCTGATTTAGGTTTGAAAAAAGGAGAGAAAGTAGATTATGCCATTTTTCAAAATGGGGATCCCATACTCATTGTTGAATGCAAAAGTTGGAAAGAAAATCTCACAGTTCACAGTTCCCAGTTATTTCGCTATTTCCATGTTACCAAAACACGTTTTGCTCTTTTAACCAACGGAATCCAATATCAATTTTTCACCGATTTAGATGAGAAAAATAAAATGGACCAAAAACCATTTCTTGAGTTTGACATTGTCAATCTCAAAGAAAATTCCATCATTGAAATTGCTAAATTCCATAAATCAAGCTTCAATGTTGACCATATTGTAAACAATGCAAGCGCATTGAAATATACAAAAGAGATCAAAAAACAAATTAATGACGAATTAGGAAATCCTTCCAATGAATTTGTCAAATTGTTTGCAAACAAAGTCTACACCGGAAGACTAACCGAAAAAGTCCTGGAAGAATTTAAAGAATTAGTCCAAAAAGCATTCAATCAATTTATCAGTGAAAAAATTAATGATCGCTTAAATGCCGCTCTCAACAAAGAAACCATTAAGCAAAAAGCAGAACAAATTGAGCCTATTGAGGAAGAAAGTCGTGTAGTCACCAGTGAAGAAGAAATGGAAGGCTTCCGAATTATAATTGCGATTCTAAGACGCAAACTTCCAGTAAACCGAATCATTTGTAGGGATACTCAATCTTATTTTGGGATTCTCCTAGACGATAATAACCGAAAACCATTATGCAGACTGCATCTCAACGGAGGAAAAAAACACATTGGCCTTTTTAATGATAATAAAACCGAAGTGAAACATGCTATTCAATCTGTTGATGACATTTATCAATTTGAAAAGGAGCTATTAGAAACGGTTGGGTTGTATGAAATGGAGTGATTTCCTTTTAAATCAGGAATCATAGTTATTTTGGCTAAAGCCAATTTATCTCTCCTCCAGCTGAAGCTGGTGGCAATTCATAGTTGAAGAATTATATTCTGAAATAATTCAAAAACAAGAGGCAGTTTAAAATTTAAATAATTATTTAATTCTCCATTTTTATTTGATTCTAATAGTTTAAATTGCCCCATTTCCAAATGAGGGCAATTTAAACTATTAAAACCTAAAAGGCTTTAGCCAAATTATAGTAAACAACAATCAACTAACTAAATGAAACCCCTCTTTTCCCTCCTGCTCCTTCTTATTTCAACCTTTACTTTCTCCCAAACCAAACTCATTTCTTGGAACATAGAAAATCTTGGTAAATCTAAATCCGATGGAACAATAAACTATATCGCCAATACACTTCGTGACTATGACATCATTGCAATTCAAGAGGTTGTAGCGGGTTATGGCGGTGCTCAAGCAGTAGCCCGATTAGCTGATGAACTCAACCGCAAAGGAGCCAAATGGGATTATGTAATTAGCGATCCAACCAGCAGCAGCGCTTACAAAACGGAACGTTATGCCTTTATTTGGAAAACGAGTAAAGTCAAGAAAATAGGAAAAGCTTGGCTCGAAAAAAAATACCATCTAGAGATTGATAGGGAGCCGTATTTTTGTACGTTTCAATATGGAAACAAACAATTCACTATCGTTAATTTTCATGCTATTACTAAAAATAGACAACCTGAAACTGAGATAAAGTACTTCCGGTTTTTACCCGATGAATATCCTAACTTGAATTTAATATTTGCAGGCGATTTCAATTGTCCGCAATCGCACACGGTTTTTAATCCCTTGAAAAAAATGGGGTATCAATCGATTTTGGTCAACCAGAAAACCTCTTTGAAACAAGAATGCAAAAATGGTAAATGTCTCGCTTCTGAATTTGACAATATGTATTACAAAACTTCAAAAATCAATACTATCAATTCGGGAATTATCCCTTTTCATAAAAATTTTAATTCCCTAAAAGAAGCCAGAATAATATCCGATCATATCCCTATTTGGTTTGAATTCTCTTTGAATTAATTGACATACAATAGAAATACTGACAGGTAGTATAAACCTGTCTGATGAAGGATAAAAAAAAAACCACTCAAATTGAGTGGCACTTAGAAAGATCTAAATTTAGTTATAAAACCAGTATTGGCGCAATAATTCCAAAACTTAATCTTCCTGTATTTTTATCTTCCAAACCATAAGCGTTTTCAGCATAAGAAGAGTAATCGTATCTTCTGGCTATATAACCCAAATAAAATTTCAGGTTCAAATCTTTGAAAGGATAATATTCAACAGTCGGAATCAGACCATAGCTAGTATATAATTTGTTGCAAGCATTAACATCAGGATTACTATTCCAATAAGAACTGTGAGACATAAGAGTTAAGACTAAATTTACTTTTGGTTGAACTCTATACTCTGCTCTTAGCCAATTTTCGACGTATACCACATCTTTTGATGCATCATCACTCTTAACAAGTTTTCGAACAATACCCCTACGATCTAAATCTTCTGTACTGTACTTAAAATCATAATACAACAATAATTTATTGCTTTTAAACTTATTCCCAAGTGCGATATAATTCATGCTTGTGTTTTTGGCCTCATTAAAGAAACCATAGCTATAAGACGTTTCAAATTTACCTCCAAAAAAGGTTCCATGCCAATTACTTACAAATGCCAAAGCCGTTTTTGATTCTATTGTCCCATCTGGTACAATATTATCGTATTGTTCCTTCAAAACATTTGTTCTTGAATCCAATATTTGAAACATAAATGTATTCCTGCTATCCTTTAATTTATGGGATATACCAGCACCCGTTAAATTGTGGTCAGAATTATCCAAAATATCATTATACTCCAAAATATAAATTGCATTCATATCAAATTCATACCCCCCCAAATCAGCCAATAGTTTTCCCATAGAAAATTTGGTTCTAGGAGTAAAATCAATAAATAAAGCGGCAATATCAGTTGTTCTATTAATGTTATCTTGACTGCCTATTTTAGGAGCTCTTGTGTATCTATCACGAAATCTAAAACTCACTTTTTCATGAATCTTTCCTCTTATTTCAAGTCGAAATTGGTCGACTGAAAATACAGATTTCTCATAATCCCCATTTTCAAATTTAGAATTAAAGCTAAAGCGAGTATTAAAAATAACATCAACGTCTTTCAATAAAGATTGTTTTGACATAGGAATTATCGACTGATACAACAATGGATCCTCCCCTTGTTCTTGAGCAAGAATAATAATTGGAATAAATAAAACAATGAAACAAAACAATCTACTTTTTATATTATTTATAGTTTTCATAATCTTTTTATAAAATAATTGAACCTATTAAAAACCCAACAGCAACAGCGACAACAGTAGCGACAATACCAGGAAGATTAAAACTGTGATTGATAACATATTTCCCGATTTTTGTACTTCCCGTCCTGTCAAAATTGATAGCTGCTAATAATGTTGGGTAACCTGGTAATACAAAAAAACTATTTACCGTAGGAAAGGAAGCTATCAAAACTATGGGGGATAACCCCAAAGCAATACCCAATGGTATCATAGTCTTAACTGCAGCAGCTTGGCTAAACATTATGATTCCTAAAAGAAATAAAGCTATAGCAAAAGTCCAAGGATAAGCAGTAACAACGCTACCTAAAGACTCTTTGATGACAACCGAATTATTTTCCATGAAAGTAGAAGCCATCCAAACTACACCAAACACAGATATTGTTGCTGAAGCCATAGAGCCAAATAGACTAACTTGGGTAACAGCAACTGCACTGGTTTTTGTAATTAACATCATGGCAGCGGAAGCTGACAAAGTGATTAGACAAATAACAGTTACCATAGAAACGGTACCATCATCCTTAAGAACTAGATTTTTTGTTCCAGGTCCAAAATTGGGCAATAACTCCGGAAAAGCCCCAGCTATTACAATTAGCAAAATCGCAACACTAAAAATCATAACCGCAGTTTTAGCACCCGCTCTTACTTTTACACCATTACCTTCTGTACTGAAATCAATACTTCTAGCAAACTCGGGATCTTTCATTTTCTCAATAAAAATAGGGTCCTCATTTAATTCTAATCCTTTTTTTCTAACAACAAAACAAGCAACCAATGTCCCAATAAGACCTGCAGGAATGGATATCATCATGACATCAAAAAGGGCTCCGGGGTATCCCAACAACACTACCAGAGCAGCAGTACAGGCACTAATAGGACTACCTGTTAAGGCTAAGTGAGAGGCAATAACCGAGATACTTAGAGGACGCTCAGGGCGTATTCTTTTCTTTGTTGCCACTTCGGAAATGATGGGTAATATAGAATACACTATATGAGAAGTCCCAGCAAATAAACATAAAATATAAGTTGCAAAAGGGGCGATAAAAGTAACATTTGAAGGATTATTTCGAATTACTTTTTCGGCTAAACTAACCAAATAATCTAAACCTCCTGACGCTTGAAGAGTTGCGGCAGTAGTCACAATTGCAATAATAATTAACATAACATCCATAGGCGGCTCCGTTGGTTTCATGTGAAATCCTAGTACGAAAATCACTAATCCAAAAATACCCATTACACCGAGACCTATACCTTTCATTCGTGATCCGATAAGGATCGCGATTAAAAGGATTAAAAATTCTATCCAGAACATAAAAATAGTTGTTTAATTTGATTTGATTTAGTCACAATTATACTGGGAGGTACCTAAAAACAGGACTCCTTCCAATTATAATTGAATACTATTCTAAAAATATTTTTTGAATTTCTGTCCTATCATTTGTTTTCAAAAAGAAAACAGTAATAAAACGCTATCTTTTGAGGATTAAGATCATCCCCAACAATAAAAAAGTGTAGTGTTATCATCATTAAGTAAAGTAAACCCACTTGAATCCGCTGTATTAGAACGTCATTCAAGAACATCTTTCTCAGATGCGTTTTCAAGTGAATTACTTACTGAAGCATTAATATAACAGATCCCAAAGCCAACACAAACTATTCATTTAACATTTTCGTTTGCTAAAACGTTAACGATAACAAGGCCGGAATCTGAATATTCATAAAAATTTATGAATTTATGAACTTAGGGTTTATCAAATTTTCTAATGAAAAAATTTCATCCCATTTGTCTTGAGTAATTTCCTTACGCTCTATTACTACAATCTGATGTATACTTTTGTTTGTTTTAAGCGCTTCTCCAGCAATACTGGCACATTCTTCATATCCAAGGATTGGATTCAATTGGGTAACTATTCCAATACTATTCATTACCATATTAAAACAATGATCTGTATTTGCCGTAATTCCAACAATACATTTGTCAACTAAGGTTTCGATTGCATTTCCCAAATAGTCTAATGAAGTAAACATTGCAAAAGCAATTACTGGCTCCATAACATTTAATTGTAACTGACCTGCTTCTGCAGCCATTGTCACTGTTAAGTCTTGACCAATAACATAAAAGCAAGTCTGATTTACTACTTCTGGAATTACAGGATTTACTTTACCCGGCATAATTGAAGATCCTGGTTGACGCGCTGGCAAATTAATTTCATTAAATCCTGTTCTTGGACCTGAACTTAACAAACGTAAATCGTTACAGATTTTAGAAACTTTAACTGCAGTTCTTTTTAGAGTACCCATAATTTGAACATAGGCACCCGTATCAACAGTCGCTTCAATTAAATCTGGAGACAATGTTAGAGGAATACCTACTTCTTTTACTAAATAATCCACACAAATTTCTGGATATCCTTCTGGAGCATTTACTTTAGTTCCAATAGCTGTAGCTCCCATGTTTATTTCTAACAATAAACTTTGTGCCTCTTTTAATCTCTTAATGTCTTCGCCTATAGTAGTTGCGTAGGCATGAAACTCTTGTCCCAAAGTCATCGGAACCGCATCTTGCAATTGTGTACGTCCCATTTTTAATACACTTTTGAACTCTACTCCCTTTTTAGAAAAAGCAATTTCTAAACCGCCTAAAGTTTTAATAAAGCGTTCCATTTTTAAATAAAGTGCAATTCTAAAAGCTGATGGATAAGCATCATTCGTAGACTGAGAACAGTTTACATGATTGTTCGGGTGTAGAAAGTTATATTCTCCTTTTTTATGACCTAAATATTCAAGACCAATATTTGCGATTACTTCATTTGCATTCATATTTACTGAAGTTCCAGCTCCACCTTGAATCAAATCACTAACGAACTCTTGATCAAATTTACCGGCAATAAGCTGATCACTTCCATAACAAATAGCTTCTGTAATTTTTGTGTCTAAAACACCACAATCTTTATTTGCCAATGCAGCAGCTTTTTTTACATATCCTAAAGCTTTGATAAATAAAGGCTCTTTTGAAATTGAGATACCGGTAATGTTAAAATTTTCTACGGCTCTAAAAGTCTGTATACCGTAATATAAATGATTCGGAATTTCTAATTCACCTAAAAAATCATGCTCTTTTCTTGTCGTTTTCATAATAAAATTAATTTGTAATTATTTAATAAATTGATAATTTTCTATGTCTAAAAAAATAATTACTAAAAAAA
This sequence comes from Flavobacterium rhamnosiphilum, assembly GCF_004349195.1. Lineage (GTDB taxonomy): Bacteria > Bacteroidota > Bacteroidia > Flavobacteriales > Flavobacteriaceae > Flavobacterium > Flavobacterium rhamnosiphilum. Next base: position 19,698 of record NZ_SMLG01000002.1, read on the forward strand.
ACATGCTTTTTTTTTTACGGAAAATCATGTTTTTTGAACAACCACCTTCTTAAGACTTAACAAATTTAATAGGTAAAAAAAAGAATAATTGTGATAAATATCATGTTTGAAGAATACACGATTTGGCATGTCAGGAGCAGTATACAGAATTATGAGGTCCTTTAACATAATAAAAATACAATGAAAAATTAAGTGGTGAAAAAGAGAACAAAAAGTAGTCATTCCAACGAAAACACCACGAATGTTTTCTTCAAATTATTTTAAAAAATTTTTCGATTTATAATTTCAAATCATTATTTGCATATAAAAAACCCAAATCAATAAGAAAAAAGGCTTTCAACTATCGTCTGGACACAAATATTTCAAAAAAAATTGACCCGTCCCGAAGACTCAAGACAGTTTGAATTTCAAAAAAAAAATCTGTGTAAATTTGCGATAATCTGCGTCCTCTTTTAAACTTATGTCCACGCGATAGGTCGTAATAATCTCTTTTTGTTTCTAGAAAATCGACATCCCCGTTTTGGTGGTCAATAATTCTAATGCATTCATTCCTAACTCTGAATTTCCTTTCTCATTAAGGCGTGGGCTCCAAGTGGCAACTACAAAATTTTTCGGATACAAAGCAGCAATTCCGCCGCCAATTCCACTTTTTCCTGGCAATCCTACTTTATAAGTAAACTCTCCCGATTCATCATAAAAACCACATGTTTGCATTAGAGCGTTCAATCTTTTTACTTGACTTTGGGCCAAAACTTGAACCCCTGATTTGGTTTTACCTTCATTGGCAAGAAAGAAAAAAGAATGGGCTAATTCCTTACATGTCATTTCTATGGAACATTGATGAAAGTAAAAATCCAAAACCGTTTCTACATCATTATTAATATTCCCAAACGACTTTAAAAAATTTGCCAAAGCAGCATTCCTGAAACGAAAGTCTTTTTCAGATTGCGCTACTTTAAAATTGAAATCAACAGTTGGACTTCCGGAAATCAATCTTATAAAATCCAGAAAATCTTGTTTTGGATTGTTCAAATGTGTCACAAGCATATCTGCAATAACTATTGCGCCTGCGTTTATAAATGGGTTTCTAGGAATACCTTTCTCATATTCTAATTGCACTAAGGAATTGAAAGCACTTCCAGAAGGTTCCACTCCTACTCGTTCCCATATTTTTTCATCCAAAAAGGAAAATGCCAATGCAACCGTTAATGCTTTGGACACACTTTGAATAGAAAATTTTTCATTACAATCCCCAACTCCATAATCTTCTCCAGCAATAGTTGTCAAATGTATCCCAAATTTATCCGGATCAACTTTTGACAATTCCGGAATTGAAGTGGAAACATTTCCAACAGTTGGAATTGATTTAGATTCTTGATATACTTCTTGTAAAATAGTTTCGTAGTTCATTGCCTTATGAATTGTAAATATTAACTGTTACCCTGAGGCAGTCTAAGGGTCAAATCCTAAATCCTTTACGTTTTCAGTTTTTTCTTTCTCGCAGCGGGAAACAATACATTATTCAAAATCAAGCGATACCCCGGCGAATTAGGATGCAAATCCAGAACTGTAGGTGGATCGCCTACTTGATGCTGAAAATCCTCCGGGTCATGACCACCATAAAAAGTGAACATTCCCTTCCCTTTTTGACCATGAATGTAACGTGCCTCACCATTAACCTCGCAAGTACCCATCATCAGAATATTCGATTTTATTAAAGAAGCATCAAATGCAGTCGTTTGTCCCATAAATCCTTTAACCAACTGCGTATGATTTTGGCACAACATACTGGGAATTGGATCCCATTTTGCCGAAAATTCCATTAAAGTAAAATAATCTTTCTCCATAGGAACTCTTCTTTTCGAAGTCATATCAATATCTGAAAATTCATATTGTTCCGGTCTTCTTTCTAAAATAAAATCTTTGAAGGCAAACGAATTACTGTAATTCATCTTTGATTGGTAATTTCCCTCACTCGGATCCCCATCAAACATAGCTTCACAAATATCAACGCCATCCGCAGCCAAAGCAATATCAAAACTATCCGTTGCGGAACACATGGCAAACATAAATCCACCGCCTATAACAAAGTCTCTAATTTTTTTAGCAACAGCGACTTTTTCTTGAGACACTTTAGGGAATCCTAATTTACTTGCTAGTGTTTCGGCCTCTTTCTTTTGCTCAATATACCAAGGTACATTTTTATAAGCTCCGTAAAATTTACCGTATTGTCCCGTAAAATCCTCATGATGCAAGTGCAACCAATCATAAAGTAATAGTTGGTCGCTTAAAACTTCTTCATCGTAAATTGGTGTGAAAGGAATTTCGGCATACGTTAACACCATAGTCACCGCATCGTCCCAAGGTTGCTTTCCTTTAGGAGTATAAACAGCAATTTTAGGTGCTTTTTCCAGTACAACTGATTCCATATTTTGGGAAGGACTGGATATTTCATTTAAAATGGCTAACTCTTCACCATCAGAAATAATCTCAAAACTCACCCCTCGAATCTGGCATTCTTTGCGTATTTCCTCAGCATCAGGCAATAAAAAGGAACCTCCACGATAGTTCAGTAACCAACTGGCTTTGTAATTTTTATCTAAACACCAATAGGTTATTCCATAGGCTTTCAGATGATTTTGCTGGCTCGTTTCATCCATTGGCAACAAAATAAAAGAAGCTTTAGCTGTTATTGATAACAGAAAAAAAAGCGAATACAATATTCTTTTGGACATAAGTATAAATCTATGTTAGCTATAAAAACAGGTAAAAATACGCATTTATACACTGTTCGAAGTCGCTAACTTTGAATAATATATTAAGACATATGATGATCATGAATAATAATGCCATACAAGAGAGAAAAAAAAATCAGCAGTTTAAATTTTTTTTAAAAAGAATCGGCTTGTTCCTATTAATCGTAATACTCATTGTGTATTATGTACTTTCTATTCAATTTATTCTTTCTTAATTTTCAACATTTAAAAAAAATAACATTCGTTGAAAAACCATTAAAGCAAAATTTAAATTTTTTAAATCCTACTCCTGAAATAAGCTATAGCTCCAAAACTATACAATAGCTCTTTCAAATATAGTTAAAATATTCAAGCGTTAAAAAATCATGGCGCCTTGAATCTTGGTTCCCCTTACCAAGTCATTGAGAAAACCTACCCAACATTACTATTGGCTTTTTTTATTAATCCATAAAACAAAATGCCTATGACTCTATTTTTTAAAATAGGCCTTAATCCCATCTTTTTATAAAAAGCGTGAAATATAGGGACAGAGCCTAAAAATCGATTCCGTTTTTCCTTTATAAAAAAACCATTGTATTATTTGGTTTATCCAGTCATCATTTCTATTGGCACCACTGATTATAAGGAAAAATAAATACCGAAATATCATTTTACAAAACATTTTTATTAATACCACACATCATGAAAACATTTATTATTACGTTGTTATTGGTAAGTTTTACAAATGCAACATACAGTCAAGATATTATGCTCACTGATTTTGAAAATAGAAATCCGGAAACAGAAGGATTACCCGGTATGGTTATAAAAACAAACGGGAAAGTTTCGTATGTGTATTTAACCGATAAACACCCCGATGCAGCAGTAAGAGAACTTCAGAAAAAATTTGTAGAATATTCTATTCCAAAAAACAATGGAGAAAATCCCATATACAGACTCAATCTGGAAAACAAAAAAGGCACTATCCTCGCATTCTATAGCGAAGATCAAAAATTAATTAGCGTAGATGAAAAATATAAAAACGTAAAACTCCCTAATATTGTTATGCATTCTATTCTAAAAGAGCTTCCGGGTTGGGTAGTTACAGAGGACACGTATTTTTATTCTCAAAAAAATGGCGTGGTTACAAAAAAACAGTACAAAATTAAAATAGAGAAAGAAAATGAAACGCGCACTATTGTAGTATATGCAGACGGCCAGATTAAAAAATAATGCTGCTGTCTTTTGAAAAACTATGATGAAGAGACTACTCAAAATTAATTTTTGAGTAGTCTCTTTTATCTTTTTCCTTGATAAATGTTTCGGTTTTATACCACTTGATCTTTGAAAATACTGTGATTATTCCCTGATGTCAGGCTGAGCGCAGTCGAAGCCCGGTCGCCCTTCGACTGCGCTCAGGGTGACACAAATCTGGCATTTATCCCCGTAAAATCTAAATAAAAATAGTATTATAAACTAACGAACTGTAAATTTCTTTATTCTAATAAATCCCCAAGAGTCACAATCTCGTTTTGTATGGCATAAACCACTAATCCTGCTATATTTTTACATTCCGTCTTCAATAATAAATTATTTCTGTGCCCTTCTACTGTTCTTGAACTGATAAATAGCTTTTCGGCTATTTCATTACTGTTATATTGTTTACATAACAACAACAGCACTTCTTTTTCCCTATTGGTCAAATGTTCCTCATCAAATCTGGATTTTGATATTTTATTGGGAGAGACCGCACATTCCTGAATGATTTTCATCACATAATCCGTATAATAAAAACCTTTTGCAGCCACTCCATTTATGGTGGCTAACAATTCTTTGGGTGTTGCATTCTTTATTAGATAAGAAACTGCTCCAACAGCTATCATATTAGCCACGAAAGATTTCGAATCATAACTCGTTAAAGCTATAATTTTAAGTTTAGGAAATTCTTTATGAATAATCTTTGTGGCTTCAACTCCATTTATTACTGGCATTTTCAAATCCATGATAATAATATCCGGATGATTATTTTTATTGTTGTGGAGGAAAGAAATCAATTCATCACCATTTGAAGCTTCAAAAATAATTTCAATATTTGTTTCACGTCCCAATAAAAAAGAAATTCCTTTTCTAAAAAGAATTTCATCATCCACTAATACTATTTTTATAGTTTTGTTCATTTTTTTAAAAATTAAAAACTACTGAAACTCCTTTATTCACAGCAGAATCAATAGTGATACTACCCTCTAAAAAGGCTACTCTGCTCTCTATATTTTTCATCCCAAGACCTTTTTTATTGGTATCCTTTTTCATGTCAAAACCAATTCCGTTATCGGAGTAACTGCAAATTTTCACTCCATTTTTTTCTTCAAAAAGAATAGAAATAAAAGTGGCTTTTCCGTGACGGAGTGAATTATTCATAAGCTCTTGTAAAATTCTAAAAACATGCAAATGCCTGTCATTATCAGCAATAGCAAATTTCGTTCTATTTTCATAATTTACTGTGACAGCTTTGGAACTGTTAAATTCCAAACACAATTCTTCCACACCTGCATGAAGCCCAAATTTTTCTAAAACGGGAGGCAACAAACCATGTGCAATTTTTCTGGAATTATCTAAAGCTTTCGCCGTAAGATTAATAATATTAGCAGTAATTTCATTAATCTCGTTTCCGGACAAATTAGGTGTTGTCAACAAATGAGAGTTCAGTGAAACGATATTCAGTTTAGAACTTATATCATCATGCAAATCTTGGGCGATTCGTTTCCGTTCTTCTTCTTGCGTAATAATTACCGCACTTAAAAGCTCTTTTTGATACTGGATTTCTAAATCTTTCTTTTCCAATTCTTTCTGGATAATTTTCTTTCTCGAAAAATAAAAAAATAAGACTAAAACCACAGATATTATTATAAAAAATGCCGAGGTATACAAAATGATTGCAACAATTTCTTTTTCGTATGCCAGATTTATCTTCATCACTTTTATTATTGACGTGTCTTATTTGAAAAACTCTTTTTCCATTCTACCAATATAAACATTTGATAAACAATATATAAAAACGCATTCAAAATCCAAGTTGTTTTCCTTAGTCCTAGACTTAGTCCAATTGTCAAATTACCTACAAGAAACAATATGGTACTTCCGAATAAATAGAGCAAAATCCCCATATTAATATAATAAAATTCTTTTTTTTCATTCAACATATTGTAAAAATGAAAGGTCGCATAAATAATCAATAAAAAGGAAGTAATGAATATTTCAAACAGATTGAATCTAAAAAACAGGCTTATATCGTTGGCATATTGTATCCCTAAAGCTAACAAACCGAAAAGCAAACCTAGTTTTACTATCTTTTTTTGGTGTTTTTCTTTTAAAATAGCTAAGAAAAAAAAACTCAATATGATAAATTGACCTATAAAATAAAAGTGGGATAGAAATAAATTGCTTCTTTTTTGTTGATTTAAAATTTCAGCCAAAATTTGAACCACAAAAACCAATCCTAAGTACAAAGTAAATATTTTATAAGCTTTCCCTTGATTGGAAAAGCTTATAAAAAAAAAGATTAAATTCAATAATAAAATAAAATATCCTATATATGCTAATATTTCAATCATTAAATATCTAATAATTTAAAGGGCTATTAGGATCACAAGTAGTTGGACAAGGTCTTGTAAAATCATAAATATCATCGGCAACAGCGGCTACATTTCCATCTCCCACCGTAATCATATCTACATAGATATTTGTTGCAGGATCGTATTTCGTACCTACGATCATCAATTTCTCCACTCCATTATCATCAATCCCAATATAAGCCCTTACGGCATCTACGTCTTCTCTTAATACTTCCAATAAATCTATTTTTGGAATTAAAAAAGCATGCAATTCGTGGTGTTTGTTGTAGTTCCCTTCTTTTTTGGTCCATCGCTTGGCCCATTTTTGGGCATCTTTCAGCAAAATGGTGTTTACTTTTTTTGCACCCTCAGTTGCATTGTTTCCTGTTGTGGCTTCTTCTGACATAGTGTTTAGTTTTTTTTTGGTTATACCACTTTTCCGTTAAGAAAAAGAAGAGCTAAATTACTATTTTTTTTGTGCTTTTATGAAGAAAAGGTTTATATATAAAATAAAAAATGTCACACTAAATAAATGCCACCAGTTTTGAGAGTTCCAATAATCTACCAAGAGGAATTGAACATGAATTTTAGTTACAAAAAAAGCCTACAAAAGTAGGCTTCAATGGTATTTCAAAAAAGGATCGTATTCTAAAAAGGAACATCACTATCATCATCAGGGTCATTCAAATTACTTCCAAAAGCTTCATTAGCCGATGGGAGATTTTTAGTGATAAAAGGGTTATCATCCTGATTCATACTCGACGGTAAATCATCGTATCCACCGCTGAAATCTTCCAGATTATCAAATTTTCCCAGATGTCCAATAAACTTTAACCTAACGTTTTCAATACTACCATTACGGTGTTTGGCAATCATTATTTCTGCCTGACCCGCAGTTGGTGAAGCTTCATCATCATCCCATTCATCAATTTTGTAATATTCAGGACGGTATAAAAACGATACAATATCGGCATCTTGCTCAATCGCACCCGATTCACGAAGGTCAGAAAGCAACGGTCTTTTACTCGAACCACGGGTTTCCACCGCACGCGACAATTGAGAAAGGGCAATAACCGGAACATTCAATTCCTTTGCTAATGCTTTTAAGTTTCGGGAAATCGTAGAAATCTCCTGCTCTCTATTTCCTCCTCCTTTTCCGTTTCCTCCGGCAGTCATCAATTGCAAGTAATCGACAATAATAATTCGGATACCATGTTGCGAAACCAAACGTCTTGCTTTAGCCCTTAAATCGAAAATAGACAATGAAGGCGTATCATCAATAAACAAAGGCGCTTTTTCTAAATTCTTAACTTTGGTGCTCAATTGTTCCCATTCGTGTTTTTCCAGTTTTCCGGTACGCAATTTCTCTGATGACAACCCTGTCTCCGAAGAAATCAAACGGGTAATCAACTGGACCGATGCCATCTCCAGGGAAAATAAGGCGACCGGCATTCCAAAATCAATTGCCATATTTCTGGCCATCGATAATACAAATGCTGTCTTACCCATTGCTGGTCTTGCCGCTATAATAATTAAATCACTTGGTTGCCAACCTGAAGTAATCTTGTCTAATTTATCAAAACCTGTCGCTACACCACTCAGTCCTTCTTGACCGGCAATTTCCTCGATTCTTTTCTTGGCCTGCAACACTAAACTCTGCGCCGTTTCGGAACTACGTTTGATGTTTCCTTGTGTTACTTCGTATAATTTAGATTCGGCTCTGTCCAATAAATCAAAAACATCCGTTGTTTCATCATAGGATTCTTCGATAATTTCTGAAGATATTCGGATCAAACTACGTTGAATAAATTTTTGTAAAATGATTCTGGAGTGAAATTCAATGTGTGCCGAAGAGGAAATCTTTTGCGTCAGCTGAATTAAGTAAAAATCACCACCTGCCAAATCTAATTTTGCATTTTTCTTAAGTTGGGCAGAAACGGTTAATAAGTCAATAGGCTGTGTTTCTGTAAACAGCTGGACGATAGCCTCAAAAATATGTTTGTGTGCGTCTTTATAAAAAGCATCAGGCTGCAAAATGTCAATCACATCATCTACCCCTTTTTTATCAATCATCATGGCACCCAGCACCGCCTCTTCTAAATCGAGAACCTGAGGAGGCAATTTCCCTTTTTCTAAGCTTATAATTGTTGTTTTATCTACCTTTACAGGGTTTATATTTCTGAAGTTTTCCATAGAGCGAAAGTAGCAAAAATTAAAAAAATATTGTTATTGAGTTGTTACAAATAATTGTTCATAAGTAACTATTTTTTGTTTATAACCAAAAAAAAATCCGAAACGGTAAGGCTTCGGATTAAAGATTAATTTGTAAGATTTTACTCTTTATACTCGCCCATTTTACTGTATTTATCCATTCTTTGGGCTATTAATTCTTCTGTTGATAAGTCTTTTAATTCATTAAAACCTTTCATAATATATTGCTCCACCGTTTTGAAAGCAGTCTCTCTATCATAATGTGCTCCACCTAAAGGTTCAGGGATGATATCATCAACCAATTTTTGTTTTTTCATATCAGCAGAAGTCAATTTTAATGCTTCGGCTGCTTGTTCTTTGTATTCCCAGCTTTTCCATAAAATAGAAGAACACGATTCTGGTGAAATAACAGAATACCACGTATTTTCCATCATATATACTTTGTCACCCACACCTATTCCTAATGCTCCTCCAGAAGCTCCTTCACCAACAATTACTGTGATAATAGGCACTTTAAGACGAATCATTTCAAATATGTTTCTGGCAATAGCTTCTCCTTGTCCACGTTCTTCTGCTTCCAATCCCGGATAGGCTCCAGGAGTGTCAATCAAAGTCAAAACAGGAATACCGAATTTCTCTGCCATTTTCATCAATCGCAATGCTTTTCTATATCCTTCTGGATTTGCCATTCCGAAATTACGGAACTGTCGCGTCTTGGTATTAAATCCTTTTTGTTGACCAACAATCATAAAAGATTGTCCGTCAATTTTTCCTAAACCGCCAATCATGGCTTTATCGTCTTTAAAACCTCTGTCGCCAAAAAGCTCCAAAAAACTGTCCCCACATAAAGCACTTACGTGATCCATTGTATACGGACGGCTTGGGTGTCTTGATAGTTGGACACGTTGCCAAGCTGTCAAGTTTTTATAAATTTTTCTTTTAGTCTCTTCTAATTTTTTGATGATCTGTTTGCAAGTATTCGTTACATCAACATCTGATTCCTGACCAATAATAAGACATTTGTCTAACTGTTCTTCTAGTTCTTTTATTGGAAGCTCAAAATCTAAATATTCCATAGGATTTTTGCGTTTTTGTTTTTATTTGGAACCGCAAATATAAAATTTTAAATCGTTCAAAAAGGTAAATTTTATATTTATGTGTAAAAGTTTGCTTCTCAAAAGGTTGAGAAAGTTATTCTTATTTGTCCTTTTGATAGTGTTTTATAACTCCGTTCAGGATTACGGTGATTACAATTATTAGTGCGCCGATGTAAAACTCAAAGCTCATTTTCTCTTTTCCGCCAAGGATAAAGTACGCCAAAACAATCCCGTAAACCGGCTCTAAATTTGTAGTGAGCATTACGGTATACGGCGTTAGTTTTCGCATCACTTTTACTGACGCCGTAAACGCATACGCCGTGCAAACGGAAGCCAAAATCAGGATTAAAATCCAATTATTAGCGGTCAATATAAAGAAGTCAGCGGTGAATTTTTGTTGGAACAAAAAATAAATCGTAATGAAGAAAACACCTGCCAGAAATTCGTAAAAAGAGATTACTGAAGGTTCGTGTTTTTCTATCAATTTTCCGTTCATCAGCGTAAACAAAACACCTAATATGATAGATGCCAAGGCGTATAACATCCCGGCCAAATAGTTAATTTCGACCTTCATAATCAATGCCAGACCAGCAATAATAATTAGACCAAAAAACACTTCGTACCACAATACTTTTCGACCATAAAAAACAGGCTCTAATATGGAAGCAAAAAACGCTCCCAACGAAAAAACGGATAGTGTAATGGACACATTAGAAACATGAATGGCTTTGAAGAAAAAGATCCAATGCAAAGCAATCAATAATCCCACAAAAATCAATTTCAAGAACGATTTTAAAGGAATTCTAAATGATATTTTTTTGAATGCGATAAATATGGCTAAAAACAGTCCTGCCAAAACCATGCGATACCAAACCAAAGCATCGGCGGTAATGGTGATTAAAGCGCCTAAAATGGCGGTAAAACCCCAAATAAAAACGATCAAATGAAGGCTTAAGTAACTTTTTAATTTATCGTTTTGCATTTCGTAACAAATAAATGGCTAAAATTCCAAAAGCAATATTAGGCAACCAAACGGCTAACATGGGTGGAATACTCGATTTTTCGGCCAATACGCCAAAGATTTTATCAAAAAATACAAAGGCAAAAGCCAATGCTATTCCTATGGCTAAATTGGTTCCCATTCCGCCTCTTCGTTTCATGGACGAAACCGCAACGGCAATAATGGTAAGGATAAATGCCGATACCGGAACGCTATATTTTTTATACAAAACCACCAAATACACATTAATGTTTGATGATCCTCTTTTTTTCTCTTTATCTATAAAAGCATTCAATTTCCCTAAACTCAAGGTTTCGGCAATATAAATTACGGGGGTTAAATCCTCCAAATCAAAAGTAAAAACGGCCTCTTTTTGAGGTGCTTTTTCAATTTTATCATTCAGTTCTCCCACCGTTCTTTTGGTATAATCATACATGGTGTATGTACTGTCTTTCGGGTTCCATTTTATTCTGGTAGCGGTAATTTTATGGACTAACTTCTGGTTTTTAAACTTTTCAAGCGAAAAATTAAAAGCTGTTTTAGACTCCGTATTAAAACTGTTTACATAGATAAACTCGGTATCACTAATTTGTCGGTACACATCCGTGTTATCGCCACGCATGGCTTCTTTACCGCCCCCTTTTAGATACGTATACCTAAAATTATTGAATCCTTCACTGGCTGCGGGAACCACAAAGAAACCCATTAGCAATACAAAAACAGAAACAATGGAAGCCCCAATTATGTAAGGCCTTAAAAAACGCGTAAATGAAATTCCGGAACTTAAAATAGCAATAATCTCCGTATCATTCGCCAGTTTTGAGGTAAACCAAATCACCGATAAAAACAAAAATATCGGAAAAAGGGAATTCGCAAAATAAACCGTAAAGTTGTAATAATAAAGCGCAATATCTAAAAACGGGATTTTATACTCCAGCATTTTATTGATCTTCTCCGATACATCAACAACAATTCCTATGGGGATAAACAACAACAGCATCACCGCAAATGTGGCTAAATATCTTTTTAGGATGTATTTGTCTATTATTGTCAGCATTTTTTTAGGTTAGAAGTTAGAGGTTAGGAGTTAAGCGTTAAGAAACTCCTAACTTTTTTTACAAACGTTGGTTCATATTTTTTACCATCATTTCTTTCCAAGGTCTGAAATCGCCTGCTAAGATATGTTTTCTGGCTTCACGAACCAACCACATATAAAAACCGAGATTGTGTATGGTGGCAATTTGTTTTCCCAGATATTCATTGGCAGCAAAAAGGTGACGCAAATACGCTTTTGTATATTCCGTATCCACGTAAGTGATTCCCATTTCGTCAATAGGCGAAAAGTCAGCTTCCCACTTTTTGTTTTTGATATTGATCGAACCGTTCGCCGTAAACAACATTCCGTTTCTGGCGTTACGCGTAGGCATCACACAGTCGAACATATCGATTCCAAGGGCAATATTTTCCAAAATATTGATTGGAGTTCCCACGCCCATCAGGTAACGCGGTTTGTCTTCCGGTAGGATTTCACAAACCACTTCGGTCATCGCATACATTTCCTCCGCAGGTTCCCCTACTGAAAGTCCGCCAATCGCATTTCCCTGTTGATTGGAATTCGCAATATATTCTGCCGATTGTTGGCGTAAATCTTTATAACAACTTCCTTGAACAATTGGGAAAAATGTTTGTTCGTATCCGTATTTAAAAGGCTGCGTGTCTAAATGATTGATGCAACGGTCTAACCAGCGATGCGTCATTTTCATCGAGCGTTTTGCGTAGTTGTAATCACAAGGATACGGCGTACACTCATCAAAAGCCATGATAATATCGGCACCAATGGTACGCTGAATTTCCATCACATTCTCCGGCGTAAAAAAGTGGTACGAACCGTCAATATGCGATTTGAACTTCACGCCTTCTTCCTTAATTTTTCGGTTGGCCGAAAGTGAATACACTTGGTATCCACCAGAATCCGTCAAAATATTACGGTCCCAGTTCATGAATTTATGCAAACCTCCCGCTTTTTCCAGGATTTCGGTTTGGGGTCGCAAGTATAAATGGTAGGTATTTCCCAGGATAATATCCGGGTTTATATCGTCTTTCAATTCTCGTTGATGCACCCCTTTTACAGAACCAACGGTTCCTACAGGCATAAAAATTGGGGTTTCAATCACACCGTGATCAGTGGTAACAGTTCCCGCTCTAGCTTTGGACTGCGGATCTTTTTTTAATAAATCAAACTTCATAGTAACGTATTTCACCCGATTGTTCGGCTGGCAAAGATAGGTTAATTTGAAAATTAGATAATTACATAATTTAAAAATTTAATTAAGATTTGGGAAATCATTTTGGGCGTGCCCTAAAAAGGTCGGGCTATCCATTACAATCTTTTATTCCGCTGTGCTTCATAAAAGGATTTCCACTGCTATCCCTCACGCAAATCAACTACAATTGCAATTTCAAAAATCAATTTCAACTTCAAACCAAAATTACAATTTGTAATATTATTTTTATATATTTGAGAAACATAAAGCTAAACAAATCTTCACCAATCTACCCTCATTTGGGTGCATATACGAAGGTTTGTTTCGCCTATATATGAGTTGTGCGTCAGCTTAACCAAATAAGTACTGACAAACATCGTTAAAAACAATTAACGAAAATGACAGAATTAGAACAACTAACAAAAACAACAACTTATTGAAAAAGTAACTGAACTCAAAAAAGAGAATCAATCATTTATTCAACAAAATCTCGATTTAACATATTTCTTTTCTAATGTTATCGCAAGTTGTAAAGAATACATTGATAACCCTATGTTTGAAAAAAACAGAGAGTTACCACTAGCCTACAAAATAGTACCAAACGAAGAGTTTAATAAGAAATACGGTCTTTCCCGTTAAAAACTATAAGTTTAATTTCTTTACTGTAGACATTTTCGATATATTTTAAAATCTCTTTTGGTAAAATTTGAATAGCAGGATAAACAATATCAAAATCACTCTTAGTTTTAACATTGCTTAAATCGACTCCGTGTTCTAGGATTGTTTCAAAAACAATTTCGGTAACTATTTGTTTTTTACCATTTTCTTGAAAATCAAACCATTTGTCTGAAAGTTCAGAGTGTAACGATTCTTTATTGTCTTGAAAGTATTTAACGAGTGGTTGCATTTTAACTTCCACTCTTGCCTCTAGTTCGGACAGTATTTTATCAACATTCATAATTAAGTATTTAAAGTGAAAACCAAAAATAAGAAAAAGATTTAAAGATTGTTTTGTGGAAAAACGTTAGGAAATTAAAAAAAGAATTAGCTGTTAAATTAACCTAAAGTTGGAAAAGAAAGTCTACTGAAAATGATGGAAAACTTTTTTAACTCATTTTCACCTAAACTTAAATCTATGACTTTTTTAGCATTTATAAATCTTATATAGTCCATATTAATTAAGTTTATATTTCCACAATTATTTGTGTTTTCTATTATTTTAGATAGAATAGAATTTATAATTACATAAATAGCTTCATCAAATTTTTCATTATTATTTGAATTATATCCAATTGCATAACAATAATGTTCACAGGCAATAATTCCTGTCTCGGTTAGGACACTAACATCAACAGTACTTTTTAATAATAAATCTTTAAAATCCTTGTGCATATTACTAGCATACTGAAAACTAAAACCACTTTTTAAATTATTTATATGAATTACGGACTTATTATATTCTTCTTTTTGAGCGTCATATCTGTTATTGGTTTCCTTAGTTTGGGAATGAAATTCGGATTTAACACCAATGAATGTTGTTGCGCCAAAAATTGTAAAAAGAATTGTAACTGTAAAAAGAATTAAATTTATGTTATCACTTTGTTGCTCGATATAGTAGTCTTCTTTAGCTTTTTGTAAATCTTTATTTATGAGTTCCTTGGAGTATCTGTACGTATTTAAACTTGCAGTAAGTGAAGTATTCTGAAAATAAAAGAAAGCGCAAAGCATAACTAAAAATGTAATAATAGAACCTAAAATAAAATTTTTCATAAAACATACTTTTAATCAAACATAAGAAAAACTTTTCATAAATTGCGGTTTAAAATTTAACTTTATGAATAAGACAGCAGAAAATATATTATTTAAAAGTCTAATTATATTATCCATATTTATCACGTTGCAATCTTGTAATGAAAGAAAAAACACAAGCTTAGATTTAGATAAACCTAAAAAGTTAGACTTAACTAAAACCTTTGAGTATAAGTTAAAACACGAACCAAAGATATTTTTAAAATACTGGTCAGGAATGTCAGTAAACGAGATATCTAAGGTTGATGATATACTAATTAAAGAGGGAAGTATTGCCTTTGACAGGGGAATATACACGTATGAATTAAATAATTATAGTATAACTATAAAATTTAATTTTAATAAATATGATAAATTGGAAAGCATAACTTTAAAATCGGACATTGAGAGAGTTTATCCCCTATATCAGAAAAAATATAATTTACCCGATTTAGTTGATACTAATTTATTATATCAATGCTATTTAGATAATAATACAGATTACCAGCCAGTATTAACCTATAAAAAAATTGGTAGCGGAGATAAACTATACCAAGTACCTGATGTTCTATTAGATAAAACACCCCCTTTAAAAAGTAGAATATACTTTGATATAAATGACGAAGAGTATAATTCAACTTATTACACTAAAAAATTCTATAAAGATGAATTTACAGTTGATAAAGATAGTGTATTTATAGTTTTTCAGCAGACACTGAAAGACATAGCTAATCCGTCTGTAATTTGGTCTTTAGAAAAAAATAAAGAAGCAATGTCAGCACAACAAAATATCAATGGAGAAGGCTTTGGAACTATAAATTACCCAGAAGCAGGAATAACAGGACACATTATTGCGAGTAACTCAAGGATAAAAACAGTTTATAAATATTATGTTTTAGAGCAATCAATTACATATTTTTCTAAAAATGAATATAATAAAAGGAAAAATATAATTGATAATAATATTAAAAAAGACAGCTTAAAAAGACAAACAGAAGAAGACAGGCAAAAGGAGAGAAAAGAAAAATCTATAAATGAGATATGACAAACAAAGAATTAAAAAAAGAGTTAGAAGAAAGAGGTTATGACGTAACAAGAATAATATACAGCCCGACCGCGCTGATATGCCACAATCGTTAGCGCAGTTTTGCAAACTGTGCCCACAATAATGTGCAAATAACACAAAAAGCTATGAGCAATTCATGGCTTTTTGTTATTCTAAATCTCCTGTCTCATCCTAAAAAAGCCTACCTATTTACTCTCAATCCTGAAATTGATTTACTCCTCAAGTGGCAACAAATCTTAAAAAACCACTGGTTAATTCAATTTAATTAACTAACTTTCATATGTTGATATTTATTGTTTTTTATCGGTCATATGTAATTCGCATATCATCATTGGTGTTTGCGACCCAATTACGGTCATGCTCATTTCATATACTTATATTGATTTACCAATTCTAAATATTGGGGCTAACGCTATTTAATTTTTATACCGTACGACTATGAAAATTTCTTTAGAAAAAAAAATAATCATTGGATTTATCCTCAACCTATTCGTTGTTTTTGCCATAGCTTGGATTTTTATTTTAAGGATTGACAAGCAAAGAAACCAAGCTTTGGATACTTCATTGAATTGGATAGAAATTGCATTACTCATTCTTTCGGTCATTTTGTTGATCGTCGTTTATTTTATCATTCGGTCCCAACTGCAGGCTAAAAATGTTTCTCAAGATTTACTTTTAGAAAACAAGCAATTACTGCAATCGATTCTTGACAACACTTTGAGTCCGATGTTTATAAAAAAAATAAATGGAGAATATCTATTGATAAATAAACAATTTGAATCTTTATATAAAATCTCAAATGAAGAAATAATAGGTAAAACGGATCATGATTTTTTACCTGCATCAATAGCCGATGTTTACCGAAATTCTGATTTTGAGGTTGTAAAAGCATTAAAAGAATTAAAAACCGAGGAAACTATTCAACAATCTGACGGCATGCATACGTACATTGCCGTGAAATTTCCTATCTATGATTCCACAAAAAGAATTTATGCCATTGGTGGGATTTTTACTGACATCTCCGAAAGGAAAAAACTGGAAGAATCTTCCAAAGCCGCTGATAATTTTTTTAGAATGTCAGTAGACATGATGATTATTTCCACTATGGATAAATTCATAAAAGTGAATCCGGCAGTCAGTAAAATTTTAGGATATTCAGAAGAAGAACTATTAAGTAAAAGCTTTCTGGAATTCACACATCCTGATGATATTGAAATTACACAAAAAGAAGTTTCTAAACTTCAAACCGGAGTTCCAACAATAAAATTCGAAAACAGATATATTTGTAAAGACGGCTCCATAAAATGGCTCATATGGTCCGTATTTCCTGATATTTCGTCTGGATTACTGTATGCCGTAGCCCGCGATATTACCGCTCAAAAAGAAATTGAAAGTGCATTAAATGTCGCTAATACATTTTTCTACATGTCGTTTGATATGTTTGTAGTCATTAAAAACGAAAAATTTGTAAAAGTAAATCCTGCTTTCACAAGAATACTTGGATACGATCAAAGAGAAATAATCAACAAGCCATTTTTAGATTTTATACACCCTGACGATGCTACCATTTTTATGGATGGTATAAAAAAATTACAAGTCAGCGACTCCGTTATAAGTCATAGAGTACGGGAACGACTAAAAGACGGCTCTTACAAATGGTTTGATTGGACCAGCACAATCGACATTCAAACAGGAATAATTTATGCCGTGGCAAGAGATGTTTCGGAATTGATTAAAAATGAAGAATCCTTGAAGATTGCAAATATGTTTTTTGACATGGCATTCGACATTTTAACCGTTGCCAAAGACGAGCATTTTATCAAAATCAATCAGGCTTTCACGAAAACCCTCGGGTATAATCAGGAAGACATGGATCGGATTAAATTCATGGATTTAATTCACCCCGACGACAAGAAAACTGCGGGAGAAGTACTGGAAAAACATTTAAAAGGAGAGTCAGTGGTTAATTTTAGAACGCGATTTATTAGTAAAGACGGTTCTTATAAATGGATTGATTGGAATAGTAATATGGATCTTCAGAACGGGATATTTTATTCTGTTGGACGAAATGTTACGGAACTTGTAGAGCTCGAAAAGGAACAGCAAACAGCCATAGATAATCTCTATGAAAATGAAGAAAAATTACGATTAATAGTCGAAAATATCAGTGAGGGAATTATTGTGGCAGACGCCGATAAAAAAATAATCATGGCCAATAACATGGCCAATGAGATTTTTGGAATCGAAGAGGACGACAAAATATCCCCGAATTTAAGCAATCATTTTGAGCTCTATTTTCCTGATGAAAAAACCATTTTCCCTTCGCAAAACTTACCTATGGAACGCGCACTAAGCGGCGAAGTGACTACTGATGTTGAAATAATTCTTTGGAATCCAATGGCTCAGGAAAAGAAAAGAGTGCTGATTAGCGGCAGACCATTAGTCGATCAAAATAATAATGTGGTTTTAGCTGTCGTAACGATAAAAGATATTAGCAAATACAAACAAATGGAGGAAGATTTGAAAGAATCCGAATCAAAATGCAGACAATTAATAGGATTTAAAAAAGGCAGTACCGACACCATGATTTAAACACTAAACGGAATCTGGGAACCAATACTTTTGTGCTATAATTTCTTTTTCAAATTCTCTTTAACGGCATCAAACCATTCGTTTCTTAAGATACTTAATATAATGCTGTCCCGTCGCACTTCACTTTCCAGGGTTGGCATGTGATTGCGCAACACTCCTTCTACTTTACAACCGATGCTTTTCATGGCCGCAATACTTCGTTCGTTATTATTGTCAGCCCTAAATTCTACACGTTCTATTCCTAAAGTTTCGAATGCAAATTGCAACAGTAAAAATTTACAATGCTTGTTTAACCCTGTTCCTCGAAACGCTTTACCGTACCAAGTATACCCCAATTGAAGTGTCTTGAATTCTAAATTGATATCGTAAAAACGGGTACTTCCAGCATATTTCCCTGATTTTTTATCGAAAACGATAAAGGGGAATTCTGTTCCGTTCTCTCTTGCTTTTAGCGCAATTTGAATGTATTTCTCTAAATTTTCTTTACCATTTGCCTGAACAAGGGAATACTTCCAAGTCTCTGGTTCATTCATGGAAATTTCCAATAGATTTTCAACATCTGATTCCTGTAATGGGCGCAGTAAAACCGTTTCGTCTTCGAGGATGGTATTTTGAGGGAAATCTGTATTCATATTTTAACATTTAAACCGTTTAATCTTTGAAATTTCTGCTGCTGTTAATTTTCTCTCTAAAATTACTGAATTTGTTAAAAGACCCTGAACAAATTAAAAAATTGCTCCTTTTTTTTACTTTTGTCAGTTCACAAATATACACCATCGAAACAAAACGTGGCTTATCATAAATTTATGAACAAAATTATTCGCAACAGCAGCTTTAGCATAACAGCTGTAATGGCATTCGCAATGCTGTTTTCTAACCTTCAGGTAAATGCAGGCACAAAAATAAAGTATCCTTTATCACATTTTAAGGAAGCGCAAAAAGTTACCGGCGCAAAAATCATCAACCCAACAACTGTTGAAGTATTGTACGCCGATAACCAGCGTTTAACCATCGATTTTTATGGGGAGAATATCTTTAGATTATTTCAGGACAATAATGGCGGTGTCATCAGAGATCCGGAAGCTAAACCCGAAGCGCAAATTTTGGTGAACAATCCACGTAAGCCGGTTTCAAAATTGACTTTAACCGATCAAAATGGAGAGTTGGTGATATCAACTGGCAAAATCAGCATTATCATCAATAAAAACACCTCCTTATTTAAGGTGGTTAAAAAAGAAAACCAGGAGATAGTTTTGGAAGAAACAGAACCTGTAAAATTCGAAAAAAGCAGAGTTTCGATTACGCTAAAAGAAAACCCGCAAGAGTATTTTTATGGTGGTGGTGTGCAAAATGGCCGTTTCTCCCATAAAGGAAAATCGATTGCCATTGAAAACCAAAACAGTTGGACAGATGGCGGTGTAGCCTCTCCAACACCCTATTATTGGAGTACCAAAGGGTACGGCCTAATGTGGTACACCTTTAAACAAGGTCGATACGATTTTGGCGCAAAAGATAAAGGAACGGTAAAACTTTTCCACGAAACAGATTATTTGGATCTATTTTTCATGATCAATGATGGTATTGTTCCCTTATTGAACGATTTTTATCAACTGACCGGAAATCCGGTTTTATTGCCAAAATTCGGTTTTTACGAAGGTCATTTGAATGCTTTTAACCGGGATTATTGGAAAGAAGACCCTGCCGGGATTTTATTTGAAGACGGAAAGACCTATAAAGAAAGCCAAAAAGACAATGGCGGTATAAAAGAATCGCTTAATGGCGAAAAAAACAATTACCTGTTTTCTGCCCGTGGCGTTATCGACCGCTACAAAAAACACGATATGCCCTTGGGTTGGATTTTACCAAACGATGGTTATGGCGCAGGTTATGGCCAAACAGAAACGTTAGACGGCAATATCGCTAACTTAAAAAGCTTTGGCGATTACGCCCGTAAAAACGGCGTTGAAATTGGCTTGTGGACACAGTCTGACTTGCATCCTAAACCAGAAGTGAGCGCATTACTGCAAAGAGATATTTTAAAAGAAGTAAGAGATGCCGGTGTTAGGGTACTTAAAACCGATGTGGCCTGGGTAGGCGCAGGTTATTCATTTGGTTTAAATGGCGTAGCCGATGTTGGACAAACCATGCCATATTACGGTAACGATGCCAGACCTTTCATTATCTCGTTAGATGGTTGGGCCGGTACACAACGTTACGCAACTATCTGGAGTGGTGACCAAACCGGTGGCAATTGGGAGTACATCCGTTTCCATATCCCAACATATATTGGTTCTGGTTTATCTGGCCAGCCAAACATAACTTCTGATATGGATGGTATTTTTGGCGGTAAAAACGGGTCAATGAATATCAGAGATTTTCAATGGAAAACCTTTACTCCTATGCAGTTGAACATGGATGGTTGGGGTTCTAGCCAAAAATACCCACACGCACAAGACGAACCGGCTGCCTCTATTAACCGTAATTATTTAAAACTAAAATCTGAGCTGTTGCCTTACCAATACAGCATTGCAAAAGAAGCAGTAAATGGTTTGCCAATGATTAGAGCGATGTTTTTAGCCAGTTCAAATGGGTATACATTGGGATCTGCTACACAGTATCAATACTTGTTTGGCCCTAATTTTTTAATAGCGCCAATTTATCAAGTCACCAAGATTGATGAAAAAGGAAACGACATCCGTGATAATATTTACTTACCAGAAGGCAGTTGGATTGACTATTTTTCAGGAGAGAAATATACTGGAAATGCAATCATCAATAGTTTTGAAACACCGATTTGGAAACTACCTGTTTTTGTAAAAAGCGGGGCCATTATACCGATGGCAAATGCCACAAACAACGTAGCCGAAATTAATAAAGCATTGCGCAGTTATGAGATTTATCCGGCCGGGAATAGCAGTTTTACCGAATACGATGATGACGGAACAACCGAAGCCTACAAACTGGGTAAAGGTGCTACAACCTTAATTTCTTCTTCGGTAAATAAAATCAATGCCACCATTACTATTGAAACTACCAAAGGTGATTTTGAAGGTTTTGTGAAAGAGAAGGCAACAAACTTTGTTATTAACGTAACCGAACAACCTAATACCGTTACGGCAAAAGTTGGAGGCAAAAACCTGAAACTGAAAATGGTTAAATCGGCAGATGAATTTGCCAAACAACAGAATGTTTATTTTTACGATGCTACACCTAATTTAAACCGATTTGCTACCAAAGGAAGTGAATTTGAAAAAGTGGTGATGGCTAAAAACCCACAATTGCTGGTAAAATTAGCCTCTACCGATGTAACTGCAAATGGAATTACACTTGATATTAAAGGCTATATTTTTGAACCTGCAGATAAACACCGAATTTCTACAGGCGCATTGAAAACACCCGATTTAGCACAGGTTAGCGAAAAAGATGCATCTGCTTTTACATTAAAACCAACTTGGAAAACGGTACCCAATGCCGATTTCTACGAAATTGAGTTCAACACTATGTTATACACCACCATTAAAGACACCACAATGTTATTTGATGGTTTAACAGCCGAAACTGCTTATTCTTTTAAACTGAGAGCAGTTAATAAAGATGGTCATTCTGATTGGGCAAGCATTAATGCAAAAACAACCGCCAATCCCTTACAGTTTGCCATTAAAGGAATTAAAGCGACAAGTACTGCTGAAAGTCAGGAAGGTTCTGGTTTAAATAAATTATTTGATTTTGATCAAGATAATGGTTGGCACACCATCTGGGGCGTAAACTCGTTGCCTTTTGATGTGGTAATGGATTTGAAGAGCATGAACCAGCTGGAGAAATTCCAGTACTTGCCACGCATTGGCGGAGGCAATGGCGTATTGTTGAAGGGAACGGTATTTTATAGCTCCAATAAAACCACTTGGACAGAGGCCGGGAAATTTGTATGGGCCAAAAATGGCGACACAAAAACATTCGATTTCGCTAATCACCCAACTGCCCGCTACATTAAACTAGCTATTACCGAAGGTGTTGGCGGTTTTGGTTCTGGTAGAGAACTATATGTATTTAAAGTACCTGGAACAGAAAGTTTCTTCCCTGGTGATATCAATAACGATAAATTGATTGATGAAAACGATTTAACCTCATACACCAACTACACCGGTTTACGCAAAGGCGATGGCGATTTTGATGGTTACATCAGTAATGGCGATATCAACAAAAACGGTTTAATTGATGCTTTCGATATTTCGAATGTGACTACGCAATTGGATGCTGGCGTAGAAATTGACAAAGTCGATAAATTGGCTGGAAGCTTAACCTTAAGCACTGCAAAAACAAGCTACAATGCTGGCGAAACTGTAGAAATAACCGTAAAAGGTGCAAATTTAGCCAGCGTAAATGCATTAAGTTTTGGCTTACCTTACAATCCACAAGATTTCGAATTTATGGGCATAGAAGCTTTAGCGCTTAAGGATATGCAAAACCTTACTTACGATAGGTTGCATACCAACGGCAAAAAAGCATTGTATCCAACTTTTGTGAACATTGGAGATAAAGAAACGCTAAAAGGTACTGCTGATTTATTCATTATTAAATTAAAAGCGAAACGCAAATTAACCGTTAGCCTAAAACCAGTAGATGGTTTATTGGTTGACAAAGCGTTAAACACGGTTTCTTTTTAAGCTAATGGTCGGTGTCTTCACCAACCTGATATAATATCAAAAAAGCTCCCCAAAAGAAAATTTCGGGGAGCTTTTTACTTTTATTTTTTTTCATTCCTCTACAATTTTACCTTCTAGAATGATAATCTATGCTCCCATTTGTATCCCTTTATTCAAATATTAAAATCGCATTTTCGACAGAGGGACGATATCAAATCAAGTCGTAAATTTGATACAAATCTCTAAATTTAACTTCTTACAATTTAGCCATTTATTATTTTTATTTTCTTAATTTCGTTGTCGGTAGCAAAAAATTAGTTTGACTAAATAACTACGAACTCCAATTTTAAAAATTAAATAATGAAACCAATCCAGTTTTTAATCCTTCATTTCGTTCTTTTTACTGCATTCAGTTCCTATTCCCAAAATCAAAGTAAAACGGATAAATCAAAAGAGTTTAAAGTAGAATTTGAACAGTTCACCTTAGAAAACGGACTGCATGTAATCTTGCATATAGATCGATCTGACCCTGTTGTTGCTGTTGCTTTGACCAGCCATGTGGGATCAGCGAGAGAAAAAGTGGGTCGTACCGGATTTGCACATTTATTCGAACATTTGCTTTTCTTGGAATCTGAAAACTTGGGTAAAGGAGGACTTGATAAAATGAGTGCCCGAATTGGCGGCTCTGGTGCCAATGGCTCAACGAATAGAGACCGTACCGAATATTTTCAAACCGTTCCTAAAGACGCATTGGAAAAAATGATTTGGGCTGAAGCTGATAAATTAGGCTATTTCATCAATACCGTGACGGAACCTGTTCTAGCCAAAGAAAAACAGGTCGTTAAAAATGAGAAAAGACAAAGTTATGACAACAGACCTTATGGGCACAACTTTTCTGTAATCTCTAAAAATTTATACCCGGCAACTCATCCGTACAGTTGGGAAGTCATTGGTTCCTTAGAAGATTTACAAAATGCCACACTGGAAGATGTAAAAAGTTTCTACAATCGCTGGTATGTACCTAATAATGTTACGTTAACTATAGCAGGTGATTTTGATGTCAAACAAACCAAAGTATGGGTCGAAAAATACTTTGGAGAAATAAAACGTGGGCAAGACATTCCTAAAATGGAGAAACAGCCTGTAACATTGACCGAAACCAAAAAACTATATTATGAAGATAATTTTGCCAAGTTACCGCAACTCACACTGACATGGCCTTCTGTTTATGAATACCATCCTGACAGTTATGCCTTGGAAGTTTTGGCCAGCTATCTTTCAAAAGGTAAAAAAGCACCTTTATACAAAACCCTCGTAGAAGACAAAAAATTAACCGATGCCACTGATTTGTTCCAATACAATTCAGAAATAGCAGGCCAGTATATGCTAAGTGTTACTGCTTTTGAAAAAACAAATTTGAATGACGTAATGAATGGCGTTAACGAAGCTTTTAAAAACTTTGAGACCGAAGGAATTTCACAGCAGGATTTAAATAGAATTAAAGCGGGACAAGAAACTGCTTTTTACACGAATCTATCCAGTGTATTAGGGAAAGGATTTCAACTGGCGCAATATGAAATTTTTCTAGGAACTCCTGATTATATCAATCAAGATGTAAAAAATATTCTTGCGGTAACTACCGAAGATGTAATGCGTGTGTATCAAAAATACATCAAAGGGAAACATTTTGTTGCCACTAGTTTTGTACCAAAAGGAGAAGCAAATTTAATCCTAGATGGTTCATCATTAGCAACCGTTGTTGAGGAAAAAATTATTGAAGGAAAAGAAGATTCATTTGATGCCAGCATTGCAGCAACGTATGAAAAAACACCTTCTAAATTTGATCGAAGTATGGAACCAGCTTATGGAGAAAGCCCTGATGTAAAATTACCGTTGGTGTGGAAAAGCAAATTGTCATCCGGTTTAAATGTTTTAGGTATCGAAAACCACGAAGTTCCCCTTGTTCAATTTCAATTGCAAATTAAAGGCGGAATGCTACTTGAAAATACCGATACAATAGGAGTATCAACTATGCTGGCTGAACTGATGACAAAAGGTACCAAAAACAAAACTCCGGAGCAACTGGAGAATGCCATTGAAAGTCTTGGAGCCACAATTAAAGCATATGCGACTGATGAATCCATTTTTATTTCAGGAAATACCCTGGCAAAGAATTACAATGCAACTATGGCATTAGTTCAAGAAATAGTGTTGCAACCTCGTTGGGATACCAAGGAATTTGATTTGATTAAACAAAGTACTTTAAGCCAAATTATACAACAAAAAGCAGATCCAAATAGTATTGCCAGAAATGAATTCAAAAAATTAATTTATGGTAAAGAATCTATTTTGGCGAATAATCGCATTGGTACCGAAAATTCTGTCAACAGTATTACTATTGATGATTTGAAAAATTATTATATTAAAAACATTGCTCCATCTGTTACTGATTTTCAAATTGTTGGTGCTATTTCAAAAACGAATGTGACACATTCATTAGCCACTTTAAATAAAAACTGGGAGGCTAAGACAGTTACCATTCCTAAAATAGCAACTACAAATACGGTTGTATCATCAAAAATTTATTTTTATGATGTTCCAGGTGCAAAACAATCTGTAATCCGAATTGGTTATCCTGCTCTTGCCGCTACTGACAAAGATTTTTATCCAGCCCAAATCATGAATTACCGTTTGGGCGGTGGTGGTTTCGCTTCACAATTAACGCAACAATTGCGTGAAGGAAAAGGATATACGTATGGCATCGGTTCCTCATTTGATGGTTCAACCAACAAAGGTCCATTTACTATTTCTAGTGGTGTACGTTCTAATGTAACGTTTGAATCCGTTAGTTTGATAAAAGAAATTGTAGCGCAATATGGAAAAAATTTCAACGAGAATGATCTTGAAGTGACTAAAGGATATTTAATCAAAAGTAATGCAAGAGCATTTGAAACGCTTTCGGCTAAACTGGAAATGCTGTATGATATCAGTAACTACAACTACGCTGATGATTACGCAAAAAAACAAGAAAGCATTGTAAAAAACAGCACTATTGGAGAGCTAAAAAAGCTTTCAGAGACGTATTTGAATACTGATAAAATGATCTATTTAGTGGTAGGCGATGCTGAAACGCAATTGAAAAAGCTAGAGCAGATTGGTTTTGGAGAGCCAATTCTTTTGAATAAACCAGCGGTAAAATAAACGCTGATTTAATATTCCGGGTTATACATCACTGATTGTATTAGCCCAGATCGAAGTGAAAATCCCGGACTGTAAAAAAATAATTTTTCTTGTCCTGAAAGAGCGACCAACGGAAGCTCCTTTCAGGATTTAGAAAAATATTTTTTTTTAAGGGAGGATTGAAACGGAGCGCTGGATTAGCTCCTAAAAACACTATTCACTCATTTCGTCATATCGCTCCGGAACTTGCGGATCATACAGCGGACATTTGAATTCTTCCATTATATTCACTAAAGTATCCATTGTCTTTCCTTCAGTACCATAACAATCAATTTTTATGCTTTGGGGAGTCGTTCTGATGTGAAAAGCACCCACACCAGTGTTGTTTTTCCAACTGCTATCGTCTACTTTTTCCCATTTTGAGAATACGGAAGCGATTCTATTCAAGATAACTTGAACGGGGAGTTCCTCTAGACCTTCAATTTCAGCTTGTTCTTCTGTAATAGCTTCATAAACTTCGTGATGGTTGAGATAAATTCCCTCTAGATATTTCCAAAAAAGCAATTCGTACATAGTATTTTGTTTTACTTTTTAATATTCGAAAGTTCCGTATTCGCTGGTAATAGTCAGTTTTTTGGTATCGGCTGCCGCTACTCTACCCACGATTTGTGCATCAACATTAAATGATTTTGAAATCGCAATAATATCTTGGGCAACTGCTTCAGGAACGTAAATTTCCATACGGTGACCGCAATTGAATACTTGGTACATTTCTTTCCAATCTGTTTTAGATTGTTCTTGAATTAACTGGAACAATGGCGGAACCGGAAATAAATTGTCTTTTATAATGTGCAGGTTTTCTACAAAATGTAAAATTTTAGTTTGCGCTCCTCCACTGCAATGCACCATTCCGTGAATTTCATTAGAAGAATATTGGTCTAAAATTTTCTTGATGATTGGCGCATACGTTCTGGTTGGCGAAAGCACTAATTGTCCGGCATCGATTGGTGAATTTTCAACTGCATCCGTCAATTGTACTTGTCCGGAATAGATTAATTCTTCAGGAACCGCAGCATCAAAACTCTCTGGATATTTGGTTGCCAAATATTTCCCGAAAACATCATGACGTGCAGATGTTAATCCGTTGCTTCCCATCCCGCCATTATAACTTTTCTCGTAAGTAGCCTGACCAAAAGAAGCCAATCCCACAATTACGTCACCGGCTTGAATATTAGCATTATCAATTACTTTGCTGCGTTTCATACGAGCTGTTACTGTTGAATCTACAATTATAGTTCGAACAATATCGCCCACATCTGCCGTTTCACCACCTGTTGAATGGATAGTCACGCCAAAAGAATCCAGTTCTTTAATTAACTCTTCAGTTCCGTTGATAATTGCTGAAATTACTTCGGCCGGGATTAGATTTTTATTTCTTCCAATGGTAGAGGAAAGCAAGATATTATCAGTTACTCCTACACACAATAAATCGTCTATATTCATGATTAAAGCATCTTGAGCAATGCCTTTCCAAACGGAAATATCTCCTGTTTCTTTCCAATACATGTAAGCCAAAGAGGATTTAGTTCCTGCTCCATCAGCATGCATGATAAGACAATATTCTTCGTCTTGAGTTAGATAATCAGGGACAATTTTGCAGAAAGCTTGTGGAAACAATCCTTTATCAATATTTTTTATCGCATTATGAACATCTTCTTTGGATGCCGAAACACCGCGAAGCGCATATCTTTTTGAAGTATCTGAACTCATGTAGTATAGTTGTGAAGCCTGCTTTATGGCAGGTAGTTGTGCGGCAAAGATAATTATTTTTTTGGGTTTTGCCTATGGGGTTTTCAAGTGTTTCGTTAAATCTACAATCCGTCTACAAAGTGTAGTTTTATTTTATTAAATTTGTTGTAATGTTTTATATATTAGACCATTATATATAAAAATAAATATCCAAATACCGTTTATCTTAATCGGTATTATCCTAAATTCATATAGATTTTAATTGAAGTTTATCAATAAATCACCTTTAAAAGTTTAACAAATTTTAAACCATGAATTAAACTTAGAAAAGTGGAAACCAGCGACCACTATAAAAAACGGGGCCTTGCCGAAAAGCCTTATGAGTAGGAAATTAAAACAACAATATCATGCCTAAATATGTAATTGAAAGAGAGATTCCCGGTGCCGGTAAATTAAACGCCGAACAATTGAAAGCTATTTCCCAAACTTCTTGTGGAGTGTTGGGTAAAATGGGACCCCAAATCCAGTGGATTAACAGCCAGGTAACCGCTGACAAAATCTATTGTACTTATATCGCACCCAATGAGGAAATGATTCGTGAACATGCAAAACTAGGTGGGTTTCCTGCAAATTCCATCAATCGAGTATCAACAATCATTGACCCGACAACCGCAGAAGAAACAGTTTAGCAAACTATAATTAAATGTATTTAACTTCAAAAGAAATGCCTTTCCAAAACGGAAAAGCATTTTCTATAAAAAAACGTTTGTTATTATTTTACAAATAACAACTCTCTGGACATAGTCATTATCTGCCAGCAACTCTAGCCTATCACAGTGGTTTGTGATGATTTCGAAATATAGTTTTACAGTATTGCACTATTTTTTCACGACAAGAATTTCGACTCTTCTGTTAGCAATTCGTTCTGCTTCATTTTTTTCGGGCAACGCATATATGGGCCTAGTACTCCCAAACCCTCTATGACCTAATCTTGAAGTGGCAATTCCGTTTCTTATTAAATAATCAAATACAAATTTTGATCTCCTGTAGGAAAGTTTTACGTCATTTGGGTTGTTGTTACAACAAATATGCCCGTAAATATAAATTTTTAATTGAGGATTCATTTTCAGAACCTGAAGAAGATCCGAAAGAATTGGCTCTGATTCTGTAATTATTTTTTCTGAATTAAAATGAAAATTCAAATTTTCAAGCTTTATTAAATCTCCTACTTTAGCAGTATTGACTTTTTCAATTAGAGAAACATTATTTTTCGTTTCATTAACCGGAACTTCCTTGCCTTGCGTATTTTCAAAAGCTAAATTCCCGTTATCCGGTTTTTTCTTAATGGATAGCTTATCTTGATAATAAATTAAAACTTTTCGATTATCGCTTTGATTTTTTAATTGTTTAAAATCTTCTCCCAAACCATATAATTCAAGTTTTTCGCTCAGATGAACTTTATTAAATTCTAAAAGTGCGAGTACATTATTAGCTCTTCTAAAAGACAATTCCTTGTTATA
This sequence comes from Flavobacterium rhamnosiphilum, assembly GCF_004349195.1. Lineage (GTDB taxonomy): Bacteria > Bacteroidota > Bacteroidia > Flavobacteriales > Flavobacteriaceae > Flavobacterium > Flavobacterium rhamnosiphilum. The sequence goes on from NZ_SMLG01000002.1 coordinate 49,154, forward strand.
AGAATTGGAATCTATACTATCACAATACCCTTGAATCTTTAAAATTTCTTTGCCTTTTGAATGTTCTAACCATTTACAAAAATCATGTTGTGATTTTTCATTAATTATATCTTGATTAAAATTAAAAAACAAAACCAGTTTATCTTGAGCGAATAAAGTCATCGTTTTAAAAAACAACAAAACCAGAAGGATCTTTATTCTCATAGTATAAAAAGTTATATTTTACCCTGAAATAACGCACAAATAAAAAAAATCGTATAAAAAAACACCCGATTCACTATAAAAGTGCATCGGGTGAAATTTAAAAAAAATCTTTTATTTTGTAAACAACAATTCTCTGTATTTAGTCAATGTCCAAAGTTCATTGTCAACCAAAAGTTCCAATTTATCACAGTGCTCACGGATTACTTCAAAATATGGTTTTACTGAATCGCAATATGCTTCAGCCATTTCTTGGGCATCAGTCAAAATATTTGCTTTCTTTCTTTCGTTTGTCATCGCTTCAACTTTAGAATTGATTCCTTCGATATGACCAGAAATTTCTCTGATTAAGATGATTTGCTCTTTGGCAATCGATTCAAATTCAGCTCCAAAAATATCTTTCAAACCTTTAACATTTTCAATTAAAGTATTTTGGTAACGAATAGCAGTAGGAATTACGTGATTTTTAGAAATATCACCTAAAACTCTACCTTCAATTTGTATTTTCTTAGTGTACTCTTCCAATTCAATTTCGTAACGCGCTTCCACTTCAATGTGGTTCATGATACCCAATTCAGAAAACAAATCTAAAGCTTGTTTTGAAGCTCTCGCTTTTAATGCTTGTGGCGTTGTTTTGAAGTTGCTTAAACCTCTTTTTTCTGCTTCGATTTCCCAAGCATCGCTGTAACCGTCTCCTTCGAAAAGGATATTTTTAGAAACTTTGATATATTCTCTCAATACATTGAAGATCGCATCATCTTTCTTCATGTCTTTAGATTCAATCAAGCCATCAACTTCTTTTTTGAAATCTCTCAATTGTTTTGCTACAATGGCATTCAAAGTAGTCATTGCATTAGAACAGTTTGCAGTAGAACCCACGGCTCTGAACTCAAATTTATTTCCTGTAAAGGCAAATGGAGACGTTCTGTTTCTGTCCGTATTGTCCAAAAGTACATCTGGAATTTTACCTACTACATTTAATTTTAAATCTGTTTTTTCTTCCGGTGATAATTTACCGGCAGTTACGCCTTCTAATTCAGCCAAAACTTTTGTCAATTGCTCTCCAATAAACACAGAGATAATTGCTGGTGGCGCTTCATTTGCACCTAACCTGTGATCATTACTGGCAGAAGCAATAGCCCCTCTCAACAATGCTTCATTATCATTTACAGCTTTGATCGTGTTGATAAAGAAAGTCAAAAATTGCAAGTTACTCATAGGCGTTTTACTTGGACTTAACAAGTTAACTCCAGTATCAGTAGCCAATGACCAGTTGTTGTGTTTCCCTGAACCATTTACTCCTTTGAACGGTTTTTCATGGAATAACACTTTCAAATCATGACGTTCCGCCACTTTTTGCATCACATCCATCAACAAACAGTTATGATCAACAGCCAAGTTTGTTTCTTCAAAAATAGGAGCCAACTCAAATTGATTTGGAGCTACTTCATTATGACGTGTTTTAACCGGAATTCCTAACAACATACATTCTTGCTCCAAATCTCTCATGTACGTTAAAGCACGAGTTGGAATAGAACCAAAATAATGGTCATCTAATTGTTGGCCTTTTGCAGAGGTATGTCCAAGCAAAGTTCTTCCTGTCATCATAAGGTCAGGACGAGAATCTGCCAATGATCTGTCGATTAGGAAATATTCTTGCTCCCATCCTAAGGTTGCCGTAACTTTTTTGACATTTTTATCAAAATATTTACACACTTCGGTTGCAGCGTCGTCCATAACAGTCAAAGCTCTCAACAAAGGTGTTTTATAATCTAAAGCTTCTCCGGTGTAAGAAATAAAAACGGTTGGAATACATAAAGTAGTTCCAAAAATAAATGCTGGAGATGTTGGATCCCAAGCGGTATATCCTCTTGCTTCAAATGTATTTCTAATTCCACCATTTGGAAAACTAGAGGCATCTGGTTCTTGTTGTACTAATTGAGCACCACCAAATTTTTCTACCGGATCGCTACCATCATAAGAGGTTTCAAAGAAAGCGTCATGCTTTTCAGCAGTAGTTCCTGTAAGTGGTTGAAACCAGTGTGTGTAATGAGTTACTCCTTTTGACAGAGCCCACTCTTTCATACCCATGGCAATATAATCAGCTAATTTTCTGTCTATTTTAGTTCCATGCTGAACAGCACCTTGCACTCCTTTAAAAGCATCTGAAGTCAAATATTGCTTCATTGCTTTATCATTAAACACATTCGAACCAAAAATAGTTGATTTTCTATCGGTTTCTTCAAATTGAACAGGCTTTCTGTTTGATGCTTCTCTCAAAGCTTGAAAACGTAATGTTGACATAAAAAATTATTTTATAGATTAAACCCCTAATATTTCGATGCAAATATAATTCAATTATTACTTTTATGAAATTTTACCTCTATTTTTTATGGGCAATTCTTTAAATTTATCAAATTCTTAAAAAAGACGCCTAATAATAACAACATAATAATTTTAGCGACCCTATTTTTTTTAACTGCTGTTTTCATCAAAAAAATTAAAACAGCATTACGATGTAAAAGAACTTTAGATTAAAATATTTATGGAAGTTAAAAAACCAAAAAGTATCTTTGTGCAACTTTAAATATTTCATTTATGATTGTCTGGATTTCTTTCTTAGCAGCAGTAATGCTTTTTCTTGCTCTTGATTTAGGTGTTTTCAACAAAACACCACATATTATAAGTTCAAAAGAAGCTGGTAAGTGGACCGCAATATGGGTTGCGTTATCTTTTATGTTTTCTGGAGTAATCTACTGGCTTTACACCACGAATTACATTGAAAATCCAGATACTTTGAAACCTGCAGATGCGTCAATAAAATTCATCACAGGCTATTTAATAGAATTATCCCTTAGTATAGATAATATTTTTGTCATAGCTATTATTTTCTCTGCCTTTAAAATCCCACAAAAATATCAGCATCGAGTATTATTTTGGGGAATATTAGGTGCCATCGTTTTTAGAGGTTTAATGATCTATTTTGGTGTTTTGCTTATTAACAAGTTTTCATGGATGACCTATATTTTTGGAGGCTTTCTAATATATACTGCCATGAAAATGTTATTTAGTGGTGAAGATGAAAAATTTGAACCTAAAAAATCATTCATCTATAAGGCTCTTAAAAAAGTTATTCCTATCTCCAATCACATCGACGGAGAACATTTCTTTGTAAAAAGAAGACATATTACAGCTGCTACACCTCTTTTTGTAGCACTTATAGTTATCGAAGTAATGGATGTCGTATTTGCTATAGACAGTGTTCCTGCAATTTTAGCCATAACAAGTGATCCTTTTTTAGTTTTTAGTTCGAATATCTTTGCTATTTTAGGATTGCGTTCTATGTATTTCTTTCTCGCCCATATGCTTGACAAATTTGCTCATTTGGAATACAGTCTTATTGCTATTTTGAGTTTCGTAGGTATTAAAATGCTGCTTCATGATTATATTAAATTCCCAGAATGGGTGTCACTGGCTTTTATAGCAGTTTCACTTATAGCAGGAATTGTTGCATCTCTAAGAAAGAGCAGCAAAGAGTTTGTATAATAATTCCGAAAACAGAACACATAAAAAAAAGGAAATCGTGGGATTTCCTTTTTTTATGCTATAAAATGTTCTAACTGAACACTATTTTTCTATCTCACGCATACTATCCATTTTCTTGTGAGCCAAGAAACCGGCAATATCTTCAAAATGCTCTACTACTCTTTTGTTTCCAAACTCGAAAACTTTAGTCGCCAATCCATCCAAGAAATCCCTGTCGTGAGAAACCAAAATTAATGTTCCGTCAAAATCACGCAACGCATCTTTGATAATGTCTTTGGTTTTCATGTCCAAGTGATTCGAAGGCTCATCCAGAATCAATAAATTCACTGGTTCCAACAATAATTTTATCATTGCCAAACGGGTTTTCTCACCACCAGAAAGCACTTTCACTTTTTTGGTCACATCATCACCCTGAAACATAAAAGCGCCAAGAATATCTTTAATTTTAGTTCGAACATCACCCACGGCAATATCATCAATCGTTTCAAAAATAGTAGCATTTTCATCTAATAAAGAAGCTTGATTTTGAGCAAAATAACCAATTTGTGCGTTATGACCTATTTCTAAACTTCCACCATTTATTTCGATTTCTTTCATAATGGCTTTAATCATCGTCGATTTTCCTTCCCCATTTTTCCCTACGAAAGCTACTTTTTCTCCTCTTTCAATAACCATATTTGCATTCGAAAAAACCACGTGATCGCCATACGATTTTGACAAATCCTTTACAATTACCGGATATTGTCCGGAACGGGCAGCAGGCGGAAATTTTAGCTTCAAAGCCGAAGTGTCCACCTCGTCAACCTGAACAATTACAAGCTTCTCTAACATCTTAACACGGGATTGAACGGCATCTGTTTTAGAAAACGTCCCTTTAAAACGATCGATAAAAGTTCTATTATCAGCAATCATTCGTTGTTGCTCATCATACGCTTTTTGCTGATGCACGCGCCTGTCTTTTCTAAGTTCCAGATAATGAGAATACTTGGCTTTATAATCATAAATACGCCCCATTGTAACTTCGATGGTACGATTCGTAATATTATCTACAAAAGCTCTATCGTGAGAAATTACCACAACTGCTTTGGCTGAATTAATCAAGAAATCCTCTAACCATTGAATACTTTCAATATCCATGTGGTTGGTAGGCTCATCCAGTAAAATTAGGTCTGGTTTTTGCAAAAGGATTTTTGCCAGTTCAATTCGCATTCTCCATCCTCCAGAAAACTCTGAAGTTTGACGACTAAAGTCTTCACGGACAAATCCCAAACCGATTAGAATTTTCTCTACTTCGGCTTCATAATTTATTTCTTCGATAGCATAAAATTTCTCGCTTAAGTCCGAAACTCTTTCGATTAATTTCATGTAGGCATCACTTTCATAATCGGTACGAATGGTCAATTGTTCATTAATTTCATCGATCTCCGCTTTCATTGCAAAAACTTCTCCAAAAGCTTTCGAAGTTTCTTCCATCACCGTCGCACCATCTGTAGTCAATAAATGCTGAGGCAAATAGGCCACAACAGCATCTTTTGGCGCCGAAATACTCCCGGTTGAAGGCTTGCTTTGACCCGCTATAATTTTAAGCAGCGTCGATTTTCCTGCTCCATTTTTACCCATTAGGGCAATTTTATCATTTTCATTTATAGCAAAAGAAACATCACTAAAAAGTGTCGTGCCACCAAATTGCACAGAGATATCGTTAACTGTAATCATTTAGATTTTTAGATTTTTAGACTGCTTAGATTTTTAGACTTCTCAGCAAGTGTTTTTTGAAAGTGCAAAGATAGATTAATTCAGGAATTGGACAATTGAATAATTTATAACAACAGGGCAAACGCATGAGTTTTAAAAATTGTCTATTTGATGAGAATTATAGAGCCAATAGATTTAATTCAACTTTTTTTGACACAAATTCCACAAATTTACACAGATTAATTTGTGCTAATTTGTGGAATTTGTGTCAAATCTTTAACCGTATTTACTCATGCGTTTGCCCTGTTTATAACAATTTAAATTTTGAATATAAAAAATATAAAAATTAAACGGAGCACAATAATAATATTTTTTTATAGTTTTGTATCTGATATTTAGATATTTACTAACTAAAAAAATCTTGTATTTGAAACAAAAGAAAAATCTTAAAAACAACAAATCCCTAAATCATGATGAAAACAGTAATCCATGTTTAAACAATGTAAAAACAGGAGAATAGTGTAGAAAACAAAATCGATGCGTAAACGAAAAACCTAATTTTTCTAGGTTGAATGAAAATTTAAAAACTAGTTCATGAAAAAAACATTAACAATTATTCTCTTATGCGCTTTTAATTTTATTGTAGCTCAGAGCAATGAAGAAATTGTACAGAAAGCTTGCGAAGTACAAACAAAATGGGGATCTAAAGCCAAAAATAAAAATATTATTACGCTAATTGATTTTTCAAAATCAATCAACGAAGCAAGGCTTTATGTTATTGATTTAAAAAATAACAAAATACTTCTGACCAGTAATGTTGACCATGGTTCCGGCTCAGGAACCGGATTGACTCCCAGTTCATTTAGCAATATTGAAGGAAGCAAAGCCACTTCATTAGGATGCTATCTTACGTTGCAGACCTATCAAGGCATGTGGGGATATTCTTTGAGATTAGATGGTTTAGAAAATGATAAAAATTCGAATGCTTTAAAAAGAAATATCGTGGTCCATTCGTCAAAAAAAATGTTTAGTAAATTCAGTTGGGGATGTTTTTCTGTTCCGGACAATAATGCCAATCCCCTGATTGACTTGATAAAAAACGGCTCCCTTATTTACGCTTATCAATAAAAAACGTTTACTTAGCGGAACTTAAACTAAAAAAAGCCTCAATCAAGAGGCTTTTTACATTGTATATAAAGTAGAAATTATTCTTTTCTCCACTTTTTTGATTCCTCAAAAACATGCTCTAGAATAGCTGCTTCTCTTTCGTCAAAATCCACGTTTCTACGACTCATTACTAATCGAGCCGTTTCAAAAGCTTTTTTGGTCACATAAGTGGTAAAACCGGAAGCGCCACCCCAAGAAAAACTAGGCACAAAGTTGCGAGGAAACCCACTACCAAAGATATTAGCGCTCACTCCTATTACCGTTCCTGTATTGAACATCGTGTTAATTCCGCATTTGCTGTGATCTCCCATCATCAATCCGCAAAACTGAAGTCCCGTTTTAGCAAAACCTTCCGTTTCATAACTCCACAATTTCACTTCTTCGTAATTATTCTTTAGATTAGAATTGTTGCTGTCAGCTCCAATATTACACCATTCGCCAAGAACAGAATCTCCAAGAAATCCATCATGCCCTTTATTCGAATACGCAAAAAGCACTGTATTTTTTACCTCACCACCAATTCTGGAATAGGGTCCAACTGTTGTAGCGCCATATACTTTGGCCGCCATTTTTACTTGCGCATTTTCGCACAAGGCAAAAGGCCCTCTGATTACGGAACCTTCCATAATTTCAGAATCTTTACCTATATATATGGGGCCTAAAGAAGCATTTAAAGTTACAAACTCTAACTTTGCCCCTTCTTCTATAAATATGTTCTCCGGCGCAATGACATTGACACTTTTCGGGATGGGTTGTGATTTTCTGTCTTCAGTTAAATATTCGAAATCCTCTCGTATCGCAGCATCATTTTTAGAAAAAATATCCCAAGTATGCTCAACTGTCAAGCAATCATCATGATATTCAATAATTTCATAGGAATCAAAATCAACTTCTTCCTGCTCTTCATTAGTATAAAAAGCAATGACTTCATCCCCTTTAAAAATAGCTTGGTTTGGCTCCAGATTACTAACCATCTCTGCTAAAACATCATTAGGAAGAAAGGAAGCGTTTATCATTACATTTTCTTCTAATTCTACCATTGGGAATTTCTCTGACAAATATTCCTCTGTCAATGTAGTTGTAGTAGAACCCAGACGCATTTCCCATTTTTGGCGAATAGTCATGATTCCGATAAGAATATCAGCAACAGGACGTGTGAAAGTAAAGGGCAATAATGCATTTCGAGCGGGACCGTCAAAAAGAATATAGTTCATAAATAAATTGAATTGTAAATTGTTAAAATGTGATTTGGTTATCAAGGCAAAGTTACAAATATTTTATCTGTTTACTTGAAAGCCGCCTTTCTTAATCCGATAAATCAATTCAATAAACTCCATAAAAAAAGCCTCCCAAAAAGGAAGGCTTGATTGTATTTGATAACAAGTTAAAATTATTTAACGTGTTTAGCGTATTTAGTTTTAAATTTGTCGATACGTCCTGCAGTATCAATAAGTTTAGATTTACCTGTGTAAAAAGGGTGAGAAGTTCTAGAGATCTCCATTTTTACAACTGGATATTCAACTCCATCAACTGTTAATGTTTCTCTTGTATCTGCAGTAGATTTAGTGATAAAAACTTCGTCATTTGACATGTCTTTAAATGCAACTAATCTGTAATTTTCTGGGTGAATTCCTTTTTTCATCTTGTTAATCTTTTTTATTTGTTAATTATAATTTGTCTTGAAGCTTTTCTTCTAACAGAAAAGGTATAAACTCCTTATAACTTTTTGTTTTACAATATTATTTTGAGTTTGCAAATTTACAATTATTTTCCAATAAACAAATCTTTGCATCACTTTTTTTATATAATCGTAAAAAACGATTTTTAGCTACGAATATATTGGGAATTGTTATATTTGTGGATTAATTTAAAAACAACAACAATGATAAATGAAATTATTAAAAAGAACGGGGTTACTTACGGAATTACTTTAGGTGTTATTTTAGCTTTAATTACGGCTACAATGTACGCAATTGATTTAAAATTGTTTGTTTCTGGCTGGATTGGAGGCTTGACATTTGTTATTTATTTAGTAATTGGTATTTTATTGCTTACAAAAACAAAAAAAGACATTAATGGATTTTTCTCCTTTAAAGATGCATTTACTGCTTTTTTCATTACCGTTGTAATCGCTCTTTTAATTTCAACATTATTAAGCGTTTTATTATTTAACGTAATTGATCCTAGTGCAAAAGACACTGTAAACGATTTACTTGTAAAGTATATGGCTGAAACATTACAAAAATTTGGAACACCAGCATCTGCCATAAACGAAGCATTAGCAAAAATGAAAGAAAACAATCCTTTTTCGACTTTAGAACAACTGAAAGCATTAGTTTTTAGCCTTGTTGGTTACTCTATATTAGGATTAATTTTGGCTGCATTTTTCAAAAGCAAAACTACACAAGAATAAAAATTAATGAATTTATCTATACTCATACCGCTTCTTAATGAAGAGGAATCGCTTAATGAACTCTACAATTGGATCATTAAAGTGATGCAATCCCATAATTACTCTTACGAAATCATTTTTCTGGATGATGGAAGTACGGATAATTCCTGGACTATTATCGAAGGATTTGCAAATGAAAACCCACATGTAAAAGGGGTTCGTTTCATGAAAAATTTTGGAAAATCACAGGCGCTACATGCTGGTTTTGCAAAAGCAAAAGGCGATGTCATTATCACTATGGATGCTGATTTGCAAGACAGCCCCGAAGAAATTCCGGGATTGTACGATATGATTACCAATGGGAAATATGATTTGGTTTCCGGATGGAAAAAGAAACGCTACGATTCCGTAGTTGCTAAAAACTTACCGTCTAAATTATTCAATTGGGCTGCGAGAAAAACATCGGGAGTAGAACTCAATGATTTTAATTGTGGACTGAAAGCGTACAAAAACGTTGTTGTAAAAAACATTGAAGTTTCAGGTGAAATGCACCGATACATTCCGGTTTTGGCAAAAAATGCCGGTTTTGGAAAAATCGGTGAAAAAGTAGTGCAGCATCAAGCCCGAAAATATGGCGAAACTAAATTTGGAATGGAGCGTTTCATCAATGGTTTTCTGGATTTGATTACCATTTGGTTTCTCTCGAGATTTGGAAAACGACCGATGCACTTGTTTGGAGCCATGGGATCGTTAATGTTTATTATTGGTTTTATGCTTGCCGGATATATTGGTATTTCAAAATTATATCACATGTATAATGACATGCGTTATACCTTAGTGACTAACAATCCTTGGTTTTATATTGCACTTACCACAATGGTTTTGGGAACGCAATTGTTTTTGGCGGGATTTCTGGGCGAAATCATTTTGCGAACAAAAAACAATGAAGAACGTTATAAAGTTTCGAGTGAGGTTAATTTTTTATAATTTCTATACTGGTATCACAAAATGTGATACCAGTATAGTATGAGCTCACAAATTGTGACCTCATAGAAAAAATATAACTTGAGGACGCAATTTTCGTCCTCAAACATTAAAAACTATGGAACTGGAAGTTATACAAAATAAAATTTTTGAGATAAGAGGCTATAAAGTTATCCTAGATTTTGACTTAGCTTTATTATATAACGTTGAAAACAAACGATTAAAAGAAGCTGTCAGAAGAAATCCTAATCGTTTTCCAGAAGATTTTATGTTTGAACTTTCTAAAATTGAGTATGATTCTTTAAGGACGCAATTTGCGACCTTAAAGAATGGAAGAGGGCAACATTTAAAGTATCTTCCTTTCGCCTTTACAGAACAAGGAATCGCAATGCTCTCTAGTGTACTGAATAGTGAAAAGGCAATTGAAGTGAACATTTCAATTATTCGAGCATTTGTAACCATTAGACAATTTACATTAACATATAGTGAACTGAAAGATAGAATCATAGAAATCGAAAAGCAATTTCCTGATATTTACAAAGCCCTAAATTATTTGGTAGACAAAGAGAGTAGTAGCAAAAATAACGACGAAAGAAACAAAATTGGGTATAAAAACTGATTTTCAATGTAAACGTGACTAGCCCTGATAGTAGCGGCATCCTTTTTCTTTTTTTTCTTTAAAAAAAGAAGAAGATACAGCGGATAGCAGGACACGAGCGTAGCGAACTGACAAAGTAAACAGCTCCTATAAAACAGAAGTAACACTATTTAAATTACGAATTTAGAAACGAAAAGATATATAGAATGGATATCAAACAAAACATTTTGGATGCAGTAAACGAATGGCTTACACCAACATTTGATACGACAACACAGGAAGCAATTACCGAATTGATGACTACATCTCCTAAAGAACTGGAAGAGAGTTTTTATAAAAATCTCGAATTTGGAACGGGCGGAATGCGCGGAGTTATGGGTGTTGGAAACAATCGCATCAATAAATATACGCTTGGAAAAAGTACGCAAGGACTTTCGGATTACTTGCATACTGCTTTTCCTAACCAGCCTTTGAAGGCGGTTATTGCTTACGATTGTCGTCATAATAGTGATACTTTGGCCAAATTAGTTGCGGATGTTTTCTCGGCTAACGGTATTGAAGTTTATTTGTTTTCGGATATGAGACCAACACCAGAGCTGTCATTTGCACTTAAACATTTAGGTTGCCAATGCGGAATTGTTCTTACTGCATCACACAATCCACCGGAATATAATGGATACAAAGTGTATTGGGAAGATGGCGGACAAATTGTTCCTCCGGAAGATGAAGGAATTATTAATCGTATTGAAAATTTAAATTACAATCAAATCAAGTTCACTGCCAATGCCGATTTGATACACTATATTGACACGGAAGTTGATGAAGCTTTTATTAAATCGACTATCGAAAATGCCAGTTTTGGGACTTCGGCTGAAGCCAAAAAAAATCTGAATATTGTTTTCACTTCTTTGCATGGTACATCTATAAAGTCAGTTCCTGATACATTATCGCAAGCGGGTTATCCTAACGTGAATATTGTTGAAGAACAAAGAGTTCCAAATGGTGATTTCCCAACGGTAAAATCTCCAAATCCTGAAGAGCCGGAAGCCTTGACGATGGCACTGGCTTTGGCTGATAAAACCAATTCGGATATTGTTATTGGAACTGATCCTGACTGTGACCGTTTGGGAGTTGCGGTTAGAAATAACGAAGGCAAAATGACCTTGCTTAACGGAAATCAAACCATGATTTTGATGACTGCTTTTTTATTGGAACAATGGAAAAAAGCGGGAAAAATCAATGGTAAACAATTCGTGGGCTCTACGATAGTTTCTACTCCTATGATGATGGAATTAGCCACTAATTACAATGTTGAATGCAAAATTGGTTTGACTGGTTTCAAATGGATCGCCAAAATGATTAAGGATTTTCCAGAATTGGAATTCATTGGTGGCGGGGAAGAAAGTTTTGGCTATATGGTAGGCGATGCAGTACGTGATAAGGACGCAGTTGCGGCCACTTTATTGATTTGCGAAGTTGCGGCTCAAGCCAAAGCCAAAGGAAGCACTGTTTACAAAGAATTGCTGAAACTGTATGTTGACAACGGTTTTTACAAAGAACATTTAGTTTCATTGACTAAAAAAGGAATGGATGGTTTACAGGAAATTAACCAGATGATGATTGATTTACGCGAAAATCCATTGAAAGAAATCAACGGGCAAAGAGTAATTATGGTGGAGGATTATCAATCTTCAATTGCTAAAAACTTGCTTACCGACGAGGAAACCAAAATGGAAATCCCAAAATCTAACGTACTGATTTATTATACGGAAGACGGTTCTAAAATTTGCGCCAGACCAAGTGGAACAGAGCCTAAAATAAAATTCTATATCAGTGTAAATACAGAGCTCTATGATGTAGCCGATTTCACGGAAGTGGAACGTTCATTAGACGAAAAAATAAAAAATATTATTGCATCAATGCAATTGAACTAATTCAATACAAATTGATTTTCAGACAGACCCGACAGTAAAAAAACTGTCGGGTTTTAATGGTAAAAAATAACATAAATGAACAATTTTAAAAAAATATTCTCTTTTATAATCCCCTATAAAAAGTACGCTTATCTCAACATATTTTTCAATATTTTGTATGCGCTTTTTGGAACATTATCTTTTGTTTCATTGATGCCAATGATGGATGTATTATTTGGACAATCAAAGAAAAATTATGTAATTCCAACTTATAAAGGAGTTTGGGAACTAAAAAAATATCTATCCGATTCTTTGAGTTATTACTTAACTTCCATTACTGATCCTAATGGAATTGGATATACTTTATCGATATTGGTGGCTGGAATTATCATCATATTTTTATTGAAAAATTTATCCGATTATTTAGCGATGTTTTTCATCACTTATCTAAGAAATGGTATTTTGAGAGACATGAGAAATGCGATGTATAAAAAAACACTCGAATTACCTTTGGCTTTTTTCTCAGAGAAAAGAAAAGGTGATGTTATAGCCAGAATCTCTGCCGATGTAAACGAGGTACAAACTTCCTTCTTATCCATTCTTGAACTTATTGTAAAAGAGCCATTAACTATACTATTTACGATAATTGCAATGCTTACCATAAGCGCAAAATTGACGTTATTCGTATTTATTTTTATTCCTATTTCAGGGTATGTTATTTCCCTTATTGGAAAACAACTAAAAAAGCAATCGACTCGTGCACAGGAAGAACAAGGAGTCTTTTTATCTACAATAGAGGAGACTTTAGGGGGATTGAAAGTTGTAAAAGGCTACAATTCCGAAAGATATTTCAATCGTGTTTTTAAAGAATCAACACAACGTTTTTTTACCTTATCGAATAGTATCGGAAACCGACAAAATTTAGCTTCTCCCATGAGTGAATTTATGGGAATTATGGTAATTGCTATTTTACTTTGGTACGGCGGTCACATGGTTTTGATAGAAAAAACGTTGAATGGAGCCGCTTTTATTACCTATATGGGTTTAGCGTACAATATCTTAACTCCCGCTAAATCAATCTCAAAAGCCTCCTATAACATCAAAAGAGGAAATGCGGCTGCAGAACGTATTTTAGAGATTTTAGAACAGGAGAACACTATTAAAAGCAAAGTCAATGCCATCAAAAAAGATTCTTTTGATGCTAACATAGTTCTTAAAGACATTAACTTTAAATACGAAGATGAGAATGTTTTAAAGCACTTTTCACTTGAAGTAAAAAAAGGACAGACGGTTGCTCTTGTTGGACAATCCGGAAGCGGAAAAAGTACGATTGCTAATTTATTGACTCGTTTTTATGATGTCAATGAAGGAACAATAAGTATCGATGGAACGGATATAAAGGACATTAATTTACATTCTCTTCGTGATTTGATGGGATTAGTAACACAGGACAGTATTTTATTCAATGACACCATTAAAGCTAATATTTCATTAGGCAAACATAACGCAACCGATGAAGAAATCATTGAAGCCTTAAAAATTGCCAATGCATACGAATTTGTAAAAGACTTGCCTCTTGGAATTTATACTAATATTGGCGACAGCGGAAACAAACTTTCCGGTGGTCAAAAACAACGATTATCAATTGCTCGTGCTGTTTTGAAAAACCCTCCAATTATGATTCTCGATGAAGCAACATCAGCATTGGATACTGAAAGCGAAAAATTTGTGCAAGTGGCACTCGAGAATATGATGCAAAACAGAACTTCAATTGTCATTGCGCATCGTCTTTCAACTATTCAAAAAGCAGATTTGATTGTAGTGATGCAAAAGGGAAAAATTGTAGAACAAGGCAAACATGATGAACTAATTGCGTTGAATGGCACGTATAACAAATTAGTGACAATGCAGTCCTTTGAATGAAGATTGCAGATTAACGATTTTTGATTTAAGATTTTATTGAAAGTCGAAATCTTTAAATAATTTAAATTTTTAAATTTAAAAAATGTATATCAACAATCCAAACATAAAACTTCCTGAAGATCCAAATACTGTTGTTTGGAAATACCTTGACTTATCTAAATTTCTTGATTTGTTGTTGTCACAAAAGCTGTTTATGTCTCGATCGGATAAATTTGAAGATCAATATGAAGGTACCTTTAGCGAACCAACTTTTGAAGAAATAAAAAAACTTTCCATTGACAATCCTGACTTTTTAAATTTTTACAAAACCCATCGGGAAAAAGTAGCCATTAGCAGTTGGCATATCAATGAATATGAATCATTTGCCATGTGGCAGATTTTCACGCAAAACAGTGAAGGTTTAGCGATTCAATCCACAATTGGCAGATTACAGGAATCGCTTGGTCCTGAAACAAATTTCAATCAATATATTGGAGAAGTAAATTACATCGATTACAAAAAAGAACACATTCCGTTTGACGATATGTTTTTCCCTTTTTTGTTCAAGCGAAAAAGTTTTCAATATGAACGTGAAGTTCGTATCATTTCAGACATTGGCGAAAGCGATATAAAAATCAATGAGGGACTGAAAATCAATGTAGATATCAATCAGTTGATTGAAAAAATATACATTCATCCTAAATCCGAAAACTGGTATAAAAACCTGGTCATTCAATTAGTGAAACAACTGGGATTTGATTTCACCATAGAAAAATCAGACTTGGAAAGTGATATTTTGATTTAAAATTATCGCTTCTAAACTGGCTCGTAACCAACTATTTTCCATTCCTTTTTTGACAAATCGATATAGTAGTAATTCACCACATCTTTCTTATCGAATTCTCCATTTTTATTGGTATCCTCAACGGTTCTGTAGTACAACCGATTTCTAGATTCTATCAATTTCCAATCTATTAATTCCTGTAAATTATACGATATCTTAGTGAATTTTTTACCGTTAATTTCGCTTAAATACAATGCTTTAATATCACTTGTATCTAATTTTCCGTCTTTGTTTGTATCCATATCGACCATCGTGTACACCATAATCTGATTATTGGTTTTATCAGCAACCGACTTCAAATATGTGGCTGTTTGAATCAAAACAGGTTTATCAGTCAATTTTCTGATGGAATCTGAATCTACTTTTTGAAATTTTATATTTTGCAAAAAACCGGTAATTTCAAATTCTCCATAATTAGAAATGGTAAAACTCAAATCATTGACGCTGGAAGAACCATATCGCGATTTTATCCCTTTCTCACGAATACTTAAATCAGCCACAGGATGAATCAAATAATCCGTTCCTTCCATTTGAAGCGGCAAATCGGCAATTTGTATTTGAGTTGAATCAGCTTTGGCTAGTTCTTTTCCTTTATTAGATCCATTATAAGTTACTTTTGGCTTTTCGATTTCCTCTTTACAACTCGTTAAAAGCAAAATTGCGATTCCTAATATTATGATATGTAGTTTTTTCATGTTGTTGTACTATTAAAATTCAAATGTAATCATTTTTAAAAATGGTAATGGCATTCCGCAAACGATTTGTGAGATAGAAATGGTTTAAACCTTAAAAAACGTTCCTATATCATCCCGCCGGCTTTTAGCTGGTGGGGATTTCTATTTAATTCAATTTCGGTTTTTCATCCAAGCCAAATATACGAAAAGAAGTTTCAGTTTTGCCCTAGCTTAAAACCGCAATCAATGGCTGGCAAATTATTCTTGTTGTATCCATTCATATTTTCCGTCTTTCAGATAGATTATTCCACCTCCACAACTTTCTTCAGCGTGCATAAATATTCCATCATTTATAAGTTTTATTTTGTCAACATCTTTTATCTCTTCTTCGGATAATAATTCCCCATCCTCATTAACATTATTCCAATAGATTTCATTTTTTGTGGCTTTTTCAAATATTCCTGCCCAATCAATTTCGTCAAAACCTTGTTCTAAGATATTATTTCCCATTCCTAAATAATCTGTTCTTTTTCCATTCCCAAAGATTATTCTTAGACCACTTTTTGCGTTTTTTGTACTTCTTACGATTTCAATATTTTCATTTATTCCATCACCATCTAAATCACAAATTATTTTATTCACTTTATGTTTTTTTGAAATCACAATTGTGTCACTATTTTTAATCTCTTTATCTTTTAATATTTGTGTTGTGTCAGTTTTATGATTTTCAACGTTTAGATTTTCTTTTTTAAGTTCTTTTTTACATGAGACGAAAATCACTGTTATGATTATTAAGATTCTAATTTTCATATGTTTATTTTTTGGAGTTACTTGCCGCTAACTTTTCTATTACAACTTCGCAGTCAATTTCAAATTAAAAACTCTAGTGGTCATGTAATTAGGAATCGCATATTGATTTTTAGAATACACATCCCGAACCCAAGTATTCGTAATGGCATTTTGATTGTCGAAAAGATTAAAAATCTCTAATCCTATCGCCAATTCTTTAAAGTTTTTGAACCAACCCGTATTATTCTCTTTTTTTGTAGTGTTATCTATAAAAACTTTAGAGAAACCAACATCCACACGGCGGTAATCATTCAATCGATTTTGGTACAAATAAGGATCAGCATAGGATGGCGAACCTCCCGGCAATCCAGTATTGTAAACCAAATTCAAGTACAATTTTATACTTGGAATATTAGGCATGTAATCTTGGAACAAAAGCCCAAATTTTAATCTTTGATCTGTAGGTCTGGCAATATATCCTTTATCATTACTGTTCTCTTCTGTTTTCAAATAACCAAAACTAAACCACGATTCGGTTCCGGGTACAAATTCCCCATTCAAGCGAACATCTAATCCTTGTGCATACGCTGTTGCATTATTGTTGGCTGCATAACGAATGCGAACATTGTCAATCGTATACGTATTTACATCTGTCAGCGATTTATAATACAACTCCGAAACCAACTTGAAAGGACGATCCCACATTTTGAAACTATAATCATTTCCAAAAACAAAATGAACAGATTGTTGCGCCTTGGTATTGAGTTGCACCATTCCATCCGCATCTCTTAATTCCCTGTAAAATGGCGGCTGATGGTATAATCCTCCCGAAAGTCTAAAAACCATATCTTTCTCCCAATCTGGTTTTATGGCAAATTGTGCTCTTGGACTAAACGTGATTTGAGATTTTTCTGTTATAGTAGAGCCTGTAACTTCCCAATTGTGCATACGCAAGCCGGCATTATACCAAACTTTACTCGTACCAATATTTGATTTTAAACTCCATTGACCATACCCTGAAAATCTATTGATGGAGTTAAAATTAGTCGCTCGGATATTTTGATACGGAACAAGCGGTCCGGTATAAGGCGAATGCGGCTGGTCATTTTTAGGCAAATCAATAATTGGTGGATTCAATGAAAAACCAGCCGAATCAATTACCTCCCACTCTATTATTCTGTCACGAATGGATTCTCGCGTATATTTTATTCCCCATTCAAATTGGTTTTCTTTCCAATCGTGGAATCCTTTTATCTCTGTATTTACAATTAAGGCATCCAAATCATTTCTGGCATGACTCAGCTGAGAACCAATTCCTCTTGTAAAAGCGACTTCTCCAAAGGTTTCTGATCCAATACTGGAATCCACTTCGCCTAAACGGTATTGGGCGAAAATATCAAAATATTCTTGTTCTAAAGTATGAAAAACAGAACCAATAAATTTCAAAGTAAAGTTATCCGAAACATTGAAAGTTGTTTTTAAAGCTCCAAAATATGTATCGTACTTATCCTTTTCCTGACCTTCATAAAAAACAGTAAGTGTCATAGGATTATCTATCGTTCCAAAATTAGTCTGTCTGGTTAATGGCTGATATTGGTATTTATTTTGAGAAATATTCCCAAGAAAACTCCATTGCCATTTTGCAGAAGCCTGATAATTTATATTGGTTTGAATATCCGCAAAGGATGGCGTAAAGTTCGTTTGAGTTTCTTGACTTTTTACTAAAAGGCTGTTGTTGCGGTATCGAACTCCCGTAACCGCAGACCATTTTTTATTCTTGGAAACGGCATCAACGGAAAGGCTTCCGCCAAGAAAACTAGCTTCAAGGCTTGCGCCAAATTTAACCGGTTTTCTGTAGGTAATATCTAATACAGACGATAATTTATCCCCAAATTTAGCTTGAAAGCCTCCTGCCGAGAAATCAACATTCTGAATTAAATCCGTATTGGTAAAACTCAACCCTTCTTGTTGTCCCGACCGAATAAGAAACGGACGATAAACTTCAATTTCATTCACATAAACCAAATTCTCGTCATAATTTCCACCGCGTACGGCGTATTGCGTACTCAATTCATTATTAGAATTTACTCCCGGTAAGGTTTTTAAAATGTTTTCGATACCTGCATTTGCTCCTGGGATTTTTCGGATCATTTCAGGCTCAATTGTTGCAACACCCTGAATCAGTTTTCGGTTATTGGATGTCACAATCACCTCACCCATTTGTTCTTCCTGATCACTCATCACTGGGTTAAACTCCTTTTGTTCGTTGGAATCCAAAGAAAAAATTATCGTTATTTTTTTTAACGAGACATGCGTAAAAACTAACGTTACTTTTTGGTTCGCGGGAACTTTTATATCGTAAAATCCATTTTTATTGGATTGAGTGCCAATACTGGAATAAGAAACATTTACGTTTTCTACCGGTTGATTGTTTTTGTCTAAAATGACTCCTTTTATTCTAGCCGTTTGGGCCAATAAAGGTAGGCTTATGAAGCAAAAAAAGAAAACAAAAATTAATTTATTAGTGTTCAAATGATTTGGTTTTTATTTTTTTTGGCTTCTAAAAAAACGAGTTTCAAAGGTAGTTGAATTTCCTACATTATCAATCACCACAACTTTTAAATCATTGGCACCATCAGCAACAATTCCATCACTGAAATAATGAATTAGTTTTCTGGTTTTATTATCATATTCGAATAATACCCATTTTCCATTTAAATAGCCGTTGTATGATTTTATACCTGACACGTCATCGTAAATAGAAAGCTGAATTGTTTTTTGATCGCTGATCCATTTCCCTTCTACGGGAACGGCCATGCTTATTTTTGGTGCAATAGTATCTGCAACTAAAGCATATTTTCCTAAAATTTTAACCTTTGTATTGAAAACGCTGTCTTTTCTATAGGTTGGATTGTAATTTATTTTTCTTCCTTCGATTCTGCCAATGAACATTTTTTCTCTTTGCGCTTCAGTAGATTTTGTGTCTTCAATTGAAACCGTAAAATTAGTGTGAGCAGGAACAGTATCGTCGTGTAAAAATAACGTGTCATTTTTCACCTCAAAATTCAGATCAAAATCTTCGTAAAAAGTTCCTGCAGGAAAGAAAACCGACATATTTGCTAAGGCAAAATTGCTGTCTTTATTGGCTTTCACAAAATAATTCGATTGCACTGGCTCAGGACTGATTATTGTAGTCAATAAATCATATTGAACAGGAATGGCTATTGTTTTTTTATTTCCAAAGAAATCCGAAACTTCAATGCGATACAGCGATGCTAAATTCGGAGTTACTTGTAGCACTCCTTTATTTTCATCGGCTTGGATGATACTCAAATTATAAGGGTTTTTCATGAATAATTTCTGAACCCGTTGTTGCATTTTCTTATATCTCGAATAATCGATTAGCGCATTGATATAACGCATGTCGTCAAATGAATACGTATTGAATTCATATCCGAAGTTTGGTTTCCCATTATAAAAAGACTGTACTTTATACACTCCGTTATTATTGAACGAAACATCATCAGTGTCATAAGCCGAAATTCCAAAACCTATCATACCATTTGCAACTACTTTATCTGACAAATAGGTTCCGTCTTTTTGCAATGAAACATTCAGTAATAAAGGTCGTTTCGAATGATTGACCGTAGTTTTCGAATCTAAAGGATACACATAAACTCCAGAAACAACAGGTTTCTTAGTGTCTTTTAAAAATTTATTGTACCCAAAAAGCAACGGATTGATTATAAACTCTGTTTTGGAATCCCGAAATTCAAAATGCAAATGCGGTCCTTCTGACGCTCCGGTGTTTCCAGAAAAAGCAATGATTTCTCCTTTTTTCACCACCATTTCATCTGGCTTCAAAAATATTTCAATTTCAAATGATTGCTCTTTATAATGCGTTTTCTTGATATAGTTTTCTATTTCACCATTGGCCACTTTTAAATGCCCATAAACAGATGTATATACATTAGGATGAGTGATGTAGATTGTTTTTCCGTTTCCAAAAGTAGATATCTTTATTCTTGACACATAACCATCGGCCACTGCGTACACTTTAAATCCTTCTTTTTGTTGCGTTCTTAAGTCAAAACCGGCATGAAAATGATTGGGTCTCAACTCTCCAAAATTACCGGATAATTGCATCGGAATATCTAATGGTGAACTAAAATAATCTTTTGGATAATCAACTTGTGCAAAAACAGAAGTGCAAAAAAATAAAAAAAACACAGAAAATCTCATCGTTTACATTTTTGCTAAGATAAAAAAAGTATTCAAAACAGCACTAAAAAAAATAGTCCGTAACCATTTGTAAAACTGATATTTAATTAATTTAATGCAAAAAAAATAATAAAATATTGCAAAATTAAAAAGGAATACTAACTTTGTATGATTATGTAATGAATAAGATATATAATGAGTGCAATTGCAGAAATTATTGATACTCTTGAAAATAAGATTGAAAAACTTTTCACAAAAATGAAAGGTTTGGAGAAAAATAATCAAGATTTGAAAAACGAATTAACAAAAACTGCATCCATAATACAAACTCAATCACAAGAGATTGAAGCGCTAAAAACGCAGTATGAAACACTCAAAGTAGCAAATACATTACTAGGCAGTGACGATAATAAAAGAGATACGAAGCTTAAAATAAATTCATTAATTCGCGAAATTGATTACTGTATAGCACAGCTATCAGATTAATAAAAGATATGGACGAAAAGCTTAAAATTAAAATATCAATCGCAGACAGAGTCTACCCGTTAACGGTTGATTTCTCTCAGGAAGAAGGCCTTAGAAGCGCTTCGAAAAAAATTGATAAGATGATCAAGCAATTTGAAGAAAATTACGCGGTTCGTGACAAGCAAGATGTATTGGCAATGTGTGCTTTACAATTTGCTTCACAAACGGAACAAAAACAAATTGATAATGCCATAGATGGAGAAGCAACCATCGAAAGAATTAAAAAAATCAATTCGATTTTAGATCAATATCTCGACAAATAAACGTTCTTTACAAAAACTAAGATACTGCCTACATTAGTTCATATTTGGTAAACTCAACACTAACAATTTAGAATGAGCAAATCATCGTTACTATAGCAAGCCGTTTAAGTACGGAAGCTTGAACAACGAGTTAGCTCAAAACTTGTCTTTCCGAGTTTATACAAGCAACCTAATGTAGGCTTTTTTTATATATAAATTTTAACAAACATGGACATATTAACGATTATTATTTCAGGAATTATAGGTATTGCGGGAGGTTTTGGTATTGCCAAACTGATAGAAAAAAGCAATATTTCAAACTTAATTAAAAACGCAAAAAAAGAAGCATCATCCATTTTGAAAGATGCTAATCTGGAAGCTGAAAACATAAAGAAAGATAAAATTCTTCAAGCAAAAGAGAAATTTATTGAATTAAAATCAGAACACGAACAAGTTATTTTATCCCGTGATAAAAAAGTTGCCGAAATAGAAAAAAGAGTTCGCGATAAAGAATCTCAAATTTCTAATGAATTATCAAAAGCTAAAAAAGTAAATGATGATTTTGAATCTAAAACTTTAGAATACACCACTAAAATTGAAAACCTAGATAAGAAACAAGCTGAAGTTGACAAACTACATAAAAGTCAATTGCAACAATTGGAAGTTATCTCTGGTTTATCTGCTGAAGAAGCTAAAGATCAATTGGTAGAAGGACTGAAAGCGGAAGCAAAAAGCAAAGCAATGTCTCATATTCAAGATACTATTGAAGAGGCAAAATTGACGGCACAGCAAGAAGCGAAAAAAATAATCATCAATACCATTCAAAGAGTTGGTACGGAAGAAGCAGTAGAAAACTGTGTTTCGGTATTCAACATTGAATCTGATGACGTAAAAGGAAGAATCATTGGTCGTGAAGGTAGAAATATCCGTGCGCTGGAAGCTGCAACTGGAGTTGAAATCATTGTAGATGATACGCCGGAAGCTATTATCCTTTCTTGTTTTGATCCTGTACGTAGAGAAATTGCACGTTTGGCATTACACAAATTAGTAACTGACGGAAGAATTCACCCGGCTCGTATTGAAGAAGTAGTTGCAAAAACTGCTAAACAAATTGACGATGAAATTATAGAAGTTGGTAAACGTACCGTTATCGATTTAGGAATTCACGGATTACACCCTGAATTGATTAAAGTGGTAGGACGTATGAAATACCGTTCTTCTTACGGACAGAATTTATTGCAACACTCCCGTGAAGTTTCTAAGCTTTGTGGAATCATGGCTGCTGAACTTGGTCTAAACGTAAAACTCGCTAAAAGAGCCGGTTTATTACACGATATTGGTAAAGTTCCAGATGCCGAAAGTGATTTACCACACGCATTATTAGGAATGCAATGGGCGGAGAAATACGGCGAAAAAGAAGAGGTTTGTAACGCTATTGGAGCACACCACGATGAGATAGAGATGAAATCATTATTATCGCCAATTATTCAGGTTTGTGATGCTATTTCAGGTGCAAGACCAGGAGCGAGAAGACAAGTATTGGATTCTTATATTCAACGTCTAAAAGATCTTGAAGAAGTCGCGTACGGATTCAGCGGTGTGAAAAACGCTTATGCAATTCAAGCGGGAAGAGAACTTCGTGTAATTGTGGAGAGCGAAAAAGTTTCTGATGAAAATGCGGCTAACTTATCTTTTGATATTTCCCAAAAAATCCAAACGGAGATGACGTATCCTGGACAAGTTAAAGTAACTGTAATTCGTGAAACAAGAGCCGTGAATATTGCTAAATAATTTATTGAATTACATATATAAAAAAACTTCTCATCACTGAGAAGTTTTTTTTTTGCATTATATAGAAAGTAGAATATCTTTAAAATATGCTTTCTATTATCGAAATTAGCTAATTAATCATTCAAGCTATCGTTAAAAACGATCTTAAAAGTAGTTCCTACTCCTACTTCACTTTCAACCGAAACAGTCCCTTTCATCGATTCTATTTGATTCTTTGTAATGTGCAATCCTAATCCTCTGGCTTCTTCATGCTTGTGAAATGTTTTGTACATCCCAAAAAGAGAATCCCCATATTTTTTCAAATCGATACCTAATCCATTATCTGAAATCGACAACGTTTTTTTTCCATTTTCCAATGAGAAAGAATATCTTATCTCAATGGTTTTATTAGGATTCGAGTATTTTATGGCATTTGTTGTAAAATTCAACAAAACACTTTCTAAATAAGCCGGATTAAAATCCACAAAAGCTCCATCAGGAATCTCATTTATAATGGTAACTTGATTTTTATTTTTTAAATTCTTGATCAAATCCAAAGTCTTATTTAAATATAAATTCAAGTTCAATGATTTAATCGGAATGTTCGAATTACTTTGTATTAACACCAATTGGGTCAAATTTGCTATTGTCTCGTTTAAATCATTCGAAACAGTGCGCAAATGGACCAACATTTCTTTGTTGCTCTCTAAATTATCATCGGCATCTATAATATCTAAAAGTGATTTAATATTACCTGCTTGTGTATTTAGATTATGCGATACAATATGTGAAAAATTCAATAGTCGGCTATTTTGCTGACTATACAATTCCATTGTTTTTATTAACTCCAGTTCTTTTTCTTTTTGGGAAGAAATATCAGTGTGCGTTCCTATAACCCTTAATGGTTTCCCATCTGCGTCACGCTCAATTACTTTTCCTCTATCTAAAATCCATTTGTATTTTCCGCTTGACGTTAAAACACGGTGGTAATTTTCATAAAAAGGTATTTTATTCTCAAAATGATCATGGATTTCAGAATAATATTTTTCTAAATCATCAGGGTGCACAATTTCATCCCAACGTTCCGGATTATCAAAAATATCCAAAGATTCCTGCTCTAGGATTTTCATCGATTGTGAGGAATAGAAAACTTTGTTGGTCGTTAAATCCCAATCCCAGACTCCTGCTGTAGAGGCCTCCAAAGCAAATTTAAAACGCTCTTCAGAAATTTTAAGTTTGATTTCCTGTTCTTTTAAGTCCGTTACATCTGAAATTCTTCCATAAAAAGCAATATTCCCATCAGGATATAATTCTGGTTTTGATGAAACTTTAAGCCAACGCAATCCCTTTTCAGGTAATAAAACCCGAAACTCAAAATCCCATCTTGTAATGTTTCGTTTTGCGTTTACCAATGATTGAAAAAACGACAATCGATCCGCCTCAAATATCCTGTCATAGACAAGGAATTTGTCACTGTCAAAAAAATGATCCGAAGACAACTCAAAAAAATCGTTTACCGATTTACTCACTAATGGGAATAAATAGGTATTGTCAGGAGCAATCACAAATTCAAAAATTAAATCTGGAATCTCATTAAATAATTTATTGTAAAAATCATTTACCTCTTGGCAATTTTCGTTTTGGGGAAAATCAAAAACCATAACTACTTTTTATATCATTTGAATATGCCAACAATTTAGATTATATTTTTTATTAAACCGTCAAATTAACAATAAAATCGCACCAATTTAATAAGAAGTTAAGCTGAATCTTTAGAAATTTTATTTTAGATTCGATCCGTAAACCTTTTCTTTCCTAAATAGCGCTGAATTAGCAATTATAAAACAAAATATTATTTTCTGGGATGGAAGGAATTTAGAACTTGCGTCAGAAACTTTCGGTCAAGATGCACGTATATTTCTGTTGTCGTTATCGATTCATGACCAAGCATCAACTGTATGGAACGTAAATCAGCACCATTTTCTAAAAGATGTGTTGCAAAAGAATGGCGTAAAGTATGCGGACTAATGGTTTTATTCAAATCTATTTTGACTGCCAAGTTTTTAATTATAGTAAAAATCATAGCTCTGGTTAACTGTTTTCCTCTTCTGTTTAAAAAGAGCGTATCTTCAAAACCTTTTTGAACAGTACTATGCGTCCGAATAGTATTCCTGTAGATTTGAATGTATTTCTGTGTCAAATCACTTATGGGCACAAAACGCTGCTTATTTCCTTTACCCGTTATTTTGACAAAGCCTTCCTCAAAGAATAAATCGGAAATTTTTAGGGAAACTAATTCTGAAACCCGCAATCCACAACCATAAAGGGTTTCAAGCATGGCGCGATTGCGTTCCCCTTCATTAGATCTTAATTCGATCGCCGCAATAAGATTGTCAATTTCATCGACCGTTAACGTATCTGGAAGTTTCCTGCCTGTTTTGGGCGTTTCAATGAGTTCTAATGGATTGTTTAATCGGTAATCTTCAAATATCAAATAGCCAAAAAAACTTTTAAGGCCTGATATAATTCTGGCTTGTGAACGTGGATTGACTTCCTTTGAAACACTGTAAATAAATTGTTGCAGTGTTTCTTCCTCTATCTGTATCGGCGAAACTTCTATTCCATTTTCTATAAGAAAAAGACACAGACGTTCTATATCGAAAGAATAGTTTTCGATAGTATTTTTTGACAAACCCCGTTCGATTCTCAAATAAGACTGATAACTTTTGATGTATGAACTCCAATTCATGTTTACAAAGAAAAGCATTTTTTAGGCATAAAAAACCACGCCTCTGGCGTGGTTTATAAGAACTATAAAAGAAATGGACTATTTTCCCCATTTTCCTCCACCAACATAAAAACCAAGATGAATTCCTAAATAAGAATTTGAAATAGTTCCTAAATCCGCTCCATTAATATCTTGCAAGGTAGATTTTGGTACAAGATTGTATTCCAATCCCATTCTAAATTTACCCCATTCGAATCCTCCTCTTAACAATCCTCCCATTTTTCCATTCGCATCTAATGCTATTTCATCATTATTATCTCCATTGTTAATCTCAACATTTGCTATAGAATAATATCCTGCACCACCTCCCAAATAAGGGACAAAAGATTTTCCAGATTTATTAAAATAATAATCGTAAGTCCCCACGTAAGAGCCATTAGCTGAAACTTTAGCACTCTCTGTATCTCCTTCACTTTTAATATCTCGAACCATAGCAGCAGCACCAATGCGTAAGCCGACATTCATATTGTCTTTGATGTTGTATTTAGGCTCAATAGAGAATAATATTCCTCCTCCCCCATTTGAAGGAATTGTATAACCTAAATCTAAACCAACTCTAAATCCACCCTCCGTTTGAGAATAACCATTGGCAAAAGCAAATACAGCCGCAGCCGTCAAAATAATTTTTTTCATGTTTTTTTGTTTGTTTTAATTAACGCATCAAATGTAACTAACATCTTATTAAAACATATGATTTTTTATTAAATAATTAAAATAAATCTTACATATCAATAATTCATTTTTTTATTTCAAACACACTAACATCTTGATAAATAATAAATTAAAACCACCCTGTATCACTAAATTTAGTGATACACAGCGCTAAAAAAACATATTGTTTTAACACGTACATACTTATATTTAAAGCATAAAAAAGCATTTTTATATCTAATGTTCTATTGTCATAAAGCAAAAAAAAATATTTTATTTCAAGACTATCGCAATCTAATTCCACATAAAGATGTTCTTGTCCAAACAAAAAAATAAACCTAACAAACGGTTAAAATACAAAGCATAAAAACCAAAAAACCTCCCAAATTGGGAGGCTCTTAGAATTTATTATTTTTATGAAATATTAGAATTTGTAGTTAAACCCTAAATTGATTGAAGAAAGTGTTCCATTATTAGAAATTCCTTTGTATCCTGCATAAACTTCAAATTTTTCAGTTTGATAACCAAACTTTGGTTGGTATAAGAAACCGCCGTCTCCATCGCCGCTACCAGCATAAATTGCATACCCTAAATCAGCTCCTAAAAATAAATCATCAGAAATTGAATACTGCCCTGTAGCAGCTAATGGTATAAATCCAGCGTTAGGAACTTCGAAACTTCCAACACCAGAACCAATTGTTTTACCTAAATAAGTAGTATACCCTGTTGTAACACCCGCACTAAATTTATCTGCAACATTCCAAACGTAAGCTACATCAGCACCCAAATTCACAGAATAAGAATCTTTAAAGTCCCCCATTGGCAAACCAACGTGTGCTCCTAATTTAAAATTTCCTTCTTGCGCATTAGCAAATCCAAAAGCAAATACAGCCGCAGCCGATAAAATAATTTTTTTCATGTTGTTTTGTTTTAATTGTTAATTCAAATAAAAGTACAACAATTATATCGGCATAAAATTCTTACTAACGCAAGTTATAAACAGAATTACTAACAGTCTATTCCTATAGTTTTTATCATCCAAAAATTATCGATTTTGTTACAAATTGAGTAAAATTTACCATAAAAAAGCCTCCCAAATTAGGAGGCTTAGAAATATTATATGTAATAAAAAAATTAGAAATGCAAGGCGAAACCAATTAACCCTTGAAAGGCATTATCTGCTTTGTTTTCATCAAGAGTTGCGTTATAACGAATCGCAGGCTCGATTGAAACAGTATCACTAACAAACCAAGCATAACCACCTTGAAAACCAATCCAGTTGGCATTATCCCCATCACCAGAAGTTCCTGTAAAATCAATTCCAACTGGAAACTGACTTGCGATGTAATATTTAACCCCTATTTTGTAATTAAAAGGAGTGTAATCAAAACCATTATCTGAGTAACCAAGACCTGCTTTTATAGCTAAATCTTTTATAACAAAATATCCCCCTTCTATACCAACTGACCAAGCAGTGTCACTGCCATCAACAGAAAGTAAAGAGAACGAAGTATTTCCGGTAGTCCATGAACCAGTGTTAGCTTCAATCAGCCATTTCCCTTCTGAGGTTTGACCACCATTGTTGTCCATTTTTTTGTCTTGAGCATTTGCAAATCCAAATGTGAATACTGCAGCTGCCGTTAAAATAATTTTTTTCATGATATATCATTTAAAATTTATATCCCCAAAGTTAAAAAATCATCTATAGAATCACTTATTAATCAATGAAACTCGTTGAAAATCAAATTAATCCGATTAAAAACAATAAAAACTAACATTTAAATAGCTGATTTAAAGCTATTTACGGTATTTTCAACTGATTTAGCCTAAAAAAACAGACTTAATCAGCTGCTTAAAACAGCATGAACTTGATTTTAAAAGGAAGTGAATATTATAAGTAAAAAATATAAAATTATAATATTTCTATACTTTAAGAGTTTTATCTTGCAGGTTCAAATTAAGAACAATAATTAAAAACAATATTATGAAAAAGACAATTTTAGTTACCGTTTTACTGCTCGCTATTTCAAGTACTATGCAAGCTCAATTAGTTAAATTTGGAATTAAAGCTGGTTTAAACTACGCCAATCAAACTGGTAGTGATATTACGATAAACGGCTCCAATTATAATAAGGATGCCATTACCAGTTACCACGCTGGTTTAGTAGCCGAGATTAAGTTAACCGATGGTTTTTCTGTTCAGCCTGAATTATTGTATTCTACTCAAGGAGCAAGCTATGAAAATGCAGGAGAAGAATTTAAAAATGAATTGGGTTACTTATCTATTCCGGTTTTGGCAAAATTTCATTTGAATAAAACAGTTAGTTTAGATCTTGGACCGCAAGCTTCTTTTTTATTGAGCGAAAGAAAGAATGCTAATATCAAAGATCCCGAAACTTTTGAATTTGGATTGGCTGGAGGCTTAGGTCTTAATATTACTAAAAACTTTTTTCTACAAGGTCGTTATGTATTAGGACTAACTGAAGCTTCAAAAGATGCCGAAGTTAAGAACTCTGTTGTTCAAGTATCAGCTGGATTTACGTTCTAAATTACAATAAAAAATTAAATTTATCAAAACCGTTCCTTAAATTGGAACGGTTTTTTTATTTTTACAAAAACAGAACTATGAAAATCATCATCATCAACGGACCAAATCTTAATCTTTTAGGCAAACGTGAGCCCGAGGTTTATGGTAGTCAAACTTTTGAAGAGTATTTTACCTCTTTACAAATAAAATATATGGCCCTGGAATTGACCTATTTCCAAAGCAACATCGAAGGAGAATTAATCGATAAAATTCAGGAATTTGGCTTTTCATACGATGGTATTATTCTAAATGCCGGTGCCTATACCCATACTTCCATTGGCATTGGCGATGCTATAAAAGCCATTACAACTCCTGTTGTTGAAGTGCATATTTCGAATACGTTTTCGCGTGAAAGTTTCAGACACCAATCATATATTTCTGGAAATGCAAAAGGAGTTATTCTAGGTTTTGGTTTAAAAAGTTATGAATTGGCCATACAATCTTTCTTGTAGCTCCCCAAATAAAATAAAAATATTCCTATAAATGTTTAACAAATAATTAATACCCTCTTTTTAAAGTTCTTATATTTTTGCGAAAGAAAAAACTTTCATGAAAAAATACTACCTACTCCTGATTTCTTTGGTATCACTTACCAACCATGCACAAATAAAAGGAACCGTTTCGGATGAAAAAGGGAATCCCCTGCCTTTTGTAACCGTTTTTCAAGAGGAAACCTATAATGGAACTACCTCAAATGAGGTTGGAAAATATGAGTTAAACCTAAAAAAATCGGAAAAGCAAACAGTCGTATTTCAATTTTTAGGTTTTAAAACGCAAAGAATAACAATTCAGAAGGATAAGTTGCCGTATTCATTTGACGTTAAAATGATTGAAGAAAGTTATTCTTTGAATGAAGTTGTAATCAACACCAAAATCAATCCTGCACTTGCTATCATAAAAAACGCAATTGCCAGTAAAAAAGAAAATACCGAAAAAACAGCTCGTTTTAACGCCGATTTTTATTCCAGAGGTATTTTCAAACTAAAAAATGCCCCTAAAAAAATATTTGGTCAAAAAATTGGTGATATGAATGGCTCTTTGGATTCTACAGGAACCGGGATTATTTCATTGTCTGAAACTTTTTCTAAGATTACTTTTGAAAAACCCAATAATTTAAAAGAAGTCGTAACCGCCTCTAAAGTAAGCGGAAGAGACAATGGCTACAGTTATAATACTGCCAGATCGTCTTTTTATGATTTCTATGACAATACGATTGACTTTGGGGTTAATATGATTTCTCCAATTGCCAATAATGCGTTCAATTATTACAAATACAAACTGGAAAGTACTTTTTATGATGCCAATAATCAAATGATCAATAAAATAAAAGTTACTGCAAAACGTGACAGCGAACCTGTTTTTGAAGGTTATATTTATATTGTTGAAGATTCTTGGGCCATATATGCCGTTGACTTGGATATAAAAGGATACCGAATGAAAGAGGAATTTGTTGATGTCATGACTTTAAAACAAAACTTCAGCTATAATAAAAACAATAAAATTTGGGCTAAAAACACCCAAAGTCTTGATATTTCAGCCGGAGCCTTTGGAATAAAATTCAATGGAAAATATACCTATGTGTATAGTAATTATGAATTTGTGAACTCTTTTGCTAAAAAGACTTTTACAAATGAAATTACAAGTGTCGAAATAAATTCAAATAAAAAAGATTCTGTTTTTTGGAATAGCAACAGACCCATTCCTTTAACCATAGAAGAAAGTGGTGATTACATTCGAAAAGATAGTATTTACAAGGTTCGAAATTCTAAAAAATATTTAGATTCTATTGATGCTAAAGGGAATAAATTCAAACTGCTAAAAATCCTAACAGGTTACACTTATAAAAATAGTACAGAAAAACACTCCTTTAGTTATGAAGGCTTATTAAATCTGGGTTCTTTAAGTTTCAATACCGTTCAAGGATATAATTTTGATTCTGGATTTAGATACACCAACTGGAAAAATCAGGAAAAAAAAGGAATATACACTTCCATCAGTACTAAACTCAATTACGGTTTTGCTGAAGATCGTTTGCGTGTAACAGGACAATTTATCCATCGGTTCAACAATCAGAATTACGCCACTTTATACTTGACAGGAGGTAGTTCCGTCAAGCAATTTAATCCCAATGAACCCATCAGTAAAGTTATAAACACGATAAGTTCATTGGCTTTCAAGAACAATTTCATGAAGTTGTATAATCTGGAATCGGCAGCAATTGGGTACAGCCAGGATATTGCAAATGGAGTAAACCTGAATGGAAAGATAGAATACCAGCAACGCAAACCATTATTCAACAACACTGATTTCTCTTTGTTTAGCAAGGACGATTTATACACTTCTAATAATCCGCTGGCACCTGATGACTTTATTACTCCTGCTTTTGAAAAGCATCATTTGATGAAAGCTACTCTAAATGCAAAAATAAATTTTGGAAACAAGTATTCCTCGCGTCCCGATGGGAAATTTAACATCCGAAATGAAAAATATCCGACTCTTTATTTAGGATATGAAAAAGGGTTTGCTGCCAATGAAAAAAAATATGAATTTGACCACGTAAATGCACGATTAACCTATGATTTAAAATTGGAAAACAAAGGAACTATAGGAATGAATTTAAAAGCTGGTAAATTTTTGAATGCAGAAAATATCTCCTTTGTAGATTACAAACATTTCAATGGAAATCAAACACATATAGGCCAGTCAGAACGCTATTTGAATGTTTTCAACTTATTGCCTTATTATTCCAACAGTACAAATAACCGTTATTTTGAGGCACATGGAGAATACAATGACGAAGGATATATTATGAATAAAATTCCGCTGTTGAATAAATTAAAATCAACTCTAATACTGGGGGCTCATACACTTTCTACACCAAATGTTAAGCCCTACACAGAATTTACGGTTGGTTTAGATAATTTAGGCTTTGGAAAATTTAAGATGCTACGTGTCGATTATGTGCGTTCCTACCAAAATGGTTTCCAAGGCGACGGAGTAGTTTTTGGACTTAAATTTTTAGATATTTTAGAGTAAAACAACAACGACAAATAGTTTAACAACAAGAAAAAAGGCACGAGAAATAATCTTCTCGTGCCTTTTTTAGTTTTATAAATTTCAAAAATTTAAATTATGAAATTAATTCGGTTCCACATGAATCAGAACGTGGCCCAATTCCGGGATTTTCTCTCGTAAGGTATCTTTCAGTTTATGTGCTAAGTCATGTCCTTCTTTTACTGTAATATTCGAATCCACAATTGCATGTAAATCTACGTGATATTGCATTCCTGCTTTTCGAATAAAACATTTTTCCGTATCTATGATTCCGTCTACTTGAAGTGAAACTATTCTAATTTGTTCAATTAAATCATCGTATAAATGTTCATCCATTATTTCCCCCAAAGCAGGTCTGAATATTTGATAACTATTATAAAGAATGAATCCTGAAGCAAAAAGTGCTGCCCAATCATCGGCTGATTCGTATCCATTACCTAAAATCAAAGCAATTGAAATCCCAAGAAATGCTGCCACAGATGTTATCGCATCGCTGCGATGGTGCCAGGCATCAGCTCTCAGTGAGGAACTATTGGTTTGAATACTCCTTTTCATCACTAATCGAAAAGAATACTCTTTCCAAATGATTATTGCCCCAAGAACGATTAATGTCCATGGTTTTGGCAATTGATGGGGTGTGCCAATATTGATGACACTTTCATAAGCAATAATGGTGGCAGAAGTGATTAA
The DNA here is from genome assembly GCF_004349195.1 of Flavobacterium rhamnosiphilum. Taxonomy (GTDB): domain Bacteria; phylum Bacteroidota; class Bacteroidia; order Flavobacteriales; family Flavobacteriaceae; genus Flavobacterium; species Flavobacterium rhamnosiphilum. The sequence continues at coordinate 82,387 of NZ_SMLG01000002.1, forward strand.
AAAACCTACAACCAAAAAAGTGATTAATGGTTCAGCTCTTCCATGTCCATAAGGATGATTTTTATCCGCTGGTTTATTGGAATATTTAATTCCAAATAAGACCAAAAATGAAGCAAAAATATCAGTGGTAGATTCAATGGCATCCGCTATTAAAGCATACGAATTCCCGAAAAATCCCGCCAATCCTTTTATAATTGCCAGACATGTATTTCCAACAATACTAAAATAAGTAGCCTTTATCGCTGTTTGTTCGATTGACATGATCTTTTTCTAAAATTAATTAAAATTAAAAACGTTTAAGTAAACCATATTGAATGCTTAGATTCAAATCCTATTTGGTTTACTTAAACGATATTTTATAATTATTTATTTGATTTACGCGCGTACAATATTGGCTCCAATGGCTCTCAATCGTTCGTCAATGCGCTCGTACCCTCTGTCTATTTGTTCAATATTCTGAATGGTACTCGTTCCTTTTGCCGAAAGCGCTGCAATCAATAATGAGATTCCCGCACGAATATCCGGAGAAGACATTGTAGTGGCTTTCAATTGTGATTTGAAATCGTGTCCCATCACAACTGCACGGTGCGGATCACACAACATGATTTTAGCTCCCATATCGATTAATTTATCCACAAAGAACAATCTGCTTTCAAACATTTTTTGGTGAATCAATACATCGCCTCTTGCTTGAGTGGCAACTACAAGAACAATACTCAATAAATCAGGAGTAAACCCAGGCCAAGGAGCATCGGCAATTGTTAGAATAGAACCATCAATATCTGTTTTTACTTCATACCCATCTACATGAGCAGGAATGTATATATCGTCTCCTTTACGTTCCAGGGTAATTCCAAGTTTTCTAAAAGTATTAGGTATAACGCCTAGGTTATCCCAACTCACATCTTTTATCGTAATCTCCGATTTTGTCATTGCAGCAAGACCAATCCAACTTCCTATTTCGATCATATCAGGAAGAATTCTATGCTCACAACCACCTAAACTTTCAACACCTTCGATAGTCAATAAGTTAGATCCAACACCTGTTATTTTAGCTCCCATGGAGTTTAACATCTTACACAATTGTTGTAAATAAGGTTCACAAGCAGCGTTATAAACTGTTGTTCTTCCTTTGGCCAAAACGGCAGCCATAACAATATTAGCGGTTCCGGTTACGGATGCTTCGTCCAATAACATATCGGCACCTTTCAATCCTTTAGGCGCTTCTACACCATAAAAATGATCTTCTCTGTTGTAACGAAATTTTGCTCCAAGATTTATAAATCCTTCAAAGTGAGTATCCAATCTTCTGCGTCCAATTTTATCACCACCTGGTTTTGGAATATATCCTTTTCCAAATCGTGCCAAAAGTGGTCCAACAATCATAATAGATCCACGAAGAGAACCGCCTTCTTTCTTGAATGCTTCGGTTTCTAAATACGCTATATTCACTTCGTCAGCTTGAAAAGTATAAGAGCCAGATCCTGTCTTTTGGATTTTAACTCCTAAATTTCCTAAAAGCGTAATTAGTTTGTTGATGTCAATAATATCAGGAATATTATTAATAATCACTTTTTCAGGCGTTAAAAGAACAGCACATAAAATTTGTAATGCTTCATTTTTTGCCCCTTGTGGCGTGATTTCTCCTTTTAGACTAATGCCTCCTTCTATTTTGAAAATTCCCATTTTTTTTTAGATTATGGGTTACGGGTTATGGGTTATGGGTTGCTCATAAAGAACGCATAACTCTTAACCAATAACTGTTTTATAAAGGTTTTCTATTTTGATTTTTGTGCGTCGGATTTGGTTTTCCAGTTTTCACATTCTTATTGCTAAGGATTTTTGGCTGTCCTACCGGCAAGATTTTATTAGAAACCCGCTTATTCGTTCGTAATAAATCAGTAGTATTCAGCAGCTCTTCCGTACTTTGAAGCAAATTCAGCTTACCATCTGACAATTCGTATAAATGTTCGAAAATGACATCATCTTTAACGGTGTCTTTGTTCCAACTCAAATAGGATTTTTTCATGTGATTAGCGATCACTTTCACTAAAGCACTTTTCATCTCTCCATCTTCCCATTTATTGGCTACATCAATCATGTATTTTATGTTGTTGCCATAATACCTGTATTTTGGAAAATTCTGAGGATAACTTAACACATCCGGTTTCAATTGTAATACTTCACGGGATGGAATTGGATATGGAGAATCAGCCACTAATTTAAAATCAGACATGATAAAAATCTGATCCCACAATTTGTGCTGAAAATCAGGAACATCACGCAAATGCGGATTCAAGCTACCCATAACCTGAATAATGTATTTTGCAGCTTTGTTACGCTCCACATCATCTTCAATTTTAGTTGCCTGATCAATCAGTTTTTGCAAATGGCGTCCATATTCCGGGATAATCAAATGCGATCTTTCCGCATTGTATTCCAAATGATGCACCACATCGTTCGAGTTTTCTTTAATATATTTTGAATTCATATTCGAATGTATATTTTTTGATCTTACATGCTCTTTTTCGAAGATTTATAATCATTCGAGTATATTGCATCAAAAATTTTGTTTTATATCTAAAGAGAAATAATTCCCTTAATCGTAGAAACTTCTAGGTATTTATCTACTATTTCTTGCGAATCTTTCATGGTTACGTCAACAGATATACTGGTAAACTTGCCCGTCTTGGATTTTGTTGTTTTTATAACCGCTCCCATACAATCAAAAGCCAACTGAACACGTTCAATGTTATCATCATCTGTTGGCACAATAAATTTAAATAAGTATTCCGCCGGCCATGTATTGCTCATATCCAACTCTACTTTTAATCTATCATAAAATTCTTGAGTGTTCTTATCCATTTTCTATTTAAAAATAAAGGCAAATATACAGTTTCAAACGTAAATTATGAATTTTGAATTATGATTTTTTACCTAATATTATTTTAACCGCAATGATTTTTTCAAATCCCAATAAGTTTAAGTAAATTTGCCCCTTATTTTTTAAAAGTGCAGAAAGAAATCATAGTTATCATTGGCGGTCCAGGAACAGGTAAAACAACTATCATCGATGGATTGATAGCTAATGGATATTGTTGCTATCCCGAAATTTCGCGGGAAGTAACTTTAGAAGCAAAAAAACAAGGAATTGAGCAATTATTCCTCGAAAAACCACTGTTGTTCAGTGAATTACTTCTTGAAGGAAGAAAAAAACAATTCCAGAATGCTTCAAAAGAGCCACATGAAGTCGTTTTTATTGACCGGGGAATTCCGGATGTTTTGGCTTACATGCATTATATTGGCGATAGCTATCCTGCTACTTTTGATATAGCTTGTCGCGAACATAAGTACTCTAAAATCTTCTTTCTTCCGCCTTGGGAAGAAATCTATATTAGCGATCACGAACGTTATGAAAACTTTGAACAAGCTAAACTCATCTGTAATCACCTTACTGAAACGTATCAAAGTTACGGCTACGAACTGATAGAAGTTCCTAAAGATACCCTGGATAACAGAATTCTTTTTATCTTAGACAAAATTAGTTAAAAGTTAAGAGTTAAGTGTTGTGTGCATATGCTAACTGTATTCATCAACAACTTATAACTTATAACTCATAACTCTCAAACAATGACTGAAGCGTTAGCTATTCTTCAAAAATATTGGAAACACGACAAATTTAGGTCACTGCAAAAGGAAATTATCGATTCCGTTTTAAGTGGTCAAGATACTTTTGCATTGATGCCAACCGGCGGAGGAAAATCAGTCTGTTTTCAGATTCCGGCGATGATGAACGAAGGAATTTGTCTGGTAATTTCACCATTAGTAGCGCTGATGAAAGATCAAGTTACCAATTTGCAAAAGCGAAATATCAAAGCCATTGCATTAACTGGTGGCATCAGATCCGAAGAAATGATTGATTTGCTGGACAATTGTCAATTCGGTAATTATAAATTTCTCTATTTATCTCCCGAACGCTTGCAATCTGACTGGATTCTGGAACGAATAAAAAACCTTCCCATAAACTTAATTACCATTGATGAAGCGCATTGCGTATCACAATGGGGGCATGATTTCCGACCTGCTTATTTGAAGATTTCCGCATTAAAAAAACATTTCCCTAAAGTACCTTTCCTTGCATTAACGGCTACTGCGACTCCAAAAGTCAAAGAAGACATCATCACAGAACTGGGATTGCATAATCCGCAAGTGTTTGAAAAATCATTTGCAAGAGAAAATATCGCCTATATGGTTTTTGAAGTGGAAGATAAACTTTTCAGAACAGAACAAATCCTGAAGAAAAATCCAGAACCATCAATCATTTATGTCCGAAACAGAAAATCATGTTTAGACATTTCCTCACAACTGAATTCGTTAGGATTTAAAGCAACGTATTATCACGGCGGACTTTCGTCCAAAGAAAAAGATAAAAACATGCAACTGTGGATGAATGAAGATATACCCGTTATTGTTGCCACTAACGCCTTCGGGATGGGAATTGACAAAGCCAATGTAAAAACCGTAATCCACATTCAACTTCCCGAAAACATGGAGAATTATTACCAAGAAGCGGGACGTGCGGGAAGAAATGGAGAAAGAGCATTTGCAATCTTATTGACCAGCCCTTCTGACATAATACAAACTGAAAATCAATTTATAAATATTCTTCCCGATAAAAAGTTTTTGAATCTCATGTATGTCAAACTCTGTAATTATTTTCAGATTGCTTACGGAGAAGGAATCAACGAACAGTTTACATTCAATTTGCATCATTTTTGTTTAAAATATGAATTCCCAACATTGAAAACATATAATGCGATGCAATTTCTGGATCGACAAGGAATCATCAATTTGTCTCAAGAATTTTCTGAAAAAATCACGTTACAATTTCTTATTCCTTCCAAAGAAGTGATTCGTTATATGAGTTTGAATCCGAACGATGAGGAAATTATTTTGGCTATTTTACGAACCTATCCCGGAATTTATGAAATGCAAACTGCTTTCAACCTGCAATTGATTGCCAAAAAATCAAATCACAAGGAAGCTGAAATACAAGCGGTTTTACATAAATTAAAAGAAAAAGAGATTATTGAGTACCATTCGAAAAATAATGATGCCACAATACTATTTAATGAAATTCGGGAAGATGAAAGAACCATCAGTCGGGTTTCAAAATATTTAGAAAATCAAAATCAGTTAAAAAAAGAACAACTCCAGTCCGTTCTTCATTATGTCAATGAGAAAAAGGTATGTAAAAACAAACTGATTTTGAATTATTTTGGCGAAGAAACAACCGTTGATTGCGGTATTTGTTCATTTTGCATTACCAAAAAAATCAAGAAAAAGGATGTTACGTTACTTTCGAAAGAAATCATTGCTTTATTGCAAACCGAAGATTTAAATTCGAGAGACATTCAAAATAAAACTAAAAACAGTCCTGATGAAGTTATCTTTGTACTTCAGGATTTATTAGAAAACAACACTATTTTGGTTAAACCAAATAATAAATATACTTTAAGATCATAATGGAAAAATTACGAATTGTTTTTATGGGAACGCCCGAATTTGCTGTGGGAATATTAGATACAATACTTAAAAACAACTACGAAGTTGTGGGTATCATTACTGCCGCAGACAAACCTGCCGGTCGTGGACAAAAATTAAAATATTCAGCAGTAAAAGAATATGCGCTAGCCAATAATCTTACTTTATTACAACCTGCAAACCTTAAAGACGAAACTTTTCTATCGGAATTGAAATCGTTGAATGCCAATTTACAAATTGTGGTTGCCTTCAGAATGTTACCAAAAGTAGTTTGGGAAATGCCATCGTTAGGAACTTTCAATCTTCACGCTTCACTCCTACCGAACTATCGCGGAGCCGCCCCTATTAATTGGGCAATAATAAATGGAGAGACTAAAACAGGCGTGACTACTTTTTTTATTGACGATAAAATTGATACCGGCGCGATGATCTTGAGCTCGGAAACACCAATTGACGAAACCGAAAGTGCAGGTCAATTGCATGACCGATTAATGGATTTGGGAAGCAAGACCGTTATTGATACTTTGGAGATGATTGAAAAAGGGAATGTGTCCACAATTATCCAAAAAGACACTGCCGATACTAAAACGGCTTACAAACTTAACAAAGAAAATTGCAAAATAGACTGGACAAAACCGGCTTTGGAAATAAACAATCTGATTCGAGGTTTGAGTCCGTATCCAGCAGCTTGGTGTTTTATTGGAGATAAAAACGAAGAGTGGAATGTAAAAATATACGAAACTAAAATTGTTTTAGAAGATCACAATTACAGTATTGGAACTCTGATTTGTACCAAAAAAGAAATGAAGATTGCGGTAAAAAATGGATTTATACAGGTGTTGAGTTTACAATTTCCAGGTAAAAAGAGGATGAATACACCCGAATTGCTCAATGGAATCACCTTTTCAGCTGAGGCAAAGGCCTATTAACATCAACAAAAACGGGTGTTTTGTTCATTTTAATCAGAAAAAACCTTGCTTTTATTAACAAATAAAACAAGTTATCAACAAAACAAACTAAAATCGTACAAAACGCTTGCAAGGAACGTATTTCCTACTAAATTTGTGTATTAACAATTTTTTTTTAACCAACAATTAATAACTATTTATTATGAACAAATCAGAATTAATCGATGCTATCGCTGCTGATGCAGGAATTACAAAAGCTGCAGCTAAATTAGCTTTAGAGTCATTTTTAGGAAACGTAGGTGGTACTTTGAAAAAAGGTGGAAGAGTATCTTTAGTAGGTTTCGGATCATGGTCAGTTTCAGCGAGAGCTGCTAGAGACGGTAGAAATCCTCAAACAGGAAAAACGATTCAAATCGCTGCTAAAAATGTAGTGAAATTTAAAGCTGGTGCAGAATTAGAAGGAGCGGTAAACTAATTTAAGTTTTCCAATATAATTAAAACCTTCCAGATGGAAGGTTTTTTTATGCATTTCAACGATTTTATTTTGTACTATTATAATAAAAAACTTAAATTTAATAAAAATTATATTCCGATGATTACAGATAAACTAAAAAAAGGATATCTGCTTATTGCAGAGCCTACGATAATTGGGGATCTATCATTTAACAGATCGGTAATTTTATTAGCTGATTATAATCAGGAGGGATCAGTTGGCTTTATAATTAACAAACCTTTGAAGTATACCATCCATGATTTAATCCCGGATATTGACGCGCGATTTAAGATTTATAATGGCGGTCCAGTAGAACAAGACAACCTTTATTTTATTCATAACATTCCAGATTTGATTCCTAATAGTATCGAAATCTCTAATGGAATTTATTGGGGAGGTGATTTTGAATCGACAAAAGAACTCATCAATAAAGGCGTAATTAACAATGATAACATCCGATTCTTTCTAGGGTATACCGGTTGGGACGAAAACCAATTAGAGAGCGAAATGGAAAGCCACTCATGGATTATTACCGCAAATAGCTATGAAAATAAAATAATTGGAAAATCAGCAACACATTTCTGGAAAGAACAAATCATGGAATTAGGCGGAGAATATCTCATCTGGTCTAATGCCCCTGAAAATCCATACTTAAATTAAGTAGTACCGATCATTTCATTAAGCTTTTCAGTCAATTGGACTGATATAGCGGTAGTAAATACTTTTTTCCGGTATTGAGTTATCGGTTGAATTCCTTTTATCACATTAGTAATAAATAATTCATCCGCTTTTTGAAGGTCAAACGGAGAGATTACTTCCTCTACAACTTCTAAATTTTCTATTTTTTTAGCCAAAGCAAGAATCTGCTTTCTCATAACACCATTCAAACATCCTTCAGAAACTGGGGGTGTAATTAGTTTGCTTCCCAAAAGCATAAAGATATTCCCCTGTAATGCCTCAACAACATTTTTACTGTCATTCAATAACAGACAATTATCCAAACCATTTTCATTCGCAAAAATACTTCCAGTTATATTTATGATTTTATTAGTCGTTTTAATAGACGAAAGCAATTGTTTTGTAATGTAAAAATCTTTGTATAAATCTACTTCATATTGCTTTTTTTCAATTGAATACAACGTATTCTCCAGCGCTATTGAATGGATCAAAAAAGATACCGTATTATTTTGTGGCAAATAATAGCCCCCATCATTTCTATAAACGGTGATTCGGGCTCGAGAAGAATCAGTCAATGCCTTTTTTTTCACTAAAGAAAGTATTTGTTCTTCAAGATACTCCATGGTAAAATTCATTGGAATTTCCATTCGAACGACACGCATCGAAGACATTAACCTAAAATAATGATCCTCGAGAAAAAGGATTTTATTGTTTAGTATTTTAACCGTTTCAAAAACGGCATCGCCATATAAAAAAGCTCGGTTTTGTGTCAATATATTAGCATCCTCAGATACAATAGTCCCATTAAAATTAATCATAAAAAAAGCCCTAAATTTTATTCAGGGCAAATATAAGTTATAAAATACTATTTTACTATACGGAACCGATGAGATGTTTAAGATCCGAAATTTGATTCTCCCACAGCAATGTTGCTTCATCAACCTCATCCTTATCGGCAAAATCAACGACCATTAAAGATACATCCTTGGTTAGTTCATCGACTAAAATATGCAATTCAAAAAAGTATTCCGTGTCTTTACTATTCTCATCGACCCATTTGAATTTTACTTTTTCCCCAGTTTTCTTAGAGGCAAGTCTGGCTTTTTCTTGGGAGTCATTCCAAATGAAGGTAAAAAACTCCCCACGAGAGTTCACATTATCGGCAAACCACTCAGACAAACCTGACGGAGTCGATATATATTGATACAATAATTGAGGCGAAGAATTTATGGGAAACTCGATTTCGTAACGTACTTTTTGATCCATGAGCTACATTTAATTTTTTCGAAATATATAGAATATAACTCCGAAAAAAAAGCATTTTTAAAAATATTTTTTTTTATTAAAAATATGCTTGCAGGCATTAATTTTATTTTTATATTTGCACCCGCATTCAGGGATGGTTATCCATCCGGAATCATGGCGAGATAGCTCAGTCGGTTAGAGCGCAGGATTCATAACCCTGAGGTCCCGAGTTCAAATCTCGGTCTCGCTACCAAAGCAAAAACCCTAACATCAATATGTTAGGGTTTTTTATTGGAATAATGTTTCGGAAATATAGACTTCAAATCTCTCAAGTGAGGAAAAAGTGAGGAACTCAAGTGAGGAATTTTATAAATCAAGACAAAAATATTACTAGACATTAAACAGAAAAGGTATAAATGAAATGTAGTTTTTCATTTATACCTTTTGAACTTTAATCAAATATTTTAATTTCTAAAGCCCCTTTTTTAATCACAGATAAAACTTTAGCATCTAGATAATGTTTCTTTAAAATTTCATTAGTTGAATGAGATGATATTACCATAGTGTCATCACCCATTGCTTTATTTACCCAGGTAAAGTATGTTTTTCGTAAATTCTTTAAGCTATAATCTTTTTCGATCCCTGCTCCTTTACGATAATGTGTAAATGATTTTGATAGAAAATCCATAAAAGATTGAACATTCATTTTTCGATCAGGACACAAAATATAATCATCTGTCATATATTTATCGTTGTATCCCATTTCAATAAGCAAATTCATTAACTCAGTAGTTATCGGAATAGGCCTAAGAATTTTTTTTCCTTTTTTAATTCTCTGAACTTTGATATTTTCTATATACATAAATTTGACGTTTTCATCAAAACCAAAAATATCACTCCACCTCATAACAACTAGTTCTTCACGTCTACAACCTGTCAACAAAAACAACTTATAAGCCTGTTTTAAATACGGCCTATACATGTCCTTTTTTTCTCCTTTTCCGCCTAATTTAAGTACTGGATAAGCATTGTCAACTGCTTGTAGTACCGAATCAAATTCTTGTTTTGTAATTGTGTCTATAGCAGTACCAACAACTTCTTTTAGAACGTACTTTCTAAAAGGGTTTTTCATATCGATTTCTTCCACATCCATTAAAAATTCAAAAAAGCCCTTAACTCCAGCCATACACTTGTTAAATGTCTTCTCATTATAATGCCCTTCTGCCCATTTATAAAAATTTGAAACTTCCTTCCTGCTTACATCTTTAACTCTAAACGTTGTAATATCTTCAGTCACGTTAATATTTTTACAAAAAAAACGACAATAACGAATTAGTTCATCTTTATATCCTGGACTGATATTCTTCTTCAAATGGGCGTAGTTACTCTGACCATTTAGATATTGATTATATCGAATTACGGCATCGGCTATTGAATAATCATTTCCCTGATATTCTTCTATTATGTTTTCGCTTTTTGTACTTCCAATAGTTGTAAAATCGGTAGCAATTAATTCTTTTTCAAATTCAATAGCTTCAATTACAGCATCAGCATAGTTAATAGCATTTAACTTCCTAGTTTTAACCGATTTTTTAGACCCCGGAACGTGAAACCTAACTCTATAAACCTGGCTGTCATAATGCTTACAATTACTATTATTATCCTGATTACATTTTTTACAAAATATCTTTAATCCTCTATATGGATTTTTTGGAAGATTTAACTTAATCATGTTAGTAGCTGTTTATACAATTCCTCATCGCTTTTACTTCTTTTAACTTTGGTTGTTGGTTTGTATTGAACATTAACTTTTAACTCTAACATTATTAATTCAAATAATGCTTCGTTTTTAATCGTTTTTTGATAATACGCTTGCCATCCTTTAGGATCTTTCCGTTGACGATCTTTAACATGCGGCAAAATCATAGCACACTCAAAATCTACCTTATATACAAAAGTCAATTTTGCCAATCGGTGAATTGTAATCTTATTTTCCCACAACCACTTCTTAATGCATTCTTTGTCTTTTCGACCAATATGGACACCAATGTCCTTTAAATTTATAATTGCCGAGCAATTCATTTCTTTTTCTTCTTTATCTGTCATGATTAAACTGTTATAGAAGTTATATTATTTGAAAGGCAAAAAGTTTTAGGCGACAGGAAGAAAAATGAAAATGGACTCAAAAAACAGTAATAAGCATCTCCAAGCACATTCAGTATTTTGGGATATTTTAGTATATCCTACCTAATTATCATTACCGAAAAAGTTATTTTATTCTGATTCAATTTACCGGCAAAAGCAACCATATTTAAGTAAATACAAGTGATTAATTCATTTTAATCGTTTTTTTTTAAAGAAAAACATGCAAATAATACAACCAGCTAGTAACAATAAATAGGATAAAATGTTTGATTCTTAAAATTGTCAATGTTGTAGTTTTTTCATATTAATATTTTTTAAAATTATAGTTAATGACGTTTTTGCATACTATTTTTAAATATTTTAAGTATTGTTTTCGAAGGGACTATTCCAAACCGTCTTTAATATCATCAATCAATTCGTTAAATTTTTGCTCATTGAAGGATTTGTCGTTATTCCACACCTCATAATAATTTTGATATTTGAAAATTGTGGGTAAGTAGATAGCGTTATCAGTAATTATTTTTTGTAGCCCAATCAGTTTCGGGTCATTGGTCCTGAACATCATCAAAACTTTTTCAAAATTGGAATTTATCCCACCAGTAAATATTGATTTGACTGTATTATCAAAAATAAACCCTTTTGCTTTTTTGGGTAAATATTCCAAAGTTGATAATTGATTATAGGTACAATCAAATGTGCCTCCAACCTCAATTGGTGAGTTTTTTAGTGATTTTAAATTTAAATTTGAGCAGTCAAAATCACCACTTACTTTGTTAAAAATCAATGGTATTTCCGTCAAAAAGCTTGAAGTTTTTGAAAATTTTACATTGCCTATAACATCGATGCTTCCATCATCATTGACGATATAATCATCAATTGACACCCAATGATCCCGCAATATTTTTGCAGCCTCATCCTCTTCTGCAAAAAATGTATCCAAACCCATCACTCAGTATATTGATTAAAGTAAACCTTCTTTTATGTCCATAATAATATCATCAAAATTTGACTTATTGAATGTTCCTTGAGGTGTAAACAGATCAAGGAAATGCATATACTTAAATACTATTGGCAAGTTTTTTTTATTATCTATTATTATCTGAGGAAGTACCTTTTCTGATTTTGATACTCTTTCTTGAGATTGAATTTCGATTCTTTTGACCTTGCAATCTTGATTGCCCATATAAAGTGATGTAGAACTGTCAAATCCAAAAATGCCACCTATTACTTTAGGAACACCCACTAGATTAGTTATTTCGTTTGCCTCAACACGAAATGAACCACCTACATATTCTGGTGAACCTTCAAGTGTATTTAACTTATTTTTGAACCCATAAAAAAATCCATTTACTTTAATAGGGCCATCGGCAAGTGAAGTTAAATCGTTGCAAGAACATGAAAAATTTCCATTAATTATTTTTGGAGTTCCTTTTAATGAGGTTAATCTATTTTCGTGGGCTAAGAAACTACCTCCTATTTCAGCTGGACAATATCTTAATGATGTTAGGTTGTTTCCATAGCAATTGAAATCCCCAGCCACGTATTGGGGGCAACCGACTAAAGATGTTAGCTTGTTTGATGATATAATAAAATCACCGTAGACATATTTGAATCTCAATGGGACCTGTTTTATATCTATATGACAAATTTTGACGTTGCCATTAACACTGAGTAAACCGTCCGTTAGTGTCCATGGACCAATTCGTAGTCGGTATCTTTTTATTATGAATTCGATTTGTTTTCTTGTAATTGACTTTTTCTTTTTCATAAAAATTTGATCTTCTGCTAATATACGCTGGCGAAATGAGACACACCAGCATGACCTTCAGTATTTTAAAACTTTTTTTTTAAATATTTTGAAAAGAAGTCAAGTAACCATATATGGTGTCAAATAAAAGCTTTTAAGCTGCTTTTATTTCATAACAAACACACAAGTCTATTCCTCTATTTTAACCTTTGTAAAGGCCCCTAAATCAACAGCAACTTCATCCATAACTTCTACAACTTTTTGCGAATGCACCGGATCAAAAAACAACGCATCGTAAACATAACCAACAAATATTCCTTCCTCATTAAGCCTTGACACAACCTCAGTCATAATCTCGACTTCTTTAGCAAATAAACGGCGTGAAGTTATTTTGTGTTTATACTCACTCTCATTTTTTTCTTTGATTATGGCATCCAGCATAGCTGGTTCGTATTTTTGATAATATTTAAATAATGGCGACTGCTGCATCTGCGAAACTTCTTTATTAAAAAAAGACAGATGCTCTATTTTTACTGTTTTCTCATCAATACCTAGCTCTGTTTCTAAATTTTTATGTGTCAAATATTGAGCATTCCCACCATAAAGTGACATTGCTATATTTGGATGCAAACAAGAATAATCTGCTTCGGCGATTGGCTGACCATTAATCTTTACTAATTTTCTGATCCAGGAAGGCATAAGTGTAAATGAATCTACTACCCTTTTACCACTTTTTTCGTTTCCAGGTCTAGGTATTAGTAAGCCATTTTTTGTTAAATATTTATACGCTTTAAGTGAATCTTCTACAAATACAAGTTTATCTGGATTAGGATAAAAATCCCTCCCTTTTTTATTATTAAAAATGAGTGTCTTCCCTTTTTTATTGGTATGTCCTAATTTCACCAACATCTTTGCTTCAATATTAATCTCATTTTCCGTCGGTAATACCACATACTTATATAACTCCAATAAGTTTACACATATGATATTGTCTTGTGCTTTCTTTAGTTTACGTACACACGATTTTTTAAACAAAGTCTGAACTACGCCAGTTTGTAATTTATAAGGAACAAATCCTTTACTTCTAAATTCTGATCCTAGACGATACTCGTAGCTGTGTTTTCCAATTATATAAAAACGATCTTCTAGAATCGATCCAATTTTATATTCATACTTTAGTGCATCTTTCACATGCTGATAAGTCTTTTCATCAATTCGTAATAATTGCCTCAAATATTCAGCTCGTAAAGATTTCCATCCTTCAGGATTCGATCCATTTAAAATATTTCGGTGAGTTGAACTCAACTGAGAAAGAAATAGCAAACACAATTCAACAGCTACCTTTCTATTTTCTTTCGTCTTTTCCCTTCCGTGTATATTATCCAAAATCCCTTTCGGTAAATCTCGCTCTATTAAAGACTTCACCTTGGTGGGTATCATTATCGTATCAGGATTTTTAAACAGTGTCGCAAACTGTGCATAAATATCATCCGTTTCTGTCTTGTCGTTTTCGACCTTAACCCCTGAATTATCTAATATTTTAGTTAATTCAATGTCATCAAAATCATCATTATTTGTTACATCATTAATGATAGATATAGATGAATTAAAATTAATTAATGTAGTTTGATTGGGATTTGAGGTTCTTTTATTCTTGATTACTGATTTACTTCTTTGAGTCTTTACTTTTACTCTTTTACTTTCTTTTAACATAGGTTATATACTTTATTTTTTAAGTCAAAACCTTGTTCTTAAGATGTCTTGACTTTACTTGTAGTACATCTCTTTGATAAAGTTTATTTTTTTAGCATCTTTTTTTAGTACACCTATCACTCAGTAGATTTAGTATAAAGAACAAATAATTATAGCAGCCTTTCTCACCAAGGAGCAAAGGCTTTACTATCATACCTGAAGGGCTATTTTTTTTCACTCTCTTTTATAAAAATAAATCCGTTCCTATTATCGTCTTCCACATTCCTATTAATTAAATAATCTTTACTTTAGCCAAAAAAGAGATTGAATTTATCAATACAAAAACATAAAGAATAGCATACTAAAATGGCAATCAAAAAATCTGAATTATATAGCTCACTTTGGGCTAGTTGTGATGAATTACGTGGCGGAATGGATGCCTCTCAATACAAAGATTACGTACTTACAATGTTGTTTGTAAAATACATTTCCGATAAATATTCAGGTGATAAATACGCCCCTCTCGTTATCCCTGACGGTGCGAGCTTCAAAGACATGGTCGATTTGGTGGGAAAAGAAACCATCGGTGATGACATCAACAAGAAAATTTTAAATCCAATAAAGGAAGTAAACCAACTACAAGATTTCCCGGATTTCAATGACCCAACCAAATTGGGAAGCGGAAAAGAAATGGTAGATACCTTGTCTAAACTGATTCTAATTTTCAATAAACCGGAACTGGACTTTAGCAAAAACAAAGCCGAAGGCGATGATATCCTGGGCGATGCCTACGAATTCCTGATGCGCCATTTTGCTACCGAAAGTGGTAAATCAAAAGGACAATTCTATACGCCAGCAGAAGTAAGTAAGGTGTTGGCAAAGATTCTGGGTATCAATGATGCCAACAGTACTACCCAAACTACAGCATATGATTTAACATGTGGTAGCGGATCATTACTTTTAAAAGTAGCCGATGAAGCTGAAAAAGAAATCTCTTTGTACGGACAGGAAAAAGAAACGGCAACGGCTGGTTTGGCACGTATGAACATGATTTTGCACAACAAACCATCAGCATCAATTTGGGCAGACAATACGCTTTCTAAACCACGCTGGGAAGAAGATGGAAAACTAAAAACCTTTGACTATTGTGTGGCGAATCCTCCATTTTCGTTAAAAAACTGGGGCAATGGTGTCGATGCACAGAATGATAAATACAAACGTTTTAAGGATTTTGGCACACCGCCAGACAAGAATGGTGATTATGCTTTCTTGCTTCACATTATCAAATCCTTGAAAAGTACAGGAAAAGGGGCTATCATTTTACCTCACGGGGTTTTGTTCCGTGGTAATGCCGAGAGTGAAATTCGCAAGAACATCATCAAAAAGGGACTGATAAAAGGGATCATTGGATTGCCTGCCAACTTGTTTTATGGCACTGGAATTCCCGCTTGTATTATTCTTATTGACAAAGAAAACGCCCATACCCGCAAAGGAATTTTCATGATTGATGCTGGAAAAGGTTTCATGAAAGACGGTAACAAAAACCGCTTACGTGACCAGGACATTCACAAAATTGTAGATGTATTCAACAAGCAACTCGAAGTACCTAAGTATAGCCGCATGGTGGGCATTGATGAAATTGCAGATGCCAAAAACGATTACAACCTCAACATTCCAAGATATATTGACAGTCAGGAAACCGAAGATATACAAGATATTTTAGCGCATTTAAAAGGCGGTATTCCAAATGTGGATATTGACAACCTGAATGACTATTGGAAAATATATCCAGCCTTAAAAACCGTTTTATTTAAGAATATTGACGCAACGAAGTATTCACAATTGACCGTCCCGGCTTCTGAATTAAACAATACAATATTTACCCATCCTGAGTTCCTTTCGTTTACGTATGGTTTATTGACTGTTTTGGAAGAATGGACAGCACAAACAACCAGCAAACTTAAAAACCTGGAAGCGGGTTGCAAACCCAAAGAAGTGATTCACACCATCTCTGAAAGCTTATTGCATACCTACGATGACCGTCCCTTGATAGACCAATATGATGTGTACCAACACCTGATGTCCTATTGGAGCGAAACCATGCAAGACGATATTTATGTAATTGCTACCGATGGCTGGAAAGCGGGTAACGAAGTAAACCGACTAGCGAAAGAAAGCAAGAACGCTAAAAAAGAAACCGTACGTAAAGACATAGAGGGATTAGAGGGGCTTGAAGGCCGATTGATACCGCCAAGCCTTATCATTGCTCACTATTTTGCAACAAAACAAAATGCTATTGATGCTTTTAATGCCAAAAAAGAAGCAGGACAAGCCACCAAAACGGAACTAGAAGAAGAACACGGTGCTGAAGGAGGGCTCTTTGGTGATTTAGACAAAATTAATAAAGCCGAAGTAACCAAATTACTCAAAGAGAAAAAGGCTGAAAAAGCACCCAAAGAAGAGCTGGAAGTGTGTGAAACCTATTTGAAACTCTTGGAACAAGACACCAAGATTAATGCGGAGTTGAAAATAGCTTTAAAAGCATTAGAAAAATTAGTAGTAGCCAAATACCCAACGCTTACAGAAACCGAAATAAAAACATTGGTAGTAGACCACAAATGGATGCATACCATTGCTAGCGCTATTACCTCCGAAATGGAACGCGTGAGCCAAGCCTTAACCCAACGCATCAAGGAACTAGCGGATCGCTATGACAACCCTATGCCACAACTAAAGAACAAAGTGGAAACGCTAGAAGAAAAAGTGAATGCACATTTGGTTAAAATGGGATTGGTATGGAATTAATATTAGAGAAATACCAACAAACTGAAATAGGGATTGTTCCTAATGATTGGGAGATTTGTGAATTATCTGAGGCTGTTGACTTTTTAGATGGACAGAGACAACCTATAAAATCAAGTGATAGAACGAAGATTAGCGGTATATTTCCATATTACGGTGCATCTGGGATTATTGATTATATAGATGATTACATTTTTGATGATGATTTGATTTTACTTGGAGAGGATGGGGAAAATATTTTAAGTCGAAATTTGCCTTTAGCATTTCAAGTGAAAGGAAAAATTTGGGTAAACAATCATGCTCATGTTTTAAAACCAAAAGAAACTTTTGATATAGTTTTTTTAACTAATTACTTAGAAAGTCTTAATTATTCATTGCTCAATTCTGGTACAGCCCAACCTAAGCTGAATAAAAATAGCTGCTTGAAAATCAAAATTAAAAAACCATCCCTCGAAGAACAAACCGTCATTGCCACTGCCCTATCCGATGCTGATGCGTTGATAACGGGTTTAGAAAAACTAATTGCCAAAAAACGCAACATCAAACAGGGTGCAATGCAACAACTTTTGAAACCAAAAGAAGGTTGGGAAGTGAAGAAGTTGGGGGAAATCTGCGATGTTATCGGAGGAGGAACTCCGAGTACCTTTATTCCTGAATATTGGAACGGAACAATAAACTGGTTTACACCAACTGAAATTGGCAAACACAAATACACATTTGAAAGTGTAAGGAAAATAACCAAAGAAGGATTTATAAATTCCTCTGGCAAAATTTTACCTATTGGTTCAATTTTGCTTACTTCTCGTGCTGGAATTGGAGACGTAAGTATTTTAATGTATGAAGGCTGTACAAATCAAGGATTTCAATCTCTTGTTGCAAAAACAGGTTACAATAATGAATATATATACTATTTAATTACTACGTTGAAAAATGTTTTAATACAAAACGCTAGTGGAAGTACATTTTTAGAAATAAGCCCAAACAAAATAAAGCAGATAGAAGTTTCTATTTCAAACTACGAAGAACAAACCCGAATCGCTACGATTCTTTCGGATATGGATGCAGAACTTACGACATTAGAGCAAAAACTAGATAAATATAAAAAAATAAAGTTGGGGATGATGCAGGAATTGTTAACGGGGAAAACGAGGTTGATTTAGATAAAAACAAACACACAAAAAAAATATGGCAAAATTAATTGATGTTGAAGAAAGAGATATAAACTATATTTTCGGAAACCCAAGACCTTATAGTTTAGATGTATATCAAAGAGATTACCGTTGGAGCGATGATAAAGAATATAAAATTGTCACTCAATTAATCATTGATATTGAATTAAGATTTGAGAATAATCTAAAATTAAACAAGCGAAATCAATCATCCGAATTGCCCAATATTCTCAAAGATGTAGACGAAAATTTCAAGCCTTACTTTCTTAATACCATAATGCTAAATCAACAAGGCAGCAATATTTATATTGTTGACGGTCAGCAACGTTTGACCACTATCCTACTGCTTCTTATCAAGTTGTATCATATAGGTATTGATAAAGGAGAAGCTGTATTAAATGTTAAGAAATTTATCGGTGAGAAAATCTATGAAGAAGATATGGCAAGTGTAAAACACTTTAAAATTTCTAATGTAGATAGAAACACGATCATAAAAAAAATATTTGAAGAGGAAACAATTTTAGATGCCGACATTACTAATATTACCCAGCTCAACCTAAAAGATAATTATCAAATTATATCTAAATATTATGATGGTTATTTCTATGATAAAAATGGATCTTTTAATGCCGTAAAATACAATTACTATGTTTACAATCTTTTACAAAAAGTTTTAATTATTGAGCAAGTGATTAAACATAAAGAAGATGTAGCAATGATATTTGAAACGGCTAACGATAGAGGTAAAGAATTAGAACCTCATGAAGTTTTAAAAGGAATGTTACTTGGGGTTTTAGACACTGATAAAAAAGAAGAATGTAACGTAATTTGGAATGACGGATTAAAAACATTTTTCAATATTGATGAAAATTATAAAAACGTAGACGATTTTTTCAGAACTTATTTCAGGGCAAAATATGCTGATACTGCATTTCAATACCAACAATTTGCTAATAAATACCATCGGAACCTATTATCTAATGACAAAATAATTAAAGACTTAGACAGGAGTAATCCCTCTAAAATAGAGAAATTTATAAAAAACGATTTTAAATATTTCTACAAACTCTATTTGCAAATTTCTGCCCATGCCAAAAATGGAACAAATATTAACATTGCTTCAAATTACGCTAATGAGCAAGGACAGCAATTTCTTTTAATTTTGTCTGCTCTTACATTAAACGACCCTGAACATGATGCAAAAATCAATTTAGTCGCCAAGAAATTCGATCAGTTTTTTACCATATCTAGTTTAATTAGCGCAGGAGATAATAATAAGCGTCAGAAATTATACTATGATTTAAACAAAGCAATACGTAATAAACCACTTGTGGAAATAAACGATGCTTTTGATAGTGTTACAATACCTTACTTCAACGAAAATAATTTTTCAATTACAGTTTTTAATGATATATTTCAATATAAAAATTTTGAAAAAGCAAAAATAGATGGTCGTTTTTCTAAATATGTTTTATCAAGAGTTGATAGATATTTAGCCGATTTACTTAATGAACAATCTTTTGCCAAACAAGAGAGTTTACATTTCATCACTCATAGTGGTAACAGGCCAACACATGGTTTCCATATAGAGCATATGTTTTCAAACAATGAAAAAATAATGGATCAATTTAAAGATGGAAAAGGCGAATTTGATGAAAAATTATTTATTGAAGAAAGAAATAGATTAGGTGCTGTTATACTTTTTAAAGGAAACGAAAACATTAGAACTAGTAATTGGATCTTTAAGAAAAAATTAAAATCATACCAACAAAGCGGTTTTATTTGGAACAGAATTTTAACAAACTCTGTTAATCAAGCATCATTAAATAATTGCACTCACGATATTAAAAAACACTTTAAAAGTTATGAACCAGACACAGATGGTCTTTTAACAAGAGAAGCCATCAATGAGCGTCAAGAATTACTCTTCAGAATAATTAGCGAAATTTATTCAAATTAACTCTCATGATCACTATAAGATAAATTTAAGCCTTTCCTTAAACCAAATTATTAAAGTTTTAAATAAAAACTGAAGCATCAAAACACCATTAATATAATGAGCAAAGAAGCAAAAATAGAAGTACAACTTTATAGCGAAGTAACACAACTTATTGAGCAAAGTAAGCAAAATGTGGCCATTGCCGTAAATGCCGAAATCACTTTGCTCTATTGGAATGTGGGTAAACGCATTAACAACGAAGTACTAAAAAACGAGAGAGCGGAATACGGTAAACAAATTGTCTACGCACTGAGTATACAATTGACACAACAGTATGGTAAAGGCTGGAGCGAAAAACAATTAAGACATTGTATACAACTTGCTAATATCTTTGAGAACGAGCAAATTGTCTCTACACTGTGGAGACAATTGAGCTGGTCACATTTAAAGTTGATAATTTATTTAGATACTCCATTAAAACGGGACTTTTACACTCAAATGTGTATTCATGAGAAATGGAGTGTTCGTACCTTTAGTGAACGCATTCAATCCATGCTTTACGAACGTACTGCCATTAGCAAAAAGCCAGAACAAACCATAAAAAATGATTTGGAATTATTGAAAAACGAAAAAACAATAAGTCCTGATTTAGTGTTTAGGGATCCTTATTTCTTGGATTTTTTAGGACTAAAAGATATGTATTCCGAAAAAGATTTGGAATCATCCATCTTGGCAGAACTACAACGTTTCATCACCGAAATGGGTACTGATTTTGCTTTTATGGCGCGCCAAAAAAGAATCACCATAGACAACCGGGATTATTATATTGACTTGCTTTTTTACCACCGAAGATTAAAATGCTTAGTAGCCATTGATCTAAAAATTGGCGAATTTGAAGCCAGTAACAAAGGCCAAATGGAATTATATTTGCGATACCTGGAAAAATACGAACAAGTAGAGGGGGAAAACACACCCATTGGACTTATTCTTTGCACGGGCAAAAATGAAGAGCATGTAGAGCTTATGCAATTGGACAAAAGCAACATTCGAGTAGCCGATTATTTGACTGCTTTGCCTTCGCAAAAAGTATTGCAGGAAAAATTACACAGAGCCGTAGCAATTGCACAACAAAAATTAATGGATAAAGACCATGAATAACATAGGACAAATAGAACGCCATTCCCAAAACCGAATTGTCAAATTGTTCAAAGATCAGTTGGGCTACAAATATTACGGCAATTGGGAAGACCGAGAAAAAAACAGCAATATTGAGGAAAGCTATTTGGGGAATTATTTACTCAAACAAGGCTATACTGTTACTGTTTTCAGCAAAGCTATTTATGAACTCAAGCAAGTGGCGGATAGCTTTAGCGATGATTTGTACCTAAAGAATAAGAAAATTTATGCTATGCTACGGTATGGCATAAAAATAAAAGAAGACATTGGAACCAATTATACCACAGTTCATTTGATCGATTGGAAAAACTGGGAAAACAATGATTTTGCCATTGCCGAGGAAGTGACCATAAAAGGCAATCGGGATAAACGACCTGATATTGTAATGTATGTCAATGGAATTGCGCTGGGCGTTCTGGAACTCAAACGGGGTTTGGTAGAAATTACGGAAGGTATTCGCCAAAACATCACCAATCAGCAAAAGGAATTTATTGAATCCTTTTTTGCTACCGTTCAATTTGTCATGGCGGGTAATGACACCCAAGGCTTACGCTATGGAACCATACAAACCAAAGAGAAATACTTCCTGAACTGGAAAGAAGAAGAGCAAGATAACAGTGACCTCAAAGTAGACAAGTATTTAAAAAAGATTTGCAACAAAGAGCGATTTCTTGACATTATTCACAACTGTATTTTGTTTGATGCTGGGATAAAAAAACTGCCACGTCCACACCAATATTTTGCATTAAAAGCATCACAGGAACGTATCAAAAAGAAAGAAGGCGGGATTATCTGGCATACCCAAGGTTCCGGAAAAAGTATCATGATGGTGATGTTGGCCAAATGGATATTAGAAAATAATGCCAATGCCCGAGTGATTATTTTAACCGATAGAACCGAACTCGACAAACAAATAGAAAGGGTATTCAATGATGCAGGAGAGCCTGTCAAAAGAACAGGAAGCGGAAGAGAACTTTTACAACAATTAACTCAACCATTGCCAAGGTTGTTGTGTTCCTTGGTTCATAAATTCGGGAAGAAAACGGAAGATAACTTTGAAGATTTTATAACAGAATTAGAAGAAAACCCGGTACAAACCGTTGGCGAATTATACGTTTTTGTGGATGAATGCCATCGAACTCAAAGCGGAAAACTACACTTGGTTATGAAAACCATGTTACAAAATGCCATATTTATTGGGTTTACAGGTACACCATTGCTAAAGCAAGACAAAAAAACGACTTCGGAAGTGTTTGGTTCTTACATTCATACCTATAAATTTAACGAAGCCGTTGAAGACGAAGTAGTCAAAGACCTAGTCTATGAAGGACGGGATATTGACCAGAAATTATCTTCCCCAGCCAAAGTAGATGCTTGGTTTGAAGCCAAAACACGAGGATTGAATGACTTTCAAAAATCGGAACTGAAAAAGAAATGGGGAACTATGCAAAATGTATTGAGTTCTCGATCCCGAATGGAGAAAGTGGTGAGCGATATTCTTTTTGATTTTAGCACCAAACCTAGATTATCCACCGAAAAAGGAAATGCTTTATTGGTGGCTTCCAGTATTTATGAAGCCTGCAAGTATTTCGAACTCTTCAATAGAACAGAGTTGAAAGGAAAATGTGCCGTGATTACTTCATATAATCCTGCAACAAGAGACATTAACACCGAAGACACAGGAGCTAATACGGAAACTGACAAAGAATACATCTTCAAGATTTACTCCGAATTACTCGAAAAAGTAGCCGCCAATCCCAATCAGACCAAAACAGAAACCTACGAAGATAACGCCAAAACAAAGTTTAGAGAAGAGCCTGCCAATATGAAATTATTGATTGTGGTTTCTAAATTATTAACTGGGTTTGATGCACCACCTTGTACTTATTTGTACATTGATAAATTCATGCAGGATCATACCTTATTTCAGGCAATTTGTCGCGTGAATCGTTTGGACACAGATGACAAAACCTTTGGTTATATTGTCGATTACAAAAACCTGTTTGACAGCGTTTCAGATGCTATAAATGTCTATACTTCCGAATTGGATACGGAAACCTTTACCCAAGAGGATTGCGAAGTCTTAATGAAAGACCGTCTAAAAATGGGAAGGGAACGACTGGATAATGCACTGGAAGAATTAGAAATGATTTGCGAGCCAGTTGCGCCGCCAAAAGAGCAATTACAGTACTTTCACTACTTCTGTGGTAATACTGAGATAGAAACCGATTTAAAAGAGCGTGAAGCACAAAGAACCGCATTATATAAGGGAACGGTAGCCCTGATTAGGGCCTACGCTAATATTGCTGGCGATATGGAAGAAGCGGGTTACAATGAAAAAGAAGTAAATCACATCAAAGACCGTCTAGATTTCTATTTGAAACTAAGGGAGGAAATAAGAAAGTTAAGTGGTGAAACCTTGGATTTAAAAACTTACGAGGCAGATATGCGTCATTTGATTGACCATTATATACAAGCAGAGGAATCGGTAGTAGTCTCGCCATTTGGTGACATCCCCTTGTTGGATTTGATAGTAAATTCCGGGATTTCGGATGCGATAAATTCGTTGCCGGCAGGTATTAAATCCAATCAACAAGCTGTTGCAGAAACGATAGAAAACAACGTTCGCCAGAAAATTATCCGAGACCATTTAATTGACCCTGCCTTTTTTGAAGAAATGTCTACTTTATTGACTGCAATCATTCACGAAAGAAAAAATCAGGCCTTATCCTATGGTGATTATCTAAAGAAAATCGCCGAATTAGCCAAAAAAGTGAACGATGGTAAAAAGACAGATGTTCCTAAAGTTTTGAGTAGCCCAGCAAAAGTAGCTCTTTATAATAATCTAGATAATAATATTGAATTAGCTATGGCTTGTGATTCGGCAGTGTTATCTTATAAACAGGATGGATTTCGAGGCGATCTGGTAAAAGAAAGAAATATCAAAAGAGCACTATACAGTGTTTTAAATAATGATGAGGAAGTAGAACGTATTTTTCAAATTGTTGTTAATCAAAAGGAGTATTAAATGCAGGAAATTCAACTTGGAGATATTACTGTTGAAGTGACTCAAAAGGATATAAAAAATGTCCATTTAAGCGTATATCCGCCTTTTGGCAAGGTAAAAATCGCTGCGCCCAATAGAATGGATATTGATACTATTCGCATTTACGCTATTTCGAAATTAAGTTGGATCAGAAAACAACAAGTCAAAATTAAAGCACAAAAAAGAGAAGCACCTCGAGAGTATTTAACCAAAGAAAGTCATTACTTTCTAGGTAAAAGGTATTTGCTAAAAGTTATAGAACACAATGGCTCTCCTGTAGTAAAACTGAAACACAATACAATTGAATTGTATATCAGACCCGAGACTGAAACAGCAAAAAGAAAAGAGATTTTAGAGGAATGGTATAGAACGCAACTCAAAGTAAAGATTCCAGAACTTATCTCAAAATGGGAAACTGTAATGGATGTTAATGTAAATGGATTTGGCATCAAGAAAATGAAAACCAAATGGGGCACCTGCAACATTGAAGCGCAAAGAATCTGGTTAAACTTGGAGTTGGCTAAAAAACCAATTACTTGTCTTGAATATATAATCATTCACGAAATGACCCATCTTTTGGAACGAAATCATAATTCACGTTTTGTAGCACTGATGAATAGTTTCTTACCCAACTGGAAAGAAGTAAAAGAAGAATTAAATCGATTGCCGGTTAGTCATACTGAATGGGGGTATTAGAAATTAAAGATGGAAGAAAAGCAAAGAAGAGGCCGAAACCTCTTTTTTGCTTTTTTAAACAAATAAATTATCACATATACCTTTTCGTTCTTTTGGTGGTTCACGCCTAATTTGTTTATTTGGTCGTAATTTTGATATTGCAACCACTATTGGAATTATATTATAATGCTTACTTTTGGTTCTATAATACCCGAATTCATCCCAGCTATACACCGCATTTTCATTATAGATTTGACGATAAAATTCGGCAAGTGAACTGGCCATGAAATCTTCTGGAGACTCATAAATCGTAACTATTATACAACCCTCTTCCAGTTCCATATCAAGTTGATTATCTTCACAATATAAAGGACACTCTGTAAATATAAAACATGCGTTTTCTGGTACATTTATAAAGTATGCATAATTTAATCCTGACTTTTTACATTCTTTTGATTTTGACCTGCGCTCATAGTACCATTCTAAATTAGAAGATAAGCTACTTTTCTTTACTATGTAACCTTCTACATTTTTAATTTTAAGATTAATTCTGTTTTTCTCTAATTCAGCGATCTCGCTGTTACACTCATTTGTTTTCATAAAAAATTTGTTTGAATTAATTATTATATAAGAAATTGAGCAGAAAGTTTAATCAAAACTTGATTTTATAGTAAAAAAGTTTAGAATTAGATAATTTGATCAATTTTAGACTATACTTATACGTTACACAACTTCCACCATATCGAATCTAATAATATCAATAATATTTATTGTGCAAAATATACCATCCTAAATTTGCTCATTTAATCAAATTTAACTATTTTTGACATACTTAAAAACATTTTTTCAAATGGAAAAAGCTCGTTATATCCGTCAGAGTACAAATCAGCAATCAAACCTTCGCCAACTGGCGAAAGCACATCCCGATGAAAAACTATTTATAGATATTATAAGTGGTTCTATTCCATTTAAAGAAAGACCTCAAGGAAAATTACTGATTGACGCTGTTGAAACAGGTGAAGTTAATTATATCCGTTTTCATGCGATTGACCGTGCAGGCAGAAACACCATTAATGTGTTACAAACCCTTCAATATTTCTATGATAAAGGTGTAATTGTTAAAATAGATAATCTTGGGCTTGAATCAATGATAAATGGTAAAGCAAACCCAGTATTCAACCTTATAACCACAATTTTATCCGAGTTGAGTTCTCTCGAAAAAACCAGTTTATTAGAAAGACAGGCAGAAGGGATTTTACAGGCAAAATTAAGGGGCGGTGTCTATAAAGGGCGTGTTAAAGACACTAAGGATACTCCAGAGGAAACGCTATCAAAACATAAAAGAGTCGTAAAAGCTATAAAATCAAATCCAACGCTATCCCTAAGACAGATTGCAAAACTTGCATCAGATTCAGATTATAAAGTTTCGGCTAATACTGTAAAGAAGGTAAAAGAGTTGTTGAACAATTTAACTTAAAAAATAACTGTGAGCCAATCACGATTATATGAGAGATGAGGAGTGACTAAAGCCTACAAAACTATACAGAAAAGGCATTTAAAAACATCTTATCAAATAAACGAATGTCTTCTAAAAGCCATTGCATTTCGATGTTTCTACAGCATTCATTTTCTAGTTTAATCCCACTTCTAATTCAGTTGAGATAGCCGTAAAATAGATTTTAAGAAACACTTTGGTAATAAAACGGAGGTGGTCATTTTGTTCCGGAATTAGGTGGTCACTTTAAATTGGAATTGGGTGGTCAATATCACTGGAATTTGTAGTATAGAAGCTAAAAATATTATGAGACCCAATACTTTCCAATTCAAATTGACCATCATTTTTTGGGTAAATTGACCATTAAAAACTACTGACTTTTCATGTTGTTAGAACTGGAAAGGATTGATGTGGTGGAAATACTATTGAACCACTTCTTTTCCAGTCATTTCTCTATATTTTTCACTATTAAAGTAACTGTCATTTTCTTCACAACACACTTTCTCATTTGTTATCACTCAATTTTGCCTCAAAAGGTGAAGCAGGTAAATTTTCTTCATTGTATAGATTAGCTTCTTCCGGATTGTCCGCCCAAGCGTATCTTACCCTATATGGTCTTAAAATATTGCTATTCCATACAATAATTTTACTTCCGCTAATAGAAGCTTTTGCCCAAATAAATTTATTGTCTTCGTTAGCAATTGAAAATCCTTTTAACTCTGTACTACCTTTAGAAACTAAACCGCTACCAGTGTTGGTAAATTTTAGAATGAATTTGTTTCCTTTCTGCTTCATAGATTTAAACAATGGACCAGAAGAAACAATTTTCTTGTCGCCATATGCTATTTTTTTTGCTTGTAATGCAAGTCGCTTCCCTACATCATATTTATTTAAAGGATGTATATCATTCCATTCGCCTAAATCAATAGCTACAGCCATTCTCGTATTCGGCACTGATAATGTATTCGTTTGCGCCTGTCTTAATTCTGCCCAACTACTTTCACTTGGTGCAGATTTTACTTCCATAAAGTTGGCAAGTTGAACATATATAAAAGGAAAACTTCCTTGTTTCCAATAGGTGCGCCAATTGTTAATTAATGTCTCCATCAAATCTGAATACTCTGCTGGTTTTTTCGTGTTAGCTTCTCCCTGATACCAGATAACGCCTTTAATTGGATAGTTTATTAATGGCGCAATCATTGCATTAAACAATCCAACCGGTTTCCATCTGATTAATGTTTTAGAGGGCAATGCATCCATTTTCGCCCCTAATTTGTATTTCCAAATACCTTTTAAGTCAATGGAATCATTACCTGAAATAAGTTTATACGACTTATCCAAAACAAATCCTCCTTTTCCAGAATTATTGATTACTCTTATTGCAATTACATTCTTTCCTTCCTTCAAAAGAGTTGAATCAAACAAGTAGCGTCTTGGTGGGTACAAATAAGTTGTAGTACCTACAGATTTGCCATTTATAAATACATAATCCGCATTTACAATCCTTCCCAACAGAAGCTTTGTCATACCAGATTTTTCTTTTGGAATATCGAATTCTTTTCTAAACCAAACAACCCCATTTACATTGCCCAATCCATTGTCTGCCCAATATCCTGGAATATTCATTTTCTGCCAATCTTTATCGTCAAATTCAGGGCTTGACCAGTTATTTTTTAATCCATCGTCGGTGCTATTTACTAACTTATACCAATTATCATTTATTGTTTTATCCTTCGACTCTATTTCTTCTATCAGTTTTTTATCTTTGAACTTTTGGGCTTCATTATAATAGTCTGGAATTTTTCTGATTGCATCTTCACTTATCCAAGCTTCCGCAGGCGAACCACCAAGTACGCTATTTATTAGTCCAATTGGAATTTTATATTTTGTATAAATTTCATTAGCAAAAAAATATGCTACAGCCGAGAATTCTAAAATATTCTCAGGATTTACAACTATCCACTTTCCAGATTCAAAATCGTCATTCGGTTTTTCAAAATCAAATTTAAAAGGCACCTTGAATTGCCTAATATTTGAATTGTTCGCATTAGATATTATGTCACTATATTTATCTCTTACCCTTTCCATAGTAAGTTCCATATTTGACTGTCCACCACAAATCCAAACATCACCAAAAAGAATATTTTTTAAAATAATTTTGTTGCTGGCTGAAAAAGTCATTTCATGGGGCCCTCCTGCTTTTTGGGGTGGCAATTGTATTGTCCATTTTCCCTCTTCAGATGCAACTGCGTTATACTGTTTGTGATTAAATTCCAATTGTATTTTTTCATTGGGGGAAGCCCAACCCCAAAGTTTTATATTTGTCTGTCGTTGCAATATCATACCATCACTAATAAGCTGGGGTAGTCTTATTTGAGAATATCCAAAATTGCAAATCAATATAGTAATTAAGAATATACGTTTTTTCATTTCATATAATTTAAATTCTGATGGTAAATACTGAAGTCTTAGCAGTAAATAATCTTACCGTTAATCCATTACTTTCGGATACTTAAAGAATCTCCTTTAACAATAAAAAATTTGATTAGGATGTGAATTCTAACAAACAACCATTTCTGATAATATCTCGCGTTCTTTTATGGCTTTAGTAATGTCTACAGAATAAAAAACGCCTAATAATGAAGTTATTATTCATTTTAACCATAAAAACCTAATCCATAAGAAACACCGTTAATCCTCTGGCACCATGAGCACCTAAAACTAATGATTGCTCAATATCTGCTGTTTTTGAAGGTCCAGCTATAAAAGTCCCAAAATCATATTCTTGATTTCCGATACGGTCATAAGCCTGATGCATAGTCTCCACAATGTCTTTTTTATGTACTACAATTGCCAAATATTGAGGAATAAATACAGCTACGCGTTGCCCTGATATAACATCCGTTACCCATAATGCAGAATTTTCCGCAACACCAAAATGCGCTTTAACCAAAGTCAATTCTACATTTTCTAAAGTATGTGGATCATTGTTAAACCAATCAGTCGCTGCAATTTCAGCAAGTTCTGGAATCGTCGTAATCATTCTTTTTTCGGTTGCATAGTTTTTTTTGACAAACGAAATTATAGCATCATAATTAGGAACTTCTACAAAGTCTCCTCCAATTCCCTTCAATACCGTCTTATATTTATCGAGTATCTCAAAAGATTCCAATCCTAAAGTACCTAAATTAGGTAATTCACTGATTGCTTTCGGTTGGTTTTGTTTTATTTTTTCTAAAATAGTGGTTCTGCTACTCATTTTGTTTGTCTTTAGATTCCTTTGCATTTTTCTTGTACCATTCTCTAAATGATTCCTCAGGTGGCGCAGGCATTTCTCTTTGTTTATACCAAGGATTAAGGCTATTATTGACCAAAATCGGTATGTTTTTCATCACAAATCGTCCTGCTTTTCCAGCAAAATCAAAAACCATAGGATTGGCCAAAACGGTTGCCATTCCTTTCATTGCGACCGTTTTCCCCAATGGAGTATGTCCTTCTTTTACCAATACCTGACGCCATTTATACAATTGATCGTGAATATCAATTTTTACTGGACAAACATTCGTGCAAGAACCGCAAAGGGTACTGGCAAAAGGCAAATCAGCATTTTTACTCATATCAAGATTCGGTGCCAATATCGAACCTATAGGTCCCGCCACCGCATTATGATAACTGTGACCTCCACTGCGTCTGTAAACCGGACAGGTATTCATACAGGCCCCGCAACGGATGCATTTCAATGAACTCCTGAAATCTTCTCTGCCTAATTGGGTCGTTCTGCCATTATCGACAATAACAATATGCATTTCTTTCCCATCTCTAGGCGTTTTAAAATGACTGGAAAAAGTGGTAATCGGTTGTCCCGTTGCACTTCTTGCCAATAATCGAAGGAAAACACTCAAATGTTTGCGCTGGGGAATTATTTTCTCAAAACCCATACAGGCAATATGTACATCAGCAAGGTGCACACCCATATCAGCATTCCCTTCATTGGTACAAACTACAATTTCACCCGTTTCAGCAATAGCAAAATTGACTCCCGTCAAAGCCACTTTTCTCGTCAGGAAAGCATCTCTTAAATGAAGACGTGCCGCTTCGGTTAAATATTGCGGATCATTATTTCCTTTTTCGGTTCCAAGATGCTCGTGAAAAGTTTCACTTACATCTTCTTTTTTAAGGTGAATCGCCGGTAAAACAATATGACTTGGCGGTTCTTTTCTAAACTGAACAATACGTTCTCCTAAATCTGAATCGATTACATCAATTCCTTTTTCGAATAAATATTCATTCAAATGGCATTCTTCGGTGAGCATTGATTTAGACTTAACCATCTGCTTCACGCCATGTTTTTCCATTATAGAATGGACTATTTTATTGTGTTCATCGGCATCCGCAGCCCAATGAATAATAACTCCATTTTTCTGGGCATTCGATTCAAATTCAAGCAAATAATCATGGATATTCGAAAGCACATTATTCTTGATTTCTGAAGCCGTTTCTCTGAGTAATTCCCATTCCGGAATTTGAAAAGCCGCTTTATCTCGTTTTTCACGAACAAACCAAAGCGTTTCATCATGCCAATCTACTCGTTTTACATCTTTATTAAAAATCGCTGCGGCTTCGCTATGTTCTAAATTATTTTTCATATAGTAGCGTTTAATATTTCCGCAATGTGAATAATTTTTATCGGGCTTTTTTGTCTTTTCAAAATGCCTTCTAAGTGCATTAAACAGGACATATCGCCACCGGTAATGTATTCTACCTGATGGTCTTCATGGTCTTTTATACGATCCTGTCCCATTTTTACAGAAATCGCTTCTTCGGTTACACAAAAAGTACCCCCGAATCCACAACATTCATCTTTTCTGCTTAATGAAACCAGATTTATCCCTTTAATTTTGCTTAACAATTGTTCCGGCTTAGAGAAAAATGGCGCATTCAACTCAGTCATTTGCGAAAGCTTCAACCCACGTTGTCCATGGCAACTTTGATGCATCCCTACTTTGTGGGGAAAATTTCCGGGAATCATTTCGATTTTCAAAATATCGGTAATAAACTCGGTTAATTCAAAAACTCGCTTTCTCATTTGAGAAGCCAATGCTTCATTGTTTTCATCATGCAAATGTTCTTTGACATGCAATACACAACTTCCCGAAGGGCAAACTATATAATCAAACTCGGAAAAATTGGCAATAAAATTAGTATCACAACCTTTAGTCAGATGCTCATACCCGCTATTGGCCATGGGCTGTCCACAACAGGTTTGCTTTATTGGAAAACGAACATCACAGCCTAATTTCTGTAATAATTCATAGGTTGCAATAGCCACTTTTGGGTAAAATTGGTCCACATAACACGGTATAAAAAGTCCAATTTTCATATTAATGTTTGTAAAATTTTAAATCGATCAAATCATTTTGAATCGGTTTCGGGTTCCAATTTTTATGAATGGCCAATGCAGCACCTAAAGCACTGGCTTGTGCCATAGAAGCAGCATACACTTCCATTTCCGGGAAAGCTTCAGCCAGTAAATTCATAAAAATAGAGTTTTTACTAAAACCACCATCCACAAATACTTTCTTAACAGGACTATTATGAATCACTAGGTTAGTTGAAAGTATTTGCTGTGCAACGATATCCAACATCAATTGATGATAGGTAATTTCGTAATTTTTAAAATCACTAAGATTTCTCTTTTCAAAAGGAGATTCTCGAAGAATTTTATATTTATCATCACTTGAAGAATATCTTTTAAGATTGATTCCCCTCAATTTAGAAATGATGTTTTTGTCAAAAAGGATCTCTTTATAAGAATCTAATGGCACTCCAAAATGACTCGCTAACTTTTTGGTTTGCACTTCATGTTCATTACCGGCAAACAAACGAGCTGCCTTCACAGGCTTTTCTTTGTATTGCAAATAACACAAACAGTCGTATTGCATTTCATCAAAAGTCAATGGGGTATCATTGAAAGGATTCATCGAAATACTCCAGGTTCCAGTTGATAACAAAACGAAAGGCTCCGTAAAATTTATCATATATGGAATAATTGCTGAAGAACTATCATGTAATCCTACTCCAACAGCAATATCTCCTATTATATTTATAGTATGTCCCGCATCATGAATACGCGGAATTTTATCCGCTATATTTTCTTTCTTAAGCCATTTGTGATACTTCGTCTTCTTGAAATTCCAAAGATTGGTATGACAACCGATACTTGTAATATCTGCAAAATATTTTCCCGTTAAAAGAGAACTTAAATATTGAGGCAAGTGCAAACAGTATTTCACTTTCGCAAATAATTCCGGATTTTCTTCTTTCAAACGGTAAATCTGCATTCCGGAATTTAAACTTCCTAAAACAGGAGAAGCAGTTTTTAGGGCAAACTTTTCTTCTCCTTTGTATTTGTCATAAAACTTCTTTTTTAGCGCTTCAGGATATGGTTTTAGATAATTATATAATGGTGTTAAAGAGTTACCTTCTTCATCCACATAAATAAAACTGGCTCCATAGGTGCTAAAATTTACCGCTTTTAAGATATATTCTTTTAATTCCTGCATTTCTGACAACCTAAAAACGATCCAGTTTCTGAGTTCTGCAATATCTTCGCAAGGGAAACCATCTTCATCCACTGTTTCAGGAAGATTCACTGATTTTTCCCAAACAATTTGATAGTTTTCATTAAACAGAAAGACTTTTTTGTTTGTTTTACCGATATCAAAAATCGCTGCTACATTCATTTTTGATTGGTTTTTACAAGCCCGTTGCTACTGTTTTAAATCCTCTCTCGGTGATAAGACCCTTTCTTACTGCAAGATCACGGTATAATCCAACTGGATTTAATGCAGCTCCTGAGCGCAAACGTGCTTCGGCAACTAAGGCACGAACATCGGTACGGAAAGCATTTTGTAAAATCTCTTGCGACGTAACGACATCATTTTCATTTTGAGCAATTTCCAATGCTTTTCTGTCAACTGAAAGTGCTTGTGCATAAGCAACCATAATTCCTTCAACTGATTGTAATAAATCTTCCATCGGATCTTTTACGTTATGCGAAGCATCAATCATCCAGCCTAAATCTTTAGCGTGATTCATTCCTCTGGCATCCATTCCTTCTACCAATTCGTTGAAAATCAAAAATAATTGATATGGTTTTAATGCACCAGCAGTCAAATCATCATCGCCATATTTCGAATCATTGAAGTGGAAACCACCTAATTTTTCTTCCATTAATAATAGAGAAACGATTTGCTCAATATTAGCATTTGGAAGATGGTGACCTAAATCAACTAAAGTGAAGGCCTTGCCTCCTAATTTTTTCACATAAGAATACGATTGTCCCCAATCGGCTACTGTGGTAGAATAAAAGTTAGGTTCAGCACATTTGTATTCTAAATACATTTTCCAGTTTGATGGTAATGCAGCATAAATTTCTTCTAAACTTTCCAGTGTATTTTGATATGCTTTACGAAAATTCAATTGTCCCGGAAAACAAGAACCATCGGCAAGCCAAACCGTTAATGATTCAGAACCTAAAGCAATTCCTTGTTGAATCACTTCTATATTATGAGCAATAGCTTGTTTACGAACTGCTTTATTTACGTTTTGTAACGAGCCAAATTTATACGAATGTGCTTGACCAGCCTGATCTTGAAACGTATTTGAATTAACCGCATCAAATTTTAAGTTGTGTTGTGCAGCTAAGTTTTTGATGGCTTGATAATCTGTTGGTATATCCCAAGGAATGTGTAATGATATTGCACCAGAAGCATTGTTTAATGTATGTAACAAACCTACATCTTCAATTTTTTCTTCTAATGAACGTGGTTCTCCACCACCCGGAAAACGACCAAAACGAGTTCCTCCTGTTCCTAAAGCCCAAGATGGAATTGCTATTTGGAAATCAATTAATTTTTGGATAATATTTTCGGTTTCACCAATTTCTGACGCGGTGAAAACCAATTTATTTTTATGAGATTTTATTAAATCTTCATTATGTGAGGCTATTTTGTTTGAATCAATTAACATGATATTTTTTTATAAAGTTAAATAAAACTTATTTTAATATTTTTTACTGAAATTATGTTCTGAATTTTTTTTCCTTGTATTGTTTTATTTAAAAAATTCTAACGCCCAAAGAATAGGACGTTAGAAAAACCAAACCAAAACCAAATTTTATCTATAAAAGCCCATGGCTACTCCGCCGTCAACATTCAAGGCATTTCCTGTTGATTTATTCAACAAGCCTCCTACAAATGCAAAACAAGCATTGGCAATATCATCAGGCAATATAATTTCATTTAATAAAGTACGTTTTGCATAGTAAGCAGGTAATTCTGCTACTGTAACTCCATACGCTTTCGCACGACCTTCAGCCCAACCACCTGACCAAATATTAGAATCAGAAATAACAGCATCAGGATTTACGGTATTAACACGGATTTTATCACCACCTAATTCGGCAGCCATTAAACGGGTTAAATGTGCTTGAGCTGCTTTTGCTGAGCCATAACCTGGGTTATTCGGTCCTGCAACTACTGCATTTTTGGATACGATGTTCACTAAATCACCACCAAATCCTTGTTTGCGCATTACTTCTATTCCGGCTTTAGAAACAATAAATTGTCCTTTTACCAAAATATCATATAATTTATCCCAGTCTTCTAAACTGTGTTCCGCAATAGATTTTGAGATACTGATTCCGGCGTTATTCACTACAATATCCACACCTCCAAATGCCAAACAAGCAGCATCTAATGCTTTTTCTGTACTTTTCTCATCCGTTACATTTAATAAAGTACTTGAAACTGCATCTTTACCAAAAATTTTGATAAAATCATTTGTAGCTCCTTCTAAACGTTCTACATTGATGTCATTGATAACGACACAAGCACCTTCTTCTGCAAATCTCTTCGCAATAGCTTTACCAATTCCACCTGCAGAACCTGTAATCAAAGCGATTCGTCCTGATAAGGCTTTTGGTTTTGGCATACGTTGTAATTTAGCTTCTTCAAGCAACCAATATTCAATATCAAAAGCTTCTTGACGAGGCAGCGCCGTGTATTCTGAAACTGCTTCAGCACCTTTCATCACGTTTACCGCATTGATGTAATATTCTGATGCCAAACGAGCCATTATTTTATCTTTTGCGAAAGTAAACATCCCAACTCCTGGATATAAAATCACCACAGGATTTGGATCACGCATCGCTGGTGAGTTTGATTTATTACAGGTATTGTAATATTCTGAATACATCGCACGATACGCTTCAAAAGCAGGAGTTAATTTTGCTTTAATCGCTTCTACATCTGATAAATCTTCATTTGGGTCTAAATCAAGAACCAAAGGACTGATTTTAGTACGCAAGAAATGGTCTGGACAAGAAGTACCCAATGGTGCCAATTTAACTAAATCATTCGAATTAATAAATTCCAAGACTCTGGCATCGTCCGTATAATGACCTATCATTTTGCGCTCTGACGAACAGAAACCGCGTAATATCGGAGCTACTTTGGCAGCTTTCAACTGACGTGCTTCCAATGGAAGGCTTTCTATCTTTTGACTTCCAAAAACTGGACGGTTTTTACCGTAATTGCTTTCTAAATATTCGGCACATTTTTCGATTACTTCAAGTGTATTTACATAACTTTCATAAGATGTGTCTCCCCAAGTAAATAAACCATGTGAACCCAACATTACTCCTTTTAATTTTTTACCACGAGACTCCGCTTCTTCTAAACAAGCGCGCATTTGTAAACCCAAGTCGAAACCTGGACGTTGCCATCCCACCCAACCAATTTCTCCGTTGAATAATTCTTCCGTAATTTTAGCTCCATCTTTTGCGGCAGCAATAGCAATAGCAGCATCCGGATGCAAGTGATCAATATGTTTGAAAGACAAGAAACCGTGTAAAGGTGTATCAATTGAAGGAGCTTTTGAACTTAAATCAAAAATACAATGATTGAATAATTCCACCATTTCGTCTTCGAATTCGATGCCTTTGTAAACGTTTTCAAGATTGCGAAGTCTTTCTAAATAAAGTGCCGCACAACCTGATTTTGTTAATGTTCCGATGTCGCCACCAGAACCTTTTATCCACATTATTTCAGAATCTTCTCCAGTTAATGGATCTTTATCTGTAATTTTTACGGACGTGTTTCCACCGCCATAATTTGTTAGTCTTAAATCGGCTCCTAATAAATTAGAACGATATATAAAAAGTGCCACTTCATCTCCTTCCAATTCTCTAGCTTTCGCATCATTCCACAGGTAGCTTACGTGCTGAAAATTTATATTATTTATATTTGACATAGTGTTTTATTAATTTATTTAAAAAAGAGTTTCAAATTTTTTTGAAATATTATATTAAAGAGAATTCCCAATTCCGACCAATACTATTGATAATAAAATCAGTCCAATTCCCCATAGAAATGTTCTAAACGTTTTTTGAGAAACACCTGACCATTCTTTCAGATAAAATCCCCAAAAATTAGCTGTTAGAATAATGGTTGCCATGTGCAAAATCCAAGAACTGGCACCGTTACCCAATTTACTTTCGCCCATTCCATAAAAGAAAAATTGTAAAAACCACATCGTACCTGCAAGGGCAGAAAACAAGGTATTTTTAGCAATTGGAATTTTAGCATTCGCATAATCTCCAAAAGTTTTATTTTTAAAATTAAGGTACATACACCAAATAAAGTTAGAGGTAAGTCCTCCCCATAGTAGAACAATATAGGTCACATTATTCTGAAATAAAGGATTAGCCCCAAATTTAATTGCTTCCTCAGCCATTGGTTTTCCTGCTTCGATTCCGAAATTAAAGAATGAACTCAGAATTCCAGAGATAACCGCTATGATAAGTCCTTTGACTAAACTAAAATCTTTATCGCTATTTTCCGGTCTGTCTTTAGAAAAATCAGCTTCTTTTAGCATTCCGGCTTTTCCTGAAATAGCAATACCAATAAGACAAACCAAAACACCTAACAGAACCATTTGACCTCCGGAATTTGAAAGCATATCAGTAAAAGAAGTTTTACCTTCAACAGGGTAAAAATTATAATAAACAGAAGGTACTAAAGCTCCAAAAGCCGAGCAAAACCCCAATACAATTGAGTTCCCCAATGACATTCCTAAATAACGAACAGCAAGACCATAGGTTAATCCGCCTATACCCCAAATTAATCCCATTGAATAAGTAAATGCTTTTATAGTAGGGGTCGCTGCACCAATAATTTCAACAAATCCGGGAATGGTTAAATAAGCCGCAATTGGCGGAACTATCAACCAAGAGAAAAATCCACCTACAATCCAGTAGCTTTCCCAAGCCCAATCTTTTACCTTTTTGAAAGGCATATAAAAACTTCCTGAGGAAAAACCTCCTATTGAATGAAAAAGAATACCGAGAAGTGATTCCATGTTATATTTTAATTGGTGTTAGTGAATATGATCTTGTAAAATAAAAGAATATCTAAAACAAAACTGTCCTATACAATCCTTATAAAAATACCTTTTTTATTTTTTTTTTAATAATTCGAGTACTCTAGATTTAAACAAGAGCATCATTGTCATTTACCTTAGTTCTAA
The DNA here is from genome assembly GCF_004349195.1 of Flavobacterium rhamnosiphilum. GTDB lineage: Bacteria > Bacteroidota > Bacteroidia > Flavobacteriales > Flavobacteriaceae > Flavobacterium > Flavobacterium rhamnosiphilum. Next base: position 120,730 of record NZ_SMLG01000002.1, read on the forward strand.
TCTTTAAACTTGTTTTTAAAGTGTTGCGAAAAAAAGAACCATTAACTTAAAATAGTCATCAAATTCAGTTAAAGGCAACGTCTCTGGCTTATCATAAATATCGTGGTATGCTTTAATTCCTCCTTGGGTATAAATATAAAAGCTAGGCACTCCTTTTTCATAAAAAGGATGGTGATCGCTTCTGTTCAATTCGCCGCGAATATCTACTTTGGGAAGAAGATTATGTTCTTGATTTAATTTGACCAAAGCATCAAATTTAGATCTAAAAACGGTTCCATTTACCACCCTAATACCCTCTTCTCCAGTACCCGCCAAATCAAAATTATTTAAAAATTTAATTTTTTTTAGATCAATAAGTGGATTTTTGACAAATGCACGTGAGCCCAAAAGCCCTATTTCCTCACCACTAAAAGCAATAAAAACCATATTATATTTAGGCTGGTTTTTAGAACAATAACGAGCTAAATTTAGCATAAAAGCAGTTCCGCTTGCATTATCATTAGCACCTAGAAAATAGGAATCTTTACCCATCATCCCAAGATGATCATAGTGAGCTGAAACAACAAGCAACGAGTCCGTATTCGAGCTCCCTTTAATCATTCCAATCACATTCCTTGTTGTATATTCAGGAACAAATTTGCTTTCAATACTAACGTCAATACTTGTAATGTCCGAAGAATTAAAATCCTTTCTATTGATGGTTATAACAGGTCTGGTCGTTTGATAGGTCAATGTTCTCCATGTCAGTTTAAGATCATTGTATTCAATAAATCCTTTAAATTTTAATTTAAAATCCTCTTTTAAAGAAGTAATATTAGCTTCAATCCTGTTTTTTTCTTCTTTCGTTTCTTCAGAATTAGGACGAGAATCTAACAAGATAAAGCAGTCTGCTGCTTTATCTATAAGAACTCTAAATTTAGCTTCGGTATCGATGTCTTTTCGAGATACAGAGATCACTTTGTATTTTCCTTTTATTGAAGGACTTGTAGTTACAACTAAATAATCCTCACCCGGAGTTAAAACCAAGTCATTAAGTTTTACATATATTTTTCCAGGAAAAGTATTTACTGAAAGATTAAAATCTTGAAAATAAGATCCTTTATTTATAGGCTGCAAACCAAATTTTTTAAACTCATTTGCAATAAAAGATGAAGCACGCTTGTCCCCATTATGAACATAACCTCTGCCTTTAAATTCAGTAGATGCTAATTTTTTTATAACACTTTTGGCATAGCTTATATCTTGAGAATAACTACCAAAAGACGTTGCCAATAATGCTGTTATAAACAACATTTGCATTGCATTTTTTAAAGAAAATTTTAATATATTCATTTGTATAAATTAATTCGTTTTTTATCTGTTTATTTATTATTTTTCAATCACTTGCACTTTTATATGAGAGGAAGCTCCTAAATGAAAATACACTTTATGATTGGCTTTCTGAAAAGCAGACTCGTCTGCAGTATAAATATTCGTGAAAGTTTGAGGATTACGATCCACTAAAGGAAACCACGAACTTTGTATTTGAACCATAATCTTATGCCCTTTTTTAAAACAATGGCTCGCATCCTGCATATCAAAAGTCACTTCTGTAATTTCATTAGGAGTCATTGCTTCCGGAGAAGAAAATGAATTTCTAAATTTTGCTCGCATTACCTCTCCTCTTACCATCAATTGATAGCCTCCCATTTTCACATTTGCATTAGGGCTATTATTGGCTGCATCATTAGGATAGACATCAATTAGCTTTACAACAAAATCGGCATCTGTACCTGTAGTTGATACAAACAAATCTGCCGTTAACTTACCGGATATGATTACGTCTTTGTCTAACACTTCTGTTTCAAAAGTGATTACATCGGGTCTTGAAGCAAATATTCTTTGGTCTTCTACCAGATATTCATTCCCTCGAAATATTCTAATTTCTGAGGTAAAAGGAACTGGCTTAGCGGGATCGCTTTGGTATTCTGCAAATAGAGGAACCGCAGAAGAAGGTCGTTCAAAAGATAATTTACCTTTGTCCTGTAAATATAAATACTTCTCAACAGCTTCAACAGGTGGCCAAGCTGAATACTTTTTCCATAGATTACTTCCTGTTTCAAAAATATATGCTTTAGGCAATAGCGGATCTGTACTATTCTTTAAATAAAACTTAAAAAAAGGCAATTCGATTTCAGACCTGTAAAATTCCCCTGTTTTGCTTCCGAAGTTTATGTTTCCTATACTCTCTCCATCTCTTCTGTTCCAAGAACCATGGTACCAAGGCCCCATAACTAAAACCGTCTTTGACAAAGGCTTTGCGTTTTCTATAGCCAAGAAAGTCTTCAACGGTCCATAAAGATCTTCTTGATCAAACCAGCCTCCTACAGTGAGTACGGCAGGCTTAATTTTAGAAAGATGAGGAAGTGGAGAACGAGATTTCCAATATTCATTATAGGTTTCATTCTCCATCATCTCATTCCATAAGGGATTCGTATATTTCAAATAGCGGTTGTTTATATTTTTTATTGAACCTAAATCTAAATAAAATCTATAGCTGTCTGGAGTTCCATATTTTGAAAAACCGGGGGCTCCTTTGATAGAAATACTGTCTCGTTTTTGTCCAAAAGAAGAAAGAAAAGAGAAACTTCCCATTAACATAAAAGCACCGTTATGGTGTCTATCATCTCCAATAAACCAATCTGTTACGGGAGCCTGAGGCGAAACCGCCTTTAGAGCAGGGTGTGAATCTATTAAAGAAGATGTTGCGTAAAATCCAGGAGAAGATATTCCCCAAATCCCAGCCTTTCCATTATTATGGTCTATATTCTTAACTAACCAATCTATTGTATCGTAAGTATCCGAACTTTCATCAACCGTTTTTCGATTCTTTTTGTTTGGAATATACGGACGGTTTGCCACGAAATTTCCTTCCGAAAGATATTTACCTCTCACATCCTGATAAACAAAAATGAATCCTTCTTTAGTAAGCAAACGATTGGGGCCTACAGGAATTCTCATTTTATTTTCAGAATAAGGAGCAACGCTATATGGCGTACGACAAATTAAAAACGGGTATTTTTGATCTTTTTTTTGAGGCATATAAATGACCGTATAAAGTAAAACACCGTCCCTCATTGGGATTTTTTTAATTAACTTAACATAATTTTCACTACTGTATAGCGTATCATCAGCTGTATTTTTTTCTTGTCCATTTACAGCCAGATTACCTGCAAAAAGAAGAAACAAACTTAATTTTACAATGACTTTCATATCAATCTATTACTTATGATTTTTTTTAGGTTTTTTAGACATAATAAACTCTAAATGACCTCCCTTAGCAATTTCGTCATGTGTTATATAAGTACGATTTAAAACATTTCCATCCAGAATTACCTTTTCGACATACACATTGCTATCACCTTGGTTTTTTGTGGAGATTTTAAATGTATTTCCATTTTCTAAATTCAAAGAAGCATCTGTAACAACTGGACTTCCTAATTCATAATTCACAGATCCAGGAGACATTGGGTAGAAACCAAGGGCACTAAAAATATACCATGCGCTCATTTGACCGCAATCATCATTTCCTCCTAAACCATCCGAAGTTGGCTGATACATTTTTTTCATAATCATTCTTACTGTTTCCTGAGTTTTCCAAGGTGCATCGACATAATTATATAAATAAGGAACATGATGAGAAGGTTCATTACCATGAACATAATTTCCAATAATTCCCTCTCTGGTTATGTCTTCGGTTTCTGCAAAAAAATTATCCGGTAAATTCATCGTAAACAAAGAATCTAAGCGTGTTCTAAATTGTTTTTTGCCTCCCATCAATTCAATCATCGCCTTTGGATTGTGTGGCACAAACAGACTGAAATTCCAAGCATTCCCTTCTATAAAACCCTGATCGTGTGTGCTCAAAACATCAAATTCCTTTTTGAATGTACCGTCGCTCATTTTAGGACGCATAAATCCAATTTTGGAATCATAAACATTTTTCCAATTTTCAGAACGTTTCAAGAAAGTGTTATAAACATCCGTTTTATTCAGTTTTTTTGCTAATTGTGCAATACTCCAATCATCATAAGCATACTCCAATGTGTTCGAAACCGAAGTTCTATTTTTGTCTGCCGCAACAAATCCGTTGTCCATGTAATCATCAATTCCTTCATAATTTCTGTGATTTGCTGTTTTAATACAAGCATCTAAAGCTTCTTGTGAGTTTCCTTCATAGTTTCCTTTTATAATTGCATCCGCAATTACCGAAACACTATGGTAGCCGCTCATGCACCAATTATCATTGGCATAATGCGACCAAATAGGTAACATTTTTAAGGCACTTTGTTCATAATGAGCCATCATTGAACGCACCATATCTGAATTCCTTTTGGGCTGAATCAGATTTAACAAAGGGTGTAAAGTTCTATAAGTATCCCATAATGAAAATGTTGTATAATTTTCGAATCCTTTTACAAAATGGTTATTCTGATCCAATCCTCTATATTCACCATTTACATCGGTATACGTAGTTGGGTTGATAAAAGTGTGGTATAATGCAGTATAAAAATTTACTTTATCATCTTCATTCAATGTATTTATTTCTATTTTTTTTAATTCTTTGTTCCAAATCTCTTGACCATCCTTTTTTACTTTTTCAAAATCCCAATGCGGTATTTCGGTTTTTAGATTTAGTAAAGCATTTTCCTGACTTACCGATGACAAAGCGAATTTAATTTTGATTTTCTCGCCTTCCTCTGTATTAAAATCAAAGTAAGTCCTGATTTTTCGCCCTGCCATTTCCGGGAAATTTTTGGTTTGATCAAATTTTCTCCAAAAACCTTTATACACTTCTTCTTTATCGTAATTTTTTTGTCCATAAGCAACAAATGCTTTTGAGAAAGTCATCGCAAAATAAACAGTTCGGGTTCTGGCCCAGCCAGATGTTTGTCTATAGCCAGTTACTAAAGTGTCATTTATTACCCTCAAATAGGTCCAGACGTTTTTATTTTCGTAATTATAATTTCCAGCAATCAAATCCAAGATAATATGAGAAGAATTCGATTTTGGGAAAGTGTATTGATGCATCCCAACTCTTTTTGAAGTAGTAAGCTCAGCAGTTATGTTGTAATCTTCTAATTTTACTTTATAATAATTGGCTTCAACCGTTTCCGTTTTATGCGAAAAAGCAGAACGAAATCCATTTTTGTTTCCCGAAACAGTACCCGGATTCAAAAACAATTTTCCAGTTGTAGGCATAATCAAAAAATCGCCCAAATCTGAATGTCCTGTTCCGCTAAAATGCGTATGACTAAAACCTACAATCGTGGGGTCGGTATATTGATAACCCGCACAGTATTTGTAAACATCTGCATTGTATTTTCCGTTTTTCACGTACGAAAGCGTATCGGTTTCGGGACTCAGTTGTACTGCTCCAAAAGGCACAGTTGCCCCCGGAAAAGTATGTCCCATTTTTTCGGTACCAATTATCGGTTTTACATATTGATACAATTGTTTCTGTGAAAATAATTGAACCGAAACCGAAATAAGAAGAAGCGTTATAAGTCTTTTCATTTGTAATTCACTATTATAATATATTAATTATTAATAAATGTTTTCTTCAAAAATTAGTATAAACAATCGAATCTAAAAATAAGGAAGTTCTTCTTTAATTTTTTCCCAAAATACCTCATTGAAAAGATAAGTCGAACCTATAATACTAGTCTCCTCTGTATTTTCAATAATAATGATTGGTAAATTAACATTTTTGATTTTTAAATTTTGAGTTATTTTTGGCAAGAATAATTGATGGCATCTTGCAATGTTACCTCCCAATACAAGTAAATCAGCATCAAATTCTACTAAGAATGGGAACAAAAAATCGCTTACATTATTTGCAAATTCTTCAAATATTATAGAGGTGTATTCATTTTGAATGCTTGCTATTTCTTTTACTCCATCTTTAAGCTTTTCTCCTGTATACTTTTCATACTGACCCAAAAACCATCTCGTTGAAAAATAGTTATCTCCTATACTTGCTTTAAAAGGCTTATCCCATAAACACCCATTATGGGGTACAGTATTACCAGTAGTAATAGGCAACCTTTCATTTAAAAAAGAAGCTCCAAATCCTGTTCCTAAAGTAATTGCTATAATCTTTTCTTTAACAAAAAGAGATTCTTGAATAAGGGAACTTCCTACTCCAAAGCAGCTTGCATCGTTCAAAAACCGAAAACTTACATCCTTAACAATTAAATGTTTTAACAGTTCTTCTGAAATACAAATATTATATAATGATTCATATTTATCATTATCTTTAAACATCGCTATCCCCGTTTCGTACTGAAATGGACCTGGCATAGAAAATGCAATTCCAATAGTTTGATTGGTATCAATTTCTTTAATTGTTTTATTAATTATTTCTCCCCATTTTTTTATAATTACATCTTTTGAAGCTTTACTATTAACCGCTCCGCTAAAATATGTACCTGGGATTATTTTAAAGTTTTCACTTTCAACGGCAGCACTACTAATATGACTTCCACCTATGTCTACTCCTATTGTTATTGACATTTCATAACTGTTTTAATTATTTTTTTCATATAGTTTAATTAAGTATAATTGATTATCATTATGATACTAATAAAACTTTTTACCCTACAAAACTTTACGCCTATTATCTTTTATACAAGAACAATTTATTTTATCTCTATTTTCGTAGAACTATTTTGATATATTTCTTTTTTATTAACTATTTGATTTATTTTTAATCCCGAGAATTTGGAATTATGTACATCGTCTAAAACAATCGGAACTCTGAAATCGGTTTTATCTACTTTCATTTCTATATTAGAAAAATCAATTCCTTTGGCATGGCGAATGTAAACTCCCCAAGAAGGTAATTCTTTAAACATTGAAAAATCCGGATACTGAGCTGGAATCTCTGGAATTGTATTTAACTTATTCAAAGGAACATTGGCATACAGTGCGTTTCCTCCTCCAGGGTGTCTTATCTCAAAATTTTTGAAAACAACATCCGAAATCAACAAACCAGGCAATCCAGTAATAATAATCGCAGGCGAAATATTTCGAGGTAAATCTTCAATCGGGCCTTCGTAACTATATCCAGCATCTGGTTTTGTAGCAGGAATTTCGGCATAAACATTACTAATTTTAATGTTATTCAAAGTGCTCTTTCTTTCCTTTTTAGTTCGCTCTCCTATTCTCAAAAAGATAAGATTCCCCGTATTGTATACTCTCAATCCATCTATTTCTATGTTTTCCAAAAAACCACTATCAACTGATTCCAAAGCTATTGCAGATCTGTAGGTGTCAAAAACAATGTTATTGATAATTTTAACATTTTTGAAGCCACCATGTCCTAAAGTACCAAATTTGATAGCATTGGCACTTGATCTAACAGTATTGTTTGCGATGTATATATCATTACAAAAACGTTTAGAATCGTGTGATTTCAAACAAATTCCATCATCGGCAGCATCTATATAGCAGTTTGTTACAGAAACTTTGTCACAATCAACAATATCAATTCCATCATTATTCCAATAATCTACATTGTCAATTGTAATACCATCTATTGTCAAATTTTGACATTGATCATACGTTTGATTCCAAGAAGCCGAGTTTCTAAAAGTTACTCCCTCTATTTTTACGTTTTTACATTCTCTGAAATAAAGTCCCATCGGTCTGCTAGCTTCGGAAGCTCGCCCGTATTTATACGAATCTTTTGTAAGACCTTTTTCAATATTGGCTACTACATTTCGGGCAACAAATTTTCCTTGTCCATCAATAACACCTTTACCTGTTATCCCCATATTTTCCTGATTAAATGCAAATAAAAAGGACGGAAAATCTTTTGTTTTTTCGTAATCAAAAGGATTTAAAGACCCCAAAATAGTTGCTCCATCTTCTAAATGAAGTATAACATTAGACTTTAAATTAATCGTTCCCGAAAGGTATCGTCCTGCGTGAAAAACCAATCTGCCACCACCGTTTTGATTTATGTGGTCGATGGCAAATTGTATTGATTTTGTATTTAATGTTTTACCGTCCGATTCTATTCCAAACAACGAAACAGAAAAATCTTTTGCAGCTAATACAGTAGCGTTTAGGCATAACAAAACGATAATAATTATGTTTTTTATTCTCATATTTTTTTTAATTATAAATTAAGTTGTTGTTGTTTTTAGAATTTAGATTCAAAGTCAAAGTCCAAAATCAAATACAAAAATTACTTCACTTGATTTTCGGTAGATTTATTTTGAAAAACGTCTTGATTTTTAAATTTACCGTTGATTTTTAAATCTGAGAATTTAGACTTTTGTACATCATCTAAAACTACTGGCACTCTAAAATCATTTTTATCTGTCTGCATTTTTATATTAGAAAACTGAATCCCACTTGCATGACGAATATAAGCACCCCAAGCAGGTAGCTCCTTAAACATTGAAAACTCAGGATATTGGGCTGGCAACTCTGGAATGCTTTCTATTTGATTCAAAGGCACGTTGGCAAATTTAGCATTACCACCACCTGCATGTTTAATAACAAAATTCTTGAAAACAACATCCGAAATTATTGATTCTGGAAGCCCTTTAATAATGATTGCAGGAGAGATATTCCTCGGTTGATCCTCAATTGGCCCTTCAAAACCATAACCCGCATCCGGTTTTGTTGCAGGAATTTCTGCGTATACATTGCTTATTTTAATATTTTTAAGAGTACTCTTTTTACCTTTTATACGCTCACCAGTTGTTAGATAAATTAGATTACCAGTATTGTATACTTTTAAAGAATCAATTTCTATGTTCTCTAGAAAACCTCCATCAACAGATTCTAAAGCTATAGCTGAGCGGTAGGTATCAAATACGATATTATTTACAATTTTTACATTACGAAACCCTCCTTTTGAAGCAGTTCCAAATTTGATTCCATTGGCACTTGTTCTAATTTTATTATTAGATATAAAGATGTTATTACAAAAACTATTGGCATCGTGTGATTTCAAACAGATTCCATCATCGGCGGCATCTATATAAGAATTAGTAATTGATACATTATCACAATCTACGATGTCAATACCATCTTGATTCCAATAAGTAGTGTTATCTACAGTAATTCCATCAATAGTTAGATTCTTACACAAATCATAGGTCTGATTCCAAGAAGCGGAATTTTTATAAGTAATATCAATAATCTTAATGTCTTTACATCTTTTAAAATACACTAACATAGGTCTATTCCCTTCAGATGGTCTGCCATATTTATAAGAATCTTTAGTAAGTCCTTTTTCTATATTCTCTACTACATTTCTTGCTACTTCTACTCCTTGACCGTCTAAAATTCCTTTTCCGGTAATACCAATATTTTCCTGATCATAGGCAACTACTAAAGCATAACACCATGATGCGCTTGTTTTCTCATAATCGAACGGATTAGTAGAACCTAACAAGATTGCTCCTTCATCAAAATGAAGTGTAACATTGGATTTTAAATTAATCGTTCCGGTAAGGTATCTTCCAACATTAAAAACTAATCTTCCCCCGCCATTGGCATTAATGTGATTTATAGCAAATTGTATTGAGGTTGTATTTAATGTTTTACCATCCGAATTGATTCCAAATAAGGAAGCTTTATAATCTTTTGCAAACATGCTAAAAGATGTAAAAAGAAGTAAAAATAACAGTGCATTATTTTTTATATTCATGACTATAATTATTTAATTATTAATAAATTTTAACTGGCCCACATAATCCCATAGATTGAAGGGGTTGATTTTTTCTTTTCTCATTAGTCCAGTATTGTGCAACCGGATTATCTGTTAGTGTTTTCATATAATTCCCCATTGTAGTAATCACTTTAATTTCTATTGTATTACTCCCTTTCACAAGAAATTTATTGATTGGAAAAATTCTATTGCCATACCACTGAGTTCCTACATTTTTTCCGTTCACACTGACTTCAGAAATACCATAAACTTTCCCAATATTCAAATGATTCAAGAGATTCGCATTAGAAATTTCTATTTTCTTTTTATAAATTACTGTCCCTGAAAAATTGGTATAATCTGGAATATCTTTTAGATCAGAAAGTGTACTAAATTGTGTATTTTTAGTTGTACCATTTATATGTTGCAATTCTACAGACCAATTCTCACTGAAGTTCAGTTCTTTTGAGTTTCCTATTAGCATTGGTTTAAATACTCGACCATCATTATCCTTGTCAAATATTAAAAGTTTAGAATCCGCAGGACCAAACTTAAGAGCCAAAGAGCCATTACTAATATCTATTTTATATCGCTCACCTGAAATAGGATCCCATATCCAAGCTTGTTTTCCGGAAAAAATAGAACTTGATATAGATACTTCATAATCATAAGATTGAATGCTACTAGAATTACTAAAAAATAATATTTCAGTATCTTTTGTTTGGTATCTAATTTGTTTTATAAAATGATTTGGCTCTTTAATTTTAACATACAACGGAATATTATATTGTTCTTGAATTTGTTTGTACCAATCAATAAAATTACTTTCTGGTTTTTTTAACAGTACAAATTGATTTTCCTGTTTTTTTAATTTGGAAATCACTTCTTTTACTTCAAGATTTCTCTTTTCAAAATCTAACCAACCACTAGATTTATCTGGATATTTCTCAATGCAAAAGACTCTTCCTCCATTGGCAACAAAATCAGCTATTTTTTTTGCAGTTGCAACTCCAATACTTTCAACTTCAATAAGAAACAACGTATGATATTTTCGTTCCCCATAAGTCATAAACCCTTTTTCTGTACCCGAATCCTGAATCACTTGTTCCGAAACGTAATCACAAGAACTTCCATTTTGATGAATTGCTTCCCAAACCAACATTTGATAAGCGGGATGTACTACTGTTGGAAAAGGTTCGTTTTGAGCACCATAAATACTCCATAAATCGGTAGTTGGGGGCAAAACTGCAATCTCGGCAAACATCGTTGCTTGTTGTAACAATGCTGAAATTCTAGCTCTGTAATCCGTATAGTTTTTAAAATAAGGCCACATCGTATTCTTTTCATTCAAATACCCACCATAGGTTATCCATCCTGGAAATGCAGCATTTGGAGGAGAATAATTGAATCCGTGAAATATAGGATGTGTAACGCCTGAGAGTGTACTTTGATCCCCTGCAATTTTAAAAATCTCTAATGATTCATTAAAAACCATTGCGGTATTAGTCAATTCTTCCGAACTAATAAGTTTTTTCCCTTTTAAGTGAGCTCCAGAAGAAAGATATTTATTAATCATTGTGTTTCCTTGTCCATGATGCCAAGGGTAGGACGCGAATTGAGCCTCTGAAACTTCTTCTCCAATTCCATACTTTAACCAAGTTTCACATTCCGGAATATCTATTTCAAAACTTCCTTCCAATGGGAAATAGCCTCTACCGTAAGCTTGAGCTCTAGATTTTATTTTATTTTCTTTACACCATTCGGCAAAAGTGTGAACGAATCTTTCGTGATGTAATTCGGCTTTTGTTAATTCAAAATCATATCGCATGCGATTAGTCATTTCAACCATTTCCGGAGACATATCGGCAGGATATTTCGGATTAGCAGTATTACCCATACCTCCGATTTTAAATAATACAAAAGGTAAATATGGGTAAATATCATATCCACGTCTGGCTTTAAACTCACTCATCATATCCGAAGTCCAATTTGCTCCTTCGGTTTCTAAACTATCTATAAAAAATGATCTTACGTAAGGTGAAAGTGGCCCGATTTTATCTTGAATTGTATCCGTCATTTTGTCCAGAAAACGTTTAACCGCTTTTTTATCAAAATGATTTAAAACAGGTCCACCACCGCCAGGAGTTCCCTGAATAACTTTCATGAAACCTTCTATTTTTACCAAACTATAAACCGCAAATTTTCCTCTTGGAATATTTATATTAATAATTCCATTTTTTATTTGATCTGATAAGTCGATAACCTCATCCATTTTTGTTAATGGATCTGGCACCAATTTAACGGACAGCAATTCCATTTTTCTACCCGAATAGGCATTGGTAACAGCTGGGTCGGCTTCTTTCAAAAAAGTAAAAGTAGATATTTCATCAACTAAAGGTCCTTCCATTTTTTTTACGCCTAAAACAACTATTTGAGAACGCTCCTCACCTTCCAAAAACTCTGCTCCACAAGGAAAACCTGAGCCTACCAGTAAATCACAGGTCATTCCCATCTTTTTAGCTTCAATCAAAGTAGATTTCAATGCGTCAATCCATTCGTTACCCAACCATTGTAATGAATCAATATTCATATCATTTGTTCTGTCTGGGAAAGAAATAGGGTTTATTTCTACCCCTCCAATTCCAGCCGCTTTAAGTATTTTTAACTCTCTGATTAGTTCAGCTTTATCAACTTTATTTCCATTCCACCACCATCTCACATAAGGTCGATAATTAAGTTCTGGATTTTTAAACAATTTATATAGGTCATTTTCAACAGAAAAATCTGCTAAATTTAGAGGGTTTGCAAAAGACGGTAAGGAATAATTTATTAATAATCCTGTAGCAGCTAAGGATCCTCCTTTTAAAAAACTTCTTCTTTTCATAATTAATTTTAAATTTTATTATAACGCTTGTTAAGGAAATCTTTCATCCACAGATTTAAATCCCATTGTACCTGATGATTGCTATTCACCGAGGTATTCAAAAGATACGGTGGAGGGCCAAACTCAGGTGTTATAGTACAAATTGTATCTCCAGAAACCTTTCGGCTGTTAATCCATGAATCCCATATTTCTAAATGTGCTGCCAACGCTTCTGCATAAGAGGGAGATCTAGGATCTGATACTTGCGAGCCTTGGGTATGACCGATTCTAGCATGTATATGTCTAGAACGGGATATCGCAAGAGCAAGAGCAGGCTTTTGATCTTCTAAATAACTCTCCGATACACAAAACCAGTGGGAAACATCCAGAGTAAGTAAAAGATTAGGATTCCGCTTTAATGCATCCCAACAAATATGGGAAGCGTAGGACCATTTATTGCGATGCGTTTCATGATAGATTGGTATGTCACTAAACTTACTAACAGTCTCACAACTATTGATACAAATATCTACTTGTTCACTGGTAAAATATTCTCTACCTATTTGAGCACTTATAAATAAGGGACTTAAAAGTCCCTTACCCACAAGAGTTAATTCTTGTAATTGTCGATTCATAAGCAAAACATATTCTTCAAAAGACGAATATGTTCCAAGAACCGTCATGACAATACTGTATTTTAAATCGTACTTTATCAATAAATCTACCACTATCTCAGGATCTGATTCATCTCCAAAAGGAAACCATTCTATACCACAATAGCCAGCTGCTTTAACATTTTGTAAAAAAAGTTCCCAATCAATATGTTCCGATCCCCAACGTGGGCAGTAAAACTCAACCAGCATTATTTTGTCTCTCTAGACGAATGATAAATAAGCGGGTTTTGATTCTCATCATTAAGCAGATCCCCTATCTTTAGTTTACCTACGTACTCGGCTGGCAAAACATTGGGTTGACCATTAAAAACATTACCGTCAGGCATATAGGCACAAGTCATTGCTCTGCGATAACCACTGGTCATATTCGCATTTGCTCCATGTATCGTTAAACCATTATGAAATGAACAGCTACCTGCCTTCATTGGTACAGCAACCGAATTCACTTTAATAAATTGGGGATAGACTTCAAACATGTTATCCATATTTTTACCAATACCGGCATTCTCAAATGTAGTTTGCTTATAGGAGCCTGGAATAAAAAACAAACATCCATTCTCCAATGTAGCATCATCAAGGGCTACCCATATAGACAATGCGCGTCGATCCGAAAAAGACCAAAATGGGGTGTCCAAATGCCAAGATGTTGGATTTGCCCAAGGTCTTTTAAAAAGCGCTTGATCATGCCAAATTCTAATTCCTTCTGAACCCGAAAGCTGGGCTGCCATCTTTCCAATCCTCTCATCTAGCATCAACTTCTTTACTCCTTCATCTGTTTGCCATAAATTTAGTAACTGGTCAAATACTTTTCCGAAGTATTCTGTATCTTCATTTATACCGTCTGACTCTCCTGTCTTAAGGTCTTTGCCTGGCATTTTCTGCCCGCTTCTTTCCTTTACTGCATGCATCACAACGGATCTCCAATCTTCTAATTCTTCTGTTGATAAAAAATTTTCAATAAGAATAAATCCGTTTTCCTGATACGATTGTATTTCTTTTTCTGTTAATTGATTTCTCATTTTATTTTTGTTTAGAATTAAACTTTTTTCCGATTTATTAAAATTCCTAATGAAATAAAATCAAGTTTAATTTTAATGAATTATACTTCGATTAGTAACCGTTATTCTGAATTAATTTAGGGTTAATGGTCATTTCTCTAAACGGAATAGCATAAATATATCTGTTTTCGGTTATGGTATATGCGGAAGGAAGCATATATCCGTATTTTGCTTTCTGTTTAATACCAAATTGAGTCAAAACTGGAATAGCTTGGTTGGTTCTTACTAAATCCAACCATCTTGAGTTTTCGAAAGCAAGTTCTATTCTTCTTTCCTTTGCAATTATATCTCGCAACTCAGATTGTACCGTTGTTGTTACATTTGCCAATCCAGCTCTTGTTCTAACTTGATTCAAATAAGGCAAAGCAACTGGTGATTGGCCAGACTCGTTTAAGGACTCTGCAAGCATTAATAATACATTCGAATATCTAATTACAGGCCAATTTTCTTTAGTATTATTAGCCAATAAATAAGGAGGATGATAGTATTTTCGGATAAAATATTTGTATGCAACACTAGGGTTTGGCACATAGTTTACGCTACTTACGATTCGGCTTGCTACAAAATTAGAAGATGCATTTATTGTACCTTCAATTACTCCAATAGAGGCATCCAATCTTTTGTCGCCAATTTCGTAAGATTCTATTAAATCAGGCGTAGGAACATTCCAGCCCCCAAGGGTATTATTATAATTAATTCCTAAAATATTAGTTGTATTTCCGATAGGAATAAATCTATAAATAAAATTGCTCGATTGTCCATCTGTACCGTCTTTATATTGCACTTCAAAAACAGATTCCATTTTATTTTGATTTTCATTTTTAAAAGCATCACCATAATTTGCCCATAATCCGTAACCCATTTTAGTAACCGAATCCAACAACGGAACTGATTTATCATACTGTTTAAGAGACATATACACAAGAGCTAATTCAGACGCAACCATCCCTTTAGTGATCCTACCCGTACCTTGTGGGAATTTAGGCAATGAAACTTTATCTAATGCATCTGTAAAATCGTTTATAATTTGAGTATAAATTTCTTCAACCGAAGACTGTGGCAAATAAGCATTTTCTTTATCCAAAACTTCATGGATATGCAACGGAACTTTTCCGAAATGACGAACTAAATCAAAATAGTAATGAGCGCGAAGTGCTTTTGCCTCACCAATTATTTGGTTTTTATCTGCATCTGTCATCGAAAAATTAATTTTTTCTAGTTTATCTAATATTACATTCGTTCGAGAAATGCCATTGTAACAAGCTAAATAACGTTGTGAAATAACTCCATTTTGGGAATCATCCAAAAAATCTGCTAACTGTTCAAATCCCAACCCTCCTCTATCTTTTGGATTGTAGTCGTATTCACTATTATCGGATCTCATTTCGTCCATAAAAAAAGCAATATTCGAAACATCACGTAGTGGAACATATGCACCTACAAGAGCTTGTTGAAAATCTTGTGTATTTTTATAATAATTTCCTGTATTTAAATTTCCTTCAGGAGACAATTCCAAAAAATCCTTTTCGCACGAAGTATTTATTATCAAAACTATCGTGAATAATAAGTATTTAAAATTTTTCATGTTTTTTTGTATTAAATCTATTTTATATCTAAAAATTAATATTTGTTCCAATACTTATGGTTCTCGGAACAGGATAAGATCCATTATCCTGTCCTGCAGTTGTCTGGCTATCTCTTGTATCGTTCACCTCTGGATTTTGTCCAGGATATTTAGTAAATACATATACCTGATTTGCATTCAAATAAATTCTTGCCGATTTCAAAAGGTATTTTGAGTTTATGTTTAAAGTATAACCAACCGAAATATTACGAATAGTAAGATAATCTCCTGCAAAAACCCAATTAGAATTCCCTAATCTATACAATTCAGTAGTATTAGAAAGAGTTCTAGGGACTTTTCCGTTACCAGGATTTTCTGGTGACCTCCAGCGATTCATCATATCTTTTTCAATATTGAAAATTCCATCTAAATTTTGAGAATTTTGCATATTGACATTCATTATTTTATTTCCTGTTTGTCCTGACATCGTCATAGAAAAATCAAAATTTCTAAATGATAGTGTATTTGTTATTCCAAATAAGAATTTAGGGCTTGAATTTCCTAAAAAAGTTCTATCATTTCCATCAATTTTCCCATCTCCGTTTATATCTTTCATTCTTGCA
This sequence comes from Flavobacterium rhamnosiphilum, assembly GCF_004349195.1. Lineage (GTDB taxonomy): Bacteria > Bacteroidota > Bacteroidia > Flavobacteriales > Flavobacteriaceae > Flavobacterium > Flavobacterium rhamnosiphilum. The sequence goes on from NZ_SMLG01000002.1 coordinate 137,221, forward strand.
GTACCAACTGCCGAAGTTGCATGTTTAGGTTGGGAGTCAAACTCTTGTTGATTCATATATACACCATCAAAAACATATCCATACAATTCTCCAATTCTACGCCCCACTTCGGTCCTGTTAAAATCATTATACTTATTAACTCCTCCAATAGGTGTATTATCCTGAAGAGAAAGCACTTTATTATCTAAAAACGAAAGATTTAAATTTGTATCCCATTTCAAATCTCCAATCAAGTTTTTGGTGTTAATCTGAAATTCATGTCCCCACATTTTAAATTCTCCTACATTATAACGAATACTTGAATAACCCGATGAAAAAGGAATACTAATTTGATAAAGCATCCCATCTGTTCTTTTGTCATAATAATCGTAAAGAATAGAGATTCTACTTTTAAACAAACTTAATTCTAGTCCTAAATCTAATTGTTTAGATGTTTCCCAAGTCAAATCTGGATTCCCCAAATTATTTATAGATAGCCCCGGAACTAATGCACCCGAAAATACATAATTAGTAGAACCTAGTGTTGTTGTTTGTGTATAATCTCCTATGTTATTATTACCCGTTACTCCAAACCCTGCTTTCAATTTTAAGAGAGAAAAATTCTCTGATTTTGGAAAAAAAGATTCTTCGCTTGCAATCCATCCAGCAGATGCTGATGGAAATATTCCATATTTTTTATTTAAACCAAATCTAGAAGAACCATCTCTTCGCATACTTGCCGAAAAAATATACTTACCTTTAAAATCATAATTCAATCTACTAAACAAAGATTCAATTGCATAAGCATTCTTATTTGTAGTTCCGGTTGTAGTAGCCGCTCCAACAATCCATGGAATATCATCATTAGCAAAATTAGATCCATTAATATTTCTATAATTCCTTTCATATTTTTGAGCACTATGCCCAATTAAAAAATCAAATGTATGCGAGTTAATCTTTTTATTATAAGTAAGCATATTTTCTATCAACCAAGAGACATAATTGTTAGAATTATGTGAAGCCGATGGAATTGTTGGTCCTGGTGTACCAAAAAAACCATAAGTCGATGGACGAAAAACATTACTGTCTGTAAATCCTAAATCGGTATTATAAGAACTCTTAATTTTCAAGCCATCTAGAATTTTTATTTCGACAAAAGCATTTCCTAACATTCTAAAAATATTATTTTTTAAATTTAAGATATTTAATTGTTCGTAAAAATTTGGCAGAGGATAGGTTCCATAAGAAATTGGTTTAGGATACGTTCCGTCAGGATTGACAACAGGTACCAAAGGAGAACTTATTTCAGCACCAACTATTATTGGTCTTCCTGTTACTGCGTCCAATGCAGCTGTTGTATTATAATCCATCTGATAAGTTGGTGCGATATTAAAACCCACTTTCAATGATTTACTTGGATTATATTCATTATTGGAACGAAATGAAATTCTTGACATCTCGGTATTTACCAAAACCCCTTCTTGCTTAAAATAGGTCAATGTATTGCTAGATAATACTTTTTCTGTTCCAGTAGAAATGTTCAAAGAATAGTTAGTAATAGGTGCAGAACGTAATAAAGCATTGTACCAATCAGTGCCTTTCCCATAATTTTCTGGATTTTTATAATCGTCAGGTATTTCTGCTAAACCTGTTTTTGGATACTTCCAATTTTCATATTTTATTTTATCTTCATAAAATCCTTTTTGAAATGTAGCAAATTCGTTTGCATTCATTAAGTCCGGCTTACCTCTATCTAATACAGTCTGAATTCCGGTATAAGTATTAAATGAAACATTTGTACTTCCTGATTTTGCTTTTTTAGTAACAATCAATATCACCCCATTTGCAGCTCTTGAACCGTACAATGCAGATGCAGAAGCGTCCTTTAACACACTAAAACTTTCTATATCATCTGAACTGATTAAATTTAAATCCCCTGTTATCGGCTGACCGTCAACAACTACTAAAGGCTGATTTCCAGAACCTAACGAAGCAGCACCTCTTATTCGAAATGCCATACCCTGACCAGGTCTTCCATTTGCTTGATTTATTTGCAAACCCGCAACTCTTCCTTGCAATTTTTGACCTATTTCTGCACCAGGCACATCTTTCAAATCTTTGTTATTCACCGTCTGTACCGATCCCAAAACCTTTTTCTTAGTTTGGCTACCGTAACTTACTACTATAACCTCATCAAGAACTTTGTTGTCAGATTGCAAAACTATATTTAGAATTGACTGACCGTTTACCGAAACTTGTTTGGTAGCAAACCCCAAAAAACTAAATTCCAAAGTAGAATTGTTGGCAACTTCAATTTTATAAGAACCATCTGCCAAGGTGTTGGTCCCTATATTAGTACCTTTTACCAAAACATTAACCCCCAGAAGAGGCTCCTTTTTTTCATCTAGAACTTTCCCTTGAACAATTTGTTGTGCGATGGCTTGGGTACAGAATCCCAAATACAACACCAATGCCTTAATCAAGAATAGGCTTACTCGATGCTGTTGTAGTAATTTCTTCATTTTTTGGTTTTTTTAGTTAGAATTTATTTAATCTTATTTTTTTTTTAACATAACATAAAATTATGTTTTATATATTACAAACTTAGCAGTTGCATTTCTAACAACTGTCCTACGCAATCGTAATAGAAATCATTATTTTAATTCTTTTTTTTTATTAAATTAATTAATTTAATTAATCCAAAATAGATGTGAGATTGCCCATAAATACTAAAATAATTTTATACTCTTATAAGAAACTTAGTTGATTAAATTAATTACAAGAATACCCCTTCAAATAATTAATTTATTTGAAGGGGTATTCTTGTAATTTGAAATATTAAATTTGAATTGTGAAATATATTGGTTTCCCAATCGAAATTTTGAGAACTGGTCATCAGAATTCATTTAAATTCCTGACAATTAAATTTAACAAGACCTTGGTAATTAAAAAGATTCTTTTAAGACTTTAATATATTGTTGCTCCATTGATTCCTTGCAAGCAATTATTTTTGTTAGTTCTAATCGAGTGTTATCAGAAAAAATTAATTCTTTTGAAAAGATTCCTTCTGAATTGGTTGGAAAGTGCGATGGAAAAATAGCAATTCCAATTCCGGCACTCACCAATCCTAGCAATAATTCTACATTTGACACTTCCTGAACAATATTGGCATCTCTTGAGAAACCTTCATTTCTGCAATATACTTCAACATCTTCTAAAATTGCGGGACATAAGTCTTTAGTCAATTCAACCCATTTGTCGTTTCTAAGCTGCTCTATCTTTATTTTTTGGTATTTTGCCAAAGGGTGATTTTTAGGCATGATGACATTAAGAAATTCATTCTGGAAAACCTGGTAATCCAATCCTTTGAAAACTAGAGGTAATGTAGTAATGCCAATATCAACATTTCCTTTGAACAAAGCTTCTTGCACCGATATTACTGTTGAACATTCGATTATTTTGAAAGTAGTATCGGGAAACTTCTGTTGTAGCTTTTTTAGAACGGCTATAATCTCATTTGTAAGACACATTTTAGGTATCCCCAACTTTATTTGTTTGCTTTTTTCACTGTTTATTTTGGCGCTTATTAGTGTTCTGTCAAGAAGATCAATTACACGACTTACTTCTTTCATTAAATATGCACCTGCCTCAGTAAGTTCAACTTTTCTATTATTAACACGTTTTGCTTTGTCAAAAAGTTCAAAACCCAACTCACTTTCTAATTGTTGAATTTGATGAGTTAAGGCAGGTTGAGTAATATTTAGTTTTTCAGCAGCCTTACCAAAGTGTAATTCTTTCGCTACTACCAAAAACGATTTTAATTTACGTAATTCCATTATTAATGCATTATAAAGATCCTCTTAAAATCAGTTCAAATGGATTTTCGATATGTTCTTTTGAGGAGCTTAATACCAGTTCTGCTGCTGATTTTCCCATTGTTGCAAAATCAGTTGAGATTGTGGTAAGTCCATTCATGATAAATTTTTTGAGAGGAGTCTCATTATAGGAAATCAGTCCAACTTGTTCCCCAACAGTCAAATTCAAAGTAATAATTTTGTCCAAAATTTTTACTAAATCAGATTCCATTAAATTTATGTAAACCTCACCTTCATTTACTTCTTCTAGGTCAAGATCGTGTACAATTTTATAATTAAAAGCATAACTATAACAAAAGTTTTCGAACCCTTTTATGATCTCCTTTGGAAAATAACTGTCTTCTGGAAAAATAAGTTTTAAAGTGTGATATTTACTCAAAGGCTCTAAAGCTTTGCTAAGTGCATTATAAATATCCTCTTCAAAATTTTCATAAACAGTTCCATAATTTCCTGTGATTCCTTCAATTTTTTTATCTACAATAATTAGTTTTTCTTTTGGAATTTGCTCAATCAATAATTTATACCCTTCCCCTTTTTCTAAAAAATGGGGAATAATGACATAGTGGGTGTAAATGCCTTTTTGTTGGTTCAGCAATTTTTTAAACAAGCTAAAATCATTGTTATAAATATAAAAATCAATTGCTGCCTTTTCACCCAAAGTTTCTACAAAGGCATCATAAATGATTTTCTTGTGAACACTCAATTTATTGAACATCAAGAATATTTTCAAATCTTGCGAAACATCAGTATTGGCAATGAAGTAGCCTTTCCCTTGATGGGCTTCCAAAATGCCCATTTTACGGAGTTTGTTATATCCCTTTTCAATCGTAACCCTCGATATTTCGTACTCAAAACTCAATTCATTAATCGAAGGCATTAAATCGCCTTTTGTCAAAATATTTTGCTTTATGGCATTCAATACAGCATTAACTAACTGTTGGTACTTTGGAGTAGCAGAAAGCTCATCAATTCTGAGACTATCAATTTTTGACTTATGTTTCATAGAAATTCAAGATTGTAGGAATCAATTATAAGGTGTAGATCTGACATACGTATTCAAGTAGTATATGCAATTTTGTCGATAATTTTTGTAAATATACTTTAATTTATAATTTGAAAATCAATTTTTATTATGGGTCTGTAATTAATTTATGTTCCGTTTTTTGGTTTTTCAAACGTAATTAATTTAAAATAATATTCTTTTTTTAAATATTGAAGACCTAATTTGTTAAGACTTTCATTGGTTCCCAGTTACAAACTCATTGATAAGGTTTTACAAAAGAATTTCCGTTTTGTGGCTTATTCTTGGATTATAGTGATTGTCCTAAAAATAAATCACAATTTGATACCACACCCAAAGAAAGCCATGAGAACTTAAACTGCAAGCTTAGAACAAATCGATATACATTAAAGATATTTCAAATTTAGACATTAAGATTCAGCTAACAAATGAATATCTTAGAACTTTTGGAATTCAAATGACAACCTTTAGTTTCAAAACCTATGTTGGATAATCAAAGAATTCTGAATCAGTACTTAATTTACTAAAGCCAAATTCTTAGTTTAAAAAAACCAATTGAAAGGAGTGAGGAAAACGAGTGAGGAAAAGTAAAAAAAACCTTAAAAAAACTATTTTCACCAAAAACATAAACCGCTAAAAATCAAATATTTAAAAAATAAAAAAGATTAAATTTCCGTTTTCATAACCCTGAGGTCCCGAGTTCAAATCTCGGTCTCGCTACCAAGGTAAAATCCCTAACACTAAAGTGTTAGGGATTTTTTTATGCTTACACTTTTTTATTTTACTAAAAATACACCATTAGAACATAAAAAAATATTCAAAAATCAAGATTTATATCGACGAATTAGACATCCTTCTATAAAATCAATTATCAAAATAAGAGAAAATGAAGTTCTTTCAAGAGATTTGAATCTCCAGGACAATGCTATTGAAAGCTTAAAATCAAAAAATGTAAGATACATGCGATCAAGGGTTGAAAGTCTTTTTTTGTGCCGTTAGGCACTAAATATAGGTAGTAATTAGGTTTAAAATTCGTTAGCGTGCCGTAGGTACGCAACAAAACGATAAATATTGCGTACCTACGGCACGCAAAATTCGTTCCAATTCATGTTTTCTACCAAGATTTAGTACCTAACGGCACATTCTAACCCTTGATTGGCATGATACATAAGGCTTTAAAACTTATGACTTGCAACTTTAGGGCACGGCTAAAATTTCTTAAGCACTGCCTAAAAGCTCACCAACCAATAACTTTACATTATGATTTGTTTTTTAATAAAAGAATACATTTTGTTAAAAGTATCATAATACACTATAAACATCCTACAACTAAGTTTGCCCTTGAAAATTAAACTTTACAAAAAATGAAAATCTTAGGACAAAAATTATTGTTTTTTTTATTTGTTTTTTCTGTTCACTTAATTAATGGACAAACAAAAACAATTACAGGGAAAGTAACCGACCAATCGGGGCTTCCATTACCAGGCGCCAGTATAATGGTCAAAGAGAGCAAACTGAGTTCCATATCAGATTTAGATGGAAACTATTCCATTAAAACTGAAAGTGGGAAAACGTTAGTATTCTCTTTTATGGGGTTTAAAACCAAAGAGATTATAACTTCTGAGGCGTCTAAAGTTGATGTGGTATTGGATGACAACTCATTGGCTTTGGGGGAAGTCGTAGTAACTGCTTTAGGTATCAAAAGAGACAAACGAGCTCTTGGATATGCTTCACAAGAATTAAAATCGGATGACATCAATAAAGTCAACTCCACAAATTTTGTTTCCAATTTATCAGGAAAAGTGGCCGGTGTTCAAATAACAGGTTCCGGAAATGGGATTACAAGCTCTTCGAGAGTGGTGATACGTGGCGATAAATCTTTAAACATTAATAATAACAGCCCATTATTTGTTGTTGACGGAATACCGATTAACAACAATACGTATGGAGTTGGAGGTAACTCAACCAATCAACGTGATTTACCAACAGATTATGGAAATGGCGCATCTGAAATAAACCAAGAAGACGTAGAAAGTGTGAATGTATTAAAAGGTGCCGCGGCATCTGCCTTGTACGGATCAAGAGCGGCAAATGGTGTCATTGTCATTACCACAAAATCAGGTAAAAAAAATAAAGGACTTGGTGTTTCCATCTCTTCCTCTTTCATGACAAGTGAAGCGTTAAGACTACCAGAGATACAAGGTGTTTACGGTGCAGGATCAAAACTAACCTATGATCCGGGAGCGGATACTAATTTAGGCCCTAGATTAGATGCCGGATTGTCTATTTTACAAAACGGAAGCCCAGGCTATTCTGTTGGTCAAGGAGTAGCACTTCCTTTCCAATTCAGATATGATTTGAATGACTTTTTCAGAAAAGGAAATTCGATTTCTAATTCGGTATCCATCACCGGTTCAGATGAGAAAACTAATTTTCGTTTGAGTTATGGAAAAACCACAAGTGAAGATATTGTACCGAATTCAAATTTAAAAAGAGACAATATCAGTTTAAACTTAAACTATAAAATTTCTGATAAATGGAAAGTAATAACGATAGCTACCTATACAAAAAGCGGTAGTGACAATACTCCTGTAACAGGATATGGAAGTCAGGGGCTTATGTATAATCTATTATGGAATCATACCAATGTTGATTTAGACTGGCTAAAGGATTATTGGATTATAAAAGATGTCAAACAAAACAGCATGTTCAGCTGGGGAGACAATCCATTTAAAATTGCTCATGAAAATACCAATGCCTTTAAAAAGGGACGTCTATTTGGAAACATCGCTTCAACGTATGATTTCAATGAAAACCTTTCTTTAATGGTTCGAATGGGAATGGACAATTCCAATGATTTCCGTTGGTCACGAAGACCTATTGGATCTTCCAGATATCCACAAGGAATGTACCGTGAACAAAGTATCGCTTTTACGGAATACAATGCAGATGCTTTACTTACTTACGATCGCACTTTTGGAGATTTCTCCACAAAATTTTCTTTGGGTGCAAACCGAATGAATCAATACACATCTGAAGGTAAAATTGAAGGACAGGGAATTAGTATTCCCGGAATTTACAACTTACAGAACATTAATGTAATGCCTATACAATCCAGAAATATTTATAAGAAACGTATCAATAGTACTTATGGAATGGCAAATATTGGTTACAAAAACTATCTTTATTTAGATCTGACTGCCAGAAACGACTGGTCTTCTACACTTCCGGCAGATAACAATTCTTATTTCTATCCTTCGGCATCTTTGAGTTTTATTCCTACTTCATTGTTTGAAATGAATAAAAACATTGATTTTTTAAAATTTAGAGCAAATGCCGCATCTGTAGGAAATGATACTGATCCGTATCGTTTAGTAAAAACGTATGAAAATGGAGCTTTAGCAGGTACATTAACAAATCCAAGCACTATTTTAAACAGCAATTTGAAACCTGAAATCGCAACATCTTATGAAGTAGGTGTTGAAGCTCAGTTTTTCAACAAAAGAGTAACATTAGATGCCAGTTATTATATTACAAACTCTAAAAATCAAATTGTAGGTTTAGATGTTTCACAAGCAACAGGATCTACATCAAACGTAATCAATGCAGGAAAAATTCAGAATAAAGGTATTGAAATTGGTTTAGGGATTACGCCCGTTAAAAGTGAAAATCTAGAATGGTCAATTAACGCCAACTTTAGCCAAAACAGAGGAGTTGTAAAAGAACTAACGGAAGGAATCAGCAGTTACATCATTGCACAAGGTCCTAACGGTGGAACTGTAGAAGCTCGTGTAGGGGAAAGAATGGGAGACATGTACGGCAGAGGATATCTTAGAAGTCCTGATGGTCAAGTTGTTTTTGACAATACCGGTTCTCCAATTTTGGACACTCAAATTAAAAAAATCGGGAACTACAATCCGGACTGGATGCTGGGACTTTCTACCAATTTAAGGTTTAAAAATGTCACTCTTAACGCCTTATTTGACGTTAGACACGGTGGAAAAATTTATTCAATGACTAATGCAATTGGTATGGAAAGTGGCATATTAGCCGTTTCATTACCAGGAAGAGAAACAGGAATTGTTGGCGATGGTGTTGTACAAAATTCGGATGGTTCGTACAGTCCAAATACAACAGTCATCAGTGCCGAAAACTGGTACTATTCAAATGCTTTCCGTCGTGATAATATTGAAGCAAATTCATTTGATGCTTCTTATGTAAAATTGAGGGAAGTAAGCTTGAATTACAGATTTCCACAAAAGTTAATTAAAGCTGCCAACGTGCAAAATATAAGCATTGGCTTAGTAGGGAACAACTTGGCTCTTTGGACAAAAGTGCCTAATATCGATCCGGAAACTCAATCTTTAAGCGGAGGAACATTATTACCCGGATTTGAAGTATTACAACTTCCATCCTCAAGAAGCTATGGTGTAAAACTAAATGTTTCATTCTAAAAAAAACAATCATGAAAAAATTTCTAATATTCGTTCTATTATTAAGTGTTTCAATTTCTTGTACCGATCAATTCGAAGAAATTAACACCAACAAAAACCAGCCAACAGCAGCCCAACCTAAAACATTATTACCGAATGTCATTTTTAATTTGGCAAATGAAAATGTGTCGAATGCTTTTGACTTTGGAGATATTGTGGCTCAATATGGTGGAAACTATGAATACAATGAGCTTGACGTATACAACTGGGGAGCTAGCGGCCGTTTCTGGGATATGTATAAATGGCTTAATGACATCAATGATATTAAGAAACAAGCCGTTGTATTGAATGATAAAAATTATGAGGCCGTTTCTCTAATTTTGGAATCCTATGTAATAAGTGTAATTACGGATACGTATGGCAATGTCCCTTATTCAGAAACATCAAGAGGAGAAGAAGGAATTTTGAAACCGGTGTATGATTCTCAAGAACAGATTTACACAAAAATATTTGAGAATTTAACTACCGCCAATTCCATTATTGAAACGAGCAAATCAATAGAAGGCGATTTATTGTTTAACGGTTCTATGTTGAAATGGAAAAAATTCTGTAATTCACTTCATGTACGATTGTTAATGCGTGTTTCTAATAAGACCGTTGTCAATACAAAACTAAGTGAAATCATTTCGAAACCGGCAACCTATCCCCTATTTGAGTCAAACTCAGATAATGCAAATTACAAGTACACTGGTGTTTTTCCAAATATATCTCCTATGAGTGATGGAATAAACCGACTGTATGGGTACAATATCGTTATGCCTTCAACCCATATAGTGAATACATTAATGACAAATAATGATCCGCGTCTGGAGGAATGGATCGATCCAATTGCCGGAACCACTAATCACAAAGGGGTTCAACCGGGTCTTGCTTTAGATCAAATTGGGGAACCTACAAAATACTCCAGAAGAGCCGAAGATTATTTTTATACTAAAACTAAAATAACTTCGATATTCATGACCTATAGTGAGTTGAATTTCTTGTTAGCCGAAGCCCGTCAACGAAATATAATTGCTACCGGAACTGCCCAAGGATATTACAACACTGCAGTTGAAGCATCATTCAATCAATGGAATGTTACCATGCCCGCAAATTATTTAATCACAACGGCACCTTATAGCGCTACAAATGATGTGTTGTACACACAAAAATGGTTGGCTTTATACCACACTGGTGTAGAAGCGTGGATAGACTGGAAAAGAACTGGAAAACCAAGTTTTATTCAAGCCGGACCTGGAGCTAAAAATGGCGGTAAAGTCCCTAGAAGAGTTATGTACCCAAGTATAGAGCAATCTGTGAATGCTGAAAACAATAGTGCTGCTGTAAAAGCAATTGGAGGAGATAACATTAACACTAAAATTTGGTGGGATAACTTTTAAGGTTTTACCCCTTTTTGTGTGGTTTAATTTGAAATCACACCATTAGATAATGCCTTTTTTTCACCATTAAGACATTAAGTGGCATTAAGCTTAATGTCTTAATGGTGATTTTATTAAGTCTTTATTTTACAAATTAGTATAGATTGCAATACCTATTCATTTCGTGGCAGAACCACTTTTAATAAAAAACAATGAAAAATTTCAATAGACTATTTATAATACTGCAATTGTTGTTATTAACAAACAGCATCTTTTGCAACGCTCAAAAAAATGAGATTCAAGCGACTCCGCTTAATGAAAGTTTCAGAATCGTATTTGGTTCTTGTGCAAATCAGGACAAAGAGCAGCCTATGCTTCAAAATGCAGTGAAACTGAATCCTGATTTATTTATCTATCTCGGTGACAATATTTATGGAGACACGCGAGACATGAATCTATTAAAAAATAAATATGCAAAACTAGCGTCCAAAGTTGAATTTCAAGAATTAAAAAAAAGCACTCCAATTTTATCGGTTTGGGACGACCATGATTTTGGAGAAAATGACAAAGGAAGACACTACCCGTTTAAAAAAGAATCGAAAGAAATCTTCATGAACTTTTGGGAAGTTCCCCAAGACTCCGAAAGAAGAACCCATGACGGTATTTATGGTTCCGAATATGTAAAACTAGGTGATAAAACACTTCAGATAATAATGCTGGACACGAGAACCTTTAGAGATGATTTATTAAAAAATGAACCTAAAAATTCAGCCTATAAAAATGACTATATTCCTTATACTAAAAAAGACAGTACGCTCCTTGGAAACAAGCAATGGAAATGGTTAGAAAATGAGTTGTCAAGAAAAGCAGACATCCGAATTATCGCCTCTAGTTTGCAATTTGGACATGAGTATAACGGGTACGAATCTTGGACAAATATGCCTCATGAGCAAGCAAAATTTGTTGATTTAATAGCAAAAACCAAAGCCAATGGTGTTGTGTTTATTTCGGGAGATGTTCACTGGGGTGAGATTTCAAAAATGAAAACAAACAATACGTATCCTTTGTATGATGTTACCTCAAGCGGTATAACCCAAACATGGAACAGCACTGAGTCTAATAAAAACAGGATTGGCGATGTTATCATACAGAATAATATTGGCTTAATTGAAATTTTCTATAAAGACAAAGAGCCAGTGATTAAGCTGAACTTATTTGACAAAAATGGGATTGTTAGCAATCATGATTTTCTTTTATCAGAGATTTCATTTAATCCCTAAAGCCGCAAGTCATACCGTTTTAAAGTCGTAAAGTGGTTAAAGAAAGTCTTTTTTCTATTAACAAACAGTATTGTCCGATAAAAAAAGGATATGATAGCCCGTTACTAATACCAATACATTTAATTTTGTCAATTTCGACGAAGGAGACTCGAACGAAGTGAACAGGAGAAACAAATCTCATTAGTTGCTCTCGTTATGTGATTTCTCCTTCGTCGAAATGACAAAACAGCTAAATTTTATTCATAAGATGTAGCTTGGTACAAATAACGGATAGTCGTATTATTTCTATCAAAACATTTAACTCCTATCGGAACAATTCCGCAGGGGGCTGATAGTGACAGTTTAAGGATTTACAAGAAACAACACCGTTCCGTAGTGACTTTACCACATTTACATCATCGACAAATAAAACAAAAAACCCGATAAACAGCGAAAAATTATAACATTTTATCAACAAAATGTTGTTTCATAGCAAACAAACAAGTAGTTTTATTGCCTAAATATCTTACCCGAAAGTTCATGGCCCAAAATTACTTTTCTAAAAATACCGATTCTCTTAAGTTTACAAAAAATTCACATCCTCTCTCCTTTTTTGCTACCGTAAAAGGAAAACAAAATAAAACCCAATCTCTTGTAGCTTTTTTTAGTCTGTTTATTATGCTTTTCTTTGGTGGGTGGTTATCTGCACAAACGACTTCAACATATACCGCTTCTGGAACTTGGACTTGTCCGGCTGGAGTTACCTCAATATCTGTCGAAGCATGGGGTGGCGGTGGATGAGGAGGAAACGGAGGATCTTGGAATGGAAACGCTGGAGGCGGAGGCGGCGGAGGATATTCTAAATTAACCTCTATAAGTGTAAATGGAGGAACAACATATACCATAACTGTTGGAAGTGGTGGTACTGCAAGTGGATTCGTAGGAGAAAATGGTGCAAACGGAGTGACTTCTACAGCCACTTTTGAGGGCACAACTATAACTGCGAATGGAGGAAATGGAGGACGAGGTTACACTAATTTTTCTACTGGAGGTGTTGGAGGTATCGGATCATCATTTAATGGAGGAAATGGAGCTATTGGTAATTCCTTATTTGGTGTTGCTGGTGGTGGTGGAGAAGGAGCTGGAACAAATGCTACAGGAGGAAATGCTTCTGGATGTACTGGAGGCTCTGGAACAGATGGCGGAAACGGAGCAACTTATGGTGATTGCTTATTTAGTAATTCAGGATTTGGAGTTAGTGCAACCACAACAACCGGATATGGAGGTGGAGGTGGAGGTTCTGTAAAAAATTACATAGCTGGTGCAGGAGCGTCTGGTGCAATTAAAATAACTTTTACTTGCCCTAGCGCAACTGCCAATGCAGGCTCTAACCAAACATTAGCAGCATGTGCAACTACAACAACATTAGCAGGAAATGTGCCAACATACGGAACCGGAACATGGTCTGTTGTTTCTGGAACAGCAACAATAACAACACCATCTTCTCCCACTTCAGGAGTAACGGGATTAACTTTGGGGCAATAGCTACTTTACGTTGGACAATAACAAATGGAGCATGCGGTTCTTCAACTAGCGATGTTACTATTACCACATCAATGGGACTGGGTTGTTTTGTTTATTGCACATCAACCTATGCAAATGGACCTGCTGCAAATGATCAAATTTCAAATGTGACTTTGGGAACCTTAAATAATCCTTCCGGTTATTCAACCACACCCTTTTATACTTTTTATAATTCGGTTACGATACCTAATCTTACGCAATCTTCAACTGCCTCCGTATTTGTAACCATGGGTTCTGACCCTAATCAATATGCAGGAGTTTGGATCGATTTTAATCAGGATGGTATTTTTCAAACGACCGAAGGGGCTGTTTCTACTAACGCTGGTCCATCGGGGACAGTAGTAATCAGCATCCTTGTTCCGGCTGGAGCCATTTCGGGGAACACCCGGATGAGAGTACGAGGCGGAAACGATTCTGCACTTACCAATTCGCAAGCTTGTGGTGCTTCGTCAAGTCCTTACGGAGAAACCGAGGATTATATTGTGAATATATCGCCACCACCACCACCTACAATAACCAGTTTAGATGCCACAAGTGGCTGCTTAGGTTCAAGCATTACTATTACCGGAACAAATTTTACTGGCGCAACTGCAGCCAATGTAAAAATTGGCGGCACAGCTGTCACCTCGATAACATCAAATTCTGGAACTGTTATAGTTGCAATAATAGGAACTGGAACCACTGGAACAGTTTCAGTAACAACAGCCGATGGTACAGCTACTAGCACTCAAAGTTTCACTGTCAATGACAAACCCACTCAGCCCAGCTCAATAACGGGAATTACATCACCGTGCCAAGCGACTTCACAAACGTATAGTGTTATAAATACCCCCGGAGTAACTTACACTTGGACATTTCCATCAGATTGGATACAGACTTCAGGAGGAACTACAAATTCTGTAACAATGACAGTTGGTGAAGCGACAGGAAATATAACCGTTACGCCTTCTAACAGCTGTGGCAATGGTACTGCACAAACTTTAACAGTAATCAATAATAAGAAATGGATTGGTTCTTTCTCTTCTAACTGGAATGAGCCAACCAATTGGCTACCGGCTGGAGTTCCCACAGCAGATAATTGTGTGATTATCCCAAGCACATCTGTTATTCCGGGCAGTGGCTACGATGCTTTAGCAAAAAACTTAACGGTTAAATCAACCGGGAACTTAGAACTCTCCACAGGCGGTAACCTTACCGTTACGGATTTTGTAAAAGTAGAAACAAACGGCATTTTCAACATAAAAAACAATGCCAACTTAGTGCAAATTAACAATGTTGCCAATACCGGAATTGTCAATGTGGAAAGAATTACCCAACCTATGAATCGGTACGACTTTACCTACTGGGGTTCACCGCTAACCTCATCGTCGAACTTTACCTTAGGTACCTTATCCCCATTGACTTTATCCGACAAATACTTCAGTTGGACACCCTCCATTGGCGGAGTCAGCGGCAACTGGAAATATGAGAGTACTGCCACTGTCATGCAACCCGGAATAGGTTACATTGTGAGAGCGCCTCAAACCTATAACATCAGTGGCGCCAAGGCGAATTACACTGGTAATTTCATTGACGGCACGCCAAACAACGGAGATGTTTCAGTCCCGATAACTTATGGAGCCTTGGGAGCACTCGCAACGGATGATAAATGGAATTTATTAGGAAATCCCTATCCTTCGGCAATAAACGCGGCCACCTTCCTGGATAATCCAACTAATGCTACATTGCTTGACGGAACCATCTATTTCTGGACCCACAATACGATTCCGCTTATTATCACACCCGATCCTTTTTATGGAGATTTTGTCTATAACTATACAGATGAAGATTATGCTTCTTGGAACAAAACGGGAGGGGTAGACACAGCCGCTGCTCCTAGCGGAGGTGCAACTCCAAATGGATTTATTGCTTCGGGACAAGCTTTTTTGACCGTAAGCCTTGGAGTAACCGGTAGTGCTATTTTCAATAACGACATGCGGCGTAATATTGTTGATGGGTCAACTTATACCAACAGTCAATTCTTTAGACAAACAAACAACAGTAAGTCTAATAAAAAAACAGAAATAAACACAGAAGCTAACCTAGAGAAACATAGAATTTGGCTGAACTTAACTAATAATTCAGGAGCCTTTAGCCAAATATTAGTGGGTTATGTTCCGGGTGCCACGCAAGATCGTGATCGAAGTTATGATGGGGAATTGCTGGGCGGAAATGATGTTAGCTTCTACTCTATTATTCCGGATGTAAATCTAACTATTCAAGGACGAGCAGTACCATTTGATGAAAAGGATCAGGTGACTTTAGGCTATAATGCAGCAATTACAGGAGAACTGTCTATTCGTATTGATCATTTAGACGGGCTTTTTGATACCCAAAATATCTATTTAGAAGATAAAGAACTGGGTATAATTCATGATTTAAAAGATAAGCCCTATGTTTTCACAACCGAAGAAGGTGATTTTGATGATCGTTTTATACTTCGCTACACCGATAAAACCCTTAGCGTAAAAGATCCTGCTTATGAAAATACCATTCAAGTGGTCTTTACGCGTTCTAATAATGTTTTGAATATAACAAATAGTGCAACTGACAATACAGTTCTTGCCGTGTCACTTTTCAATATTCAAGGTAAATTAATGTCTAAATGGGATGTGACTGACAAGGAACAAACCAGCATTAAAATCCCGATTCAAAATATAGCTTCGGGAGTTTATATCGTAAAAATGAAAACTTCCAAAGGGAATATCAGCAAAAAAATTATCGTCAAATAATTTAAAATAAAAGAATACTTCAGAAAGAGACTTCTCCTAACCGGGAAGTCTTTTTTATACAATTAGACCAACTAAAAAATCATTTGCGGACTAACTTTATTTTTTGCCAAAGATTTAAAGGGTTTTAATGAACTTCTTCAATACATCTAATTCATCTTTTCTTTCTTTTTACTGGAATAAAAATAACATCTATTTGTCATTAAGTTAAGGATTCGTCAGTTCGAGTTGAGTGCAAATTTGCGATAGAAAATTTTCACGAAGTATCGAGAACCATTTTATATTAAAGACTTCTCGATACTATTTTGAATAGTAAAGCTATCGCATTACTATTAAAATCACTCGAAGTGACGTGCAAAACCTTTTAACTTAATGTCATTAAGATTAAGGAAAAATGAATTGAATTTACTATGATTGTCGAGCTACTTGTGTGATCTCTCCTTCTTCGAGATAACAAACTTTCTTAATAAAACATACTGAACCACGTACGCTTTGTCATTCCGACGAAGGAGGAATCATATAATATTAGAACACTAGTAGCTCTTAAAAATTGATAAAAACCTTAATGACATTGCGTTCGAACTGACAATTGGACTAATTCTTTTTCAATAGTACTAATTCTTCAAAAATTAAAAAAAGAGCCATTATTTGCAGGTCAAACGCATTAAAATAAGTTGAAGTTTAAACCACATTGAAACATAGTGTTTATTCCTGCAAAAATAAATTTTGACGATGATAAGAGTTCACAATAGAAAAAAAGCATTGGCTTTTTTTCTATGTCACCTAAATTTCGACTGTTCGGAACAGATTTAAATCAAAAATTAAATTAATTTCTATGTTTCTATGTGGTTCAATTTTTAATGCGTTTGACCTGCCATTATTTACCAGCGTAAACGCATGAGTTTAAAAAGTTGTCTATTTGATGAGAATTATCGAGCCAATAGATTTAATTCAACTTTTTTTGACACAAATTTCACAAATTCACACAGATTAATTTGTGAAATTTGTGTCAAATCTTTAACCGTTTTCACTCATGCGTTTGCCCTGCATTATTTGCCCGTAATTCTGATAATGAAAAACATTTTAAAAAGCTACCATAATGCATTTTTTAATGCCAATTAACTTACAATATATAAAAAAACATGTATTTAATCGATTTTATTAGCGCTTAAACAGATGGATAACCATAATACATTTAAATTTAATGTACGAAAAAAAATTGTCATTACTACTTTAGAAGTAAAAAGATAAAAAACTGAACCTTAATTAAATACAGTAATTAGACTATGGATAAAATTACTTTAATAAGCAAAAAATTAGTTTTTACAATTGTTCTCTTTTTCATAACATTTTTTGGAATTTCACAAACAACTCAAACCTTTTCCACATCTGGAACCTTTACTGTTCCTGCTGGGGTGACCTCAATACAAGTTGAAGCTTGGGGAGGCGGAGGTGCTGGTGGTGGTGCAACTAAAAACTCATCTGGCGCTGGAGGTGGCGCTGGAGGTGGTTATGTAAAAAATACAGCATTTACTGTTGTACCGGGTACAGTTTACACTATTAACGTTGGGACTGGTGGAGTTGGCGGAAATAGTACTGGTGGAGCTGGTGGCGCATCATGGTTTCAATCATCATCAACAATTAAAGCAGTTGGCGGAAATGGTGGTATTAGTTCCGAAAGCAACAATACCACAGCAGCTGGAGCAAGCGCAAGTACAACAGGAAATATAGGTTGGTCATCAACCTTTACTTATTATGGTGGTGCCGGAGGTAGTGGTGGTCTAGTGGGAATATCTGGTGGAGGTGGAGGTTCAAGTGCTGGTACATTGACTAATGGAAATGCTCCAATAGCTTTAATAGGTGGACTCGCTCCCATAGGAGGAGCCAGTGGAGCCAGTGGAAGTACCGCAGATGCAAATGGAGCTTCTAGTAGTACTTTCGGTGCAGGTGGTGCAGGCGGACATTCAACTTCTGCATCAAATCAAAGGTCAGGAGGAAATGGTTCGGATGGTAAAGTCAGTATTACGTGGACTTGCCCTACTTCATACAGCTTGAGTTCAACAACAGTTGCAACATCAGTATGTACATCCAACAGTGCAACAGTATCTGTCACTGCTGCTGCTGCAAATTTACCCATAGGAATTTATACCGTCACTTACAACTTAACAGGAGCCAATGTCGCTGTAGGAAATACAGCAACTATGACTGTTACAACCGCTGGTTTAGGGAGCTTTAACACAAGTGCTCTTTCAAATTCTGGTATAACTGCAATAACAATAACAAAACTGTCAAGTGGTGGAACTACTCCTAATAATTGTAGTTCAATCATCAGTATTAATAACATCGCAAACATCACTGTAAATACAACCCCAATAATTTTGGGTACGACTCCTGCTACCATAATTGGTCCTGGAACTGTTGTACTTGGAGCTACAGCTTCTGTGGGAACAGTTTCTTGGTATACCGCCGCTACAGGCGGAAGTGCTTTAGGAACAGGATCCAGTTTTACCACTCCATTTATTACAACAACTACAACCTATTATGTTGAAACAACTAATGCTTCTTGTACTTCTTCTCCAAGAATAGCAGTAGTGGCAACTATAAATTTACCCGAAATAAATATTCTGGGAAATGCTATTTCAATTATTGATGGTGACACAACCCCAAGCGTCACAGACTGGACAGACTTTGGATCAATGGAAACCAGTACGGGAATCATCACAAAAACATACACCATTCAAAATACGGGTACTTCCCCCTTATCCATAGGAGCCATAACTATTTCTGGAACTAACGCTGGCGATTTCACACTTACCACAAGTCCGAGTGCTTCAATTCCTGCGGGAGGCAGCACTACATTTTCTGTTAGCTTCGATCCTAATACCTTAGGTTTAAAAACTGCCGCTATTTCGATTGTAAACGATGATACTAATGAGAATCCTTATAATTTTTCCATTCAAGGTACGGGAATCCAAACCTTTTTTGATAGTGACGGGGATGGCGTTTATGACAATTTTGATATTGATGATGATAACGACGGCATTCTGGATGCCACCGAGGAAATAAATTGCAATAGTTCCAATGGACATAAAGTAGATTATAAATTTTTAAATGAAACCTTTGGTACAGGAGGAAGAACTCCAAACTTTACTGCCGCCTATAATGCAACAACAACCTATTGTTATGAAGACGGAATTGTAGGCACTAATACAACAGAATGCCCTTCACAATCAACAAAAATACTAGACGATGGAGAATACACGGTGGTTTCTAAAATAACGGGGACAGTAGCCAGCGACCCTGAAAATATTCATGGTGATTTAGCTTGGTACAATGGCGAAGATCATACCACAGGAGATACCAATGGAAGAATGGCCGTTTTCAATGCCAGTTTTACTCCCGGTATATTTTATGAAACAACAATAACTGGAATCCTGTCCAATCTGCCTGTAACGTATAGTTTTTGGGTATTAAACATCATGGCACAATCGACTTTTCCGGGCTCAATTTTACCCAATGTAACAGTAGAATTTTATGATTTATCAAACAATCTTCTTACGACTTTCAATACAGGAGATATTGGCAGATGCTCCGGAAGCACAACAGACAATACCTGCAGTCAAGGAGTTTGGAAACAATTCACCACTAGTGTTAACTTAGGTAATGTGAATGCCTTTACCATCCGTTTCAAAAACAATGCTCCCGGTGGTGGTGGTAATGACCTTGCATTGGATGATATCCTAATTTCACAAACTTTATGTGATTTAGAAAATGATGGAGTTGCTGATATGTTTGATTTAGATGCCGATAATGACGGAATTGAAGATGTTATTGAAGCTGGCTTAGGAAACTTGAGTAATGCCAAAGGAAAAATAGATGCGACTTGGGTAGATGGAAATGGAAACGGTCTTCATGACAGCAGCGAATCAGTGGCAGCTTTACCAGCATTAGACTCTGATGGTGATGGCATTCCGAATTATATTGATTTAGACAGTGATAACGACAGTCTTTTTGATGTGGATGAATCTGGAGCCGGGAATATCCATGGTGCAGTTGGCTATATAAATGGCGATGGAGACATCAATGGTGATGGTGTTGGCGATGGTCCAGAATCAGAAACATTTAGAAGTAAAGACATTAATGGAGACGGAATAACGGAAGGTTTTGGCGATGGAATATTAGATATCTATGATTATGGTACTGGAGCAACATTCAATTCTCAATATGGAAATTTAGACCAAGGCATTGCAACTGGAAATCCTGCTACTACTTATTTAAAAGACACTGATGCCGACGGAATACCTGATTATTTAGATGTCATGTCCAATGGGAGTACATTTGATATTGCAAACACATTATTAATCTATGACTATAAAACGTTAGACACCAATAATAATGGAATTATTGACGGCACAACAGACATTGATAAAGATGGAATTTTAGATATTTTTGATACAAATACCGCATATTTTGGTTCGCCAAGGGATATAGGCACCAAACTATTTCTAGATTTTGACGGACGAAATGATTATGGACAAAGCACCGCAATTCTTGGCGGTTTAGCCAATGCATCGCTAATGGCATGGATTAATTTGAATCCTGCGTTTTCTACCGATGGAGTAATTATAGGTCAAAATAATTTTCAAATACGAATTACAGCTGCCAAGAAATTAGAAGCAGTTGTAAATGGTACAACTGTCATCTTCAATACCACATTAAATACATCTCAATGGTACAATGTTGGAGTAATCTATGACGGATCAAATATAAAATTATATTTAAATGGTGCTTTGGTGGCAACCCAAGCTAAAACTGGAAGCATTTCAGCTGATGTTTCGCTGCTCACTTTAGGAAGAGATTCTGGTACGAGTACAAAATACTTTAAAGGAAAAATAGATGAAGTAAGAGTCTTTAATTCGGCTTTAACAGAATCTCAATTACAAAGAATGGTCTATCAGGAAATACAGGATACCGGCTCACAAGTTAGAGGTACAATCGTTCCTAAAAACGTTGTTACATCACCCGCTTCTTTACCCTTTACCAATTTATTACGTTATTACAGAATGGATACTTATAAAGATGATATCATTGATGACCTGACAACTCCGGTAATAGATCTTACCGGGGCAAAAATATACAACCATAAAAATATTCATGTTCAGCAAGCTCCTATGCCTTTTTTAACAGAACGAAATGGAAGTTTTGCAACAGCGGTAAACAGTCCTACAAAAGAAATTAGAGGAGAAGATATCATGGAACAAGACTGGTCAATAGTACATGTAAAACACAACATTACGGAAATGGCCAATAATATTGATTTGGGAATGCTGGTCGATTCAGGAAAAAACATTGTGATGAATAATGATACCAAAATACAAAATGACTGGTACTTAAAATTAGATGGGAAAATAGATTTGGTAGGGATGTCACAGTTAGTGCAAACTGCTGAGAGTGATTTGGATGTTTCAAGCACCGGATGGATAGAAAGAGACCAACAAGGACAATCCAACGTATACAATTATAACTATTGGAGTTCTCCTGTAAGCCCTATCAATTCTTTAAGCAACAATAATGACTATAGCGTAAATGAAGTATTTAAAGATGGAACAAATGTGGCTGTACCTACGGCAATCAATTGGGTTGGCGGTTATGATGGAGCTGCGGGTTCACCAATTAGTTTAGCACGATATTGGCTTTATAAATTTGATGATTATGTTAATGACTATGCCAATTGGGTTCAAATAACAGAGAATGATTTATTGCGTGTAGGCCAAGGATTCACATTGAAAGGAAGTGGAAGTGTTTTAGCAACTCAAAATTATACCTTTATTGGAAAACCAAATAATGGATCGATAGCAACAAATACTGTTGGTGATGACCAATTATTGTTAACTGGAAACCCATATCCATCCGCATTAGATGCCGATGCTTTTATAACCGATAATATAAACTCTTTAGAAACATTTTCAAGTCCGTCAATAGATGGCACCCTATATTTTTGGGAGCATTATGCCAGTAATAACACCCACATTTTACGGGATTATCAAGGCGGTTATGCCGTTAGAAATCTAACTGGGGGATTAGCCCCATCAGCTTCAGGCATTGATTTCATAAGCCAATCAGGAACTCCGTCAAGAGGTATTCCAAACCGATATATTCCTGTGGGGCAAGGCTTTTTTGTAAACGGAAAAATTGGTTCAGGTGGCACGGTTGTCTTTAAAAATAGCCAAAGAGGTTTTCATAAAGAAAATGACGCTTTGAATTCTAATGTAATGTATAAAATTGGATCCAATGATAAAAAAGAAAAATCGTTGAGTAACAATGATAATGACCCTGTGATAAAAGACACTTATAAGAGAATTCGATTGGGATTTAATTCCCATAACGATTATCATAGACAGGTATTATTAGGATTTATGAATGAAAAAGCAACCAGTGAAATGGACTACGGTTATGATGGTTTAAATATTGATGATTTCCCGAATGATATGTATTTTTTGAATGGAGAAAATCAACTGGTAATTGAGGGTGAAGGATTTTTTGATGTGGATGCCTCCTACCCTATTGGTGTAAAAACTGGTGCTGCAGGAAAAGTAAAATTCATGATTGATGCTTTAGAAAATTTTGACTCAAGCCAGCCTATTTTCTTATACGACGATGACACCAAATTATACCATGACATCCGTGATGAAACTTTTGAAGTTAACCTTTCTGAAGGCGAACACCATTCTCGATTCTCCTTACGATTCAAAGACAAGACACTAAGTCTTACTGAGGAAACCGGCATTGATAATGAGATAAAAATCGCCCATTCACAAAGCAAAAATATAATTATAATCAACAATAAAGTAATAGATACAACTGTTCAGGAAGTTACTTTATTCAATAGTATTGGACAATTAATCACTACTTGGAAGATTGAAAATCAAGGGCAATATGACATACAACTTCCCATCAAAAAAATAAGTTCAGGAGTTTATATTGTAAAACTCAAAACTTCCAAAGGAGATCTCAGTAAAAAAATAATTATCAAATAACTTGAGATTTAATACACTTAAAAAGAAAAACTGTCTGAAAAGGCAGTTTTTTTATATCTAAATTGGCCCTAAAAAAAAGAAAAAAGAAAACCTTTGACCTTAAATTTCTTAAAACGAGTAGTTTGTCGGGAGATAAAATCCTTTTATCGAAAAAAAGATTTTTTTTAACAAAACACCATTATAAATCATTAATTTTAAGCTTATTAAGCCTAAAAAATAAAAAAAACATCACATATAAATCCGAATAAAATCATTCTTGTTGTCATTTTTGAGTATTAATTCTGAAAGAAGATATAGAAAATAACAGCAACATGATTAATTTTTTCATTGCGAATAATACCACTACAATAAACTTTATTTTACTTCTAGAAACGCCATAGATTACGCTATGGATTTTTTATAAAAATATTAATTATTTGATTCTAAAGTGTGACTATTATGAAAAAAAATTACTTCTTTATAATTCTATTGTTTCTAAGTTCACTATATAGTTTTGGGCAGTGTGGTGCAGGTGAAGATAATACATCTCCTACATTCACATGTCCTTCCCCTGTAACTGTAAATCTTAATGGAACTTGTCAAGTTGCTATTCCTGATTTAGTAACTGGAATCATCGATGAAGCGGACAATTGTACAACACCAACTGTAACACAATCACCTACCGCTGGAACGCTTGTCGCTTCTAGCGATGGCACTACTCATGATGTTACCATTAGTGTTAATGATGGTAACGGCAATATTGTTACTTGTATCGTGGTTGTTACTGGTAATGATGCTACGCTACCCACATTCACTTTGTCTCCCGCAAGTTTAACCATAGCGTGTTCTGCAAGTAGTTTGCCTACAGCTACCAATGGTCCGGCTACTGCCAATGATAATTGTGCTACTCCTACCATTGGATTTTCTGATGTTGTTGTTAATGGAACTGGAAACAATAAAACAATTACCAGAACTTGGACTGCCACAGATGCTAATTCCAATGTGAGTTCTTATGTGCAAACCATTACTGTAACAGATACACAAGCTCCGACCTTCACTTTGTCTCCCGCAAGTTTAACCATAGCGTGTTCTGCAAGTAGTTTGCCTACAGCTACCAATGGTCCGGCTACTGCCAATGATAATTGTGCTACTCCTACCATTGGATTTTCTGATGTTGTTGTTAATGGAACTGGAAACAATAAAACAATTACCAGAACTTGGACTGCCACAGATGCTAATTCCAATGTGAGTTCTTATGTGCAAACCATTACTGTAACAGATACACAAGCTCCGACCTTCACTTTGTCTCCCGCAAGTTTAACCATAGCGTGTTCTGCAAGTAGTTTGCCTGCAGCTACCAATGGTCCGGCTACTGCCAATGATAATTGTGCTACTCCTACCATTGGATTTTCTGATGTTGTTGTTAATGGAACTGGAAACAATAAAACAATCACCAGAACTTGGACTGCCACAGATGCTAATTCCAATGTGAGTTCTTATGTGCAAACCATTACTGTAACAGATACACAAGCTCCGACCTTCACTTTATCTCCCGCAAGTTTAACCATAGCGTGTTCTGCAAGTAGTTTGCCCGCAGCCACCAATGGTCCGGCTACTGCCAATGATAATTGTGCTACTCCTTCCATTGGATTTTATGATGTTGTCGTTAATGGAACTGGAAACAATAAAACAATCACCAGAACTTGGACTGCTACAGATGCTAATTCCAATGTGAGTTCTTATGTGCAAACCATTACTGTAACAGATACACAAGCTCCGACCTTCACTTTGTCTCCCGCAAGTTTAACCATAGCGTGTTCTGCAAGTAGTTTGCCTGCAGCCACCAATGGTCCGGCTACTGCTAATGATAATTGTGCTACTCCTACCATTGGATTTTCTGATGTTGTCGTTAATGGAACTGGAAACAATAAAACAATTACCAGAACTTGGACTGCTACAGATGCTAATTCCAATGTGAGTTCTTATGTGCAAACCATTACTGTAACAGATACACAAGCTCCGACTATTAGCTGTCCTGCACCCGCTACGGCTAACACCAACAGCGATGGCACAGGAAATTGTACTACCACAGTTTTATTAGGAACTCCTACAGCATCAGACAATTGTACCACAGCTGGAAACTTAATTATTACAGCTAAAGTGGGCGGCGTTATCATAAACCCATCGACTTATTTATTTGGAACAGGAAACACTACTGTAGTGTGGACAGCGACAGACCAGAATGGAAATATTTCTCTTCCCTGCAATCAAACAATTACCGTTACGGACAATGAAAAACCAACAGCCTCTAACCCTGCTCCAATTGTAGCATCAGGATCTGCACCAGCGTCAGATATCACAGTGGTTATCAATGAAGTAGATAATTGTACTGCTAACCCAGTAGTAGCATGGGTAAGCGATACACCATCGGGTACTTGTCCAGTAACAGTTACTAGAATTTATAAGGTAACTGATAATGCAGGAAATAGCATAAATGTCACACAAACAATAACAGTTAACGATGCTACAAAACCAATAGCAAAATGTATTGGTGATAATGTACTTGTTGTTACTTTAGATGGCATTACAGGAAAAGCAACTATTTTAGCCAGTCAAATAAACAATGGCTCTACCGATAATTGTGGACCAATAACACTTAGCCTTGATAAGTATACGTTTGGTTGTAATGACATTGGTGTTCAAAATGTAACACTAACAATTACTGATAATCAGGGCAATACAGCTACATGCACTACTAAAATTAGAGTAGATGCTCCTACTATTAATAGCGGAACACTAACTGGCTATATTATTCAAACAGAGACAATTGCCGATGCCTCTAATGTGATTGAAATAACAGCTTGTCCAGTAGATAGTAATGGTAATACAATACAACAAGATGTGGCTCTAAAATTGAATATAAATCCTGCATTAGCTAGCAGCATAAACCGATGGGAATATTCTACTAATGGTGGAGTTACTTGGTCAACAATTATTGGCACAACTAATACAACTACCACATACACGGTTGTTGATGTTCAAGTTACAACACTTGTAAGAGCTGTAATAAATGTTGGAGATTGTTTAGGCTTTTCACCAATAGCAATTATAAGCATAATACCCCCAGATATACCTCCTACCATTATTAATGGTACAGAATTTAATACCATTTGCTTGGGAGACTCTGTTTTAGTTGTGGTAGAAAGTGAATATGGTGTCAATTTAGCATTTAACGAAGGTGGTCTGTTTAATCAAGCTAATCTTAATAATTTAGGATGGCAGGTAGATGGTGAAGCTGAAATGTCGGCTGGAGGAGATAATGGTCAAAGCACTTATTGGAAAGAAACCAACGGGCCTAAAAATTATAATGGGCGTTGCTATGACACTGCCGATAATACAAAATTTGCCGTTGTAGCCGGAATTCCGCAATATGTAAATCAAACTAATAATGTTCATATTATCACCCCTTTATCAACCCTGGAAACGCCTATTTTTAATACACTTGGTTTAACCACTGCTCATTTAGAATTTGACCAAGCCTACTTTTTAGAAGCTGGAGCTTGGGCCAAAATAGAAATATCTATTGATGGTGGTGCAAATTACGACGTGATTCTAGATCCAGGGGCCGCCTTTGACTATACCGGACCAAGCAATACTGGTTTTGCTACCAATACCCCTGGTTTTACAGGATCATGTAAAACTAGTTTAGGAACCAAACTTGACAAACATGTATCTATTGATTTACAAAAATATATAGGATTAACTGGCCTAAGAATTAAGTTTACATACTCTGGAACCACAAATAGTGTTTGGGCAATAGATAATGTAGAGATTCCAGACAATCCTATTGATGAAGTTATAGAATGGACTGATGATTCCGGTGTGATAGTAGCTACAGGTTCAACTGTATCTATAAAACCTGTGACTCCAGGCATACAAAATTATGGTGCAACATCGTTAATTAATAATTGTAGAAGTGCTGATATAGCAGGTACTGAATTCATCAAAATAGAAGCTACATTATCGTATGCAGGGAATAATATAGTGCCTATTGTTGGTGAATGTGGAGAAGACACGGTTACCTTATCTGCTTACGATAATACCAAAACGGCTCAATATAATTATGATAAGGGAGTTTGGAATAACAATTATAAAGTTCCTAACATAGCTCCCGTGTCACGTGATTACCCAGCGACAGGAGAAATTGGAACTTGGAGCATAACTGTTGCACCTCCAGCATGTACTGGTGACATCCCTACGTTTTCTGATATAAATGATCCTAACGCAACATTTACCGGAAAACCTGGAACATATACCCTTACATGGACTGTAAAAGGATGTGCTAGCACTGTACAAGTAACTATTAATAGTTGCAGTCAGATTGATTTTGACGGTCTAAATGACTACATCACTTTTAAAGATAATTATGACAAAACTGGTCCATTTAGTATAGAGATGTGGATAAAAGCAGGTGACTTAACAGGTACACAGAGTCTAATATCTAAACGTGATGCTAATAATTTAGCCTCTGGATATGATTTACGATTGAATGGAGGTTTCGTAGAATTTCATTGGGGACTTACTAATTTTATAACAAGTGACGCCATAGATGCAACAACATGGCATCATATTGCAGTAACTTTTAATGGTAGCACCTATAAATTATATATGGATGGTGTTGAAAAAGCAAGTACAAATGGTAGTGCACCTACCGCTAATCTTATGGATTGCATGTTAGGCGCTATGGATCAAGCGGATAACCCTCCTAATAAACCCGTTAACTATTACTATGGTTGGATAGATGAATTAAGAATTTGGAACAAAGCACTAAATATTGAGCATATACGTCAAATGATGAATCAAGAAATAAAACTGGATGACGGTGATAATGTGATGGGAGAAATTATTCCTATAAAAATTTATGGTCCGGATGCAACACAAAATGGCACCGATAATGCCCCATTACTGTGGTCAGATCTAGACGGATATTATCGTATGGCTGTGAATTGCGGATATTTATCTCCATATAAAGGCAGCCTTAATGGTAGATTAAGAAATATTTATTCAGATCAAGAACAAACAGCTCCGTTACCATACCTATCTGCTAACAATGGTCTTTGGAATAACAATACTACATGGATGCAACCTGTTGTTTGGTACACTCCAAACAACACAGTTTTTGGAACCAAGATCGATTGGAATATTGTACAAACAGCACACAACATTAGTTCTGGAAATAAAGACATTACGGTATTAGGTTTGATTTCAACTGCGGGAAAATTAACAATAGCGAATCCTTCTCAAACTTTAGATGAAAAAAATGCCGGTCAGGGTTTATGGATTACCCATTATTTAAAATTGAATGGTAGCATTGATCTGGTAGGAGAATCACAATTGGTACAAAAGAGATATGGCACTTATAATCCAACTGACCAATTATTTATTACTACACAATTCAGTGAAAGTATTTTAGACGCAGCCAGTTTAGGATATATTGAACGGGATCAACAAGGAAAGAAAAACAGTTTCAATTACAATTATTGGTCATCACCCGTAAGTACTATTCAAGGGCTCAGTAATAATACACTACACTCAATTGCAGGTATTTTAAGGGATGGTACAGATTCATCTAGTCCGGGTATTATAGATTTTGGTGACGGCGCTTTTTTTGCCGACGCAGGGATCTCAAGTCCTATAAAAATTAGTAATCGCTGGATTAATTCCTACAATTCAAAAATAACAGATGGTGCAGATTGGGCTAATTATTCTCAATGGAAAAATATTAAAAGCACTGATAATTTAAAAGTTGGGGAAGGATTTACGATGAAAGGAACTGGCGGAGTGGCAGCTCTTGCTGTAACACAAAATCATGTATTCGTCGGGAAACCTAATTCTGGAACTATTTCGCTAACTTTGAACGAGGAATATAGCTATTTAGTTGGAAACCCTTATCCATCTGCACTCGATGCCAATGAATTTATTTTAGATAATTTGGCAGGCAGAAGAGCAGGCAAGAATATTTTCAATGGAGCACTTTATTTTTGGGATCATTTTGGCCAGTCAGACAATCATATATTAGCTGAATATGAAGGTGGTTATGCTACCTATACTTTAATGGGAGGTGTAGCAGGTATTAACGACAGTCCTTTAACGTTAAATGATGGCGCAACTGGATCAAAAATAGATACACCAAAACGCTACATACCCGTAGGACAAGGATTTTTTATTGACGGTTATTTAGACCCTGCCGTATCTGGGACAACATCAACCGTTGATGGTGGCGATATAATTTTTAAAAATAGCCAACGAGTTTTTCAAAGAGAAACTTCGGCGAGTTCCATTTTCATGAAAACTGCGGAAACTAAAAGCACAAAAACACAAGAAACAACAGATACAAGATTAAAAATCAGACTTGGTTTTGACTCTCCTGTTGGTGCGCACCGACAACTATTAGTTGGAGTTGACAGCAATACAACCCTTCTTTTTGACATTGGCTATGATGCACCAATATTTGACATGAATGATAATGATATGTATTGGGAATTGAGTAACAGTCAGTTTGTGATTCAGGCAATTCCAGATTTTAATGTGGGCCAAATAATCCCTTTAGGGCTTACTATCGCAAATGAAGGTAAAGCGACTATCAAAATTGATGCATTAGAAAACATCCCTGAGGCTACCAAAATTTATCTGTACGATAACATTACAGGCATTTATCATGACATACGAAATAGTGATTTTACAATTTCGTTAGCCATTGGTGAATACAAAAACCGTTTCTCCATACAATTTAAAGATAAAACACTTGATGTTGAAGAGAATAATTTGAATGATGGGCTTTTAGTTTTGTACTCCAATAACTATAAGGTTTTAATTATCCAAAACAAGATTCCTGACGCAACTGTGAACGAAGTTCATCTCTTTAATTTACTAGGGCAAGCTGTTGCAAATTGGGATGTGAAAAATGAAAATCAAACCAGGATTCAGATTCCAGTCAAAAATTTAAGTTCAGGAGTGTACCTAGTAAAACTAAAAACTTCAAAAGGAGATTACGGCAAAAAAATCATTATCAAATAAAATGGATGTTTCCAGTAATAAAATCAGATTCAATTAAGTAAATATTAACCTAAATTTTAATAATTGATTTAAATTATTATTTATATTTGAATTGAAATTTTGGATTTACATCCAAAACAAAAAATAAAACCAATTTTAACTTTACAAAATATGAAAAAGATAATAACATGTATAGCAATAGCATTTCTGACTATAAATCTTAGTGCGCAAGAAAGTAAAACTGCTACAAAAGAAAAAGCAAAAAAAGAGTCTTGTTGTGCTAAAAAAGATTCCAAATCAAAAGCGATGAGTGCTGATGAAATAGAAAAATGCCAAGCAAAATGCAAGGCCGAAGGAAAAAAGTGTGATGTCTCAACGGCAAAAGCAAGTGAAAAAAAATGCTAATCTGAAAAATATAGATTTTAATTTCCTATAAAAAACGCCTCTAAATCTAGAGGTGTTTTTCTATTTTTATAAATAACAAAGTGTTTTTATTTAACTCTTACACTCCATTCAAAATCCATTTCGGATACTTGAATTCCTTTTTCATCCGTTCCAATAGACTTCATCCAGAAGGTTTGTCCTTCTCCGGTAGCAATTGTTTTTTCAATTGCTTCTTCAATTAAATGACCATCCTTACAAGTAAAAGTGATTCTACCAGTTGCTTTTTTAGTAAAATTTCCTTTGTTGTTAGCGACAAGCATTGATACTTTCCTCCCGCTTTTTTGAATTTGGAACATTACTAAAGCTCCTGTAGAAAGCTCTGCAGCCATCGCTTGCACGGCAAAATACATGGAATTAAACGGGTTTTGATTAATCCAACGGTGTTTTACTGATACCACACATTTGTTTTCATCAATCTCTTTTACACGTACACCACAGATAAATGCTGACGGTAATTTAAATAAGAGAAATTTATTAAGTTTTGACGCTGTAAGTTTCATTATTGCTAGGTTTTTTGCTAAAATACAAAAAAATAGTATGCGTACATATTAAATTAATTTGTTAATTTTATGTTAATATTTGGTACTATGCGAAACAAGATACTGTCTTTTAGACATATATTTGCATAAGAAATTACTATATACTTTTAATCATGGAAACAACAACCGAAAAAAACACCGCTACATTTACTCATTTGAGTGCATTAACTCAATATTTTATTCCTTTTGGAAATTATATTTTTCCAATAATACTTTGGACTTCAAAAAAGGAAAGTTCTGAATTTGTGGATCACCACGGAAAGCAAGTACTTAATTTTCAGTTAAGTTTATTATTGTATTCTTTAGTGCTGATACTAATTGCAGTTCCAACATTTTTAATTACACTGTTTAGAAATGTTCCTTTAGAAGCTGTAATAAATGACCACGATTTTGTTTTTAGAAATTTTAACTTTGAAGGAAACATTGGAATGTTAACAGTAGGTTTAGTTGCTGTTCTAATTTTTGGCCTTTTAAAAGTGGCTGAATTCTTTTTAATCATTTATGCTTCAATCAAAACATCAAATGGAGAAAAATACAACTATCCAATAACGATTCCTTTTATTAAGTAGGAAAAATAAAATGAATTAAAAGAGAATAGACGTAATAAATAAAGTGAACCAAATAGCAATAAGAGATTGCTTCGTTCCTCGCAATGACAAATCATCAATCATCAATCAGAAAATGAACCGTTTAATCAACACAAAATCAAAAAAAAGAAATTATGAACATTGAAAACACAAAAGCCCAGATGCGTAAAGGTGTTCTCGAGTTTTGCATCTTATCAGTATTAAAAGAAAAAGATGCATACACATCGGAAATATTGGACACATTAAAAAACGCAAAATTATTAGTTGTGGAGGGAACTATTTACCCGCTGCTAACCCGATTGAAAAATGATGGATTGCTCAACTATCGTTGGGAAGAATCCACATCAGGACCACCAAGAAAATATTATGGTCTAACCGAAATAGGACAAACATTTTTAAAAGAACTTAGTGGCACCTGGACTGAATTATCCGATGCCGTAAACCTTATAACCAACCAAAAACAATAGTCATGAACAAAACTGTAAATATAAATCTAGGCGGAATGTTCTTTCATATAGATGAAGATGCATACCAAAAATTAACTCGATATTTTGATGCCATAAAACGTTCTTTATCAAATTCATCAGGACATGATGAGATTATAAAAGATATTGAAATGCGTGTTTCAGAATTATTGAATGAGAAACAAATAAGCGACAAACATGTTGTGGGTTTAAAAGATGTAGATGAGGTTATTGCCGTAATGGGACAACCGGAAGATTACATTATTGAAGATGAATTGAAAGGTTCTCAAACCTTTAGTGACAATTCTAACAGAAGAACAAAAAAATTATACCGTGATAAAGAAAAAGGTATGATTGGTGGTGTTGCCGCAGGATTAGGTCATTATTTTGGAATTGATGCCGTATGGATCAGAATCGTTTTAATACTATTAGTTTTTGCTGGATTTGGAACTGGAATTTTAGCGTATATCATTCTTTGGATTGTTACTCCTGAAGCCGTTACCACATCAGAAAAACTGGAAATGACTGGAGAACCGGTAAACATTTCGAATATCGAAAAAAAAGTACGTGAAGAGTTTGAAAGCGTTTCTGGGAAATTAAAAAATGTTGATTACGACAAATATGGCAATCAAATAAAAACTGGTGCCGGTAAAATAGGAAGCTCTTTTGGTGATTTTATCATGACTGTTTTCAAGATTTTTGCAAAGTTTTTGGGTGTGATTTTAATCATCACTGGAATCGCTACATTAGTTTGTTTACTAATTGCTGTTTTCACTTTAGGTTCCTCAGATTTTATTAATGTTCCATGGCAAAGTTTTATTGAAGCTGGAAATTTCACGGATTATCCAATATGGTCTTTTGGATTGTTAATGTTCTTTGCTGTTGGAATTCCGTTCTTTTTCTTGACACTTTTAGGTTTCAAATTATTGTCTCCAACCATGAAATCAATTGGAAACATTGCTAAATACACATTATTGGCACTTTGGATAATTGCAATCGGAATTCTAATTTCTATTGGAATCAACCAAGCTTCAGAAGTGGCGTACCAAGGAAAAACGGTTCAGAAAGAAACGATCAATATATTGCCAAATGACACTTTGTTTGTAAAATTCAGATACAATGAGTATTACACAAAAGACATTGACAGCAACGAAAACTTTGAATTTGTTCAAGATTCAGCAAACGTACAATTGATTTACTCTAATAATGTGAGTTTTCAAATTTTACATACGGATGAAAAATTACCTTTCATTCAAATTGAAAAAATGGCAAGGGGAAAATCGTTTCAAGATGCAAAACGAAGAGCCGAAAAAATAAAATACGCAATTAAAATTGAAGGAAATCAGCTGATTTTAGATAATTATTTATTGACAGAAGTAGCTAATAAATTCCGTGATCAGGAAGTGGAAATATTTTTATACCTACCAGAAGGAATTCTATTGAAACCAGATTCTTCTATACAAAATTATGACAGATCTGATGATTCATTTTTCAACTTACACTACAGTTCAGATAATTACATTTACAAAGTAGAAAATTCTCAAATAAAATGTTTAAATTGTCCTGCTGATGAAAATGAATATAATGATGTTGATGTAAATGAAAATGGCGATAATGTAGAAGTAAACATTACTGGAAAAGTAACCGAAAATGACAGTATTACAACCACTACTGTAAAAGTAAACGGTGAAACGGTAACAGTGAATGAAGCTGGAACAAAAAAAGGTTTATCAGTAAGCAAAAACGGTGTAATCATTAAAAATTAAAGCTATGTTAAAAATCATCACATTAATTACAAAATTTATTCTGGTTGCGTTAACTGCCTTACTATTCGCATCGTGTAACCATTCCATTAATTTGAAATCAATAGAAGGAAGCGGGAATGTCACCACCGAAAGAAGAAATGTGGAAGGTGATTTCAAAAGCATAGAAGTAAGCAATGCCATCGATCTTGTCATTGAACAATCAGACGTAACTGAAATAGTAGTTGAGGCTGATGATAATTTGCAGAAACACATCATTACCAAAGTTGAAAATGGCACACTCGTTATTTCTTGCGATAAAAATTCTTTTATCAATACGAAATCAAAAACAGTAACCGTAAAAATGCCTGTTATTGAACAATTAGAAGCCAACAGCAGTGCGTCAATCACAAGCATAAATACTATAAAAGGAGAAAACATCACACTAAATACTTCTAGTGCCGGAACTATTAACCTGAGTATAGAATCAGATGATATCACTTGTGATTCAAGTAGCGGAAGCAGCATCACCATTAATGGAATGGGATTAAAAATGAAAGCAAATGCATCAAGTGGAAGCGGAATTGACGCCAAAAACTTATTAGCAAATGAAGTTAATGCTGAAGCTTCCAGTGGAGCCACCATCAGTATTCACCCTATTGTGAGTTTGGATGCAGAAGCGTCTAGCGGAGGAAGTATAAGCTACAATAAAGTTCCTAAATCAATTCGAAAAGAAACCAATTCCGGAGGAAGTATTCATCAAGAATAACAAATCGTTCTTAGTCTTAAAAAAACATCCACCAATCATGGATGTTTTTTTAAGACTATTTTTATCGAAAATAAAACAATTAACCATCTATTTATTACAATAAATGACTATCGAAAAAATCACGGTAGTCCAAAACAATTAATCACTTCTACAAATCATCAATCAAAATCAATCAAATTATGAAAAACAATTTCTTTAAGGCTACACCCTATTTAGCTTTATTTTTTGGAGTTACAACACTTCAGGCGCAAGAAGCTAAAACAGTAGTTCCTATAAACAATAAGGCAATATCAAAGTATAATTATCATGATACTTTTGGCCCCAATTTTTATACTAAAAACGGCACAGATTCTCACTCAGCAAGCGGACAGCCCGGAGCAAAATACTGGCAAAACAGAGCCGATTATCAATTGACCGCTGTCTTGAATGAGAAAAACAATGAGGTTATTGGTTCTGAAATTTTGACATATACGAACAATAGCCCAGATAAAATTTCTTTTTTATGGATGAACGTGGATCAGAATTTATTTAAAAACAATTCCCGAGGAGAAACTGTTATTCCAATAACAGGAAGTCGCAACGGAGATAAAGGACAAGTTTTTGACGGTGGTCATAAAATAAAATCGATCAAAATAGTTTCTGGAAAAAATGGAAAGACTGTCGAAACGGAAGCCAAATTTGAAATAATTGATACGCGAATGCAAATTTTCCTTCCTCAGGATTTGAATCCAAATGGAGGAAGTATCAAACTTAAAATTGACTTTTCATTTATTTCGCCAGACTTCGGATCAGACAGAATGGGCGTTTTAGAAACCCAAAATGGCAAAATATTTACCATGGCGCAATGGTATCCAAGAATGTGTGTTTATGACGATGTCAAAGGTTGGAATACCTTACCTTATTTAGGTGCTGGAGAGTTTTATCTGGAATTTGGTGATTTTGACGTAACCATAACAGCTCCCGCAAATCATATCGTAGTCAGCTCCGGTGAATTAATGAATCCTTCTGAAGTATACACGGCCGAACAACAAAAACGTTGGGCAACAGCTTCGCAAAGTGACAAAACAGTTACAATTCGCTCTGCAGAAGAAGTGACAAATACTGCTTCGAGACCTTCCGGAAAATCTACTTTGAACTGGCATTTTAAAATAAAAAATGCTCGTGATGTTTCCTGGGCATCTTCAGCAGCATTTATTATTGATGCCGCAAAAATCAATTTACCAAGTGGTAAAAAATCGTTGGCTATTTCAGCATATCCTGTTGAAAGTGCTGGTCAAGATGCTTGGAGCCGAGCTACAGAATATACAAAATCATCTGTTGAAAATTATTCTAAACGATGGTTCGAATATCCTTATCCCGCAGCAACAAATGTAGCAGGAAACGAAGGTGGAATGGAATATCCTGCAATTGTTTTTTGTGATTGGCAATCAAAAGACAGGGAGTTATGGAGAGTCACGGACCATGAATTTGGACACGGATGGTTTCCAATGATTGTGGGCTCAAACGAACGTTTATTTGCTTGGATGGACGAAGGATTAAATACTTTTATCAACTCACTGAGTGCCGAGGATTTTAACAACGGAGAATACAAATCGAAACCAAAAGACATGCAAAGAATGTCAAAAAGATTAACTAATCCGGAATTAGAACCTATTATGACTGCTCCTGACGGGATGAAAGAATCAAACTTAGGTTTGCTGGCCTATGAAAAGCCATCTTCTGGATTAGTTATGTTGCGTGAACAAGTGTTAGGCAAGGAACGATTTGACAAGGCTTTTAGAGTTTACACGGAACGTTGGGCTTTTAAACATCCAACACCAGATGATTTTTTCAGAACAATGGAGAATGTTTCCGGAGAAGATCTAAACTGGTTTTGGAGAGCTTGGTTTGTAAACAATTGGAGTTTAGACCAAGGCATTTCTAAGATTAAGTATTTAAAAAATAATCCAAAATTGGGAGCACTTATTTATATCGAAAATTTGGAAAAA
Organism: Flavobacterium rhamnosiphilum; assembly: GCF_004349195.1. Lineage (GTDB taxonomy): Bacteria > Bacteroidota > Bacteroidia > Flavobacteriales > Flavobacteriaceae > Flavobacterium > Flavobacterium rhamnosiphilum. Next base: position 174,163 of record NZ_SMLG01000002.1, read on the forward strand.
ATGGCTATGCCTGTAGTATTAGAAATTAAAACCAAAAGTGGCGCAACTAATCGTGTGCAACTTCCTGTAGAAATCTGGCAACGCAACACGAATTGGGTATTTAAAAATGCCTCAACCGAAGAAATTGACACCATTACCATCGATCCAGATCATGCTTTACCTGATGTAAATACAAAAAATAACGTGTGGAGTTCGGGCAAAAGTGAGTTAGAAAAAGCAGTTATTTTAGATAGTTATGTTGGTAGTTTTTCAAGTAAACAAATTCCGGTAGAAATTGTTTTAACAGAAGATAATGGAAATCTTACTGCAAATGCAACTGGTCAACCAACACTTACTTTTGACTCAATCGGTAAAGACAAATTTGGTTTTGAACCAGCAGGAATTGAAATTCATTTTAACGAAACTAAAAATGAATTTAAATTTAAAGTAAATGGTCAAGAATTTTTGTTTACAAAGGCTTAAAATAAATCCCTTAGGAAAAAAGTTATCCCTCAGTAAATAAAATCATTTTACTAAAATTAAAAAATCATCCATCACAAGTGGATGATTTTTCTATATTTGTGTAGACTCTAATTCAAATGACTATGAAAAAACATGCTGCTATACTCCTGCTCCTTTTATCAACCACATTGACATTTGCACAGAAAAAGGAAAAAATAAAAGGCTCAAAAACAGTAACTGTGGAACAAAGGGAAGTTGGAAATTTCGAGTCGCTTACTGTTGAAGACAATCTCGAAGTACACTTGGAAAGAGGCGAGAGAACTGAACTGAAAATTGAAGCTGATGAAAATTTACACGATATTATCTCACTGGATTTAAGAGACAATATGCTTCGTATTTACACCACAAAACAAGCCACCAATTATAAAAAACTGATTATTAGAGTAACGTATACCAATGATTTAAATCTGGTTACTTCAAAAGATGAAACGACTGTAAATGCAATTCAGGAAATTTTATTAAATGATTTCACACTGAAAGCACACGATGCATCCAAACTATTTTTGAATGTGAATGCCAAAAACTTCGTATTACAATCTGATGATAAATCAAAAACAGAACTCAATTTAAAATCAGAGAATACTACCATCGAATTAAGTAAAAACGCATCTCTAAAAGCCTTAGTCACCACTACTGATTTAAAAGTGGATATGTACCAAAAATCAGATGCTACTATCGAAGGAGACGCAGCTAATGCCATCATTCGGTTGGATAATAACTCGAGCTTGACAGGAAATAAATTAACTATAAAAAATGTTGACGTAACCACAGAAAGTTATTCCAATTGTAGTGTTAATGCTGTAACAACCGTTATTATAGACGCCGCTAATAAATCAGAAATCCAACTTGTGGGTGCTCCAAAAATTGAAATCAGAAAATTTGCTGATGAAGCTAAATTGATAAAAAAGTTGAAATAAAAAATCCTCTAACCAACAAAAAGTCCCACTTGCTAAGGCAAATGGGACTTTTTTTATTGGAACTTCCAGATTCTGATTATTCTTTAGAAGCCAAATATCTTTCGGCATCAAGAGCGGCCATACAACCTGTTCCGGCTGCAGTTATCGCTTGACGATATACATGATCCGCTGCATCACCCGCTACAAAAACGCCATCAACATTTGTTTTTGAAGTTCCAGGAGTATTGATAATATATCCCGTTTCGTCTAATGTGATATAATCTTTGAAAATATCCGTATTTGGTTTGTGACCAATAGCCACGAAGAAACCAGTTGCAGGAATATCAAAAACTTCATTTGTCGTTTTATTTAAAGCCTTCACAGCAGTAACCACTTGCTCATCTCCTAATACTTCAACGGTATCGTGATTCATTAATATGGTAATGTTTTCGGTTTTGCGAACGCGTTCTTCCATGATTTTAGAAGCTCTGAATTTCTCGCTGCGCACTAACATGGTTACTTTTTTACAAAGTTTTGACAAATAATGTGCTTCTTCACAAGCCGAATCTCCTGCTCCTACAATTACCACTTCTTGATTTCTATAGAAAAAACCGTCACAAACAGCACAAGCAGAAACTCCGCCACCCATTTTTAAATAGTGTTGCTCTGATGGTAAACCTAAATATTTAGCCGATGCTCCAGTAGAAATAATTACTGTTTCACAATGCAATTCTTTAGTATCATTGATCCAAACTTTATGAATATCTCCTGAGAAATCAACTTTAGTTGCCCAACCATCACGCACATCAGTACCAAAACGTTGTGCTTGAGATTGCAATTGAACCATCATTTCAGGTCCTGTAACACCATCAACGTATCCTGGGAAATTTTCCACTTCGTTAGTTGTTGTCAGCTGCCCACCAGGTTGGATTCCTTGGTATAAAACTGGATTCATATTAGCTCTGGCGGCATATATTGCTGCGGTATAACCTGCTGGACCAGAACCTATAATAAGACATTTAATTTTTTCGATTGTATCTGACATAGTACGATTATATTATAATTTTTAACAGTGCAAAAATAAGTCATAATTACTGTATTATAGAACCTGAATAATCAGTTTTTGTTATTCTACAATAAAAAAATCCCTTCTGTTGAGACAGAAAGGATTTTTAGTCGGGGTGGCAGGATTCGAACCTGCGGCCTCCTGCTCCCAAAGCAGGCGCGATAACCGAGCTACGCTACACCCCGAAAGCGGGTGCAAATATAGTACTATTTTTGGCTTATGCAAAACTATTTCAGAAATTAAGGACTAAATTTATTTGGTGCGAAAATTAGTGTGGAAATCTATAATAAATTTGTTTTTCCAAAGCATTATTCATCCACAACTCCCCTAGCCCGGATGGCAGTGAAAAGCTTCGCCGGGCTACTCCCGATTTTTTCTTGACAGAAAAGAGCGACCAAAGGAAGCTCCTTTTATGGTTTTAGAAAAAACCAGGAGCAGCTCAAGAACTTGTAACGCACAGCTGGAATAGCTCCTGTAAAATGAAATCCGTTTTAAAAATGGGAATTGTCAAATAGCGACTAATCAAGCTTTAACAAATGTTAACAAAATAGATTTTTAGAAACCATAAATAATTGTATTTTTACGGTTCAAAATTTAGAAAAATAAATGGGCAAAATCATCGCGATTGCTAATCAAAAAGGTGGAGTTGGAAAGACTACAACGTCAGTTAATCTTGCTGCTTCACTGGGTGTTTTAGAAAAAAAAGTATTACTTATTGATGCTGATCCACAGGCAAATGCCTCTTCAGGATTGGGTATTGATGTTGAATCTGTTGAGATCGGTACGTATCAAATTCTGGAACATAGTCATGCGCCGAAAGAGGCCATTATAAAATGTTCTGCTCCAAATGTGGATGTAATTCCATCACATATTGACCTTGTTGCTATTGAAATCGAATTAGTCGATAAAGAAAACAGGGAATATATGCTTAAAAAAGCATTGGAAAGCATCAAAGAGGAGTACGATTATATCATCATCGATTGCGCGCCATCTCTTGGATTGCTTACGTTGAATGCTTTGACTGCTGCAGATTCTGTGATTATTCCTATTCAATGTGAGTATTTTGCACTGGAAGGTTTAGGGAAATTATTGAATACGATAAAAAGCATCCAAAAAATTCACAATCCGGATTTAGACATCGAAGGGTTATTATTGACCATGTTTGACTCGAGATTGCGTTTATCAAACCAAGTAGTTGAAGAGGTTCAAAAGCATTTCAACGACATGGTTTTTGACACCATTATTCAAAGAAATGTAAAACTGAGCGAAGCGCCAAGCTTTGGAGAAAGTATAATAAACTACGATGCGACAAGCAAAGGAGCTACCAATTACTTACATCTTGCTCAAGAAGTTATAAAGAAAAACAGTAAATAGTTTTATGGCAAAAGCAATAAAAAAACAAGCCTTAGGAAGAGGATTATCTGCGTTATTGAAAGATCCGGAAAACGATATAAAATCCGTTGACGATAAAAATGCCGATAAAGTTGTAGGAAATATTATTGAGCTTGAAATTGAAGCAATTGAAATAAATCCGTTTCAGCCCAGAAGTAATTTCAATGAGGAATCGTTGAGAGAATTAGCGACTTCTATCAAAGAATTAGGCGTTATTCAGCCTATTACCGTACGTAAATTAGACTTCAATAAATACCAATTGATTTCGGGTGAGCGTCGTCTTCGTGCGTCAACTCTTGTAGGATTGAAAACTGTCCCTGCTTACATTCGTATTGCAAATGACAACGAATCATTGGTTATGGCTTTGGTGGAAAACATCCAACGTCATGATTTAGATCCAATTGAGATTGCACTTTCGTACCAACGTTTGATTGATGAAATTCAATTGACTCAGGAACAAATGAGTGAGCGAGTAGGAAAAAAACGTTCTACAATCGCTAATTATTTGAGACTTTTAAAACTAGATCCGATAATCCAAACCGGAATTCGTGATGGTTTCATCAGTATGGGTCATGGTCGTGCGATAATCAATATTGAAGACCAAGATATTCAAACTGATATTTATCAAAAAATCGTCAGTCAAAATCTATCCGTTCGAGATACGGAAGCTTTGGTAAAAAACTATCAGGAAAGTTTAAAACCTAAACCTGCCGGCAAACCAAAAGCGGCTTCATTTGAAATTGCAGATGCTCATAAAAGTACTTTTACAAATTATTTCGGAACCAAAGTCGATGTGAAAGTAGCCGGAAACGGCAAAGGAAAAATCACTATTCCATTTCATTCTGAAGAAGACTTCAACAGAATTATTAAATTAATAAACGAGTAGTGCATAAAATCATTTTCATAGGTCTATTCCTTTTTATTACGGGAAACACTACTGTTTTTGCCCAAACAGAAGCGGTACTTGTAGCTAAAGATACTTTGAAATCGAACAACATTGATCCGTTGACTCCCGCAAAAGCAGCTTTTTATTCAGCAGTTTTGCCCGGTTTAGGCCAGGCTTACAATAAAAAATATTGGAAAATACCGCTGGTTTATGGAGCCATTGGAACCAGTCTCTATTTTTATATCGATAACAATAAAAAGTACCATCAATATAGAGACGCTTATAAAAGCCGGCTGGAAGGACATGTTACCGACGATTTAGCTTTCTTAGATAATAACCGATTGATTGCCGGACAAAAATTTTATCAGCGAAATCGTGATTTATCCGCATTATTTGTTGTGGCTTTTTATGCCTTAAATATTATTGATGCTAATGTGGATGCCGCTTTAATACAATTCAATGTGGATGAAAACTTATCAATAAGACCAGTTCTTTATCCAAATGATGTAACATTAAAGACTAATGTAGGACTAACATTTAATTATAATTTTTAGAAGCCAAAAGCTTAAATAAAGAAAAAGAACAGCTCATTATGTCATTAATTAATAAAATAGGGAAGAAATATTTTTTTATTATTACTACAATTTTGTTATTAATCACTTTAATAAATTATTCAGAAATTAAAGAGTTTGAGACTATTCGAATGAATAATTTCTTTTCTGGATTTATCGCTGGAATTTTAATAGGGCTCTTGCTTGCAGGAATCGTAAATTATTCAAAATTTAAAAAATAAACAAATGAAAATTGCGCTTTTAGGATACGGAAAAATGGGTCAGGTAATTGAAAGAATTGCACTGGAAAGAGGTCATGAAATCGTTTTGAAAAAAGATGAAAACAATACTTTTGACGGTCTTTCAAATGCTGATGTGGCTATAGATTTCAGTGTTCCAACAGCCGCAGTCAGTAACATCTCCAGTTGTTTCCATGCTAATGTCCCTGTAATTTCAGGAACCACAGGCTGGCTGGAACATTATGATGAAATGGCGGCACTTTGTGCAGCAAAGAACGGTGGTTTTATCTCTAGTTCTAACTTTAGTTTAGGTGTAAATATTTTCTTTGAACTCAATGAATATTTGGCTAAAATCATGTCAAAATTTGACAATTACACGGTTGCTATGGAAGAAATTCATCATACCCAAAAACTAGACGCGCCAAGTGGTACTGCAATTTCATTAGCCAAAGGAGTAATTGAAAATAGTTTGTACACCAACTGGACATTGGAAAAACCTGAAGCTAATCACCCGAGCGATAGCGAACTGGCGAAGCAAATTCATATCGAAGCAAAAAGAATAGGAACTGTTCCCGGAACACACACCGTAACATACAATTCTGTTGTTGATGCTATCGAAATAAAACATACGGCACACAATCGTGAAGGTTTTGCTCTAGGTGCAGTAATTGCAGCAGAATGGATTGTAGGAAAACAAGGAATTTTCACAATGAAGGATGTTTTAAATTTAAAATAAATGTTATCCAGTTTATGATTACTCATTTGACAATCATAAATTTCAAACCTTAAACAAAAAATTATGTCAGTATATCAATGGTTTATATTTTTTCTGCTTGTACAAATAGTTCACTTTTTAGGAACATGGAAATTATATGAAAGTGCAGGAAGGAAACGTTGGGAAGCAGCTATTCCAGTATATAATGCTATTGTTTTGATGAAAATAATAGGTCGCCCCACTTGGTGGACCATTTTACTTTTTATTCCAATTATCAATTTGATTATGTTTCCGGTAATCTGGGTAGAAACATTGAGAAGTTTTGGAAAACGATCTGGACTAGATACTTTTTTAGTACTTATAACCCTCGGATTTTACATCTATTATGTCAATTATACTCAAAAATTAAATTACATAGCCGACAGAAGTTTAAGTCCGGAAAATAAAACCGCTGATACGGTTAGCTCTTTACTTTTTGCAGTTATCGTAGCTACTTTGGTTCATACTTATTTAATTCAACCGTACACAATTCCTACCCCTTCATTAGAAAAATCCTTATTGGTAGGTGACTTTTTATTTGTGAGTAAAATGAATTATGGTGCCCGAATTCCAATGACAACTGTGGCATTGCCAATGGTTCACGATTCGATACCTTTAGTTCAAAAAAAATCATACTTAACTTGGCCACAATTACCTTATTTAAGATTACCGGGGATCCAAAATATAAACAGAACAGACATCGTTGTATTTAACTGGCCGGTTGATACTGTTTATAGATTTTTTGACACTTCAAAAAGACGTGCTTTCAAACCGGTAGACAAGAAATCGAATTATGTAAAAAGATGCGTTGGAATCCCTGGAGACAACTTGTCTATAAAAGACGGCATGATTTATATTGATGGTAAGCTATTGGAAATGCCCGAAAGAGCGAAACCACAATTCTCCTATAAAGTAGCATTAGACGGAAAAACGCCAATCGATTTTGAACATTTATTCAAAGAGATGGACATAACCGACCCTGTAATGGTTACTGATGAAACCCGAAGAGATACCTTATTCTTTAGTGCTTTGACAGCTGCCGGAGCGGAAAGATTGAAAAATGTACCCGGTATTACAGCCGTTATCCAACAAATATCAAAAGATATTGATAACAGCATCTTCCCACACATTAATAAATGGAACCGTGATAATTTTGGTCCAATTTACATCCCCGAAAAAGGGAAAACTGTCTCTTTAACAACCGAATCATTGCCATTTTATAAAACCATAATTACTGATTATGAAACAAATGAAAATGGAGATAAAAACGACCTTAAAGTAACAGGGAACGAAATAAGGCTAAACGGAAAAGTAGTTAAAGATTATACTTTCCAACAAAATTATTACTGGATGATGGGTGACAACCGTCATAACTCTGAAGACAGCCGTTTTTGGGGATTTGTTCCTGAAAATCACATTGTTGGGAAACCTATTTTTATCTGGTTAAGCTGGGATACAAACGGTAAAGGTTTGAATAAAATACGTTGGGACAGAGTTTTTACAACTGTTAGCGGTGATGGTCAACCTCAATCTTATTTTAAATATTTCCTAATCGCTTTAGCAGCATTTTTCATTGGAGATTATTTTTGGAAGAAAAGAAAAGAGGAAAAAAATTAGTCAAAAGTTTCAAAGTCGAAAGTCATAAAGTATCTATTTAATTTAGCTTTATGACTTTCGACTTTATAACTTTAAAAACTTTAGACAAATATGAACATTCTCATCCACCCCACCTATTTCCCATCGATAAGCCATTTTGCAGCCATGGTACAATCGGAAAATATTACCTTTGAAATAGAAGATAATTTTCAGAAACAAACCAACCGCAACCGCGCTTATATTTATAGTCCAAATGGAATTCAGTTATTGAATATCCCGGTAAAACATTCGAAAGAAAGTCATCAAAAAACAAAAGACATCAAAATTGAAACTGATTTTGACTGGCAAAAACAACACTTCAAATCATTAGAAGCTGGATACCGAAGTTCTCCTTTTTTTGAATTTTTCGAAGATGATATCAGACCAATTTTCGAAAAAAAATATACTTTTTTATTGGATTTAAATTTTGAAGTTTTCGCCATTCTATCAAAATGTTTTCGCCTGAAATTAGATTACACGACAACAACGGAATACTTTCATGATGTTAATACAGCTACAATCACAGATTTTAGGGCTTTGGTAAACGGGAAAAAAGACCTTTCTTTATTTGAAAGTTACACACAGGTTTTTGATGATAAACATGGTTTTATCAACAATCTTAGTGTTCTGGATTTGCTGTTTAATGAAGGGAAATATGCAATGGATTATTTAAAAAAACAAGATCTGATTCTAAAATAAAATTCCTGATTAAATTTTATTCCAAAGATAATCTTGCCATAATAGGAAAATGATCTGAATTTATAAATTTCGGGAAATTTTCAAATTTCTTTACTTTCATTTTTTCGTCAGCAAAAATATAATCAATTCTGGCTGGATAATACCTGAATTTATACGTCTCTCCAAAACCTTTCCCTGCTTCTTCAAAGCTATCTTTCAACTTTCCTTTGATGCTTCGGTATACATAAGAAAACGCACTATTATTCATGTCTCCACAAATGATAATTGGATACGTACATTTCATTTTATGCTCCTTGAAAATCTCAGCTTGCTGTTGCTGTTGCTTGAACGCTTTACTTATCCTAATAAATAACATTTGTGATTTTTGCTGATTAATAGCGTCGATATTTTCATCAATTTCATTAACATCAGGAGAAATTTTAATGGACTGTATGTGCATATTATACACTCTGATAATGTCTTTTCCCTTTTTTATATCCGCAAAAACAACGTTGTTACTGGAATTTGGAAAAATAATATTTCCTTGATCAATAATCGGGAATTTAGAAAAAATAGCCTGTCCCGTTTTAATTTGGTTCCCATCGGTAAAAATATATCGGTGTGGATACACTTTCAAATCAATATTAGCAGACGAAGAGTATTCCTGAATACACAATATGTCAGGGTTTTTATCATTAATAAAGGTGAGAATATCAGAAGGGACATCGTCTCTGTCAATCCATTTAAAAACATTAAACAGACGAACATTATAACTCATTACGGTAAAATCTTTTTCTTCTTTGGGAAACTCAGGCGAAGAAAATTTATAAAATTTATTTATAAAAGTAATTCCCATCAATAAAACTAAACCCGAAACTATCAATTGCTTTTTGAATTGCAATGCCCAATACACAAAAAACAAGCCATTCAAAATAAAAAAGAGTGGCATAAAAAGTGTTAAAACAGACAAAAGAGGAAATGATTTTGGCGCCAAAAAGGGCAAAACATAGGCAATAAAAGTCACAATAGTAAGGACTATATTCAAAAAAAACATTCCTTTATTAAACCATGAAAGATTTTTCATTTTCTACATTTTTTATTAAGACAATAGCTAAAATCTCATTGCTACTTATTTTCCAACTTTGAACAAGAATTCTTTCTCTTCTTTTGTCAAACTATCGTATCCTGACTGACTAATTTTATCTAAAATTTCATCTATCTGTTGCTGCGATTTATCTTTTGCAACTATTTTTGAAACGCTTTTTTCCAGAGGCTTACTGTAGTTTTTATGCACTTTCTTGAATGGTGTCGCCGTATTTTTTTTGAACAAATTTGCAAAAAAATCTAGAAAACGAGAAACAAGTGTGCTTAAATCCGTTCCATTTTGGAGCAATTTAATAAAAATAAAACCAAAAAAAGCTCCAGAAAGATGAGAAATATGCCCACCCATATTTTCTGAACGCAGTTGCATCAAATCAATAATAACAATTACAGCGGTTATATGCCACAATTTGACATTTCCAATAATCAATAAACGAAGATCCATCAAAGGATTATATGTAGTAGTTGCGACTAAAATAGCCATAATAGCGGCAGAGGCACCTACAATTGGAGCGTTAATACTTAAAACATAGAATACAAGAATATAACTAATTCCAGCAAAAATAGCACTCAATACATACAAGCCCAGCAATTGCTTAGCCGTAAAATACGTCATAAATAATCTGCCCGAAAAGTTCAAAACAATCATATTAAAAATAATATGCATGATTCCGCTGTGAAAAAAAGCATACGAAAGCAGCGACCAAGGTTTCCAAAGCAAATGTGCCGGATTAGAGGATAAACTCACATAATGAATGTAATCAATATTGACACCCAACAAGGATAAAAGTGCAAAAAACAACCACGGAAGAACAAACAAAGCTGCATTCCAAAAGATTAGCTTAGTCACTATTCCTCCCATTTTGTATTGTAATTTCAGGTCGTCAATAATATTCATAATTTAATTGGGATTTAAGATCTGATATTTAGGTCGTACTACTTTAAAAGGGGTTACAATTTTAATTCCAACGGTTTTTATTGAACTGATTTTTCTTCCAATACCACATAATAATAAAACCAAACAAAGCGCCACCAACGTGTGCAAAATGGGCAATTCCGCCGCCACCAAAAATTGATTTTCCAGAAATCCCTAAATACAAATCGACCAATACTAAACCTGGTACAAAATATTTTGCTTTTATGGGCACAGGAATAAACATCAAAGCCAATTCAGCATTAGGAAACATAAAAGCAAATGCTACTATCGTTCCATAAATAGCTCCGGATGCACCCACCGCGGTACCAACATAGGCACTTGTGAAATTTTGAAAATCAGAAACGGATATAAATTGTTGCCATCTTGTATCGATTTTACCCTCATTTAAAAGTTGTAAAATTTCTTGTGTAGGAAATCCGTTAGCGATTAGCGTATTCAAACTCTCTTGAAAATAGTAATAATTGACTCCCGTATGCAACAACGCTGCTCCTAACCCACAGGAAATATAGAAAAATAAGAATTTCTTACTTCCCCACATTTGCTCTAAAGCAGACCCAAAAGAATACAAAGCAAACATATTGAAAAAAATATGCATAAAGCCACCATGCATAAACATGTGGGTCAACGGTTGCCACAATTGAAAATCTGGATTTTCCGGAAAATACAATGCCAATATTTTATAGGCAGCGTCACCTATAACCAGCGTACCTACAAAAAACAATACATTTATAATTATTAATTGTTTTACTGTCTCAGTTACGTTTCTCATAATGCAAATTTTTTATCTAAATCTTCCACACGTATCGTGATGAAAGTGGGTTTATGAAATGGGGAAACATTGGGATCTTTACAGGCAAAAAGTCCGTTTACCAAATTTTCCTGCTCTTTTTCTGTAAGGTGCGTTCCTGTTTTCACCGCTAAACTTTTGGCCATAGATTTGGCAATCGTATCGTTCTGACTGAAACTGCTTTCAGGAATCCCGTCCTGCAAATCACTTAATAATTGTTCTAAAACCAGTGAAACTTCACTCTCAGTTACATTCACAGGAATTCCTGAAATAACAATATGATCTGTATTATTTTCTTCGAAGACAAATCCGGTGTTCATCAATGAAAGCTGTAATTCAGCAATAAGATCCATTTCGCTTGACGAAAAAAACAAGTTTAATGGAAATAATAACTGCTGGCTTGATGCCTGATTAACGGTCATATTTACCAAAAACTGCTCGTACAAAACACGCTGATGTGCCCGTTGCTGATCGACAATTACCATTCCTGATTTTATCGATGAAACAATGTATTTTTTATGTATTTGATACGTTTTATGAACAGAATGCTCCACTTCTTCGTCATTAAATAAAGAGGAAGTCACTTCTTCATTTTCGAAAGTTATGTGTCCTATTTCATCCGTATCTTGTTTTAAACCTACGTACAAACTTTCCCAATTAGCCGTTGGTTCCGGTTTCTTATAATTAGAAAAATGCTTATTGGGCTTATCATCAGAAAACGGATTGAAATTGCCATCCACCTGAATCGTAGGCGTTGCACCTTCTAAATCTTTATAATGATATGGTGTGTCCAAATTAGAATCCCTGTCAAAATCTAAAACTGGCGCTACATTAAACTGACCCAAACTATGTTTTATGGAAGCTCTTAAAATAGCATACAAAGCATGTTCGTCATCAAACTTAATCTCCGTTTTAGTAGGATGAATATTGATGTCAATTGTGTTTGGCGGCACCGATAAATATAGAAAATAACTAGGCTGCGCACCGTCTTTCAAGATTCCGTCATAAGCTGCCATAACCGCATGATGCAAATAACCGCTTTTTATAAAACGATCATTGACAAAGAAAAACTGTTCTCCACGATTTTTTTTGGCAAATTCCGGTTTGCTCACAAATCCTTGAATCGCCACTATTTCTGTTTCTTCCTGAACCGGCACTAATTTTTCATTGGTTTTACCCGAGAAAACATTCACAATTCGTTGTCGTAAAGTAGATGGCGGCAAATTGAACATTTCACTGCCATTGTGATAAAACGTAAAATGTATTTTTGGGTGAGCCAAAGCCACACGTTGAAACTCATCAATAATATGACGGTATTCCACCGTATCCGACTTTAAGAAATTACGTCGCGCCGGAATATTAAAAAATAAATTTTTGACAGCAAATGACGTGCCTTTTGGCAAAACTGCCACATCTTGCGATACAAACTTACTGCCTTCAACGATGATGTGCGTTCCGAGTTCTTCTTGATCTGGCTTGGTTTTCATTTCTACATGGGCAATCGCCGCAATAGATGCCAATGCTTCCCCACGAAACCCTTTGGTATGCAAAGAAAATAAATCTTCAGCCTGACGAATTTTGGAAGTGGCGTGACGTTCAAAACACAAACGTGCATCGGTAACGCTCATTCCTAAACCATTATCAATCACTTGTACTAATGCCTTCCCTGCATCTTTAAGAATTAATTTTATATCTGTTGCTCTGGCATCAACCGCATTTTCAAGCAACTCTTTGACAACTGAAGCGGGTCTTTGAACGACTTCTCCAGCAGCAATTTGATTGGCAACATGATCAGGAAGTAATTGAATTATACTCGACATTAAAAAATTTAGGTTTAAAGTTTAACCCTTCGACTGTACTTCGACTTCGCTCAGTATAGACTCCTCAGGGTGACAATAGTTTATTATAAAACCAAGATGCACAAATTTAATGAATTTCTATTGGGAATGGTAGCTTATTTAATCATAAAAAAAACAAAAAACCTATACTATTTATGAGACAGTATAGGTTTTCCAGTTATATTTTTTTTAAAGCTAAAATATCATTAACTATAAAAAAACTATTCTTCAACATAAAAATGATTTCCTAAAATATCCTTCAAACCAACTAAAATCATCCATGCAAAATTCAAAAATAACAATAAAAAGTAACCCGATTTTAAATGATTCATAGTCAATGCAACTATTAAAACTGAGAATATCATAGAAGTAATACCAGTTATAAAAAGTAATGAAGTATTGGTTTCTTTTTCTCTAATTTCGTTTATTCCAATAATAAATAACAAAACTGCATATATAAAGAAAAGAAAATTATAGATGGATTCTATTGCTGTATAACGATAATTATCTCCAATTTTAGCAAAAATATCTATCAAAGTTAGAATCGAAAAAATAATTCTAGTAATAGCCCAAAAAAGTCTTGTTTTACAAAAAAACTCATCCATAATGTTTACTCTTTCAACTCTAAAGGCGTTCCTTCTTCTAGTTGAATAGCTCCGGCAGACAATAAATGTTGGTTATCTATTTGATGTGACAACGAAGCCTGTTGGCGAATATAGGCCATTTTGATAGCCGCAATAGCCGCTTCTGTACCTTTATTACCGTGAATCCCTCCACTTCTATCAATGGATTGTTGCATGGTATTATCAGTCAAAACACAAAAAATAACAGGAATATCCGTTTGAACATTCAGGTCTTTAATTCCTTGCGTTACTCCTTCACACACAAAATCAAAATGCTTGGTTTGCCCTTGAATTACACATCCAATAGCAATAACAGCATCAACATTCTGGGTTTGGAGCATTTTCTTAGAGCCATAAATAAGCTCAAAGCTTCCAGGAACATTCCAGCGAATAATATGCTGGGCTGGAACTTGGTTTTCCAAAAGGGCTTCAATAGCACCTCTGTAAAGTCCTTCAGTTATAGAATCATTCCATTCTGAAACAACAATCCCAAAGCGAAAATCTTTCGCGTTTGGGATTGAATTTTTATCGTACTCGGATAAGTTTTTATTTTCGGTAGCCATTTGATTTTAGAATTTTGATTTTAGAATTTTGATTTCAGATATTAAAGATAGCATTTTGAAATCAAAATTCTACAATCTTAAATCACCAATCTTATATCATTTTTTACTATTGTGCTAATCCTATCAAAACGTCAACTGAAGCAGCCTCTGGAGTTCCTTCAAAATTGTCTTTAATGTCTGTAAAATATTTCAAAGCGTCTGCTTTGTTTCCTAATGCCAAAGCTGTTTTTCCAGCTTTCAACAAGAAACGTGGCGTAGTGAAATCATTTTTATTTGATTCAGCAGCTTTTACGTAATTTTCTAAAGCTTCTTTCGGTTGATTTTTTTGAGAATAAGCATCTCCAATTGCTCCTTTTGCCAAAGCTCCCAGAACAATATCATCCGATTTAAATTTACTTAAATAATCAATCGCTTCAGTATATTTTCCTGTATTCAAATACGCAATTCCAGCATAATAATTAGCTAAATTTCCTGCATCAGTTCCAGAATATTCATCAGCAATTTTTAAGAATCCAAATTTACCTTCTGAACCATTCAAAGACAATTTATATAAAGAGTCACTTGCTACTCCATCAGTTGCTTTTTGGAAATTTTGTTGTGCTACAAACATTTCGTTTGCTGCTTCTTCTTGTTGTGGCGCAGCAACGAATCTTTGGTATCCTAAATAACCAATTGTAAAAATAGCAGCAGCAGCAACTAAACCAATAATAACTTTTTGGTTTTTAGCTACCCAATCCTCAGTTTTCGAAGCTGTTTCGTCTAATGTTGAAAAAACACCAGCTGTTGTGCTGTCTTTTTCATCAATCTGTACTGCTTCAACCGCGTCATTTACTTCTTTTTCTTTTGGTGCTTTATATCCTCTTTTACTGTAAGTAGCCATTTATTTTTAATTTAGTGAGTCGCAAAAATAAAATTTTTATTCAAACCGACATAAAAAATATGCTTTTATATTCAAAAAAAATATTATGGGAGGTTCTTTCTTTCCAAAGGCAAAATAATTAGCATAGAAAAAATGGAAAAGCCATTTTTATCGATATTTTTCAATAATTTGCACCCACTTTGAAAAACCCGTTTAAAAACATCAAAGTTCTCAATACCAGCAAGCCTTACAGATGTATTTAAAAAAGATTTCATTATTCAATTATAAGAATTTTTCGGAAGCAAATTTCGATTTTGACAGCAAAATAAATTGTTTTGTAGGTAAGAATGGCATTGGAAAGACAAATGTGCTTGATGCAATCTACCATTTATCATACGGAAAAAGCTATTTCAATCCCTTAGCGGTTCAGAATATTAAACACGGAGAAGAATTCTTTGTGATTGATGCTGAATTTGAAAAAAACGAAAGAAATGAACAAATTCTTTGCAGTCTAAAAAAAGGGCAAAAAAAAATATTGAAACGCAACGGAAAAGCCTATGACAAATTCTCAGATCATATTGGTTTTATTCCTTTGGTTATCATTTCTCCTGCCGACAGGGATTTGATTGTGGAAGGCAGCGAAACCAGGAGAAAATTCATGGACAGTGTGATTTCTCAACTGGATTCTCATTATTTACAGCAACTCATTCAATACCAAAAAGTAATGAGTCAGCGCAATGCTTTGTTGAAATATTTCGCATTGAATCATGTTTTTGACAACGATACGCTGTCTATATATAATGAGCAACTAACTAGTTTTGGAGATTATATTTTCGAAAAAAGAAAAGAATTTATCGACCAGTTTATTCCTATTTTCAATACACATCATCAAGCTATAACGGGATCACAGGAAACCGTTCAACTGGTATATGAAAGTCATTTATTCGAAAAAGACTTATTGACTTTATTACAGGAAAACATCAATAAAGACCGAGCTTTACAGTATACAAGTGTGGGAATTCACAAAGATGATTTGGCTTTTGAAATTGACCAACATCCAATTAAGAAATTTGGATCTCAGGGACAGCAAAAATCGTTTCTGATTGCTTTGAAACTAGCTCAATTTGAGTTCCTAAAAAAGCAAAGCGGTGTAAAACCAATTTTACTTTTTGACGACATCTTTGATAAATTAGACGAAAGTCGTGTAGCCAAAATCATAGAAATGGTAAACAGTGATACTTTTGGGCAGCTTTTTATTTCAGATACACATCCGGAACGTACTGAAGCCATTGTAAAATCGACACATCAGACGTATAAGATCTTCAACTTATAACTTTTATTTAGTAATTTATACCGTTCGAAAATTGAAAAATTACCTATTTTAGCGTATTCAATTTTAAATTCGATTACAATGAAATTTCATTCGATATTCCTTGCAATACTATCCTTTTTTATCTTATCCTGCAACGGACAAAGTTCAAAAGAAATCAAAACAATTGATTCAAAAGCCTTTGCCGAAAAAATCGCAGCAACTCCAAATCCACAAATTCTGGATGTGCGAACTCCCGAGGAATTTACTTCTGATCATATTGATAATGCCAAAAATATAAATTGGCTTGGAAATACTTTTGTTTCTGACGTAGAAAAACTAGACAAATCACAACCCGTTTTTGTGTATTGCAAAAGTGGCGGAAGAAGTCAGAAAGCAGCTGAAAAATTAAATGAATTAGGCTTTAAAACCATCTATCAATTAGACGGCGGAATGTTAAAATGGGACGCTAACGGACACGCTAAACCAACTGATAAAATCATAGGATTATCCGTTCCGGAATACAACAAACTATTAAATTCAGATAAAAAAGTACTGATTAATTTTTACGCTGAATGGTGTGCACCCTGCAAAAAAATGACTCCTTATGTTTTGCAAATGCAGAAAGATTTAGGAGATGAAGTGGTTATCATTCGATTGGATGCCGATAAAAATAAAACCTTGATGGCTGAAATGAAAATCAGTGAACTTCCTACGGTATTATTGTATGATAATGCAGCAGTAAAATGGAAACATTCTGGTTATATAAGTGAAACTGATTTAAAAAAACAATTACAATAGCTCAAGATGCTTTCAAAAGACACACTACAATTTCTGGATGATTTAAAAGCCAATAACAATAGGGATTGGTTTTTGGAAAATAAAAAACGCTACGAAGCTGTCAAGAAAGATTACCAGCAATTAGTTGCTGATTTACTTGATGCCATGAAACCGCTCGATCCTTCATTGGAAATGTTGGAAGTAAAAAATTGTACTTTCAGAATCAATCGTGACATTCGGTTTTCTAAGGACAAAACTCCTTATAAATCGCATTTAGGTGTTTGGCTTTCTTCGGGAGCAAAGGGCCTGAATCGTTCCGGTTATTACCTTCATTTAGAAAAAGGAGCCAGTTTTATTGCCGGAGGATTGTATTGTCCTGAAGCGGAAGATTTGAAAAAAATGCGCAAAGAAATTGCCTATTTTCATGATGATTTAGAAGCAATTCTTGATGAGAAAAATTTCAAAAAGGAATTTAAAGATTTTGATCGAAATGAAAAAAATATGCTGAAAAACCCACCAAGAGGGTATGAAAAAGAACATCCGGCGATTGAATTTCTCAAGCTAAAAAGTTTTGAGTCTTCTCAAAGAATTGATATTGCAGAAGTGACAAAAAAAGATTTTGTCGCTACAATGAGTAAAAAACTGATTGCGCTTAAACCATTGAACGATTTTATAAATCGGGCTTTAACTTCTGAGTGATTATAATTTACACTGATGAAAAAAAAGAAAATTCTATTTCTAGGGGAATCCTACAGAGCCGATGCCATCACTTGGATGAACGGCTTAAAGGAATTTGGTGATTTTGAAATTATTACTTGGGAATTAAAAACACCCAGTAGTGATATTCATAACCGAATTTTAAGGATTTTCGAATTCGAATTGGCCATTTTTAGAATCAAAAAAATAATAAAAGCCCAACAACCGGATATGGTAATTGCAGAGAGAACCACCAGTTATGGTTTTCTTGCCGCATTATCCGGTGTAAAACCTATTGCAATTGCACAACAAGGCAGAACAGATTTATGGCCTGAAAAATCGATTTCATTACCTTTAAAAAAACTCATTCAGAATTACGCTTTCAAAAAAGCAGATTTAATTCATGCCTGGGGTCCGGTGATGACTATTTCTATGATGGAAGCCAATGTCGATATGAATAAAGTTTTGGTTTTACCAAAGGGAATTGATTTGGCTACATTTGTAAATATAAACAACGCCAATCCAGAAAAAATTTGTGCCATTGTTACTCGGTCTTTATTACCGGAATACCGTCATGACATCATATTAAAAGCATTTGCCATTTTAAACCAAAAAGGAATAGATTTCGCACTTACTATCTTAGGAGACGGAACACAACTTTCAAAACTGAAAGATTTAACAAAAGATTTAGGTATTGAAAACAAAGTCAACTTTACCGGAAGGATTCCAAACACAGCATTACCAAAACTATTACAGCAATCTAATATTTACATTAGTATGCCCGTAACCGAAGGGGTTTCGTCCTCACTATTTGAAGCTATGGCTACTAATTGCTATCCAATTGTAACCGACATTGCAGGAAACCAGAGTTGGATTAAACACCGCGAAAACGGACAATTGATTACCGTTGATGATTATAAAATGCTCGCAGAAGAATTAATCTGGGCATTTGAAAATTCAGAACATCGAAACGAAGCCGTTTTAAAAAACAGACTGTTTTTAGAAAAAAATGCAGATTACAACATAAATATGAAAATCATTGCTAATAAATACCACGAATTAATTAACACAAATAGCCCCAATTAACTATGTGTGGAATTAATGGAATCTTGCATTTACAATCACAAAAAAAAGTTGACGAACGTATTCTTACTAAGATGCGTGATTCGCTCGAGCATCGCGGACCAGATGATAAAGGATTATTCATAGAAAACAATATTGGTTTTGGACACCGAAGACTTTCAATTCTGGATGTTTCCTTAGCCGGACACCAACCTTTCCTGTCAGAAGACGGGAGATATGTACTGGTTTACAATGGTGAAATCTACAATTTCAAAGAATTTTATCCAGAGTTAAAAAGCAATGGATTTGACATCAGAACCACTTCGGATACCGAGGTTTTAATGAAATTATTTCAATTGCATGGTTTAAAAATGCTCAATCGCCTCAACGGAATGTTTGCATTTGCTATTTGGGATAAAATGGAAAAAAAGCTAACTCTTGTTCGGGATAGAATGGGCGTTAAACCGCTATATTATTCTTTTTACAATGAAACTTTTTATTTTGCTTCCGAACAAAAAGCACTTTTCACGGCTGGGGTTCCGCTCAAAATGGCACAAGACGGACTGGAAGAATACATTTTCAACCGATTTGTTGCCGGTGAAAACACCTTATATCAAAACGTAAAAAAAGTATTGCCCGGACATATCATGACCATTCATGAAGGCGGAAAAACCACTACCTACAACTGGTGGAATTTAAAAAAGGAAATTCAAAATCAACCTGAGATAAAAAATCCGGTAGAATGGTTTCGGGAAATTTTTGATGATTCTGTAAAACTGAGAATGGTGAGTGACGTTCCTGTGGGCGTTCTTTTGAGCGGCGGACTGGATTCTTCCTCGATTTTAGCTTCGTTATACTACCAAAATTACAAAGACATACAAACCTTTAATATAGGTTTCAAAGAGAAAGAACATAACGAAGCACATTTGGCTAAAATGATGGCAGAGAAGTTTGATTATGAATTTCACACGATGCAATTAGAGGGTAAAAATCTGCATGATCAGCTAATCAGTTCTACTTATTTTCAGGACGAACCGATCATGCATTTAAGCGAACCGCACCTTTTGGCAGTTTCTCAAATGGCAAAACTTTCGGTAAAAGTATTACTTTCCGGTGAAGGTGCCGATGAATTAATGGGTGGTTATGTGCGCTATAAAGCCTTACAATATCCTTCTTTATTGAATTCTATTGCCGCCATTGGAAATCTGGATGTTTTTACAAAACAACCGCGATATGAAAAGTTAACACGTTATGCTCAAATCAATAAAAAATCTGATTTGGTTATTTTCAACGGCTCCAATATTTATCCAAATGATATTGCGAAAACTTTTGGAATTAATGCGCCACCAAAAAACGAATACAGGAAACAAATTTATAAGGAAGCGAAGTCATTGTATCCGAATAATTTACGCCGACAAGCACTTTATTTTGACCAACATACCTATTTATGCTCACTTCTTGACAGAAACGATCGCTGTACAATGGGCGCATCCATTGAATGCAGGGAACCATTTTTGGACACTAGATTAATTGTTGGATTAGGATCATTGGAAGACAAATGGCCTTTTACAGGAAAAAAAGGGAAATACATTCTGAAATCAGCAATGGAAAAACGTTTACCAGACGAAATTCTAAAATTCAGAAAGGTAGGATTAAGTGCTCCTTGGGGAGATTACATCACAAAAAGTACTGCCTTTAAAGAAGAATTAGAATCTTTTTCTAAAAGTGATTTATTTCAAATTCCTTATTTTGAACACATAAACATCCAAAAACTCGTTCAGAATTTACAAAAAGGTGACATCCGAATGACTCCTTACATTATGCCATTGTTTATGATGCATATCTGGATGAAAACGTATGCAACTAAATTTTAATCCTTACTTTTGGTGCGGAATAAAACAATTCAAAAAGCACTTTCTTTTATGGAAATAGTACCTAATTTCTCTTTAAAAAAATACAATACTTTTGGCATTGAAGCCAAAGCAAAACAGTTCGTTGCCGTTCATTCTGTGCAGGATTTGACAACTATTTTACAAGAAAATAAATCTCAGAAAAAATTTATTTTGGGTGGTGGAAGCAATATGCTTTTGACAAAAGACATTGATGCGCTTGTCATTCATATCGATTTGAAAGGCAAGAAAATTATTGAAGAAAACGATGATTTTGTCTGGGTCGAAAGTCAGGCTGGTGAAAGCTGGCATGAATTTGTGCTTTGGACCATCGACCAAAATTTTGGTGGTTTAGAAAACATGTCACTTATTCCTGGAAACGTTGGAACTACACCAGTCCAAAACATCGGAGCTTACGGAACCGAAATAAAAGACACTTTTGTTTCCTGTGAAGCAATGACGATAGAAAATCAGAAAATAAAAACGTTCACAAAGGAAGAATGTCATTTTGGATATCGAGAAAGCATTTTCAAAAACGAAGTGAAAAATCAATACATTATTACATCGGTTGTTTTTAAATTGACAAAAACGAATCATAAAATCAACACTTCTTACGGAGACATTTCAGCTGAATTAGCCAAAAACAACATCACAAATCCTACTTTAAAGGACGTCAGTAATGCCGTAATTGCCATTCGACAAAGCAAATTACCCGATCCAAAAGAGTTAGGAAACAGCGGTAGTTTTTTTAAAAATCCAATTCTATTGAAATCGGATTTCGAAAAAATTCATCAGCAATTTCCTGAAATGAAATATTTCGACATTTCTGAAACCGAAGTAAAAGTTCCTGCTGGCTGGCTGATTGAACAGGCTGGGTTTAAAGGAAAACGTTTTGGTGATGCCGGAATCCATAAAAACCAAGCGTTGGTTTTAGTAAATTATGGTAATGCGACCGGACAGGAAATTTTGAATGTTTCAAAGGACATTCAAGAGACTATTTTTAAAACATTTGGCATTCATATTGAGGCCGAAGTAAATGTGATTTAACAATAACAGATTATTAGATAGCAAACCGATTAATTCATATCTTTTAATTTTATGTTTAATTCTAAAATCAAAAACCTAAGTTATCAAATATGTATACACCCGATATTTATAAAAACGAAAACAAAGAAGAAATCAAAAAATTTCTGCAAGAGAATAGTTTTGGTATTCTAATCAATCAAACCAATGGAATATTGTGCGCAACGCATATTCCTTTGGAACTGGACACCAATAAAGAAGGCAAGGACATTTTATACGGGCACATTTCCAAAGAAAACCCACAATGGAATGGTTTCATAGACAATGACCAAGTTTTAGCGGTATTTTCAGGTCCTCACAGTTATATTTCTCCTTCTTGGTACGATCATGAAAATGTTCCAACTTGGAACTATATTGCCGTTCATGTGTACGGAAAAATCAAAATTATCGAAGGAGAAGCCGTCATTGAATCCCTAAAAAAGCTAGTTGATAAGTACGAACAAAATTCTGAAAACCCGGTTCGCATAGAAGATTTATCTAAGAAAACTATGATGCAAACTCGTGGTATTGTAGCATTTGAAATTGAAATAACTGAAATCCAAGCCACGAAAAAAATATCGCAAAACAGAGACGAAAAAAATTATCAAAACATCATTTCCGAGTTAGAAAAAGTGAACACAAATCAGTCCATTGCCATTGCAAATGAGATGAAGAAATGCCCAATATAAATTCTTTCGAAATTAACACATTGTATTTACAATTCACAATTCTATTCATACCTTTGCACTCGATTTAAAAACTCATTAAACTCCGATGCTTATACTAATTCTTTACTTTTTTATTTTTATTGTTGTAGTTCAAATTTCGTATTATCTAGGTGTTTTCGGAAAATTTTCTTTCGCCAAAGCACAGAAAATTACACCAAAAAGAATCCCGATTTCGGTGATTGTTTGTGCCAAAAACGAAGAAGAAAATGCAGCTCATTTTATTCCTCTGCTTGCGGAACAAAACTATCCTGATTTTGAAATTGTCTTAATTGACGATGCTTCAAGTGATAACACTCTGGCTATTTTTGAAGGTTTTGAAAAGCAATATCCAAATGTTCGCTTGGTAAAAGTAGAGAACAACGAAGCCTTTTGGGGAAACAAAAAATACGCGTTGACTTTAGGAATAAAAGCTGCCAAAAAAGAGTATTTATTATTCACTGATGCTGATTGTTACCCAACTTCAAAAGATTGGATAACTGCTATGAGTTCTCAATTTACGATGCAAAAAACTATTGTTTTGGGCTATGGTAAATATGAAAAAATTCCTAATTCATTCCTGAATAAAATAATTCGTTTTGAAACTTTACTGACCGCAATTCAATATTTTTCATGGGCAAAAATTGGACATCCGTATATGGGTGTAGGAAGAAATTTAGCGTATAAAAAGGAAGAATTTTTCAATGTAAATGGTTTCATCGAGCACATGCAGGTTCGTTCTGGCGATGATGATTTATTTATAAACCAAGCAGCAAAAGCTAAAAACACAACTATTGCCTACACACTGGAAAGTTTTACGCTTTCTAAACCAAAAACGACATACAAAGACTGGCTAATACAAAAAAGAAGGCATATTGCTACGGCAAATTATTATAAACCTCTCGATAAATTACAATTAGGAGCGTTCTATTGTTCGCAATTACTGTTTATTTTATTGCCCATTCTGTTATTAGCTTTTCAATTTCAATGGATATTCGTTTTAAGTTTAATAGCATTACGCTATCTTGTGGCATGGGTTGTGGTAGGATTTTCAGCAGCAAAACTTAAAGAAAATGATATTAAATTCTGGTTCCCTATCGTTGAGATAGTACTTATCTTCACACAAATCAATATCTTTATAACAAATATATTCTCAAAACCGGTACATTGGAAATAAACAAACAAATAGAAAAAGCAAAACAAGGCGATCAGGTTGCCTTTACTTTTCTATTGGATTATTATTGGAATGAAGTGTATGGTTTTATGCTGAAACGTACCGAAAACGAAACCACTGCCGAGGACATTACCATCGAAACATTCTCGAAAGCGTTCGATAAAATAGCCACTTACAACTCGGAATTCCAGTTTAACACCTGGCTTATTGCTATTGCAAAAAACGTTCATATCGATTTATTACGAAAAAAGAAATCGAGTCTTTTTGTGGAAATTACCGATGAACAAGACCAGCAAGCCTACAATATTGCCGACACTACTCCATCAGCGGAAGATGAATTGATTACCGAACAGAACCTTTCTCGATTACTGCAATTCATTAAAGAATTGAAACCTCATTATCAGGAAGTGATTCAGTTGCGCTATTTCCAGGAAATGAGTTACCAGGAAATCGCCAACAAAATTGACGAACCTTTGAGTAATGTGAAGATTAAATTGCTTCGCGCCAAAAAACTTCTGGCAGAAATTATTCAGAATAAAAGATAACATTTACAATTTATTATTCTTTATTTCTCATTTTAATCCGTTGGTTAATCCCTACGTTTCGGGACAACGGCAATTCATATTTGTTTGGTTCTAAACTAAAAAAGACTCTCCACGCTCCTTGCTTTCCATCTCTTTCATTTATTTTAAAATAATTTCTATTTTACATACTAAAATTCCTGTTATATTCGTTATAAAATAAAAATACCTCTGCTTATGATTTAATTACTACTTAACCATTAAATCCATAAATTATGTCAAAACTAAGCATTTACGAGACCGGTTGGATTAACCTTGTTTTCCAAGACCGAAACAAAGAATATGGAGCGTATCAATTGCGCCAGGAAAGCACTAAAACATCATTAATGGCACTTTTCATGGGTGTATTATTTTTATCAGCGGCTTTAAGTATTCCTGTGATCATTAATTATTTTAATCCCGATAAAAGTATTTCGATACGTATTCCTGAGTTTACAAATACTGTCGTTCAACTTACTGACATAATACCAAATCAGGTTGAGAAAAAACAGACCCTTCCTGAAGTAAAAACCCAAAATGCAGATGTACCCATTAAAAGTGCCCAACTGGTTAATCCAATTATCGTACAGGCATCACAAGCAAATCAGGACATTGCAAAAAACACCGAAAATGCTAACATAACAAATGCCACTACAGAAGGAACTGGAACTATAGGCATGAATCCAACTTCTACTTCGGGAACAGGAACTGAAACCGTAACGCCCGTTGATCTTGGAAATACTATTGTAAACAGCGTTGCTCTGGATAAACTTCCTGAATTCCCAGGTGGAATTAATAAGTTCTATAATTATGTGGGTAATAATTTTGAAAAACAAGAAATAGACGGTAGCGGTTCGATTCGGGTGTATGTTTCTTTTGTAATTGAAAGAGACGGAAGCATGACTGACATTCAGGTAAAAAGAGATCCTGGTTATGGCTTGGGAAAAGAAGCCGTTCGCGTATTGAAATCCTTGAAAACAAAATGGTCTCCGGGAATGATTGACGGAAAAGCAGTGCGAACCGCCTATAACCTTCCCATTACAGTACAAATGAATTAGTTTTAAAAACAAAAAAGCAGAATCAAATGATTCTGCTTTTTTATGTGATTTTGAGAGAAAAATTTATTTCTCCTTTTTAGTCGCAGTCTTTTTGGTCGTTGTAGTTTTAGTAGCTACCACTGCTTTTTGTTGCACATACGGTTTGTACAATCCATCTTTTTCAGCTCTTTGTTTTGCTGATTCCGCTCTTTCTTTAGAATCAGGATGCGAGCTCATCATTCTTTCCAAAAAAGAAGCCTGAGTTCCTTCGCTCATTTTTGCCAAAATAGAAAAGGCAGATGAAACTGCATTAACATTATATCCGTTTTTTTTCATGAAATTATACGAGAACTCATCTGCTTCTGATTCTTGTTTTCGGCTGTGTTTGCTATCAATCATCACACTTCCCAATTTAGCCAGTTGACTATCCGTTACAGCAGCCACTTTATTTGATTGCGAAGCAGCTGCATCTATTAATGCTTCTTTTTTATACGCCGCTTTCATCCCATCTCGTGAATCGTGATTGGCAACATGACCTATTTCATGACCAATAACAGCCAACAATTCATTATCATCCATAATGTCCATCAATCCTGAATACACACGAACACTTCCATCTGCAGTTGCAAATGCGTTTACTTCATTTAGTTTATAGACTTTATAGTTTAATGTATATCCGTCCCCGCTTGTGTATTTCCCAAAAACTTTATTAAGACGGATGGTGTAAGGATCTTTTGGTCCCGTAACGATGTGTTCCGCATCCATCTTATCGACAGCGGCTTTAGATAATGCAGCGGCATCAGCATCATTAAAAGTGAATCCTGTAACTCCTTTTTGAACTGCACCTAATGCTTTTTCTCCAAAATTAATTTGCGCATTGGCTTTTGAAAGACCAAACAGTACCAATAATACCCCTAATAGTATTGATTTATTTTTCATTTTTTTTGATTTTGAGTTTCAAATATACTATTTTTTGAAGAACTGATTTAATGGAATACAACAAAAGTCAATCTTTATAATTAACCTTGTCTTTACCGCTTTCTAGCCCAGATAGCAGTGAAAATCCTTGTGCTTTGAAATGGTATTTTTTCTTGACCAAAAAGAGCGACCAACGGAAGCTCCTTTATGGTCTTAAAAAAAAAGCATTTCAAAGCACAAGATTGAAACGCATAGCTGGAAATTGCTTCTAAAAATCATTGCGATTTACGGGCTTAATTCGTCTTTGTTAATTCCTATTTCTTAAATCAACTTTCATTATCTTTGTGCTTTGAAAATTGATATATGGAAACTGTTTTAGAAAATACTTTACCTACAGGAAAACCGAAATGGTTGAAGGTAAAACTCCCAATAGGCCAAAAATATACGGAGCTTCGCGGCTTAGTAGACAAATATAGTTTGAACACGATTTGTACTTCGGGAAGCTGCCCAAATATGGGGGAATGCTGGGGCGAAGGAACGGCAACATTCATGATTTTAGGAAATGTATGTACGCGATCTTGTGGTTTTTGTGGTGTAAAAACTGGAAGACCAGAAACTGTGGACTGGGATGAGCCTGAAAAAGTGGCGCGTTCTATCAAAATTATGAACATCAAACATGCCGTAATTACTAGCGTTGACAGAGATGATTTGAAAGATGGCGGATCAATTATTTGGATTGAAACCGTAAAAGCCATTCGCAGAATGAACCCAAACACAACACTGGAAACATTGATTCCGGATTTTCAAGGTATCGAAAGGAATATTGACCGAATCGTGGAAGCGAATCCTGAAGTGGTTTCGCATAATGTGGAAACGGTTCGCAGATTGACACGTGAAGTACGAATTCAGGCAAAATACGACCGAAGTCTGGAAGTATTACGCTACTTGAAAGAAAAAGGAATTAACAGAACAAAGTCGGGAATTATGTTGGGTCTTGGCGAGCAAGAAGAGGAAGTGTATCAAACGATGCGAGATTTGCGTGAAGCCAATGTTGATATAGTAACGATAGGCCAATACTTGCAACCGAGTAAAAAACACTTGCCAGTAAAGGAATTTATAACGCCGGAACAATTTGCAAAATACGAGCAGTTTGGTTTAGAATTAGGTTTCCGTCATGTAGAAAGCGGACCGTTGGTTCGTTCCTCTTACAAAGCACAAAAGCATATTTTATAAATAGTTTATTTGTTTATTTGTTTAATCGGTTAACCAAATAAACGAATAAACGAATAAACGAATCCATTTGAAAACAAGAATTGCCATAAATGGTTTTGGAAGAATCGGCAGGAATTTATTCCGATTACTTTTGAACCATCCTTCAATAGAAGTTGTTGCCATAAATGACATTGCTGATAAAAAAACAATGGCGCATTTAGTGAAATACGACAGTATCCATGGTGTCTTACCATTTTCGGTCAGCGATGATGAAAAAGGAATTCTGGTAGATGGAAAGCCTTTTTTGTTTTTTCACGAAAAAAGCATTTCTAACCTGGATTGGAAAAGTCTAGACATTGATTACGTAGTGGAATCAACCGGCAAGTACAAGACTTTTGAAGAACTGAATTCCCATATTATTGCCGGTGCCAAAAAAGTGATTCTTTCAGCACCATCAGAAGTTGACACTATAAAAACGGTAGTATTGGGTGTAAATGATTTTATTCTTGACGGTACAGAAACTATTATTTCGAATGCTAGTTGCACGACGAATAATGCTGCACCGATGATTAAAGTAATCAATGACCTTTGTGGTATAGAGCAAGCGTACATCACCACCATTCACTCCTACACGACGGATCAAAGTTTACACGATCAACCTCATAAAGATTTACGTCGCGCTCGCGGGGCAAGTCAATCTATTGTACCAACAACAACTGGGGCGGCAAAAGCATTGACAAAAATATTTCCTGAGTTTGAAGGTAAAATTGGCGGTTGTGGTATACGAGTACCCGTTCCTGATGGTTCTTTGACTGATATTACTTTCAATGTAAAACGTGCGGTCACCATAAATGAGATCAACGCTGCTTTTAAAATTGCTGCACAAACTACTTTGAAAGGTGTTTTGGATTATACCGAAGACCCGATTGTATCTGTAGATGTGATTGGCAATAAAAATTCATGTATATTTGATGCTCAACTCACTTCTGTTATTGATAAAATGGTAAAAGTGGTAGGATGGTATGACAATGAAATTGGTTATTCCTCTAGAATAATCGATTTGATTCTTTTAACAAAAAAATAAAAATAACCCCAAGAAAAAATTCAGTTGCAAATGAAGTATTTTTTTGTTTTTATTGTCTTTTTTTATTCCACACTGTATTCTCAACCTAATGAGAATATAGATAGTACTGCCTATTACAACAGTTTGAGTAACTCCAATATTCAAACTAATAATTATAAAGAGGCGTTATTGTATAGTCAAAAAGCAATACGGTATGCCACAAAAAACAAAAACACTAAAGACCAGGCAAAACAGACTTTCAACCTTGGAAAAATTTATTTTGACTTAAAAAAATACGATGATGCCATAGAAACTTTATTGAAAAGTGCTGCATTATTTTCGAATTTTGAGCTAAACTCAGAACGTTCTGCAACGTACTATTATATTGGCTTATGCTATATGCAAAAGGAAAATTACAATAGAGCTTCAATATATTTCGAGAGAGCCAGATCCATTAATGATAAATTAAGAATTCCTGATTCTGCTGAATTGTTTAGCCTCCAAAAAGGACTGATTTACAAATCAAAGAATAAATTAGATTTAGCATTATCCGTTTTTAAAATTATAATTGCAAAACCTGACAGGCCAGCTTTGTTAAATACTAAAGCAGAAGCCACGTATCAAATAGGTGAAATTGAAGCCAGCCGAAATAGAAATAATCTGGCTTTAAACTATCTTAATAAAGCATTAGAATTAAACAGTAAAACCGAAAATCTAGAACAGAAATCAAATATTTTACTTGCCATAAGTGATGTTTATGAAAAAACGTTAGACAAAAATAACGCATATTCCTATTTGAAACAGCATCTTAATTTAAAAGAGCACATTGCGATTTTGAACAACGAAAGACTGGGAATTGATGATTATGACAAATTCAAAGAATCTGAAAAATTAAAAGAAATTGCACAAATCAATTATGAAAACAAGGAGCAGGAAAAAGCTAATAAATTTTCGAAACTGATCAGTATTTTTGCAATTGCCTTAATTTCAATTTTATCTTTATTAAGTCTATCCTTGTACAAAAATAATATCATTAGAAATCAGTCTAATTTACTATTAAAAGAAAAAAATAAAGAATTAGAAATTGCCAAAAATAAAGCAGAAAAAGCTTCTAATGCAAGATCCGAATTTTTATCAACCGTAAGCCATGAACTTCGGACACCTTTGAATGCCATCAATGGTATCGCTCATTTATTATTGGAAGAAAAACCAAAAAAATCGCAAATGAACTATTTGCTGTCCTTGAAATTTTCTGGAGATTATCTGACAAAATTTATAAATGAAATTCTGGAAATAAATAGAATTGATTCTAATAAAGTTGAAATCGAATACATTACTTTTAACCTTAAACAATTATTAGAAAACATACAGAACTCTTTAAAAGAATTGGCTTCAGTAAATAACAACACCTTTGAACTTGAAATTGATGCTGGCATTCCTGATTATTTGATTGGTGATCCTACAAAATTGTCGCAGATAATGTTGAATTTAATTAACAATGCGCTAAAGTTCACAAAAAATGGCTCTGTAAATGTAATCACTAAACTAGCTGCTATTACGGATGAAAAAGCTGCTTTATATTTTGAAGTAAAAGATACAGGGATAGGAATTCCTGAAGACAAATTAAAAACTATTTTTGATAGTTTCTCCCAAGGCTCCATAGAAGTGAATCGCAAATATGGCGGAACCGGTTTAGGATTGACTATTGTAAAAAAATTAATTAAAATTCTTGGCGGGCATATAAAACTTAAAAGTGTCGTGGGCAAAGGTTCGTCATTTTCATTCGAACTAAAATTCAAAATAAGCGCACAGCAGGAATCACAAATTGAGAAAAAACCAAAAATAGACTACGATTCTAAATTAGTAAACAAAAAAATACTATTGGTTGAGGATAATAAAATCAATCAAATGATTACCAAAAAAATGCTGGATAATAAAGGAATTATCTGCGAAATAATTGACAACGGCGAGGAGGCAATCGATTTATTAAAAAGGAATAAATTTGACTTAGTCCTTATGGACGTTCACTTACCCGGCATAAACGGAACAATTGCAACAGAAACGATACGAACATTTGATAGCACTACACCTATCATTGCTCTTACCGCAATTTCATTACATGAAAACCGTGAAATGCTTTTATCGTTTGGAATGAATGAAGTAATCACCAAACCATTTGTCCCAGAGGAATTTTATAGTATAATCGCTGAATATATTTAGATCCCTAGTAGTTTAAAATCAATTCTTTAATAAGACTTCTTACTTTTGGTTCTGCATTTTTTGCCGCTTCTAATACTTCGTCATGTGAAATAGTTCCAATACTTTCCTCATTTCCCATATCGGTAATTACTGAAATACCAAATGTTTCCAAATCCATATGACGTGCCACAATAACTTCGGGAACGGTTGACATTCCGACACAATCTGCACCAAGGATTTTTACCATTTTGTATTCAGCCAAGGTTTCAAAAGTTGGGCCTTGCAAACCAAGATAAATTCCTTCATGAACGGCAATGTTTAATTCTTGAGCCAATTCAGTGGCTTTCGCAATCATTTTTCTCGAATACGGTTCACTCATATTTACAAAACGAGGTCCAAAACGTTCGTCATTTTTTCCACGCAAAGGATGTTCCGGCGTCATATTGATATGATCTGTAATCATAACGATAGATCCTACTTTATAACTTGGATTTACACCGCCTGAAGCATTTGAAACTATTAATTTCTCAACGCCTAAAAATTTCATCACTCGCACCGGGAAAGTAACTTCTGTCATCGAATAGCCTTCATAGAAATGAAATCGTCCCTGCATGGCAACTACTTTCTTATCTCCTATTGTTCCAAAAACTAATGCGCCTTTATGACCTTGAACGGTCGAAACAGGAAAATTTAGAATTTCATTGTACGGCAACGTATATTCTACTTTCATTTCATCCGTAAAACTCCCTAGTCCTGAACCTAAAATCACCCCGTATTCTGGTGTGAAATTGATTTTTCCTTTAATCTGACTTACTGTTTCTTGTACTTTTTCCCACATAATCTATAATTATTTTATCAAAATTTTCACTTCCCGAAACGAAAGAACTTTGTATTGGCAAATAGAAAAGTTGTTCGCTTGGTAAACTTCCTTTTAATCGTACATAATCCTTTTCGGTAGTGATAATAATGTTATTTTGAGCTAAATTTTTAATTTCCAAAATGTCTTTATCGGTAAAATTATGATGGTCCGGAAAAGACAAACAGACATCATTGGTGTCTTGTAAATAGGCAAAAAACGGTTCCGGTTTTGCAATTCCTGCCACCAGTAATTTAGAAGCCGATTGAATTTCATTTACATTTATCTTTCGATTCTCTGCATAAATAAATTCTTCGTATGCTATAAAAGTAAAGTACAATTCCTGATTTTCAGAAACTTTTAACCTGTTTTTAATATTATTTTGTTCGTCAGGCGAAAGATTAAAAGGACATTTCGTAACAATAATCACATTGGCTCTTGCTGCTCCGCTTCGGCTTTCTCGTAAATTTCCGGTTGGCAACATAAAATCATCCGAATACAAATCACCATAAGAAGTGAGTAGAATATAAAATCCCGCTTTTACTTTTCGATGTTGAAAAGCGTCATCAAGCAAAATCACTTCTGGTTTTTCTTGTTGAGCAAGCAATTGTTCAATTCCATTTTTCCTGTCGGCATCAACGGCAACTTGGATAGCTGCGAATTTTTTATAAAACTGAAAAGGCTCGTCTCCAAGAAGGGCAGCATTTGAGCTGGCTTCCGCCAAAATAAAACCTTTAGATTGTCTTTTATAACCTCTACTTAATGTGGCGATTTTATATTTATCCGAAAGCAACCGAATCAAATATTCGATTTGAGGTGTTTTCCCGGTTCCACCAACGCTAAGATTTCCAACAGCAATAATAGGTAAATCAAAAGAATAGGATTTTAAAATCCCTTTGTCGAAAAGAAAATTCCGAATACTCGTTATCAGACCATACAAAATGGCAAACGGGAACAGTATTTTTCGCAGTAAATTCATTATACGAAAGTAGAATATTTTATTTTAAAGTTGATTTGTTTATTCGTTAATTTGTTCATTCGAAAATCCTGAATTAAACAATCAAAAATCTGATGTTATGAAAATCAAAGAAATAATTTCCGTACTTGAAGAAATGGCGCCACTCGCCTATGCTGAAGATTTTGACAATGTGGGATTATTGGTTGGAAATCAAGAATCCGAAGCAACAGGAATTTTGGTTTGCCATGATGCTTTAGAAAATATAATTGACGAAGCGATTGCAAAAAATTGTAATCTGGTGGTTTGTTTTCATCCCATCTTATTTTCAGGGTTGAAAAAAATTACGGGGAAAAACTACGTGGAACGTTCCGTCATTAAAGCCATAAAAAATGACATTGCTATTTATGCCGTTCACACCGCCTTGGACAATCATCAAGAAGGCGTGAATAAAATATTCAGCGATGCATTAGGATTGGTAAATACTAAAATCCTGATTCCGAAGGAAAATTTCATTCGTAAATTAGTGACCTATACTATTCCTGAAAATGCGGAAGAAGTACGAAATGCACTATTCGATGCCGGAGCCGGAACGATCGGGAATTATGAAAATTGCAGTTTTAATTCGAAAGGAATTGGAACCTATATGGGAAATGAGAACAGCAATCCACAAGTCGGAGAACGATTTGAGTTTGTACAAGGAGACGAAATAAAAATCGAAGTCACTTTCGAAAAGCATTTAGAAAACAAAATTCTAAAAGCGTTATTTAAAAGCCACGCCTATGAAGAAGTCGCATATGAGATTTATGATTTACAAAACAAGCATCAAAATATTGGCTTGGGAATGATTGGCGAATTGAAAAATCCCATGAAAGAAAAAGAATTTTTGCTTTTTGCAAAAGAAAAAATGGAATGCGGCGGAATTCGACATTCCAACTTCACGGGGAAGGAAATAAAAAAAGTCGCGGTTCTTGGTGGAGCAGGAAGTTTTGCAATAAAAAATGCCATTCAAGCCGGAGCAGATGCTTATTTGACTGCTGATTTAAAATATCATCAGTTTTATGAAGCCGAAAATCAACTGCTATTAGCCGATATTGGACATTTTGAAAGCGAACGCTATACAAAAAATTATATTGTTGAGTATCTTCGGAAAAAAATCCTTAATTTTGCAGTTATTTTATCAGAAGAAAATTCAAATCCAGTTAAGTACTTATAGAATATGGCGAATACGAAAGAATTAAGTGTTGAGGACAAGTTAAGAGCAATTTACGATTTACAACTTATTGACTCTAGAATTGACGAAATCAGAAACGTAAGAGGAGAACTTCCTTTAGAAGTGGAAGATTTAGAAGATGAAGTGGCTGGTTTAAGCACACGTTCAGAAAAATTGAAAAGTGAACTTGAAGTTATCGAAGATCTTATCAAGGTAAAAAAGAATGCAATTGATGAGCACAAAGAGGCTATCAAAAAATATACGAAGCAACAAGAAACTGTTCGTAACAACAGAGAATTTAATTCGTTGACTAAAGAGGTTGAATTTCAAGAATTAGAAATTCAATTGTCTGAAAAACAAATTAAAGAAATGAAAGCTTCTATCGAACACAAGAAAGAAGTAATTTCAAATTCAAAAGAAAGATTAGAAGCAAAATCTAATCACTTGAAGCACAAAAAATCAGAGTTAGATGCTATCATGGCAGAAACTGCTAAAGAAGAAGCATTCTTGTCTGAAAAATCAGCTGAATACCAAGCTTTAATCGAAGAAAGATTATTGAAGGCCTACACTAGAATTAGAACTAGCGTTCGTAATGGTTTAGCTGTTGTTTCTATTGAAAGAGGTGCGTCTGCAGGATCATTCTTTACTATTCCACCACAGACACAAGTAGAAATTGCTTCTAGAAAGAAAATCATTACTGATGAACATTCAGGAAGAATATTAGTAGACAGCGTATTGGCTGACGAAGAAAAAGAGAAAATGGAACAGTTGTTTTCTAAATTCTAATTACATTTAAGTCCCGATACACATCGGGACTTTTTTTTTATGAAAAAAATATTATTTTTTATATTCACTAAATCTATTGGGGCATACATTAACCTTTTGAGTTTTGTATTTCCCAAAAAAGCTTCGCAACTTGCGTATGCCTTTTTTAGTGAACCTCGAGAAGGTAAATTATCAAAAACTAGTCTTCCGGCAATATTACAAGAAGCACAATCTGAGACATTCCAACATGGGAAACATTCCTTTCACACTTATACTTGGAAAGGAAATGACACTGTAATCCTATTGGTTCATGGCTGGGAAAGTAACGCTTCTCGCTGGGAAAACTTACTACCGTATTTAAAAAAATCAGGAAGCACCATTATTGCTATTGACGGTCCGGCTCATGGATTATCCAGCGGCAAGGAATTTAGCATTCCTAAATATGCCGAATTTATTCATCTCGCTGTCCAAAAATTCAAGCCTCAATACCTGATAGGGCATTCCATCGGCGGCAAAACCTGTTTGTATTATCAATCCATATATCAAAATGATTTGCTAAAAAAAATGGTGATTCTTGGAGCACCAAGTGATTTCAACATCATACTCAATAATTATATTACATTATTGAGCTTGAATGCTAAAATTTCAAAATCTTTAGAAGATCATTATTTAAATCATTTCAAACTCAATCTGGAACAATTTTCAGGAAAATTATTCGCCTCTAAACTGAACATCAAAGGACTAATCGCCCACGATATTGACGACACGGTAGTTTTATTCGAAGAGGGAAAGAAAATTGCCGGAGCATGGGAAAATGCAGTTTTTATCGAAACTAAGGGTTTGGGACACAGCATGCATGACGCCGAATTGTATGAAAAAGTGTCCCGCTTTTTATTTGAAGAACAAAAATAGACTTCTTAGATTTTTAGACTTCTTAGATGATAAGAACTTGTGTATTAAATCTAAGAAGACTTAAAACAATCCATCGAAACTAAACTTTCTAACAATCCAAAAATCTAAGAAGTCTAAAAATCTAACAAACAAAATGACTACTTTTGCAGTATGGAAGAAAATTTAAAACGCCTCAATAAATTCATAGGAGAAACTGGGTATTGCTCCCGCCGCGAAGCTGATAAAATCATTGAAGAAGGTCGTGTGACCATCAATGGAGTCGTTCCGGAATTAGGAACAAAAGTTTCCCCAAATGACGAAGTGCGTATTGACGGTAAATTAATCCGTGAAAAAAATGAGAAACCTGTTTATCTTGCTTTCTACAAACCCGTAGGAATCGAATGTACCACAAATCTTGATGTTCGCAATAACATTGTAGATTACATCAATTATCCCAAACGTATTTTTCCTATCGGAAGATTGGACAAAGCCAGTGAAGGATTGATTTTTATGACCAATGACGGTGACATCGTCAATAAAATATTACGCGCACGAAACAATCACGAAAAAGAATATACGGTAACCGTTAATAAACCCATCACCGATCGATTCATCGAAAGAATGGGCAATGGAGTTCCAATTTTAGACACCGTTACCCGAAAATGTAAGGTGGAACAAATTAGTAAATTTACTTTCAAAATCATCTTGACACAAGGTTTAAACCGTCAAATTCGTCGAATGACAGAATATTTAGGGTATGATGTAACGGCGCTAAAACGCATCCGAATTATCAATATTTCGCTGGATGTTCCCGTAGGCCGTTACCGCGATTTAACCGATGCCGAAATCACAGAATTAAACGAGCTCATCGAGCCTTCGAGCAAAACCGAAGAAGCCAGTTTGCCCAAAGCGGAACCCGCTAAAAGAAGAACGGAATTCATCAAAAGAGATGATCCCAGATTTAAGAAGAGAGGGGATTATTAATGATTTAATACCAGCACCCGATAAAAACATTCGAACGAAGCGCTTTTTCATCGGGTACTAATACTATTTTTTGACTATTCCTTTTATGCGCTTACCGTTCTATCATAATAATTCTCCAAGAAACTTTTCCAACTGTTCTGCATTTGGATTGATAGCTAAGATTACACCTTTGGAATCAACAAGATAGGTAGAACCCCCTGAATTTGAAATATTATATTTGTTCCAAATCCCATTTTCATTGTCCAACTCAATAAGGCTTAGCCAAGGGTATTTATCTTTTTCAATAGCAATTTTGAACGCATTGGTGTTTTTATATTCTCCAGCGACGCCAACAATGACAAATCCTTTGTCTTTATATTTTTCATATACAGGAATATAACTTTTACTGGTTACCCTGCATGACCCACACCAAGAAGCCCACATGTCAATTACTGCCACTTTACCAGCTACAATTTCCGAAACCTTAACTACTTTTCCTTCTATAGTAGGTGCCGAAAAATCTATAAATTGACTTCCTACTTTTATTGTTTTTATGCCATTGAGCATTTCTCTTATTTGTTTGGTATAAGGATGTAAAGGATACTTTTTTGAATAGATCGAAAATAGATTTGATATAAAATCTAAATCAATATTTTTTTTGACTTGTTTATACTGCTGTACCGTATTTTGCAAAAGTGAATACGAAAAAATATCTTGATTTGTTTTGATGTATTTGTTTTGCCAATCAAATACTATTTTTTGAATAGAATCCATCTTATTCTTTAAGAGCCATGTTTTAGGAGTATACCCTTTATCCGTTTCCAATAATTCATCTCGCATCTTATATAGTCTATTAAGCTCCTCTCCGTTTTCAAGACCTTTACCTTTTTCATAAAGAGCATTAACCGCTTCGCTAAAATAACCGTTTGAGTTCCATAACGTATCAAGTTCCCTCTTAAAAGGCTTCGCTTTAGAATTAAAAATATTTTTTTGCTCTTTTTCAAACGCAATCATTTTGTTGGTTAACATCCCTCCCTTTATTATGTTTTTATCAAATTCTTGAGATGGATGTAATAAAAATTCAACAATACCATTTTCCGTAAAGAAACTTATAGGTCTATACGCATCCAATTCATTTTCAAAAATCAAGCTATATTTTTCAGCAAAAGATGTTTTCAATTCATACTCAAAATGTCCCCCTATAATTGGAATTTTTACCCCATTATGACTAGGATTTTCTCTTTCATTGACTAATATCAAGAATTTAGAATTTTCTCCAATTACATTTCCTCGTAATTTACAATGAATTTCCTGTGAAAATAAGCTGTTAGAGATCAAGCCTATCATCAATAGGAGTTTTGCATAAAAAATGTGTTTCATATCTGTTTATTTTAAAATTTACTTGACTTTTTAACGCACAATATAACACGTTTTTTCTTATGCTAAATTGTTTTCTTTCTAGATTTAGTATAATTTAAATCGAAAACCGAATTATCAATATTTCGCTGGATATTCCCGTAGGGCGTTACCGCGATTTGACAGATGCCGAAATCAAAGAATTAAACGAGCTCATCGAGCCTTCGAGTAAAACCGAAGAAGCCAGTTTACCCAAAACGGAAGCGCCAAAAAGAAGAACCGAATTCATCAAAAGAAACGATCCCAGGTTTAAGAAAAGAGGGGATTATTAGATATAAAAAAACCCAGAGCAAGTCTGGGTTATAGTTACTATTTTTAAGTGCAGGCACTAAAGCGTAATGAATAGCTGGGCACTGAGGGACAAAATTACACAATTTGTGTAATAATACAAAATGATTCAGTCTATTTTTTTTACGTAACCAATTTTTTTAGCGATAATTTTTATCAGCACTTCATTGTTTTCATAGCTGTTAAACAAAGCTTCAATCTCCTTTTCAATAATACTTTTTCTATCAGTTGAAATTTTTTCAAGAAAATATAAAATCACTTTAATTGCAGAATCTAACGAGTGTTTGTTATTGTTATTAAATTTAAAAAATGGTGTTGTACTTATCTCTTTAGGTGTGTTAGAATCGTACAATAAACCACTATGTGCACAAATATTACGAATAAAGATTATAGTTTGAAAAAAATTCAGAAACGTCTTTACTGAATTAAAACCATAATATTTAGCTACTTTACTTTTTAATTTTTCATCTTTTATCGAATAAAAAATACTGTAAACACTGCCAAAAGTTAAAAATTCTAATGTTTTCCAAGCTGGGGCGTAAATATCATTTGGATAGTTAACATGGTGTTTCTTTATTGGTTTATTTTTATCTTTAAACTTCTCATTATAATATTTTGGAAATTCGTCAACAAATTTGCTGTTCATTACTTTTTTGTTGGCAAACCAAGTTGGGAATTGCGGATATTCATTAGAAACAATATAAATCAATTGAGTTCTTAAATTAATTTCGATTCTATTTAATGCTTTATTTAAGATGTTTTTTAAATCAACATCTAAATAATACAATTGAACTACGTTTGAAAATTTTGTCCCTTTTTCAAAATTATGATTATCGTCAATCTCAAAAGGATTCCAATAAAAACCCAAACGATAGTAACCAACATCAAGCAAAATTTCTTCTGCTTTTTCCATTCCCCAATCCAACTCCATTCCTCTATCGGTAAGTTTCTGAATTTGGTCTTTAACATTGGTTGCTATTCCAGCCATAATTATTAGTTTCTATTTGGCAAAGTTTGTAATTAATTATTGATAATCCACAAAGGACTTATTCACAAACAATAAGAGTTCTTAACATTAAAGATTGTCCATTTACTTCAAAAAGCACCAAAGTAGTAAAACTAATAATCCAACTCCAGCGATAACATCATAAATTGAAAATTCAATTTCAAATTCATAATCAATTTCTTTTTCCCACAGATTTTTAAAAAAACCTATTATTGCTTTTATCATAATGCTTGCATTTTAACTTTTCTCAACTATTTCTATTTCTTACTCACTCAAACTGAATTTTGAAATAACGACATGTAAAAGATGTTGATTAAAAAGATTCACAATATAAGAAAATTCAAACCGATTGAGAAGCTTTAAATGTTGAAATAAAAAATCCCATTCATCAATAGAACAGGATTTTTGACTTCTATTAATTCTTAGTCTTTACAAATTCATAGTACAAAGCTTTTGACAGAAAAGGCTCATTTTGTCTTTCATCAATTAAGTCTTCTTCATAAGATTCACTATTACCTCCATCAAGATTATTAAGTTTGAAATAATCCCGAAGTGCTTCATCATTAAAATTTAATCCAGATAAAAATATAGGCTCTACCCCCTTATTTACAGAAATATTGTACTGCGTGATTATATTTCCCCAATTCACAAAACTGCATAAAAGAATCGTTCCGTAAAAATACCAAACCATTTGATTGAAAAGAAAAGCGTTGGTTTTTTGATTTATAATTTTCAAAAAGGCAAAAACCAATCCAATAATCGCTAAAATTAAGAAAGCATATACGCCCAATCTTTTATAGGTTAAACCAAAATAGGAAACATATTCTGAGTTTTTAATAACGGTACTAATGATTAAAACTCCATTTAGAAGAATCCAAATTTTAGCTAACCGTTTCAAGCTATTTGCTTTTTCATCAAAATTAAATCCTCCTTTAAAATAAAACAAGATTACACCTACCGCCATAACAATAGAAAAAATTACAGCATTTACTCGTTCGTGAGTGGCTGAACTTAATTTAGACGTTTCGATTATTTCAAAAAACTGCTCGTAATTATAGGTAACTATAAAAACCAAAAGCATAGCATTCAAAAGTACTAAGGTAATTTCACCGCTCTTTCTTTCGAAATCCAAATCAAGGAATGAAAATGTCTTTTGATTTTGGTTTTTAATTGCATTGCTAAAATCATTATCTAACATTGAGTTATAATCGTAACAAATATCAGGAACCCAATAATTCCAAAAACTAAACGAAATATAGAAGCCTAACAAAGCAATCAGAAAGACTTCAAAAATATCCAAATCCAACGTATAATCCGTAAATAGAGCTGAAAAATGGTCGCTACCAAAAGCGTATACCATAAAAAACAAGGTTATAAATATAGCTGGAATAACAACGTAAGCTATCAGTTTTTTAGCAAAATCATTTTTGATTTCTCGTTTTGGAAGCCATTGACTAAACATAAAAATGCGGCCCAATGAAGCAAATCCGTTGATAAATACAATTGGAAAAATCTGTAGCATTTTAAGTTTTACTTCATGAGTTTTATATTGTAAAAAAAGAATAGACATTGATAAAGCCAAAAAAGATACAAAATCGCCATACCAAGCAAAAGCAAAACACGACAAAACAGAAGTGGTTACTAATACTAAATGCAAACGACTGGCAAATCGTTCCTGAAAGAAATAGCAAATCATTCCGGTCAATACTAAACCGAAAATTGCCAGATTTATTCCTACATCTTGCTTATAAAAAAGCAAAGTAAAAATCAGGCTACAGGCTAAAATTAATTGGTGTTTTTTCATAATAAAAAATTTAAAAGTACTTTGTATTTCAAAGTATAAAGTTAAAAAAAGGTGTTATTTAGATTTGATTAATTTTTCAAGGCTATTCAAGTGGGAAACAAAAGCACCTCTACCCATATTGGTAACTCGATACGAAGTTTTCGGCTTTTTACCAACAAACTCTTTTTTAACTTCTATATATCCAGATTTTTCCAATGCTGAAGAATGACTCGCTAAATTACCATCAGTAATATTCAATAAAGATTTCATTTCGGTAAAATCAATCCAGTCGTTTACCATCAAAACAGACATAATGCCTAATCTGACCCGACTTTCGAAATCTTTATTTAATGTATCAATGATTCCCATTTCTATTTGTATTTTTTGAACACAATTATTCCGTACAGGATGTGCAAAATTCCAAATCCTATTGCCCAAAAAACAAGTCCGAAACCAAGATAAAAAAGGGAAATACACCCTAAAATAATTTCACATATACCCAAATACCTAATATCCGAAAAAGTATATTTCCCGGCATTAATAAGTGCTAAGCCATAAAACAATAAAGTAACAGGAGCAATCAGAGCAAATAACTGATGGTATAAAAGTGCAACACAAAACACGCCTCCAACCAATAAAGGAATCGCTAGATTCAGTAACATTTTTTTAGTAGTATTAGTCCAAACCGGCAAATCAAACTTTTTACTTTTTCTCAAAGTAAAAAATATACCCGATCCCAATGCTAAGATCAAAATTGCCGAAGCAATGAATGCTAATTCGATTATTAAATCATAACTATACATCTTTTGCTTACCATCAAAATATTCAATGCCATTATTTTTAAACAACTGATAGGCATACATAGCCCCAGCTAATGCAAATGCTCCTGCAAATACTCCTGAAAGGCCGCTTAACGAAATAAATCTTGAAGAGCGCTCCATCATGGAACGAATATGCGATAAATCTTCTTTAATTTTCTGACTCATAAATAAAGTACTTTGAACTACAAAGTTATTTATTATTTTTAGATTTCAAAATAGAAACTGATTTAATTTTAATAAATTTATAAAATGAATATTTATCAAATGACATTATCAAGATTTAAAGAGAAAGGAGATTATTAATGACGTTATTTTTTATAATTCCCAGTCAATATCGACTCTTCAAAAGAAAGAAAGAAAAGAGAAAGGAGATTATTAAAATTAACTTTCAATAATCTCCTTTTACATCATTACTAATTGATCTATTTTATTTTATCAGAGACTGTTCCTCCTTTGGCACTGGAAACTTTAACTGTAGCTCCAGAAGGGTTTCCTTTAACAATCCATCTTACTTTTACATTACCCATAC
Organism: Flavobacterium rhamnosiphilum; assembly: GCF_004349195.1. Lineage (GTDB taxonomy): Bacteria > Bacteroidota > Bacteroidia > Flavobacteriales > Flavobacteriaceae > Flavobacterium > Flavobacterium rhamnosiphilum. The sequence continues at coordinate 216,620 of NZ_SMLG01000002.1, forward strand.
CTTCAATATTAGGTACTGCGATTGTTTCAGGAGTGAATTTTTGTTCTGTAAATAAATTTAAATCTTCATTTTGAACTGTCATACCTGCTACCACAGCACTACCTGTTAAACTGATATAATTAGGACGCTCTATTTTATTTTTCACATCATGTAGAGAATGGGTTGGAATAATCCTGGTATTCATAACTGTAGCAGTCACCGCGACTAAATCCCCTGAAAGTTTTTCAGTTTCAATACCTATAATTTCTAATTTTGGAGTCTGATAAGCATGATACAATGAAAACGCCATGTTTCTATGAGCATCTTCCTGAATCATAAACCCGGGATGATTCCGAATATAATTCTTTTTGGGCCCTCCTATTTCGATATCGCCAAACTGCGGATGATTAAACGTCTTCCATTCTAAATAGCCATCACCAAACAACAGATATTTATCAAACTCATTAAATTCATCATTATCCCATCGTCCAGCAGTGCTCTTTTGGTTAAATAATTTATAAGAAGTCATCAACTCATTACTAAAAGTAAATATCCCACGAGTCAAGGACAAAAAATCGATTTCTCCCCCATAAACGGTATATAAGTCTTTGTGAATTACAAAATAATTATAACCAGGAATCATTTTTTCTCCTAACTTTCCAATATTATCGTACACTTCAATATCTTGAGATGAAAATAAAGCATCATCTTCTGCAGCACCTGGGCCTCTTAGAAACATTCCGCCAAAATTATGATAACTTTGAGCTCCGGCTATATTGGGATGATTTACAATAAAGGCTTTTATGGCACGGGTTTCAGGAAGTGTACCTGGATAAAACAATGCGCCATTTTGAACATAATTAGGTTGCCAATTCCATCCCCAATCTCGGTTTGGATCATAAGTTCCAATCAAATCCTCATTTACTAAACCGTCTTTATCGTTATCTACACCTTCATAACCCAACATTTCATATTCTCCTATTTCATCTCCTTTCACCTGATACATTCGGGTAGGATATTTAGTATCTACTTTCCAACGTCCTGTTTTTGATTTTCTGCGCATCATTACAATATGCCCGTCATTATCCAAATCATCCAGCTTATCTTCATTCACAAGACCATCACCATCATTATCAAAAGGGCGCATTCCTGAACGAGAGGTATTTGAGTTATTCGATTTATAAATAAAATTTTCCCGTCCATCAGGACTGATAGTCATTACAATATAAAACACCTTTTCTTTTAATAAAGTGTTGATGAATTTAATAGTTTGAAAACTCTCTGCTAAATACCATGCCGTGTACATGGCAACCTCAACACCTTGCATTTCATTCGCATGAATACCTCCATCTATGTAAAAACCTGGTTTATTTTCAACTTCACCTGAATTAAAATCGGATATGGTTAAAACCCAAATATCTCTTCCTTCATACGATTTACCAACGGATTCCATTTTAACCAAATTAGGATATGCTTTCACCAAATCCCTTCCTAGCTGAGTAACCTGCGCATAATCATGGTAACTGTCCCAAGCCATTTTTACTTTGGGATTAGCAGGCGAACCAATAGCTCGGATGCCATTTAAATCTTGTGGAGCAATATCACTTTTTTGAGCATTGGTAACCCAAAAAACAAAACTGAGCAAGCTGAGTAGTATGTATTTTTTCATTTCATTAATTTTTTATCTGTAAGAATTTAACATCCTTTTTTATTTTTTTGAAGTTAAAGTATTATTTCAAATCAACAATTACTTCTTTGAACCCTGCAGTGGCACAACCAGTAGTAATAGTCACTTTTCCTGTACCTGAAATCAGCCATGAATATTCTTCTGATTCATCAGCTTGCATACTGTTACGAATAAAATATTTCCTGCCAGAAACCATTGATTGATTTTTTTGGAGTACAATCTCTGTTTTCATTTTAGAAACAAATCGGATTTTGTCCCCTATTTCAGTATAGGTAGGCAGCAATCCTTTGTTGGCTACTTTTATAGTGATACGATATAAGTTCTCCCTTACCTTTTCTACTTCGGGAACATTTGTTTCAATTTTTGGCATGGCTGCCAAAAGTTCTTCAACAAAAAGCACATGCTTAGTAGCTGTTTCTTCCAAGAAATTTACGGGTGGATTATTTAAAGTATAAGGAGCAAAACCTCCTACTTCTACTTTTTGATTTGGAAAATCAGGATGCTTGATGACTGACCAGTTGATAAAAGCACTTTTTATATTTTGGCTATCAGCCCATTTTAAAAAAGAGACTTCTGAATTCACTGCCTCTTTATCTTTATCTTTTGGCTTCTCTAATTTAGAATCAAGCGAATCTTTTTTAGCTTCAACTTTAGGAACCCACCATCCCGGTGTAGAAAAACTGAATCTGCCTGCATGGAAATAAGCAGTTTGCGCAAAATTCCCTTTGGTCATTGGCATTTTGGGTCCGTCTTTGATTGCTGCTTTTTGCGTATATAATTTAGAAACCCGCTCGACCGCTTTGATATCTTTTTCTAACCATCCCTTAATAATTCGGGAACTGGCTAACTTACTGTCATACTTAGGAGTTTCAGATAAATTATTGTGCATCCCAAAAGTTAGTACACCATATATATTCTGATTCAAATATAAAAAATCAAGAAGTGCTCTGGTTTCTGGTTCAGAAGCCACATAGACTCCTGCACCTTTTTCAAAAACAGGATAATCAAAAGTAAAATTCTTATCTATATTGACTCCTTCTGAAAAATCTTCATTAAACATGCCATCTTTATCGTTATCAATTCCCTCTGAAATCAAAACATACTTGCCAACCTGATTTTTCATTGGATCCGCTTTTATTAAAACACGGGAATCCTCTGGGCTTTCAATGAAACTTCCTGTTATATCTTCAATCCGTAGTTGCGTAATTAAACCATCTTTATTCAAATCTTCAAAAGGGTCTTCTCCAATTTTACCATCTCTGTCATCATCCGTTTTTGTGTCGTTACCACTCTTTTCCATTTTTATAGTAGCAAAAGCGGCGTCTATGGCATCTGGATTTACAGATGGAACAAAATAAATTGTTTTTTCCTCTAAAATCTTTGATAATTTATCGCTGTTTAATAAGTTCTCAATCATTTTTAAGGTAATCTGCGTACCTGCGCGATATTTTCCGTCAAGCCCGGCTGTGATAAGCAAGGCTGGTTTTGGAGTAGTTGATTCAGAAATTGTCAACAACCATATTTCTTTGCCTCCACTGCTTTTACCAATTGATTTGACAGTGCAATATTTACTTTTAACGTCAAGCTCTTTTAGGTTTTTAGTAAGATTTTGATAGTTCAGGTAGTCATTTTGCGCATGAGTGATACCAAAACAAAGTACGAATAAAAACAGTATTTTTTTTCTCATTTAGATAGTAATTTCTTTGAGAAATAAATGTAGTTTATAAATTTGGCCTATCCTAAATTATGTAAAAAATATTTTACACAGTCATCAAGTTACTAGGACTTTAGCCATAAAAAAGATGAATATTCTATGTGTATTGATAAAATACACACTCCTCTTTAACATTAAATGGAGGATTAAAATTCAACTTAAAACCGTTTTTATCAAAACCATCTTTTTCTTTTGAACAGAAACACACCAAAAGCAGATAACAAAACAGATACGGAAATGACAATCCATATTCCATAGCGATTATCTTCTAAATCATTAGGCACGTTCATTCCATACAAACTGGCAATCAATGTTGGAATCATCAGAATTATCGAAATCGAAGTCATCTGTTTCATAATCGTATTCATATTATTAGAAATCACAGAGGCATAGGCATCCATAGTTCCCGTTAAGATGTCGCTGTAAATATTAGTAGTTTCTTGTGCCTGACGCAATTCAATTTCAACATCTTCCAGCAAATCCAGGTCAAAGTGTTCTTTTTGGGATTTTATATTCTTGATTCGATGCAACAAAATATCATTCCCTTTCAAGGATGTCATAAAGAATACCAAACATTTTTCTATTTGAAGCAACGCTTGTAATTCTTCATTCTTAATTGACTTTTCTAAATTGTCCTCAGCTAATTTTATTTTTTGATTGACTTGTTTTAAATATTTCAAAAACCAAACACTGGAGGAAAGCAATAGTTTCAGCACTAAATCGAAGTTGTCTTTAATGTTGATATTTTTGCGTTTGGTGTAGGTTACAAAATCAGTAAGCATTTCCGTTTTATGAAAACTGATGGTGATGCAAACATCTCCTTTAAAAACAACCCCGACAGGAATTGTATGAAAAGGTAATTTCACATCGTTACTTTTAACCGGAATTCGCATAATTATCAAAGTCCAACCATTTTCAATTTCTATCCTTGGCCTTTCGTCAATATCTTCAATGTCATTATAAAATGCTTCGGGAATCTGTAAGTCTTCGAGTAAATATTTTTTTTCTGCTTCGGTAGGACATTCAATATTTATCCAGCAGTTTGGAATCCATTCAGTAATGGCAATTAATCCGTTATTGTTTTTGTAAAAAGCTCTCATTTCAAAATTCTATAGGTTTATTTATAGCCTCTTGAAAACAGTTCAAGTGCTACATTAGTTCAACATTTCCGAATAATAATCGTCCATTTTAAAGGTCTTTTTTTAAGTGGTGCAAAAGTATTCTTTAAATTCCGTTTTAGCATCAATTATCAGAATTTTATACATTTTTAAGATAAAAAAAGCCTTAAACTTACATTTAAGGCTTTCAATCAAAACTATTTTTTCTTTATTTATTTCTTTTCATTTCTCTAGCCAAAAGCGTGTTTTTCAACAACATTGCAATGGTCATAGGTCCTACTCCACCCGGAACAGGAGTAATAAACGATGATTTTTTACTTACTTGCTCAAAATCAACATCACCCGTAATCACATATCCTTTTTCGTTTGTTTCATCAGGAACACGAGTAATACCAACATCAATAACTACCACTCCTTCTTTCACCATATTTGCTTTCAGGTAATTAGGAACGCCCAAAGCCGTAATAATGATATCCGCCTGAATGGTAATTTCTTCAATATTTTTAGTGTAACTATGCGTTAGAGTTACCGTTGAATTTCCAGGAAAACCTTTTCTTCCCATCAAAATACTCATGGGTCTTCCCACAATATGACTACGACCTATTACTACAGTATGTTTTCCTTTGGTTTCTACTCCGTATCTTTCTAACAATTCTAAAATTCCGAAAGGTGTTGCCGGAATAAAAGTGGTCATGTCTAAAGCCATTTTTCCAAAATTCTCAGGATGAAATCCATCAACATCTTTACTTGGGTCTACCGCCATTAACACTTTTTGCTCATCGATTTGTTCCGGAAGTGGCAATTGAACGATAAATCCATCAATAGCATCATTCTCATTCAATTCCTTAATCTTTTTCAACAATTCAACTTCAGTAGTTGTACTTGGCATTTTTACTAAAGTCGACTCAAAACCTACTCTTTCGCAGGCTTTTACTTTACTTCCTACATAAGTTAAACTAGCTCCATCGTTACCAACAATCAAGGCTGCTAAATGAGGTACTTTCTCCCCATTGTCTTTCATTTTTTGTACTTCTGCAGCGATTTCACTCTTAATATCTTCCGCTGTTTTTTTTCCGTCTAGTAATTGCATTTTTAAAAATTGTTTAAATTTTAATTCTGAAGCTTTGAAAACTTGAGACTTAAAGGTTTAGTAGTTGTGTAATTTGTATAAAAGAGTAAGGTTTAAAAACGCAACGAATTGAATTTTTAAACCTTACACAAATAAATTATCTCATTCCGACCATACCACCTGGCATTCCGCCTTTCATGCCGCCCATCATCTTCATGAGGTTTTTTCCTCCTGGTCCTTGCATCATTTTCATCATCTTGCTCATTTGTTCAAACTGCTTCATCAATTGATTAACCTGCTCGATTTTGGTTCCGGAACCTTTTGCAATTCTGGCTTTTCTTTTTACATCAATCAAAGCCGGCTTGCTTCTTTCAATTGGAGTCATTGAATGAATAATCGCTTCAATATGTTTGAATGCATCGTCTTCTATTTCCACATCTTTCATGGCTTTTGAAGCACCTGGTATCATTCCTACCAAATCTTTCATATTACCCATTTTCTTTACTTGCTGAATTTGAGAAAGGAAATCATCAAAACCGAATTCGTTTTTGGCAATTTTCTTTTGGATTTTTCTTGCTTCTTCTTCGTCAAATTGCTCTTGAGCTCTTTCTACCAAAGACACAACGTCTCCCATTCCCAAAATTCTTTCGGCCATACGAATAGGATAGAACACATCAATGGCGTCCATCTTTTCTCCTGTACCTACGAATTTAATTGGTTTATTAACAACCGATTTAATCGAAATTGCAGCTCCACCACGTGTATCACCATCTAATTTGGTTAAGATAACCCCATCAAAATTTAATCTTTCATTGAAGGCTTTTGCAGTATTTACAGCATCCTGACCTGTCATTGCATCAACAACAAACAACGTTTCATTAGGTTGAATTGCTTTATGAACGCGTTCTATTTCGTTCATCATTTCCTCATCGACAGCTAAACGACCGGCTGTATCGACAATCACTACATTGAATCCGTTTGCTTTCGCATGTTTGATTGCATTTTGAGCAATTTCAACAGGATTTTTATTTTCTGGCTCTGAATAAACCTCAACTCCTATCGAATCTCCAACTACGTATAATTGTTGAATCGCCGCAGGACGGTAAATATCACAAGCTACTAATAATGGCTTTTTATTTTTCTTTGTTAAAAGATAATTGGCTAGTTTTCCTGAGAAAGTAGTTTTCCCTGAACCTTGCAAACCTGACATTAAAATAATCGATGGATTTCCCGAAAGATTGATTCCGGCAACATCACCACCCATTAATTCTGTCAATTCATCTTTCACTAACTTCACCAATAATTGTCCTGGTTGAAGTGTCGTCAATACATCCTGACCAATTGCTTTTTCTTTTACTTTAGTGGTAAAATCTTTCGCAATTTTAAAGTTAACATCCGCGTCAAGTAAGGCTCTACGAACTTCTTTTAGAGTTTCGGCTACATTTACTTCGGTGATTTTTCCGTGACCTTTAAGTATATGAAAGGCTTTATCTAGTTTATCGCTTAAATTATCGAACATAGTATTGATTTATTTTGAGATGCAAATTTAAGCATTTGATTTTGAAGTTGTATTCATAATATTATAAAAAAAACAGCCTTTTTTAAGACTGTTTTCTAAAGTTTTACTAAATCGTTAAACGATATAAATTTATTTCTTTTCGAAAGTCAAATAATTGATTCCATCAACATTGCCAGATTTACTTTTCAACCGAACCTTAGTTTCCGTAATTTCAGTAACATCCCAATGCGCTGTCAACTCCATTAATGTATCCGGACTTGAAAATGAAATGGCAAAATCCAAATCATTATCCGGATTATCATCGATACCATTCGATTTTACAACGGACCAATTTCCAGAAAACGCATTGGCAGCATTGTTAGAAGTCAAAATTTCATTCATTCCAAAAGTGAAATTATATCCTGAATATTCACTTGTCAGGTTACTATTTTTATCAAGAAAATAGCTCACTTTCCAAGTGCCTTGACTTATTATACTATTTACTTGTGTCAGGTTATTTTTTGCAATAGACACCACTTCGGGATCATCAGCACAACATGTTCCAGCTACATTCAGCAAAAACAGACCAAACAAAAGCGGGTAAAAAAACATCTTTCTCATGATTAACTATTTATTTGATACTAAATGTATTAAATAAACATCATTTTCACAATAAAGAAGTTAAAAAATTACATTCTCTCCGGAACGTTAATTCCCAACAATCTAAACGAGGCTGCAATAGTATCTGCTACTTTTTTGGATAATTGAACTCTGAAAATTTTCTTCTCTAAATCCTCTTCTCCAAGAATAGGAACAGCCTGATAGAATGAATTGTATTCACGAACTAAATCATACGTGAAATTTGCAAGCAAAGCCGGACTGTGATGTTGCGCTGCATTTTGAATAACTTCAGGGAACAATTCTAATTGTTTCACCAATTCTTTCTCTTTTTCGTGCAGCGTTGTCATTTTTGATTTATTCGAAAAATCAAAATTTGCTTTACGAATAATAGATTGAATTCTGGCGTAGGTATATTGAATAAACGGTCCTGTATTTCCGGCGAAATCTACCGATTCTTCCGGATTAAAAAGGATTCGTTTTTTAGGATCTACTTTTAGAATATAATATTTCAAAGCACCTAAACCAATCGTGCTGTATAATTTTGCTTTTTCATCGGGAGAATAGGAGTCTAATTTCCCTAAATCTTCTGCAATTTTTTGCGCTGTATCTGCCATTTCCTGCATCAAATCATCGGCATCGACAACCGTTCCTTCGCGGCTTTTCATTTTTCCGGAAGGTAAATCTACCATTCCGTAAGACAAATGGAATAGATTTTTAGACCAGTCAAAACCTAATTTTTTCAAGATAAGAAACAACACTTTGAAGTGATAATCCTGCTCATTTCCTACGGTATAAACCATTCCGCCTACATCTGGATAATCCTTCACACGCTGAATAGCAGTTCCAATATCTTGCGTCATGTAAACCGCAGTTCCGTCTGAACGCAATACAATTTTACGGTCTAAGCCTTCGTCCGTTAAATCAATCCAAACGGAACCGTCAGGATCTTTTTCGAAAACGCCTCTGTCCAAACCAATCTGAACCACATCTTTCCCTAATAAATACGTGTTACTTTCGTAATAAAAACAATCAAAATCAACTCCTAAATTTTTATAGGTAATGGCAAAACCATCATAAACCCATTGATTCATGGTTTTCCAAAGCGTGATTACCGCATCATCTCCAGCTTCCCATTTCAGCAACATTTCCTGCGCTTCCAAGATGATTGGTGCTTGTTTTTTGGCTTCTTCTTCTGTTTTACCGGCGCTCATTAATTGCGCTATTTCTTCTTTGTACGCTTTATCAAAAGCCACGTAATAATTTCCAACTAATTTATCGCCTTTTAAACCTGTTGACTCCGGAGTTTGTCCATTTCCAAATTTCTGCCAAGCCAGCATCGACTTACAAATATGAATCCCCCTATCGTTGATAATTTGAGTTTTATAGACTTTTTTACCAGAAGCTTTAATGATTTCGGCAACTGAATAGCCTAAAAGATTATTACGAACGTGACCTAAATGCAATGGTTTATTGGTGTTTGGCGAAGAATATTCCACCATTACCGCTTTGTCTTCTGGATTTGGGGTAACGAAACCAAACGTAAGGTTATCTTTTATTTCTCCGAAGAAATCCAAATAATAGTCATCTGAAATAACAATATTCAAAAATCCGGAAACCACATTAAACCGACTTACCTCAGCTAGATTTTCAACTAAATAGTTCCCTATTTTATTTCCCAATTCTACTGGATTACTTTTAACAACTTTCAACAATGGAAAAATAACCATTGTAATATCCCCTTCAAATTCCTTGCGTGTAGTTTGAAATTCAACTTTATCAATAGTAACGTCGAATAAAACTTTTACAGCTTTTTCAATAGAGGGCGTAAGAATCTGTGGTAATGTCATTTCGTGTATTGGTTTTAAGGCTACAAAGATAGTCATATTGCAGTAATTTGAAAATTGGAAAACAAGATAATTTACACCTAAAAATGAAGCTTTTAACCTAGCTTAAGGTAGAAATCCATATTTTTTTCAAAAATAGATGTAACAAAATCCTTGTTCGGAAGTCTATTAAGAAACTTTTAATATTTAGTATTTGTTAAAAAATGTTAAATATTATTAAAAAAGGTATTATGTTTAACATAGTATTATATAAAAGAATACATTTGCATCATCAATCATTTAAATCAAATCAATCATGAAACTTAAATTAATTTTAATCTGCTTTATCGGAACGTTGTTTTCGATGCAGGCACAAACTTCGGTCAAACCATCAATTCTGGAAAACTCCGGAATTATTTCTGGAAAAATCACTGACAAAAAAACTAATGAACCGTTACCGTATGTAAATATTGTGGTAAAAGAAAACAACAAAGTCATTACTGGTGGCATTACATCTGACAAAGGAACTTTTCAAATAAAAAATTTAGCCTTAAAAGATTACACTGTTGAAATCCAATTTATGGGTTATAAAACAATTACAAAATCGGCAAAATTAACGGAAGACAGAAACATCAATTTTAATACAATTGCATTAGAAGAAGATGCCGTTCAGCTGGCTGGTGTTGAAGTAGTAAGCGAAAAATCAACTATTGTACAAAAAATTGACAGAAAGATTATTAACGTGGGGAAAGATTTAATTTCTGCCGGAGCAACAGCTGGAGAAATCATGAACAACATTCCATCTGTGAGTGTAGATCCGCAAACGAATGCCATCAGTTTAAGAGGAAATTCTAATGTTCGCATACTAATCGACGGGAAACCTACCAATATGGATGCTGCACAAATCTTGCAACAAATCCCATCAGCTTCCATCAAACAAATTGAATTAATCACCAATCCATCGGCAAAATACAATCCCGAAGGAATGAGCGGAATTATCAATATTGTTTTGAATAAAAACAGTAAACTTGGTTTCAATAGAAGTATCAATAATGGCGTAACCTTTGGTAAAACTCCAAAAGTAAATTCATCACTTGACTTAAATTATAGATCTGGAAAGTTTAATTTCTATGGAAATTATGGATTTAATCATGGAAAAAATGCAAACTATGGTTTTATAAAAAGTTTTGAAACGAACAAAGAAAACCTTCAGAAGTTTGAATTTAACAATAAAAACACCTCGCATTTGGCCAAATTGGGATTTGATTTCTATATCAATGAAAAAAATACTTTTTCGTTTTATACCAATCAAAGTTTTTTCTTAGGAAATGGTTTTGGAAGTACCGATGTAGATTATGTTAACAACAGCAATATAGACAAATTACAACTTTTTGACAACGTAAACGATGACCATTCGCAAACCTATAACTTTGATTATAAATTGAATTTCAAAAAAGAAGGTCACAATTTAGAACTGGAAGTGAATTACAACAAAAGTGACAGTCCAGAAGATGCCGTTTATACCAATTATAACAAAACCACTGGGGTATTAATTAATTCATTCAACAATGATGTGGAAACTTTGGGCAAAAGTACTATCGTTAATCTTGACTATGTTAATCCATTAACTGAAACCATCAAATTAGAACTGGGATTGGAAAGCAGAAATGATAATACTGACAATAGTTTATTCAAAGACAATGCTTTCGGTTCTGCTTTTACTTATGACAGATCGTTATATTCGGCTTATGCCACTTTAGGAAAACAATGGAAAAAATGGAATTTCCAAGTGGGAGCACGTTTGGAACAATACGATGTAGAGGCGATATTTAAAAAAGATGGTGAAGCCGATTCGAAATTTGAAGACGATATTTTAAGCCTTTATCCATCCACTTTTATAACCTACAATCCCAGCGATAACAACTCTTTCAACTTGAGCTTTTCAAGACGTGTAGACAGACCAAGTATTTCACAGGTAAACCCAATTAGAGAATGGAGTACCCCTACAATCGATTCTGAAGGAAACCCAGATCTAATCCCTCAATTTACCAATTCATTTGAATTGAATTATACCCGAAAAACTAAAATTGGATCGATCACTTCAGGTATTTTTTACAGAAGAATCGAGGACGAAATTACCAGAGTAATTTTTACCAATCCTGAAGATACTAACAAACAAATATTATCTTACGACAACTTCGAAAACAATGATGCGTATGGCGTGGAAGTTTCCGGAAATTTAGATTTCAAAAAATGGTGGAGTGCCAACATCAGTTTAGATGCGTATAAGAAAAAAGTAAAAGGAACTATTGAAAATACACCTGGAAATTTCGAATTTATAACGGTTAATGCTACTACTTTCAATACCCGAATTAGCAATACGTTTAAAGCCACAAAAGACCTGCGTTTTCAATTGTCTGGAATGTATAGAGGACGTGATATCAGTTTGCAATTTTTAAGAGAACCAATGTGGAAAATGGACTTTGGAACAAGTTACAATATCTTGAAAGGAAGCGGAACCATCAGTGCCCGATTCAGCGATATTTTCAACACCATGCATTTTGCATTTAATGGTGACAGACCTTACAAGGCAAACGGACAATTTAATTGGGAAAGCCAATCGGTTTATGTAGGATTCAATTACCGTTTTGGTAGTGGAAAAAACAAAGCCATTCAAAGAAAACAACGCGACAAAAATGAAACCCAAGGTAGTGGTGGGCTTTTATAAGAATTAGTTTTAATAGTTTGTTGCCAAAAGAAAAACCCGGAGTATGCCACTCCGGGTTTTTCGATTTTAAAAATTGCTCTTTTACAAGTATTACAAAATGGCTTTTAGGGCTTTTACCTCATTACCGTTTGCTGTTTCGCTTGAGTCTGTAATAGCTGAAGAATGGTAAAAAACAGCATTCGTTTTTTCCTTTAACAAACCAATATTCGATGAACGCAATCCCCCGCCTGGCATAATGGTAATTCTATCATTTACCTTTTCTACTAAAGTTACCAATATATCAATTCCTTCCATCACATTTGTTTCTAGCCCAGAAGTCAAAATGGTTTTAAAACCACATTCAATTACGGTTTCAAGTGATTCAAATCTGTTTTTTATTCTATCAAAAGCACGATGAAACGTACATGGAAGCGGGTTTGCCAAAGCAACTAATTCGGCATTTCGTTCCTTATTAAGACTACCGTCTTCTTTTAAAATTCCAAAAACAAAACCATCTACTTGTAGCTTTTTGAAGGCTATGATTTCTGATTTCATTTGTTCAAATTCAAAATCAGAATAGACAAAATTTCCTCCACGAGGTCGAATCATGACATTCAAATCGATAGAAAGAACGTCGCGGGCAGCTTTAGTTATTTCAAAATCTGGCGTTGTTCCGCCCTCTTTCATATTGGCACACAATTCTACTCTATCGGCGCCATTTTTTTGTGCAATAATAGCCGATTCAAGATTAAAGCACGCTATCTCCAGTTTACTTTTTTCCATTTATTTTAAAAAGTAATCGGCATCAATTAATCGGTTTCCCGTTTCATCATTAACGGCGTAGTTAAAACCTCCTTGAATGCAATACGAACCATATTCCCCTTTTTTATTCAAGGCGATAAAACCAACTTGAATGTCTTTTAGGTCTTTATTTCTATTCTTTGTTAATTTTACAATTCGAGCAACCGCTTCTTCACAGGCTTTTTGTGGAGATTTCCCTTGACGCATCAATTCGACAACCAAGTGGCAACCTGAAATACGAATCACTTCTTCTCCGTGACCTGTAGCTGTGGCGGCACCAATTTCATTATCAACATACAAACCCGCACCTATAATTGGTGAGTCGCCTACACGTCCGTGCATTTTGAAAGCCATTCCGCTTGTGGTACAGGCACCAGAAAGATTCCCGCTCGCATCCAAAGCAATCATCCCAATCGTGTCATGATTTTCGATATTAGCGATGGGTTTGTATTTACTATCTTTCAGCCATTCTTTCCATTCTTTTTCGGATTCCTCGGTCAATAAATTTTCCTTTTTAAAACCTTGTGATAGCGCAAACTGTAAAGCACCATCACCAACCAACATCACGTGTGGTGTTTTTTCCATCACACCTCGAGCTACCGAAATAGGATGTTTTATAAATTCCAAACAAGCTACTGATCCAATATTGGCATTTTCATCCATAATGCAAGCATCAAGTGTAACCCGACCATCTCTATCTGGTCGTCCGCCATACCCCACACTTCGTTCTTTTGGGTCACCTTCGGGAACTTTCACTCCTGCTTCTACAGCATCTAAAGCTCTCCCTTTATTTTTTAATATTTCCCAAGCGGCAGCGTTAGCTTGTATCCCAAAATTCCATGTAGAAAGTACAATGGGTTTCTTTCCTTTTTTAGATGAAAAATCATTTTCTTCTGGTTTCCCTTTGAATGAATTTAACGCCACAGCTGCGGAAGCTATCGCCGCTGTTTTTATAAAACTCCTACGGTTAGTCATATTTTCTATTTTATATTAATCCAAATTTGGTTTAAAAATAATTATAATTAAATACTATATTTCACATAGTAAACTTGTAGCACCCAGTAAAGCCGAAATTTCATTATCAGTGGACACTAAGATAGTGACTTCACTCCCGGCCTCCTTAATTTTTTGTTGAAAAGCCGGCAAGAAATAGACACTGGCATTTGCAATTTTACCCCCAATTATAAAACTATCTGCTTCAAAACTCCTTAACCACGGAAGTACAATTTCGGCTAAATCAGCTCCTACTTCCTCGAATACTTTTATAGCCAAAACATCTCCATCATTTGCACGATTAAAAAGTTCAAGACCATTGCTGATTTTTATACCACTTACAGCTTCATAACGAGATAAAAGCCCTCGAGCTGACACATAATCTTCAGCCATTCCCTCTTTAAATGGGAGGTTATATAACTCGCCATCTGTTGGCACTTGAGTTCCTGAATCTATTGCTTTACCGTTATCTATAAAAGAAGCCCCGAGACCAGTACCAAGGGTAACTGCCATTACTCTTTTTGAACTATTTTCTGCATTTTTAAAAAATTCTCCTTTACCAAAACAATTGGCATCATTATCGAAAAGAATGGGTAAATCATCAGAAAAATGAAGCCTTTCTTGAATTAATTCCCGGATATTTAAACTATAAAAATGTTCATATTTAGCCTGCCCTTTTATCCAACAAGTGCCACTTTCATAATCAAATGGACCCGGCATACATACTGCTAATCCTTCCAACTTTTCTATCCCGGAATCCTTCCATGAAGTTCGAATCGCTTTTTCCCAAATAGCCATAACCTCAGCTACTGGCAAATTAGAATCAAAAGACTCCTTATGCACCGAAAAATCAAGAACTTTCATCTCATTAATATCTATAACTGCTGCAGTAATGTGAGTTCCTCCAACATCTAACCCTAATGCATATTCTTTATTCATTTATTTTTTTCTTGTATTTACTATTTGTTAAAAAAGTTATTTTATAACTTTTTGTGCAATTTCATCTGACCTATTCTACTATAATTTCATCTACAAATAACCACCCTGGTTTTCCTGCACCACTATGACCCGGAGGACAAAGATTATTTTTAGCCGTTACTCTGATATACCTTACTGACTGCTGTGCAAATGCTGCGCTAAAATCATATAATACCGTTTTCTGATTCGTATCGATTGGGTTGTTAATCGTTTTTATTTCAGTAAAAACTGTTCCATCAGTTGAAACTTCAAATTTCACTGATTGCGGTAAAAAAATCCAGTCACTGTAATTTTGCAAACAACCCAATGAAATAGTTTTAATTGGTTTTGTTTCATCTAAATCGACTGTTGCAATCATATCTTTCCCGCTGAATCCATGCCAGTATTTACCTACTGCATTAGTACCTCTAACCCCATCCGTTAAAGAGTTTGGACCATCGGCCAAGTAATATTGACTTACCGGATTAGTGTATTTGACAGTACTTCCAACTGCTTTATGCATCACAAAGTTTTGCTTTGCAGCCTGCAGTCCTTTTATTTGTCCGTCTACAACCGTGGATGCTTTTAATACAAGAGATGATTTAATAGCTATAGGTTTTTCGTATTTTTCGCTTTGTATGGTAGGTTCCGTACCATCCGTTGTATAGCGAATCTGCCCATTCAATGCTTCAGTATAAAAACTTACCATCAATTGTCCGTTTTGAGAAGAGGGCTTGATATTTACCGTGAAATTACCCGGAGAATAATGCAAGCCTTTTTGTGCATATCCTTTAAAGTGATATTGCAATCGTTCATTAAAACCATCCCAGTTTTTATTCTCTTTTGGAGACCATAACACTTCTGCTAACGCTGCCATACGAGGAAGCACCATATATTCCAGATGTTCAGTTGTTGTTATAAATTCGGTCCATACGTTACCCTGAGCACCCAACACATATTTTCCTTCTTCCTCATTTAATTCTTTAGGAATAGGCTCATAATCATATACTTTTTTAACGGTATTAAATCCTCCAATGGCGAAAGGTTCTCCCTCTGGCCCTGCCTGATAATGGTCAAAGTAACACGGAGAACCAGGAGTCATTACCACATTGTGTTTCATTTTTGCCGCTTCGATTCCACCTGCTTCACCTCGCCAACTCATAACAGCAGCTTCCGGAGCAAGCCCTCCTTCTAAAATTTCATCCCAGCCAATCATTTTTCTGTTGTTGCTGAGGATAAACTTCTCCATTCTTTTCATGAAATAACTCTGTAATTCATCTTCGTTTTTCAGCCCTTCCGCTTTCATTCTTTCCTGACAACGGGGACATTTTTTCCAAGGTGCTTTGTCTACCTCATCCCCTCCTAAATGAATATAAGTAGAAGGGAAAAGTATCAAAACCTCACTAAGTACATCCTGTAAAAAAGAGAAAACCTCTTCATTTCCAGCACAATAATTAGAGGACATATTAGTATAGTTACCTCCAGTTAAAGGCAATTGCGGTTGTTGCGTGCAACTCAATTGCGGATAAGAAGCAATCGCAGAAGCTACATGGCCCGGCATTTCAATTTCAGGAACTATGGTTATATTTCTCTCTGCAGCATATTTTACAATTTCTTTAATTTGTTCTTGTGTATAAAAACCTCCGTAAGTTGGCTTTTCTCCCTCTTTAGCTTGTGGTCTTTCTCGCCAATTTAGATTAGTATTATCTACTCTCCAAGCCCCTATTTCTGTAAGTTTTGGATATTTTTTTATTTCAATTCTCCATCCTTGATCATCCACAAGGTGCCAGTGAAACACATTAATTTTGTAGGATGCCATCAAGTCAATGTATTCTTTTATCATATCGGGACCAAAGAAATGACGGCTTACATCAAGATGCATTCCTCTCCATTTAAAACGAGGATAATCATTCACTTGCATAACCGGCACTTCCAAAGCCGCATTAGTACGTATAGCCGGTAAGGTTTGCAATATCGATTGTATGCCGTAAAAAACACCTTTTGGGCTGCTCGCTTTAATCACAATAGCAGTTGGTGATACAGTTAACTGATATCCTTCATCTTGAATGCTTTTTTCAATTACAAACTCCACTTTTTTCGCTGCAGCTTTATTTGATTTTAAAGAAAATCCTGAAATATTTTTAATATAGGATGCCAAAAAATCAGCAGTTGCTTTTAACTCTTTTTGTGATTTTTTGTATTGGATAGTCGTATTTCCATCAATTGTAAAGTTACCATTCCCCATTTTAAGATCTACGGGTTTTGGAATAATAGAAGGTTGTTGCTGCGCATTTACTAACATTGGAGCTAATAAAAGAAATAATAGAACTGAACTTCTAAGTGCCGTAACTGTTTGTTTTATTATACTGTTCATCGGTTATATTTTTATTTTGATAATCTAAAAAGAAGCTATTCTCACCCCTCCATGTTTTAACTGGTTTCTACTACTCAAAGCCTATCACTTGAAAACGGGTTTATTATTTCAATACTTCTGTTATTTCTTTAGCAACCGGATGACTGGCCTTAAAAGTATACCCTAGTAATTTAGCAATAGTCTGGGCAAATTGTTCCTGATAGAATTGTCCTTCCGTTTTTATTTCTCCTTTGCCAGTAATTCCAGGTCCCATAGCAGCAAACCATATTTCGGATGCGCCTTGTATGGAACTTCCATGACTCGTCCATTCTGCTTTAATTTTATCCCCACGGCCATGATCCGTTGTAAAGACTAAAGCAGTTTTGTTTTTATACTGTGGATCATTTTGCACAAAATCCCATATTTGCTTAATCCATGCATCTACTTGATGAGCAGCATCTAAATAGGAACGATATTGTCCTCCATGTGCCCATTCATCTGTTTCTCCATAGGCGATATACAATACTTTTGGCTTATTGGTCTTTAATTCCTCCAAAGCTTCATAATGCGTAAAAACATCAAAACACTCATCTGTATGCCAAGGCTTATAGGAATCAGCCAACATATCATTGATCAATTTTTGTTGGACAGTTGGTTTATTTCCTCCAATTTTATCATAGGCCGAAGCTACAGGGATACCACTTCGCTTTTCATTTAAGATTCTATCAAATGCTTCCCAAGCACCAAAAGCAGCCACTTTACCCTTAAACTTTGGTTGTTGGTTTAAAAACTCCAATACAGTAACATGAGGATTCGGCTTATACTCATTTGAATTGATTGCGGGATCAGCATAACCGGTCATTATTTCACTATACCCAGGATAACTAAACCAGTGTGGATTGGCATTATTTACCTTATTGTTATAATTTCTGTTGCCATATAATTGTCCTTTTTCAGCAACTACTGACCACATAAAAGGTATTAGCTTTTCCCTGCGTTCTTTATCATCATCACTCCAATATTTTTTAAAAATATAAGTGCTATCACCCTGATTAAATTTTCGATTATTAGCAATGGAAGAATCCATTCCTTTAAAAAGTTCCTGCCATCTAAACCCATCTGTTGTTATGATGATGATGTTTTCTGCTTGTTGTGCATTAGAAATAACACTTGTAAAAACCAACAATAGTACTGCAATTTTCTTCATTTTATTTTTTTATCAAATTATAAATAATATACTTTTTCGTTGTTTTTGATAAACGCTTACTTAATCAATTAATTTGTTGTTTTCAACTGGATTAATACTGATTATAAAATATCCAAATTGAATTATTTAGCTATTTTTATTTGATCTATCGCATCCAGCATCCCATTGCGCGGACTGTCTAAAACCAGTTCCCAAAACATAATACCTCCTAGCTTCTTTTGTATTGCATAGCTCGTTTTTGCCTTAACAGAAGCAATATCATCACCAGTAGCAAATAATTTTAATTTTTCATTATACCAGTAAGGTGCCTTTGCTTTTTTATCCCAAAAATATTTCCAACCATCAACCGCTGTAAATGAAGTGGTATATTTTTTAAAATTTACACCACCAGTTGGTTCACCAGATTGATATAAACCGTTATTAATATTGGATACTTCTTTCCAAATGCGGGTATAAAAGGCTGCTCCAATAACAAGTTTTTTGGCAGGTATTCCCAATTTTAATAAATAGCTTACCGCTTTATCTGTAGATTCTTCATCCTTTTTAGTGCTAAACAATGGCGTATGATGTCCCGTTACTTTTGAATAACCGTTTACCAAATCGTAACTCATAATATTAACGCGATCCACCAATGGCATTATTTTTTTCCATTCGACAGATTCGTCTAAATATTTCTGGAATCCTCCAGCCGCAAAACTAAGTTCATTCTTATTCCCTAAGGTTTTGCGAAGAATTTTGATAAGCTCCGTAAAATTTTTTTTGTCAGCTTGTTGATACAAATGCCCTGGAACTCCTTCTATAGTGGGATATTCCCAATCTAAATCTATTCCGTCACACTTAAAATAAGTATTGACTTCTTGTACCGACTTTGCAAAAACTGCTCTTCCCTTTACTGTAGAAAAAACATCGGAACAAGGAGCACAACCACCCCAACCGCCTAATGACAGCATGATTTTTAACTGCGGGTTTTTAGCTTTTAATGATACTAGATATTTGATAGTAAGAGAATCTTTAGCCGTGTCAACATTTAACTTACCCTCTTTCAAATGACAAAAACTATAAATAATATGCGTCAGTTTATTTATCTCAAACTCATTTATTAGTTTATCATCACCCGTGTAATATGCAATTACAGCTAGATTTTTATTGCTCTGAGCTGCTATACCATTAGTGACAAGAAGTAACAAAAAAAGGAATTTTATACTCTTCATTTTTAAATTAGTATTAATTTTTTCCATTGCCATTGATATTGCCTAAATATTCTTATCACTTAAAATTTGAGGGTACTTGTTACTCGTATGAACAATCAACTCTCCAAAAAGCGTATTTGCCCATGCAAACCATTTTCGGGTAAACTTTGTTGCGTCATCCTTATGAAAGGATTCGTGCATAAAACCAGTATCGGCATGTGTTTTTATCAAATTGCTAATACACTTTCTTATTTCCTTTTCATCTACACTGGTTATTGCTCTTAGAATTATACTCATCGGCCAGATGGTATCAGCGCCAGTATGCGGTCCTCCAACACCTTCACCCGCTTTTCCTTTATAAAAAAATGGATTGTTTTCTGAAAGGACTACTTTTCGGGTATTAAGATACAAACTACTATCCGGTTGGATCGCTCCTAAATACGGTAATGACAATAAAGATGGTACATTGGCATCATCCATCATGTGAAAACTTCCGTATCCATTTACTTCAAAAGCGATTATTTTTCCAAACTTTGGGTGTTTGATAATTCCGTTTTCTTTTAATCCTTTTTGCACTTGTTCTTGCAATTCTTTGGCTTTGGCAACCAAATCAGTATCCTTAATTTCCGGCAGAGAGAAAATCTCCATTAAATAGCCGAGTACTTCAATGGCAAACATATTACTTGGAATCAAATACCCAAACAAAGTACTGTCATCACTTGGTCTAAAGGTAGAAACAATGAGCCCGCAAGGTTTTACCGGATAACCGTAACCACTCAATGGAACACCATCAGTAGCCCAAGCGGTAGTACGCTGAAAAGTGTAAGGACCTTTATTATCCATACGTTGCTGTTCTTTGAACGTTTGCAATACCAAAAGCATGGCTTTTTTCCATTGGCTGTCAAACAAGCTTATATCGCCCGTTTCTTTCCAATAGCCATGCGCCAATCGGATGGGATAACACAAACTGTCAATCTCCCATTTGCGCTCATGAATTCCCGGTTGCATTTTGGTAATATCATTTTTCCATTCGCTTACCTGGTTGAAATCTTTATAAAAAGCATTGGCATACGGATCAAGTAAAATGCATTTGGTTTGGCGGTTAATCACTCCTTTTACCAGTTCCCCGAGTTTTGCATCTTCCTTTACAAAAGGAATGTACGGCCAAATTTGGGCTGTACTGTCACGCAACCACATCGCATCAATATCTCCTGTGATTACGTATGTATCCGGTTTGCCATCGATAATTTCAAAATCGACTGTGGTGTCCAATGTATTCGGGAAACAGTTTTCGAATAACCATGCTAATTCAGGGTTAGCTATTTGTTTTTTGATGCGTACAATTGCCGCTTCAATCGCTTCACTGGTAAATTTTCTTTCGGCTAATGGTGGACGTTTACTGACAAAATCCTTCATTGGAAAATTAAAAATATTGGACTCAGAAGCAAAAACTTCCGATTGAATTGCCAATAATCCTGCGGATAAAATTCCTGTGTTTTTTATAAATTTTCTACGTGTTTGCATCGTATTATTTTGAAGTTGAATAAGAATATGGATAACTACTCGACGAAGTTCCTCTCTGATTATTAGGAGTATTGTTCATGTCAAAATCCAATACCGTTCCTTTGAGCAAATCAAAATGATTGATATAGTTCTTTGTGTAAGTGGAATTATTCCATTTTAATTCCTGAACATATTTATTATCTTCCGAATTACCCGGAGCATTTATGATTACTTCTTTTCCATTTTCTAATTGCAACGTTACTTTCTTAAATAATGGCGCTCCAAGAACATACTCTTCTGTAGCCGGACAAACAGGATAAAACCCCATCGCCGAAAAAACATACCAAGCCGAAGTTTGCCCGTTATCTTCATCACCACAATATCCGTCAGCCGTTGGTTTGTACAAACGGTTCATTACTTCTCTGGACCAATATTGTGTTTTCCAAGGCTGACCAGCGTAGTTATACAAATAAATCATGTGCTGAATAGGCTGGTTGCCGTGTGCATATTGTCCCATATTCATGATTTGCATTTCCCGAATTTCATGAATAACGGAGCCATAATAACTTTCGTCAAAAACTGGAGGCATACTAAAAACAGCGTCCAATTTAGTAGTGAATGCCTTTTCGCCACCCATTAAATCAACCAAGCCTTGCACATCATGAAAAACACTCCAGCTGTAATGCCAACTGTTGCCTTCGGTAAAAGCATCTCCCCATTTGAAAGGATTGAAATCAGCAGGAAAACTTCCGTCTTTATTTCTTCCGCTCATCAATTGGAACGAAGGATTAAAAACATTTTTATAATTCATCATTCGTTTTTCAAACAAATTTATTTCTTTTTTGGGACGGTTTAAGGCTTTCGCCAATTTCCAAATAGCAAAATCATCATAAGCATATTCCAATGTTCGTGCTGCATTTTCATTGATTTTCACATCATACGGAACATAGCCTAACGTATTGTAATACGCCGCGCCTTTTCTCCCTACCGCATCCATTGGCCCTTCATTATTGGCTCCATGCAACAAGGCTTCATACAAAGTATTAATATCATAATCGCGCAACCCTTTCACATAAGCATCTGAAACTACGGATGCCGAATTATTCCCCACCATCACATTTCTAAATCCCGGGCTGGACCATTCCGGTAAGAATCCGCCTTCTTTATAATCGTTAATCAAACCTTCCTGCATTTCTTTATTTATGGAAGGGTATACTAAATTCAGCAAAGGATACAATGCTCGAAAGGTGTCCCAGAAACCAGTACCGGCATACATATAACCCGGCAACACTTTGCCATTATACGGGCTGTAATGCATAATTTTTCCTGCGGCATCTATTTCATAATGTTTTTGAGGAAAACAAGCGGTACGATACAAACAAGAATAAAAAGTTTTGAATTGTTCATCACTGCCACCTTCCACTTGCACTTTACCTAAAACTTTATTCCACTCTTCTTTTGATTCCGCAACAGTTTTTTCAAAAGAAGCATTTCCTAATTCCGTTTTCAAATTTAGCTCGGCTTGCTCGATGCTTATAAATGAAGAAGCGACTCTGACATTTATTTTCTCTCCTTTTTTAGTTTTAAAGCTCACTACAGCACCTGCATGATTGGCTAAACTTTCCAATTTATCTTTTTCCAAAACAGTGTCTTTCCATGTATAATTCGATGAAAAAGACTTGTCGAATACCAGCACAAAATAATTCTTGAAATTAGCCGGAACGCCGCCGCTATTGCGAGTCGTGTATCCTATAATTTTATTTTCAGATGGGATTATCTTAACATAAGACCCTTTATCAAAAGCATCAATTACAATAGAAGATTGCTCATTTTCTGGAAAGGTAAATTGAAAATGTGCCGCTCTTTCGGTAGTGGTTAATTCGGTAGTCACATCATAATCAGCGAGATAAACGCTGTAATAATATGGCTTCACAGTTTCGGATTTATGACTGAACCAACTGGCTCTTTCCTCTTCTTTAAAAACTAATTTCCCGGTAACCGGCATAATGGAGAACTGTCCGTAATCATTCATCCACGGAGAGGGTTGATGCGTTTGTTTGAATCCTCGAATTTTTTCAGCGGTATAAGTATAAATCCATCCGTCTCCCATTTTACCAGTTTGCGGTGTCCAAAAATTCATTCCCCAAGGTCTTGCAATCGCCGGATACGTATTCCCATTAGAAAGACTGTGCACCGATTGTGTGCCCATTAAAGGATTTACATATTCTACTGGATCTAAAACTTTGGTCTGTGCATTTGTTGTAACAAAAACGAAAAACAAACCGCAAATAATTATTATTTTTCTCATACCTTATAAAAATGTTGACTGTATATTTATTCTAAATTCAAACCTTTAACCCATAACCTTTACAGCGGTCTATCTTCTTTTTTCACTCCCCAAGTTCCCGAAGGTTTGCTTCCCATATATAATTTCAATTCCCCTCCTTTTACAATCATATCGTGAGTGATATAGGATTTTGTATACGGTTTTCCATTATATTCCGCTTTTTGAATGTAAATATTAGTGCTGCTGTTATCTATTGCTTTCAATGTAAATGAAATACCGTTCTTATTTTTTACAGTTGCATTATTTACCAAAGGGCTTCCCAAAATATAAATCCCGTTCGCTGGATTAACCGAATAAAATCCCATAGCGGAGAAAACATACCAAGCTGACATTTGTCCCAAATCTTCGTTACCGCATAATCCATCCGGTTTTGTAGAATAGAATTTATCATCAATTTCCCGAATCAGTTTTGCCGTTTTCCAAGGTTGCCCCGCATAGGCATACAAATAGGGAATATGATGATTGGGTTCGTTTCCTTGTGCATATTGTCCGATCAAACCGCTAATATCCGGAGAAGCTTCTTCGCCTTCCACTTTGTCAGTTATTAGGAACAAAGCGTCTAACTTGGCTAGAAATTTATCTTCACTTCCAAATAAATCAATTAAACCATAAGGATCTTGAGGCACCAACCACGTGTATTGCCAAGCATTTCCTTCTACATAATCGTCTTTGCGATGAGCAGATGAAAGCGGATTAAAAGGCGTTCTCCAGTTTCCATTGGCTAATTTCCCTCTCATAAACGTTGTTTCTTTATCAAAATAAAGTTTATACAAATTAGCTCTTTTTGAAAAATAAGTATAATCCTCGGTCTTGTTCAAGGCTTTTGCCATCTGGGCCACGCACCAATCGTCTATAGCATACTCCAAAGCATTTCCAACGGTTTCTAACATTGTATCAGCAGGGATATATTGCAGTTTTTGAACATAATCCATTCCGTCACGGGTTTGCATCGCCGTTTTCTTGATGGCTTCGTACGCAAGTGCCGTATCGTAATCGCGGTAGCCTTTTAGATAAGCATCAACAATAACAGCAATCGAATGATTCCCATTCATGGTATTGGTTTCATTACCCATCAAATGCCAAACCGGTAATCTTCCTTGTTGCTGATAGATTGCCAAAAATGATTTAACAATATCATTAATTTTATCGGGCTGCGTAATCGTGTACAAAGGATGTAAAGCGCGGTACGTATCCCAAAGCGAAAAAGTGGTATAATTCGTGAAATTTGCTTTTCCATATACCTTTTTATCTGTTCCTCTGTAATCGCCATTAACATCATTAAAAATAGAAGGCGCAAAAGCCGTATGGTACAAGGAAGTGTAAAAAACTTTCATCGTTTTTTCATCGGCCTTTATCTGAATTTTATTTAATTCGGTATTCCATTTTGTTTTGGCTTGTTGCACGGTTTTTGCAAAATCCCAATTCGGAATCTCCGCTTTTATATTTGCGGAAGCATTCTCATAACTCACCGGAGAAAGACCAACTTTGACTAAAACCTGTTTATTTTTTAAAGTTGCAAAATCTATTACCGCTTTCATTCGAACTCCTTCTCCTTGATTTCCTAACACCGCTGAAACATTGTCATACAAGGAAATATTCGTAATAGGTTCCGAAAATTCCATTGCAAAATATAGCCTTTGATCATCAGCCCAACCTTTCGAATGACGGTAGCCAACAATGGTTTTAGCTCCTGTTTTCTTTATGAATGTTTTCATTGGTTTATCCCAACCCACACCATCGGCTAAATCAAGTAAAATATGGGAATCGTCAACAGAATTAAAAGTGTATTTATGGAATCCAACTCTTTCGGTTGCCGTTAATTCAGCCTTTATTTTGTATTTATCTAGTAAAACGCTGTAATATCCTGGCTTAGTAATTTCATTTTCATGCGAAAAATAAGAGCCATACCCGGTAACCATATCTTCCTTTGTTCCTTTGGTAAGCGGCACTTTTCCTGATACCGGCAACAACAGAATATCATTCAAATCTCCAATTCCGGTTCCGCTCAAATGGGTATGTGTAAATCCTAATATCGTATTACTCGCGTAATTATAGCCACTGCACCAATCCCAACCTTCAAAAACATTTACCGGTCCTAACTGAACGGCTCCAAAAGGAACATTGGCACCCACAAAAACATGGCCGTGACCAGCAGAACCAATCAGAGGATCTACAAATTGAGTGTAATCTAAATTTTGCTTCTTTTTTGCCTTTACTTGTGATGCCACTGGCTGAGCAAATAATACGCTGAGCGCAACAATTCCGGAAAAAGCTATTTTGCTATATTTTGTAAACATCATTTTTTTATTTTAAAAATTAAATTAAAGCTAACCAATTAGCAACCAATGTTTTTTCGTCACCTATTTATACCTACAAGGTCTTGGAGACCTTGCAGGATTGGCTTTCCTGCAAGGTTTATAAAACCTTGTAGGTTTGTCTTGACCAACATTGAAATGGCAACTTAAGACAGTTACTTACCTAAAATTTAATTCGTTTCTACTTGTATCGATTAATTACATCATACAATGACATAACTGTTATAATTGGCTTTGTTATTTTTCCTTCGAACGAAAGTTTCATTTCTTCCCCAGCTTTCAAATCCATATAATTATCAGTTAGTTTTCCTTCGTATCCCTTAATTTCCACATATACATATTTGGCTGGTTTCAGGGCTTTAATGATTATTTCATTTCCTTTAATTGTCCAGGTAATTTTAGGATTTTCCAATTTCAAATCTATAGGACGCGTCAGGTCTATTTCAGGTGTTTTATCATCCCGATAGGCTTCCCGCATGGCATACCAAGCTGCTTTGGGTTGTCGGTTATAATAATCGGTTACGCTCCAACTCGCCACAGGCCAACAATCATTCAATTGCCAAACTAAAGTTCCCATATTATAAGGCGCTTTGGAACGGTGAATCCCAATAATATTCTTTAGTGAATAATGCTGCAAACACTGCGTAAGATAAGTATAATCGGCCACTTTCATATTTTTCACTTTGGTGGAATCAATAAAATAACGGTTCAAGTAGGAGTTTAACTTTGTAAAACCTTTCCCTGCTTTTTGATGTGCTTTTAATACATCCGAAAATAAATAACGATCTTCAGGTGACGTAAATTTTTCTATTGAAGAATAATTCGGCATCGCTTGCATTCCGTATTCACTAACGAAACGTCCTGTTTTATTTTTAACCACTTCAATATCTTCCAGTCCCCACCAAGTTCCCCAATAATGGCTATCGCCTTCAGTAATGCTTTTCTCTTTACCCCAACCAAATAATGGCGAGCTGCTGATATACGGTCTTTTATTATCTACTTCTTTTACCCATTTTGGAATACTGTCCTGAAACAAGCGAACATAATCTTTCCACAAACGAGTGGAATCCTGTTTTGACATATTCATCGATTTTTGCCAGCCCCAGTTTTTAAATGCTTCATCAGATTCATTATTCCCACACCACAAAACAATACTCGGATGATGACGCAAACGCTTTACTTGGTATTGCACTTCTTCTTTTACATTGTCAAAAAAGGCTTTGTCTCCTGGAACCATTGTTCCGGCAAACATGAAATCCTGCCAAACATTGATTCCGTATTTATCACATAAATCATAGAAATAATCGTCTTCATAAATTCCGCCGCCCCAAACACGAAGCATATTCATGTTGGCATCTTTCGCCATAGAAATTACTTTTTCATATTCCTTTTTGGTAACTCTCGAAAGAAAAGCATCCGATGGAATATAATTCGCTCCTTTCATATACACTGGCTTGTCGTCAATTTTAAAATAAAATGATTTTCCAAGACTGTCCGGTTGTTGTACCAATTCTATTTTACGATTGAGAACATACGGTTTCTCTGGTGTTTTTTCATCGAAAGTTTCCAATCGTACTTCTTTCCAAATACCGCAAGTCGTAAATTTAGGTCCCCAATCCCATCCAAAATGATACTGTGCTTTCCGAACATACAAACGAGGATTATCTGGAATTACAAAAGGCAAATCTTTTTTAGCAAGTAAATCCACTACATTTTGTGCCGATAGAAAGACAACCACTAATTTATTCGTACCGGGATGCAAATACTTTTTCACATCAACACGCCATTGACGAAACATGTTATTCGCTTTTAATACTAATTTTCCATTCAAATAAACGGTTGCATAGGTATCCAGCCCGTCAAAAACGAGTTCCGTATTTTTTCTCTTTAAAATTTCTGCACTAATCTGAAAAGACGTTTTATATTCCCAGTTTTTTTTCTCAATCCACTGCAGTTTTTTCTCATTGTCACGGTAGTATGGATCTGGAATGAGTTTGTTATTCAACAAATCAGTATGCACTTCTCCCGGAACTGTAGCGGCATTCCATTTTACCGTTTTCTCCTGACGAAATTGCCAGCCGTTTTTTAAAACTACGGAACTATTTTGGGCATTCGCCACAAAGGACAGGTTTGCAAAACAAAGGATAACAAACCAATAAAAGCCTTTCTTACATTTCATTGTGATTCGGTATTTTTAAAAATTAGTACTGTGCTGATTTATTTTAAGTTAAATTTTTCTTTTTTGAACCCAAAATTTTTCTAATTTAATTCTCATTAGTATTTTAAACAAATACATTCTTAAAATAAAAGAGGGAGTATCGTTTGTAACAACATCCCTCCTTTCAGGTCCTGTTCCTTCAGAATAACTAACAAAAATCAGTAAACATTACCTCTTAAAAAAACAATTTTATTATACTATACATAGTAAAAATTGATTTTTTTATTTAATGAAAAGCACTTTCATTTTTCTAAAAGCATATTCTATATGAAATATACGTTGAAGATCAAATATAAACCTAGCACTTTTTATACTTACTAAGGGCAAAACTAACATCAATATAAAAGTATTCGCAACAAATGAAGCTTTTTTAGATTGGTTTTAAAAGATAGTTGCTTATAATTCCATTTTTTTCAGCAGAGAACAATTTTGTCTTCTGCGAAAAAAAGAGATTAAAAACAGTAATCCTAAAGCCTTTCACACTTTCTTGCTCATTCTTAAAATTAATAGCGTCATGTGATAAAATAAGTCGGGTACATAAACATACCCGACTCATTTCATATTATTTTAATCTAAAATTAATTTACATCCCAGAAAAGTTTTGTAGTCAAGTTATCTTTGCTTTTCACAGCATTATAATTTTCTGTATTATAAACAGCTTCGCTTGTTGGGTAATTCCAACGATAAGGAGGTGTTTTTTGCTCACCAGTACCTATTTGGAAACTTAATTGTGGTAAATCAAGCCTTCTGTTTTCAGCCCAGCTTTCAGTTGGCTGCACCACACTGTAATGAATCCATTTTTGGGTGGCAATTAATTTCAATTTATCAGGGGTTGTAATTGCCAAATCCCAGTTTACATTGATTCCAGCTATATAGGTTTGAATTTGCACAACAGTTGGCACAGTATAATTACCTGCCGCGTTATCGTTGCTCAAGGCGCGTATAGCGGCATAATATTCCGTAGATTGTTTTATTCCATTTTCATAAGCAGTTTTTGCAGCACCATTATTTCCTGATTTCAAATAATACTCAGACATCAAAAAACTAACTTCAGCTGCATTAATCAATACCCCTGGAAAAAACTGATTTCTACTCAATGTTGATCTGTTATAAAAGGCTATTTTACTATCAGACAGAAGATCATCTTGTACAGCCGTAAGTGCCATTGGATCTAATCCTACATAAGCACCAGCAGCATTTTCACCTGGCTCAAATAGTGCTTTTAAGCGTGGATCATTGTTTGTATTCATATGGTCAATCATTGCTTTACCGGCAAGATTACCACCGCCACTTTCCAAACCTTCTCTAAAACCTTTAGAATCCAACCCTCCAAAATCTAAGTTAAACACATTGATTTGTATATTATCAGCATTGTTTGCAACAACAGGATAATTGGCAGAATTAGCTAAGATAGCTCCTATTTCTGTATTTGCTCTAGTTTGAAAACTGGTTGTATTAGACACTCTAGTTAGCATTCTTAATCGCAATGAGTTGCAATACTTTTTCCAAAGGTCTAAATTACCTTTATTAACAATATCCTGATTCTTAAAACTCGTATTAATAACAGATTTAACTGTAATGCTATTTAATTCATCAGAAAAGCCTTTTAAATCATCCAGCATTTTTGTGTAAAGTGCTTCAGGGCTATCATATTTAGCCAATGATTTTTGGTAATCCCCTCCATTTGTGCTCAGTTTTCCAGCATCTAGAAAAGGGATATCTCCGTGTAAATCAATCACTTTTTGGGTGTGATCATACAAATAAATAGAGGCTGTAATCATGTAAATACGCATATCATCTTGCTGTGCAGGACTAAGCGATGCGTATACCTTTTCTAGCTCTCTATATTGAGTCAAAAATTTATAGTAAGCAGTCCATCTGTCACTAACTCCTGCTGCTCCAGGAATATACTGATTGGGTGAATTGACCCAGCCAACGGCTTGGGTATAATGGGTCAGTGTAGTTCTTAAAACAACAAAATAATTCCAATAATTTGGCAAAACATAGTCCTTATTAGAGACTAAGAAGCCCGTAAATTGCTTTTCCACCGAGGAAGTAGCAACTTTAGAAGGATCCGAATAACTGTCTTCGAAATCTGATTTATCACAGGATACAATAATCATTGCTACTGTTACTGATAAAATATAAAATATTCTTTTCATAATATGATTTTTTAATTATGCTTAATTTAAAATAATCCTAAAAACTTGCTCTTATCATTAAACCCAAAGTACGAGTGGAAGGATTCGTTCCCGCATTGGTAAGTGTCTGAGACCATCTAGAACCTGCTGTGGTTTGTTCCGCATCCATGTCTTTTATGGTTCTGTAAAAGTATAGAAGATTTCTACCAAATGCCGAAACACTCAGTTTTGTAGCCCCTAGTTTTTTAGCAACTTCCGAAGGCAAATTATAGGATAATGAAACTTCTCTTAGTTTTATATAAGAATTCTTTTGTACGTATAACTCATAACGAGATGAACTGTATTGTGGACCACCCCAGTTATAAGTGTTAAAGTAGTAATAAGCTTGAGAAATAACATTTGTATTTTTACTTCCATCTTCATTTACAGCATCCATAAGCATCCCATCATTGTAAACGACTTCTCCATTTGGTCCGGCAGCAGCAGTTGTTTGCACTCCTTGATCTCCATTCATGTAATAACTCAAACCACCGCTAGCTTTGTCCATATACTTAGTACTTTCTTCTGTCAAACCTCGGCTGATCATCCAATTAATACCTGTTGGCATTACGTGACCACCAAATCGGAAATCAGTAACCACATCTAAAGTAACGTTTTTATAAGTAAAGGAGTTTATAAAACCACCAGTAACTTTTGGCATGGCATTCCCTACTTTCGTCATCTTGTCGTTATCAATTTTGTACAAACCGTCAGAAGTTACCACTTTCTCACCCTTGTCATTTACAGCAATTGGGTGCGTATAAAAATCACCCATTGGTTGCCCTACTGTTGATCTCAATTGTGCCG
The DNA here is from genome assembly GCF_004349195.1 of Flavobacterium rhamnosiphilum. GTDB lineage: Bacteria > Bacteroidota > Bacteroidia > Flavobacteriales > Flavobacteriaceae > Flavobacterium > Flavobacterium rhamnosiphilum. The sequence goes on from NZ_SMLG01000002.1 coordinate 247,707, forward strand.
CATTCCCATCAAAATCAGTATGCAACAATTCAGTTGTACCATTGGCTAATTTTTCGACAACATTTTTATTTTTGGCAAAATTTAACGTTGATTCCCATGTAAAATTAGCGGTTTTAATAGCAGTAGCTGTTATTCCTATCTCAATCCCTTTATTTCTTAATGTTCCAACATTCCCTAATATCGCACTTGCTCCAGAAGTTGGTGCTAATGTTAAATCCAATATTTGATCCCTGATTTGTGCATTGTAATAAGAAACGTCTAATCCAAGTCTTCCATTTAGGAATTTAGCTTCCAAACCAAACTCAATTTCATGTTTTGTTTCAGTCTTAATCAAATCATTGCCATATTTTGAAAAATTAGTATCAGTATATAAAACGGGATTACCACCATTTTGTTGAACACCCAAAGTATTTTGATTGTAAGCTACATTAGCCTCATACATATCTGGGTAATTCCCAACTATCCCCCAAGAACCGCGAATTTTGGCATAACTAACAGCACTTGGCAACGTAAATAAATCAGAGATTACTAAACTTGAATTTACAGAAGGGTATACAAAACTATTATTATTTGGGTTCATCGTAGATGTTCTATCTTTTCTAATAGTACCTTCCAAGAAGAAATAGTTTTTATAATTGGCATTTAACGTTCCCATAAAAGCATCCTTTACCAATGAAGTCCTTCTTGAATCGCTATTTGGGTTATTCCTAGAGGCCGACAAATCAAACCAATTTTCAACACTCAAACCTCCATTTGTTCCTCTACTTATACTCGTTCCTTTATCTTTAGAAGCAGTATAGCCCCCCATAGCACTTAACTCGAGGTCAGGAGTGATCTTTTTAGTATAGGTAAGCAAAATATCCCCATACAATATCGAATACTGTGCAGAATTTAACCCAAAATATCCTGAATTACCAAAAGCCAAAGGGATTTCTGTAGAATTTCTAGTTTCGGTACTCATTGAGGTGAAATCAGTGGCTAATCTAGCGCGAAGTTTCAAATTATCAACTATTTGGTAATTATGGGTCATACTGGCAATAACACGATTGCTATATTCATCTTCGTTATTTTCTTTTACCCTCCAAACATAATCAGCTACATCTCCTCTGAATCCGTTACGTATAATATTCTCCGAAGGCGTTAAACTTTGAGTATTAGCACCTGTAACAAATCTATAACCTAAGCTTGTTTTGTATTTATTTAAATACCAAGCTCCGTCATCGAACCTTCCCATCATACCAGTAAAGTTATTGATCATTCTATCATTTGAATACGGACGATTATGGGTTTTTTGATTCACATAATTTATCAATAAATCAGTAGTAAGCTTTTTTCCTAATTTGAATGTAGTATTCAAATTAGCAACATTTTTAGTGTTTTGAGAACCTATACTGACCCCTTGATTGTCTTGACGTGTTAGTGAAAAACGCATGCTGGCATTTTCAGAACTTTGGGAAATAGCAATGTTTACATTAGAATTTATACCTTTTTGATAAAGACTTGCATATCCCTTTTGAGCTTCGTAGGGTCTAATTATACCATCCCAAGCCATAGTAGGCTTGCCATCAAATTTTGGCCCAAAATTGAGACTGGTACCTATTAATCCTCTTGTTTCTTTTGTACCATCCCCATCAGTATCATAATAAATAAAACCCGCGGAATCCTGCCCAGCATTAGCAAAATTTAATTGATACCCCTGTCCTCTTACATTTTGATACCTTGGCAAGAATGCAACTTCATCAACGCTATAATTGGAACTAAAATCTACCCCAAGTCCTTTCTTGCCTTTTCCGCTTTTTGTAGTTATAAGTACAACCCCATTTACTGCCTCTGAACCATATAAGGCGGCTGCAGAAGCTCCTTTTAAAATAGAGATATTATCAATATCTTCTGGATTAATGTCTAGTAAACCATTCCCTCGAATTCGTTGGTCATTCCAATAATCATTGTTTTTTACTTCACCATCGCGAATAGGAATACCATCTAAAACTATCAGCGGTTGGCTCCTACCTCTAATTGAATTTACACCCCTAATGGTGATATTTACCGCACTGGTTGCGCCCCCTGGTGCTGTAGCAATACGAACCCCTGGTGCTTTACCATATAGTGCTGAAGCAAAATTTGATGAACCCGCTTTTACAATAGCATCTGCTTTAATAGTAGAGCTGGCATAACCCAAAGCTCTTGATTTCTTGGATACCCCCAAAGCCGTTACTACTACCCCTTCAAGTTCATTTGTTGACGTTTGCAGTTGCACGTTTACTATCCCACTATTATCGGTCTTTACTTCTAGACTTTTCATGCCTATTGAACTAATGACCAAAACCGCATTGGGATTAACTGAAATTTTGAAAGTCCCATTCTCATCCGAAACGACGCCATTAGAAGTTCCTCTTTCTTTAATAGTTGCAGCCATTACAGGAACTCCATCGGAATCCCTAACAGTGCCTGAAACCATTTTTTTCTCTTGTGCACTAACATCTTGATAGTACATGGCCACTAGACAAACTAGCAGCAACTGATGTAGCAGTTTTCTCATAATAATAATTGGTGATTGGTTAATAAAATAATTTGTAATTGGTTAATAAAATATTCAAATTTGTTTTTCATAAAATTTAGTTTTCATTGTTTCCAATGAATCAAATAATTGCACCTTATATGGTTCTGTCTCATAAGACAATAATGAAATTTAATCTTGATAATGAAATGTTTATTTATTGCTTGTTGAAATAGGTCCTTTCTCTATTTTTTCAACTATAAATTCTCGCCCATTAAATATATCAATTCAGGATTTAATAAATGTATTAATCATAGTGACTCCTTCTCCTTCATTCCTAATAGCTTAAACATTTAACAAACTACCTAAATCGTTTTAGCAATCAAATAAAAAAAAACAAGCTCCATTTAAAGCTCACAAATAACTAAGACCTTACTAAATCCTATTACACCGATTATCGAATCATCAGTTTTTCTTTTTCCATCTATGATCCTCGTCCATTAAGGACATCAAGTCAGGATTAAATAAAAGCATCAATTTAGCAACTCCTAATACTATAAACTATTTCAGAGTTTAGGTCAACAGTAAATTTTACACTTTTAGAAATAATTTTATTTTACCCATTCGATTGAAGAGTTAACTCTATCGATAATTTTGTTAATTTTTTGCTACTACAAAGACCGAAAGATATAATGACTAAAGCATACTTATTAATTCAATATTATCTTTGTTTAATTCTTAATTATCAATTAACGGAAACTAGATAATCTAAATCGATTTAGTAAATTAATAAAAAAAACAGATTATCTATTAAAATGATCCATTTTTTATATTATACCGATTCTCTAATTACCAACTTTCCTTTTTGAAGTACCTTCTCTATCGCAAAATCATTTTCATTCGTCATTTGATCCATAAGTAATTGAACTGCTTTTACGGCTATCCCATCAATTGGCTGCTCAATAACTGAAATAGAAGGAGAGTGCAATTTAAAACTATAGTGGTCGTCATAACTGATAATGGAAATATCCTCAGGAATCCTTAAACCCATTCTTTTAAAAGCTTGCAACCCGGCTAAACCCATGTAATTGGCTAAAAAAAGTACCGCATCTATACCCGATTTCTTTTGAAAAAAGTCGATAATAGCGGTGATTTTACTTTCTTCATTACTGCGATAATCTAAATGAAGAATAAGTGATTCATCATAAAGACCTGCCTCTTTCATGGCATCAGTATATCCTTCCTCTCGTAATTTCATCTGAATCATTCCTGAAGTATTATTAACCACAGCAATATTTTTGCAGCCTTTTTTTATGAAAAATTCTGTCGCTATATTGGCTCCATTATAATTATCCATAACAACATGACTAACATTTTGATTCGGAAAATACCTGTCAATTAATACCACGGGCATTTTTAATGCCACAAGATGATCAATACTTTTTTCTAATTTTTCGGTTGGAGTTATGATAAAACCATCCACATTCGCCTGAAGTAAGCTTTGTATTAATTCAGCCGATCTTTCATCATCATCACCTGTACTGCAATAAAAAACTCTATATCCCAACTTCTTTGCTTCATCTTCTATTACTCTGGCTAAATCAGAAAAGAACTGATTCGAAATGTCTTCAACAATAAGCCCAATAGATCTTGTCTTTCCAGTGCGAAGACTGCTGGCAATCATATTAGGTTTGTAATGCAACTTCTCAGCAACATCTTGTACTTTTTTAATAACGGCAGCGCTAATACCCATTTTCCCTCCTTTGTCATTAAGTACAAAAGATACCGTAGAGATTGAAACTCTGGCCTCTATAGCAATATCTTTAATGGTAATTTTTTTCATCTAGCGCGCCAATTTTCTCTTAATTATATCACAAATATATATAAAAACAGTTACAAAATCGTTTTAGTAATTATTTTTTTTAAACAAAATGTTTTTTTAAAGTTAATAAACCATTAAAAACAGAGTGATTAATACTATATACAGCGATATTCTTATAATTGACTAATTAATAAATCAGTTCAAAATTTAACTCTGAACTAATCGTAAACATGATAAATTAATCTATTTCTTCCAAAATATAGGATCTGTTAAGAAATAAATGGTGCAGAATTGGCGATGCTATTTTGTTATTTTTCAAGGCGAAAATTTTTTTAATAGCACCGCTATTTAAAGAATTTTCAACGCAGAAAAAGAGCTAAAGAACGAGACAAAATGTATCAGTTATTTTTTAACAGAGCCTTAGATTCCTTATGAAATAAATACTTCTAATATTGAAGCATTTCCTTCCAGAATGAATGTGTCCATATCGGCGGGAATTAAAATCGTATCTCCTTTTTTATATCGAAAACGAGTTCCATCATACTCTATTTCAAAAATGCCGTCGATGCACATATAAACCGTAAATGTCTTTCCTGTTTTATTAATAGTAATCTTCCCCTGCAATGGAAGAAAATTAGTGGTGAAATAAGGACAATCCACAACAGGATTGGATTGATTGAGCGCTCTGTCATATTGTTTGTAGGTATCAACTTTATTATAATTAATAGCCTCCAAAGCCAAATCAACATGCAATTCTCTAGTATTTCCTTTTGTATCTACCCTGTCAAAGTCATAAATACGATACGTAATATCAGAGGTTTGTTGAATCTCGGCCACCACCAATCCGGCACCAATTGCGTGAACGGTTCCGGTTTCTAAAAAGAAAACATCTCCTGATTTTACTTTTACATCCTCCAGTAAAGTAAGTAAGGTTTTGTTTTTTAGATTTTCTAAATATTCGCTGGCATTCGAGTTTTCTTTGAAACCTACAATAATTCGTGCATCAACATCGGCCTGCATGATGTACCACATTTCGGTTTTACCAAAAGAATTGTGACGTTTTTTAGCCAATTCGTCATTAGGATGTACTTGTATGGACAAGTCTTCGCGAGCATCTAAATATTTAAAAAGCAACGGAAATTGTTTTCCGAATCTTTTATAAACTTCCGTTCCTAAAATTTCGTTTGGCGATTCATTGATTATTGCGGTTAATGATTTCCCTTTTAATTCCCCGTTGGCAACAACACTTACATCGCCTTCAACTGTGGATAACTCCCAGCTTTCCCCAGTAATTTTTGATGCAATTGGTTTATTGAGTATTGTTTTTAATTTTTCACCGCCCCAAATTCTTTCTTTTAAAATGGGTTCAAACTGTAATGGGTAAAATTTTATGCTCATCTTCATCATTTTTATTAGTTGCTAAATCGTTTTAGCAAATATATGAAAATAGTTATAATTCAGAGAAATTAGATTTAATACCATTACTGTTTATAAATTAGTCCTATTGTCAGTTCGAGTGAATGTCATTAAGGCTAAGGAAAAATTGATAAAATGATTGCTGATTTTTGATTAACGATTTTTGATTTCAGATGTGACAGACCCCGTAAAATCAACAATCTTCTTATTTACCAACACCAAATCAGAAATCTGCAATCGTTAATCTTCAATCTAAAATCTCTTAGCCATAATGAAATTCATACAATAGACCATAAACAGAAAAACCCGAAGTAGTTTACTTCGGGTTTCATCATATAAAAAACAATGCGATTACAATCGATAAATAAAAGTCACACTACCATTTAATAATAGCACTTCCCCACGTAAAACCACTTCCAAAAGCAGCTAATACAACGGTGTCTCCTGATTTTATTTTTCCTTTTTCCCAAGCTTCGGTTAAAGCAATTGGAATAGAGGCTGCGGTAGTATTTCCGTATTTTTGAATATTATTATAGACCTGATCATCCGTTAAATTGAATTTCTTTTGAATAAACTGAGAAATTCTCAAATTCGCCTGATGCGGAATCAACATGTCAATATCCGAAACCTGCAGATTATTGGCTTGCAGTCCTTCATTAATGACCTCACTGAAACGAACCACGGCATTTTTAAATACAAATTGTCCATTCATATACGGGAAATAACTTTCGTCATCCGGATTATTGTCAGCCAAAATATCAGTAACCCAACGGCCTCCCATTCCTGGAGCTTTTACAATTAATTCCTCGGCATGTTGCCCTTCGGAGTGTAAATGTGTGGATAAAATCCCTTTGGTCAAATCTTCTTCTCTGCTCAAAACAGCGGCTCCTGCTCCATCTCCAAAAATTACCGAAACGCCACGTCCACGCGTGGTCATATCCAATCCTGTGGAATGTACTTCAGATCCAATAACCAATATGTTTTTATACATTCCGGTCTTGATATATTGATCCGCAACAGATAAAGCATAAATAAATCCGGAACATTGATTTCTTACATCTAATGCACCAACGGTTCTTAAACCCAAATCACGTTGTACTAAAACTCCTGGGCCAGGAAAATAATAATCCGGACTCAATGTGGCAAAAACCACAAAATCAATATCCTCTTTTGCAACTCCGGAACGCTTAATTGCAATTTCAGCGGCTTTAACCCCCATACTAGTCGTGGTATCTTCCCCTCTTATAATGTGCCTTCTCTCCTGAATCCCTGTTCGTTCCTGAATCCATTCGTCATTGGTATCAATAATTTTTGATAAATCGTCATTAGTGACCACGTTTTCGGGAACATAATAACCCAATCCTGCTATTTTTGAATGATACATACTATTGTTATTTTATTAAAATAAGAATGCAAATTTAAACATACTTAAAAATATGAGCCCACAAATTACTACTTTTTTAGCAATTTACAAGTTTAATGGTTTTTGGAGCTTTTTCCAGCTATCCGCTACAAATGAAATTCACTGAACTCCAATTAAAATAAAAATATAGTGAAGTAATCTTTTCTTGTATCGTTAAAAAACGATACAAGAAAAGGATTTCCACTTTTATCTGGGCCAGGCATAAACGTTAAAAAGAAATATTTGTTTCCAGATGTAACAACATTGAATTATTTTAGACCAATAATTCAGAATACCAAATAATTTAAAATCATTCAAACTATGAAGTTAAAGATTCCTTTTTTCCTGTTTCTGGGCTTGAGTTTAACCACTTTTGCCCAAGAAAATTTAACCTATCAAAAACCTTCCAAATCGATCGCTGATTTGGCTGATTATGAAAGAGCACCTTCGGTATCAATGGATACCAAAAAAGAATACATGTTACTCACGTATAGAAATACGTATAAATCGCTGGACGATTTAAACCAAGATGAATTGCGTTTAGGAGGATTGAGAATTAATCCAATCACTAATATTTCGAGTACCGTTACATATATTAACAATCTTAAATTACGTAAAATAAAAGAAAAAGAGGAAGTACAGGTTGTAGGTTTACCAACAAATCCTCGTATCAGTAATATCTCTTGGTCTCCAAATGATACAAAAATCTTGTTTTCCCATACTACAACTTCCGGGGTTGAACTTTGGTTTATCGATGTAGCTTCGGCGAAAGCCACCAGATTAACAGAAGCTACTGTAAATGCTAATCTTGGCAATCCATTCAGTTGGATGAATGACAACGAGACTATTTTGGTAAAAATGTTACCGAAAAACAGACCTGCACTTTTGGACGCGAAAAAAGATTTACCAACCGGCCCGATAATTTCAAATGCCGATGGTGCTAAATCTCAAAACAGAACCTATCCGGACATGTTGAAAAATAAGAATGATGAAATCAATTTTGAAAATATCATCACTTCTGAATTGTATAAAATAAACCTGAACGGAACGGCAACTTTATTCAAAAATGCGGATATGTATGCCGGAGAAAGTTTCTCTCCTGATGGAAATTATATCATGCTGACTACCATTCAAAAACCATTTTCATACATCGTTCCGTTGAACCGTTTTCCGTCAAAATCAGTAGTGTACGACAAAGCTGGAAACGAAGTAAAAGTTGTGAATGAAGTACCACTGACTGAAATTATTCCTAAAGGCTTTATGGCGGTTCGTAAAGGAAAAAGAAACATGAGCTGGAGAGCAGACAAACCTTCAACATTAGTTTATGCTGAAGCTTTAGACGCTGGAGACCCGGCAAATAAAGTGGAATTCAGAGACGAAGTTTTTCTTTGGAACGCACCATTTGACGCAGCAGCTACTTCATTGGTAAAAACACCGCAACGCTACAGCCGAATGATTTGGGGGAATGACAATGTTGCCGTTGTTTCAGATGAATGGTATGACACGCGTAATACCAAAACCTATTTAATCAATCCATCGAATCCAAGTCAGGCTCCAAAAGTAATTTTCGACAGAAACTCTCAGGATGTTTATTCGGATCCAGGGAATTTTGAAACCAGAAAAAACCAATACAACAGATATGTTTTGGCTATCGAAAATGACAATGCATTTCTTATTGGGGACGGATTTACTAAAAACGGACAATTCCCTTTTATCACAGCGTATAATTTGAAAACACTACAATCAAATCGTCTTTATACCTCAGCTTACACGGATAAAAAAGAGGATTTATTGGAGATTGAAGACTTCAAGAAAGGAACGGTTTTGGTACAAATCCAGTCTAAAAATGAGTATCCAAATTATTACCTTAGAAACATCAAACAAAAAAACAAACTGACTCCAATCACAGCATTCAAAAACCCTTTTGAAAGCATCAAAAACGTGAGTAAAGAAGTGATTAAATACAAACGTAAAGATGGTGTTGAATTATCCGGAACGCTGTATTTACCTGTTGGCTATGATAAGGTAAAAAAAGAAAAAATGCCATTATTGATTTGGGCTTATCCAGCAGAATACAAAGACAAAAATTCAGCGGGACAAAGCACACAAAACCCAAACGAATTTACATTTCCTAATTATGGTTCCTTCGTATATTGGGTAACCAAAGGGTATGTGGTTCTTGATGATGCTGCTTTTCCAATTATTGGTGAAGGAAAAACGGAGCCAAATGATAATTTCATGACGCAATTAGTAGACAATGCAGAAGCGGCGATTAATGCGGTAGATGCTTTGGGGTATATCAACAGAAAAAAAGTAGCGGTTGGAGGTCACTCATACGGCGCTTTTATGACAGCTAATTTATTGACCCACTCTAATCTTTTTGCTTGTGGAATTGCTCGAAGTGGTGCCTACAACAGAACGTTAACTCCTTTTGGATTCCAAAGTGAGCAACGCAATTACTGGGAAACTCCTGAGGTTTATAACACGATGTCGCCGTTTATGAATGCTGACAAAATGAAAACACCAATGCTTTTAGTACACGGTGAAGCAGATAATAATCCGGGAACGTTCACCTTGCAAACCGAACGTTATTTTCAGGCTTTGAAAGGTTTAGGAGCTCCGGCAAGAATGGTGATCCTTCCAAAAGAAAGTCATGGTTATGCAGCCAAAGAGAATATTTTGCATTTGCTTTGGGAACAAGATCAGTTCTTAGAAAAATATTTGAAGAATTAATTCAAACTTCACATAAAAAACAAAACCCCGAAATCAATATGATTTCGGGGTTTTTCTATTTTTAAGATAACATCAAGTATACTTCCTGATTGAATTCTAATGCTGAATCATGTTCAAAGAAAATCGCTCTTCTTTCAAAAGCTGCTTTAACCAAATAATGACTTCCTTTGAAATAACATTGTTTCACAACTGCTTTCATAATTGCGTTGTCCACCACTTTTAATTGATGCGGATACAATAAAAGTGCTGCGTCTTCGTCATCCTCAAGATCTATTAATTGAGACAATTTTAACTCATTTACTTCCCCAAAAAGAGAAGCAATGTATTTATTAGCCGGATCTTCATACAAGGTTTTTGAGTCTCCTTTTGCCACTACTTTTCCGTTTTGAACCACAATCGTTTCATCAGAGAAAGACAAAGCATCGGTGCTGTCATGCGTGGCAATAATACAGGTTACGCCTTTGTCTTTTAAGTAACGGAATAAATTTCGGCGCAAAGAATTCTTTCTGAAAGAATCAATTTGGCTAAAAGGTTCGTCCAGCAAAATAATTTCCGGTTCCAAAGCCAAAACTCTGGCCAAGGCCACTCGTTGTTGCTGTCCGCCACTTAGGAACTTCGCTTTTACTTTTGCGAAAGCAGTCATTTCTACCATTTCTAATAACTCTTGAACACGGGCTTTCTTATCGTCAGGATACATATTCGACAAGAACTTGCCCACATTTTCTTCAACAGTTATGTAGGGCATCAAATCGAAATCCTGTGCTAAATATTTAATGTAATCTTCTCCCGGAACAAGATTGTATTTGGGTCCCAAAATGGGTTTGTCATTATAGGTAATTGCTCCGTTATCCAAATCATATAATCCGTATATGAGTTTTAATAAAGTGCTTTTACCGCAACCACTTTCGCCAATAATAGCGGTGTTTTGGCCTTTGGCAATAGTAAAACTAACATTTTCAATAACTGGGGTATCAATGTAAGTGAAGGAAATATCTTTTATCTCGAGCATCATCTGTATTTAAGAGTGCAAATTTACAATGTTTAATTCAAATTTAGGCACAAAAAAAGGCTGCTTCTTGACGAAACAGCCTTTGTTTATATAGTATTTTTGCTTAGTTTTTAACCTCCGATTTTGCATCTTGAATCATTTTTTCATTTGCAGTAATAGCAAACTCAACACGACGGTTTTGACTTCTACCGTCAACCGTTTCGTTTGATGCAATTGGATCAGCAATTCCTAAACCAGTTACTTGAAATCTACTGGAAGAAACTCCTTTGCTAGTTAAATAATTTCTAACTGACGCGGCTCTTTCTCCTGAAAGTTTTAAGTTATAATCCGCTGGACCAGTACTGTCTGTATATCCGTAAATCGTAATATTAGTATCTGGATATTCCGAAAAAACAGGAACCAATTTATCTAAATTTGCTTTTGCATTAGCAGTCAAAGTAGATTTATTAGTATCAAAACGCACCGCATTTTCATTCAAAACTAATTTAATCCCTTCTCCTACACGAACTACTTCAGCTCCCGGAAGTGCAGCATCGATTTCTCTTGCTTGTTTGTCCATTTTGTTACCAATAACGCCACCGGCAACTCCACCAATAACACCACCTAATACTGCTCCCATTGCACCTTTACCGCCTTTACCAAGATTGTTCCCAAGAACACCTCCTATTACAGCTCCTGCAACAGCACCTATTCCTGCTCCTCTTTGCGTTTTATTCGTGTTTTTTACTGCTTCACAACTGGTGAACATTGAACCTATAATCATTATTGTTGCCATTGCAACTATTGAAATCTTTTTCATATCTGAATTTTTTATTAATTAACTTTTTGAAATTGGTACACTACATTCGTCATTTTTCCTCCAACATCGATTTTATCAATCAACTGAAAAGAAGACACTGTTTGATTGGCTACGTATAAAATATATCCATCTCTAACTTTTCTTGCTTTTTCACCCGCATCAAGAATTTTTAGGACAAACTGACCATCATTATTTACAAACCAAGTAATTGGCGAGCTAAATGACACACAATTTGTTTTTGTCAAAGCCATATTCCCTTTGTTATTATTCGAAATAAATGTCCATGTACTTCCTACAAAACATTCTGAATCCGCAAGTTGAAAACTATTCACTTTGATATATTGTGATCCTGGATACGTTACGGAACTAATTACCCAATTTCCTTTCATTGCAACTTGAGTTTTTCTATCTGTATTCGTACTTGTCACTGATGTTGACTTACAGGCAAACATCAAAACAGCTAACGTGCATAATAAAATTATTTTTTTCATTTTCTTAAATTTAATGAATTAATACTTACACAAAGATACAATGCAATGAAAAGAAAATTGTTTCAAAATTAAATTATTTTATATCAAAATTAACGCCTACGACAATTTGTCACTTCAATTGTAATTGGTATTCTATTTGAAAGGATCATATCCATTAAAATAAACTTAAAAATTCAAAATATGACAACAGGTAAAATTAATGTTTCGGTAGAGAACATCTTTCCCTTAATCAAGAAATTCTTATACAGTGATCACGAAATTTTCTTGCGTGAATTGATTTCTAATGGTACTGATGCTACTTTAAAATTAAAACATTTAACAAGCATTGGCGAAGCCAAAGTAGAATACGGCAACCCAATTATCGAAGTAAAAATCGATAAGGAAGGCAAAAAACTGCATATCATCGATCAAGGTTTAGGAATGACTGCGGATGAAGTGGAAAAATACATCAACCAAGTGGCATTTTCCGGTGCAGAAGAATTTTTGGACAAATACAAAGACTCCGCTAAAGATTCCGGAATCATTGGACATTTTGGTCTTGGTTTTTATTCCGCTTTTATGGTTGCCCAAAAAGTGGAAATCATCACTAAATCGTTCAAAGACGAACCTGCTGCACACTGGACTTGCGACGGAAGCCCGGAATTTACATTAGAACCTGCTGACAAAACCACGCGTGGAACAGAAATAATTTTGCATATCGCCGAAGATTCTTTGGAATTCTTGGAAGAATACAAAATCAAAGAACTGTTAAATAAATACAATAAGTTCATGCCTATTCCAATTAAATTTGGAACAAAAAAGGAAAAAATAGAGCAAAAAAAGGGTGAGTTTGTTGAATCTGAAAACAAAGAAGAAACGTTTACGGAAGTTGAAGTAGACAACATCATCAACAATCCAAACCCGGCTTGGACTAAACAACCAACTGAATTATCAGCAGAGGATTATAAGAATTTCTACCATGAATTGTATCCGATGCAATTTGAAGAACCGTTATTCCACATTCATTTAAATGTAGATTATCCGTTCAACTTAACCGGTATTTTGTATTTTCCAAAATTAGGTTCGGATTTACAAATTCAGAAAGACAAAATCCAATTGTACCAAAATCAAGTGTATGTAACGGATAATGTAGAAGGAATTGTTCCTGAATTTTTAATGATGCTAAAAGGTGTTGTTGATTCACCGGACATTCCATTGAACGTCTCTCGTTCTGGATTACAAGCTGATGCTGCGGTGAAGAAAATCTCAAATTACATCACTCGTAAAGTAGCCGATAAATTAAAATCTTTGTTCACTGAAAACCGTGAAGATTTTGAACAAAAATGGAACGACATCAAAATCGTTTTAGAATACGGAATGCTTTCTGAAGATAAATTCTACGAAAAAGCAGGCGCTTTTGTTTTGTATCCAACAGTTGATGGCAAATATTTTACATTAGAAGAATTAAAAGAAAATTTTGCTGCTAATCAAACAGACAAAGACGGAAAATTAGTTGTTTTATATGCTGGAAATAAAGAAGCGCAACACTCTTATATCGAAATTGCAAAAGACAAAGGATATGAAGTATTGCTACTGGATTCACCGATTATCTCGCATTTAATTCAAAAAATTGAAGGCGACAACAGCAACATGACTTTTGTGCGTGTCGATTCTGACCATATTGATAATTTAATCAAGAAAGAGGAAACTACTATTTCTAAATTATCTGAGGAAGAACAAACCAACTTGAAAACAGTTTTAGAAGCTATTGTTCCTAAACAAACCTATTCCGTACAACTGGAAGCTTTAGACAGTAATGCTTCCCCATTTATCATCACGCAACCGGAATTTATGCGTAGAATGAAAGAAATGAGTCAGTCTGGCGGCGGTGGAATGTTCGGAATGGGAAATATGCCGGAAATGTACAATTTAGTGGTAAATACCAATTCTGAATTGGCGACAAGCATTCTAAACAACAAAGACAAATCAGCTCAGGAAAGTTTGGTAAAACAAGCGCTTGACTTAGCTAAATTATCACAAAACCTATTAAAAGGCGAAGCTTTAACGGCATTCGTAAAAAGAAGTTTTGAGATGATTAAATAAGAACATTAGACTTTTAGATCGTTAGATTATTAGACTAAACCTGCAAGCGTAAACTTGCAGGTTTTTTGTTTAGGAGCAGTACAGCCGTTTTTCATAAGAACGCCTCGTCCTGCTGTACATTGCAATCCACGCTGATTACTTCGTTCCTCGCAATGACAGCGTGGGATTTTCATTGCCATCAGGGCTATTTAGAACGTTTTTATTTTAAAAAGAACTAATTTTAAAAAACTATACATGTACAAAAAGTATGTTTGATGATTTATAATATTTTTTCATATATTGGCTAAAACATAAAGCATGACTCTTATCATACATATACACCCAAAGCGGGTAGATAAGTATGATTTTGTAATACATAAACGAGTTGTGCGTCATTGTAGAAAAACCTGTAAAATAAATAAAAATTCGTATAAATGAATTTTTTTGAAAAATCAATATTAAGCATTAAAAATCAAAGAATGATATTTCATTCAGAACACGATTTAAAGTTTGCATTTGCTATTGCACTTAAAGAGAATAATCCTGATTTTCAGATTAGACTAGAAAGACCAGTTGATATTGAGATGGTTGATAGAAATAATAAAAAATCTGTTGTGCGAGCACCAATTGACATATTAATCATAGATAAAGACGGTAATACTATTCCCATAGAATTAAAATACAAAACAAAAAAGGCTAATATTAATCTCGATGGAGAAAACTATTTATTAGCTGAGCATAGTGCAACAGATTCTGGACGATTTAGTTTCAGAAAAGATATTTATAGAATTGAAAACTATAAATCAAAATATTCAAACTGCAAAGTTGGATATGTATTTATTCTTACTAATGACGAGGCATATTCAAAAAATAATGTTTTTCAAAAAGATAATATTGACAAGTATTTTTCATTTCATCACGGAGGATTAATAAATCGATTGGACAAAAGTTGGAATTACGAAAGTCTTGATGAAACTAAATACACTTTCGATAAGAATGATAATACTTGGAATAATATCCAATCAAAGAAACATTGGAGTTGTAATAAAGAGTATTTTTATAAGTTAGACTTATTGCAGGAGTACGTAGTAGATTGGAAAGAATATTCCAAAATAGGAGATTCTGTTTTTAAATATTGTCTGATTAAAGTGGATATGCAATAAGATTAAAAACCTCGTGCCCATAAACAAAATCAAATTTTTTGTAATTTCATTTAGAAGGATCATCGATCCGATTACTGCTATAAAAATAAATAAAGCCGTTCTTTCTAAACAAGAAAAAACGGCTTTTTGCAAACTTCAATATATTAAAAAATACCTAATCGTACGCTGGGGGCTCGCACGCCTATTTGTGTATTTACCGAAGTATTGCTTGGTCTTCTTTGATAATTTCTTTGATCATATTCATAATAATAAAATCCTGCGTGTCCATAAAAGAAATCGCTGTGATAACAATGGACATCACAATGAGAATGATGCGCTGTATAAACATCTTCCTTACTTGAAATATAGGCCTGATACGCTTTTCTATTCTTTTTCTTTAACTCCTTTTCGTACTCTTTTTGCTCTTCCCAAAAAGCTTTCTCTTCGGCTTTAGTTTTAGCCTTAAATGTCAACTCATAATTGGCATCTTCACTACCCCTTTGTTGATAATAAGTAATTTTATCTGGATTGACATTTATGCTTGTTTCACTTTTTACACTGGCTTCTTGTGCATGTACTGTTGCTATTGTTCCCGAAAAAAACAGGATCAGTAAAGATTTAATTGTTTTCATGATTATAAATTTTTGTTACAGTTACTATCTTTTTTATTTCTAACTTCAATAGATAAGACAACTATAAAGCACTTTACCCTACCAAAAAATTATATTATTTTAAAAACGTACCGAGATACTGCAAATTGACAACTCATCCAACTCCGCATTCAAAAATACTAACAACGAAAACACAGTAAAATACAAGTTCATTCTTGAAGTTTTTTTGCTTATCAAAACTGCAATTTTGTTACAATCAAAAAATAGTATCACAATATATCTAAAACTATAACAAATTGTTATTCAAATAATTATAAAGATACTCATGTTAAATATGTTAAAATAATCAATATCTTTATGGTGCTTTTTATGAAATATCAATTTTTAATCTAAAAAAATGCAACCATGAGAAAAAGTTTAAATTTTATTAAATCCACAATTGTGTCTGTCACAGTAACAACACTATTATTGGTATTGGTTAGTTGTAATACTTCCCAAAAAGAGAAAGAAACCACATTTGACAAAATCGCTGCCAAGGAAGCGATTGCAAAAGAAAACAAGATTTTTACTGACGCATTTAATAAAGGGGACTCGATAGGAGCCGCCATGACTTATGCTACTGATGCCAAATTCATGCCTTCGAATCAGAAAGCGGTATCCGGAAGAAAAAACATCCAAACAACAATAGCAGGATATATTAAAGCCGGGGAGATTAATTTAAGTATAAAACCCGTAGAAGTTTGGGGCGACGAAATGATGCTGACCGTGGAAGAAGAATGGTCTATGACCGATAAAGACGGAAAAGAAGTCGACCGTGGAAAGGCATTGGAATTATGGAAAATGGAAGATGGAAAATGGAAACTTTTCCGTGATTGTTTTAATTCTGATTTGCCTTGTATGCCTCCTCCTCCATCCAAATAGAGAATTCGGTTTTGGATTATTAGATATGAATCGGATCGATTACAAACAACCTGCAAGCATAAAGTTGCAGGTTTTTTTGTACATTAGCTACAATAAAAATTAAAAAAACATGAAAAAAAGAATTATTTTAGTTTGTTTATTTATGAGTTTAGCCGATATTTATGGACAAGATTATCAAAAAAGTAATGTAGTATCAGAAGGGCAGCAAGCACCAAACTTTACCATAAAATTAGAAAAAGGAAAAACAATTAATCTTGCTAGCTTAAAAGGAAAAGTCGTTTTACTAAATTTTTTCGCAACTTGGTGCGGTCCTTGTATGGTCGAAATGCCAATTTTGCAACAGGAAGTTTGGACCAAATACAAAGAAAATAAAAATTTTGCTTTAATGAGTTTCGGAAGAGGACATTCAGCGGAGGAAGTAAACCTATTTCGAGATAAAAAGAAATTTGATTTTCCTATTTATGCCGATAAAGACAAATCCGTTTATAATTTATTTGCTACACAATATATCCCAAGGAATTACCTTATTGATAAAAACGGAATTATTGTATATACATCTATTGGATACTCTCCTGAAGAATTTGAAAAAATGAAAGAAAAAATCAATGAATTGCTAAAGAATTAATGTAGATTTTTCAATTTTGTCTAGTCCTAAAAAAACAATCTGTTATTGATTTAAAAGGCCTCCCTCTTCTTTTTTCTCTTTATTTAATAAATTAGGATCTTCTTTAGCCAGTTTGTTTTTGGTCGGGATTTTGTAATTTATACTAAACCCAAATCGACGTGTATCGTTTTTATTAGCCAATAACAACGGCGTATTATAAGAGCTGAAAACAAATCGATTTGAATTGAGCACATCATCTGCACTTATGGAAACCGATAATTGATCCTTGAAAAACTTTTTAGAAAACGTTAAGTCCAAAGTGTTATTAAAAGGCTTCTCTGCAATAAAATAAAAATAATTTCCCTTAGACATGATATAATTAAAGTTGGCTACAAACTTGATGTCTTTTGGCAACAGAATTTGAGACATCAAATTAAACATCCAAAAACCATTGGTCGTAATTTCCGGGATTTGATGAAACTGATAGGCAGTATACACATACAAAAAGTTCATCTTATCCGGATTAACATTCATCTTCATGGTTTCTTTGAGTCCTTTTGTAAACAACATATACGGAATAGGCATTCCCACATTAAAGTTGTGGATTTTAATTTGCGGGACATTTACACTTGTATTTACAACAACGTCATCTGTAAGCAATACTCTGTTGATTACCTGATTTTTGGCAGAGCTAACATTATATCCGATGAAAGCGTAATCAAAAGCACTTAATTTTGCTTCGTAATTATCGAAAATGGTAGGTTGCAAATTAGGATTTCCAGCGTAATCCACATTTGGATTTTGATAATTAGTGTTGTTTGGATTTAAAGCGGAAGTACTTGGTAAACTGATTTTCTTGTTGTAATTGACATTAAAATGAACGGAATTACTGAAATTATATTGGGCACTCGCATTTGGAAAAAAGCGAAACTGTTTGAATGGAATTAAATTGGCTGTGTTGGTTTTACCGGTAATATTATAGTCCTCGGCTCTACCGCCAAGAACAAAATTGAACTTATCAAATTTAGATTGTAATTCTCCATAGGCTGCTGCCGTTTTTCGTTGATAATCCAGATTGACAATTTCCTTATTTTGGGTTTCAAAAAGAAGCGCTTCATACAAACCTCCAAAACTTATTTTCCCTTCATCTGAAAATGCAATGGGTTGAGAATAATCAAATTTAGCGTTATAAAATCGTTGCGTTGAAGCATTATCTAATATTGCAACATTATCAGTTCTTGAATTGAGTGTGAAATCATTTTGATTGCTGTTATAATTCAGTCTAAAATCCAATTTTTTAGCTTTATTCTCGAACTTCTTTTGGAAAGTAACGACAAAATCCTGACGCAAAGCATCCGTAAAGGAATCATCATTGGTACTAAATCCAGGGCCATTTCCTAATGTATTACTATTATTGTTGCTGTAATTTACATCGTAATTAAATAATAATCGGTCGTTGCCAATATCAAAAGTCACTGCTGATTTCACGAAATTAGTTCGCCCGATACGATCTGCATTGGTAGCAGAAAGTAAAGAGGTCGTATTATTCTCTTTTTTGGTCAATGAAGTCCACACCGCAGTTTCTCTGTAATTCTGTCCAACATTCAATTGCCATCCAAAATATTTATTCTTAGCACTCAATAACAAACTATTATTGATTCTCCATCGCAAATGGTCATAACTCGTAAAATTAGTACTGTTCGTGTACGTCGCGCTTAAATAATTCTTGGCATTTTTATTGGTGATAATATTCATAATTGCACCACCCGAAGTAGCAGGAAACTCAGCACCTGGTTGTGTTATGATTTCAATTTTTTCAATAGCATTTGCAGGCATTCCTTCCAAAAAAGAATTTAACTCGTTAGAAGTAATATTCAACGGTCTTCCATCCATAAAAACATCTAACTGCTTGCCTTGATACAACATCCCAGCAACATCAGAAGCGATAAGTCCGGGTAGTTTTTTAATCCCTTCTAGTACAGATCCGGAATTCAAACTGGGCTGGTCAGAAAAATCAAATATGGTTCTATCGGCTTTTTGTTCTATTGCTTTTTTAGTTTTTACAATCGCAACTTCATTCAATTCCACTGCTTTATTGGGTGTTTCTTGAGCCGTGATTGTAAATACCGCCCCTAAAAACAGCATGCTCAGTAAATGATTTTTTTTCATTGTTTCCATTTGTGTTATCCATTTAGTCTTGCTATGAAACAAAACGTTACTGGAAATGAAAATAATTTTCTAAAGCAGCTCTTCTAAAAGATTTATTTCTATTCAGAATAACGCCCCATTGAAACTCGTTTATTGGAAATCAAAAACCTAAATTTACGGTTGATACTGATTCGCTATATGCAAATTGCAGGCGTTTTAAGTCTGTTTTTATCCGTTTTTGCGCTGCTTTTATTGTTCTTGGAACAGCAAACGGCTGGGATTTATCTTTTGGGATTAAGTGTATTTAGTTTACCGGTTTCGTTAGGATTATCATTTTAGGAAATTAGTATTTCCGTAAATGCATTGCGATTGCATTTGAGTGATTTAGTTGTTAAAGAATCAAAACAGAATTAATGTCTCAAATATTAACTCCTAATTTATAACTCATAACTAAGAACTAAACCTTACCTTTGCCCGCTTTTTAAAATTGAAAAAAATGATAAAGAATAGTGTATTAAAAGGAGTTTTCTTAGTAGGTATAGGCGCAACGAGTTATGGAATGCTGGCTACTTTTGTAAAAATAGCCTACGGCGAAGGGTTCACCACACCCGAAGTTACCATTGCTCAATTTGCATATGGAATCCTGGGAATGCTGCTTATTAATACCTTTCAAAAAGCTAAAAAAGGGAATGACGTTGTAAAAGCTTCCAAGAAAAACATTACTCAGTTAATGCTTGCCGGAACTTCTCTGGGAATGACGAGTATTTTTTATTATTTGGCGGTCAAATACATTCCTGTTTCCATTGCTATCGTTTTACTGATGCAAACCGTTTGGATGGGCGTTTTATTCGAAATGATTTTAGAAAAGAAAAGACCTTCCACTCAAAAAATAGTTTCCGTAGTCATTGTATTAATTGGAACCGCACTTGCCACAAATCTTATTCAAAGCAAAGTAGAATTAGACTGGCGCGGTATCGTTTTAGGGCTTTTATCTGCGACTTCCTTCACCACAACTATGTTTACCGCTAATCGTGTGGCAACGCACATTTCCTCAGCACAACGCAGTTTGTTTATGCTTCTTGGTGGTGCAGTTATTGTCACTGGATTTGCAATTGCGACACAAACCACCCCTTTCAATTTTGACATTTTCATGAAATGGGGAATAATACTGGCTCTTTTTGGGACTATAATTCCGCCTTTATTGTTCAATGCCGGTTTTCCGCTTACAGGGATTGGGTTAGGAAGTATTGTTTCTGCACTGGAACTTCCCGTATCAGTACTGATGGCGTATTTTCTTTTGAGTGAAAACGTGACTCTAATCCAATGGTTTGGAATTGTTTTAATTATTCTGGCGATTGTGATTATGAATGTAAACTTTAAGAAGACTACCTAGATTTCCATCTAAAGATAAAATTATCCATACAATAGCGTTAATCCTGTTAAAATTTTTATAAATTCGTAACAAACATTCTTGTTATGAATTTACCTTGGCATTTATATGTAATGGCTTTTGTTTTCCTAGTAGCAGGAATTAATCATTTCAGAAACCCTCGTCTTTATTTAAAAATCATCCCTCCTTATTTCCCGAATCCAAAATTATTAAACTACATCAGTGGTTTAGCTGAAATAATTTTAGGTATCGCGCTCTGCATTCCTTTACTTTCAAACTATGCTGCTTGGGGAATTATAGCCTTATTGATTGCCATTTTTCCAACGCATCTCTATATGTATTTTGACGAGAAAGCAAGAATGGGCTTGCCTAAATGGGTTTTACTGCTTCGAATGCCTTTACAATTATTTTTAATGTACTGGGCTTTTCAATACACATTATTCAACAATTAACTTTAAATTATCTATTATGAAAAAACTATTTGCAGAATTTTTTGGAACGTATTGGTTGGTATTTGGCGGTTGTGGCAGCGCACTTTTTGCTGCTGGAATTCCTGATTTAGGAATTGGATTTGCGGGAGTTTCGCTGGCTTTTGGTTTAACAGTTTTGACCATGGCGTATGCCGTAGGCCATATTTCAGGAGGTCATTTTAATCCCGCTGTTTCTTTCGGATTATGGGCAGGCGGTAGATTCTCTGCCAAAGAATTAGTCCCCTACATCATTGCGCAATGTGTTGGCGCCATTGCCGCAGCCGGAACTTTATACACAATCGCTTCCGGGAAAGCAGGTTTTATGATAGACAATACTAAAGCGGGTGCTTTTGCTTCCAATGGATTTGGTACTTTATCTCCGGACGGTTATTCGATGCAAGCGGCTTTTATAGCTGAATTTGTGTTGACTTTATTTTTCGTATTGGTTATCCTTGGTGCAACCGATAAGTTTGCCAACGGAAAATTCGCAGGGATTGCCATCGGTTTTGCCCTAACCTTAATTCACTTAATCAGTATTCCCATCACCAATACTTCCGTAAATCCGGCAAGATCATTGTCACAGGCATTATTTGTAGGTGGCGAGCCTTTATCCCAAGTATGGCTGTTTTGGCTTGCGCCAATTCTGGGAGCCATTGTGGCGGGATTTATATATAAAAATCTGTTACAGGATACTTCAGAAGCATAACCCGAATAATTTATTCTAAAGAGAAAAATGTAGCTTCAACGTTACATTTTTCTCTTTATTTTTGTAAAATGAATTCACTTTTTCAATCGGAACCGATACATCTTAATTTACTTGATGCGGAAATCATTTATTATCCTGCTTTTTTTGATAAAAAGGAAGCTGATGCCATTTATAATGAATTAGTGAATACTATTCCATGGCAACAGGACGAAATTACAGTATTTGGCAAAAAGCATTTACAACCCCGATTGACGGCTTTATTTGGAAATGAAGGAAAGCCCTACTCTTATTCGAATATAAAAATGCAAACGCATCCTTGGAATTTGCTTTTGCAAAAGTTAAAAACGAAAATCGAAAATGTCTCCGATGACAATTTCACAACCGTTTTACTCAACTACTATCGCGACGGAAAAGACAGTAACGGCTGGCACGCCGATAACGAAAAAGAATTAGGAATAAACCCAATAATTGCTTCTGTAAGTTTTGGTGCGGAACGTACGTTTCAACTAAAACATAATCTCTACAAAGACCAGAAAAAAAGTATCGTTTTGGAACACGGCAGTTTATTACTGATGAAAGGAACAACGCAGCATTACTGGAAACACCAAATCCCAAAAACCGCAAAACCCATTGGCCCCAGAATAAATGGTACCTTTCGAGTAATCAAATAATTATTTTCAATAAAAATCATTAAATTTGGAATAAATACTCCAATTATGAATGATATTATTGCTTATTTTTCTACAATTCCATCTTCACACAGAAGCTTAATTCTTGTTGGGGGAATCACTTTTTTTTGGTTGATAGAAAATGCTTTTCCGCTTTTTAACTTCACGTACAAAAAATGGCATCATGCGGGTATTAATATCTTTATGACTTTCACCACTATTGTAATCAATTTTTGTTTGGCGTTTATTTTATTAAAATCAGCCGATTGGACTATTGCTGCTAATTTTGGAATTTTACAATGGCTGCCTGAAATGCCTTTGTGGCTTTATGCGCTTATCGGATTGCTTTTACTGGATTTAATTGGCGCTTATCTGGTACATTTAGTAGAACACAAAACTAAATTTTTATGGCGTTTCCATCTCATTCATCATACCGATACTTGGATTGACACCACATCAGCAAACAGGCATCATCCCGGAGAAAGTGTCATCCGGTTTACCTTTACAACACTGGGCGTTTTAATCGTAGGAAGTCCCATGTGGATGGTTTTCCTTTACCAAACATTATCCGTTGTGGCGACTCAATTCAATCACGCTAACATTTCATTACCTAAAAAACTAGATACTATTTTGAGTTATTTTATCGTTTCTCCTGATATGCATAAAGTTCACCATCACTATGTTTTACCGTATACTGATAGTAATTATGGAAATATATTTTCTATTTGGGACCGGCTTTTTGGAACCTTTATGACGCTTCCAAAAGAAGAAATCATCTACGGTATCGACACACACCCGAAACCTGAAGAGCACAATGAATTAAAAAATTTATTAAAAATCCCCTTTCAAAAACAACCATTGAAGGAAAATAGTTAAAAAGTATAAAAAAAATGATCTTTTGAGAAAAAGTAATTATTTTTTTTCTTAATATTGAATGAAATTAGAAATGCCATTTATTAATCATTAACAACTTATTTGAATTAATTTTCACGTGATGAAAAAGAGTAACCGTAAAGAATTGAACTGGGAGCAAACAGAAAAACTTGTTACATTGGCTTTAGAAGAAAAAAATCCTTTTGAAATCATAAAAAAAGAATTTGGTTTAGCAGAAAAAGAAGTTCTGGAGATTATGAAAAAGAAGCTGCCGGCAGAAAAATTTGAAATGTGGAAAAAGAAAGCTACTGCAAATAAACCAAAACCAAAACCCGTTAAAATAGATGATTTTGATGAAGATTTGGATGGAAAATATTACATAAAAAACAAATTAGACTAAAAATAAAACTCCTGAAATTCGGGAGTTTTTTTGTTAGGTACCCGAACGAAAAACCTGCAATTATACCACAAGGTTTTTAGCGTAGATACTAAACAATATTAATTTTTAAATAAATATTATTAATTGTAAATTAAATATTGTTTAACTTCGCATAATGTAAATCCAATATTATGCAACCCAAACTTCCTATACAATGTCCGAGTTGTGAAAACGCACTCTCGGTAACCCAGCTCAGCTGCGGGAATTGCTCAACTATAGTTTCCGGCAATTATTCCTTACCGCTATTGCTTCAAATCTCCGAAGAAGAGCAAAATTTCATCCTTCAATTTTTCCTGAGCAGCGGCAGCCTAAAAGAAATGGCTTCGCAAATGGGAAACAGTTACCCCACCGTGAGAAATAAGCTGGATGATATCATTCAAAAAATAAAAAACCTCACCCCCTCCCCATAGCTATCGGGACCCTCTCTAGATCCCTTCGTTCCGATAGCTATCGGAACTCGGAATGACAGGGAGCCGAAGCTGGATAAAAAAATGGTTTTATTCACAAACCACAAAAACTCATAATCTTTAACTCATAACCTCTAATCTCATCGATGAAAACTTTACTTTTTAATCCATTCGAAAAATATTCAGATAGAACCCTAATTGCTTTTGGCCTGTTGTTTAGCCTGATTGGCGGGTATTTGGGTTTCGTTTTCAATGCCCGCTTTGATGGAGTTATTGATTTGCATTTTGTGGAAAAAGTCAGCGTTTACCAACCTCTTTTTGACATTGCAATAGACATCTTCTGTTCCTCAATTTTATTATTTTCGGTTGGAAAACTGATCAACAATAAGACACGATTTATTGATATTCTTTCAGTTAGTATGATTGCCAGAATTCCATTCTATTTTCTTTCCTTTTTTAATATCAATAATTTGATGTACAACATTTCAAAAAGAATATTATCAATGATTGCCCCAGAAAAAATCCACAATTTTGTCATAACGGATATACCTGTTCTTCTTGTCGTTTCAATGACCACAATTCTTTTTTTGATATGGCTCATCGTTTTACTTTACAACGGATTCAAAGTCGCCACTAATGCCAAAGAAACAAAACACACCCTGTTTTTTATTGGCGCATTGATTTTTGCTGAGATTCTTTCAAAAATTCTAATCATAACCCTTAATTAATCATGGTAGCTGTAACATCAAACGAGAATGAATTTGTTTTTGATATTCTCAGAAGTCATAAATTTTGGGCTTTCGAAAATAAGATTAGAGTACCGAAAGATAAAATAATCCGAGCCTATCAAAGTAATGATGAATTTACCTTTTGGATCGGTTGGAAAATGCCCGGTACCCAATTACCATGGGTTATTACAGCTGGAACTTATATAAAAAAAGGAAAACGCAATTTTTGGGATGTTTGCAATAAAAAAAAAGCAATTATTGTCGAACTCAAAGATTCCTATTACAATAAACTGATCATTGAAGTCGAAAATCCGGAACAAATAATGAACTTATTAAACACAAAATAAAATGAAAAAATTAATACTGATTTTACTTACAGTTTTTACATCGTTAACTATTTACAGTCAAGACATCACTGGACAATGGAACGGAATTCTAAAAGTTCAAGGCATTCAATTAAGACTTGTCTTTAACATTACGAAAAATGAAAACGGTTTTAGCGCTACAATGGACAGTCCTGACCAAGGCGCAAAAGGCATTCCCGTTACTACAACTGCATTTGAGAATTCAAAATTGAAATTAGAAGTTGCCAACGCACGAATTGAATATAATGGAGAGCTAAAAGAAAAAGCTATAATTGGAACTTTTATGCAAAACGGACAATCTTTTCCGATGGATTTATCTAGGGAAAAAACAGAAAAAAAAGTTCTTGTAAGACCTCAAGAACCAAGCAAACCCTATTCCTACTATTCAGAAGAAATCAATTTCGAAAACAAAAAAGATAAAATAGTTTTAGCGGGAACTTTAACTTTACCAAAAAAAGGAGGTAATTATCCCGTTGTAATTCTAATAAGCGGAAGTGGCCCTCAAAATAGAGATGAGGAATTAATGGGACATAAACCATTTCTCGTAATTTCAGACTATTTTACAAAAAATGGAATAGCGGTGTTAAGATATGATGACAGAGGAGTTGCTCAATCGAAAGGAGATTTCAAAACTGCAACTTCGTTAGATTTTGCATCAGACGTTGAAAGTGCTATTGCTTATTTAAAAACAAGAAAAGAAATCAACAAAAATAAAATAGGCTTGGTGGGACATAGTGAAGGCGGAATTATTGCGCCTATGGTAGCCTCTAAATCGAAAGACGTGAATTGTATTGTTTTACTGGCTGGGACAGGAATTCCAGGAGACCAACTACTTTTATTGCAACAGGAATTAATGAGTAGAGCTTCAGGAGTAAGCGAAGTTGATATACAAAATAGTATAGCCTCGATGAAAAGAGCTGTTGGGATTATAAGTAAATCAACAAATTCAGAACAATTAAAAATTGAATTGACGGAATACATTAAAGCAGCCAATTCAAAAGGACCAGAAGAAATTGGAAAAATTAGTAAAGATGATTATATTAAATCCCAAGTGGATCAAATGACAAGTCCTTGGAATCAATATTTTATTAAATATAATCCCGCGACAGCATTAGAAAAAGTAAAATGTCCCGTTTTGGCAGTGAATGGAGAAAAAGACTTGCAAGTTCCTCCGAAAGAAAATTTGACCGCAATAAAAAATGCGCTTGAAAAGGGTGGAAATAAAAAAGTAACAATAAAAGAGTTTCCAAACTTGAATCATTTATTTCAAGAATGCAAAACGGGTTCCCCAAATGAATATGCCGAAATCGAACAGACTTTTTCACCGACAGCATTAGACGAAATTACAAAATGGATACTAAACCAAAATAAAAATTCCCGCCAATAATCTCTTTGTAAAATCACTTTAAGATGTAACAATTGTGTTCGTGCAGAGACTAACATTTAAAATAAAATCACACAAAATGAAAAGAATATTTTTTGCACTAGCATTTGCTTCTGTTCTTTGGAGCTGTAAAACTGCCAGTACTTCAACTAATGATTCAAAATCTATTACTGATGTTGTAAAAGTTGCTGTTAATTTGAATGATGTAAAGGATGACAAAGTACTTGTCACGATTACATCCCCAAAAATCAGTATGGATGAAGTGACGTATAGCATTCCTAAAATTGTTCCAGGAACCTATTCTGTGGATGATTATGGAAAATACATTGAGGATTTAAAAGCATTTGACTACAAAGGAAATATACTGCCAGTTACCAAAACTGATGACAATACTTGGAATATTAAAAATGCCAAAACATTGGTAAAAATCACCTATTTGGTAAACGACACATTTGATACTGAAAAAGGTGGCGGTTTTGGCAAAAACGACATTTTTTCACCAGCTGGAACAAACATTGATGCAGGAAAAAACTTTATGTTGAACATGCATGGTTTTGTAGGCTATTTTCAAGACAAAAAAGACCTTCCCTATACTGTTAGTATTGCACACTCAGAAACACTTTGGGGAGCCACTTCAATGACGGATCAAGATGCTAGCACAACGAATGATGTGTTTACAACACCTCGTTATGCTGAATTGGTTGAAAATCCTATCATGTATGCTAAACCGGACTATACTACTTTTACAGTAGATGGTATGGAAATACTGATTGGTGTTTATTCTCCTACTGGGAAAGTGACTGCCGAAAGCATTACTCCTGAGATGAAAACCATGATGATTGCCCAAAAAACTTTTTTAGGAAAAATCAATGCAACAAAAAAATACAGCGTGTTGTTGTACTTATCAAGCATGACACCTACTGATGCCAAAGGATTTGGAGCACTGGAACATCCTACTGCAACAACTGTTGTTTTACCTGAAATGATGTTAAAAGAAGAATTGGTTAAATCAATGAAAGATGTGGTTTCGCATGAATTTTTTCATATCGTAACTCCTTTAACGATTCATTCTAAAGAGATTCATTATTTTGATTACAACACGCCTAAAATGTCAGAACATTTATGGATGTACGAAGGGGTGACGGAATACTTTGCTAACCTTTTTCAAATTAATCAAGGATTAATCACCGAAGAGGAGTTTTATACGCGTATATTAGAAAAAATTGAACATGCGAATGCCATGAATGACACGATGCCTTTTACAACAATGAGCGCTAATGTGTTGACAGAACCATACAAAACCCAATACTTGAACGTATATGAAAAAGGAGCACTTATTGGAATGTGTTTGGACATTATTATCAGAGAAAAAAGTAATGGCGAAAGAGGAATTCTTGATTTAATGCAAAAATTATCTAATGAATATGGTGTTTCAAAACCATTTAATGATACGGAACTTTTTGCCAAAATAACTTCATTTACCTATCCTGAAGTAGGAGCTTTTTTAGCTACTTATGTATCTGGAGCAACTCCAATTCCTTACGAGACTTATTTGGCTAAAGTTGGCGTTACTAAATCCATGGAAAAAGTACCCGGTAATGTATTCTTAAAAGGACAATCACCATACATCACGGTGAATCAACAAACAAAAGAGATCATTGTAATCCCTAATATGGAGCTAAACGTTTTTTATACAAATTTAGGACTTAAAGGAGGAGACATTTTGATGTCTATAAATGAAAAACCGTACTCATTGGATAACATTTATGACATGATTACGGAGAGCCAAAACTGGAAAGAAAACGACGCTATCTCTGTTAAAATAAAACGTGACGGTAAGGAACAAGTAATCAAAGGAAAGGTAAAATT
Organism: Flavobacterium rhamnosiphilum; assembly: GCF_004349195.1. Classification (GTDB taxonomy): domain Bacteria; phylum Bacteroidota; class Bacteroidia; order Flavobacteriales; family Flavobacteriaceae; genus Flavobacterium; species Flavobacterium rhamnosiphilum. The sequence continues at coordinate 276,662 of NZ_SMLG01000002.1, forward strand.
TCCTTATGAAGAAAAAGAAGGTCTTAAAGCTACTGATGCTTCAAAAACAACTTTGAAAGAAGCTTGGTTAAAAGCATAATTTTAAAAATGATTCAGGAAATCCCAATTTAGAAATAAATTGGGATTTTTTTTGTGAAATTTGAACGCGTTACCAAAATCATTCCAACAATTTTCTTTATTTTGCGCCAAAATATAAACACCAATGAAATCGTCATGATTCAATCCTAATCCCGAAGTTTCGGGACGGGACAAATCATAATAAAGAATGGCGATACCATGTTCCAAAAAATCAAATTTTAACTTCACATGAAAAAATCTATTATTGCATTCGTTACACTCATCCTATTGTCATCTTGTGACAAGAATGAATCAAAAACTAATTTACATATTACCGGAAATATTAAAGGATTAAAAAAAGGGACTTTGTATATCCAGCGAATTGTTGATACTACACTGGTAGCTATTGACACAATCAATATCGACGGAAGTTCTACATTCGAAAGTGATCTGGACCTAAAATCACCTGAAATGCTTTATTTGTTCTTAGACAGAGGCGTGAGCAATTCCTTGGATAATAATTTATCCTTCTTTGCTGAGCCAGGAAACATAACTATTGAAACGAGTTTAGATCGTTATTTGTCTGATGCCAAAATTAAAGGGTCAAAAAATCACGAAATATTTGAAGAGTATAAAAAGATTAACACCCGTTTTACAGATGAAAGTCTTACTTTGATTGAACAAAAATTTAATGCTATCAAAAGTCAAAACACAAAAGCAGTTGATAGCCTGAGTGCAAAACAAGATTCAAACATAAAAAGAAAGTATTTGTTCGCCACTAATTTTGCATTAAACAACAGAAAATTCGAAGTGGCGCCTTATATCGCCTTATCAGAAATCTATGATATCAATATCAAATATTTAGATACAATTCAAAAATCAATGTCACCTAAAGTAGCACAATCGCTTTATGGCAAAAAACTGACGGAATATATTGCCAGCATCAAGAACCAGAAGTAAACAGTTCTAAAGGCTGCGTTCTATTCCATAATTAGAATAAAAAAAATCATCTTGCTGTATAACAAGATGATTTTTTTTTATTTTATAAAGAAGAATAGTAATCCTGAGGCCTGCCGAACAAAACCTCATCATTACCATATATAAAAGCTGTTTAAGCGTTATTAAAAGCTATTCCGGTAACAATCATCCCTACAAACATTAAAAGATACAGAGAGAAAATTACCAGTGTCATAATTCCAATGAATTTGTAATGTGATTTTAAATATCCTAAAGAAGTAGTCAGTGTTTCGGAATCGTTGTTATTAAACGCTGCTTTGGCATTAGATGCAAATTTATTCAAGTAATACACCGGAAAGAAATAAAGTGCCGCAATAAGCAAATAAACGACAGCCATCACTATTCCAAAAGAAGAACCCATCATTCCCATTGCTGGATTCATTTTCCCCATAGCTGAGAATAATGTACCGGCAAATAAAGCTGCAAAAACAATAAAACCAATTCCTATGTAACCAAGAATTGATAAAAAATAAGCCCACTTTGCTGTTTCTTTTAAAAAGTCTTTTGCAGACTCATTTAGTTTCATTTCAAAATTCTCAATAACTGAATGCTCTTCCATAATTTATTTTTTAGGTTAGATACCAAATTTAACAAAAAAATTATGACATTCAATTAAAACGGAATTGAATTCTCATTTTTATCAAAAACAAAAAACCACTTAACAAAAGTTAAGTGGTTTTATTAAAGAGCCGGCGGAGGGACTCGAACCCACGACCTGCTGATTACAAATCAGCTGCTCTAGCCAACTGAGCTACGCTGGCGACTCATTACGGGTGCAAATATAAGTCTGAATTTCTATTTTCCAAAACAAATTCAAACTTTTTTCGCTTTTTTTTTGACTACAATTCGTTGATTTTAGCAATCAATTGATTAGCAGTTTGTTCCAATTCAACATTGATTTGTTTGAAGTGTGCTTTTTTATCTTCTACCTTTTTTGCGTTCACTTTAGTGATTAAAGCGTCAAAAGCAGCAATAGCTTCATCAATTAAATCATTAGTTTCTGTTGTTGGTTTTCCTGTTGTAGAAATTTCGAACAAGTAAACTGCTTCAATAATATCTCCTAAAACGTAGTTGATGTCTTTTTTTAAATTCTTAACGTTTGCCATTTTTATTTTTTTAAAATTTGAATTTTAATTTGCGTCTGCAAAAGTACACATAATCTTTCTATTACCGACTATGAAATGTAAATTTCTAAAATTGAAGCTTTTCCATTGAGAATGAATGCGTTCATAGCGGCAGGAATCAAAACAGTATCTCCTTTTTTATATTGCAATTTTGAATTGTTGTACTCCAGTTCAAATGATCCTTCTGTACACATATATACCGTAAAGGTTTTTCCAGATTTAGAAACCGAAATTTCTCCGTCTAACGGAATAAAATTCGTCGTAAAATAAGGACAATCAACAATTTCATTTGAATCGTTTATGTTCTTAGTATACTCTTTTTTAGTTTCTACTTTATTGTAATTAATGGCGTCTAAAGCCAAATCAACATGTAATTCTCTAGTATTTCCATTGGCATCTACTCTATCAAAATCATAGAGACGATAGGTAATATCAGAAGTTTGTTGAATCTCGGCAACCACTAATCCGGCACCAATCGCATGAACCGTTCCAGTTTCCAAGAAAAAAACATCGCCTGATTTTACTTTTACAGTATCAAGAATAGAAAGCAAGGTTTTGTTTTTTAGATTTTCTAAGTATTCATCGGCATTCGATTTTTCTTTGAAACCCACAATAATTCTGGCATTATCATCAGCTTGCATGATGTACCACATTTCGGTTTTACCAAAGGAATTGTGGCGTCTTTTAGCCAACTCATCATTAGGATGCACTTGTATGGACAAATCTTCGCGAGCATCTAAATATTTAAAAAGCAACGGAAATTGTTTTCCGAATCTGGCATGAACTTCCGTTCCTACTATTTCGTCAGGAAACCCATTAATAATTGCCGTCAATGATTTCCCTTTCCATTCTCCGTTGGCCACAACACTTACGTCATCTTCAACTGTAGACAACTCCCAACTTTCGCCAGTGATTGTTGACGTAATTGGTTTATTAAGTAGTGTTTTTAGTTTTTCACCGCCCCAAATTCTTTCTTTTAAAATGGGTTCAAATTGTAAGGGGTATATTTTTGGATTCATGTTTTTTTATTTACAAATTTTGTCAACTTAACTGATTGACCTACTCTATGAAACTAATTTTTTAATAGCTATGAGCGCTTTAGGAATATGTTTGGTGGCCAGCATGCTGTCAAATATCATTTGAATAACTCCATTTTTATCCGTTACATACGTCACTCTTCCTGGAAGCAATCCAAACAATCCAGAGGGAACTCCAAAAAGGTTTCTAATTTTCTTGTCATTGTCTGACAAAAGAATAAAAGGCAGTTTAAATTGTTTACTGAATTGTTGATGTGAACTGACGCTATCACTGCTGATTCCTATTACCTCAGCATCTAAGGCTGTGAAGTCTTCATATTGATCTCTAAAACTGCATGCCTCAGCGGTGCAGCCTGGCGTATTGTCTTTTGGATAAAAATAAATAACGAGAGGCTTGTGCCCCACCATGTTTTGACTGTCAAAATCATTGCCGTTTGCATCTTTCGCTTTGAAATTGGGGATCGTATCGCCTACTTTTAGTCCCATTATTCGCCTTTGTAGGTTACAAAATTTCGTGGTGTTTCGTAAAGAACAACTTCTAATTCAAACTCAGGCTTGATTCTTTTTCTGATTTTATTCCAAATTACCACAACAATATTTTCGGCAGTTGGATTCAAATCCTGAAAATCAGGTACGTCAATATTCAGGTTTTTATGATCAAACTGATCCTCAACATCCTCTTTAATAATATCACTCAAGAATTTCACATCCATTACATAACCCGTTTCCGGATCAATTTCGCCGGTTACGCTTACTGTCAATTCATAGTTATGCCCGTGAAAATTAGGATTGTTACACTTCCCGAAAACAGCATCGTTTTGTTCGAAAGTCCAATCTTTCCTGTATAATCTATGTGCCGCATTAAAATGGGCTTTCCGTGAAATAGTAACTTTCATAATTTCAGATTTTAGTCCCGAAGCTTCGGGATCAGATTTCTCAAAGTTGCGAAATCTGAAATTTTTTTATGTTAATACACTTTTGAACCGTTATTTGCAATCTTATATTTTATGTTCCTCAAGGAAATGATAAAACTCATCGAAGATAATTTTGAACCAAACGGTATACAACTCCGGATGAACTTCCATATCAATTTTCACATCCTCAATTTTCATCCACTTCCAGTCTTCTACTTCCTCAGTATTTATTTCAGGCGCTTCATCATAATAACCAATCATGACATGATCGAGTTCATGCTCCGTCAAACCATTATCAAAAGGAGCTTTGTATATAAAATGAAAGAGCTCTTTGAGTTCTGTTTTAAAACCCATTTCTTCAAATAACCTTCGGCTTCCTGCTTGAATATTTGTTTCTCCCTCGCGCTGATGACTGCAACAGGTATTGGTCCAAAGCAAAGGGGAATGGTATTTTTGATGTGCCCGTTGCTGCAACATGATTTCATTTTTACTGCTTAAAACAAAAACTGAAAAAGCACGATGCAAAACCGCTTTTTCATGTGCTTCAAGCTTAGGCATCAACCCTATTTGCACATCATTTTCATTAACTAATATTACGTTTTCTTCTAACATATAAATCTATTACTGGTCAAAAATACAAAAAAGATAATTAGGTACGGGGGCTTTAACGTTCTGTTTCGATTTGTTGAAGCGGAATTATTTCAGGGCTGTCCAAATAAAAGTGACGCCATACTTTCAAAGATTCTTTTGTATTTTTATACCAAATTATAAATAGCACCATGCACACTATAACCATCCGAAAAGCACATCGCAACGATTTAGAAAAACTTCTTGAATTCGAACAGGGAATTATTACTGCCGAACGTCCTTTTGACCCTACTTTAAAAGAAGAAAAAATACATTATTATGATATTGAAAAAATGATTTCAGCACCACATATAGAAGTATTGGTAGCCGAAATTGATTCAGAGCTTGTTGGCTCCGGATATGCTAGAATAGAGACCGCGAAGCCTTATTTGAATCATCTGAACTATGCCTATTTAGGATTCATGTACACGGATGCTAATCACAGAGGAAAAGGAGTAAACGCTAAAATTATTGAAGCGCTCAAAGAATGGTGCAACCTGCAGGATGTATTTGAACTTAGACTGGACGTATACAATGACAACTCTTCGGCAATTAAAGCGTATGAGAAAGCAGGGTTCAAAAAACACCTTGTCAACATGCGAATGATTGTATAAATATGACGGTAAGCTTTGTAGATAAACTTTATTTTTCTGCCACAGATTTAAAAGATTTGCACAGAATAGACTACCTCGGGGCAGAGCTCCAGAGCTATTAATGAAATGAAACTCCGATTACACCAATTTATACAAACAAAAAATCTGTGGAAATCTGTGGCAAAATTATTGTTGGTATTGATTACGAATACGGATAGACCTATTTTATATTAATTAAGGTTTTGTTAATTCTAAATCCAAATATACCTTTTACCCGTAAATAACGATAGTTAAAACGTACTTAAATAACTATTAATTTGCAAAGTAGTCGACATTTTTCGATTCAAAAGCGCTTTACATTTGTACTATAAAAAGAAAATCATGAGAACAACAACCCGTTTTTTAAGCGTATTATTTTTGCTTCCATTAATCATGTTCACTGCTTGTGGACAAACGACAAACAAAAAAGACCGTACAAAAAAATCTATCACAATGGAAAATCTCATCAACAAACCCGGAAATCCGTATTATTCAAATACAGACACGACAAAACTTAATGTTAGTGATGCCGAATGGAAAAAAGTTTTACCAGAAGATGTTTATGAAGTAACCCGTAATGCGGACACGGAGAGACCTTTTACAGGAAAATATTGGAACACGGATGAAAAAGGAACCTATTATTGTGCCGCCTGTGGCAACAAACTATTTCGTTCTGGCGCCAAATTTTCAAGTAACTGCGGTTGGCCAAGCTTTTTCGAACAAGACAACAAAAACAGTGTTATTTACAAAACCGACAATTCTCTTGGAATGGAACGAATTGAAGCTCTTTGCGGAAGATGCAACGGACATTTAGGACATCTTTTTGATGATGGCCCTGCACCAACCGGAAAAAGATACTGTATGAATTCTATCGCACTTGATTTTATCCCTGATACTAAATAAGATGAAAAATATATTTTTAATTGCACTATTAACTTCATTAGGCATGTTTGGACAAAACAGCACAACTGATAAAACAAAAAAACAATCCAATTTTGAAACCATTACATTGGCCGGTGGTTGTTATTGGTGCGTTGAGGCCGTTTATGAGAATCTGATTGGAGTAAAATCGGCGGTATCAGGATACGCAGGCGGAAAAATCGCTAATCCTACTTATGAGGATGTTTCTACCGGAAGATCCGGTTATGCCGAAGTAGTTCAGATTACCTATGATCAAAACGTAACAAATCTGGATGAGATTTTCAAAGTTTTCTTTACAGTGCATGACCCAACTACACTTAACCGTCAAGGTACCGATGTAGGAACGCAATATCGTTCAGCCATTTTTTATAAAAATGAAGCACAAAAGAAAGCAGCGCAAACGATTATTAATGCTATGAAAAAAGCTGGGATTTATGACAATCCAATAGTTACAACATTGGAACCGTTGACTAAATTTTACAAAGCTGAAGACTACCATCAGAATTACTATGCCAACAATAAAAATCAACCTTATTGTCAAATGGTAATCCAACCCAAAATGGAAAAATTCGAAAAGCTTTTTAAAAGCCGATTAAAGAAGAAAAAATAAATTATTAAGCTACCGCCTTGTTACCGCAAACAAGGCGGTTTTTTTTATATCCTACTTAAAGCAAGACACTTTACGCTACTATTTAAATTGCTGCAGGGCAAAATAATTTTGCTATATTTGTTTTTAACTGACCTTATTGAATACCAAAAATAGGTTGAATTTCATTTGAAATAATTGCTATTATGGAACCATAACTTTACACCACAACTAATGAAAAAAATTATTCTTTTTGCAGGCCTATTTACTTTCTCCATTTTTGCATCTGCTCAAAATACAGCGCTAAAAGCTACCATTGCTCAAAAGGCAGCTTCTTTAGAATCCAAGGTTATTACTTGGCGAAGAGACTTTCACCAAAACCCGGAATTAGGAAATAGAGAATTTAAAACTGCCGAAAAAATAGCGGCACATTTACGCTCTTTGGGTATCGAGGTACAAACCGGAGTGGCTAAAACTGGAGTTGTGGGGATTTTAAAAGGCGGAAAACCCGGTCCGGTTGTGGCTCTTAGGGCAGACATGGATGGCTTACCGGTTAAAGAAAGAGTAAACATCCCTTTTGCTTCAAAAGCTGAAGGCGAATATAACGGCCAGCCTGTAGGCGTCATGCATGCATGCGGGCATGATTCCCATATCGCTATTTTGATGGGAACTGCTGAAATTTTAGCTTCTATCAAAAGTGAATTAAACGGAACTGTCAAGTTTATCTTTCAACCAGCAGAAGAAGGAGCGCCCGAAGGAGAAGAAGGCGGAGCCGCACTAATGGTAAAAGAAGGCGTTCTTGAAAATCCAAAAGTAGATGTTATTTTTGGCTTGCATATCAGCGCACAAACCGAAGTAGGCAAAATTAATTACCGACCAAAAGGAGCGATGGCTTCATCGGACTGGTTCAAAATAAAAATAAAAGGAAAACAATCGCACGGTGCCAGTCCATGGCAGTCAGTGGATCCTATCGTTACGGCTTCCCAAATAATATTGGGTTTACAAACTATTGTAAGTCGCAATGTAGACCTTACTGAATCTGCGGCTGTGGTTAGTGTCGGAAAAGTTACGGCCGGCGTAAGAAGCAATATTATTCCTGAAGAACTCGAAATGGCTGGTACCATTCGTACCCTTGATAGTAAAGTGCAAGAAATGATTCACAACAGATTAAAACAAATAACCACTAATATTGCAGAAAGTGCCGGAGCTACTGCCGAAGTGAGCATCACAAAACAGACCCTTATAACCTACAACGATCCAGTATTGACCGAAAAAATGGTACCAACATTAGAAGCTGTAGCAGGGAAAAACAATGTTGTGTTAACACCCGCAGCAACTGGAGCTGAAGACTTTTCGTATTACCAAGACAAAGTTCCAGGACTTTTCTTTTTTCTTGGCGGAATGCCTAAAGGCAAAAATCCATCTGAAACTGCCTCACATCATACTCCTGATTTTTATATTGACGAAAGTGGTTTTGTATTAGGGATGAAAGCAATGTCAGATTTAACTATCGATTATATGGAAATGGATACTAAAAAAAGTAAGTGATTATAAAAAACAAATGCACTACCGAAGTATTGTCAATTCCAAAATAAAAAAATTACAAAACGTCTCACTACAATGAGACGTTTTTTTGTCTATCTGCATAAAAAATCTAATATAACAAATTGATTTACTGCTCTAAAATTCATATATTTATACTGTTTTTCAACCGTTTAAACACTAAATCACACCTAACGGACAAAAAATGAAACTCCATTGGATATTCTAAAAAAAGATTTGCAAGAGGAGAAATTACAAAAGAAGAATTTGAAGAAAAGAAGATTTTTTTGACAAAAATTAAACCCAAAAACAAACTTCTTTACGTCTTTCTAAACGTATTCATTGTTGTAATTATCATCCTTTTTTTATTCTAAAACAACTATTTTATAAAAGATGAAAGCACTTAGAACATATTTTAAAATACGAAAAAGTGCCGTAAACCTTATTTTAGAAAAATCTCCAAAATCCTTTACTCCGGAAACTTTTCATACCCTTCGAGTAGAAATCAAGAAAATGAACGCTTTATTTGATTTGCTAAACTATTGTTCCAAAAAATTTAAGCACAAAAGAATTTACAGACCTTTTAGACTTATTTTTAAACAAGCAGGAAAAATAAGAGAACTTCAAATAGAAGAATACTTGCTTGCTGAACAACCCAATTCCCATTTGCTACAAGCATACAGAAATCGTTTACAAAAACTCGAAACCAAAGAACTGCTGCGCTTCTTCTCTATTGTTAATAAGAACTTCGTTCGAAAATTAAAAAAAAAGTATCGCAAAATTATTCCCATGCTAGCTAAAACAAGTAAAAAAAAGATGAATCGCTACATGGATGAAAGGAGAAGAGCAATTAAAAAATTAATGTGCAAAACCAACTTTAAAAAAACGCAAATGCACACTTTCCGCAAACGCTTAAAAACATACCAATACAATGAAAAAATCCTAAATTGCGCATCACAAAACCAATCATTGCCAGACAAAAATATTTTATCCGATTTACTTGGGAAATGGCATGATTACGAGGTTGTCATCAATCATTTGAAAAAAGGCATTAATTCGAATAAAACGATTCCAAGCGAAACGAAACAGCTTCAAATAACTAAAGCAATATTAACTTCAAAAAGAGAATTGTTATTCAATAAAATAAATGCAACTTTACCCTATCAGACTCTTTTATAAATATTTGAGGAAAACAAACGTTAAAACCATAATAATAAGGATTGCAGAAATCATGTGCGCCTCCAAAATATTTTGAACATTATGAAACAGAACACATTTAAACTTCACTATTTTTTAAATCTAATTTTTGCCTTAGCTTTTTTTAATACTGCAACTGCACAAGAAAAAAAAGTAGCGCCAACCTCAGCTGAACTATATAAGGAAATCGAACAAATGGACGAGATTATGTTTGAAGCGTTCAATAAGAAAGAATTCGAAAAATTCAAATCTTTATTTACCGAAGATTTAGAATGGTTTCAAGACAATGGTGGATTACTTACCTATGAAACCGTTTTTACCAATTTTTCGAATATGTTTAAAAACGAAAATAAACTAACCCGAAAATTGGTTAAAGGAAGCCTGGAAGTCCATCCGATTAAAGACTATGGAGCGATTGAAATTGGCGTACACGAATTCCGACATATGGAAAACGGAAAAGAAGAAATTGGAACCTTTAAATTTCTTATGATTTGGAAGAAAAAAGACAATCAATGGAAAATATCAAGAGTAATCAGTTACGACCATTAGATTTAGAGGTATAAAAAGTTAGTTTCGCTTTACTTTTTGTAGTACCAAAATCCTATTTCATCCTTTTATTTTCTTTCTTTGCAATCCAAAAAAAGTAGAAAGCACATCTTTACATTTGAAAAAACAACCCTAAATCTCATTAAATTAGAAGTACATGAACAATAACTACAGCTTAGTTTTCAATTTAAAAAAGGCAATCATAGTATCATTTTTATTTGTTTTTTCAATAGGATTTTCACAAAGCCAAAGATGTACAATTTATTTAAAAGACAACACTTCAATAACTGGATTAGGTAAAATTAAAACTGACGGAAATATCAAGTTTAAATTAAATAGCGATAGTGAAAGCACTATTTATGAAGCAACACTGATTGACAGAATCGAAATGAATGAAAAAGGAACTAATGAAACGTACAAATACAAAAAGTTAAAAAACAACTTTGAGCAATGGTTAAAAGTAATCATTGAAGGAACAGTTAATTTATATAAAAGTGACGCGTCAGGGTTTTATTATGCTCCAGGCGCAATGAATACTGCTGGAGGTTTTGGCGGTATGTCCTATGGTGGTGGAAATATAACCAGTTATTACATCAATCATGAAGGAGAAAGTGAAGTTTTCAAAATAACTTCATTTGGTAACATTAGTAAAAACTTCAAAAATGCAGCTTCCGATTTCTTTAAAGATTGCCCTGTACTTGTTGAAAGAATACAAAACAAAACCTATACAAAAAATGACATTGAAGAAGTAGTTGAATTTTACAATATGGAATGCAATAAAGCCAAAACGATTCCTACAGCATCAGGAACAAAGTAAAAAACATCTTATCTAGCTTTAATTGATATACAAAATCCGTTTTTAAATTTTTAGAAACGGATTTTTCTATGATTTTTTCACACCATCAACCCTTATTAAATATAAGTCACTAAATATCAGTTATTTAAATAAAAAAAAGAGTCTCTATTTAATATTTTATCTATTTTTTTTGTAAATTAGTGGTTCCCCAAAAAAGCCATTTATCGCGCTTCGATATTCCAAATGAATCGCTATGCAAAAGTTTGCACCGTCCAGAAGAATTGGCATTTCCTTTTTAATTGAACCGTGCCATGCAAAAAACCGCATAGAAGTTGTCAATAAATTAAAAAGCACTTGTTACGGTGTCATCGAATTTCTTATTCATAATTAAAAATGGTGTTTCGGCAGAAGTCAACATCCATCAAGAATGAAGTTAAAATAAAAACTGCTCTTAAAAAAAAGGACAATAAAACATTGTCTACCTTAATGTATAATCAAAAAAATGAAATAAAATGAAAGCAATTAAAATGATTTTAATGTCTCTGCTCATTGGACTATTCCTGATGATGAGCTCAAGTGTGTATGCACAAGATCCTATGAAAGCTGGTCCGAAAGTGTATAAAAAAATCCTCCTTGAGAATGATAAAGTGAGGGTCATGTCGGCTGAATTTGCCCCAGGCGCAACAATGCCATGGCATAGCCATCCTCATCACACCGTGTATGCTTTGACCGGTGGTAAAATTCAGATCACAGAAAAAGGCATGCCGGCAACCGAATCCAATATCAAAGCAGGAGACGTACTGTATTTCCCACCCGTAACGCACAAGGCAAAAAACACAGGAACTACAACATTCAAGATTGTTGTGACAGAAATAAAACCTGCCAAGAAAAAATAATCCAATCCTATTTTAAAAAAACACTAAAGAAGCAGCCCTTATTCAGGCTGCTTCTTTAAAAACAAAGGGTTGTATCGTCTGAAAAATTAATCGAGTTACTTACTAAATATCACTCTTAATCTCTTTGTTTACTAAAGTCCTGAATTTATTGACAAATCAAAAACAACTGCCTAAAATTTTTAGACTGCCTTTTAGTAGAGTCTTTTCAATAGTAACACGATATTCTAAGTGTGTTTTATGTAAGTAGGTCGGAAATTAATTTCCTATACACTCTTTTATCTTCAACGCGCATTTTTCTCCATCAATAGCGGCAGATATAATTCCGCCGGCATAACCCGCGCCTTCTCCACAAGGATACAAGCCTTTTATTTGAACGTGCTCATACGTCAGTGGATCTCTGGGAATACGCACTGGCGAAGACGTTCTTGATTCTGGTGCGTGAAGTATAGCTTCATTTGTCAAATAACCACGCATCGATTTTCCAAATTCAGTAAATCCTTCTCGCAATATTTGCGTTAAAAATCCAGGAAAAACCTGTCCCATTTCTACTGAAGTCGTTCCTGGAACATAAGATGTTTTCGGAATATCCGAGGAAACTTTGCTTTGCGTAAAATCAATCATACGTTGTGCAGGAACTTTTTGACTTTCGCCAGCCAGATGCCATGCTTTTTGCTCGATACTTTTTTGGAATTCCATTCCGGCCAAAGCACCAAATTTAGCAAAAGGTTTAAAATCTTCCAGTTGCAATTCAATTACAATTCCGGAATTGGCAGTAGCCTGATCCCTTTTGGATGGCGACCAACCATTAGTAACCACTTCACCAGGGCTTGTGGCACAAGGTGCAATCACGCCGCCAGGACACATACAAAAGGAATACATTCCCCTTCCTCCTACTTGTTTCACGATAGAATATGGAGCGGGAGGTAAAAAGTCTCCACGATAATCACAACTGTATTGAATACTGTCAATCAAAGATTGAGGATGCTCTGCCCTTACTCCCAAGGCAAAAGGTTTGGCCTCGATAAAAATTTGCTTTCGGTCTAATAATTCGAAAATATCACGAGCCGAATGCCCTGTGGCTAAAATGAGTTTATTGGCAAGAATCGTGTCCCCTTTTTGAGTAACGACACCTTGCACTTCATTGTTTTTTATTAAAATATCCGTCAATCGGGTTTCAAACAAAACTTGTCCGCCACATTCGATAATTTTCTCCCTAATATCCTGAATAATTTGAGGCAATTTATTCGTTCCAATATGCGGATGCGCCTCAATTAAGATATCCTCTGAAGCTCCAAAAGCAACAAATAATTCCAAAACTCGCGTTACATCACCTCTTTTTTTAGAACGCGTGTATAACTTCCCGTCCGAATACGTTCCTGCTCCACCTTCGCCAAAACAATAATTAGAATCTTCATCCACAAGATGATCCACATTGATGGCTTTCAAATCTCTTCTTCTGCCTCTAACGTCTTTTCCACGTTCAATAACTACTGGTTTCAAACCCAATTCTATCAATTGCAATGCGGCAAAAAGTCCCGCAGGTCCTGCGCCAACAACGATTACTTCTTGAGCCGTGGCTACATTACCATAATCCGGAAGTTGTATTTTTTGCTCTTGAAAAGGCTCTCCTTTTAAATAGATTACAACCTTAAGATTGATTTTTATAGCTTTTTGACGTGCATCAATAGATCTTTTTAAGACAGAAACATGCTGAATTTCATTTACAGAAACCTTAATTTGTTTCGACAAATGATTTTTCAACAACATATCGTTTGCTGCAATTTCCGGTGATACTTGTAATAAGAGTTCTTGGGGCATTTTTTTAGATTATTCGATTTTTAGATTATTTGACTTTTAAAAATGTCTAAAATAATCCAGGTACAAAAGTAGTATTTTGTACTGACTTCTTGTTATTGAAAGGAGAATCCATTTTCAAATTTTCAAATTGGCCTATTTTCGAATTAGACTTTGTAACTTTGTCCCTCCAAAACAGTTAACCCATTAAACAGTTAACCTATTAATCTTAGAGAAAAATGTCCAGAAAAATAAAACTGATATGGGATTTCCGTGGTCCGGCTGCTGCAAAAACAGCGGAACACCATGAAATTCATTTGAAAGAATACATCGCTATTGAAAAATTACCGTTGAATATAACTGGATTTGAAATTCAAGGCGAAATGCTAGCCATCGCTTTTATGGTGGTAACGGATGAAAACATGATTCAGGTTCGCGATGCTTTAAAACCGCATCGAGGAGAAGTTTTTTAGTTTGCAGAAATCAGCTTTTTAGTGATCAGTCATAATTAACACATAAACAACTGAACACTAAAAAACTGAACACTGAACACTTCTTTAATTAGCTACTTCACTAATGAATTTAATTCGCATCAAACGCAATTCATCAATATCATAATCGCCATCAAATTCTTTGAGTGCATTTTCTATATTATCCGAATCGGATTCCATAAAATAATCGTGAATTTCCTCCTGTTGATCATCATCAAGCATATCATCAATCCAATATTTTATATTCAGCTTGGTTCCGGAATAGACAATTTGTTCCATTTCTTTGATTAAATCATCCATCTTCAATCCTTTTGCGGAAGCAATATCATCGAGGGATAATTTCCTGTCGATATTTTGGATAATATAAAGTTTATTTACAGAATTTACTCCTGTAGATTTCACCACTAAATCCTCCGGACGGATGATATCGTTATCTGCTACGTACCGGCTGATTAATTCTAAGAATTCTTTTCCGTATTTTTTAGCTTTTCCTTCCCCAACCCCATGAATATTAATCAATTCTTCTTGAGAAACAGGATATTTCAAAGCCATATCTTCCAATGATGGATCTTGAAATACCACAAATGGGGGAACGCCTAATTTCTTAGCGACTTTTTTACGCAAATCACGCAGCATACCCATCAATAATTCATCGGCAGTTCCGGTAGATTTGGAAGCGGTTACAATAGCTTCGTCCTCAGATTCGTTGTATTCATGATCTTCGGACATCATAAAGGATTCTCGGTTTTTAATAAAATCCAATCCCTTCTTGGTAATTTTCACAATGCCATAGGTTTCAATATCTTTCGATAAAAACCCTGCAACAAGAACTTGTCGCAACAAGGCCATCCAGTATTTTTCATCATGATCTGAACCACATCCAAAAAAGGACTGTGTATCTGTTCTATGCGCTTTGATAACGGCATTGACACGGCCTATCAACGTAAAAACAACTTCTTTCGATTTGTATAAATGTTTGGTATCTCGAACCACTTCCAGCAATTTCACCACTTCATCTATGGCTTCGACTTTTGTTTTTGGGTTACGAACATTGTCATCCATATCAGCGCCTTCGCCATTAACATCATCAAATTCTTCTCCGAAATAATGAAGTAGAAATCTCCTTCTGGACATAGACGTTTCGGCGTAAGCCACAACTTCCTGCAACAAAGCAAATCCTATTTCCTGCTCGGCAACGGGTTTCCCCGACATGAATTTTTCTAATTTCTCGACATCTTTATAGGAGTAGTACGCCAAACAGTGTCCTTCACCACCGTCACGACCCGCACGACCCGTTTCCTGATAGTAACTTTCTAATGATTTTGGAATATCATGATGAATCACAAAACGCACATCCGGTTTGTCAATTCCCATCCCAAAAGCAATGGTTGCCACCACCACATCTACATCTTCCATCAGGAACATATCCTGGTGTTTGGCACGGGTTTTAGCATCCAATCCCGCATGATACGGAACGGCACTTATTCCATTAACCTGCAAAACTTCGGCAATAGCCTCTACTTTTTTGCGGCTTAAGCAATAAATAATTCCTGATTTCCCTTTATGTTGTTTGATAAAACGAATAATATCCGATTCTATATTTTTAGTTTTAGTACGTACTTCGTAATACAAATTAGGTCTGTTGAATGATGCTTTGAAAGTGGTAGCATCAGACATATCTAAGTTTTTCAGAATATCTTCCTGTACTTTTGGCGTAGCTGTTGCGGTAAGCCCAATAATAGGAACATCGCCCAATTGCTTGATGATGTGTTTCAAATTCCGATATTCCGGTCTAAAATCATGTCCCCACTCCGAAATACAATGCGCTTCATCGATAGCCACAAAAGATATGGTAACATTTTTCAGAAAGTTCACATATTCTTCCTTAGTCAAAGACTCGGGTGCTACATACAGCAACTTTGTCAATCCTGAAGTAATATCTTTTTTTACCTGGGCAATTTCGGTTTTAGTAAGAGAGGAATTTAAAACATGGGCAACACCATTTTCAGAAGACAAACTTCTGATGGCATCCACTTGATTTTTCATTAAAGCAATAAGGGGTGAAACTACAATAGCAGTTCCCTCTTGAATCAAAGCGGGTAATTGATAACAAAGTGATTTCCCTCCTCCTGTGGGCATTATCACAAATGTATTCTCTTGGTTTAGGATACTTTTTATGACTTGCTCCTGTAGCCCCTTAAATTGGCTAAAGCCAAAATATTTCTTTAATTCTTTGTGTATGTCAATTTCGTTTGAATTCATTCTTTATTATGTGGTATTTTGTATAAATTTGCAACACCTAAAGGTACAAATTTCTTTTACACATACAAATTTTAATTATTCTGTTTTGATATCTAAAGAAAATATATTGGCTAGCGCCAAAAAAACTATTTTATCGGAAAGCCAATCTATTGCCAAACTAACTGATTTTCTTGATGAAAACTTCATTGAAGCGACACAAAATATCTATAATTCCAAAGGGAGACTTGTGGTTACAGGGATAGGAAAAAGTGCTATTATTGCCCAAAAAATGGTAGCTTCCTTTAATTCTACGGGAACACCATCGCTGTTTCTTCATGCCTCAGAGGCTATTCACGGTGATTTAGGGATGGTTCAAAATGAAGATATTGTCATTTGCATTTCAAAAAGCGGCAACAGTCCTGAAATAAAAGTTTTGGTGCCACTCTTAAAACGTTTTGGCAATACTTTGATCGCAATAACCGGAAATACAACTTCTTTTCTTGCTAAAGGTTCTGATTTTGTTTTGAACACCACAGTAGATGCTGAAGCTTGTCCTAATAATCTTGCTCCAACAAACAGCACAACCGCACAATTAGTGATGGGTGATGCAATTGCTGTTTGCCTTATGGAAATGCGGGATTTCAAAGCCGAAGATTTTGCTATTTACCATCCTGGCGGTGCATTGGGCAAGAAATTATTGTTGCGTGTGAAAGACATGTTAGAACACACCCTAAAACCTATGGTTGCTCCAGATGCATCAATAAAAAAGGTGATTTTCGAAATCTCGGAAAAGCGTCTTGGCGTAACCGCGGTTGTCGATCAAGATAAAGTTATCGGTATTATTACCGATGGTGATATTCGAAGAATGTTAAACGATAGAGATTCTTTCGCTGATTTGACCGCCAAAGATATTATGACAAAAAACCCCAAATTAATACCATCTACCGCTATGGTTGTAGATGCCTTGAACATCTTGGAAGACTTCTCCATCACACAATTAGTTGTTGTAGATAATGGGGAGTACAAAGGGGTATTACATTTACACGATATTTTAAAAGAAGGAATAGTATAATGGCAAAAAAAAACCTAAACGAAATGTCGTTTTTAGATCATCTTGAGGAATTAAGATGGTTATTAGTTCGAAGCACAATTGCAATATTAATTTTGGCTACCGTCACTTTTTTCATAAGTGATTATATTTTTGATGTCATCATTTTTGGCCCCACAGATGCTAATTTTATTACCTACCGTTTTTTTTGTGATTTGTCTCACACTTTGGGTTTTGCTGAGAGTATTTGCGTAACCGAAATGCCTTTCATCATTCAAAATACGAATATGGAGGGTCAGATTAACGTTTTGATTTGGACGTGTGTAACAGCCGGTTTTATTCTTGGTTTTCCATTCATTCTATGGGAAGTTTGGAAATTCATCAGTCCTGCTTTATATGAAGCAGAGAAAAAACATGCTAAACTTTTTATTTTTTCGTCTTCTTTGCTTTTCTTCTTGGGCGTATTGTTTGGCTACTTTGTAATTGTGCCCATGTCAGTCAACTTTTTCGCCACGTTTACCATCAGTGATGTCGTAAAAAACCAGTTTAGTATTGATTCCTACATTGGATTAGTAAAGACGAGTGTTATCGCTTGTGGATTGTTTTTTGAATTGCCGATTATTATCTATTTCTTAACCAAATTAGGATTAGTCACTCCAGTTTTTTTGAGAAAATACTGGAAATATGCCGTAATTATCATTCTGATAGTTGCCGCGATAGTTACTCCGCCTGATGTGGTGAGTCAAATAATTGTAACGATTCCGATGTTGTTAATCTATGAAGCAAGCATCTTAATTTCAAAAATAGTAGTAAAAAATCAAAAAAAGGTAAATGGCTGATATAATTGAAGAATTCAACGCGTATCGTTCTAAAATGAACGAAAAATTATTGGCAGACAATAATAAAATTGTAAAGCGAATTTTTAATTTGGATACCAATGCCTATGCAGCGGGAGCGCTGGATGTAAAAACCAAAGAATTACTGGGATTAGTAGCTTCGGCCGTTTTACGTTGTGATGATTGTGTAAAATATCATTTGGAAACCAGCTTTAAAGAAGGTGTTACCAAAGAGGAAATGATGGAAGCTATGGGAATTGCAACACTTGTTGGCGGAACTATCGTGGTACCACATTTAAGAAGAGCGTACGAATTCTGGGAAGCACTAGAAGAAACCGCTGTGAAATAATTGTTAAATGGTACTTTGGTTATATGTTTATTCGTTTATTTGTCTAAAAATCTAACCTTCTAAAAATCGAAGAATCTGAATATGAAATCGCTATGATTCAAAATCACAAACAATAATAAAGAATAGCGATACCATATTCCTATAAAAAACAAATATTATCTACGTATGAAATTAAGAGCCGAAAATCTAATCAAAACCTATAAAGGACGCAGTGTTGTAAAAGGCATTTCGGTAGAAGTAAACCAAGGCGAAATCGTAGGGCTTTTGGGGCCTAACGGTGCCGGAAAAACAACTTCTTTTTATATGATTGTAGGATTGGTTAAACCAAATTCAGGCAACATATTTCTGGATGATTTGAATATTACCGATTATCCTATGTACAAAAGAGCACAACAGGGAATTGGTTACTTGGCACAGGAAGCATCCGTTTTTAGAAAATTAAGCATTGAAGACAACATATTAAGTGTACTGCAATTGACAAAACTTACCAAAGCTGAACAAGAAGCTAAAATGGAAAGTTTAATCGAAGAATTCAGTTTAGAACATATTCGTACCAATCGTGGCGATTTACTTTCGGGAGGGGAACGCCGTCGTACCGAAATTGCACGTTGTTTGGCCACAGATCCAAAATTCATTTTACTGGATGAACCATTTGCCGGTGTAGATCCTGTTGCCGTTGAAGACATTCAGAGAATTGTGGCGCAATTAAAAAATAAAAATATCGGTATTCTTATTACCGATCACAACGTACAGGAAACCTTGGCTATTACTGACAAAACCTATCTGATGTTTGAAGGTGGAATCCTAAAAGCGGGAATGCCGGAAGAATTAGTAGAAGATGAAATGGTACGTCGCGTGTATCTTGGACAAAATTTCGAGTTGAGAAAGAAAAAATTGGAGTTTTAGAAAAAGGGGTCAGTGTCCAGTTTAAAAAAAGTAATCAGTATTCTACAATTCTTTTCACTATTCACTAAAAACTACTCATTAAAAAAACTACTCCACAGTAATATACCGCAACTGTTGCAAATCTCCATTATAAATATTGACATCAACATTTCCTTTTATCCCAGGGATTGATGCCTTTTCGGTGAATTGCCAAAACAACCAATCTTCGGCTATTTCTTCCCTGTAGAAATTATAATTGGCAATCCAAAAAAGATAATCACTGAATTCTTCTTTCAAAAAATCATCATAATACCGCTCGCCGGTATAGATAATAGGTTTTACACCGTAATGCGATTCTACAGCATTTAACCATCTTTTCAAGCCTAATTTAAGATTTTCAATCGACTGATTTTTCGGGAGTTTTTCAATATCCAAAACGGGTGGTAAATCTCCTTTTTGAAGGGTTACCGTTTTTATAAAAAGCTTGGCTTGCTCCAATGAATTTTCGTTGGGGCGATAGTAATGATAGGCACCGCGAATCATTTTATTTTCTTTGGCGCCAAGCCAATTCCTATTAAACTGACGGTCTTTCCTGTCTTTTCCAACCGTAGCGCGAATAAACACAAAATGCAGCGGATATTTATTTTCTAAAGTATCTACATAAGTCCATCGGATTTTTCCTTGATATTCCGAAACATCAAGACCTATACTTTTTTCTTCGTGTTTTTCTAAAACCTGATAGTTTCGAACATCAGAAATGCGCTTGGCTTCTGTTTCTTCTCTTAGAATTTTATCCGATTTAAAACTAAAATAATACGCTAAACCATCTCGATAATGATAACCAACAGCAATTATCAGTACAACAAAAAGAGCAACAATAGAATAGCGCAAAACCTTTCCGGAGAAAACAGTTGCTTTCTTTTTAGGTTTACGGACTACCGTAGTTTTTCTTCTGACCGTTTTTCTTTTCATTCAAAAAAACTACTTTTTCAGCATTTTATTATGCACCACTGACAGCAAAACATAAAAGAGAATGACTAAAGGAATTCCTAAATACTGGAGGAAAATCAATAACAAAAGAGAACAAATCAAAAACACAATTTGAAGTACATTATCCTTGAAATTGAACTTTTTTATTTTTAAGGAGAACAAAGGAATTTCAGCGTTCAAGATGTAAGCGCTTAATAACGCTATTGCCAATAGAACCCATTGATTTGTCAAAATTTCGACAATAAATAAAGAATCGGTGTATTTTAAAACCAAAGGCAGACTTAAAATAAACAGTGCATTGGCAGGCGTTGGCAAACCAATAAAAGAATCTGTTTGACGGGTATCAATATTAAAATTTGCCAATCGGTAACAAGAACCTAAGGCAATCAAAAACCCTAAATAAGGAAAAAGTTGTAAATGACCAACTGGCGCAGTTGATGAATGATCGATCATCATTTGAAACATTACTAAACCCGGCACAACACCGCTGGTAACCATGTCTGCCAAAGAATCCAACTGCAATCCAAGCGGACTCGAAACTTTGAATAAGCGGGCAAAAAAACCATCAAAAAAATCCAAGAATATACCTAAGCAAACAAAATAAAATGCCATTTCAAAATCTTGGTTAAAAGCAAAAACCAAAGCGATACAACCGCAAAAAAGATTTAGTAAAGTAATGATATTGGGGATATGCTTTTTAATAGTCATAGTTGTAAAATTTAGTGAACCACAGTTGGCAAATTTAGCATAATAAGTCAAGGAGAAGTACGTTTTTAATAGAGTTTTTTTAATAGCGGTTTCTTGTTTGCATATATTTACTCAAAGGAAGAAATAAGCTCAGTAAAAAATTATATTTTTGATAAAAATTAAACAGACTTTTCGTTTGTAAAAATAACCCCATTGAAAAAAAGCTTCCTATTAGCAGCGGTTTTGGTTAGTACTCTAAATTACAGTCAAGCCGTTAGAAAATACTCGAATGAGTTTATGAATATCGGCGTAGATGCGGCTGCATTAGGCATGTCAAATACCGTTGTAGCTGCTACCGGTGATGTGAATTCCGGGTATTGGAACCCTGCAGGACTGATTCATCTGGAGGATCATCAGGTATCATTAATGCATGCTAATTATTTTGCTAATATTGCCCAATACGATTACTTGGCCTATGCAAGCCCTATAGATGACAGGAGTGCTTGGGGAATTTCATTAATCCGTTTTGGTGTCGATGATATTTTAAATACTACGGAATTAATCGACAGCCAAGGCAATATTGATTACAACAGAATCAGTCTTTTTTCGACGGCTGATTATGGTTTCACTTTTTCTTATGCTCGAAAACTTCCTGTTCCCGGGTTTCAATATGGGGTAAACGCCAAAGTTATCCGACGAATTATTGGCAAATTTGCCAATTCCTGGGGTTTTGGTTTTGATGTCGGATTGCAATTCGAAAAGAATAACTGGCAATTTGGGCTAATGCTTCGGGATATAACCACAACCTATAATGTGTGGAATATTGATGAAGAAGAATACAAGAAAATTGCCAATTCCATACCCGGAGAAAACCAGGAATTACCTGAGAGCACTGAGATTACGGCTCCAAAAGCACAATTGGGAATCGCTAAAAAATTCATCATCCGATACGATTACAGTATTTTGGCAGCAGCCAACATGAATATGCGATTTACTAAAACCCATGATCTTATCTCGACTGATTTTGTCAGTATCGATCCGGCTTTAGGTCTTGAATTTGGCTATACTGATTTGGTCTTTGTACGTGCAGGGGTTGGTAATTTCCAGAATGTACAACAATTAGACAATTCCGAAAAAGTGGGTTTTCAGCCTAATATCGGTTTGGGATTCAAATACAAAGGCATTCAGATTGATTATGCACTAACTGATTTGGGCGACCAAAGTGCCGCTTTGTATTCCAATATTTTTTCGGTTAAAGTAGATTTGGGAATGTTTAGAAATTAATTTAAAAACAACAATACCACAACAAATGAATATATCTTCTTTAAAAAAAATAGTTTTTTTCACACTACTATTCTCATCCCTATATAGCTTTAGTCAAAGCATCGAGTTATCAAAAAACACACAAGTCAGTGTACTTACTTGCGGAACGGGTAACGAATCCTATTCTCTTTTTGGACACACCGCAATTCGGGTACGCGATACAGTCAACGCAATTGATGTGGTATACAATTATGGTGCTTTTGATTTTAACACCCCGAATTTCGTCATGAAATTCATAAAAGGGGACTTACAATATTTTGCCGTAGCACACTCTTATCCTGATTTCATTAATCAATACCAATATGAAAAAAGATCCGTTTATGAGCAGGAATTGAATATTCCTTTTACATTGAAACAAAAACTTTTTGACAATCTGAATACTTCATTGGCCTCGGGCGAAAGTCATTATACGTATAAATTCATTGATAAAAACTGCACATCGATGGTTGTTGACATCATCAATAAAACAGTAGGCATCACCGCAATTGTAAAAAACGCAGATACTGACATCACCTACAGAACCATCCTTTATCCGTATTTTGACAATCACTTTTACGAAAAATTAGGGACCAGCATCATCTTTGGTAAAAAAGTGGATGGTTTGGGGACACGAATATTTTTACCTTTTGAACTGCAAAAAAGCCTGAAGAAAGTTTCTTTTCAGAACCATCCGCTGGCGCAGGAAAACAAAACAATACTGGAATTCGAAAATGAAGTTCCCTTCTCTTGGTGGAATAATCCCTACACGTATATAGTATTTCTTTGCTTTGTTATTTTTATGAAAAAGAAAAGTATCTATTTATTCTACCTCACCGTAATGGCAGTAACAGGCATATTCTTTGTGTTTGTCGGATTTTATTCGTCACATTTGGAATTAGGATACAACTATAATATTTTACTGTTTAATCCAACCTTATTAGGGTTGCTTTATTTTTATTGGACAAAAAATAAAAAAGGAATTTACAATCTGGCGTTATTTAATATCCTGTCGTTAGGAATCTATTTCTTTTTTATAATCAACAAAGCTCATTTGATATTGGTACTCCCATTAATAATTACAAGCGGAATTATTTTGGTCAGATTGGCAATTCAAAATAAAAAACGCATTCCAATTATCATTTAAAATATTTTTTTTGAAATAATAATAATAATAATAATAATAGGGATAACAGGAAATAATACTATTGCCCTCTATAAAACAAAACGGTGGTAATTGTTTTAAAAGCAATACTCAAATCCAGAAAAACACTTCTGTGTTTGATATAATACAAGTCGTATTGCAGTTTTATCAAACTTTCATCAATTGTCGCTCCATAAGCATAATTTACTTGTGCCCAACCCGTAAGACCCGGTTTTATAATATGTCTTGTTTCGTAGAAAGGCATTATTTCAGCAATTTCCTTTACGAAAAAAGGACGTTCCGGACGAGGACCAATAACGGCCATATCGCCTTTTAAGATATTTATAAATTGGGGAAACTCATCAATTCTGGTTTTTCTTAAAAATTTACCGAACACTGTTACTCGCGAATCATTTGTAGCGGTAAAAACAGCTCCGTTAGATTCGGCATTGCTGACCATAGTCCTGAATTTTAAAATTTCAAAGACCACACCATCTTTACCAACACGTTTTTGGGTATAAAATAACTTTCCTCGGTTTCCTATTGTATTTCCTATTAGCAGCACTGGGATTAATACCAGACCAATGAATAATCCAAGTATCGAGATACCAATTTCAAAAATTCTGACACTTAATAAATACAATTTATTGTGATTGATTCTGCTAAAAGGAAAAAATCGGTAAAAATCTCTGGACATATAATGTACCGGAATACGATGCGTTTTACTTTCATACACTTGGGTATACTCTCTAATTGTACTCCCCGACTCCAGTAAACGAAGTAGCTGCTGATACAACTCGGCAGTAATTCCATCTGTTTTTTGAGAAGCGATCACAATTTCGGATATAGAGTTTTCTTTCACGAATAAAAACAACTCCTCTCTTTTTATATTTTTAACATAAGGATATTCGGCTATTGCATCTTCAGTAGCATCGGCATTGACAAACGCAATTATTTTATAATGGGGATCTATATGCTCTAATCCGGAAATCAACTCTTCTACTTGTTCTTTATCACATATTAAAACTGCATTTTGAAGAAACCGATTAGAGGCTAAAAACGTAACGTAAAACATCCGCCATAAAAACAAAGCCAAAAATACAACTAGATAAAACAATAGAATCTGAATTCTTTTGGAGGGCAATACCGGAGAATAAAACGGTGTTAATAAATACACTAAAACAGTCGTTGAAACAGTAAGAATGGTACTCTTCAGTACCAGAAATTGGTTGCTGGCAACCTGAAGATTATACATTTCGAAAATAGTTCCGAAAAGATTGATATAAACTCCCAAGATAATCATCCAATATAAATTATTGGTTGACATAGTAAAATAGTCAAAATCAAATATTTTCCCAACAAAAAACAAAGAACCCAAAACAAAAAACACATCAAAAATGCGAAGAATCATCTTTCGTTCTGATATTTCAAAATGAATCTTGTCTACTGAAAACATGAGTGATATTTACGTATAGGAATGCAATTTAACACTTTTGAGTCGAAGTAAATTTAAGATATGTTAATTTTTTTAACAAAATTTTCTTTTTAACGTATTAATCTGTGACCAACTCAGATCTAATTAATATAATGAAACAAAAAAAGCAATATAAATGACATTCAAACTCTCAGGCTGAGCGTATTCCGATAACTATAGGAAGAAGCCCATATAGTAAAAACGTCATTGGTAAATAGATTCAGAACATACTTCATTAATAAAATTAAAGAATAACAAATTAATCCTCTTTCTTTCTTTTAAGAAAACCCAACTGCACATTCAGCAAAGACAGAGAGTACACAAAGGCTGGCGCCGCGGTACGCATGGCAGCATGATTGATAGTAAAAAACCAAAAAGCAACAAAACACAATAAAAACATGTTGAACTTGTTCTCCAGATACAAAACAAGCGGTGTAAAAAACAGAATCAATAATCCTAGAACCCCCAGTGAACCATGTTCCGCAAGCATTCGGGTGATTTCATCATGGGACACTATAAAAATACCGGTTTCAGCTTCCCGAACTTCCTGACCTTTTCCTACCCCCACCCCAAAAATAGGATTCTTCAAGAAAGTGTTTATTTCATTTATTGCGACTTCTTCCCTACCTGTAAATCGACTTTCTTTTACCCTTCCTTTCGCATCTTGGTTAGCATAGCGTTTGTCAATAAGCCCACCAGTTTGAAACGAAGTGTACCCCCAAGTAGCCATCATAGCCAAAACAACCATCACTATAGTATAATTGAGTTTTACTTTTCCCCTATAATTGGATTTCAAATACAAGAAAAACAGCAACAAAACAATCATTAAAAAACCAGTGACCATACCGCCTCTTGAAAACGTTAGCATACCACGATAGCTAATATTTAGAGCAACAATTAAATTTATTAATAACATAAATTTAGTTGAAGACTCTAATATAATCCTGGAAAAAAAGATAAACATCCCTAAACCTAGGACTGTAGCTACCTGATTGGGACCATAGCCTCCTGAAGTTTGAAAATTGGAATCGGTACCTGTAATCACATCACGAATGTTTGGGGTATACAAAGTCAAGTAGACCATACAGCTAATAATAGGCAAACCCATACTCAATAAGACGCTATTTATTTGTTCTAATGAAATTTTTCGCCTAAACGTATATAGGGAAGCCAAGCCCAAACAGACGGGACCCGAAATATTAAAGGCGATGGCTTTTCGAATATTGGTATCAAAATCCAAGGCAAAAGTCGAAATAACCACACTGGGAACTAACAATAACAAAAACAACCAATACGGTGTTGCGCCTTTAGAAAAACCACTATAGTACATCCCAATCAAAAGAAAGACCATTACACCATACTTAGAAATTTCATACAATGGGTTGCCGCCGGTCATCCTCAAAAAAACTTCACTTCCCACCACATAAGCGGCAGCCATAAGGGCTTCGTTATTCCGGTTTTGTTTTTTAATGATGTAGTACACGCCAAAAACAAAAATAGAATACCCGTATATTTTAGAAGCAAAGGGAATGACATAAACCAATACACCAATAAAAACATGAAATAGTATTAAATAGAGATAGTACTGTTCTTCTTTTTTCATTTCAAATATTTTGTTTTTTATAAACTTTTATATTTTGACAATAACAACTTAATTACACTGTCTTTTGAATAATTTTCCAAAACCAATTCATGCAAATTTAACCCAAATCTATCGCTTAGTAATTTGTCTGAAATTATTTTTTGCAGCTGTTCCTGTATCTGTAAATCATTCAAAGGATCAAATAACAACCCACTAAAATCATCCTTAATAATCAATGGACAAAATCCCACATTGGTAGAGACAACAGGCAATTGTGCTAATCCATATTCCAATAAGGTTACAGGAAACCCCTCAGCAGTCGATGTCAATATTCCTATTGTAGCTTGTGCCAAAATATGTTGAACATCATTTTTAGAACCATAAATAAAAACAGAATTTTCTAAATTATTTTCTCTAATAAAATCTTTTAAAAGAATTGAATAACTATCATTATAATCTTTTCCAATTAAATGCAAACTCCAACCGAAATCATTTAACTTCATTTCTTTAAAAGCAGAAAGTATTACACTATGGTTTTTTGGATTTTTTAAATTGGCTAAACAAATAATTCGCTTTCCATTATTTCCACTTAAAAAAGTAGTTTTGGGATAATTCAACTCAAATATTGCAAAATTGGAAATATACGACACTTTTTTAACCAATAAGTTTTTGCTAGCCCAGGTCTCTAGTTGATGATTGACAACGAAAACAGAAGAAAAAAAAACAGAAGAAAAAAACAATATACCATTATTAATTCTAGATTGATTTACCCGTGCACCGTAATGTTCGTGCCAAATAATTTTTATTTTAGGATAGATAATTTTAAGTAAAACAGCAATAAAAAATGAGGTACCATGCGCGTGAACAAGCATCACTTTATTTACTTTCACATAATTTCTCAACATAAGAAGCGCTTTATAATCAAAAACTTTTTTCCTGTTCAAAAACAAATACGAAACGCCCCCGTCAACCTGATTCACAAGCGCCCCCTCTTTACGGCTAACTACCAATCCGGAGAATTCAACATACTGCACTAAAGCATTGGCATAACTTACCGCCATGCGTTCGGCACCACCAGCCTCAAGGGAATCTATAATTTGAATGATACGCATTTTTGTTTTTATCTTCTTTTTTGTTTATTATTCTTGGAAACTTGTCATTCCCCTAAACTTGTCATTCCGATGAAGAAGGAATCCCATCATAGTTTATCATTAATACAAATCTTATATCATCTGTCGTTACTACAAAAGTGTCATTGTGTAACAATTCACTATCGCTCATTAATCACATAATAATAATAATAATAATAACCCGTTGGGTGTAATATTCAAAACGTCAGTTCGAGTGTATTTTGTGGAGTAAAACGGAACAAAAAATGTATCGAGAACTGTTTTTAATACTAATTTTCTAGTTCTCGATACTCCGAAGCTTCGGGATCTGACGAAAACCACTCGAACTGACGAAAATTATCATCAAAAACCAATTACACCCATCGGTTAATAATAATAATAATAATAATAATACATTCATCATTTAGAAACCAACAACTCCTTAATCGCTTCTTCAAAAACATCCAACGTATAATTCCTGGACCAGTCCGAAGCTTTCACTCTTTTGCCATAAAAACCAGATTCACTTCTTAAAAGTATTTCTATCTGTGCCACATCTTTTTCTAAATGCATTTCCAACAAAACCCCTCTATTTCCATAATCCAACATGAAAGGCACACAAGATACTGCAGTGGCAATGGGAACACAACCCCAAAACATCCCCTCGGCAATCGCTTTCGGCCAACCTTCACTATCCGAAGGCAATAGCACAAAATGACTGCTTTGATAGACTGTTTTTAAAATTTCTTTTGTTTGATTTCCTTCCAATGAAATGATTTTTTCTAGATTATTTTTTGCAATATAGTTTTCTAATTTGTTTCTTTCTATTCCATCTCCAAATAAACGTAACATTACATCGAGTCCTTTTTTTGACAATGATTCTACTAACTGTATAGCATACAAAGGATTTTTCCCTTTGACCAAAGTCCCCACAAAAACAAAATTAATTTTTCCCTCTAAATCCTTTTGGATAAATGGCAATTTATCTGCTTCGGTATAGGTGGCGGTAAAAAAGGGTTTGATGTTTTTAGTCCTGCCTTCCCATTCCCCATACACCAACACCTGAATATTCCGAGTCACCAATGTATTGCTTAGTATTCTTTTTTGTAACCCATAGCTCCAAGGTTGCTTCGATTTTGGATCCCAATTGCCGGCATATTTGGCTGTTTTAGGTTTATTTGGAAAAAGCATTTGAATCAGACATCCCAACAATCCTATATTTCCAGGGCAACGCAAATGAATATGATCCGTTTGTTGCATCGCTCTGTAAATTTGCCAACTGATTTTAGGCAGTTTTACAACCGTTCTCAAAACTGATTTCAGACCCAATAAATCGATAGGCTCAACACCTACAAATTGAATTTTTTTATGTCTATAATCAATATCAATGGAAGTTTTGGAAGAATGCGCTATTGGAGCGACCAAAATCAATTCATCTGCATACTTAGACCAAATATTCATTTCGACCACATAAGGTGCATAAGCAAAATAATTCTTTTGCTCAATGCTATGAGGAACATGGGTGATTATTAAAAAAGTCATGTTATGGTTAAAATGAAAAATGATTTCGTTTGAAAAATTTACGGAAAGTTAATTATTAATCTGAATCAAAGTATATTATTTTCAACGAATACCATTTATATTTATGAAACAATCTGGTTATTAGTTCAATCGCAATGTCATTAAGGTTAAGCTATTTTAATCGTCACTTCGAGTGATTTTGAACATTAATGCGACAGCTTTAATGTTCAAAATTGTATCGAGAAGCCTTCAAAACGTAAAGATTCTCCCTCGATAGCTATCGGGGTTCGTAAAAATTTTCTATCGCAAATTATTACTTTCCTGAAGCGTCGGGACGAACTGACGAAACCTTATTAACATTCCGCTCGATGCGATATAAAAATGTCGGACGTATTTGTAATTATAAACGGTATAACAGTTAGAGAAAGCAATTCCACCTTATTCCGATTCGCATTATTACCTAACCTTTAATAAAACAGCAATGCTTCCGGCGGTTAATTCCTCATCAGAATAATTTTTATATAATTCGTTAATCTTTAATTTCTTGAATTTTCTATGCTGCTCGCTTCCCTCTTTACAGCTATCAAATTCAAGAGAAACAATTTCAAAATCTTTTTCAAAAAGTTGCAGGTACTGAGGTAATCGAAGTCTGTTGTGATAATCGAATTTCGTTTGAATCCTGTCCCATTCCTCATTGCTGTATTTAAGGAAATCATACAGAGAAATACTGTCATCCGAGTAAGCTCTATGATCACTTGGTGAAATTAGATGTACTATATAACTCCCGCTCTTTAATTTTTTTCTGAATGTTTCATGAATTTTAATGATACTTTCTAGAGGTATATGTTCTAATACAAATCGGGACACCACCAGATCTGCATTTATAAAATTGCCATTACAAATGTCGGTATACGGAAAATAGCGTATGTCCTTTGGCAATTGAAAAACACCTTCAAAGGCACTTGATGGAACTCCGTACTTTTTTGAAAACAGCACATTCAATTTTACAATTTCAGACAACTTATAATGCTTGTTAATATCATAAGTGTCAACCCTATTGGCATTGGAATCATACTTTAACAAATAAGGAAGTATGGGCAACCAACCGGATCCCAACTCTATTATATGCTTGTTTTTTAATTCAAATCCATTTCTGTCAAGTATTCTTGAAATAGTTTCCAATGATTTCCTGGTGGATTCGATCTTATAGTCAATCGTATCCTTGGCAAATAACTCCTGCAATTTGTGGTACAAATAAAACCCAAATTGTTTAGGCAAAACATCAAGGCATTTAAACAGGACTGTTTTGGATTTATGGTTCATTTAGAAAGTTTTGTTATAATTCTTACTTTTATTTCTTTTTCATTAGCATGGTCAAATGCATGCAACGGAATAAAACTCGATTAGAAGTTCTGGATTTTTCCCAATCGTGCTGATGCCATTGTTGCCCAATTTGTTTTTTCTTTTCTTCAGAAATAGGCAAAAAAGCTACAAATACATTCCATTTGGATTTTCCTAAAAGTCCGCGTCTGTCAAGGATTGTAAAAGCTTTTTGGTATTGGTAAAATGTTTTTTTAGTAAATGGCCATTCCCAAGCCGCATCCGATTGAAAAGGACGGTAAAGGGTTCTTATGATTTTTATGGGCCAACTCGTTTGCAGCGGATCATAACTTATTATTTCACCCTTTGGAGCTAATTTTTCATTCAATTTGTCAATTAGAATGTTGGTGTTTTCAAAATGATGCAATACCCCATAAGCATAAATTAAGTCAAAGTCTTTCTCTGTAAAATCATCGGAAAGGAAATCAACGGCTTCGGCTTTAGCATGAGGGAAAGGTTTCAACCTTGCGTTCAGTTTTGCAATGGCCACATCGCTCAAATCAATACCCAGGTAGCCTTTGGCATTTTCGGCAAGATACAATGACCAGTAATTCCCTGAATAACATCCCAAATCAAGTACTTTTTTATTGGACAAATCACCAAACCATTCTTTATGCAAGAGATAGGCTTGGTCTTGAATACCAATGGTTTTCCTAATCGTATTGAGAAGTCCGTTTCTGAATTTCGCCCAGATTGTGGTAAAAAAATTCTGCTTACTATTGTTATTATAAAATTCCTTTTGCTTTTTATTGGTTTCTAAAATAGCCTCTGTTGTTTTCATTGGGTTATTTTTGGTTTATCAATCATTAAGCTCCACCACCCCATCATTCGCCCCATAGCTTCTGTAAAGGCTGCTGTCCTTTTACTTGTTGTAAATGTATTGCTAAATCTGATTATTGTCAACAGTATCGTGATGGAATGCCATTTTAATTTTGCATTAAAGGAAGGCTTAGGGTTCTTCACCCTCCAAACATACCAACCGTTTCGCACCACCATTTTCCCGTATTGGTATTGGTTGGGTCTTCCTGATGGATTGTGATAGTGATTTAGCTGTGCGGCAGTATTCACGTATAGCTTGCCTGTTTTGGCTAGCCGCAATGTAAAATCGGCATCTTCATACAAGCCATAGCCTTCAAAATAAGTGGAAAATTGCATGGTTTCAAATACTTTTTTTCTAAAAGACGAAACGCCTCCCATCAGCATTTCGACCTCATATATTTTACCGCTGGGTGGTAAAAAACCCACACTTCTCCCATGCGAAAACAAAGACGAATACCCTGGTGGACAATCGCTATCCAAGCCTAACTTTTTTCTCAAAACAAATCGACTGCCGTCTTTTCGTTTCCAACCGTCAAAATAATATTCATCAATTTTCGGTTGGTAATTGTCTTCTACAAATTCACATTCAGACTCATTAATGATATACCCTCCTACACCCAAAGCTTCGGGATGAACTTCGTAGGTTTTCATTATTTGCTCAAAGTAATCTTTCCCTAAAACGGTATCATCGTCAAGAAAACAAACTATCTCCGTTTCATCCCCCATTCGTTCAATACCGTAATTTCGCTGTTTGGTTAGACCTCGTTGTTCCTTTGGGACAAGAAAATAGTTTAAATTATGGAATGGATTTTCATTTAAGATCATTTCCGTTTCACTATTGGTTGAACCATCAACAATCAAAACCTCGTCAGGGTATAGCGATTGTTCCCGAACCGATTGCAACAGTTGAAGTAAGGGTTCTGGACGCATATAAGTGCAAATTATTAAGGAAAATTTCATGATGCCTTTTTTAATTCATTTGCCCATAGAACACTTTGATTCCATTTTTTTTGAAACATTTTAAAATAATCATATGGGTTTTTAATCCTCTGATGTTTATAATATTTAAAAAACAAAGTGGTTTTATACCCCTTAAGTTGTTCTTTTGAATTATGCGAAATGATGTACAACATAACGGTCGGCGATGGTTTGGGTTGTATAGATTCCATTTGCCATTGCAGAATTGGTTTTGTTCGAAAACCTCCAATTGGAGCCTTCAAATGAATTATCTCAGGTTCAGGTAAATACAAAACATCACAACCTTGATTTCGCAATTGCATCCCAAAATCTGAGTCTTCTCCATATCCAAATTCATAACCCATATTAAAATTACAATTATTTAAAACTTCAGTCGCAACAAAGCTACATCCGGAACCGAAACTTCCCCATTGAATAACATTCTTAAAAACTTGTTCTTTCCCTTTTTGCAAACAACTAATTGAGACTGATTTCGTTCTATAATTAGAAATAGATACAAACACTTCCTTAATAAAGTTATTCTCGATCCGAATATCATCATCCGCTAGAAAAACCCATTCACTTTCAACTTGATTCAATGCGACATTCCTTGCATTACAAGCTCCGGCCTGATGCGTAAAACTGTGTTTTATTACAAATGGCCATTTTTCGGCAGTAATAAAATTCAATTCTGACACACTCCCTTCCAGTGGGTTTTGCTCCACTAGTATTACGTTTTTGGGCAAATGGGTTTGATTTCGCAAATCGCAAAGTACGTCATATAAGTATTTTTTTCTTCCAATGGTAGGAATTATCACGTCTATGGTTTCATTCTTGAGACCTATTCTTTCAGTCAAACCTTCTTCAAATTGTAGTAATGTATTATAATTTATTTTTCTAATAAAACAGGATTTTAAAAAAGGAAGCAATACAATTTTTTTTTCATCTAATAAAACATTCAAAAACAACAGATATTTCCAAACAAACTTATAATGCTGCTTCACAAACTGAAACAAAACGCAATTAGACGCTTCAACAGCTTTATAATTTACTTCACCGTGTAGCAATTGTGGTTCTGAATAGCAAAACAATCCTAACGGTTGATAATGCTTGGCAATACTATTGAGTGTGTAATCAAAATTTTGAATCTTAAAAAAATTAAAATCAAATTGTAATATAGTGTCGGTATGAATAGCGCCTACACAACTACTCATTTGCCAAGTGGGGTAAGTAACCTTTTTATTTACATTTATAAATGGCGATTCTTCTATATACCCAATTCTGGGAGAAAAATAATTGGAACTGGGATTATAGCTTATCAGTTTTCTTTTCAAATTCAATAATTCCGGTATTTTTTCAAAGTTTACCGAATCTTTAACTTGCTCATCATACCAACCTACAATTGTGTTCGGATATTTTTCAGCAATAGCACGAATAACAAATCCAATGTTTTGACCTAAAAACTCCGTGTTTTCAATTGAACTGATGGTAACGTGCGTTACTTTATAGTTGCTATGTGCTATAACTAACATTAATTTGAAATAATAGTTTCGTAGTAGTCCATGTTCTCCTTAACAATTACATTGATGTCAAATTTATTTTGAACCTGTTTTCTGGCGGCTACTCCCATTTTAGATGCCAATTTTTCGCTCGAAAGTATTTGAATCATTTTTTGGGCAGATTCCTCATGATTCTTAGGATCTACCAAATAACCACTTACACCATCTACCATAAGTTCCTGTGCCCAGCCCATATTACTGTTGACCACCGGTTTTTGCATCGCCATAGATTCAATAGTTACCATTCCTAATGTTTCGGCAAAAGTGGGAAAGACACAAAGATGCGCTTTTTGAATGTAATTTTTCACTTCGCTATACGGGATTTTGCCTAAATATGCCACAGAAGGCATGTCGTTTGGCGTTATTTTTTGTTGAAGCAATTCCCAAGTAGACGTTTTTCCCGTTGCAATATCAGAGGAATCCGAACCTATAAGCACCAATCTGGCATTGGGACATTTTACTCTCACTTTATGAAAAATAGCAGGAAGTTCCAAAACTCCTTTTTTTCGAATAATAGTTCCAATATATACTATTAATCCTTTTTCAAATTGATTGGGGGAATCATTTTCAAATTGATCCAATTTCAATCCGTGATGTATTGTTTTTATTTTTTCGGGTTGAATCCCAAACAATGCTGCAGATAGTTTCCCCGCAAAGGCGGTTGGTGCAATGTAGCCTTGTGCTTTTTGAACCGCCAGTTTTTCGAACCAAAAATTTTTCAATTTCTGCTTCCTTTTTTCGAGATGGCAGAAATAGGTATCGCTGCCATGAAACCGAATCACTAATGGAATCCTAAAGTTCATAAAGGCGGTAATCCCAGTCCAATCGGGAGCTTCCAGGACATCAATTTTTTCTTCCTTTATAATCCTGTTGCAATACTTTTGAATATGCTTTCTGTAGAAATACCATTTACCAAAACGGTATTTTTTATCGCCAATTAAATGAAAAGTGATACCGTTTTCTGTAAAAATTTCTGATTTTTCCTGACCGTACACAATTACGGTCACCGAAACACCCTGCCTGACTAAAGCCGAAACAAGATTTCCTATACTGGTTCCTAAACCAGCGGCATGCTTTACTTTAGCATGTGGATATTCGGGAGTTAAAAAAGCTATATGCATTCTCTACTTATTAAAAAAATCATTTAAAATAATTGCTGTAAATTTTCTTGCCCCTTCATCATTCATGTGCCCACAGGACGAAAAATACTGATCCTCTTCTACTATGGATTCATAATTATGAATTTCGGGATAAATTTGTTTTACTTTTTCAAAATAATCCAATCCTTTTGTATTGGTACACATGGGCGTCATCACTGCAATAAAATGGATATTATTGGCTGCACAAATTTGCTTAATTTCTTCATAATACTTGTTTTGAAGTGGCTTCAAAGCGCGTATATCATTTTTCATGTTTCCTTTTTTCTTCTTTAAAGGATAATAGCCTAAATGCGCTAAATAAGCAGTGGGCTCTTTTGTTACTGTTTTATACAGTTCCCTGAGCCCTATTTTAGAGTCAAATGCCACATACCGATAAAAAGGAATATAATACAAGGATTTAAAGTCTTCTTCTCCGGAAAAATGATCTTTTATTATTTTCGAATCATAAATATAAGGCATAAATCTGGCAGAAACACCATCGTCCCTATGGGCATTAGACAAATTTAAATCAGCTTCGAGTATTACATTTTTTATGTTGTATTTACGCGCTACCATTAATTTCAACAGGAGAGCCGCTTCAAATAAATGGCCTCCACTCATCCCGTAATTAAAGGTTTTCAATCCCTTCTCTTCAAATAGTGGAGCAACAAAATGATTATTCGCTCTGGAAGAACCTAAAATCACTACATCATAATTTCGGGCTTCTGAGTTGTAAACATACTCTATTTTTCCTCTATTCGAAGACTGCAAATAAACAGTCGTATAAAGAAAATCCAATACGACTAACAGTAAAAACAGCAGCAAGAGGGTTTTGACTGTAAAAATTAAAAACTGCTTCATGGTAATTTTATTCTCTTTTATATTTATGAATTCATTCTAATTATTATTTATGCCGCAACACTAAAAGACTGTTCTATATTTTTGGCTCCTTTAGGATTGGGAAAAACGAAAATTTACGATACTATCTTAATAACCGTTTTAATTTTATCTATAACTTCCGGCAACTTCAACATTATTTCCTCATTTGTGAATCGAATTACTTTTAATCCTTGAAATTCGATATCACTTGTTCTTTTTTCATCTAAAAGCCGTTGTTCCTCGTCAAGATGATATCCTCCATCTATCTCAATTACTAACTTTAGGGCATGACAATAAAAATCAGCAACATAGATACTAAGAGGATGTTGTCTCCTAAATTTACATCCCTCTATCTGATTATTTCTTACCGCTAACCACAGCTTTTCTTCAGCTTCTGTTGAATTTTCTCTTAATTCTTTAGCATTTGAAAAAATCTGTGGAGATGCTCCTTTCCACATATCATCTGATTTAAGAGGATTCTTATCCATAAACTTATAAAATAGTTTTAATTCAAAATAATCCTACTTATTTAAAAATTTTCGGCTCCCTTTAGGGCTGGGGTAAAACGAAAATTGCTCCTTAAAACTGAAAATATATAAATTCTTTATAATCTGAATAGGTTCCCAGCGCCATAATTGCTGCAATGCTTAAAGCTAGTTTTAAGGTACTGTATCTTCCTGAAATCGGTTCCACTTGAGTTCGGCTATTCCATTCGACCAAGATAAAAGCCACTATCAGAATTATGATTTCATAACTGTACCGTTCATTTTCCAAATACTGCGGTAAAAAACTTTGATTGGTAAAAATACGTCCAATATAATCAAAAGCATCTTCTATCGATTTTGCCCTGAAAAATACCCAAGCCAAACAGGTTAATGCAAAAGTACTAATCATGCTTAAAATTATTCTCAAGGAGCTCCAATTCCAATACAAAGAAACCGTTTCCATATTAGACCTGTTTTTTTTGAGAAGCAACAACGGTAAAAAATACAACGCATTGATGAAACCCCAGGCAATAAAAGTCCAATTGGCGCCATGCCAAAAACCACTGACCAAAAAAATCACAAAGGTATTGCGGATTTTCATCGCCATTCCACCACTGCTTCCTCCCAAAGGGATGTACAGATAATCTCGGAACCAGGACGACAGCGAAATGTGCCAACGACGCCAAAACTCAGCAATATCACGAGAGAAATAGGGATAATTAAAATTGCGTAACAAATCGATACCAAATAATTTTGACATTCCCAATGCCATATCCGAATATCCTGAAAAATCACCATAAATCTGAAAGGCAAAATAAACTGCTCCCAACAACAACGACAGGGAATTCATGGATTCATAATTATCAAAAATAGCATTGGCATAGGTCGCACAGGTATCGGCTATCACCACTTTTTTAACCAATCCCCAAACAAATTGATATATTCCTTCCTTAGCTTTTTCGAAATCAAAACTGCGTTTCACTTTTACTTGTGGCAACAAGTGGGTGGCTCTCTCTATGGGTCCAGCGACCAGCAATGGAAAATAACTGACAAACAAGGAATAATCCACGAAGTTATATTCAGCCTTGATTCTTTTTAAGTAAATATCAATAACATACGATAAACCATGAAAGGTATAGAAGGATATCCCTACTGGCAAAACCACATTTAGTAATAAGGGGCTGGTTTGCAATCCAAACCCATTCAATAACTGGGAGAAAGAATCCACAAAAAAATTATAATATTTAAAAATCCCCAGGAAACCAAGATTTATACCGATGCTCAACCAAAACCAAAATTTTCGACCTGTTACAGTCTTGGCCTTTTCAATTCGAATTCCGGTATAATAATCCAAAAAAGTGGAGAAAACCAACAGAAACAAAAAACGCCAATCCCAACAGGAATAAAAATAATAACTGGCTAGAATCAAAATCAGGTTTTGAGTGCTTTTGTTTTTATTAAAAACAAACCAATACAATAGAAATACTGCGGGTAGAAAAAGGGCGAAGGATAAGGAGTTAAAAAACATACTACTTTTTTATACAATTTTCAATTGCAGACCAAATAGTCTCTGAAGCTTGTGTTGGAGTTGTACCAGCCACAATTTCATACCACTTTTTCCCGTCTGGAACATTCGATAATTTTCCTTCTAGGATTTGGTTTACCAAATGTTCTAAATCTTTTTTATCCGTACAAAACACAGCTGCATTTTGACTGGGCATACTTCTAAAATGAACGTATTTATAATTTTGTCCTATATCCCGAATGCCTTTTTTTAATTGGGGTTGCTCGTAATTGAAATAAATACAGGATTTATCCTGTGCCAGAAAATCAAAAACAGTAGAGGAACACACATTGGTCACCAATTCAGAATGGGCACAAACATTGTGCAACATGGCCAAATCTTCTTTGGTAGGCAAAATTTCATTCCACTGCTTCCCCAAGGGTTTCCAGATAGGATCTAAAACAGCAATAATATCTGTATTGGCTTCAAGAACCGCATCATATCTGGTTGTAGTATCAACGGGACATTTTCTGTAAATAATTCCCAGATTTTTGCCTTTTGCATTTAAGCTTCGTACCACATGAGCCAAATCTTCTAAATAATAATGATCCAAAGGCGAAGTGGTCTCATCATCACCGGAATAGCAAATGTATTTCTTAGTGGTATCTAAACCATATTGCGCAAAAAAATCTTCTCTCTTTTCTAATAAGCTTTTATCATAATGCGGTTCAAATTGAGGAGTTCCTGTCACGATAACTTGAGATTCATTGACAAATGGGTAGTATTTTAAAACTTCTGATTTCATTAAATCACTCCAAACAAAATAGTAATCCGTTTCCACCACTTGCATAGCCTTAGGCACATTGTCCCAGGAATATACAAAAGCCACGGTAGGAATTCCTAAATCTTTGGCTGCCAATAAAGCGCTTATGGATTGCGTAGCACGTTGTGTAGTACAAAAAACCAAATCCGGTTGATGCTCTTGTAACTGTGCCTTACAATACTGGTATTTTCCAGTTGACCGTTCTAAACTATTAATTCGTTTACGGATGCGGACAATCCCTTTTTCAGAAGAATTAAACCCTATTAAGAACTTCGTATAGAGCGTTATTACCGTATTTTTTATTCCGTTGCAGCTAAAAGGGAATTTATAGGTCGGATACACATCATCATTGAACTTCTTTTGAGAAACATTAAGTTCGATGTGTTTTCTAATTCGGGAATAGATTGGGGTAAAGCGATGGATACTATGATTTTCTATTTTAACCTCATCATAACCCAGTGCTGCTTTTAGAGAAAAAACAGTATTATTCCAATATACAATTTCGTATCCTTTTTGCTCTCCCAATGCTTTAAATTGTGTAAAGGCAAAATTGCGCAACCCCACTCCATCGGGAAAAAAAACAAATATTTTTTTACTCATAAATTTAGTATCCGTCTATTGTAGTAATTATGATTTCGAATATTTATATCCTATAGTCATTTCCCACCAATTTGCATTATGTTATTCCTACAGCATTATAGGGCAAATTTGAGAAAAAAAAAGGAGTTTTAAGTATTAGAACTTCAATTTGTGAAAATATACCCCAGCTGTTCCCGATGATATACTCCATGTGATTCCTCCTATGTCGGACAAGAGAGCTATAACTGGCGAAGCAATGACAAAAACAAACACTGCTTTTTTGTTGAAAGTAAAAAATGGACGATGATAAAAAAACTTTTCCTTGTGTCATTCCGACGTAGGAGGAATCACATTATCTTCTTCTTTGACAAAACGAGAATTTAAAGATTCAAAATCAGAATTAAAAGAACGAATCAATTCTAATTTCTTACTTCTCCTCCAGCCTTTCAACTCTTTTTCTCTAAGAATTGCCTGCTGTACCCAAGTGAATTTTTCATACCAAATTGTATTTTGCCGCAAATGCTTTATTCGCTTCCACTATATTCTGATGATGTTGCTGCAATCGCTCTGTCAAATTATTAGTCATTCCAATATAAAAAGTACTTCTGTAACTATTCGTAATAATATAAATGTAGCAGGTATGATAACCTTCATTTAATTCATACATAACTTAGACTTTTAATACTATTTACTTCATTATGTGATTCCTCCTGCCTCGGACAAAAGAGCTACGCCCAAACTGGCGAAGCAATGACAAAATAACTTGACTTATCCTTTCCTATTCTTCAACTTATCTCTTTGTACTTGCTCGATAGGCAAAATATCCATTAATTTAAAAGTCAAAGCACTATGGACCGCGTTTAAGTCCCGTGCTAGTTTTCGCAAACCCATAGGCTCTAATGAGGCAGCATGATCGGTTCCTTTCCAAGTCCTGTCTATGGTATAATGTCTTTCGATGATATTGGCTCCCAAAGTGTAAGCTGCAACATCTACAGCTATGCCTAAATGATGCCCGGAAAACCCAATATGTTTTACGGTGTCACCATATTTTTGCTTGAGCAAATTAA
Source organism: Flavobacterium rhamnosiphilum (assembly GCF_004349195.1). Classification (GTDB taxonomy): domain Bacteria; phylum Bacteroidota; class Bacteroidia; order Flavobacteriales; family Flavobacteriaceae; genus Flavobacterium; species Flavobacterium rhamnosiphilum. Next base: position 317,195 of record NZ_SMLG01000002.1, read on the forward strand.
TATCTAATAAACAGACATCTTCAAAGGGAACCGGATAACCTGAGGTACAATTGTACAATACTAAATCTTTATTTCTGCCTTTGGACACAAAAAAAGCTACTAAATCAGTTGTTTCGTCTTTAGTGGTCATCCCGGTCGAAATATGAATTTCTCCTTTATAATTAGCGCACAACCATCCCAACATTTCATAGTTGTTGTTACAAGCAGAAGGAATCTTAATAAATTCTGGATTAAGCGAAGCTATTTCCTTGGCCGAGGTGGTATCCCAAACCGATGTAGCATAAACGATATCTATTTCCTCACAATAATCCTTTAATTCTTGATGTTGATTCACATCAAATTCTAAAAACTCCCTATGCGCACCATACGTATCCCCATAAGAGTTATTGGTGTTAGGATGTGGCGCATTATATTGCGCTTCGGTCAATAATTCTTTATTATTACGTTTTTGAAACTTAACCGCATCAACATTACAAAATATCTTAGCAATTTTTATCAGTTCTTTTGCTATTGCTATATCTCCTTTGTGATTGCAGCCAATTTCAGCAATTACATAAGGCTTTTTAAACTCAGTCATATCTTTTATTATACTTTAATATCGTTTCACAAACTTCTCTAATCGCTCCTGCACCTGAAGCAGCACCAAGCACAAAATCAGCATTTAACTTCACTATGGGGGTTGCATTTGCTGGAGCAAAAGACCAGCCCGAACTACAAATATTAGCCAAATCATTGACATCATCCCCTACATAAGCAACGGCTTCAAAACTACTATTTTTAGTCACAAGAAAGTGTTTTAAAAAAGCATATTTATCCTTAACCCCTAAAAACGCATCTTGAATTTGAAGTTTTTTCATACGTTGTGCAACCAGTTTAGAATTTTCTGAAGTCAGCACCACTACTTCCACATTATTTTGCCTTAAAATCTCCAATCCCATGCCGTCTCGCATGTCAAACTTTTTGGCAAATTCTCCCTCTTCATTATAATAAATACCTCCATCGGTAAAAACACCGTCCACATCCAGAACCAAGTATTGGATTCTTTGATTGCTTTTCATCGATTTTTGTCGTTCCATCAATAGATTTTCTACAATTTGCCAATCGGAAAGGCTGTCTATTTCCATCAGGGTTTCTTCTGGCATTTCGACTAATCCAATGTTTCCGCTCACCCTATTTTTTGATTTAAGAAAGCTGTCTTTTGTAGTACAGTACACCGCTCCATTTTCTATCAACAATCCTTCAAAATCTTGTCTTCTGGGCCTGTTAAACACATCGTAATTTTGAGGAGTACCGTTTCCGTTCCAAGTAAAACGATGCGTTTTTACTACACTCAATGAAGCATCATACTTCTCTTTACTGATTTTCTCCAATCCATTATTAATATCCGTTGCCAATGTTAACGGGGAAGTAGCTTGAAGCAAACACAAAATATCATACTCATGATTGATTTTCTCAGAAAACTCTAGCATCGTACTTTCGGTTGAAGCAGTATCATTGGCATTTTCTTCGTTTCGGAGCATCGCCTTTACCTTTGTTGTCCAATGATATTCTCTCTCTATAAAGTCAATAATTTCAGTATCGTTAGTAAACACATAAACGACATCCAAATCAGAAAACAGAGCTTCAGTAAGTATCCATGAAAATAAGGGACGCCCCACCATTTTCTTTTTGTTTTTCCCAGGAATTCCTTTGGAATCTTTACGAAGCGGAATTATACCTATTTTTTTCATTTCATGATTGTTTAATTGGAACCCAAATATACTAATTTGGTTCTTTTTAAAATGATTGTTTCATTTTAGTAAAAAACTAAAAATATTTTTAAAATTTGGGATTGGGCAATTGACTGATTTTTTCCAAAGTTATGGCATCAATGGGATTTCTATATGGGATTAATCGTGGCAAAAATAATACTATGGCAAACAAAGCTTTAAAATAAGTTTTAAAATATTTCCAATCACTACAAGCATACTTTTTGAAATTATGCCAAAATAACTTTGCAATTTTAAATAAAGGAAAAGGATAATAAACCAAATAATAAAAGGTCGTATTCTTTAATTGTTTCCCGAATCTATAATAATTCCTTCTAGTTTGCATTCGCTGTGCTCTATTGATCCTATGATTTACCGTAATCCTATTAGTATAAAGAATGTCGTACCCTTTTGCCAGTACTTCCATTGACAAGCAAGATTCTTCCCCATATATATCTACCCAAACGGGAAATCCATTAGTTATCTCATAAACATCTTTCCGAATAGCAAAACCACAACCTACGAATTCACTACACAAATACTCTTGTAAAACATCTTGCTTGAGAGTCAAAACATCGGTATCAGAATTAAAAATACCTTTTATTTCTTCAAAAGCAAGAATACCAACTTTGGGGAGTTCTTTAAAAAGTTTTTCCGAAATTGTGATAAAGTTGGTATTCAGGGGATGTGCATCATCGTCTAATCCTATAAAAATTTTGCCTTTTGCTTTTTTATACAACTTATTTCTTGCCGGAGAAGCACTAATACTAATTGCTGAATTCTCCCAGTGCACCCATGGATATTTTGCAATTAAAACTTCCGTTTTTTTGCACCCATCAATAAAAACCAAAACTTCGTGAATAGACAAATCAAGCAAACCAAATAGTTTGTTTAATGTGATTTCCAGTTCATCGGGTCTATTTTTAGTTACGATGAGTATTGATACTTCCATTAATATTTCATTCCAATATATGATTCTATTAAATATATTAATTTTCTTTATAGACATTTAAAAGTATTAATTCTTTTAAGATCTCGATTACGATATGCATAAACTATTGTTATTAATTTAAATATTTTTTTTATAATCTTAACTTTTATTTTCATTAATCAAATAGTTTTCTCCTGGAATAAAATTCCTACTTCTACTTTCAATTATCTTGTTACAATTTTTAAATATTATTTTAGCTGACAACCAATACTTTCTAGCCTCTAAAAATTTAAAACGAAATATAAACAATAAGCTAAACAAAAGTTTTTTAAATGCTAAAGCTAATATATCTCGTTTGCTAACATCTAAATTAATATTGGCATAGATTGTTTTAGCATCTAACTCAAATTTTCTCAGTTGCTCCTTAATGTCTTGTTCCTTTTTGTTATTTGCATTATAGCAATCATGATAAATTTTAACAGCAGGCACAATACCTACTTGCATATTATGATAATTAACGCGATCGCAGTAATTATTATCCTCTCCGTAATGAAAAAAAATAGGATCGAAACCGCCAACAATCTCTAATGTTTTTCGAGGAATTAACCAGCAAGCTGCATTAATAAAATTTAATGGATAAATATCCTCCATTTTTTCAACTCCTTTAATGACAAAATCAGAAAGAATATCTTTGCAATATTGAGGTGAAATTCTAGTACTAAAAAAATATTCCAGCGATTTTTCGTCAGAAAAATAATGCATTGGAGATATAATACCATACTCCTTATTCTTTTCTGCAACTACTGATAAAACCTCTATAGTATTTTTTTCAATCCAGGTATCTTGATTTAATAAAAAAACATAATTATATTTATTATCTAATGCATATTTGAGACCTAAATTATTGGCTTGCCCAAACCCTAAATTTTCGGAACTTCTATATATTTTAATATCTTTAAAGGTTTCTAATATGGAAACAGTGTCGTCTGAGCTAGCATTATCAACTACAAAAATAGCTGTAGAAATAGTTGAAATTTGTAAAGAGTCAATGCACTTTTTAATCCATTTACTACCATTATACGTTATTATAATAGTTAAAATTTTTAAATTATTATCGCTCATATATAACTTCTTCTATTAGATTGAAAATTCTTACAGCACCATTATCCGCTGAAAACTCAAGTGCACTTTTTTTCATTGCCGCTGATTTTCGTTTCAAAACTGCAGGATTATCATACATTTCCAAAATTGCTGTTGCTGCTTCCTGAATATCTAAATAAGGCACTACAGCTCCATTTTCATTATTTATAAATTCCTTAGTACCGTTACCTTTATCAAAACAAACAACAGGATTACCTAACATTGCATTTTCCATAGCAACCATTGAATACGATTCTTCTCTTGATGACAATAAAAAAACATCTGATTCATTAAAATAGCTAATAATAGCTTCCGTATTAGGTAAAATCTTCACATTATCTTCAAGGCACATTTTCTTTATGTCAGCTAGTAAATGGTTTCTTATTTCAGCACTGCCATTTGTACCAATCCATATAAAATAAATTGGTCTATTTACATTGGCTTTATTTATCACATTTTTAGCTATCTGCAAAAAAACATCAACTCCTTTGGTATGATTCATTGAACCTGAAGAACAAACAACAAATGAATTTTCAGCCAGTTTTAAAAAATTTGATTCAGAATTGAAATTATTTAACTCTCTAATTACGGGAGGAATGACTTCAAATTTTGACGAATCAATCCTATGTTCTGAAATTATTGCCTCTTTTACAAAATCCGAAACAAAAATCAATTTTGAAAAATTATTAATTTCTTTCTGAAGTAAAACTTCAGCATCTAAATTTCTTATAAGAACTGGCCCTTCATGAATATGCAAAACGGTTTTGCTTTTTTTTAAAAACTTCAATGAAGGCAATCTGGTCAAACTAGCTATGCTATTTATATAAACCAAATCAAAAAAACCGCTATCTAATTTTTTAAGATAATCATTTTTAGGCTTAAAAAACTTCCTAATTACTTTATGAAAAAAACCATTGCTTTGTCCCTTTACATAAAGAACAGAAACCTGTGCATTATTTCTTAAATTATCCTCTATTTTACCTCCATAAATACTCAAAACGAAACACTTATTTCCCTTAGAATAGCTAGTATTCAATAAATTATTGATTACAAGTGGCGCTCCTGTTTCTGATGCTTCATGAATAATAAAGAGTATTTTTTTCATCTTCTGTTTTTTTAGATTAATTCTTTAATATCTTCAATAATATTCTTTTGTGAAACCTATACAATTCACGAATATCAAAATTACTCCAATACTTTGTATATAAATAAAACCAAGACTTAAAATTGACAGTATGACTAAAATAATAATAAAACTCAATCTTTTTCAAAACAAAAAGTCTATTTTTCTTTAATAAAGAAGACAACTTATTTTCGTAAAAATATTTCAAATAAAGATATTCTGCTTGTTTAAGAATATCTTTATCTGCAGTCCCTGACAGACTAGAATCTGAGATTCGTATAGTAACAACCGACTCATTTATAGTATAAATAGGTTTATCCTCCGAGAAATCAATCCAAGCTCTATCATCACTATAAAAGCCAGAAGGATATTCTTTGAAATGATATTTTAAATATACTTCTCTTTTAAAAAAATATTCAGACAAAGAACTTCTTGTTTCCCATTTTAATTTTCTGATAAAAAAATCTATTCCTTTTTCTAATCTGGGATGCTCATAGATTTCTGAAATAGTATAATCTTGCTCATTTAATACAACAGATGCAAACCTTACAACATTACATAGCTCATTGAATTCTTTATATTGATTATAAAATGACTCAACCAGATTATTCCCCAAAATATCATCATCTCCCAAGATCATTATCCACTCTTCATTACTCGATAAAGCAATACAACGCTCCCATTGTCTTATAAGTGACCCCCCCCCTAAATTACTCTCAAAACGATGATAAACAAAATCAAACTTTCCTTTATATTTATTTAATAAATCTGTTGGATTTTCAGAACTAGCATCATCACCAATATACACCTTGAAACGTTTATCCGTTTGATAGGCTAACGATTGCAAGGTTGCATCAAAAAATATGAGTTTGTAATATGGGATAACTATAGCGAGCATAAGCAAAAAAGGATTAACCTATTTAGATTTTAATTTTAAAATAATAGGAAATAAACTTTTGGATAGTTTCAAAACACCAAATGTCTTTAAAATTTTTTTTATCATCAAACCTGTTTGATAGCTATTTGAATTTTTAGTAGCTTTTAATCTGCATTTCAAATCATCATTTGATTTATAATATCTGGAAATTAAGAGCATTGAAAGTTTATAAAATTCTTGCTCTGATAAATAATGTTTAAAATACTCACAAGCTTTTATCTGATCTTCATACAAACTTTTGGTCATCACTCTGCTAGAAGGATTCATTCTATAAAGAGCCAAAATCTTATCTAAAAAAAGAGCTTTGCTACCAGTTTTAAAAATAGAAACCCAAACAATCCAATCTTCATGCGCTGTCATGTTTTCTGGAAATCTAATATTTTCGAATAGAGAAGCCTTGAAAAATCCACAATGAATTGGTATGGAAAAAGTGGCGTTCCATGAATAAAGCAAACTCTCGAAATTCAATAACTCACTATTCAAATTACAATACGGATTTAAAGTCTTATTAGGATTGTTTATAAACCTCCTGAAATCGGAAACAATAATTTTTATATCATTTTCATGACCTTCATTAATCAAATTCAATGATAATTCCAATTTTTCTTTATTCAAGAAGTCATCAGAATCTAGAAACTGTATATAATCACCCTTAACCATTTCTAGCGCTAAATTCCTAGAACTACTGACCCCTCCATTTTTTTTATATAAATAAATAAATCGGCTATCTTTTCTCACCCATTTTTGGGCAATAGCTTCAGTATTATCGGGACTACCATCATTGACAATAATACACTCCCAATTTTCATAAGTTTGATCCAAAACGGATTGTAAAGCCTCATCTAAATATTGGGCTTGATTAAAACAGGGAATTATAATAGAAACTAAAAACTTCATTAAATCGATATTCTAAATTAATATAAACTCCCTTAAATTAAAAAAAGATAAACAAAACTGCTTTCCTAAACCCATTATACAATTAAAAAAAACAAAAAATTAAGTTGTATTATCTTTTGATAATTATCACTCAATTTACCAAAAACACTTCTAAATTAATTATTCAATTCTTATCAGTACATTAAACTAAAATCTCTCATTTAACCTCATTATACTTATTAATTTGACTGTTCAAGAGTACCAATACCTCTTCAAAAAACAATTTATATTGGCTAATTATACTTGTAATTTTCTTATTTAGAATTACTAAAAATAAATCTAATAACACTCGTTTCTTTTATTTTTTTCAATATTTTAAAACCTCTTGAATTCTCTATCTTCGAAATTTTCAAACTAAGATCAATAACTTCAGAATATTTTTTTTCTAAAACAAAGCATAAATAATCAATAAAATATTTTTCCGAAACAACCTCTCTTATACATTTTATTACCCTCAAAGAATTAGCTTCCATAAGCTTTAAATCCTTTGTCATACTATATTCATGAATTCTATAAAAAGCTAAAGTAGAATCTATAAAAAAAACATAGGGTTCTCTTTTAAAAATACTTAACCACATTATCCAATCTTCTTTAGCTTTTAATTCTTCCGGAAATTTAAAACCATCTAAAAGACTTTTTTGAAAAAAACCACAGTGTATTGGAATACTAAATTCATAATCCCAACCAAAAAGTAATTCTTTAAAAGTAAAATACTCTTGTTTCAATTCACAAAATGGATTTGTTGATGAATTCTTATCAGTAGTAAACATTCTAAAATTAGAAATCACTACTTTACTTTTGCTATTAATAACCTTTTCACATTCTGCTAATGATAATTCCAATTTATTAACATCCAAAATATCATCTGCATCTAAGAACTGAATATAATCTCCTTTAATTACTTTTAATCCTGCATTTCTGGCACTACTTAAACCTCCATTTTCTTTGTAAACATATTTAAACCGAGTATCATTTGCAATCCATTTTTGGGCAATTGCTTCGGTATGGTCAGAACTACCATCATTGACAATGATACATTCCCAATCAAAATAGGTTTGATCCAAGACTGATTGCAAGCATTCATCTAAATACTGTGCTTGATTGTAACATGGTACAATTACAGAAACATGATTAATCATTTAAAAAGGTATTCGTAAAAATTAATTATCAATTCAAAATACTTTCGTAATACTTTATATTCTCATTGACTAATATCCTATTGTCAAAATTATTAACAATTGTATTATATGCATTTATCTCAATCTGCTCAATATTAATATTTTTTTTCCCTAGAAAAATTTCCTGTATAGATTGTACATATTCATCTTCAGAATTAGCAAGAAAACCATTTTCATTATCCACAATTACCTCATTAAAAGACGGAATATTTGAAGTCACGACTATTTTACCTAACGCCATAGTTTCTAATAGGGCTAAAGAAAAATTCTCTCCAAACGAAGGAAAGATTACGACATGCGCATTTTTTAAATTTCTTAAAGCCTCAGATTGCTCCATTGCTCCATAATATTTAGTCCTTAATTGAGCTTGTGAACTTAGTAAATTCAGGCAGATATTTTCATAATTATTTGCTTCATTTTTCCCTATAATATGAAAACTCACTTCGGGAAATTTTTCAATAAGTCTATTAACCACTAAACAAGCAATTTTTAATCCTTTACGTTCTCGCAACGAACCGAAGAAAAAAATTGACTTCGTGATACGATTTTCTCTTTCTAAATCCTCAATTAAAGAATAGTCTGACTTTACAGAGTTATAAATTACTTGAGGCTTCACTTTTAAATCAAATGATTCGCTAATTGTATCTTTACAATATTCGGAAACACAAACGATGTTTTTATGAAATTTGAAAGCAATTTTTTCAAAAAAAACAGGAATATCACTCCTAGGATACCCCATATGCTCATGTAATGTTTTTGCATTGCCATGGCATCGAATAACAACATTCTTTTTGAAAAAAAAACAAGAATCTCCTAAATAATCATTAAACTCGTATAAATCAAATTTATTTTTAAATGAAAACAGATACAATTGCACAGTGAAAGAAACTTTGTAAATAAAAGCATCTATCAATTTTCTTTTAGATTTTAAAAATGATAGTTTATGAATTAATCTTTTTAGATTTTCAGTTAAAAAATTAACCCTACTAATAGTATGAATCTTTATTCCATTATCGATTATCAAACTTTCTCTACCAGGTTCATATAAATACGTAAATATATGAACTTCGTACCCCCTCTCAGTTAATTGATAAGCTAAATTTTTTATGAATGTGCCGATTCCTCCTGTTGCATGAAAATCAGGATGGTCGTATTCATCGGTTACAAAACAAATTTTTTTTAATTTCATATTAGTGCTTATTAAAAAAAGCTATGACTTAACTAATTTCTTTAATTTTCCAATAAATAAAAGATTTGACCAATAATTTAATTTCATCTTTTACAGAAATTTTATAAGCTAAATTTTCTTTAATTTTAAAATAATCAAGATAAACCCTATGCGTGAATTTTTTTCTACTCAAAAAATAGTTTTTAACAATTTTTTTTTCCAATTGAAAAAAATATTTATGAAGTTCATTGGGTTCGAAAAAAAATAGTGCATTGGATTTAATTATCTTCTGTTTTGCTTTATTAAATATTTCTATTTCGTTAAAATCATATAACAACTCATTCGCTAAAATTTTTCTCAAAACTTCTTCTTCCTCTAATTTTATCCCGTCACATCTGCCAATTAATAACTTTAACCTAGTATCTATAGCTACTTTTTTTTGTTGGTCTGTCCGCTTTACCGAAACCTGAAATTCATGAAATCTATAATTTAACAATGCCTCTTGTATATTATAAAATTTCCCTAGTGAAATTAATTGTACCCACATATCATAATCTTCAGCGGGTTCTTTTGTAATATCATAAATAATAGAAAACTCATCTAACAGCTGTTTTCTCATCATTACTGAAGGATGTACAATACAATTTTCTTTTAACATTCCCAATTTAATTTGTTCATGAGCTTCAGGATATTTAACAACTTTACCACTCCCAATTATGCTGTATAGCGTTCCACAAACCACTACTTCAGTATTAGCATCAAGAAAATTAACTTGCTTTTCAAAACGTGTAGGTAAGCTAATATCATCCCCATCCATTCGAGCAATATACTCTCCATGAGCAATGGTTAAACCATAATTCAAACTATTTGTGTAACCCGTATTTACTATTTTTTCAATTAATTTGATTCTTGAATCATTATATGTTTTAATAATACCAACAGTTTTATCAGTTGATGCATCATCAATAATCAAAAATTCAAAATCATCAAAAGTTTGACTCAAAATACTATCAACCGCCTCCTTGATGTACAATTCACAGTTGTAGACTGGCATTAAAACTGTTATTTTAGGAAATTTAAAATCAACCATGTGAGAAATATTATCTAAACTTTCTTTTTAATACTTTTAATAATAAATTCAAATAGAATCTAACATCTTTATTTCCCGAATTAATTCTTTCCAATTGATTTTTATAATGGATTAAACTACCGTCCTTCCCTTTTGATAAAACTGGATGAACCAGATGCTTGCCTGTAAAACTTTCTAAAGAATTTAACTTTGCTTTTAAATCTACATTCTTTGTAAACAAAAGCATATTTTGCCTATACCATGAATCAACGTTTTGGTTATCCCAAAAAACAGGTCTTAAAATATCAAAAAGTCTAAACCCTTCATTTTCAAATTTTTCAATCCAATATTTAGGCTCTTGCTCGTTAATATGATTTTGTCCTCCTTGATCAGGAATAGCAGCCGAAAAAATAATGGTATCACTTAAATCACATAAAGTTTTTACAAATATATCTGAAGATTCAAAACTTAAATGTTCAGCAACTTCTAAAGAAATTGCTAAATCATATTTTTTTTCTGATTTATATAACTTTTCTAAATCAAAATCAATAAAGTTTTCTACACTTATCTTCAGTAATTTTTTATCAACATAGTCACCATCTACCCCTAAAATATCATTTATCCCATTATCCCTAAAAACTTTCAGCCATGTGCCAATTCCACAACCAACATCAACAACAGATTTAGGATCTAATAAATTTACAATAAAAGGAACTACTTCATTAGCTGCTTTAAAATTATGTACAATTTCCTCGTGTACATATCTAATATTTTTATTGCCCATTTTAATAAAATTTAATTTCAGAATCATAATAATAATTTAATTTCTCTTGAATTGGTTTTCTATCATCTAAAGCTGGAAGAACATTAAAATAAAATGCATCTAAAATAGTATCTATATTATTTTCTTTATCACCAAAGTAGACATCTACACTATAACTTTTTGATTTGATTAATCTAAAAACAGGAAAAATTATAGTAATATTTCCATCTTCATTTTTATGTTTTAAACTATCACCTGTATTTCTATTATTTAATCCTAAAATAGGTATTTCATCAATATCTTTTATAACAATCCCTAAAACCGGCTCCTCATATTTTACTTTTGTTGAATAGGAAAATTTAAATTCTACATTTTTTCCAGTCAATAACGAATTCGTTCTTTGCCCATTGCAATATATTTCCACATTCAATATCCCTTCATTTTTATTTTTTTTATTAACATTTTCATTAATATCAAAAAAACCAGGCTTCAACAAATTTAAATCTTTATAAACTTGATTAGAATTTAAATAATAATCAACAATTTCATCAATTGCCCCAATTAATTTCACCTTCCCATTCTCCATCACAATTCCCCTTGTACACAAACTTTTCACTGCCGCCATATTATGACTCACAAACAACACCGTCCTCCCTTGACCTCTGGAAATATCCTGCATCTTGCCAATGGCTTTCTTCTGGAACTCAGCATCACCAACAGCTAAAACTTCATCAACAATTAAAATTTCAGGTTCCAAGAAAGCAGCCACTGCAAAAGCCAATCGCACATACATGCCACTGCTATAACGTTTCACAGGAGTATCAATATACCGCTCACATCCCGAGAAATCAATAATCTCATCAATCTTGCTGTCGATTTCTTTTTTGGTCATCCCTAAAATGGCACCGTTCAAATAGATGTTTTCACGCCCAGTCATTTCGCCATTAAAACCAGTTCCCACTTCAAGTAAAGAAGCCACACGACCACCAAATTTAATACTTCCTGTGGTGGGTGCAGTAACCCGGGATAAAATTTTTAACAAAGTAGATTTCCCCGCTCCATTTTTACCTATAATTCCTAAAATTTCACCACGTTCTACTTCAAAATTAATGTCTTGTAGTGCCCAAACGTAATCACTTTCGCCTTTGGTACTACGATCATTGGTGTCGCCTATTTTCAAATACGGATCTTCTTTACCACGCACCTGATGCCACCAACGGTTCAAGTCATGGCTCAAAGTCCCAGTACCCACTTGACCCAAGCGGTATTGTTTGGAAATATTCTCGGCTTTTAATATAATGTCTTTCAAGGAAGGTTATGGGTTAATTGGTCCGTTTTGAATTTGCTATTATTACTATTGATTTTTGACATTGACATTGATTTTTGTTGTTTTTTAAACCGTATCTATAAAACTCTTCTCCGTCCTATTAAAGATCAACACACCCACTAAAAACACCACTATAGTAACCAAAAAAGTATAGCCTAATCCTAATACCGAAATCTGACCTACATTCAGCAACATATAACGCGTAGTTTCTATCACATAAGCCAGCGGATTGTATTCCACAAGCCAACCGTAACTGGGCAATTTTTCTTTGATTAATGCCATGGGATACATTACTGCCGAAAGATACATCAACAATTGCACACCAAAACCGATTAGATTACTAAAATCCCTGTATTTAGTTACTAAAGAGGAAATCAACATTCCCAAGCCCAATCCTAAAACCCCCATCATAACAATCAGTAAAGGAAAAAACAATATAGATCCGTTTAAGCTTACTGCAGCTCCTTGAAAGTAAAAATAAAGATAAAAGACAATAAAGATAAAAAACTGAATTCCAAATTTTAACAAATTAGAAACTACAATAGACAGCGGTACTATAATGCGAGGGAAATACACTTTTCCAAAAATCCCTGCATTACTTCTAAACGTATCTGAAGTTCCATTGAGACAGGCTGTAAAGTAATTCCAAACCGTGATTCCAGCCAGATTAAACAAAAAAGGCGGTACCGTTCCGGTATCAATTCCAGCCACAGTATTAAAAATAATGGTAAAAGTAATCGAGGTAAACAAGGGTTGTATCAAATACCAAAGTGGTCCCAAAACGGTTTGTTTATAAACGGTCACAACGTCTCTCTTGACAAAAAGCATAAGCAAATCACGGTATTGCCAAACTTCCTTAAGATTAAGCGAGAAGAATTTGTTTTTAGGTGTTATTTCAAACAGCCACGTGGTATTGGTATGTTCGGATTGGCTCATGGATTGATGTTAAAATACTGGTATAAGTTTTGTGTTCTCAAGCACTTCATCTCGAGCGCAGTCGAGAGACCTTTTCCTTTTTATTAACTAAATAGTATCATTACGAAACAAATATAATAATTTGCATTTGGTATTACATTAAAAATCACTAAGTAGATTAATTCTTTTTGGGAATGAGTTTTTATTCATTTAACGCAAAAGACCTGAACTATAATTTTCGGCTCCCTTTAGGGCTGGGGCAAAACGAATTCTTTTTATCTCATTTTTTAATTTCTCCCTTTAGGGTTTGGGTAAAAATTAAAAAATAACGTCCCAATTTTCGGCTTCCGCCGTGGCGGATCGGGGCAAAACGAAAATTTTATATGATATAGAGAGTTACTCTTTTAGCATAAAATTAATTCCTCGTTTTTGATAAGTTTTAATTTCGAATTTATAAGTATCCGGTATACCTACAAAATAAAAAAAGACACCTCATCAGCATCTTTCCTAAATAACATTATTCCAAAATCCTAGATAAAAGTAATTGATGAAATGGAATTATTTAAACCGAATAGTGAAATCTCAAATGGAGTGAAATTATAATAATTCTACACTTATAGCAATCAATTGTCGTAACCAAAATGATGATTGTATACACAAAACAAACTAGTTATAATAAGGCAATACATATTTAATAAACCAATGTGGTGGATTTTCTGTCTTTAATTCCATAGCACCATTGTACAACTCTGCTACTAACTCCTGACTCTTACCCGAATTATCAAATAGATACGCTCTGTAACATAAAGGCAATGCTTCATGTAAAAACTCAAGTGTCCTGTAATACCTGTTCTCAATTTTGTCTTCAGCTACAAAATGCCCCCCTTTATCCACCCTGTTGGAAACTCTGGAAATATTCACTTCAGGGCTATCAATACAAACAAAATATAAATAAGCATGATAACCATGGGCAACAATAGCTTTTATTTCATCAATCTTCGATTTATGACTCATTACGGTTTCAAAACTGAAAGATTTGCTTTGTTTCATCAATAAATCCCTGATAAATGATGCGGTAAAGGAGCCTTCATAGCTGTGAGTGACTTTAGAAGTATCAACAATAAAATTTTCTTTGATAAAAACATCGATGTTGCGACCTTCAAGAGCCGCTTTTTGGATAAGAGATTGTGAAGATGGCAATAATTTAAAATGGTCTAAATCTTCTTGGGTAGCAGAAAGTCCAATTTCTTTTAAATCTATCAAACCAGATGCTGAAAGCTTTTGTTCCAGTTCATCGGCATTGATAAAAAAACCTGTGTTGTAGTTCTTGGAAAATTCTTTAAATAACGTGCTTTTACCGGAACCATTAGGTCCTGCAAATATTCTTATTTTTTTATTACTTGGCATGCAATACCATTCCTTTAGTTAAAGTAAATGGAGACTCTTTAGCAGTTGCTATCGTTTCTATAATTATTTTAGTGCCGTCAGGTAGTTCTTCATAAAGCACCCCATTCTCAATAAAAGATACTGTCAAACCCAAAGCTCTAGAGGCACGAAGGGCATTTGTTGCACTTACCTTGCCTGCTTTCACAAGAGATTTTGTTTGCAAAACGTCTTTTCTAAAAGCCCTCTTTGTACTCATAATAATAAAATTTATTTGATAACAAATATAGTGAAAATCTCGATTCATTTCAGAACTTTCTATTTAAGAATGATACTCGAATAAAATATTTTCATATTTAAATATTTCTCACAAAACACAAAAATATTTTCTCCTATGAGCCAAAAATAAAGCACTACTAAAAAAAAACAGCGTGTAATTCTGGGATTGAATACTTTAAATTCAGACTTAAACGGCTTCAAATCCCAAGCTGCTCCTACATTTATCTTTTTTATCAAAAGCAAAAATCACAGTGTATAATTCGCGAATTACATACTGTGATTTTCATATAAACTTACCTAAGCTACAAAAAATGAGGATGTTAAATTCTCCTATATTATCTGTAACAACTTTAAAATAATATCCTATCAATAACTGACTAAATTGGTTCTGTTCAACACAGGTTTTATTGTTCGTGCTGCGCACGCAACGAAATCCTGGCTGTTATCAACATGTTTATTAAAGTTGCATCCCTGGCCAATATAAAACATTGAATTTATGTCCATCTGGATCCGCGAAGCCAAAAGTATAACCTTTCTCATAATTTTGTGGCTCGCAAAATATCATTCCGCCTAATGCTTTTATTTTTTCAAACCATTTGTCTACCTCTTCTTTGCTCTCTGCAGACAGAGAGAATATAATCTCATTCCCATTTTTTGGATTTGTAAGATTACCATTGACTTTATTTTCGAGCCTTTGTTTAGTGAAAAAATTGATTACAAAATTATCCTTTCCAAAAAAGAAACTTGCAGATTCATCGGTGCAATTACCATTTGCTTTAAAGCCTAAATCAGTATAAAATTTAGCAGTCTTATCTAAATCAGTTGAGACTAAGTTTGCCCATATCATTTTAGCATCCATAACTTTATTTTTTTTCCTTTAGATAAAATTACGAATTGAAAATGTTAAATCTAAATAGAAAAGGGTGTTTTACGGTTCCAGAGATAAAAACTTGCTGAGTCCAAAAACCAATCAAACGAACTTCATTTTGTTAATACTACCACGGGCCATTCTGTTTAACTTGATAAAAGCGTTTGCCATCAAATCGATAGAGTCCTTGTCCAGTACCCCACCACATATTTCCTGACCTGTCTTGATACATACTTTGAACACAACAATTAAGCCCGTCTTTTACTGTAAACACGGTAAATGCTTGTGGATTTAAAATGTCGATAGAAGGGTCAAATCTCGTAGTACTGCCTCGGGCTGTAACCCAAATAATACCCGACTGTTCTATATATATGCCCCAAAATTCAGTTCCACCTAATCCGTCTTTGGCGGTGTATTCAGTTAAAGTTTTTCCATCATATTTGCAAATGCCGTTTTTCATAGTAAACCACATATTCCCAGCTTTATCCTGTGCTATACCTCCCGCATAGTTCTCTCCCAAACCTTCCTTTTCTGCAATATTGGTAATTGTTTTTCCACCCGCCATGAGTGAAGCCGAAGGGTCATAGCGAAAGACACCATTTTCAGAAGAAGCAAACCAAATGTTTCCACTTTTGTCTTCCATGATGCCAGCAACATTAATAGGAGGAAGCTGTTGAAATAATGAAAAACTTTGACCACCTTTGCTATCGGCAGATGGGTCATATCGGAAAACGCCACCATGGGTGCCTACCCAAATAGTACCCGATTTGTCAACAAGGATGCTTTTTCGACTTATATCTATACGGCTCAGGCCATCTTTTTGATTATAATTTCTAAAGGTTTTTCCATCATATTTATAAACGCCCTGGTCAGTCCCAAACCAAAGATTACCATTTTTATCTTCGTTAATAGCATAAACAGTGTTGTTATTAAAACCATCAGGATTGGAAAAGTAGGTCAACGTTTTTACATCATACCTCACTACGCCTTCGCCTAAGGTACCAAACCATAAATTCCCTTTCGAATCCTGAAAAATACTTCGGATATATTGACTGACTAAGGTAGTGTCAAAATCGGGAGCCATACCAACTGCCTTAAAGTTTCTTATTACTGTTGGACTTGGTTTGGAAGTATTTGGGTCTTTAAGTGTGTTTGTTTTTTCTTGTCCGTTGCAGGAAGTAAAAATTGTCAAAAAGCTAAAAAGTAATATTTTGTTCAATGCCATAATTATAATTTTTACTGTTTTAAAATTTTGATATGCTCAATGTTTTTTAATGTTCCCTGCATGACGCACAACGTCAGTTCGTCTAAAAACCTCCAAACGAACTTTATTTTGTTATTTAGAAGTAAATATATATGATTTAAACTACAATTATCTTTCTTATTAAAACTACCTCCACTTCCGCTTAACACGAGTTTCATTGTTCGTGTTACGCACGCAACGAAACTCTTAGCTCTTATGTGCAGGTTTTTATTTGTACTTAAAATACTCAATTATTTTTTTGTTTTTGTACAAATCTTTGTTTCTGCTCCAATATTCATATGCTTGTTGGACAGAACCAATAGGAATTCCTGCGTCAAAAAATGGCTCACCTGGAATTCGATAAGGTGCTGGTTTTATATGCTTTTCTTTTTTTATTTCGTCTATAAAAAAATTATTCGTTTGTATCGCTTCCTTTAAAAGGATATCTGCTTTTTTTGTATTTCCATCTAACACAGCTAAAGCAACTTCTCCAAATTTGAACTCTATAGAAAAGTCGTCTTTATATTTCTTTATTATTTTTTTTGCTTTATCGAAATTCTTTAGTTTTAAATATGTTTCAAGTAGAGTATATCGTATACCTTGATTATCATTTTCATTAAAGTTCAAAATGTCTTTTAATACCGAAATTGCAATTTCATAATTTTTGTGTTCAATACTTTCTAAAGCGTAGTTCAGATATGCTCTTAAAAATGGTCTGTTTTCTAGCCAAGACCATATTATTTTATGTTTTTTTGAATTGAACTCTTTAGGAAGGCATTCTCTTGAAATATTATATGCTTTTTCTGCAGTCAATAAACTTTCAAATGTCTTTTTCTGATTTCTAAAAGCAATACTTAAATGGACATAGGCATCAATGTAAAATGGATATTTTTCGATTAATTTTTTGAAAACATCTTCAGCCCTCTTGTCATCATAGTCCAATATTTCTACCGCTTTCCAAAATTCGTCAGCTACAATTTCATTATCATATGATTCTGGATTGATAAACTCCCAATCAGTTTCATTAAATCTTTTTATGATTGGTCTTTCTAGTGTTTTTAGCATATATTTTATAAGACTAATTTGGTTTAAACTGCACATAATGCCCATCTGCTACAGCGGGTTTGGGGCTAAATTAAGCCCATTATTCGGATTTGCCACCCGAGCGATAGCGAACAGGCGAAGCAAATCATCCCAAATACAAAATCAACTTTCCTCCCGATACTTCGGGAAAGCCAT